>NZ_JBXUNW010000037.1:0-1408 GCF_057196045.1 Lysinibacillus sp. DFXJR4 | reverse complement strand
CACTAACGTCGCATGAATTTTAATTGAATTTTCTGTTTTCTAATTTTTTCGTTTTTGAAGAAAATGAAAGACGCTTAAGTAGAGATAGTAAACATCCATTTTTTTACTATAACCTTTGACTAGGGCAACTGCAGTTCAAAATCCTTATGGTACCGTATTTCCTTCCATTTTCCGAAGCCAAATACGTGCTGGTTTCCATAGTGTTGCTTTTAAGTACCTACTAATTTGTAAATATGTCCGTGAACTGTTTGTGTGAAGCTGTGCTAGCACGTTTAAGCAGTAAACGATCATCGCAATGTATACCTGATTATGCACAGCTTGCTCGCTTTTCCCGTAGAACTTTTTAATGTTCAGATGCTGTTTCATCCATTTGAAAAACAGTTCGATTGCCCAGCGTGATTTATACAGTTCAGCGATCTCATCTGCACTTAAATCAAAACGATTCGTCATCAGATGTAGCTCTTTACCGTTTGGATCCAGTACTTCGATACGGCGAAATACATTTTCAGCACGATTTTGCGTGTTGCCAATCAGAATCATTTCATCCGATAACACCGATGACTGTTCAGGTACTTCAAATGATTCAATCACACGTGTTACGGCGTTTTTTCGTAAGCGTGAGACAAAGAAAAATCCGTCATCTGTCATGCGATCAAAGCGCTCATAATCTAAGTAACCTCGGTCAAACACGTACATGCACTCCTTGTCATCAATGAGGATTTCAAGCTGACCACGATCATGTTCTTTCGCATTCGTCAACACCGCTTTATCAGGGTACGTACAACCTTTTTCTAGGTAAACAAGGCGCAAATGTAACTTCACACCTGATTTTGTTTTACGGAATTCAGCCCATTTATGGTTGTTTAAGTTTAATGGCAGTGTGCTGGAATCAATGATTTTCAGTGGTGTTGTGGTTTTTCGCCTATGCTCAAAATTCATTTTCTCATGAATTTGCTCGACTAAGTCTAGAAAAATTCGTTGGAAAAACTCAGTTGGCACTTGGTTTAATCGCCGACCTAACTGCGAAAAGCTGATGGACTCTAAATACGTCGCTTTTTGTAAGTCATCTGATAACAGCGTGTCACTAATGGCACGTAGACTTTCGGTTTCATTTAGCTGCGCAAACAGTAATAATTTCAAGAATGAAGCGATGTGAAGCTTTTTTGTATAGCAATTTAATTGATGAATTTCAACTAATATCTCCATTTGTGTAGAAGAAATAGGTGAAAACCATTGTTCAAATGATGTTTTTCGTGTAAACTTATCCATGCTTATGTCCTTTATTTTGGATTTGGATGGTTTACTACCGCCCAACCATTATAAAGGCTTTTTTTATGTATGGATAATATTGCAGAAAATTCAGTTTTTTTGAAGTATGTTGAATTATTTTAATGCGACGCTAGTGATA
>NZ_JBXUNW010000036.1:0-2392 GCF_057196045.1 Lysinibacillus sp. DFXJR4 | reverse complement strand
TTGGTTAAGTCCTCGATCGATTAGTATTCGTCAGCTCCATGTGTCACCACACTTCCACCTCGAACCTATCTACCTCATCGTCTTTGAGGGATCTTACTTACTTGCGTAATGGGAAATCTCATCTTGAGGGGGGCTTCATGCTTAGATGCTTTCAGCACTTATCCCGTCCACACATAGCTACCCAGCGATGCCTTTGGCAAGACAACTGGTACACCAGCGGTGTGTCCATCCCGGTCCTCTCGTACTAAGGACAGCTCCTCTCAAATTTCCTACGCCCACGACGGATAGGGACCGAACTGTCTCACGACGTTCTGAACCCAGCTCGCGTACCGCTTTAATGGGCGAACAGCCCAACCCTTGGGACCGACTACAGCCCCAGGATGCGATGAGCCGACATCGAGGTGCCAAACCTCCCCGTCGATGTGGACTCTTGGGGGAGATAAGCCTGTTATCCCCGGGGTAGCTTTTATCCGTTGAGCGATGGCCCTTCCATGCGGAACCACCGGATCACTAAGCCCGTCTTTCGACCCTGCTCGACTTGTAGGTCTCGCAGTCAAGCTCCCTTGTGCCTTTACACTCTACGAATGATTTCCAACCATTCTGAGGGAACCTTTGGGCGCCTCCGTTACCTTTTAGGAGGCGACCGCCCCAGTCAAACTGTCCGCCTGACACTGTCTCCTGCCCCGCTAAGGGGCATGGGTTAGAATTTCAATACAACCAGGGTAGTATCCCACCGACGCCTCCTTCGAAGCTGGCGCTCCGAGATCTCTGGCTCCTACCTATCCTGTACAAGTTGTACCAAAATTCAATATCAGGCTACAGTAAAGCTCCACGGGGTCTTTCCGTCCTGTCGCGGGTAACCTGCATCTTCACAGGTACTATAATTTCACCGAGTCTCTCGTTGAGACAGTGCCCAGATCGTTACGCCTTTCGTGCGGGTCGGAACTTACCCGACAAGGAATTTCGCTACCTTAGGACCGTTATAGTTACGGCCGCCGTTTACTGGGGCTTCAATTCGCAGCTTCGCTTGCGCTAACCACTCCTCTTAACCTTCCAGCACCGGGCAGGCGTCAGCCCCTATACGTCACCTTACGGTTTTGCAGAGACCTGTGTTTTTGCTAAACAGTCGCCTGGGCCTATTCACTGCGGCTCTCATGCGCTTGCACGCTCAAGAGCACCCCTTCTCCCGAAGTTACGGGGTCATTTTGCCGAGTTCCTTAACGAGAGTTCTCTCGCACACCTTAGGATTCTCTCCTCGACTACCTGTGTCGGTTTGCGGTACGGGCACCTCTCACCTCGATAGAGGCTTTTCTTGGCAGTGTGAAATCAGGAACTTCGTCCATACGGACTCGCCATCACAGCTCAACGTTACAGTGTGCGGATTTGCCTACACACACGCCTTACTGCTTGGACGCGCACAACCAACGGCGCGCTTACCCTATCCTACTGCGTCCCCCCATTTCTCAAACGGTGAGGAGGTGGTACAGGAATATCAACCTGTTGTCCATCGCCTACGCCTATCGGCCTCGGCTTAGGTCCCGACTAACCCTGAGCGGACGAGCCTTCCTCAGGAAACCTTAGTCATACGGTGGACGGGATTCTCACCCGTCTTTCGCTACTCATACCGGCATTCTCACTTCTAAGCGCTCCACCAGTCCTTCCGGTCTGACTTCAACGCACTTAGAACGCTCTCCTACCACTGACATCGTAGATGTCAATCCACAGCTTCGGTGAATCGTTTAGCCCCGATACATTTTCGGCGCAGCGTCACTCGACCAGTGAGCTATTACGCACTCTTTAAATGATGGCTGCTTCTAAGCCAACATCCTGGTTGTCTGTGCAACGCCACATCCTTTTCCACTTAACGATTACTTTGGGACCTTAGCTGGTGGTCTGGGCTGTTTCCCTTTTGACTACGGATCTTATCACTCGCAGTCTGACTCCCGTGTATAAATATCTGGCATTCGGAGTTTGTCTGAATTCGGTAAACCGGGATGGCCCCCTAGTCCAAACAGTGCTCTACCTCCAGTATTCTCATCACGAGGCTAGCCCTAAAGCTATTTCGGAGAGAACCAGCTATCTCCAAGTTCGATTGGAATTTCTCCGCTACCCACACCTCATCCCCGCACTTTTCAACGTGCGTGGGTTCGGGCCTCCAGTAAGTGTTACCTTACCTTCACCCTGGACATGGGTAGATCACCTGGTTTCGGGTCTACGACCACGTACTATTTCGCCCTATTCAGACTCGCTTTCGCTGCGGCTCCGCCTTCTAAAGCTTAACCTTGCACGTAATCGTAACTCGCCGGTTCATTCTACAAAAGGCACGCTATCACCCATTAACGGGCTCTAACTACTTGTAGGCACACGGTTTCAGGATCTCTTTCACTCCCCT
>NZ_JBXUNW010000035.1:0-2488 GCF_057196045.1 Lysinibacillus sp. DFXJR4 | reverse complement strand
TTCGTTCACTAGCGAAAGCTAGCTAGTAAAAACTATATTGATTACGTTTTGCTTGTTCAGTTTTCAAGGTTCATTTATATCTTCAACTCCGTTAAGAGTTAACTTTTATATAATAACATGTTTATATGATAATGTCAAACAGTTATTTTATTTTATATTGTTCTAGTCGCATGTTTTAGCAGCAACTTTTATATAATAACACTGGTTTTAAAGAACGTCAATAGTTTTTACTAATTCTTTTTCAAATTTTATATTCTGAACCTTGGCCATGTTTTTAAAAATTGTATTGTACGATTCCTGCCAATTTCTAAAAGAGTTTCCTTAGAATCTTCATCTAAATCAAATTGTGTTGCACTATAATCTTCCACAGGAATGAAAATAATATCTCTTTCATGTCTTCTAGAGATATATCTCTCATCATGAGCATCCTTCATAGTCGAGAATAATGCTTCAAATAAATTTAACCCATTTTTTATTTCATGTGGACATTGTTCTTCTCTACGTCTACTCAATTTAAGTCCTAGAATTGGTCTTACTTTACGTCCCTCTTTATCGTCAAATATCCATAACGGAAAATTACTTAGAACACCGCCATCTACAATTATGGATTCTCCCTTTCCTGTTTTTAAAGTAACAGGTTCAAAGAAAAAGGGAATGCCACAGCTCATCCTTAATGCACATGCAACCGAAAAGTTATTTGCATCAATATCATATTTGTGTAAATCATCTGGCAAAACAATTATTCTTCCGTTTGTTAAATCTGAAGCCACTAATTTTAAAGAATCCCTTGGTAAATCCCCAAATGTATAAACACCTTTTGCAGCTAATCTATGAAAAAACCATTTTTCTAGTGCTTTTCCTTTATATAAGCCTAGATGGTTATAAACATTAACCCATTTCATAAACGGAAATGGAAAAAAGGTTTTCCTTGGATCTAATAGTGAAGGTACATCCAATTCTTCTAACATAGTTTGAATTTCTTTTCCGCTATAACCTGCAGCAATAAAAGCAGCTAGAATAGCCCCAGCACTTGTTCCAGCTACTCGCTTAAAGCGAAAGCTTTCGGCTTCTAACACCTGATACGCTCCAACTAGTGCGAATCCCTTCAAACCACCACCAGAAAAAACACCATCAATCCACAAAATTTCCTCTCCTTTTTAGAAAGTAATCTTTATATTATAAGAGTAAATGGTCACATTTAGAACTATTTTTTTGTCGAATTACTGTTGGCTCCCACGAAATTAATCAATTAAACATGAAAGATGAAATCTTATATAGAATGCCTACCTTTTATCAGCATTGTTCTGTTTTGATATTTAAGACACTCATACTTTTCATCTGGCTATAATAGTTCTTTAAACTATGTATTGATTTAAATCTAAAGCAATTTTAAATACTCCTCTTAATTAGACATGCATTTTATTAGCATATATAAGATTCCTATATAAAAATGTAGATAATAACTAACCTTAAATAATTTAATACTCTGCTAAAAATCTTTAATAGTATATAAAGATCATCGAAGCAATTGGGTATATGGGCGAAACACAAATTTAATTGAACAATAACAATTAATGGGTGGAAAGTTTTTAGCATTGTGGATTTGAGTCAGACATTTAACATCAGATATTCCTAGGCTCTTTAGTGTAATAATAAATTCTTTATCAAATAATCCTAGACCATACTCAATAAAGGGCTGTAAACTGAAACAACAATAAGTTCTTCGCTATTACTTAACAATTACACGCATGTATACTTATGTATATTTGAAAATGTATGCATCAATTTTCAGTTTGTAACAAACTTCGAAGATTCACGATTACCGTATATACAAAAGGACAATTATTTAAAATGATTTGAACCTTTAACTATTCTTATCTAGAAACGTCCTCGTTATGTTTGTAATTGTAGAAAGCGTTTCTCTGAAAATTCCCCCTTCGTATTATATCAACGCTACTCAAAAGAATGGAGTCACGTTGTGAGTATACGTGTTATTACAGCCAAAACATTAAAGGAAGCTGACGAAGTACTGGGTACATCAACCACGACAGGCATTCGCCGTTTTAAAAAGGTTGTGAAAAGACAATTAGTAGAGGGTGTATGTTTATCAAAAGCGACCGCAATTGATGAGTATAAAGGCCATACAGATGAAGGTACGTAGCAGCTAATAATTGCGAATGCAGAGACGCGCGAGCCAACTAATATTTTACCGAATCAAAAAAGAAACAGAGCAGAGGATGAAATAGTGGTTATGGATATAAATCCAATTACACAGTTTATCTACATATTGAGTTCATTTGGGCTAATTGCGCTGAAAGATTAAGATACCCCAACATTTAACTTAGAACCGATTAATTAATATCCATATCAACAAAAAAATAAAAAAACAGCCAGCACACAGCTGACTGTCTTTGCCTAGCGACGTCCTACTCTCACAGGGGGAAGCCCCCAACTACCATCGGCGCTAAAGAGCTTAACTTCCGTGTTC
>NZ_JBXUNW010000034.1:0-2876 GCF_057196045.1 Lysinibacillus sp. DFXJR4 | reverse complement strand
TGGGGTATAGCCAAGCGGTAAGGCAACGGATTTTGATTCCGTCATGCCTAGGTTCGAATCCTAGTACCCCAGCCATTCATTTTTTAGTTTGAGCCATTAGCTCAGTTGGTAGAGCATCTGACTTTTAATCAGAGGGTCGAAGGTTCGAGTCCTTCATGGCTCATCATTTTTATCTTCATTCTTTCAGTGGTTGTCCAAACACCTACTGAATGAAGATAAAGCCTCCGGCGGATGTCACGGATTTTCAAGGGAATGAACAAAAGGATGTTACCCTAAAATCTTCGCATCCTGCGAAAACGGCTAACTGACCTGCATCGTGCAGGCCTAGGCACAATTCAAAATCCGGACGCAATAATTACGCCAAGGCGAAATTGATAGATACATATGCGCCCGTAGCTCAATTGGATAGAGCGTCTGACTACGGATCAGAAGGTTATGGGTTCGACTCCTGTCGGGCGCGCCATAGTATGTTTTCGGAATGTAGCTCAGCTTGGTAGAGCACTTGGTTTGGGACCAAGGGGTCGTAGGTTCGAATCCTGTCATTCCGACCATCTTTATTTTATTTGGGGCCTTAGCTCAGCTGGGAGAGCGCCTGCCTTGCACGCAGGAGGTCAGCGGTTCGATCCCGCTAGGCTCCACCATTTCAATATTTTTGGAGGTATACCCAAGTCTGGCTGAAGGGATCGGTCTTGAAAACCGACAGGCGGGTAACACCGCGCGGGGGTTCGAATCCCTCTACCTCCTCCATTTCGGGTCAGTAGCTCAGTTGGTAGAGCATTAGATTGAAGCTCTAAGTGTCGGCGGTTCGATTCCGTCCTGACCCACCATTATTTGCGGGTGTAGTTTAATGGTAAAACCTCAGCCTTCCAAGCTGATGTCGTGAGTTCGATTCTCATCACCCGCTCCAAAATGGGCCTATAGCTCAGCTGGTTAGAGCGCACGCCTGATAAGCGTGAGGTCGATGGTTCGAGTCCATTTAGGCCCATCATTATTCCGAAGTAGCTCAGTTGGTAGTAGCACCTGACTGTTAATCAGGTTGTCGCAGGTTCGAGTCCTGCCTTCGGAGCCACGGCCCGTTGGTCAAGTGGTTAAGACACCGCCCTTTCACGGCGGTAACACGGGTTCGAATCCCGTACGGGTCATCAAGCATGTAGCACAGTTGTGTGTTACATGCTTTTTTCTTTATGTATGTCAATCAAATTGCCTTATAAAATAGTGAAATTATAAGCCAAAAATTATAATACCATCCTAAATGAAACCATGGTCATTTGAGAGGAATTATCATAGTGCATTAGAAAGTATGATCCTGCACTAGATAGAGCCAATTAATGAATCTATAGACTGTTCAAAGTCAGAGGTAAATAATTTTAAGTTTATAAAGAACTCACTGGTGTGGGTTATTTAAGCCTTGATACACAAGGTGAAGACTTACAAATTTAAATAATATAAATAAATGACCGGTACTCACTTTAAATGAGTAACAGGTCATTTTTGCTTACATTAACAATACATATTTCTTTGTCTATCTATTTAACATAATCAGATACTAAGAGAGCACCTAAATGATTTGGTTTCTATACATTACTTTATTTACATGATGTCTTACGGTCTTATGACCAGCTTTAATACCTTTACCAATAGCTATAAGCATAACATCTAAATACCTTTCGGAAATATTTAAGATTTCTTTTAATTTCCTAGAATCATAACCTGACATTGTGATTGTCTCAAAACCAGCTTCATTTGCTAACAAAATTAATGACATTGAAGCAAGACTTACATCTCTAGTTAACTCTAGTTTTAGATCTTCCTTAGATTTATTTTCATAATAATTTATTGCAGCATTCGCTAGATAATCTCTTAGTGATTCATCAAAAAAACCAGCCTGAAAGCCTTCTTCATGTATATTTATAATATTTTCTTTATCAAATGCCTGATAATCTCCCAACATAACAATTAATGTTGAAGCCTCTATCACTTGTTGCTGATTAAAAGCTATAGGTAGTAATAAATTTCTTAAGTCTGGCTCATCAATAATTAAGTAACGAGTAGATTGTATATTATTACCATTAGGTGACTTACTTGCACTTTCAACTAATGAGGTTAGAATTTCTGAACTAATTTTATAACTTGGATCATAATGTCTAACTGAACGTCTTTTTTCTAAAATATTTTTTACACTCATGCTATCAACTCCGAAATTTTTATTATGTTGCAGCTTTAATTATAGTAAGCAATAATAAATAAGAAAATAACGCACAAAAAAGTGGTATAGCCACTTTAAAGTGCCTTTTTAGGAGTTAGGAGGAAACAGATGGTTAACTATAATACTGGAATCAACATTTTCATGAACATTGCAGGTGGGAAATGGAAATGCTTAATACTCTTTTTCTTGAGCCAAAAATCAGTAAGGACAAAGGAGTTTTATGAATTAATACCTGGAATTACACAAAAGGTCTTAACAGATCAATTGAAACAGTTAGAAAGAGATGGACTTGTACGAAGAGAACTATTTAAAGAAGTACCACCAAAAGTAGAATACAGCTTAACTGATTTAGGAAAATCATTTGTACCAGTATTAAACACAATGTGTGAATGGGGTAATAATTATGCATTTATAAAAGGTATAGAGAAAGATCAGCAAATTTATTGTGATACGTTCCCCAGTTCCCAAAACGAAAAGAAATTGTAATAGTCATTGCCACTTGTTCCTTATTTGACTTGTCTTCTATTGTTTCAAACCATACAGGAATGCTGAGGATAGCATATTTTCGGAGATAGTTTTTTTACATATTGTCTCACTAACGTCGCATGAATTTTAATTGAATTTTCTGTTTTCTAATTTTTTCGTTTTTGAAGAAAATGAAAGACGCTTA
>NZ_JBXUNW010000033.1:0-5321 GCF_057196045.1 Lysinibacillus sp. DFXJR4 | reverse complement strand
TAAGTGTCTTTCAATTTCTTAAAAACGCAAGAAATTGAAAACAGAAAATTCAATCAAAATTCATGCAACGTTAGTGATTAAATTAATATAAAAAATAAACCCAATTAGTGGGGATTTTTCATTTCCAACTAATTGAGTCAATGGAATAGTATATCTTTTACATTTATTTATACGTATATTTATCTACTGAATCTATTAAATAGTAGAAAGTACCATTTTTAGTTGATCAATTTCCTCAAATGTCGTTGTAGGACCAAAAGAGATCCTAAAAAATTGTCGTGCTGCTTGCATCGAATAGCCCATTGATAAAATAGCTTTTGTCCCAGATTCACTATGAATATCGCAGGCACTTCCTGTAGAAATGCATATTCCCGCTTCATTTAATTTTAGCATAACATATTGCCCCTCCAAATTTCCCATCAATACACCACAAATATTGGGCAATTGACTCTGACAGTCAATTAGTCTGCACGTATGTGGTAAATTTCTCTTAAAATATTCTCGTAGTTCATGAAAATACTGACCATTATAATGGTAATTTTCAATGGCAGAGGCAAAGGCAACAATTGCTGGTGTATCTAATGTCCCTCCTCTTAATCCACGCTCATGAGTCACACCAGGTGTTAATGAAGGAACACGGAGCTTTGGATTTATATAAACAGCCCCACACCCTTTTGGACCTCCAATTTTATGTGCTGAAATGGTAATAGCATCCACTTGCGGTTTTAACGGAAGTTTACAAAAAGACTGTACACAATCAACATGTAAGTAAATATTTGACCTTTTTGCTAACTCTGCAATTTCTTCCACAGGTTGAATAGAGCCTATTTCTGAATTAACATGTTGAATTGTTATGAGTGCCGTATCTTCGCGTATCACTTCCTGTACTTGCCTCACATGAATACACCCATTTTGTTGTAAAGGTAATCTAGTGACTATAAAACCTATTTTTTCCAAAACATTTAACGCAGCATGTACGGATGTGTGTTCTGCCTGAGATGAAATAATATGCTTCCCTTTTTTTGATGCTAATGCTAAAGATAAAATTGATATGAGATTTCCTTCGGTGCCACTTCCAGTAAAAATAACACCATCATTATTTACGCCAAGTGATTTTGCTACAACGGCTCTTGCCTGTTCAACAAAATAATTAGCTTGCCCCCCTGCATCATGTAAGCTTGCACTATTTCCATAATAACGTTTTGCTACCTCACTGTATGCTTCAAGAGAATTTGCTGACATTGGAGATGTTGCTGCGTAATCCAGATATATCATTTAAATCTTCCTTTCTATTTTTATCAGGTCTTGTTTTCTTTTTTATTTTATGTAAAGATAAGTGTCAAGACAACTGTAAAGAAGGTATGGCTACGGATGTAAAGACAGATGTACTTATTATTGGTAGTGGAATCGCGGCTCTTCAAGCAGCGCGGATACTTGCTGAACACTTTCAGGTGCAGATTGTTACAAAGTCATCTATTACTATCAGTAGTTCCTATCGTGCTCAAGGTGGAGTTGCTGCCGTTACAAGTCGAGAGGATCATCCAACATTTCATATTGCTGATACATTGACTGCTGGAGAATATCATCATGAAAGAAGGAATGTAGAAGTCCTTATAGAAGATGGCACCAAAATTATAGGTGATTTTCTCAAAGAGGGGTTCCCTGTTGATCGACAGGCAGATGGGGCTCCAGCTCTAGGCCTAGAGGGTGCACATAGTCATCGTCGTATTTTACATGCTGGTGGAGATCGTACTGGTCAGATAATGATAAATTATTTGCTTAACCAGCTACCATCTACTATCAATATTAATTGCTATGAAACAGCCTTTGAGCTTTTATTAAATACAGCCGGAGAGTGCGTGGGTGTACTAACAAAAGGAATTAATAGGACAAAACGCTATCTTGCTCATCATGTAATTCTAGCTTCTGGAGGAGCTGGCGCCCTTTATACGTGCACATCAAATTATGAAACAAATACAGGAGATGGTATCGCATTGGCCTATCGTGCTGGCGCTGCCATCAGTGATATGGAATTTATGCAGTTTCATCCAAGCTTACTTTGGAGTAATGGAGAGGTAAAGGGCTTAGTGTCTGAGGCAGTACGTGGTGCTGGTGGAATCTTTGTTGATGCACAACGTCAACCGATTATGAAAGGTTTACATGCTCAACTTGACCTAGCTCCCCGTCATATTACTGCATTTGCATTATTTAATAAACGAGCTGTAGGACAAGAAACATTTATTGATATTTCAAATATCGAGCACTTTGAAGCAAAGTTCCCTGCAATTGCACAGTTATGTCATGATAACCAGATTGATATACAAAATGGTTTGATTCCTGTAGTACCAGGTAGCCATTTCTTAATGGGTGGTGTTATAGCCGATAACATGGGGAGAACAACTATTTCAAATCTGTATGCAATTGGTGAGGTTGCTTGTACCGGGGTGCATGGTGCCAATCGTTTAGCTAGTAACTCTTTGTTAGAAGGAATTACGTTTGGACAAAGAATGGCGCAATTCATTATTAAAGCTGGTTGTAAGCAAAATAATTTTTCTATCGATGTTAAACATCATCGACAACCATTACCATTATTATTTGCGAAAGATCAATTACGACAAACAATGATGCACACATTGGGTATAGTAAGAAATCCTGTAAATATGCAACAGTTCAAACAACAACTACCGTCACTAAATACACTTCTACAAGTGGATTTAAGTGGGTTGAATCGACAAGAGCTTGAACTTTATATGATGCATATTGTCGCCACCCTAATGGTACATGCAGCTATTACACGAACAGAAACACGCGGAGCCCACATACGCTCTGATCAACCACAAAATCGTACGAAATGGGCAAATAGGTGGATTATTTTTCAACAAGGACAGATGAAAGTGAGGAATTCATTGTATGAATATCATCAAGCTCGAGGAAATGCTCAAGCAATTTTTTAACGAGGATATAGGAGATGGAGATTTATCGAGTGAATTCATTTTTTCTGCTGAACAACAGGGATCTTTTTCTTTTTATGCCAAAGAAAATGGAATTTTTTGTGGCGTACCTATAATTGAACATGGTTTCCTTCTACTTGATCGGTCGATGGATATTACGCTTCTTAAAAAAGATGGGGATGAGGTTCATGAAGGGGATATAATCGCTGTTATTAATGGATCTCTTCAGAAATTACTAATTGGGGAACGTGTAATATTGAATCTTGTTCAGCGCATGTCTGCTATCGCTACAGCTACAAATTTAGCTGTTCGTGAAACGATCGGTACGAATGCAAAAATATGTGATACTCGTAAAACAATCCCAGGACTGCGTATGTTAGATAAATATGCAGTAAGAATTGGTGGTGCCTACAATCATCGCAATGGTTTATACGATTCCATAATGTTAAAGGATAATCATATTGCCTTTGCTGGCAGTATTGCTCAGGCAGTACAGGCTGCACGTGCAAAAATTGGGCATACGGTTAAAATCGAGGTAGAAATCGAAACCAAAGCACAGCTTGATGAAGCAATTGCAGCTGGTGCAGATATCATTATGTTTGATAATCGTAGCCCAGAAGAAATAAGACAATGGCTTCCAGCTGTTCCCCCACATATTGCTACAGAAGCTTCGGGTGGCATCACACTTCATAATCTAAATAGCTATGCTAAAACGGGCATTCAATGGATTTCACTTGGAGCCCTAACACATTCAGTAAAAGCCTTTGATATTAGTGCACTTGTACAAACGAAAGGAGCTAAATCCCTTGTCCATCACTAGTTTATTGCAGCAAACGTCACTATTACCAGAGTATTACCGGACATTATCGAAAAGTGACATGGAATCTCGTATAATTGCTATAAAAAAGAAATTAGGTAGTAAGCTTTTTATTCCTGGTCATCACTATCAAAAGGATGAAGTTATTCAATTTGCTGATGCTACGGGTGATTCCTTGCAACTTGCTCAGCTATCAGCAGCTAATAAAGAGGCAGAGAATATTGTATTTTGTGGCGTCCACTTTATGGCTGAAACCGCTGATATGCTAACTAATGAACAGCAACATGTTTATTTGCCTGATATGCGGGCAGGTTGTTCAATGGCTGATATGGCTGATATTTATCAAACAGAACAAGCCTGGCCTATTCTACAGAAACTTTTTGGCGACACAATTATTCCGCTAACATATGTCAATTCCACCGCTGCTATAAAAGCATTCACTGGTCGGCATGGTGGGGCATGTGTCACATCCTCCAATGCAAAAGATATGGTCAAATGGGCATTTACACAAAAACAACGAATTTTCTTTCTACCAGATCAACATTTAGGTAGAAATACTGCATATGATTTAGGGGTTCCACTTGAAAATATGGCTGTTTGGAATCCACATTCAAATATGCTAGAGACAGAGCAGCCCCATGAAAAAATCCAAGTGATTTTATGGAAAGGTCATTGTTCTGTCCATGAAGGTTTTACAGTTGAGCATACTGAATTTGTACGTCAAACACACCCAAATATGCGCATTCTAGTTCATCCAGAATGTAGTCGTGAGGTTGTAGCAGCCGCAGATGATGCTGGCTCTACAAAATACATTATTGATACGATTAATAAAGCACCAAGTGGCTCTTCATGGGCAATCGGTACAGAAATGAACCTTGTTAATCGTATTATTACACAACATCCTGATAAGCAGATTATCTCTTTAAATAAGCATTTCTGTCCATGTCTAACTATGAATCGAATTGATCTTCCTCATCTGCTATGGTGCCTAGAAAGCATAGAGCAAGGGCAACCCCATAATCGAATTCAAGTAGATGTTCATACTGCAACAGAAGCACGTATTTCTCTCGAAAGAATGCTAATCAGAGCATAATAAACAACAAACCGTCTACTTACTTTCAGGTAGACGGTTTTATTTTTTAATAATGAATTTAATTGCTTAGTTTCCTACATAACTTGTAAAAAATATATCTCTTAAATATTTGAATTATTTACTAATCTTTAATGTATGTTATTCATGCACTTACATCATCTCAACTAAATAAAATTGAAATCAATATTTGCATTGTAAATGTAAAATGATTTAATCACCTATTTTTCCATTTCTGTAGTCTCATTATCTTTTAATCCTGAAAAGTCAGGTAAATGTTCCCCTCTCTTTAAAGTGTAATTGTAGGAATACCCCTAGAATCTATAAGAATATCGTTAAAATACAAAAAAGCAATAGATGTAAATTAACATCTACTGCTTTTCTCATATGACCCGTACGGGATTCGAACCCGTGTTACCGCCGTGAAAGGGCGGTGTCTTAACCACTTGACCAACGGGCCAAT
>NZ_JBXUNW010000032.1:0-6758 GCF_057196045.1 Lysinibacillus sp. DFXJR4 | reverse complement strand
TCAATTGTAATAGCTCCACTGCTTACATCGTAAAATCTCGGAATTAAGGAACAAATCGTCGTTTTGCCTGCACCCGAAGCGACAGTTAATGAAAACGGAATCATAACAAACTCAATTAAGACACTGATTAATATGATTTTCAACAGATGGATGTGAACACAAAAAGACCAGGCACTCATATTAAAATAAGTCCTGGTCAATTATTTGAATGTTCCTTATCAAACACTAACCCCCTTAATTATTGGGGTGTAATTGTAATCAAAGAATTCTCTGGAGTAAGATAGGTACCCTTAGCGATAGAGAAGTCTAACTGATGCCTATCAATTTCAGAGTATTGAACAATCTTCTCTTTGTTGATAAAAACGATTAAATAAATATCATCACTCGTATCTATTCTGCTATCACTTTTAAATTTCAAACCTAATGATTTGTTAATGCTATCCTTTGAAGTATACGGCGAAAAGAGATATGCTTTTTCCCAATTGAATTTTGTTATATCATTCAAATCTATAATCGTAGCATTTTTGTCATTTATGATTGTATTAAAAGATTCTTGCAAATCTGTGTTTAACAAAACTTTATTAGTACTGCATCCACCTAAAACAACTACAAATAGGATAATAAACATTAATTTCTGCAATGATAACATCCTCCCTTTATACTTTATTTTCCATTAAGACGTATTCTGAATTTTTAGGTTCCGTATTTTTGTAAAAAACAGGAAAAAGATGCAATTGAGGTTGCATCTTTAAGAGTTTACTTTTTTCCAGTTGCATCTGTTGCAACAAGTTTTGTTCCAGAAATTCTTTTTCCTTTACCACCATCTACCGCATTCTTAACTGCGCTTAGAGCATTTAGTTCTCCCTCTAAGTTTGTACCTTTAAATGTAATATCTCTTCCAACTGCATTATTAAATAGGTCCATTTCCTTTTCTAGAGCTGGTTGTCCACTAGCTCCTTCTTCATGAGCAGTCGCAAATGATTCAGCGTATGCCTTTGTTGTATAGTTTCTCATCAGTGTATTCCATAATATATGTCTATAGGCATCTCCATTACCATTGTGTAATGAAGTAGAAGTATAAATGTTTTCAGAGTAATTTTTTGCCTTTTGTCCTGCTACCAATGCTTGTAATCCATAAACTTTATTTGAATTAAATACTACTTTTTCCTTATCATTTAACATGCTTTCAACATATGGAATGTCATATGTTGTGACTTGCCCTAGATCTTTATTTATTTCTATATCCATTACTTGGGACAAATAATTATCTTGCTCTTCAATTGTAGATCCAGGATTTGACGATTTATATTCTTCTAAAAGTGCTACGTATTTTTCAACATCATAGTAATTTTTAATTGCACTTGAATAGTCTATATTCAATTGTGCATTAATTAATTCTTGACTACTTATTGTTTCATAACTTGTTTCTTTTACATTAAGTTCAACAGCTTTACTCTGTACCCCTCCACTCAATGAAAGAATTGCTACAGATGCTAGTACAATTAAACCTTTGTTTTTCATAATATTAATCTACTCCATCCCTATATATTGTATTACATACAAATAATAACATATAAAATTGTAATATTAAGTATTTTTTGAAAAATAAGTAATTAATAACTATATTTAAGCTTTTTATATAGTTCTAACTTCTGTTTTTAGCATAGAAACTGTTTCAAAATAAATTACATATCAATTCAATTGAAATGGCTGTTCGTATAGATTGTGGCTTTCTTAACCATACTGAAAATAGGTTGATATAATGCGTTTAGGGAGGCGTTCAAGTATGTGGAGAGATGTATATGAAGATTTCAGCGAATTAACAAAATCAGAGCAGATAGCACTATTTGAAGCAATGAAACAAGATTTGTTTCCAGAAGAACCAGATAAAATCACGAAACTTCTAAAAACTATTCGTGAAGCGAGATTTTCTTCGGGGTTAGGTTGTGTGCATTGTGGCAGTACAGACGTTAAACGTAACGGTAAATATCGCAGTCGCCAACGCTATCTATGTAAAGATTGCGGTAAATCCTTTAATGATATGACTAATACACCATTTTCAGGTTCTCGTTATCCTCAAAAGTGGGTGAAATACATTGAACTTATGATAGAGGGATATACTCTGCCTAAAATTGCTGACAAACTTCAAATACACATTTCTACTGCCTTTTATTGGAGACATAAAATCTTGAACGCATTAGGTAGTCTTGGCTTTAACCAATTACAAGGTATCGTTGAGAGTGACGAAACCTTCTTTCGTGAATCCTTAAAGGGAAAACGTGAAATTACCCATAGAAAAGCCAAGAACCGTGGAGAAAAAGATGAAAAAAGAGGAATTTCTAACCATAAAATTGCAGTTGTAGTAGCACAAGACCGTAATGGAAATATAGTTGCCCGAAAAGCAGGAACAGGTCGTGTTAAAGCCGAGGAATTCGACAATGTGATAGGTGAGTATATCTACCCATCTTCTTTGTTATGTACAGATACAGCAACCAATTATAAGAAGTTTGCAAGAATTAAGGGGTTACAACACGAAACTGTGAATGAACGACAAAAACAACGTGTAAAAAAGGGTATCTACCACATTCAGCACGTTAATAACTTTCATAATCGCCTAAAAGGTTGGATGGAACGATTTCAAGGTGTTGGTACTCGTTATTTAGACAACTACCTTTATTGGTTCCGTTGGCTTGAGTTAGGGAAAAATTTAGCATTTGATAAACGTGTAGAACAAATGCTTTTTTCAGCGTGTCAAAAATCCAATCCTACTACTGTTGAAGTGCTTCGAAGTGCATAAGAAAAGACCTCGTATTGAGGTCTTCATAATAACTGCTATTCAATTAAATCAACCAATTTGTCTGTCATCTCTTCTGAAAGCGTATAAATTGTATTAGTATCATCTGTTTTCATTAATGTGCTTTTTTCACCTTTTTCGCCTATCCATAAATGAAAACTTTGTAAACTCTTATTAGTATAAACATCCATATTGAACTCTGGATTAGCCATATTTACTAAACCACTTTCTTTTACAGCACTTGAAAATATACTATTAAGAGTTTCGATAGATACATCATCATCAAAAATAGTTGTACCATTGCCTTGTGATTCTGAAATTTTAATCTTTATAATTTCCCCATCAAATTGCAATTTTTCATTATCTTCTTCTGACGGCTGATTAGTTTCAACCTTATCTGTATCAGTTTTAGAAACGACTTCTGTTTGTTGTTCAGGTTTAGTCTTATCAGTGTCTTTTGTAGTGTTATCCCCTGATTGGCAACCCAAAAGAATAGTTGATACAAAGGTCAATGATAAAACAAGTGACAAAGTTTTTTTCATAATAAAATACCTCCTAACATATCTTTTTTATTATTCAATTTAGAAGAAGTAAACCCTCTTTAGTTACAAATTACTTTTATTAGATATTATCTTATATGCAAATTTGATATAAAAACAACAATCTTTTAGAAAATAGCCATTGAAATTGAAGAGTTACTTATAGAAAATATAAGAAAGAATTGGTTTAAACCCGAGGACTTATCATTATAATTACTGAATATTCAAAGAGCTCTATCATTTTAGAGATGTATCCGGTCCAACAGGAGGTTCAAAAAATGAAAGTTATGGAAATAAAAATGTCAGTCTTTGAGTAGACCTTAGCTATTACAAAATAGTTGTGAGTGGTAAAAGTGCTTATAGATTAGAAGGTTATAAATTAACCCCTACTGTTAAAGTTGTTCAATTTACTGTAACTTCAATTACGAGCCAAGCAAGATCTAATGGTACTGGTTACTTAATGGACGGATCTCCATATACAGAGCTTGAAATCACGGGACTTAATACGTGGACAAACCCGAGTTTAAAGGATTGCATCAGAAAAATGCGGATTTATATTGTTAGGAGAATTACAATATTAAAAAGCCCAATTTCTCAGCATTAAAATGAGAAGTTGGGCTTTGATCATTACACCGAAACGCGCTTATTTTATTCAATTATGTCGCTATTACTGAACAATAGGAATCCAACTAAAACTAATGAAATTGGACTAAATGCTCCTTTAATTTTAACTTTACGTCTTCACAATATCCATTAGCGTTACTACACAATCTGGCCCTTTAATGGAATAACTTCATTATCACTTAATAGGTTCTTAATCCACAAGAAAAACAGAAATCCATTCTTTATAGATAGGAAAATCCGGTTCAACTTTTTCAAAGCCACACAAAGAAGAGCAATTCACCACACTATTTTATATATCAAAATCATCTAAAAAGATATTTTCTTTATCTGTTGTTTGTGCACATCATGGAACAAACGTTCTTAATTAAGCAATAAAAAAATGACCAGGCTCACAAATTTTTGTGATTACCTGGTCATAAACAGTTATTTGTCTGGAATTTCAATAATCTCAAGTATGCCGTCATTTAATCTATTATCAATATCATAAATAAACAAATAACGTTTACCTTCTTCAAATACAATAGGGTGCTCATCATCTTTCCACATATGTCGTTTTCTGAATATTTTTTTACCGTTAGTAAATCCTTTTACTTCTCGCACACCTGAATACCCTTCCATCATAATCCAAGGGTCTTTCTCCATTACCATAACCCAGTTATCCTTAGTGTAGCCTTTGCCTTTTAATAAGTCTTTGTAATCCTCCTGATTATCGAAGGTTAAATATTTTGTAGGTTTCATTTCTGGGTATGCAGCATCAGCGCTTGAAATTCCTGTTAATAGGAGGCCTAATGATATAATTCCTGATATTAATATCTTTTTCTTATTGCATCTTCTCCTTAAAATTTCAATATATCTATAGTTTACCAATAATTAATTAATTTTCATATTATTTATTTCTACGTTGCTGAATTGTAATATGCAACCCAATTAAACGATCAGTCGTCATTGTACCATTCTGTAAATCTTTTAAATGTGATTCCTGAATAATGCCGTCTTTAACCGCCTGTGCAATAAAGTTTTCTGCTTCAGTTTTCATAGCTGGCGAACCTGGATTCCAGTTAGTATTTGTCATTTTAATTTCCTCCTTTGGATTATCTTCCACAATTAGTTGTACTTGCCCTTTACTGTTAGTAGGCACATTTATTTTTCCATCTAGTTTATAGCCTAATGGCATCTTCCAATTTGCTCTAACCTCGAAATGGGGACGATCAATATTTCCTGTCCATGTTCCACCCCAAGTAATCCCTAGCTTTTTTGCAATAGTTCCTACTCTAGTAAGTGTAACTACATCATATAAAGAATGTGAATGTGGAGGACCAACAGCAATATCCCAAGCTAGACGTGACTTGTGGTTGCTATCTAAAGTCCATGTTACAATCTGACCTGGCCTAGTACGACCTTGAGCGTATAAATATTTTTGGCGTTCCTGTGAGCGATATGTTTCTGTAATGAAGATATTTTTAATACCAGCTTTATAACACTCTTGGAATAATAATTGCACAGCTAACCTAGCTGCTGGTAATAACTCTGCTATGTCACGACATGTTGTTGTTACACTTACACTCATTTAGGTTCACCCTCTCTATTAGAATTCTCTTCTAGTCGTTGTTTAGCGCGTGCATCTTTATGCTCTAGTTCAGCCGATACCCAATCAATAGCCCATAAAGGCAACCATCTGTCCCAACCAGCTCGTTTTGTATTAGCAATGACTGAACGAGCAATACTACGTGATAATACAGCAATAACAATACCTGTTATAATCACATTCGTGGTCATTATAATATCTATTAATCTAGCTACAACAGGTAATGCTAGTAACACTACTGTACGTTTTACACCATCAATTCCATATGCACTTGTGTCAATGCCATATTTCTTAGCTGCTGTTGTACCTGTTAGCCAATCTAAAGCAATTAATAATACATATAACAGATAGGCAACTAATACAGCTTTAACAGCTCCAAAACCATACTCAAAAACTAATAATCCAAATGCCCCTATAGAAGAAATCAGTGGATGTTCTAAAGACTGCTTCCCTACATTGATTGTTTGAGCGATAACCCAATTATTCATTTGACAACACTTCCTTTTCGCATAACAAAAACACCCTCGAAATGAGAGTGTTTTTTATAAGTATCTATATAAACATAACCAGGACCCTTGACATGTCCTGGTTATGGAAGGTTATTAATTTATCATCTTCTATAATCCTTGTTCCTTCTCTAATTTTTTTGCTTCTTGGCGCTGCTCTTTTTCAACTGCTTTCAAATACTTTTCATAATCCTCCAGCATAATTATTGCTTTATCCAGATTATCTTTATTTAAAAACAGCTTTATCTAAGCCTTTCATAATAGATTCTTCAGATTTGTTTGGAATATCGCCTTTCGCCGTGCAATTCTCGCCATATCTCGAAGAGCAGTATTAATCGTTTCAATATGATCTTTCTTAACTTCTTTCGGGAATGATTGACCATTTGTATCTTTTAAGCGATCATACATCATTGCGTCTCGTAATTTTCTTAGTGTCTTCATGTCATCTTGAACTTTTCTATACAACTTTAAATCTTCAGGTGGAATATACCTAGTACCATTTGATGCAAAGTCTCTTTCTTTTTCATCTAGTTCTTCATAGAACTTTGTGACAGAATTTGTCCCACCATCATTGATACTCGATGAGAAATATCGTTCTGTATAACTTCGCTTCAAACCCTTTGTATCTTTACATGACACTTTTGTACTTATGTAACATTCGAATTTATGGTTATTCTTACATGAATCTTGCCACAGATTTAAATTGGTCT
>NZ_JBXUNW010000031.1:0-17662 GCF_057196045.1 Lysinibacillus sp. DFXJR4 | reverse complement strand
TACAGACTCAAAAGCTGGTGGCCCAGACTACCTACAGCTTCATATGCAAGCGAAAACAACTTCAGAAATGCTTTAATATTTAGCAAGTTAGTGGAGGAAAAGCCACTTTGAAGATAGGGCTGTTCCATAAGTAATTAAAGGATAGAATCTGTGAGACTTCTTTACATGGTTAAAGCGCAGACATAAATGTAAGGCGACTTATTATCTATGGAAGCCTAGCAGATTCTTGTTCATCCTTTTTTCAGAAAATGCTGATGAATAAATTATTTCTATTAAATTATCTTATTGAACCTTCCATAGATTTTTCAACATAAGAAGTAAGGAGAGAATATACTATGACAAAAACACAACAAGTGATTGAACAAACTCAAAATTTTGGTGCTGCAAACTATCATCCACTGCCAATCGTCATTTCAGAGGCTGAGGGTGCATGGGTAAAAGATCCAGAGGGGAATAAATACTTAGATATGTTATCAGCATACTCTGCTGTTAACCAAGGACATCGTCATCCGAAAATCATTGCTGCGTTAAAAGAACAAGCTGATAAAGTAACATTAACTTCTCGTGCATTCTACAGTGAAAACCTAGGTGAATGGTATGAACTTGTTGGACAATTAACAAATAAACAAATGGTATTACCAATGAATACAGGTGCAGAAGCGGTTGAAACTGCTTTTAAAGCGGCTCGTCGTTGGGCATATGATGTAAAAGGTGTAGAACAAGGCAAGGCTGAGGTTATTGCATGTAATGGTAACTTCCATGGCCGAACAATGCTAGCTGTTTCTCTATCCTCAGATGAAGAATATCGTCGTGGCTTTGGTCCAATGCTACCTAATATTAAGCTAGTAGACTACGGTAACCTAGAAGCTTTAAAGGCAGCGATCACTCCAAATACTGCAGCATTTTTAATTGAACCAATTCAAGGGGAAGCTGGTATCGTGATTCCACCTGAAGGCTTCTTAAAAGCTGCTCGTGAGCTTTGCCGTGAAAACAATGTATTATTTATTGCAGATGAAATCCAAGCTGGTTTAGCACGTACAGGAAAAATGTTTGCCTGTGATTGGGAAGAAGTAGAGCCTGATATGTACATCCTTGGTAAAGCTTTAGGTGGCGGTGTATTCCCAATTTCTTGTGTAGCTGCAAACCGTGACATCTTAGGTGTCTTCAATCCAGGCTCACATGGTTCAACTTTCGGTGGTAATCCTTTAGCATGTGCTGTTTCTATTGCATCCATTAAGGTATTACTAGATGAAAAATTAGCTGAACGCTCACAACAACTTGGTGAATACTTCAAAGGTAAATTACGAGAAATTAACAACCCTGTTATTAAGGATGTTCGTGGTCGAGGTCTATTTATTGGGATGGAGTTAACAGAAGCGGCTCGTCCATACTGTGAAAAACTGAAAGAATTAGGCTTGCTATGTAAAGAAACACATGACACAGTTATTCGTTTTGCTCCACCACTAGTGATTTCACAAGAAGATTTAGATTGGTCAATTGAACAAATTGAAAAAGTATTTAAACTTTAACAAAATGTTCACATTTTAATTCGGAAGTATGTTACAATGATGCCGATATACTATCATTAAAAAAAACAAAGAGGCGATTTAATATGTCTGAAAACTTAAACCTGTTCACATCAACTCAAGATGTCATTCAAGAGGCTCTAAATAAACTTGGTTATGACGAAGCAATGTATGAATTATTAAAAGAACCGCTTCGCATGCTACAAGTACGCATCCCGGTGAAAATGGATGATGGTACAACAAAAGTGTTTACTGGTTACCGTGCACAACATAATGATGCTGTTGGACCAACAAAAGGTGGGGTACGTTTCCACCCACAAGTGTCTGAGGAAGAAGTTAAAGCGCTTTCAATGTGGATGACATTGAAATGTGGAATTGTCGATTTACCATATGGCGGTGGTAAAGGCGGAGTCATTTGTGACCCACGTCAAATGTCTATGGGAGAAATCGAGCGCTTAAGCCGTGGTTATGTACGTGCAGTAAGTCAAATCGTAGGACCAACAAAAGATATTCCTGCGCCAGACGTATTTACAAACGCACAAATTATGGCTTGGATGATGGATGAATACAGCCGTATGGACGAATTCAACTCACCAGGTTTCATCACTGGTAAACCACTAGTGCTTGGTGGTTCACAAGGTCGTGATCGTGCAACTGCACAAGGTGTTACAATCGTTATTGAAGAAGCAGCGAAAAAACGTGGCATTAATATTAAAGGTGCACGCGTGGTTATTCAAGGATTTGGTAACGCAGGTAGCTTCCTTGCGAAATTCATGCATGATTTAGGTGCAAAAGTAATCGGTATTTCAGATGCTTATGGTGCACTTCATGATCCAGAAGGTTTAGATATTGACTACTTATTAGATCGTCGCGATAGCTTCGGAACAGTAACTACTTTATTTGAAAACACTATTTCAAACAAAGAACTATTAGAGCTTGATTGTGATATTTTAGTGCCAGCTGCTATTGAAAACCAAATTACAGCTGACAATGCACACAATATTAAAGCAAACATCGTAGTAGAGGCAGCAAATGGTCCAACTACAGCTGAAGCAACGAAGATTTTAACTGAGCGTGGCATTTTACTTGTACCAGACGTGTTAGCTTCTGCCGGTGGTGTTACGGTTTCTTACTTCGAGTGGGTTCAAAATAACCAAGGTTACTACTGGACAGAAGAAGAAGTAGAAGAGCGTTTATACAAAAAAATGGTTGAAGCATTTGATAATGTATATACAACAGCGACAACACGTAACATCAACATGCGCTTAGCAGCCTATATGGTAGGTGTTCGTCGTACTGCAGAAGCTTCACGCTTCCGTGGATGGGTTTAATCAAGTGAAACATCAATCAGTGGGGAATTTTCCTCATTACCTACTGATTGTTGGTTGAACCAATCGTGCTTTTACGGGCCGTTGATCTCTCACCTAACTTATTTGCTTTTGCCGAATTTTGGGTGAGGTCTTTAAATAATAATTACAAAACGAGTCATTCCTATATCATTAGGATGACTCGTTTTTGTATTGGAGCGTCTTGTGTTTATTGGCTTGGATCAGATGCTCCAGCCGCTTTTCTAAAACCACTTTTCTTTCCTTTCGCACCTTTTGCATTCGAAGAAACTTCAATAACCCAAATCCACCGAAAATAATAACCAAGCATACAATTACAATAATTAACATAAACATAAGCAAAATTCCTTTAAACTATGTACTTCATCTACTATACAATAACTATCTAAACAAATTCTGAACAGAGGACAGAATTTGTTTTTTGGGTTTATTGAACTATTGTATAGCTGGATGGAACTATTGTGATTGAAATGCCCTTCTTTTTTGTTCAGATTTTGTTCAGGCACATTATAGTAAATTAAAAATGATGAAAAAACAAGAATTATAGGAGGGAGTAGCAAAAATAATTGTAAACAATTGAGTTTTTGATTGGAGGTTTAAAAATGCAAACGAAACAGAAAAAATGGTGGCAACATTCATTAGCGATGATGCTCTCGCTAGTGCTTGTACTCAGTAGTTTTCTGGCAGGAGGAATGCCAGTAAGCTATGCTGCCGAAGGAGAGACATCTTCGTGGGTAAAACCAGTACTGTGGCTGAAGGCGGATGACGGTCCAACAGTCGATAATGGAAAATTTACAGGTTGGGAAGATAAATCGGTAGAGCCAGTACAGTTTACCCTTGATGTTCCATCAGGGCAAGAAGCAAGAACCCCAAAGTATAACGCAAACGGGGTAAATTTTAATCCAAGTGTTACTTTTAGTAATCCTACTAATTCTAACCACTACGGTACCTCAGCTAAATTAGTTGGAGATAAGCAGATTACTTTCCAGTCTGGATACGCTGTTTATAAGCCGAATGGTGGAGCACTCGTTGGTTCAGTTGAAATACAGCATTACGGTGCTATCATTATGGGCAGCTACGGCAGTAATTTCGCTGTAGGAAATGGAGCAAGTAGTACGTACCGCTATATCCCTGGAGCAAGTAATGTGCGATACCAACTTGTACAGTATGAAATTAAGGATAAAATTGAGCATACAGGTAAAATTGATGGTAAGCCGGTAACACTAGCGAGAGGTAATCAGTTTGAACCGATCACAATTACACCTGTTGTTGGAGCAACTGCTGGTACCTCTTCAGAGAATTGGGGAGGTCTAAACGGGGAAGTAGCAGAAATCATTTTATTTAATGAGATGACCACTTCAGACGCAGCAAAGATCGAAACATATTTAGCTGTAAAATATGGCATTACCCTGAACGATGGTAATAGTGACTATGTTGCCGCTAGCGAAGCAACAGTATGGGATGCTGCTAAAAACTCAGGATACAAAAAGAATATTGCTGGCATTGGTCTTGACACAATCGAAGGTCTCCATCAAAAACAAAGCCGCAGTATAAACACTGGCACGCAGATTGTCATCAGCTCGGGTCAATTAACGGAAACTAATGAAGTTGATAGTTCAGAGTTGACTGACGGACAGTATCTGATATGGGGCGATAATGGCGCTGAGTTGAAATTTACGCAGCCAGTAGGTAATTTAAACATGAACCATACTGAGCGTATCTGGAAAGTACAAAATACTGGTAGTGTTGATGAGGTTAATATTGCGATTCCAAAAGCTTCAGTGCCAACTGGTACAAAACTATTAGTAGGAACAAGTGAAACGGATTTCACTACTGCTACACCTCATCCTATGATAGAGGTGACAGTTGGAGGCACAGATTACTATGTAACAAAAGCAACTTTAGCTAATGGTCAGTACTTCACGTTTGCAGCGGCTTTACCTGTCCCACAAAGCGTGACAGTGGAAGAAATCACAGCGAATCAAAATCAAATTGCCGTGACCTTTGATAAAGACATTAAATTAACAGCACCCGAAGCAACTGGGTTTACAGTGACAGTAGGTACTGAAACGATAACACTAACTGATGCCGATGTGAAAGTAGATCCAGTTAATCCAAAACGATTGCTGATTACATTACCAGCAGGGACAGATACGACTGGTAAGTTAGTAAAAGTAGAATATGATGGACAAGGCAATTTAACAGGTACAAATAATGTTCCAGTAAATAAATTTGAAAAAGATGTAATTAATGTAGATAAAACAGCCCTTCAAAACAAAGTCGAAGAAGTGAAGATGTTAGAAGAAAGTAACTATACACCAGACAGTTGGGTAGAGCTACAGGAAGTATTGAAAGAAGCAGAGCGTGTGTTAAAAGATCCAGATGCGACACAGAAACAAGTAGAAGCGGCTTTGGAGAAATTAAAGCAAGCAGAACAAGAATTAGTTTTAGTAAAACCAGTACCAACAACGGCGGTCCTTGAACAAACAAAAGGCGGAAATAAAATAGCTGTTGAGTTTAATCAAACCATAACATTAACAAATCTAACAGGTTTTACGATTCATATAGAGGGTGTAGAAGTGACACCAACTGGTTTTGAAGTGATTGGGGATAAGTTAGTGTTAACCTTCCCGAATAATCCAGTCGTCACAGATAAAGCTGTAAAAGTGAAGTATGATGGCACAGGGAACTTACAGGGAACAAATGGTGCAGCAATCGAACAATTTGAATTGCCTGTAGAAGATCCTTACAGTGCAGCATTCCAAATTACGAAGCCAGACGCAGTGACATCTAATCCACAGCCAACAATTGGTGGAAAGGTGGATGTAACGACAACACCATCCACAGTAACAATTGTCTTGAAAAATGACAAGGATGAGCCTCTGCTGGTAGATGTGGGGGCAACAGTTGACCCACTAACGGGTGAATGGACATTTACACCACCAACAGATTTGCCGGATGACACCTACACAATTATCGCGACAGCAACAAATGGTCAACAAACAGTTACAAAGAAACATACATTTACAGTAGCAACAACACCAATAGTAAACAAAGTGCCACTTCAGCAAAAAGTAGAAGAAGGTAAAAATTTAGTTGCAAGCGAGTATACACCAGCGAGCTGGGCACAGTATCAAGAGGCTTTAAAGAAAGCGAATGAAGTACTGACGAATCCAAATGCAACACAGGAAGAAGTTGATGCAGCACTTGGCATATTAACAGGGGCACAAAATGCACTTGTGAAAATAGGCAAAGTAGGAAAAGGGTTAGGCACATTAAACCCATCTACAGGTACGTTAAGCCCAAGCTTCCAAACAGGGGTAACTGATTACACAATGACAGTCGGCTATTCAACATCTGTCATTGACTTTACGGCGATTCCAGTAGAAGCTGGCGCGACAGTCACAACAACGGTTAATGGACAGTCAGGTAGTATTGGACAAATTCCACTACAAGTAGGGGAGAATATTATTGTTATCACAGTGAAAGATGCAAATGGCAATGTGAGACAATATACGATTAAAGTATATCGCGATGCCTACACAGGTGGTGGCTCATGGACACCAAACCCAGCACCACCAGTAACACCTACACCAGGCGACACAAAAACAAAAATCCAAGTGGAGCTTGAAATCGATGGCGAAAAACCACTGGAAAAAACAACAGTAGAAATTGAGCGTACAAAACACGCGAATGGGGATATCACAGACTTCGTAGCTCTTACAGAAGCGAATGCCAAAGAAGCTGTGGCAAAGGCAAAGGAAATCGGCAACAATATTGCTCGTATCGTATTGCCAGATGTCAATGATGAAGTGAAGGAAGCGAAGGTCGAAATTCCAAAAGAATCCCTGAAATTACTACGTGATAACGGTTTATCGTTAGAAATTTCATCGGAAAATGGACATATTGCGATTCCAGTGAGTTCAATGGAAGGCATTGACGATAATTTCTACTTCCGTTTAGTACCAGTGAAAAAGGAAAGTGAGCGTCAAGCGATTGAAGAGCGTGCCCGTGCAGAGCGCGTAGTACGTGAGACACTGCAAAGCAATGATGTGCATGTAGTAGCACGTCCAATGACGATTGAAACAAATATGCCAAGTCGTCCTGTACAGGTGACATTGCCGTTAAAAGGCGTGAAAATCCCAACAAATACAGCAGAGCGTGAGGCATTCCTGAAGCAATTAGCGGTATTTATTGAACACTCCGATGGGGAAAAGAAAGTGGTTATCCCTGAGGTGGTAACAATGGCGAAGGGTGAGCTAGGCTTACGCTTCACAGTCGAGAAGTTCAGTACATTTACAATTATTCAGGTCAATAAGAAGGAAGAAACAAAACCACCTCTAGAAGTAAAAGAGCATGAAGCGTATATTAAAGGCTTCCCAGATGGCACATTTGGTCCAGAGAAAAACGTGACACGTGCTCAAGTGGCAACAATGATTGCGCGTATTTTAGGCTATACAGATGGACCAGTAAATACGGCACCGTTCAAGGATATTCCAAGCGATCATTACGCAGCAGGTGCTATTGCCTTTGTCAAAGAGCGTGGCATTATGAATGGGGATGTCAATGGTAACTTCCGTGCCAGTGAAAACATTACACGTGCGCAAATGGCAACGGTAGTGGCGAACTTTAAGCAATTGTCTATCGAAGAGAATGTAGCGATTACATTCAACGATACAAAAGATCATTGGGCACAATGGATTATCGAAGCAAATCGTGCGGCAGGCATCATCAATGGCCGTCAGGATGGCAGCTTCGCGCCAGATGAGCATTTAACACGTGCTCAAGCAGTGGTGATGATGAATCGTATGTTCGAGCGTGGTCCACTACAAGGCGTAACAGCACCAAGCTTCCCAGATGTAAAAGCAACGCACTGGGCGTTTGATGACATTGAAGAAGCAGCGAAATCTCACGCATATTTTATTGATGAAGATGGGGATGAGCAGCTCTCAAAATAAGATATAGCAAAGGCAGGCTAAGGGAAACCTTAGCCTACTTTTTTGTGTAGATGGATAATTATTAATGATTCTGTTCAGATTTTGTTCAAAGTGATTATGATACTATTTTCATGGAATGTAGATATAAAAAGGATGGAGAAGTAATTCATAAAAATATACATACATAAAGATGAAGGGGATGCATGATAATGAGAAAAAATATTATGATTGTTCTAAGTATTATCATGCTGTTTATCGTTGTTTTTATTATTGGTAATCAGCACTACCTTTCTACTAATAATCCTACTATTGTAGAAGAGGGACTGGTTACGCTTAATTCAGTCCAATTAAGCGATAGTGTGAAGCTAGAAGGAGAATGGTCCTTTTTTCCGAATATCTTGATATCTCCAGAGGAATCCCTTGATGCATACCAAAATAAGCGTATTCTTATAAAAGTACCTTCAAACTGGCATGATTATGTGCAAGCGAATGAAGACGGTATAGCCGTTGGGACTTATCATATTAAGATAAGAGTGCCTGTCGAAGGACAATATGGCTTATATATTCGCGCAATCCGACAATCAAATCGTATTTTTATCAATGGCATAGAAGTAGGGAAAAAGGGAAATCCAAGTACAGCACTTAGTGAATATCGAACTGAAAACAATGATAAATATGTGGTAATTGCAGAAAGTAAAGAAAAAGAGATTGATATGATGGTACATGTTGCAAATTTTCATTATCCACAGGCTGGGATTACATATCCAGTTGAAATTGGCACGATGGGGATTATCCAGCGTCAGTACCAGATAAAAATATTGGTAGATGCCTTTGTGAGTATTGGTTATATTATATTCGGTATTATTTATATCATTTCATATGGACAAAACCGTAAGCGTAAGGAAGAATTGTTTTTTGGTCTATTTACAATATCATTGGGTCTTTACATGTCTTTTATAAATCAAAAGATATTTTTTATGTTAGTGCCTGTGACATTGACACTCAATCAAATTCGCTTACAGCTTGGCATTTTACCAATAGCACTTACATGTCTAACACTTTTTATCTATTATATGTATCCAAAGTTAATGAAAAAAAAATTCCTTTATTTAATCATGATTTTAATGGGAATTGTGTTCGTTATATATAGTATTTACAATCCATTCACTCATAATGTAAAGGCTACTTCGGAAGAATCAGTCTTCTATAGAAAGTTAGTTTATATAGCATTCACAGCTCCGGTTGTTTTGTATAATATATGGATCTTAATTCAGGTGATGCTAAAACGATTAGAGGGAGCGCGGTATGTTTTAATTGTTTTTACAGCTATTTGCTGCTATGCCCTTTTATTAGTGATAAATTTTTTAACGGATTTACCTTTTGATTATAGTGAAATTGTATTGTTCCTGCTTATATTATTTGGATTTGCCTCATTGCTGAATTATAGAGCGAATGTTGCTTTTATGAATATACAAACATTATCTGAGGAACTTTTAACTCATAATCATATGAAGGATGAATTTTTGCTGAAAGCATCACATGAATTACGCACACCTTTAAATGGTATTTTAAATCTATCAAAATTATTAATGGAAGGTGCAGAGGGGCCATTAAAGCGCAATCAGCAAGAGCAAGTGATTCCTAATTCATAATATAACCCAGCGACTAGGGCACTTAGTGGAAGATTTATTATTTTCATCCACTTATATGTCGGGAGAATTACGTGTGTCGCCTCGTGCTGTACCGATAAGCATTATTAATGATGTAGTAACGGAAATTCGCAGTATAATGTCTACTAATAGTTACGTACGATTACTCATTGAAGTAGATTTGACAATGCCACACATGCTAACAGACGAATTGCGCTTTAAGCAGGTGTTGTACAATCTTTTACATAATGCTATCCAGCATACCGAAATTGGTGAAATTACCGTAACTGCCTATCAGCAGCGAAAACACATGGTTATCGAGGTAAGAGATACTGGAAAGGGAATTCCTGCTCAGGATTTAGAACGTATCTTTAATACATTTTATCAAGTGAAAAATAATGATCCTAAGGAAGGTCTTGGATTAGGATTGAGCATTGCAAAAAATATTGTAGATAAATTAAATGGCGATATTTATGTAAAAAGTACATTGGGAGAAGGAACAACCTTTACATTTACAATGCCACTTGCAGCTATGGATCAAACAGGTGAGGATAATTCTCTTGCAAACGTTACACAAACGCCATTAGAAATACTACAGCTAGAGCTACCATTGATTCATAATGGAAATGACAAAAAAATACTCGTTGTAGATGATGATCATGTCAACATTAAGGTTTTAGTGGATGTATTAACATTTAAGGGTTATACAGTGATTGGTGTTGATAATGGTTTTGACGCTATCGACTATATCAAAACAAATCAAGTGGATTGTATGCTAATCGACTTAATGATGGAAGGTATGTCAGGTTATGAATTATGTAAGCGAGTGCGCAAGCAATATGATATGTTAGAACTACCGATAATAGTATTAACAGCAATTATAAAACATTCAGATCTAGTGCTTACCTTGCAAGTAGGAGCCAATGATTATTTACAAAAGCCTATAGCAACGGATGAATTGCTTTTACGGATAGATTCATTATTAGCTGTTCGACAATCCTCACTAGATGCAATCGAAGTTGAGATGAATTATTTATATGGGCAAGTGACCCCTCATTTTGTCTATAATACACTCAATACAATTATTGGTTTGAGCTATACCGATATGGATAATACAAGGGAAGCGCTATATTGCCTAGCAACTTACTTCCGTGCAAAGCTCAACGTACATTATCGTAATAATATGGTGTTGATTGAAGAAGAAATAGAGCTAGTAAAAGCATATCTTTATATTGAAAAGATGCGTTTTGGTGATCGTTTAACTGTCAAATATGATATTGATGAGTCTATACAACTGATGATTCCAGCATTATCACTACAGCCTTTAGTGGAAAATGCCGTTTTTCATGGTATTTCCAAAAAGCCAGAAGGTGGTACAATTGAGATAAGTGTCCAAAGAGAGGGACAATTTATCCGCATTAAAATATATGATAATGGAGTCGGTATACCTGCTAAAAAGTTACAACAATTAATGAATGAAGAAAGTTCGCGTATTGGTTTTACAAATCCACTAAAAAAATTTAAATTAATGAAAAATGCGGATCTTCGTTTATATAGTGAAGAAGGTAAGGGGACAACTATTCTTATACTATTACCGGAGGGTGATGGAGCATGAATGTTATCATCATAGATGATGAAAGTATGGCTATTGATGTTTTACGTTTCAAATTAAATCGACTAACTCAGTTCCAAATTTCGATTAAAGGAACATTTACAAATGCTAATGATGCACTGCGATTTCTTAAAAATGAATCGATTGATGTTGTTTTTTTAGATATAGAAATGATTGATGTGCATGGTTTACAAGTAGCAAAACAATTAATAAGGAATCCATTGATTCAAATAATATTTGTAACAGCACATGCTCAATTTGCAGTGGATGCATTTGACATAGAAGCAACGGACTATTTGTTAAAGCCCGTGCATGAGAAACGACTTATGAAGGCATTGATTAAAGCACAGCAAAAGTTGCAATTACAAGAAGATGTAGAAAAAGAGAAAAAAGAACATCTCTTATATGCACATACATTTGGGAGCTTTTATTTATTGGATGCCCGACATGAGGTTATCAAGTGGCGTACTAGAAAAGTGCGGGAACTATTTTTATATTTATGGTTTCATCAAAAAAAGCCCATGTTAAATGTTGTCATAATTGAGGAGCTCTGGCCTGATTTAGAATTTGAGAAGGCAGCCAGTAATTTACATACGTCTATTTACCAGTTAAGGAAGCTTTTTAAGGATAAAGGTATTCAAGATCCCATTCAATTAGTGAATAATCAATATCAACTAAATGTGGAGATTTCAAGTGATTATGATAAACTTACTCAATTGCTAGAGCAAAAAAGGCATGATGAAATATCCATCCAGCAGCTCTTAAATTGCTATGAAGGTGATTTTTTAGCTGAGGAGGAGTACCCTTGGGCTATTCAAACCCAGCTGCGCTTAAAGCAAGGAGTTTTGCATGTACTAGAAATGTATATTACTACAATGGATGCTATGAATTCATTGTTAAAATTAAACTGTTTACAAAAGATGCTAGAACTTGATGAGTTTAATGAGGACTATATGTTTCTTCTATTAGAGTTTTTAATTAAGCAAAACAAAAAACAGGATTGTATACAGTATTATGAGAGAATAGAAGAGAAATTATCAGAAATTGGTATTTCAGTACCAGAGAGAATTCTTAGTATTTATAATGCATACATGGTTCGTATTTAAGACAATCTTAATTCTTTGCTTTCTTCAACATAAATATGAGAAAATCCAAGTAGAAAGGGGCGAATTGAATGGATTCATTTACATTTTATAATCCAGTGAAATTACATTTTGGCGAAGATGCACTGGAGAAGTTACCGAAAGAGTTGGCGCAGCTTGGAAAAAAGGTATTAGTTGTTTACGGAGGAGGCAGCATTAAGAAAAACGGAGTGTACAATGCTGTCATTGAAAAATTACAAGAAGCGAATAAAATAATATTTGAATTAAGTGATGTTGAGCCGAATCCACGTGTAGAAACTGCAAGACTTGGCATTGATATTTGTAAGAAAGAAGCAATTGATTTTGTTCTAGCAGTTGGGGGCGGTTCAGTTATTGACTGTTCAAAATTAATAGTTGCTGGTGCAAAATATGATGGCGACGCATGGGATATTGTGAAGCGTAAAGTCTTTGTAGAGGAAGCACTGCCTCTTGGAACGGTTTTAACGCTGGCTGCAACAGGTTCTGAAATGAATTCAGGCTCAGTTATTACTAACGCAGCTACAGAAGAAAAATTAAGCTGGGGCAGCCCTGCTGTTTTTCCAAAATTCTCTATCCTAAATCCTGCCTATACGGTGACAGTGCCAAAAAATCATACCATTTACGGAATTGTGGATATGATGTCACATGTCTTTGAGCAATACTTCCATAATACGACAAATACACCGATTACGGATGAAATGTGTGAAGGTGTATTACGAACAATTATTGCTACGGCACCTAAATTATTACAAGACCTTGATAATGTCAAGTTACGTGAAACAATTTTATTGGCAGGAACAATTGGATTAAATGGCTTCTTATCAATCGGTTCACGAGGCGATTGGGCATCTCATAATATTGAGCATGCTGTATCTGCCGTGTATGATATCCCACATGCTGGTGGGTTAGCCATTTTACAGCCACACTGGATGCGTTTAAGTGTAAAAGTGAATCCTGAACGTTTTGCAGGCATAGCAGTTCGGGTATTTGGAGTGGATGCTACAGGAAAGACGTCAGAAGAGGTTGCCTATGGGGGAATCGACCGTTTATCTGCATTCTGGACATCGCTAGGAGCACCAAATCGCCTTGCAGATTATGGTATTAACGATGAAAAATTCAATCAAATTGTTGAGCATGCTATGCAAAATGGACCATTTGGTAACTTTAATAAGTTACAGGAAGAAGATGTTCGTAAGATTTTACAAAATTCCCTTTAATATTGACCTAGAATGTGAGGCTACTTGTTGTAGTCTCCTATTTTTTTATGTCAAGGTTAAGGAAACTTAACCCAAAATGTTGAAATTTGTCGTAGAAGTTTCTTTTGGCCTACAATATGATTAAATAGACTGATACATAAATGAAAAAACGCTCGAATTGGTAAAATTAATATGATAAAAGTAATGTGTATATTAAACGATTGTTTTGTTTCTGAATATTGCGTGTTTATCTTTAGGACATTTTTCACTTATTTGTGTCAGGTTGAAATAAAAGGCTGTATGTTGTTATAAAGAAATCTGTTTGTAATAGTAGGTTTGTTGTCGTATTTACGCATTTAATGTAGGATTGTTCAGAATTTGTTCAACTGAGTTTATTAAAATAAAAACAATATTAAATATAGATTGGAGAGGGAGCAAATGTTGAAACAATTGCTTGAAGACCGAATTGTCACATTGCGTTATATTGAGACGCCATTTCAGCAGCATGTTTATAAAATGCAAAATTGTGTAGAAGTATTGGGAATTGAAGCGAAATCACTACAAATTGAAAATGACCAAATAGCTGCAGGATACATCGTTGATCAAAGTATATTTTTTAAAAGTTTACGCTTTGGTCAAACAAATATTATCTTTACAGATGGTGTAAATAAAGCAATTGTACAATTATTTGTACGTCCTTCTGGTGAAATTATTGCAGAAGTGAAGCCTTATTTAGGTAATGCTGAGATTGTTCTAGTTTATTATCGAACAATTTTAGAAGATACAGCTATTGCAATTGATTTAAAAGGTGCTTTTAAGCATTATTTGGTAGCACATCAATTGATGAATGTTGAAGATTCAATTGCAGAGGTCCATTACGAGTCAATGCATCCTAATGTTTTAAAAGATTCTTATGCTGGTAATTTTGTTTTAGGGTGTCATTCAAATGGTAGAGAGATTACCAATGCAGAGGAATATGCATTAGCTAATCGCTCAGCTACATTAAAATTCTCAAAAATTGTTATTCAACAGCAAGGTGTAAAAAAGATTATCGCATTAAAAATGTTATTAACGTTTTTGATTACGAATCATGTTTTTGTTAGTAATGAAGAGCCAGACTGTTTAAATGAAGAAGTAATAAAACAAAATCACCTAAGGTCAGTATAAAAAACAGCCAACTGCCTGAAATATGGCAATTGGCTGTTTCTTGTTTATTTAGTGGTTTATTGCTCTAATGTCGAGCTAGCGGGTCTATCTCCAATATGTTTCCATTCTAGTTTTCCATCATCCTCGTCAAATAATATGGCTACTTTCGATACACCCTTCTGACTTAAAATTACTTCTGTTAAATGGTCACGTACATCGTCTAAAAAAGCTAATGATAAGTTAGCATCTGCTTCAGCAACTAATTCTACATGTAAAAATTCGCCTTCTTTAATAACTTCTAAACGAACAATATCTTTAATATTTGGATCATCCAAAACTAAATGAGCAATATGGTTTAGCATTTCTTCATCTGTTTCACCAATCACTCCGCGTGCATTATCAAGAAATACCTTGGCTACTACATAGAACATCATGCAGCCGATAATCATTGAAACAAGTCCTTCGATATTTGCCCAACCTGTGAAATGTGCGATTAAAATAGCGCCGAATGCTAGGACATTACCACCTGTAGCTACTAAGTCTTCCATAAATACTAATTTTGTTGCTGGCTTAGCCCGATTTAAATAGGAAAAAGCTTTAGGGATGGTTGAGATACCGGCTTTCTCCTGCCCTGCCTCATGTAAAATCTCTACAGCAGCTTTGGCAAGAACAGTTCCTTCTAAAATAATCCCGATAAAAAGTACACCAAGTGCTATAAGCATTCCTTTAGATTCACCTGTAGGATGGATAAAATGATGCCAGCCCTCTTTGACAGTTTCATAAGAAAGAATAGCCACAATAATAACCGCAAAAAGACAAACCAAATTGACTATTCGTCCAAAGCCACTAGGGAACTGTTTTGTTGGTGCCTTTTTTGAGAGAGCAGAGCCAATGTACACAAAAAATTGGTTTGCTGCATCGCCAAGTGAGTGCATCATTTCAGCAAACATGGCGACATTGCCTGTAAAGAAAAACGCAATGCCTTTAATTATTCCTAAAAATGCATTTACACCTGCAGCCAAAAGGGAGGGTTTGTTACCGTCTTTTAATAGTTTTAATAGTTCTGCCATCGTTGAATCCTCCAACTAGTTTAAAATTTCCATTTCGATTTTTTCTATATAAGATAAGGCACGTAATGAACGGTAAAATGACAGTAGGTTATCAGAAACGATTAATGATAGACGTAAATCTAATTCGTGCAAAACATCATCATTATTTGGAACATCTTTAATGCGGATGTTCTCGATAATAATATTGTTTTCTTTTAGAAATTCTAAAAAGGCCTCCGTTTTCTCATCATTGTAAATCTGTACCTTCAATGATACTTCTCGCATACGAATTCGTTTTGGTCCTATTTTCATTAGGAAAGGCGATAAAACCTCAATTCCGAAAACAATAATAATAACAGCTAATGTTGCATCCATATAGAATCCCGCACCAACGGCAATACCGATTCCAGCAGCTCCCCAAATCATTGCAGCAGTTGTTAGACCTGAAATACTATCGTTTCCACGTCTTAAAATTACACCTGCTCCAAGAAATCCAATGCCACTGACTACCTGAGCTGCCAAGCGGAGAGGGTCCATTGTGATATTAATGTCTGATCTTGGTGGCGTGGAGTACGCGGTTTCAATTGAAATTATGGTTAATAGACAGCTAAATGTTGCAATGACTAAGCTTGTTTTTAATCCTACTGGTTTCTTTTTTAATTCCCTTTCAATACCGATTACTAAACTTAATGTGGCTGCAATCACTAATTTTATGCCAACTTCATATGTAATCATATTTCCTAATAATGTTTCCATACGCAACCCTCCACAGTTATTTCGTATTGCTAAGAGATATGCAAGCTGTCATTATTATATGTGCATTACTTTTTTGTATTGTACATCACGAAAGTATGTAAGTATAAGTATTTTTTTAGTGGAGGTGATGTTTTATGGAGAAACCTAAAATCAATCCATACATCCCAATTTTTATTGGTGTTATTTCTGTATCCTTGTCAGCTATTTTTGTAAAATTAGCAAATGCAGAAGCAGGCATTATTGCATTTTATCGTATGTTATTTTCGGTTTTGATTATGGCACCCTTGTTTTTTTGGAAATACACAAAAGAGTTACGACAATTATCAAAAAGAGATTGGTTATTCTCATCTATTGCGGGTATTTTCTTAGCGTTCCATTTTATTTTGTGGTTTGAATCATTAAATTACACATCTGTCGCAAGCTCAACAGTGCTGGTCACATTACAGCCATTGTTTGCATTTGTTGGTACTTATTTCTTCTTTAAAGAGAAAATTACGATGAAAACCATTTTGGCAGGTGCTATCGCTATTGTTGGTAGTGTTTTAATTAGCTGGGGAGATTTTAAGCTCAGTGGAGCGGCGTTCTATGGAGATATACTTGCTCTAATTGCATGTGCTCTCATTACAGCCTACCTTTTATTTGGCCAGGATGTACGTAAAAGATTATCTCTTGTGACTTACACGATGTTAGTTTATGTTGTTAGTACAATTACGTTATTTGTATATGTTCTTATTAAAGGCGAATCTTTTGGTCCGTATCCTACAATGGATTGGGTATGGTTCATTTTATTAGCGATAGTTCCTAATTTATTTGGTCATACTCTATTTAATTGGTCTATCAAATACGTTAGTACAAATGTAGTTTCCATTGCGATATTATTTGAACCAATCGGTGCGGCTATATTAGCTCTTTTAATTTTTAAAGAGTATTTGATAGTCACACAATTGATTGGAGGACTAATTGTTATAATGGGAATTCTATTGTTTGTAATCGATGAGAAAAAGATTTTAAAGTTTTTTTCGAAAAATGCTTGATTTTTAAAATGCTATATTATATATTATTACTTGTCCTTAACAAGAGGGGCAACTTGATAAAAAGATTTTAGAAAAAAGTTGTTGACTTCTTGTTGAATACAAGTTAAGATAATAAAGTCGCTGAAAATAATCAGCAAAATAATGAACCTTGAAAACTGAACAAGCAAAACGTAATCAATATAGTTTTTAATAGCTAGCTTTTGCTAGTGAACAAAACAAAAATTTTGGACATCAAAATTGATGCCAGCAAAACAATTTGAGCTAATCAAATTTCTTTTATGGAGAGTTTG
>NZ_JBXUNW010000030.1:0-25842 GCF_057196045.1 Lysinibacillus sp. DFXJR4 | reverse complement strand
CTTGTCCATGCGTATGTCCTTTATTTTGGATTTGGATGGTTTACTACCGCCCAACCATTATAAAGGATTTTTTTATGTCAGGATTGGATTACAGAAAATTCAGACTTAATGAAAACGGTGAATTATTTTAATGCGACGCTAGTGATTTTTTATATGAAAATTATTTTCAAACAAGCTAGGTTTTTAACCCTGCTTGTTTTTTAATACGGATAGTTTGTTCATATTTATTGGTTTTTTTCGCGATATATACACCTATACTGAAACTCTTGATTTAGTAAAGTGGCGACAATGATAAAAAAGTTACGATTAATAACCCTGGATATTGGCTCAGTGGGCCACGTCCGAACGATGCTAGGTACGTGCTTTCCTTGTAAGTCGCCGTTTACAAATGGCCTTTATTAGCTTCAGGATGAGTTTGGAAGGGTATCTGTAACCTTATTCCCGCAAGTTTCTCATCTTGTTCAAGAGCTGTTACTAGAAGATGAATTGCTTTACAGTGAGAGAACGCTTGAAAAGCGCTTTGGTAGACCTCAAGTGAAAGTAAAACATGCACAAACGACGAAAAGAATATGAAATTGAAGTAATTTTAGAAATTGCATAAATTTTTATACAGTTTCTTCTTTACTTTTAAATAATTATTTTGTAAGATAAAGCCATCTTCAAAAGTGGCCAGACCACTTTTGAATTCATTCAGTAAGAGACGCCATCATCTGAAGGTGGTGGATTTTGTTTCTTTATAGTAGGTATCCAAACACCTACTGAATGAAGATAAAGCCTTTGGATGCAATGTTTATCTGCGCGAAAGGAAAGCGACAGCGATAATTATTCCAAGGCGAATAGATTGACTGAGGAGTTGATCGTATGGATAAAAAAACCGAACAAAAGAAAGTGTTTTTAGATATCGTCCAACATTTACGACAACTTATTAAAATGAAAAAAATACAGGCTGGTGAAAAGTAACCTTCCGAATGAGTCCTTTCAGAACGTCTGGGTGTCGGGCGATCCTCTGTGAGAGAGGCATTGCGAAGTTTAGAGTTGTTAGGTCTTATTGAAACGAGACATGGGGGAGGTACGTTTCTAGCTTCTACACAAAAGCATCAGCTCGTAGAAATAAGATAAAGCCTTTGGATGCATTGTTTATCTGCGCGAAAGGAAAGCGACAGCGATAATTATTCCAAGGCGAATAGATTGACCGAGGAGTTGATCGTATGGATAAAAAAACCGAACAAAAGAAAGTGTTTTTAGATATCGTCCAACAATTAAGACAACTTAAAATACAGGTTGGTGAAAAGTAACCTTTCGAATGAGTCATTTCAGAACGTCTGGGTGTCGGGCGATCCTCTGTGAGAGAGGCATTGCGAAGTTTAGAGTTGTTAGGTCTTATTGAAACGAGACATGGGGGAGGTACGTTTCTAGCTTCTACACAAAAGCATCGGCGTACGATTAATTGTCTGGATGTTTTACGAGAAATAATCATCACGTCAGAAATCGTTTTTTACTAAAGTCTGGTTTCAATTAACAGTTTATGCCAGTGATTGTTTAAATCGAAACTCAACAGAAGAAGAAAAATTAATCATTCAAACTATGTTGAAATTGATGCAGCTTGGCTATGAAAAAGAAGTATTAAAAGCTTACTTACATAAATGCTGAACAAGGCATTTAGACAAACATAGGAGGAGTAAAATATGGCAGTACGTAGCTTATTTAGTAAAAAGAAAGAGGACGGACAGGAAAAGGGATTTCCAGAAGGACTTATGACAAAATGTCCAGAATGCCGTCACATTCAGTTAACAAAGGAATTAGAAAAAAATCATAAAGTGTGTACAAAATGCGACCATCATTTCAAAATGACTGCACAGGAGCGCGTAGCATATTTCTTTGATGAAGATTCATTTGTTTCAATGGATGATCATTTACAAACAAGTAATCCACTTAATTTCCCTGATTATGTAGAAAAAATTTCAGTGGCTAAACAACAAACGGGATTAAGCGAAGCTGTACTGACTGGGGTAGGTACTCTTGATGGAGAAGAAATTGTTGTAGCAATTATGGATTCTCATTTCCGTATGGGCTCAATGGGCTCCGTTGTAGGAGAAAAAATCACACGTGCCGTTGAAAAAGCTATTGAATTACGTGTACCGGTTATTATCTTTGCTGCTAGTGGTGGAGCGCGCATGCAAGAAGGTATTCTATCATTAATGCAAATGGTAAAAACGAGTGTGGCATTAAAACGTCATAGTGAAGAAGGACTATTGTTTATTTCGATCATGACGCACCCTACATACGGTGGCGTTTCAGCAAGCTTTGCTTCTGTTGGAGATATTAATATTGCAGAACCGCAAGCATTGATTGGCTTTGCTGGTCGCCGTGTAATCGAAGAAACATTAAGAGAAAAATTACCAAATGATTTCCAAAAGTCAGAGTTTTTACTAGCGCATGGTCAGCTTGATGCAGTTTTCCATAGGAAGGATTTACGAAACCAAGTAGCAATGCTTGTAAAAATGCATACAAAAGGCGGTGTGCAACATGTCTAAAAATTTAGCTTTTGAAGAACCAGTAGTACAATTACGAGAAAAAATTGATGAATTAAAAACGATTGCTACAGAGGCAAATGTAGACATGACAGGTGAAATCGAAAAGCTTGAAACACGTCTAACACAGCTAGAACAATCTATTTATGCCAATATGAAGCCATGGGATCGTGTACAGGTTGCTAGACATCCAGAACGACCAACAACTTTACAATATATAGAAGCTATGTGTGAAAACTTTATTGAGTTACATGGAGATCGTACATTTGGTGATGATGCAGCTATTCTTGGAGGAATTGCTCTCTTTGAAGGACAGCCCGTAACAATTGTTGGACATCAGCGCGGAAAATCAACTAAAGAAAATATTCGACGAAATTTTGGTATGCCACACCCTGAAGGATATCGTAAGGCATTACGCTTAATGAAGCAAGCTGAGAAATTTAAGCGCCCAATTATTTGTTTTATTGATACAAAAGGAGCCTATCCGGGTAAGGCAGCCGAGGAACGCGGCCCAAGTGAAGCCATTGCTAGAACTCTCTCTGAAATGGCGATTCTAACAGTTCCAGTTATTAGTATTGTTATTGGGGAAGGCGGAAGTGGGGGTGCAATTGCATTAGGGGTAGCTAATCGCGTCTTTATGTTAGAGAACTCAACGTATTCGGTTATCTCGCCTGAAGGGGCTGCATCGATCTTATGGCGAGATGGTAGCCTAGGGAAGCAAGCTGCAGAAGCAATGCGGATAACAGCAACTGACTTAAAAGAGCTTGACGTTATTGATGGAATAATCCCTGAAATAACTGGTGGAGCACACCGCAATGTTGCGAAGCAAGCATTTTATATAAAAGAATGTATAAACGTCACACTAAAAGCATTGAATTCCCTAAATGGCGAACAATTAATTGAAGATCGCTATGAGAAATTCAGAAAGATTGGACAATATACAGAAGCTTAAATTCATTTTTAGGTTTTTGGACATGTGAATTTGTTCGTAAAGAGAGAAAAATTGTTTCTTAAATAAAATAATATCCCAATGATGGAAGAAAAAAAGAGTTGTAGTTTGTAAAAAAGATTGATCATTTATAATATAGTTCGATTATAAAAGATTGATATTTTTGTAATATAGTTTGATAAAAATAATTTCGCATTTAAATAAAACCCATTCATTTTGATCAAACTTCCAACCGTAAAAAGCCTTTTATAGTTAATGCAGTACGGAAGTCTATTTTTGAATCGGGATATGCGGAAATAAATAATACATTTGTTCATTTTGACTCTTCTCAGCTGGAAACCTATAAAAATCATATAGATATCTTATTCGGCGCTTATCACATTCCTTGTTCTGTTATTGTTGCTAGAAGAATGCAAGAAGTGGAAATCCCTAAAGAGTTAGCAAATGATCCTACAATATTAAAAATTATCATTCTCTATGTTACACCAAGCAAGTTATTTATAGTGACTTAGTGGATTATTAGAACAAGATTTTGATGCTATAAAATGCGAAGAATTGATAAAAGAAGCAGAAAAACTAGAACGAAAATTAAAACAAGTATATAAGAAATTATATGTTCTCAATCATTTTAGAAATTCTTTAATGAGAAAACCTTTTTCGACTGTTGATAAAGTAATGTACGAGAAAATTTTGATATCCATTAAGAAGTTTCTTTTGTCAAAAGATCTATACTTAAATAAAGATGTAGAAGCATTAGTTATCGCAGTCGATTGGATAAAAAATGAGGGTATTTATTTTAAAAATGTCCCATATACAGTACATGATGTAACATTAACCATTCAGCATTTTCGGAATAAAATGGGAAAATAAGTATGGGAAAACATCTGATTATTATTGTAATTATTAAATGAGAAACGTACCAAGCATATTTTCGATATTAAAATAATCGTTTTTTATCAATCATGTTTTCATGGGTTATTTTTATCTTTTTATTTTTATAGTTAAAACATTCGAGTGAATTCTATGAGGAATAAAAAAAGAAGACACCAAAATCTAAACTTATTTGACAATTAAGTAAAGTTTAGATTTTGGTGTCTTTAAAGTTTAGACTTTGATGTCTATGTACAGATTTCGTCTCACTGTTTATAGTATACTTTTTACTGATATACAACTTCCTATAATTTATATTATGTAAACTAAAATTATTTGGCGTGCAGGAGGGCTTAGATACGTCAAATACCCATAATTGCAGAAACAACTTCACTCATACCAACAGAAGGAACAAACTGTTTTTGGGACTCTCCCTCTGTTTCAACTACTGGTAACATTAAAACAACATTTTCTTTATCAAAGTTCATAAAATCTTCGTCTCCTTATCCAATTTCATCATATCCAACCTCTACTTCAGTAAGTAATTGGATTCTATTTTGTGTCTCAATTTCTATACTTAAACGAGCACCTTAAAACTAATGCCTTTTCAGTCCGTAAATGCTTTGACGGTCTGTTTACAAACGCTATAAGAAAAAAACAGCCATACTAGATGTAACATAACACCTAATCCGGCTATCTTATTATTTCAATTTATTAGAAATTTATATTCTACAATTATATTTCAACCTCTGTTTCAGACAAATTCAATGCTTTTCCGCCTACCTTTACCTCAATAATTTCTTTCCCTTGAGTGGTTAACGCTATAACTATTTCCGAAGGTTTTTTCATACAGTAACCTTGCTCAACAGATATATTAATAACATATTCAGGTTTGATTTTACCATATTTATACAGATAACATGAAAGGGCACCATTGGATGTACCAGTTGCTGATTCTTCTGGAATTCCATATAAAGGTGCCAAATTTCTACAGTGAGCATTTGAACCCTCTAGTGATTCAAGAGTAAAAATATGATAACCAATGGTATTATATTTACTGCTGATATTTGTTACTTTTTCAAAATCTGGCTTTATAGAATTTAATATATCTAAGTTTTTAATCGGTACAAGAATATCCCTAAGGCCAGTAGATACAATTTGCACTGGTAGATCCTCCAACATTTCATCTATAGTAATATTTAAGGAATCTGCAATTTCCTCCTTGTCTATTATTTCATAATAGCTTGGAGCATTTTGATCCATCATAATTGATAGGTCTTCCATTACTTCTACATTTAAAATTCCAGACTTTGTTTCTTGAGAATATTTTCCTGGTTTAATATATCCTTGGCTTGAAAGTGTATAGAATGCTGCTATCGTTGCATGGCCACAAAGATCAACCTCTTCATTAGGCGTAAAGAATCTAACCTTGAAATCAGCAAGGTCTGACTTCATGACAAAAGCAGTCTCACTAAAACCGATGATACCTGCTATTTTTTTCATGTCCTCATTTGATAGATAATCAGCGCTAAGTACCACTCCGGCAGGGTTCCCTCCCTCAATGGATTTTGCAAATGAATTTAATGTATAAACTTTTAACTTCATAATATGATCCCTCCAAATTGTATATCGATTTTATATTTGCACGATTGTCCCAACATTCATTTCTTCTGCTTTTGATACAATATATTTTGAAACTGCAAGATCCTGCAATGCTATGCCAGTACTATCAAAAATCGTAATTTCTTCATCACTTGTACGTCCTTTCGCATTTCCAAGTATGAATTGTCCGATTTCAGTCAAATTGTTTTTGCCTAATATACCAGCCCTTATAGCACTTTGTGTTTCTCCGACTGTCGATGCTTGTGTAATATCATCTACATATACAGAAGCTACCTCAAAGATCTTTTCATCTATTTCCTGTTTTCCAGTCATGTCTGCCCCCACACAGCTGAAATGTATGCCTGGCTTAATCCACTCCTTAAAAATCAGTGGTTTTTGCGAAGGCGTTATTGTAATTACTGCATCGGTTTCTTCCAAAGCTTTCACTGGATTTTCTACAGCTACAAACTGAACTGACTCAATTCTTTGTTTCCAGCTCTTATTAAAAGTATCGTTGATATCATTTTTGATTTTTTCTAGTTCCGTCTTTATTGAATACTGTAATTTTGATGCATTTTCATATTTTACGGGGTCATATATATATACCTTGGTTATTGTCTGAACTTGAGATAGAGTGGCTGCTATTTGAAAAATCGCCTGAACTCCTGTACCAACAATCATTAGTGTTTTTGAATCTTGTTTTGATAGGTGTTTCACGCCTATTGAACCTGCTGCTCCAGTACGCATTCCTGTCAAATAACTTGCGTTGATCATTGCCTTAGGAAATCCATTCTTCAAATCAAATAACATATTCAGCCCTGTTATAGCTGGAAGTCCTTGATTTTTATTATCACCAAACCAAGAAACGAGTTTTAATCCAAACACATCTTCTTCATTAAGCATCCTTGATTTAATATCCATTTCTGCCCTACCCTCAAAAATCACCTCAGATACCATGGAGAATAGTCTCGCCTGATTGTTGGCTTTAAGCGCATAGGCTTTTTTTACACATGCTACTGTATTCTTGATATCAAGAATGTTCTTAACATCAGTATCACTTAGAATTCTTATTGGTACCATAGTTATCATTCTCCTTTAAAATTTCAATATCTGTTAATGTAATTGTATTTGAACAACAACAAAAAGTCTCCAACCATTCTTGGTTGTTATTTAACCAACCAAATGATAAAGTACAAGTACTATGATTTTGGAGGAATTTCATGTTAGATATCAACTGGAGACCTGATAGAAATAATCCTACTCGATTGAATTTACAGATTGTTAACTTCATAAAGGACAAAATAGCAACTGGAGAATGGCCGGTTGGTTTCAAATTGCCAAGTCAGCGGACACTTTCTGAAATTTTCAGTGTAAACAGAAGTACCGTAGTATCTGCCCTTGAAGAGCTGGCAGCTGAAGGCCTTATTAGCGGTAATGCTGGTGGTGGTACAAAAGTAATAAACAATACATGGACATTAATGTCCATTAATCAATCACATAATTGGCTTCCCTATATATCTTCGGGATTACATCAAACAAATCAAAATATAATGCAGCAGATCAATCAGGCTGAATTCCAACCTGATATCATCCGAATGGGGTCCTGTGAACCTTCCCCTGAATTAATACCTAACAAAATGATTCAGGGCGTACTAAAAAAACTGTCTAAGTCTACGGGATCGCTGGGTTATGAAGAACCAAAAGGAAATATCCATCTAAGAAGAGAGGTATGCACATACCTAAAAACAATAGGAATAGAAGCTGATCCATCCTCAGTTTTGATTACCTCTGGTGTTTTGCAGGCACTGCAGCTTATTTCCCTTGGCCTTTTGCACACGAACTCAGTAGTATATGTTGAAAAGCCATCCTACCTATACTCTCTTAGAACCTTTCAATCCTTAGGAATGCAGCTTTCGGGAATTAAGCTGGATGAAGAAGGCATAGAAATAAAAGAATTAATTGATCGACATAGGCGGAGAAAAGGAGCAATGCTTTTTACAATACCTACTTTTCAAAATCCTACCGGAAGCGTCATGTCACTTGAAAGAAGAAAAACGCTTGTTGATGCGTGTGATAGGGAACGTTTGCCTATTATCGAGGATGATGTATATAGGGAGCTTTGGTTTGATGAACAACCTCCACAGCCAATAAAGGCATTTGATAACAATGGACTTGTATTATACACTGGTGGGATATCGAAGAATTTAAGTCCTGGTCTTAGGATTGGATGGATTGTTGGATCAGAAAAAGTCATTGAAAGATTGGCAGATATAAAAATGCAAACTGATTATGGAACCAGCTCACTCTCCCAGAGTGTAACCACAGAACTATTCTCTAGTGGTCTTTATTATCAGCATAACGATATAATGAGGAAAAATGTTAAGCTCCGAAGAGATGTTGCTCTTGAAGCATTAAAGAAATATTTTACCGGCATCGGTACATGGAACATCCCTAGGGGCGGATATTTCATCTGGCTTAAGTTAAATGAAGGTATATCCATGTACCAGCTTTTTACTAAAGCCTTAAATCGGAAAATACTTGTTCACCCTGGAGATTTGTATGAGTTTCACTCTGATCAATATTTAAGAATTTCTTATTCTTATGCATCCTTAAATGAAATTGACTACGGAATTAAAACTCTTTCAGAATTGGTAGCAGAACAAATTTTTTAAGTTTTATATAGAGATTTAAATATGGCAGATAATTATAAAAATGAGTATTGAATTACCACTGTATGAGATTCGAAAGCATTATCAACTCCTCTAGTTCCTGAAGTTTTGAATCATTAATTTCTTTGATGTTGCTACCAACTAATTTGACTAAACTATCCACAAAATCATTTCAGGATAATAAAAAAGTTGATAAGGAGAAATACTCCATATCAACTTTTTATCTTTTGTTAAGATGATATAGTATCAACCAGCTTATTTGTTCACTCTTATGAATAATTCTTATGAATATTGGACAAATCAACATTAAACGATAATTAGCATTATTCAAACGAATAATCCCCTTTTGAACGTTAAATTATAGGAAGCTTTCGATAATAAGAAAGTTATGACCAAGGTATTTATATTATGTAAACTAAAATTATTTGGCCTGAGGGAGGGCTTGAATACGTCAACACCCCATAATATCTGTACTTGTATATGGCCAAGAACTTTTAGACATTTTATTTTTATGGACAGATGAAAATTCATATAGTTTAAATAGCTCTATGAGTTCTATACCACTTTTTTCTATATAGGAGTCTCGTCAGATTTATGCGGATTAACAACGTTAAGAAATATACACGATTTTATGCAAAGTGAAGAACAAACCAAACAAGTAAAAATACTGCTACTTCAACCATTTACGCCACCTGTATAAAAAGACGTATAAACAGTGTTCATAAGAAAAGCCACGAAACGTTAATTTAACAACAGTTCGTGGCTTTTTGATGTGTTTCCAAACTTTTGTTTGGGAACGTTATTTTGTATGTGATTGAATCGAACTCGATGTAGGCTTTACTCGCTTTTGTGCTTCTGTTTTTAAAGCATTGATTGTTTATTTTATCCGACTTTAGATTGAATGTTTTTAGTGTTCTTTTTTAATCCCGTTGCAACCCCAATCATACAAAATGTTATTGCAAGAGAAGACCAATCGAAAGAGCCTAACTTAACTAAATCATAAGTAAAAGTGATAATAGCAAGAACTGCGATAATGTAAAAAAAGCAAAGTAATAATTTCATAAAAAATACCTCATATATTAATATAATCCTACATATTGTAACATTATTCCTTTTTTGTTTCTATATCAGACAAATAATTTCTAAACAAGTTCCAAAACGTCGTTTAGAAAGCTTTCTTCGTAGAGTCACCAAAGTCTGATTCGGGATCGTTATTAGGTTTATTTATGTATAAGTTATAAATCCTTGTTGCACTAAAGCCTCCGTTACTTTAAGTACATTGCTTTACAATCTTTAAGGAAGACTTAGCTTTTTTTATGTTTCAAAACAACCCATGATACGACTTATGTAGTATTTTATATTTAAATATTTTTTACAAGTACAAATATTATGTGTATTTCATGTCAAATTCTTGTCTTGTCATTCCATAGCAAATACCATCATAATAGAATCCTTTGGTGAAAATGATACTTCTTAGTTGTCCCTCTTTTAGGAAACCTAACTTCTCATGCAAGCGCATCGATAGAGTATTAAAAGAATAAACAGTCATATTCCCTTTTTGATAGAAAAGCTCTAAAAAGAGGAAACGAAGAACCATAAGGATCATTTCTTTAGCGAACCCATTACCTCTGTATGGTTCAAATACAGCTAAATAATAATCGGAGGTTCTATTTTTTCGATTACTATCAAATGTTTCAATTATACCAACAATATTATTGTTACTGCAATAAAACGGATTCATCTTCCTCTTCCAATTGTCCTTCTACCCATTCTCTCATTTTTTCAGCTGAACGAGGAAAATAAAGTGAGTCCATATTTCGTTGAATAGTCTTTAGTTTTGTCCCCATTTATTTTCGAAAATAAGATGTTCTAAAGAACGTCTTTTTTCCCAATTAGCTAACTCTAAAATGGGCTTTTCTGGGTAATTTTCAGTATAACCGATTGATATAAGAGCAATGGGATCGATGTGCGGTGGTATTTCTAAAATGTCTCTAATATCATTCTTTTTATAAAAACTTACCCACCCCATCGCAAGTCCTTCAGCACAAGCTGCTAACCACATATTTTGAATAGCACAGGCTGTTGATAAAATATCTGTTTCAGGAATTGAATTTCGTCCTAATACATGGGAACCTCCTCTTGTAGGGTCACATGTAACACAAATAGTTATAGGAGCTTCTTTTAAACCCTCAATTTTTAAATCAAGGAATTTCATTTTTTTCCCCCCATCATAATGAATAGCTAATGCTTGGCTTTCTTTTTCTGCTGCCCAAGCCAATTTTTCTTTAATTTCGGCAGTGGAAATCAAAATAAAGTTCCAAGGTTGCATAAATCCTACTGAAGGTGCATGATGAGCTGCATTTAATATTCTATGTATAATGTTTTCAGGGATAGGAGTTGATAAAAAACTTCGAATATCTCTCCTATTATAAATAACTTTATAAATAGACTCTCTTTCTTCATTAGAAAACATAAATTTCTCCCCTTTTCTTTACAAAAATGTTTGTTTTTAATATTAACTGATTTTTCATTATTCTACCACGTAAGTTGAAGTAAAAATGCATCAGAAAGCGTGGCTTGGGTGTGTTTGTCCTTATCGTTGTATCCACATAAATCTGACTCCACCTCTTCTAACATTCGTCAAATCGATTAGCCAACGAAGCTCTTACCAGTGAGAGAGTTCATACTCCAGCCTTCACCAATATATATTATGTAAACTAAAATTATTTGGGCGTGAGGAGAGCTTGGATACTTCTTTAAGATCAGAACCTGTATTTCTAAATAAAAATCGTAAAGCATTAGATCCGCTGGGTTTTACATGTCATCTTTAAAGATGTGTTGAAACAGGCCTCCCACCTACCCGTTTCACGCTACATCATTTATGGCATACTTTTCTTTTAAGCTGTTTTCTCTAAATGATTTTACCTCGGATAAATGTTATTATGAAAGGTTTTCAAGAAGTAGTAAATAAAGAAGAATTACTGACTAAATTAGAGGTATTTTACCAGTTACACACTCCGCTTACAATTAAAATAGGCTTGTATCCCTAAATAAAATTAAGTAAAAAAACAACCGATAATCCCTTATTTAAAGGTTCACCGGCTTCATAAAAAGATAGATTGAACTGAATAAAATAATTATACAAGAATCAAGAATGAACTGCAGTTTCCCCTGGTACCGATGAAATATAAAATACCATTAATAAACGATCACCTGCAGTTACTGGTACTGGTTGGATAGTAGCCGATGCAAATACTAAAAGGCCTACGGGTATAGGTTCAGTAATAGATGGAACTAAATCAACGCTAGCACTTGTACCAGTAAAAGTATTATTACCTACAGGTGCATGAAAAATTTGAGCACGGATTGCCACAGCTCCTGATTCTACCTCCCCCCCGAGTGCATTATATGAGGCTGAAATAGCAGTTATCTTCCCGTCACGTGGGACGGTGAAGGCTTCACTAAAAAATCCGGTTAAATTAATCGTATTATTTGCAATAGGTACAAGGTCTACAGAAGAATCAAACCCTATGAGACTACCAAGTCTATTGCCAAGTATATTTTCAACGATTGTTTGTCTTCCAGAGGAGAAGGGAATTATTGATCCACCTTGATTTTCTCCGCCATTCCTATTTTTTGAATTACAATTGATATCTGTGGCCACAAATGGGCCTAAGTTATTACAGTCATTTCTTGCTGATGAACTATTACAATTATTTTTACACACAAATTTCCCTCCTTTTATCGCTAAGATATGTGGAAGAACGTAAGTGAGAAGGGCTATATACTTGATAAATATTTAAGTTCAAATATTTTAGCACAACAAATTAAATACACTACACAGATATTAATGAGGTACTTGATCTCATTTCCTCTTATCGTAAAAAAAGGAGCATGATTTTAACCATGCTCCTCTCTAATTTATAAGTGTTCTCACTTCACTAGTCCTAGTAAAAAACACCCATTTCACCCTTATATACACTGTCTCGTGTAGTTATAATTTTACCGTAATATTCAAAATTTGTGGCTACATCCTCTTTAGAAATCCCTTTATTTGTATATTTTTTACATCCTGCGTTCCAACGCATATATTAGTCATTTACTTTTTCCTTACAAAAGAAAAAACACCCAGAGTAAGCGAGCAGACTAGTCCAATTTAGAAAAATGGATAGTTTGAACACTTACATAGAGTGTTTTAAGTACCTCTATATAGTTGGTTGAGGTTATGAAAGATATTTAATGACGTTTTTTATGTTTAGACAGCTTTTCATGCTTTTGCTTGTAATGCCTCAATTGCTTGCGCTACTTGCTCTTCTGTTAAATTATGACGCACGATGTAGCGGTTGAGCGCATGCTTTGTACATTCGATGGTACAGCCACCTAAATGTTTAGCTTCATTTTCTTCAGATGCGATGATTTGCTTGTTACATTCAGGGTTTGCACAGTTAATGTAACGTTCACAAGGTTCACCGTCATAGTGATCACGACCGATAATCACGTGCTCTACTTGATTGATTGGCACCGTTAAACGTTCATCAAATACGTACATTTGACCATCCCATAATTGCCCTTTTGTAACAGGGTCTTTTCCATATGTTGCAATACCGCCATGTAATTGACCGACATCGCCAAAGCCTTCACGTTTCATCCAGCCTGAAAACTTCTCACAACGAATCCCACCCGTGCAATATGTTAAAACATTTTTCCCTTCGAATAGCTCGCGGTTTGCACGTACCCATTCTGGTGTATCACGGAAGTTTTTTACATCTGGTCGAATCGCGCCACGAAAATGACCGACATCGTATTCATACGTGTTACGCACATCTAATACTACTGTATTTTCATCTTGCATTTCAGCAAGGAATTGTTCTGGTGACAGGTAGCGACCTGTTAATTCATGTGGGTTTACGTCTTCTTCTAAGCCTAAGTTTACTAACTCAGGACGCGGGCGTACGTGCATTTTTTTGAATGTATGCCCATCTGTCGCATCAATTTTGAAGACAATGCCTTTAAATAATGAGTCTGCTTGCATGTTTGCCATGTATTGCTCTGTTTGCTTAATCGTACCTGAAACAGTACCGTTAATGCCCTCATTGGCTACTAAAATACGACCTTTTAAACCGATTTCTTTACACATGGCTAAGTGCATTGCCGAAAACGCAGCTGGATCTTCAATCTTCGTGTAATGGTAATATAATAAAACTTGATAATTCATTGTTTCCACCTATCATTTCATATATTTGCAGGATATACCTGATAGTGTCTTTTACGACCTATTAACCATACAGGATATTCATTTAATATGCTATCGGTAATTAGACTGAAATAGGTATGAAAATTGTTTTCAAAGAATTTGTGAAGTGGTCATCAAACCTTTTTTATTAAAAAGTGTTATTCCATTAATCTGGTCCGTTTGTGGAATAAGAAAAAATCCTGCTGATACAGGATTTCTAATAAAACTTTATTAAAATAATCAATGTTTAATTTAAACTATCGAACTTTGTTTTAAATGATCAATCTTTTTTATAAAACTACTTCTTTTTTCACAAAATTACCAAAGCATTAGCTAATAATTATTTTAAGAATTGTTGATTTATCCACCGTCCAGTGTATGTTGTTTCACCAACCAATACCATTATTTTCACTCACTAGGTAACCAAATGAAGTTGCTAATTACAATGATATTTTTATTGTATTAGTTGCTTCCAGAGATAATTTTTGTCTGTAGTGCTCTAATCATACTTTGATTTATTGAGTTATTAAATTCTTGCCATTTCATTAATGGCTCCGAAACCATCGTATTAGCCTTTCTTGCTAGGTCATTGTACATTAATCCGGTTCTAACTATGATTGAAATGAATTCATCATTGTATGTTTCTAATAGCTTCTAAAAATTTTCTAGATGAATATTCCATTTTTTCTTCTTTTAAAATATATTTGAGTTCTTAAAAAAATTTAAGTATCAATATTTATCCATTCTGAATCCTCGGATGGTGCAAGATGAGTTCCTTCTTTATAAATAGCTCCATTTGCTTTTTCTTTGCGTATTTCTTCGGGAAGTAAGTGAATTAACGTTACCAGTCGAGTTCTCGGATAGAGACTTTAATAATGCTCTCTTTGCTTCATTCTCAAAATCAGTAGCGTTCACTGCATTCCAAAACAGCTTCTGGCTCCCTTTCCTCAAGAGATCGAAAGTATCCGTATAAGCTGTATTGGTCGAACCTCCTTTACCTAATACTGTTAAATTTTTAAAGCCACTCTTAAAGAAATTTAATAATGCACCGTTCTTCAAGGATTCCGTATCCCAAATTAGGCCTATTAATTTTAATGTTAGCTAAACATTCCATTCTATAAGTAATCCTGCCTGTGTATCCTACATCGAATAACAATAATAAGATAATGAAAAAAGAAATAAATATATTGATAAACGATAATAAATAGACTAATATCGTATTAAATCATATTTTCTTTAATTCAGTGAGGTGCTTCAAATGAATGTTAAACTAAGTTCAACTTTTTTCTTAAAGATCGTTGCTTTTCTTATAGGAATTGTGGTACTTGCAGTGTGTATATATTGGTTTCCACAAGCAGCTATACGAGATGCGAAAGTGCGTCCAGGAGATTACTCGATATATCCGTTGTTAATATGTGCATATGGGGTATGCATTACGTTTTCTGTTGCGTTGTATCAAGCATATAAACTATTAAATTATATAAATATAAACAATGCTTTTTCAGAGTTATCCCTTAAATCCTTGAAGGTAATAAAAAAATGTGCTGTTACAATTATTTTCTTCATTTTGTTTTTAATAGTTTACTTAAGGGTTTTTGCTATGTTCACGGGTGAAGACGCAGCGGGTCCGATAGCACTTGGTCTAATAGGGATTTTAGTAACAGCCATCATCGCTGCCATTATAGACTTACTTCAAAAGCCTATAAAAAATATCCTAGAAAAAATGTAGGTGTTTATTATGCAAGTATAACTACTTTCCCTACTGAATTATGACCCTTAAATGAAAAATGGTCGAAGCAGCTATAAAGGATTGAATTCGGTATTGTACCGAGCTCAATCCTTTTAATTTCTCTTTTATACGTTTGTGATTATAGTATTCAATACAGTTCAAGTTCACGCTTATTACTCAACAATATGGCCCTTTTCATGAATAAAGACGCTTTTCTTATTACGGAAAAGCTGCCTTTAATGGAATAACTAAACTTTTTTTGTGGCCTTTAAGTGTGTTTTCTAACTTTCATTTGGGCACGTTATTTTGATTTGATTTGTATAATTAATTCATTTCTTCAGTTAAAAATCTCTCTCCAAAAGTTGTCAGTCTGACTTTAGTTAGATCAACAGAGTGAACTCTTTCATCGTCATATGTATCATCATCACCAAACCAATAAATTGTAACATCGGCAATATATGTTCTATCATGCATATACTCAATAAGATCTGCCCACATGTCTAAGTTTAAATTGTAATCTGTATGAACAGGTATATTTCCATTTTTGATTTCATGTAAGATATTAAGTATTATTTCTTTGTTTTCCAATTAACAACACCACCTTTCGAATACTTTATGAATTCCAGTCTATAGTATATATAACCTTCCTAAAGCGGTGTTTGGCAACAATTTTTACTCAATGATTGTTAATCAAGATAGACAGAATTTTAATCAAACTTTATTAAAATAATATATGTTTAAAATTATCGAACTTCGTTTTAAATGATCAATCCAATCTATACACCTCCTTTCAAGCGCCCTTTATTTTAGAATTTTTTCCATCTATTCCTAATTTCTAACCCCCTCTGCCAAATCCTTTTTTAACTTTAACAGTATGAATTACTTTACCTACTTCTTCCCCTCCAGTTTACATAAAATAAAAAAAATAGAAAGGAGATAGTGAAATGAATTCTAAACACTCAAACAAAATATTTGATTTTATTGTAGTTGGAACAGGACCAGCTGGGGCAGTAATAGCTAAAACACTAACAGACAATAAAAAAACCTCAGTCTTAGTTCTAGAGGCAGGAGAAAACAATGATAGAGATGAGCCAATAAGAGATTCTAGATTTGCTCCAGAACTAGAAGAGCAATTTTCCGCAGAATATTTTTGGCAAGGTGAAGGAATACCTCTACCTGGAGTAGATGACAGAAAATTTGAATGGACAACGGGGCGGCTTTCTGGGGGCGGATCTTCAATCAATGGTGAACAATATGTTAGACCTACACCAGCTGTTTTAAAAGAATGGGAACGTCTTTTAGGTAACTTATGGTCCCCTGTACGAGCAAATCGTAGCTTTAAACAGTTAGAAAACTTCTATGGTGAAACAAGTTGTTCTGAATTTCATGGCTTCAATGGTCGTTTAAATATCAGGCAAGCCCCTAACAATCCACCAATTATAACGAAAAAATTAGTTTCAGCGATCGAACAAGCAACAGGTTATAAACAAATTCTTGACTATAATAACCCAAAAACCCCTATTGGTCCTTTTACTCAATGGCAACTATTTCAAAAGATGAATGGAGAACGTGAAAGCTCTTCTACCGCATTTTTATCTTCAGACATTATGACTCCTGGTGGATACGGGGTGAATGGACGTAAGTTAAGGGTTGTTTATAAGTCAACCGGACTTCGTATTTTATTTAAGGAGAAAACAGCAATAGGTATTGAATATCTACAGGAAGGTAAAAAGGTCCAGGCTTTTGCCCGTAAAAAAGTAATTATTTCAGCAGGTATAAACAGTGCGCAATTATTAATGTTATCTGGAATCGGACCTTCAAATGATCTACATCAGGCCGGTATCCCCGTTATTTTTAACAATCCAAATGTAGGGAAACATTTGACTAACCATACCTTAAACCCTGCTACATTTAGTGTGAATCCAAAAGATATCCCTCAGTTTCAAAACGATCCCTTTTCCCTTTATACAGGAGGTGCCTTCTTACCAAATCCACTTAATAGGAGTAACAATCACCGCCGAGGAGTTCAACTCATTGGGATTGTTGCAGAAGAAAGTTTAAATATTGCTATTTTATTTTTACAGCCAAAAAGTCAAGGATCCATTAAAATACAAAATAACGACCCCTTAAAAATTGTCCTTGCGGATGAAGGTTTCTTAGAAAATGAATATGACCTAGAAGCAATAAAGGCTATTTACAAAGTTTATATTAAAGGCATTGCGGAAAAACTTTCAAAAATCGACCCACATTATCAGCTTGTAAATCCCACATTAAAGACCATTGATAATGATGATGAACTTGAAAACTTTATTAAAGAAAATTTTGATCATAATCACCATCAACAAAGCTCACTTCGTATGGCCCCTATTGATAAAGGTGGAGTAGTAGATCGGTATGGCAATGTACATGGCGTCAATAATTTAATGGTTGCTGATGCACAAATTATTCCTTTTACAGTAGATGGTAACACGTCTGCATCTGCATATCTAATTGGATATACCATTGCAAAACGTTTAATGGATGGTAACGTATAAGTCGTTTAGCTGATAATACGAACAAAACCCTACCATTAACTCTGATTTGTTTGCATTTTCTAAAATCCTTTTTCGAGTGTGATTTAAGAAAGCTTTTGCTATCTGAATAAATATCGTGTTCTTGTAACAACCAGCTAAGTTCATCTCTCTAATGAATAATTTTTATGAATATTGGACAAATCTACATTAAACCATAATTAGCATTATTTAAACGAATAATCCCCTTTTGAACGATAAATTATGAGAAGCCTCCGATAATAAGAAAGTTGTGACCAAGGTATTTATATTATGTAAACTAAAATCATTTGGCATGGAGGAGGACTTGGATACGTCAACTTCCCATATATAAATTAAAGATGTTGCTTATGATCAATCTACTTTCTTATAACCCCGTTCTAAATTAAAACGGGGTTTATGCTTGTTTGTGGTTTGTTCAACTTCCGTTATTAAACCGTCTATTTAACGGCCTGAATAATAGCTGAGACAATATAATTTTTTAATTTATAATTAGGTTCAAATTCACGGATAGATTCTTTTGAATCATCTCTCAGTTCAATGATATTAATAAATACTTTGAACTTTTAACTAGAAAATCACTATTAAATTAACATAAGCATACTATAACAAGTATATTTGATACGAATCATACATACATTGATTTTAGTATTTCTCATTAAAGCAGAAAGTCTATAATTATCCTAGTGATGGAATTATAATATAAGCAAAAATTTTCTATAAAGATAGGATGATGACAATTATTGAAAAATCTGTTCTTGCTATGGTTATATTACGTGTATTGTCTGGAAGTATTGAAGTAAGTGCTGGATTGTTGATGCTAAAGTTGAATAATTTAGAAAAAGCATTCTTTATTAACACAATGCTTGCATTGGTTGGTCCAACAGTTTTAATCGTAACGACAGCAATTGCATTATTTGGACTAGCAGATAAAATTCCTGTGACGAGAATCATTTGCCTATTTACGGGAATTACTCTTATTATTATTAGCTCACATGTTAAGTAATAATAAAGTATTCGAACCATAACAGAGCTTTTTTATTTCTAAAATCTATTTCTCAGGCTATGAACTATACAAACTATGCTATCACGGCATATTAATAGTAATGTAAAGCTATTTTAGCCTTACACCTCCGAATTTTGTTACAAAGGGTCACTCCTATCCCAAGTGACCCTTTTTTATCTTATATTATTTGGTTAAAGCTTCATCGAGATTCAGTAACACGTACCAATGCCATTCTCGATCGTTCTCAAAGCGCACAATAAATGCCTTCCGTGTTTTACGGAAGGCTTGAAATTATAATAAGAATTCTACTACTCAAGATATAAATGCTTAAAATAGAACTTTTTATAAACTATGAATTAATATGATTTTATCGTACAACTTTAACCTTTCCTTCCTAATATACGTGATTCTCATGTTTACAAAATAAATATTGGCATTCGTGAAAGCCTCAAAAGGACCCGGGTCATGTGTGATGATTTTTTTTATATTTTTTTAAAAGAAGGCTTCCACTCTGACAAATCCTGATAAACAAATGTTATATTGTTACATATTTTATTTGCTAATTCATACATATGTTCTATATTATTAGCCGTAAATAATATATATCCTTTGCGCCCTGTACTGTCTACAATAGTTGGTATGGTGTCGCCCTCTTTTACTAATAGATCAACGAATACGATCTCGGATATGTTAGCTAACCCTTCATACTTGATTTCTTTTAGGCAACCTGGTTTTGGAATCAAGCTTAAAGACATAGCTTGACATTTTGAAGGGACACATCTAAATTCATCTAGAGTCCTAGTGGCTAATGCATCATAATAGTATCCGAATTGAGATATGCCGGTTGTAAGTTCTACCATTTTCCAAATGTTACCTCCACCTATCCTAACTTGAGACTCTATGATAATTGGCTTATTTTGTTTGTCTAGCTTTACTTCTGTATGAGTAGTGCCATCTTCCAGTTGCATGTCGTCCAAAAATAGCATTACTTTGTCAATGATTAATTTTTTTTGAGATTCTTCTAGAGGTGCTGGCATAATAGTATAGTTGATTAAAAACGTATCTTCTTTAAATATTTCAGCTGATATAGCTAGTATAGAATGTTTTTTGTTATAAGAAACGGCTTCGACCGTATAAACTACATCTCCTTCAACATACTCTTCCACTAAAATAGGTAATTGAATACCATTATCTTTCATAAATCCCTCTATGTCATCTCCCATGTCTAGCTTAGATACACCTTTACCACCTGCGCCAATCGCAGGTTTTATGATCATACTATTTTTTTTATGCAAAAATTCACTAATATCTTTTATGTTGTTGCAAACCATCGAATCTATCGAATAGTCTTTGCCTGCTAGAAGTTCACGCATCATGTCTTTATTGCGGGTTATCATATTTGCGTTGTAAGAAAATCCTTTAACATTAAGAATCTTTGCAATGATGCTAGCCGTATCCAAGGCTGCTTCGTTGAAAGATACAACCACATCAAATGGTTTCTCTTTGAACAATTCTTCAGCATAGTACACACTCACGGGAATGTTTGTTGTGTCTATTTCTTTTTTATAGAAACACTTTTCTAAGATAGTTCCATCGAAATATATGTGTTTACTGTAAGATCCAATATACGAAACAGTATATCCCCTGTCTAAAGCATCTTGTATGGGTTTAGTCCATCCCCCAATAAATAAAACATGTGATATAGTTTCTTTGCCAGTTCCTTTTGATATCTTATCCATCATCATCATCTCCTCTAAATTGAACCCGAATATTCAAGGTTGGTCCCTTTTGATATGCCTCGTCTTAACAACACTATTAAACATAATGATGTTCCGAAGCCTCCTATAAATAGAGTTGTTTGAAGCCCAACTATAGAAACTAAAAATGCACTTGCAAAACTTCCTAATGCCCAAGCTCCCCAATTGAGCGTACGCTGTACAGCATTTACTCTGCCCAGCATTTGACCTGGTGAGGCAAGTTGTCGAATGGTTGCAGCGTAAGGGCCAAATACACCTTCTCCCATACCATGTATGATACTTGCAGCTACAATACCGTAAACGGTTCCTAAGTATCCCATGATTGGTATAAGGGACAGACCGATAACTGATACAGTAGCGCTATAAATAAGCATGTTTGTATTATTAAATTGTTGACCTTTTTTAACGAGTATCGTATTGCCTATTAAAAATCCCACTGCCGCCGAACCTACAACAAAACCTATTTCAAGTTCAGATAGACCCATTACCTTATAAAGGAATATTACTAAAATGCTATTTAGTATGTACTTGAAAAAACCGTAAACAGCGCCACAGCTTACAATTGGTTCTAATACAGGGTGGCTTTTAAAATATATCAAACCTTCATATATGTTTTTATGTATCGATTTTAAATTTACGTTTTTTAAAGAGCCTTCTGTATGCGGTTTAAACCTTGAAATAAATAATACACACAAAAAACAAACAAAATACGTTATTGCGTCAACAGTGAATAAGCCTGTTAATCCAACTAGAGTAATAACGATCCCTGCTAGCATAGGACCAATTACAATAGAAAGAGACTCTGAAAGGGCTAGTTGAGCATTTCCCTTTTTCAAGTTGTCTTTACCTGGTAATATTTCCGGTAAGAAAGAAGGAATTGCTATGTTGTAAAACGTGGTAAATATTCCGTTTAAAAACATGAGAATCACCAGTAAAGGGAACGTTATTATATTTGTTACAGTCAGTATGAATACTGATAAAAATAAAACACCTTGACATATACTACAAATTAGCAAAACCTTTTTTCTATGAAGGATGTCTATCAAAGCACCGGCTACTAATCCGAAAATTAGGTAAGGAATAAATATAATTCCACGAAGCATGGCAGCATTCGCCTCACTTGTTTCTAGTACCTCTAATGCAAAAAGAGGCAAAGCTACTACTGTAAACTGGGTACCTAACAAACTGATAGACTGTCCTAGCCAGAGCTTGTAAAAATTAAAATATTTGTTATTTTTCATGTGACACCTCTATGAATTACAGAATGGTTTACAGAATATCCCTGTCGACTTTACAGCATAGAAAAATTGATTATTGTACGCTGATAATTGCTTGCCACTTTTCATCTGTAAACATTTCTCCATCATTCAAATTTCTATACTCATGGCTCTCTTTATGTCCGTTATTGATACTATCCACTATTTATCTCACCTCTCCTTTCAATATACTCTCTGGATTTAAATAACAAGATATTGAATTTCAATTTTACTTAGAATCGTGAAAAATAATTCCAAGACCGTATCGTGCTCCAGAAGTAACCGTGCTTACTCCGTGCCGAACTGTATTTTTGTAATATCCTTTTTTACCTAGAACAGGTCTATAGTTAGTAGGAAAGATTAGTGCACTACCTTGTTCTAAAGTAATGACATGTCCCCTACTCTGAGCACGAGGAATTTGTTCCACTAATAGAGATTCTCCACCGCAGAAGTCTTTATCTCGTTGATTTAAAACAAATACTACTTGAAACGGGAAAAACAGGTCGCCATATAGATCTTGATGTAAACAATTAAACCCTCCTGTTTCATACTTTAATAGTAAGGGTGTCGGTCTAGTTTGTTCATATTTTTCACAGGTGTTCAAAAAATCTTGAAGATGATCTGGAAACTGTTCTGTTTTCTTTAAATAGCCCAACCATCGATTGGCTGTTTTGACCAATTCTAAATAAAAAGACTCTCTTAAACTTTGAATGATTTCAGGTAATGGATAGGAAAAATATTTGTATTCCCCATTCCCGAAGCGGTATCTCATCATATTGATAGTTGTTCGGTATGACTCTTCCTCACAATACAATTCTATGAAGTATTCACATTCCTCCTTTGTTAAAATCACTGGAAGCTTTGCAAATCCTTGCTCATCTAAATCATTTTGAATTGAATCCCAATTTAAGTTTGCGATACGTGTTTTAATATCTTGGATCACTTTTATTCACTCCTATTTATTATTCTTGATAAATAACACTATAACCCCATCATTCTAAAAAAATAAGGTGTTAAGAATGTAATAGCAAGATAACAAAATAACAAAAGATTATGATGTAATAAAGTAAAATTACTCTTAATAAGATGAGGAGAATGAAAAATAACATGGTATGAAGTCAATAATGTGATAGTTATTACATTACCCGAAGATTTTGATATAGTTGGAAACCTAGGCTATCTAACAAGGAAAAAAATGAATGCATGTATGTTATAGAGAATGATGTCATAACAAAAGTTATAGCTATTGGGGAAATTCGGTCATTAGTACAGATAAATGTAATGAATTATAAACAAATGAATGTTCAAAAAGTGGAAACGAGAAGAGATTGTGAACTATATTTATAAGTGGTTTGATCTAAATAACGATTTAACGCCATTTTTTGAAATGGCAAAAACAGACTCCATACTGAAAATGCCAGCTCAAAATTCTATGGATTGCGAGTTATCGGCATTCCCGATTTATTTGAAGCTTTATGCTGGGGAGTTTTAGGGCAACAAATTAACTTAACCTTCGCGTACTCCTTAAAGAGGCAATTCGTAGAAAAATATGGGGATTCAGTCGAATGGAGTTATAAAAAGTATTGAGTTTTCCCTTCGTACGAACAAATGATCAGTGGCAATGCTAAATTAATGGCAAATGGAGAATTATCGAGGGAACAATTAATGAATATGAACTTTAAGGATGCTGAAAAATACTTACTAAAAATACGAGGAATTGGTCCTTGGACAGCCAATTATGTTCTAATGCGCTGCCTTAGGTTTCAGACAGCATTTCCAATCGATGATATGGGTCTAATTAATTCAATAAAAATATTACGAAATATGGACCGTAAACCTACAAAAGATGAAATATTAGAATTATCGTGTCCGTGGAAAAACTGGGAATCATACGCTACCTTTTATTTATGGCGTGTTCTTTATTAAACAATAAAAGGAATCCGTTCTGATAAAAGATAATTCAAAACGGATTCTTTTAAACCTTTTATGAGCCTGATTGTATAATAAAAAACATTATTTTTTTACAATCGGTATATAAATATCAAAATGCGGATCGTTCGGATCTTGATCAACTGGATAATGTTCATGTTTAATCGGCATATAAGGATCATAGTATTCTACACCAGCTTCTCTAAATACGGTATAGTCGCTCTCAAATAACCATTGATGTAAGTCCGTATAGGTTTTTTGAATATCTTCTCCTTTGTGATGAGTCGTCTTCACATACGTCCATTCAGGAACCGATATTTCGATCATTCCCTCAGGAATTTCCTGCTCCTCACTCACTTCATACACTGCGTAATATGCGAATCCATTGTCCATTACATGATAGGACAAACCTAATTGGATAGTAGGATTCACTCTATTCTCTAACTCATCGGCACGGTCTTGAGCTTGTTGAATGACATTTTTTAAATGAGGTACGATTTCAGAGAACGTTCCCTCCCATTTTAATCCTACTGCCCGATAGGCTGGTAAAGTTATAATTTGAAAACTCAAGTTATCTACCTCCCTTTCCCCTAAGTAATAACAATTATTTCAAATATAGCGAAATTTCACAATATAAGAGGAAGTAAAATGGAAGAATTCAAAGTAGAAAAAGCAATACAAGCTATTTATCCAGACGATTTCGCTTGGTGGGTGTGGTTGACTGAATAAGGATGGACATCACCTTCGAACTGGTTGGCAAGGAGATAAGACGGTTATCATCTTTACACCTAATTCCAAATATATGGGTATTCCTAGATTTTTATATGGTGGTTTACTCGCATCTTTAATCGATTGCCATGGATCTGCTGCGCTTACGTTGCATCATAAAAATGGACATGAAATTGGTGATGGAGCAGAGCCACCTCGATTTGTAACGGCTAACCTGAATGTAGATTTCCTTAAACCGACCCCGCAACACGTCCCATTAAAAGCAATTGGTTGAAACCAAAGTGTACGCTGAAGATACTCTCTGTGATCGCGGTACAGTAGTTCTTGTCGTTATGCCTAATACTTTTCTAAAAAAAATGATTAACACTTGTGACTATGTACATCTGAACGCTTTTTTAGTGTAACTCTAATACGAGGTGTTTCTCTGGATAGGGCCCGATCTATTTACTTTTGTCTCGTAACGCTTGTTTATGCTGTCCTGAATAGGTGAAATGATATAAGGATTGAAGATTTCTCCATACGGTTAGCATAAGTGTCGAGAACCTTTTCCCTTCACGGTTCTTCAGGGAAAGTGACACCTTCTGTTGAAAATATCTCTATCAAGCCTGATTTAGTTGACTGTTGATATACTCCATTGCCAACTTGATAAAATTCACGAGAGCTAGGGTGGTCATAGGATTCCAACAGTATAGATTGAAACGAATGCTATAAATAGCCCTCCATTTTTCGTCTTTTTATAGATATATTCAAGTAAAGGTATGTAAATCCCTTTTTCAACTAAACTGCATTGTTAGTTTAAGTACAATTCATCACTCGAGTATCAATAAGATGATGTCTATCAAACATATCATCAATTATCGAACATTTTTATGAAGCTATAATAAAAAATAAACAGCGCACTTACTATCTAAGAACGCTGTTTTTACTATTATTTAAAGAATTCTGAAGTTGTTTTTGCTTGCATATGAAGCTGTAGGTAGTCTGGGCCACCAGCTTTTGAGTCTGTACCTGACATGTTGAAGCCGCCGAATGG
>NZ_JBXUNW010000029.1:0-27423 GCF_057196045.1 Lysinibacillus sp. DFXJR4 | reverse complement strand
AGCTCTTTAGCGCCGATGGTAGTTGGGGGCTTCCCCCTGTGAGAGTAGGACGTCGCTAGGCAAAGACAGTCAGCTGTATGCTGGCTGTTTTTTTATTTTTAGTGAAAAATTTTACTAATCTATCAACATTTTCATAAAAATTGTCCAAAAGACTAAATATAGCGGAGTACAAAATAGTATTTACATCCTAAATGAAACAGAAGATTTTAAAATTTAGAACGGATCATCATCATTTATTTAAAGAGTTATAAGGAATAAAATTGCTAAATTTACCTCCTTTAAAAATCTGAATTGTCTTTCTTTTATAAGTTTCTTGACAGTAGCTTGGCACGTTGTTAATCTTACAATTAATATTCTTTTAACTATAGGAGGACGTTACGAAAATGTGGGAAACTAAATTTGCCAAAGAGGGTTTAACTTTTGATGATGTATTATTAGTACCAGCTCATTCCGAAGTATTACCGAAAGATGTTGATTTATCAGTTCAACTAACGCCAAAGATTAAATTAAACATTCCAATGGTTAGTGCTGGTATGGATACAGTGACAGAGTCTAAAATGGCAATTGCTATGGCACGTCAAGGTGGTATCGGTATTATCCATAAAAACATGGGAATTGATGAGCAAGCTGAACAAGTAGAAAAAGTAAAACGTTCTGAAAACGGTGTTATTACAAACCCATTCTTCTTAACTCCGACTCACCAAGTTTTCGATGCTGAGCACTTAATGGGTAAATACCGAATCTCTGGTGTACCGATTGTTGATAGTATGGAAAATCAAAAATTAGTAGGAATTATTACAAACCGTGACTTACGTTTTATCTCTGACTATTCATTAAAAATTGAAGATGTTATGACAAAAGAAGATTTGATTACAGCTCCTGTTGGTACGACTTTAGAGGATGCTGAAAAAATTCTTCAACAATATAAAATCGAAAAGCTACCAATTGTAGATGATGAAGGTAAATTAACAGGGTTAATTACAATTAAGGATATTGAAAAAGTAATTGAATTCCCTAACGCTGCAAAAGATATACATGGTCGTTTATTAGTAGGCGCTGCAGTTGGTGTCTCAAAAGATACGATGGTACGTATAGAGAAGCTTGTGGAGGCTCAGGTTGACATCGTAGTAATTGATACAGCACATGGACATTCGGAGGGCGTATTACAAACAATTCGTTCAATCCGTGAAGCGTATCCAGAGCTAGAGATTATTGCTGGTAACGTAGCAACAGGTGAAGGTGCACGTGCTTTATTTGAAGCTGGTGCAGATGTAGTTAAGGTTGGTATTGGTCCAGGATCTATTTGTACTACACGTGTTGTAGCTGGTGTAGGTGTACCACAAATTACAGCTGTTTACGATTGCGCTACAGTGGCTCGTGAGCTTGGTAGAACGATTATTGCTGATGGAGGTATTAAATACTCTGGAGACATCGTAAAGGCTCTTGCAGCGGGTGGTAATGTTGTAATGCTTGGTTCACTTCTAGCAGGTACTTCAGAATCACCTGGTGAAACTGAAATTTTCCAAGGACGACGCTTCAAAGTTTACCGTGGTATGGGTTCAATTGGAGCTATGGAAAAAGGATCAAAAGATCGATATTTCCAAGAAGATGCGAAGAAATTAGTACCGGAGGGAATTGAAGGTAGACTTCCTTATAAAGGACCTCTAGCAGATACAATTTATCAACTTATTGGTGGTATTCGAGCAGGTATGGGATATTGCGGATCGCCTAATTTAGAGTTCTTACGTGAAAATGCCCAGTTCGTTCGAATGACAGGTGCAGGTTTACGTGAGTCACATCCACATGATGTACAAATCACAAAAGAATCACCGAATTATTCGATGTAATATATTACTAGCAACTTTTATGCTCTCGAATCGTCTACAAAGATGGCTCGAGAGCTTTTTTATGTTAGAGAGTACCCACGTAAGTTACTATCTATGATAAAATGTCGTGGACAAGATTATTTTTTGGAGGGCTTTAAAGGTGAAAAAGACAATGAACACCCTATTACGCTTGCTCCTAATTCCGGTTTTGTTATTTAGTATTTTTGCAGGTATTCCTGCGAAGGCAAATGCAGAAACAGATTTAGGACTACATGTGGATGCTGCGATTTTAATTGACGCAGATTCAGGAAAAATTTTATATGAACAAAATGCAGATACTTCACTAGGTATTGCAAGTATGACAAAAATGATGACAGAATACCTGTTATTGGACGCAATTGATGCAGGTACAGTTAAGTGGGATCAGGAATATCATGTAACTGATTATACGTATCGTATGTCACAAAACCGTGCGTTAAGTAATGTACCATTGCGTAGAGATGGAACTTACACAATCCGTGAATTATATGAAGCAATGGCCATTTATTCAGCAAATGCTGCCACAGTAGGTATTGCAGAAACAATTGCAGGTACTGAAGCTGAGTTTTTAAAGCTGATGAATAAAAAGGCTGAAAAGCTTGGTCTTAAAGACTATAAATTCGTGAATTCTACTGGACTTAACAATGCAGATTTATTTGGAATGCATCCAGCTGGCACTGGACCATCAGATGAAAACGTAATGCCTGCTAAATCTGTAGCCAAATTAGCATATCATTTACTTAAAGATCATCCAAACGTATTAGAAACGTCTAAAATTGCAGAAAAAACGTTCCGTGAAGGTACAGATGATCGAATTGAAATGAGAAACTGGAACTTAATGCTGCCCGGATTATTGCACCAATATCAAGGCGTTGATGGATTAAAAACGGGTACAACAAACTTTGCTGGACATTGCTTTACAGGTACTGCAGAGCGCAATGGTACTCGTTTAATTTCTGTTGTTATGAAGGCTGTAGATGCAAATGGGCAGGAATCAAAAAAAGCTCGATTCGACGAAACCGCTAAATTATTTAACTATGGTTTTTCACAATTCTCAAAACAAGAAATTATTCCAGCGAAGTATGCGTTTAAAGATCAGAAAACCGTAAAAGTTACGAAAGGGAAAGAAAAGAAAGTAGCCATTGCTGTAAAAGAGCCTGTATCTTTTATGATGAAGTCATCTGATAAAGATTTATATAAACCGAAACTAGTATTAGATAAAAAGAGTTTAGAAGCAGAGGTTAAAAAGGATACAGTTGTCGGAAAGGTAGTTATTGAGCGCTCAGAGGGTACTGATTACGGTTTCATTGATGGTAAGGAACTAACAGCTGATGTTGTCACTACAGAGGCTGTGGAGCGTGCTAGTGGTATCTCATTATTCTTCCAAGGTATCGGTAACTTCTTTGGCAACTTATGGGGTGGTATCTCCGACTTTGTTGGCGGCTTATTTTAATTTAATCATTTAAGAACACGTAAATTATTACGTGTTCTTTTTCACATTTTAGAGCAATACTGCATACGCTAATAGGCGAAAGGATGTGGCTAAATGTGTGGGATTACAGGGTGGGCTAGCTTTCAAAAAGATTTAAGAACAAGTGAAGAAATCATCAAGTTAATGACGCAAACTTTAAAAAAGCGCGGTCCCGATGATGAAAATATTTGGTGTAATGAGCATATAGCATTTGGCCATCGACGGTTAGCCGTTATCGATTTAATCGGTGGCAAGCAACCAATGACTAAAGTTCATGAAGGTTCAAATTATGTCATTACATACAATGGCGAGCTTTATAATACAGAAGAATTACGAAAGGAGCTTCAAAATCGAGGATATATATTTACTACACATTCAGATACGGAAGTTTTGCTAACAGCTTATATTGAATGGAAGGAGCAATGTGTAGATTTTTTTAATGGTATTTTCGCTTTTGGGGTATGGGATGAACAATCACAATCACTATTTTTATGTAGAGACCGACTTGGGGTAAAGCCTTTGTATTATACAGAGCAACAAGATGGTTTGCTATTTGCATCTGAAGTGAAAGCACTGCTAGCACATCCTCTGATAAAAGCAGCCGTAAATACAGAAGGATTAGCCAATATCATAGCTGTAGGGCCTTCTCGAACACCAGGGAAGGCGCTTTTTCAAAATATTAATGAATTACGTCCGGGATATGCAATGCGCTTCTCAAGGGAAGGTGTACGAATTTGGCAGTATTGGCGCTTGCAGAGCGAGCATCATGATGAGTCATTAGAAGATACAGTAGATCATGTCCGTTTTTTACTGACAGATGCAATTGAACGACAGCTTGTTTCGGATGTACCAATTTGCACCTTCCTATCAGGTGGTTTAGATTCTAGTATTATTACAGGCATTGCATCCAACAGATTTCAGCAACAAGGGAAAGATAAACTTCATACGTACTCTATAGATTATGAGGATAATGAGCGCTTTTTTAATCCGCATACATTTCAAACATCGACAGATACTTATTGGATTGAACAAATGACAAATACATTTCAAACTGACCATCATGCTGAAGAAATCTCTCAACAGCAACTAATTGATTTGTTAGTGGAATCTGTGATTGTTAGAGATTCACCAGGAATGGCAGATGTAGATTCATCATTATTATGGTTTTGTCGTGAAATTAAAAAGGAATTTACAGTTGCCTTATCAGGTGAATGTGCTGATGAAATCTTTGGAGGTTACCCATGGTTTACTGAGACGACAACAGGTTTTCCTTGGATTCGTTCACTAGCTGAAAGAACAACAATGCTACAAGATCGATGGCGTAAGAAACTGGCAGTTGAATCATACGTACAGCATGTTTATACGCAAACAATAAAGGAAGTACCATATCTACAAGGGGAGAGTGTAGAAGAGGCAAGGCATCGTGAAATGTTCTATTTGAATATGGTATGGTTTATGCAAACATTGTTGGAACGAAAGGATCGCATGAGTATGGGGGCAAGTCTTGAGGTTCGTGTTCCATTTGCTGATCATCGTCTTGTGGAATATACATGGAATATTCCTTGGGAAATGAAAAATTTAGGTGGAATGGAAAAGGGATTACTTCGTAAAGCAATGGACCAACTATTGCCCAAAGAAGTATTGTATCGTAAAAAGAATCCGTATCCTAAAACCTATCATCCACTTTATACGACGGGTGTTCAAAAATGGCTAGGGGAAATAATGAAGGATAAAAATTCAATTCTTCATGAATTATTTGAACGACAGAAGCTTATTGAGCTAATTGAGTCTGGTGGCAGCTCTTTTAAAGTTCCTTGGTATGGGCAATTAATGGCAGGTCCTCAACTTTTGGCTTATTTAGGGCAAATTCATACATGGTTTGAACATTATAATATTCAATTAATTGAATCATAACTGAAAAGCATCAATCAGCCCACATTAACGTGGGGGTGATTGATGCTTTTTTATATCCCAACAATCCATAAGTTTCTCAATGGAATGTTCTATTTCATGTACTGGTATACCTCCAAAGCCCAGTAAAAATTGTGGCTGTGATGCTGCAGTGTGATCTAGGCGGTAATCCGATAATGGATAAATACCGATATCGGCATTAGAGGCGAGCTGTTGTAAATGTTTTTCAGATAGTTCATGCTGTACCTCTAATAATATATGCATCCCTGCTTGCTCTCCAGTTATTTTAATTTGCTTAGAATAATTTTCTAAAATAGAAGTAAGCTTATCATGTTTTTTACGATAAATTTTCCTCATCCTATTTAAATGTTTGGCAAAATGACCGTCCCGCATGAAATTAGCAACAATATGTTGATCGAATCTAGGTACTGTTGAGGAGTAGTAATTAAATACGTCATTATAGGTTGCGAGTAATTTTGGCGGGAGAACAAAATAAGCAACTCGTAAGGATGGCATTAATGATTTTGTAAAGGTACTCATATAAATGACTTTATCGTTTCGATCGAGTGCATGTAGAGCAGGAATTGGTTTTCCAGTATAACGGAATTCAGAATCATAGTCATCCTCAATGATATAACGAGAGGTACTCTGAGCAGCCCAATTTAATGCCTGTGCACGTCTTGTAGCCGACAATACTGCACCTGTTGGGAACTGATGAGAGGGTGTGATATATACAACGTCAGCGCTCGTTTTTTCGAGTTCATGAATGAAGATCCCTTCTTCATCAACAGTAATTGGATAGACCTTTCGTTTATGCTGAGAAAACATACGATGTACGGCTGGATAACCTGGATTTTCAAGGGCAAAGTAAGTGTCATCATTAAAGAGTCGTAAAATCATTGGAAGGAGCTGCTCCGTCCCTGAACCCACAACTATTTGCTCAGGACTACAAACAACTCCGCGCGATTGGTATAAATAATTTGCAATCTCAGTACGTAAAGATAGCTCTCCCTGCGGTTCACCAGTTAATAATAATTCCTTTGAAGCATCATCAAAAAGCTCTTTTGCATATTTGCGCCAAGTTTGAAAGGGGAATGCATGAATATCAATAGAAGCAGGATTAAAATCTATTTTGTATGTTTTTTTCTTAGGCAGCTCACTTAAAGAAGCAACTGTGTCCTGTTGAATATAGGGAAGCTCATCAATTTCCTCAACGAAATATCCAACGCGTGCTTTTGACATAATATAGCCCTCAGCTAGTAGCTGTGCGTATGCAATTTCAATTGTTGTTTGAGAAATATTCAAAAAATCGGCTAATTTTCTTTTTGATGGCAATTTTTCTCCTACTGCAATTTTCTTTGTAATGATAGCTTCTTTAATGCCGCTATAAAGCTGATCATAGAGCGGTTTTTCGCCATCTTTTTCTAGTTGAAATAATAGCATATCCACGTATATTTCCCCTCCTGACCCTATAGATAATAATAAAACTGGATATTTTGATGTAGTCAATTTCCATTATACTAGACTTCATCACAAAGGTGGAGGTTAGATATATGAAACAGACAGGAACAGAGCTAGTAAAAAGAGGAATGGCGGAAATGCAAAAGGGTGGCGTCATTATGGACGTAATAAATGCTGAGCAGGCGAAAATTGCTGAAGAAGCAGGAGCTGTAGCTGTTATGGCATTAGAAAGGGTCCCATCAGATATTCGTAAAGCGGGCGGTGTTGCACGGATGGCTGATCCTCGAATTGTTGAGGAGGTTATGGGGGCTGTCTCCATTCCAGTAATGGCTAAGGCACGTATAGGGCATATAGTCGAAGCAAGAATTTTAGAGGCAATGGGTGTTGATTATATCGATGAAAGCGAAGTATTAACACCTGCAGATGAAGAGTTTCATTTATTAAAAAGTGAGTACACTGTACCATTTGTTTGCGGCTGCCGCGATTTAGGAGAAGCTGCTCGACGTATTGGTGAGGGAGCTTCAATGCTGCGAACTAAAGGTGAACCAGGAACAGGGAATATTGTAGAGGCTGTGCGTCATATTCGTAAAGTGAATGCGCAAGTTCGTAAGGTAGTTGGTATGACAGAGGATGAACTCATGACAGAGGCTAAAGTACTTGGAGCACCATTTGAATTATTAAGAGAAATTAAACGAAATGGGCGTTTACCAGTTGTAAACTTTGCAGCTGGTGGTGTCGCTACGCCGGCTGATGCTGCCTTAATGATGGAGCTCGGGGCTGATGGTGTGTTCGTTGGTTCAGGTATTTTTAAATCAGAAAACCCAGAGAAGTTTGCAAAAGCAATTGTAGAGGCTACGACACATTATAAGGATTTTAAGCTTCTAGCAGAAATATCAAAAGAGCTAGGGGTTCCGATGAAAGGCATTGATATTGCACAGCTCAGTCAAAATGAGCGTATGCAAGAGCGAGGCTGGTAACATGAAACGAATTGGTGTATTAGCATTGCAAGGAGCGGTACGAGAGCATGTGCAAATGCTAGAGTTTCTAGACTGTGAGGTAGTCTTGGTCAAACAGCACAATGACTTACAGCAACTAGATGGACTTGTGCTACCTGGTGGGGAGAGTACAACAATGCGAAAATTGCTAAATCGATACGAGCTGTTGGAGCCAATTCGTACACTTGCCAAAACTGGATTACCGATGTTTGGAACTTGTGCAGGTTTAATTTTATTGGCAAATGAAGTAGTGGATGATGAGCCGCATTTAGCGATCATGAATGTAGCAGTAGCAAGAAATTCTTATGGAAGACAGGTAGATAGCTTCGAAGTAGACCTCAATATACCTAAAATAGGTAAATCAATCCCTGCTGTTTTTATACGCGCACCTCATATTGTATCTGTTGGAGACGATGTTGAAATTCTAGCAGAGCATGAAGGGAAAATTGTTTTAGCACAGGATGGACATTTATTAGGCTGTTCATTTCATCCTGAATTAACAAAAGATACACGTATTCTCAAATATTTTTTATCGTCTATAGTATGACTTGCAAAATCTCGTTACGTATAGTACAGTATGGATAAAATTCAAATAACTGAACACGATGATGGGAAGTAGTAGCAAGCACGTTTTTTTTAGAGAGTCAGCGGTTGGTGAAAGCTGATAAAAACACTTGTGAATCCGTCCTGGAGTTGCACAGTCGAAGTTAATGAAGTAGGCTGTCGCCGGCTGAAATGCCGTTATGAAATAAGTGGATTAGACTAAATGTCTAGTCAATTAGGGTGGCAACGCGGGTAGCTCTCGTCCCTTTTATGGGATGAGGGCTTTTTTGTGTTCTCCTGACTTATTATTTCCCATCATCTAGAATCTACTGGAGGTATGAACGATGTTAGATATTAAACGCGTGCGTGATAATTTCGCCGAAGTTAAAAGAATACTATTAACACGTAATGAGGATTTAGGAAACTTAGATGATTTTGAAGAATTAGATGCCAAGCGTCGTGAATTAATTGCTAAAACGGAAGAGCTTAAAGCAGAGCGTAATAAAGTATCTGAGCAAATTTCTGTGATGAAGCGTAATAAAGAAAATGCGGATGAAGTAATTGCTCGCATGCGTCAGGTTGGCGATGAAATAAAAGAACTGGATGTCCAATTAAATGATGTAGAAGACCGTTTTAAAGATATGATGATGCGTTTACCAAACATCCCGCATGAATCTGTACCAGTGGGCACAACAGAGGATGACAACGTTGTGGAATATACTTGGGGTGAGGTACCAACATTTGATTTTGATATTAAACCACACTGGGATATTGCAACAGATTTAAAAATTGTAGATTTTGAGCGTGGAGCAAAAGTGACAGGTAGTAGATTTTTATTCTATCGTGGGCTTGGAGCTCGTTTAGAACGTGCGCTAATGACATTTATGATGGATTTACATGCAGAGGAGCATGGTTATGAGGAAATCCTACCACCTGTCATTGTTAATCGTGATAGCTTGACGGGTACTGGAAATCTTCCTAAATTTGAAGAAGATGTATTTAAAGTAGAGGAAACAGATTATTTCATGATTCCAACGGCAGAGGTACCTGTAACAAACTTCTATCGTGATGAAATTTTATCTGTTGAAGCATTGCCGCAGGGCTTTGCTGCATATAGTGCATGTTTCCGTTCAGAGGCAGGCTCTGCGGGACGTGATACACGTGGTTTAATTCGCCAGCACCAATTTAACAAAGTAGAATTAGTGCGCTTTGTAAAACCGGAGGAGTCATATGAACAGCTAGAGCTATTAACTGGTCATGCTGAAAAGGTACTACAATTACTTGGCTTACCTTACCGTAAACTAAAAATGTGTACGGCTGATTTAGGCTTTACGGCAGCAAAAAAATATGATTTAGAGGTTTGGATTCCAGCACAAAACATGTATCGTGAAATCTCTTCTTGCTCTAATTTTGAGGATTTCCAAGCACGTCGAGCAAATATTCGCTTCCGTCGTGAAGCAAATGCAAAACCAGAGTATGTACACACATTAAACGGCTCAGGTCTTGCTATTGGACGCACAGTAGCGGCTATCCTAGAAAATTATCAGCAAGCGGATGGAAGCGTAGTAATTCCTGAGGTATTAAGACCTTATATGGGCGGGAAAGAAGTAATAGCTCCTAAATAAAGTTTACTCTGCTCCGAGGAAGGTCTGTGCAATAGGCATTCCAGACCGTAAATGGACACCTAAAAATTTTTTCCTAAGCTATTTTAGATATACCTTCTTCCAGGTTTTCTAAAATAGCTTTTTGGCTTCATCACAAAGCTTAAATTTAGTGAAAATCAAAACTTTGTAGGTGGCTCAACCAATTTTACTGCAATGTTTATCGAAGGTTAGTGTGTTTTTTACACTCATAATTATAAAAAGAAGGTGTCTCAATTGGAGGCACCTTCTTTCATGTGAAAGTTTCTTTAGAAGCCTGTCTTGCCTTTTTCTCTGCTTTTTTCCGTTCACGTAAAGCCCTGAAAAAATCAGTTAATATTTGCCCACATTCCTCGGCTAAAATACCTTCAGTCACTTCACATTCATGATTAAAGCGTGCATCATTTAATAGATGATAGAGGGAATCAACACAGCCAGCCTTTAAATCCCGTGCTCCATAGACAACACGAGGCACACGAGACTGTAAAATAGCACCTGCACACATAGGGCAAGGTTCAAGCGTTACATAGAGTGTTGTATTTTCTAAACGCCAGCTACCAATTTTTTCACAAGCCTCCTGTATAACCTCCAGTTCAGCATGTGTGGTTGCATTTTGTGTTGTTTCCCGTAAATTATGGGCCCTTGCAATAATTTCCCCGTTGTAAACAAGTATAGCTCCGATAGGTACCTCTCCAAGTACAGCGGCTTTCTTTGCTTCTTCTAATGCCTGTTTCATAAATAAACGATCTATTTCGAAAATATCCACTACTTATCTCTCCTTATAAAGTAGTGTATCTTGCTTAATTGGTAATTGCTACTTTAAATGTTGACATTCCTAAAAGTACCATATATATTTATATATGAACACATGCTCATATATAAATATAAAAGATTGGGGATAAACTAAATGGATGAAAAATTAACAGAAACTCCAGTAAACAACGATCAGCATTTAGACGAGGAGACACTTTTTGTTGTATCGCAAACCTTTAAGGCATTAAGTGATCCTACAAGAATTCGTATATTAAATTTATTATGTACAGACGAACATTCAGTCAATGACATTGCAGAAATTTTAGATTTAGGGCAATCAACCGTTTCACATCAATTACGTTTTTTAAAAAATTTACGTTTAGTGAAATTTCGAAGAGAGGGAACGACCTTATACTATTCAAAGGATGACGATCACATTATGAATCTACTAAAGCAAGCGATTGAGCATGCTGCACATAACTAAAATTAACGGAGGGAAAAATCATGGGACATAATCATGATCACGGCCATGATCATACACATGGCGCTAATAAAAAGGTTTTAATCTTATCATTTATTATTATTACGGGATATATGGTCATCGAAGCAATTGGTGGTTTTTTAACAAATAGTTTGGCTCTTTTATCAGATGCAGGACATATGTTAAGTGACTCCATTTCTTTAGCAATAGCATTACTTGCATTTATGTTTGGTGAAAAAGCCGCAAGCTACAGTAAAACATATGGTTACAAACGTTTTGAAATTCTGGCAGCGGTTTTAAATGGTGTAACATTAATCTTAATAGCATTGTTTATTTTCTACGAGTCAATAGAGCGCTTTGCAAATCCGCCAGAAGTAGCAACTAAAGGTATGCTCATTATTAGTACGATAGGTCTCCTTATCAATATTTTGGTAGCTTGGATAATGATGCGAGGCAGTGACACAAAGGATAATTTAAATATGCGCGGTGCATTTTTACATGTGCTAAGTGATATGCTGGGATCTGTAGGAGCTATTGTTGCCGCTCTACTAATTATGTTTTTTGGTTGGGGCTGGGCTGATCCGCTGGCAAGTGTAATTGTCGCATTACTTGTATTAAGAAGTGGCTACTATGTAACGAAGGCTGCAGTCCATGTTTTAATGGAGGGAACTCCTTCAAACGTCGATATTCAAGAAATTATTCAAACGATGGAACAAACAAAAGGTGTTCACAGTATACATGATCTACACATTTGGACAATAACAAGTGGAACAAATGCACTTTCCTGTCATGCAGTGGTTGATGATCAGTTGAAAATTGTGGATAGTGAGAATATCTTACGAGAAATTGAACATAATCTTGAGCATAAGGGCATTAAGCATGTAACAATTCAATTAGAGACCGCAGCACATCAGCATGATAATTCAATTTTATGCCAATTGAAGGCAGAAACGTCTCTTCATGATCACCAACATTAAAAACTTTTTACTTTACATACCCTTCGTGGGTATAGTATGATGAAAGTGAAGTAGGAGGTGTATGGAATGGAAGATACAACAAAAGAGGCTACTTGTCATACGGAGGAAGTTACATCTTGTCGAAAAAGCCATCATCCTGAACGTGTAAAAAAGGATTTAACAACTCGTTTAAATCGTATAGAGGGTCAGATTCGCGGCATTAAGGGAATGATTGAAAAAGATGTTTACTGTGATGATATTATTACGCAGTTATCTGCCACACAGTCTGCTTTGAATAGTGTAGCGAAAATATTATTGGAAGGTCATTTAAAGGGCTGTGTTGTCGATCGCTTATCTGAGGGTGATGAAGCAGTGTTGGATGAATTAGTGGTGACTATACAAAAGCTAATGAAAAAATAATATACCCCCTATTTAATATAAACAAAGAGGAGAGATATTTTATGCAAAATGTTACTTTAAATGTACAAGGAATGTCATGTGGACACTGTGTAAATGCAGTAGAAAAAAGTGTGGGAGCTTTAACTGGCGTTGACCAAGTAAAAGTCAACCTAGCAGAAGGCTTAGTAGATATTGCATTTGACGAAGCAAAGGTATCTTTAGATCAAATTAAAGAAACAATTGATGACCAAGGCTATGATGTAAAATAAAATATGTAGGGTGCTCTAGTAGCACTCTATTATTTTAAATGATATATACCCCCTATTGGTATAAGGAGAGGTGAAAGAAATGAGTTCAGAAGTAAAAGAGGCCAATCTGCAAATAACAGGTATGACCTGTGCAGCCTGCGCTACGCGTATAGAAAAAGGACTAAATAAATTGGATGGTGTTGAGCAAGCCACTGTTAATTTGGCGCTTGAAAAATCAACGATTAAGTACGATTCATCCAAATTAAGTGAAGTAGATTTTGAAAAGAAAATTGAAGCACTTGGCTATGGCGTTGTTAAACAGAAAACTGAATTTGACATTACGGGTATGACTTGTGCAGCCTGTGCTACACGTATAGAAAAAGGATTAAATAAGCTAGCTGGTGTCTCATCTGCAAATGTAAACTTAGCACTTGAGAAGGCAACAATTGAATTTAACCCATCTGAAGTGTCCATTGCGGATATCATTGCAAAGGTTGAAAAATTAGGTTATGAGGCCCATCAAAAAGCTGAAGAACAAGAAGTCGGAGACCATCGTCAAAAGGCAATCAAACAACAGCAGCAAAAATTTATTTTATCAGCTATTCTTTCATTACCATTGCTCTGGACAATGGTTGGTCATTTTTCATTTACTTCGTTTTTATATGTACCAGAAATACTGATGAATCCATGGGTACAAATGATTTTAGCTACGCCCGTTCAATTTATAATAGGGAAACAATTTTATGTGGGTGCCTTTAAAGCCTTGCGAAATGGTAGTGCAAATATGGATGTACTAGTAGTAATGGGTACATCTGCAGCCTACTTTTATAGTGTTTATCAAGCCATTGTTACAGTAGGTTCCCATCACGGCCCTCACCTTTATTTTGAAACAAGTGCAGTGTTAATTACTTTAATTCTATTAGGAAAATTATTTGAGGCAAAAGCGAAAGGTCGCTCATCTGAGGCAATCAAAAAATTAATGGGTCTACAAGCAAAAACAGCAGTCGTTGTTCGAGATGACGTTGAGAAAGAAGTACCATTAGAAGAAGTAGTAATTGGTGACATTATTTTAGTAAAACCAGGTGAAAAAATTCCAGTTGATGGTGAAGTTGTAGAAGGAACGACCGCTGTTGATGAGTCAATGCTAACAGGGGAAAGTCTTCCTGTTGATAAAAAGCAAGGTGATGTATTATTTGGCTCAACAATTAATAAAAATGGCTTTATTAAAATGACAGCAACAAAAGTAGGTCGTGATACTGCTTTGGCGCAGATTATTAAAGTGGTTGAAGATGCTCAGGGCTCAAAGGCACCAATCCAGCGTTTAGCAGATCATATTTCCGGCATATTTGTACCAATTGTTGTTGGAATTGCGATAATTACATTTTTAGTTTGGATTCTTTGGGTACAACCGGGTGAGTTTACGCCTGCATTAGAAGTCTTAATCGCAGTTCTTGTCATTGCCTGTCCATGTGCGCTAGGGTTAGCAACACCAACCTCAATTATGGCAGGCTCTGGTCGTGCAGCAGAGTTTGGGATTTTATTTAAGGGTGGCGAGCATTTAGAGCAAACGCAAAGTATCAATACGGTGGTTGTTGATAAAACAGGTACAGTAACACACGGTAAACCTGTGTTAACTGACGTTATACTAGCAGCAGATCAAGACGAGGCAAACTTTTTATCGTTAATTGGTGCAGCAGAGAAACAATCAGAGCATCCATTAGCAGAAGCAATTGTTCAAGGCATTACAGATCGTGGTATTCATCTAGGAGATATTCAATTTTTTGAAGCCATACCTGGTTATGGTGTGCAAGCAACAGTATCTGGGCAAGGAGTCATAATCGGTACACGTAAACTGATGCAACAATATGGTATTCCTATCGATGACATTCTCCCGATAATGGAGCAGTTAGAGGAAAATGGTAAAACAGCGATGTTAGCTGCGATCAATGGTCAATATGCTGGGCTAGTAGCAGTAGCTGATACTGTTAAAGAAACATCTAAAGAGGCAGTTCGACGTCTACAAGATATGGGCATTACAGTTATTATGATGACAGGTGATAATGAACGTACAGCCCGAGCTATCGGAGCTGAGGTTGGTGTGAATCATGTTATTGCTGAGGTTCTACCAGAAGGGAAAGCAGATGAAGTAAAAAAACTACAAGCTACAGGCAAGAAAGTGGCGATGGTAGGCGATGGCATTAATGATGCACCAGCACTTGCTACAGCAAATATCGGGATGGCAATCGGTACTGGCACTGACGTAGCTATGGAAGCAGCAGATATTACGCTGATTCGTGGGGATTTAAACAGTATTGCAGATGCCATCATTATGAGCCGTAAAACTATGCGCAACATTAAACAAAACTTATTTTGGGCATTTGCTTACAATACATTAGGTATACCAATTGCTGCAATCGGTTTACTTGCTCCTTGGGTTGCAGGCGCAGCGATGGCCTTTAGCTCAGTATCAGTTGTTTTAAACGCACTTCGCTTACAGCGTGTTAAATTATAATGATTGATAACGGTCCACTAACTTGGTGGGCCGTTTTTGAATACATAAATGTTACGTTGATTCTGTCTTTCATTTTCGCACTATGATACAATGAAAAGCACTGATTTATATAATATCCTCAGGCGAAGAGGGAATTGATAATAGAATCCATAGAACATAAAGGAGGAGCTTCTGGTGACGGTTCCATTTGTTACGGTAGAAGGTCCGATTGGTGTTGGTAAAACCTCTTTATCTAAAGAGATTGCAACGACATTAAATTACCATCTATTAAAAGAAATAGTAGACGAAAACCCTTTTCTAAATAAGTTTTATGAAAACATTGAGGAGTGGAGCTTCCAAACTGAAATGTTTTTCTTATGTAATCGCTATAAACAATTAACAGATATTAAAAAGTTTCGCTTAGCACATCAGAAGCCTGTAGTAGCGGACTATCATATTTTTAAAAATCTTATATTTGCAAAGCGAACATTGGCATCAACGGAGTATGATAAATATGAAGAAATTTATAGAATATTAACGAAGGATATGCCTGTCCCTAATGTTGTTGTTTATTTACATGCTAGTGTCGAGACATTGATGAAGCGTATTGCAATGCGCGGACGTGAATTCGAAAAAATGATTGCACGGGATTATATGGAACAACTTGTGGCAGATTATCATTCTTTTATTGAGCATTTTGAGATAATGCACCCTGAAATCCCAGTCATTCGATTTAATGGAGACCAACTTGACTTCGTTAAAAATACGAATGATTTAAATTATGTTTTGCAAATTATAAAGGATACGTTACAACAAAGGAGCTTGCAACAATGAATTTAAGAGAGAAGTACGATATTCCGCCACAGACAGTCATTACCATTGCCGGTACTGTAGGTGTAGGAAAATCAACGATGACAAAAGCGTTAGCAAATGCGCTAAATTTTCGTACGTCATTTGAAAAGGTAGATACTAACCCGTATTTAGATAAATTTTATGAGGACTTTGAAAAATGGAGCTTCCATTTGCAGGTGTATTTTTTAGCTGAACGTTTTAAGGAGCAAAAGCGTATTTTTGAATATGGTGGTGGATTTATTCAGGATCGTTCAATTTATGAAGATACAGGAATTTTTGCAAAAATGCACTATGATAAAGGAACAATGAGTCCAACAGATTACGAGACTTATAAAAATTTATTTGATGCAATGGTAATGACACCTTACTTTCCTCATCCAGATTTACTAATTTATCTCGAGGGACCAATTGAGGCGGTCATTGGGCGTATACAAGAGCGTGGCCGTGCAATGGAGCAGCAGACACCAAATGATTATTGGATTGAAATGCATGAACGTTATGAGGACTGGATCAACAACTTTAATTCATGTCCAGTTTTACGTTTAGATATAAATGATTATGATTTATTAAAAAATCCTGAAGCAATTGAATCAATTGTGAGCCGTATCAGTCATATGCTAAAACAAACAAGCCATTTACGCAAATAGGCTTTCACTAAAACTACCTAAATAAGAAAGTTGAAGAAAATAAATGATTAAAAGACGTGAGACAATATAAATAGCTATTGTATCACGTCTTTTAAGTAGGAGGGATTATTATAAAAGTAGCGGTGTATTGTGGTTCCAGTTTAGGCAAAAACCCAATTTATGCAGAAAAGGCAACCGAATTAGGTGCTATGCTGGCTCAAAATGGCCACGGAGTCGTCTATGGGGGTTCAAAAAGTGGGCTAATGGGAAAAGTGGCAGATGCCGTTTTAACCGCTGGTGGCGAGGTAATTGGTGTGATGCCAACACATTTACAAAAGCGAGAATTAGCCCATGCCTCTTTAACAGAAATTCATTTTGTTGAGTCTATGCATGTACGTAAGGCAAAAATGGTAGAGCTTGCAGATGCCTTTATAGCATTACCAGGTGGTGGTGGCACAATGGATGAGTATTTTGAAGTCTTTACATGGGCACAAATTGGACTACATGAAAAGCCAGTAATTTTATATAATGTAAATGGTTTTTATGATGCCCTTTTACAGCATTTTAAGCAGATGCTTGAAGAAGGATTTATTCGCGCCGAACAAAAGTCATTAATTCATGTAGCTACTACATCAGAAGAAGTATTACAGTTATTAAAACATGGGTAATGATTGCCCATGTTTTTTCTGCAAAGATTAACAAGGAGCTAAAATGGAAAAAAATAAATTTTTAGTAAAAATAAATCTTTTTAAGAGGTGTAGATTATGCAGAAAATCGATACACAAGTAACAGATGATTTAGTAGTGCAGGCAATTGAACGGAATATTGCAATTATTCGGTTTGATATGGAACGTAAAGTAGCCTATGTAAATTCACTTTTTGCTCAAACATTAGGCTATAAAGTAGAAGAAATGATTGGAAAAGATCATAAAGATTTATGTTTACCAGAGTTTGTTAAAAGTACAGAGTACGAAAAATTTTGGCGGAATTTGACCTCTGGTAATAGCTATCAAGATAAAATTGAAAGATTGGATGCGAACAGAAATAGAGTTTGGCTTGAAGCAACCTATATGCCGGTCTTTGCAAATAATTCGAGAAAGGTGATTGGCGTTTCTAAAATTGCTACAAATATTACAGACCGTCAAAATGAGATTGTAAGCGTGGCTGAGATATTAAAAGGGATGTCAAAGGAACTTCATAGCCGTTCAGAGGCTGGTATTCGGAATAGTGAAGGCTTACTGAAGACTATAAGGGAAATATCAAAAGAGTCCGCCGATAATGTAAAAAATCTCGGACAGCTTCAAAAGCAAGCCGAGTCTATAAAAGGTATTGTGAAAACTATTCAAGAAATTGCTTCTCAGACAAATTTACTGGCATTAAATGCAGCAATTGAAGCAGCTAGAGCAGGAGAGTATGGTCGAGGCTTTGATGTTGTAGCAAAAGAAGTGAGAAAGCTATCTATAAGAGTTGAGCAATCTATCTCTGAAGTAAAGGATAATGTTGAGGGCATAGAACGAGAAATAGGGCAAGTCACAGAAAGTATTACACGAATAGCTGAAAAAGTTGAAAAAACAAATGGACAAATTTCAGTGACAACCAATGATTTTTCTGAAATTGCAAGTGCTGCAGAGGCGTTAGACGAGCAATCAAAGCATTTTATCGAAATCGTTTAATGAAAGTTAGCGTCATTTGATAGAAAAATAAGTTTATTCCTAATGGATGGCGCATTTTGATAAAACAAATGCGATATTGTCCTAACAGTACTATATTCAAATGTTTTATTTCCGCAATTTTCTGAAATATATTGAAATAGTATATGATTTTTATTTACAATAATTATGTAAGTCTTTCATATATTCATAATAGGGGTGTTATGTATGACAAAGGTGGAAATAAGTTTTAAGCATTTACCTACAACAGCGGTTTCAGATGCAACTGGCGGACACACAAATTTACGTAGTGATATTAAGCCTTTAGCAGATCATTTTAAACTAGCGGGGCGCGCGGTCACTGTGCGTTTACCAGATGGTGAAAATGGTGCAGTGTTAGAAGCTATTCGAGCTGCTAATGAAGGTGATATTTTGGTAATCGATGCGAAAGGCAATACGAATCGAGCTGTTGCTGGAGATTTTGTTATTTCTTTAGCAAAGGGCATAGGTGTACAAGGGTTCGTTGTGGATGGCGTTATTCGAGATATCGCAGCCATTCGAGAGCTAGACTTCCCTGTATTCTCCTTAGGGACAACGGTAGCTGCTGGTAATAAAAATGGTGGTGGTAAAGTTAATATTCCCATCTCTATAGGAGGCGTTACTGTCCATCCTGGTGATTATATTATTGGGGATGTGGATGGTGTAGTTGTAGTGCCACAGGAGGATGCCGAACGGATTGTAATGGCAGCGGAGGCAAAACTGGAAAAAGATGAAGTACGTGCACAAGAGGCACATGTAAATGGTAAGGAATCAATCATTGCTTATTTAGATAAAGTTTTAACTTCTTCAGAAACTGAAAGAAGTTAAAGCACGGAATCGGAAAGGAGTTCTTTGTGCAACACAAAGCCGATTTCGGACGCAATTATGCCGAGGCATAATTGATCAAATTAAAAAAATCCTCACGATGCCATCCATACATCGTGAGGATTTTTTTAACTTTTTACGCTAAGTTTTCGTTATCTTTAAAGTAATTTTTCATTTTCTCTGTATCGAAACGGCCTTCCCATTTTGCCATTACTAATGACGCTAATGAGTTACCAATAACGTTAACAACTGTACGTCCCATATCAAGGATACGGTCAATACCTGCGATAAATGCTAAACCTTCAAGTGGAATACCGACAGTACCTAATGTTGCTAAAAGTACTACGAACGACACCCCTGGAACGCCCGCGATTCCTTTAGATGTAACCATTAAAACAAGCATTAACGTAATTTGCTCTCCAATGCTTAGATGAATACCATACATTTGAGCAATAAATAATGCTGCAATCGCCTGATACAGTGTAGAACCATCTAAGTTAAAGGAATAACCGGTTGGAATAACAAAGGAAACGATATCCTTTGGAGCACCTAATTTCTCCATTTTCATCATAATTCGTGGGAGAACAGCTTCAGAACTTGCAGTTGAGAACGCTAAAATTAGCTCATCTTTTAATACTTTAATTAAGTAGAAGATGTTGATACCTGCAAATTTTGCCACAAGTCCAAGAACGACAAAGATAAAGAATAGCATAGTTGCATAAACAAGTATGGCAAGTTTACCTAGTGGTATTAATGAAGCGAATCCATATTTGGAAACGGTTACACCAATTAAACCAAATACCCCAAATGGCGCAAATTTCATTACAAGGTTTGTTACCCAGAACATAGTATCTGCTACCCCTTGGAAGAAGTCTAAAACTGGTTTACCTCGTTCGCCAATAGCAGCAACTCCTAATCCAAAAATTACAGAGAAAAAGATAATAGCAAGCATATTACCTTCAGCCATAGACTGAATGATATTTGTTGGTACTATACCCACTATAATATCAAATGGTCCCTCATGCTGTACTTGTTCTGTAGTTGAAACATATTTGGAAATGTCCCCTTGAGAAAGCTCGTTCATGTTTAGACCAGCGCCTGGTTGGAACAAGTTTGCGGAAAGTAAACCAACTATAATAGCTACAGTTGTAATAATTTCAAAGTAAATAATTGATTTCCCGCCTAATCGTCCAAGCTGTTTCATGTCTCCAGTTCCAGCAACACCAACGATTAAAGTTGAAATAATAATTGGTACAACAATCATCTTAATTAGATGTAAAAAGATATCCCCTAAAGGTTGTAAATATGTTTCAATTTTGGGGTTTCCATAAAAGATACCCCCAACAATAATCCCTAAAATCAAACCAATTAAAATTTGAGCGGCTAAACTGATTTTAAATTTCTTTTTCAAACCCTTTGTACCCCCTAATATTAAATTTTTAGGACTAGCCTTACTTTAATAATACGGAGGACTTATGGAATCCGACAAAATCCGAGAAAATTAATTTACTTTTGTTAAAATGTCTGAATATAGTACCTGAATAAACTTCTTAATATTTACCTTTGCTTTACGATTTTCATGATCTTCTATCTGCGTCATAAGCTGACGAATTTCCTTAAAATCAAAGTATCGAGGCGCATAATATTCAAATTCAGAGTTTGTATAATCAACGACACCTAAATTAGCAAGGTTAATCATGGCAGCTAATATTGTACGACGTACACGTTGTTCGATTGCTTTACTTTCTTTCAAGATTTCATCAGGTGTGGTCTTTGTAACCGCTGCAATTTCCTCATAAAGCTCTTTTAATGGAGGTAGGGGGGCTATCTTGTGTTGATGAGCAAGCAAGGTTTCAATGATAGCTATAATATCCTCACTGCCAATTTCACCCACAATGCCCATATCGTTTAAGATTGATTGAATATGATCACGTGATGTGGCTTTCTGATTTATTTGCTCACTCAAATCAATATTTGTCAGTGATTGACGAATGACCAATAGGGAATTTTTTAGGCGAAATTGTTCTGTTGTTTTTCGTAAAACATTCTCAACCTCAATACGATTTATAGGTTTATGAATAAAGAACTCAATTCCTTGTTCATATGCCTCACCAACCATTTCCTTATTGACTACCTGAGAAATCATGATAAACTGTCCCTCAAAACGATTTTGAGTTAGATGTTCAACTGTTGCAATTCCATCAAGCTTTGGCATCAGTAAATCGATTAGTACAAACTCTGGCTGTGTCATTAAAATTTGTGGGATAGCATCCTCCCCATTACGAGCTTCGCCAATAACAGTACCTAGCCCGCTATCTTCAATAATAGTTTTTAACATGACCCGACTTGCACGATCATCATCTACAATAAAATACCTCATTTAAGTCTCTCCCGTTTGAATAGTTTGTGTAGGAACAGTAATTTTAAACATTGTGTTTTGATTGTTTGATTCAACGGTTATGAAGCCATTTAATTTATTTACTAATTCAGCAACATGCGAAAGTCCAATACCGGTTGCGGCGACACCTTCCATATTGTATTTAGTGGTATATCCAGGCTCAAAAATAATAGTGGTATCACCTTGTGATATGCCTTTTCCATTATCACAAACTGTGATTACAATATCGCCCAGTTGTTGTTTAATGGCAATAGAAATAACACCTTGATCTTCAATAGCTTCAATAGCATTTGCTGTTAGATTGTTTAAAAGTGCTAGTAATGCAATATGTTCTTTTGTTTGAAAGTCCATATCTATACTTACTTTAAAGTGAATTTCCTTTCCCAATAGTTCGCTGTACTTTCTGTTACCATCCTCGATATAATGTAATAATTCTGACATTCTAAAGGGGCCAAAGCTCTTTTCCCCTACAATTTTAGAAATTCCTGCATAGATACGTTGTGAATCCTTTTTTACTTCATGAATTTCCTGGGCAATATGCAAGGCCTGTAAGCTTTCAGTCCGATAGCCTTGCGATTTTAGCTGTCGATATAAATCAAACCCACTAGCTGTGATTGTTTCTATATGATTCATCGATTTTTTTAAATAGAGCGTTTCAACATAAAGATCTGATCCAATAGTAAGCATTTCCTGCACACGTTTTTTTTGTTCAGCAATTAAAATGGAGCTATAAACACCTACTACAAAGAAACTACGTAATAAAGCAACAGCTAACAATATAAGTAAATCATGAACGAGTAAAAAAGTATAAGAATTAACAAGAAAACGAAATAATTGTTCAGCTAAATTACTTATTACTTCACTAAATGCAACTAATAATCCAAGCATTAGCGGTTTTTCTCGATAGCGCTGGATATTTAAAATTTGTAGACATAATGCAAAAAGTATATAAAATGCTGCTGCTGGTAAATGTAAAAAGATGCTATCTATTAATGATACATCAGGTGTCGTAGAAGTTATGATGGCCCTAAAAGCTGTTGTCACAATGCTGGTTATAATACCAGCTAATATAAAAGGCGTTGGTCTAAGAAGCGTACATAGAAAGAAAACAATAGTCCCTAATCCAAAGCGAAAAGTTGTATTAGCAAATGGCAGTATTTTAATCTCACTACCAATAGCAGTTAATATAGCAATTAAAAAAATCCAAGTGAGGGAAGCACGAGAAATTAAATATTTTGAATGCATAAAAATCCTCCCTTATTAATGAATTTATCTTCATTCAGCAAATGTTTTTTGTATCGAGAGCAAAGCGGCAGCTACAATTACGCCAAGGCAAAATTGATTTTCTTCTTAACAATAAAAAAATACCACAACCTTTGTGGAAGTGGTATCTGTATGTATTATGTCAAATTTTTAGGCAAAAAAAAACGGCTACAGATGTAGTCGGAATTTAAAAACTGGAGGAGGTAGAGGGATTCGAACCCCCGCGCGGTGTTACCCGCCTGTCGGTTTTCAAGACCGATCCCTTCAGCCAGACTTGGGTATACCTCCATATTAACCTGATGTCTTATCGACAAAAATTAATTTATCATGTTTTGTATTCCACGTCAACTGATTTTTGAAATTTTTATAATGACATTGTTGAAAAATGTTTCCACATAAATATTATGTGCATTAAGTTGCAATTTATGAAAACAGTCAGTATACTAGTTATTGCCGTGCTAGGTGGGAAGGTAGCGGTGTCCTGTAACTCGCAATCCGCTCTAGCGAGACTGAATTCCTTTTTTGAGGCTGTCCGTATTGTTTGGTCTGCCTTTTGCACGTAGTGTTGACGATTGGGTCCTGCGCAATGGATACCCATGAACCATGTCAGGTCCGGAAGGAAGCAGCATTAAGTGGTCTTATTCATGTGCCGCGGGGTTGCCTAATCTGAGCTAACGACAAGAGTAACGCTTATGTGCGGCTGTCAAAGAAAGGTGCACGGCATTAAATTGCCAATTCAAACGCATCCGTCTACATTAGGCGGGATGCGTTTTTTTTTATATTTTAACAGGTGAGAAAACTTTGTATGATCTTATTTAGAAACTAAATGAATCTAAGACACAGTGTATTGCTTCAATTTTTTTGAATTGATAACACTATTATTAGACAAATGTTATAATAGAACTATTCTATAATTAATGAAGAAAAGGAGAGGAAATCATTGACGTATCAAGCATTTTATCGTGTGTATCGACCGCAATCATTTCGAGAAATGTCTGGTCAAGCACATGTCAAAAGAACGCTACAAAATGCTCTCCTAGCAAACAAAACCACACATGCCTATTTGTTTTCTGGCCCAAGAGGAACGGGGAAAACAAGTACAGCTAAGATTTTTGCAAAAGCTTTGAATTGTGAGCGAGCACCATCGAACGAGCCGTGTAACGAATGTGCCACTTGTTTAAGCATTACAGATGGGTCGCACCCTGATGTGATTGAATTTGATGCAGCATCTAATTCTAGAGTTGAAGAAATACGTGATATTATCGAGAAAGTTCGCTTTGCTCCAGCTAGTAGTAGATATAAAGTGTATATTATCGATGAAGTGCATATGCTTTCTACAAGTGCTTTCAATGCACTTTTAAAAACATTAGAAGAACCACCTCCACATGCTGTTTTTATTTTGGCGACAACAGAGCCTCATAAATTGCCTGCAACCATTATCTCACGTTGCCAACGGTTTGATTTCAAACGACTTTCAACTAATGATATTATCGAACGCATGAAGGTTGTATTAGAGGACATTGAGCTACCGTATGAGGAACAAGGTTTGAAGGTAATTGCACAATCTGCTGCTGGCGGTATGCGTGATGCATTGAGTTTATTAGATCAGGTTGTCTCTTTTAGTGGAGAGAAGCTAAAGCTTGAGGATACACTACTTGTAACAGGTTCGATTAGTCAGGAAGTTTTTTATGACTTAGCAGAAGCCTTAAAAGTAAAAGATGTTGCTCAAATGCTTGCATTATTAGAACGGCTTATCGCAGATGGCAAGGATCCACTTCGTCTTTCAGAGGACTTGATTACATTTTTCCGTGACTTATTATTGCTACAAACAAGTGATGAATTGACCGAACTATTAGAGCTAGTTTCGCCGGAAGAACGTGTATTTACATTAGCACATGATTTTGCACCAGACTTGCTATACGGCTACATAGATATTTTAGCGAAAACACAGCAAGAAATGCGATTCTCTCACCATACAAAAATCTATTTAGAAACAGCATTACTTAAAATGGTACAGTTTTCGGGTGGACTAGTTAGTCAAACAACTTCTACAGTTGAAGCAGCATTGAGCCCAGAGCTTGCTCAAAAAATAGTTGCACTTGAGCAAACGGTACAACAATTGTCAGCACAGCTACAGGCTGGAGCTCCTGTGCAGCAGATGCAAGCACCTAAAGAACAACGACCACGAGCTAAAAGTCCAAATGGCTATAAAGCACCAACAGGGCGGATTCAAGAGGTGCTAAAGGATGCAACAAAACAGGATGTTCATCGGATTAAATCAGTTTGGGCCCAAGCGTTAAACCAAATGCAAAAGTCACAATCTGCTCTTTTAGCAGAAGCTGAACCTGTTGCAGCATCTTCAAGTGCTTTTGTGTTAAAATTCAAGTATGATATTCATTGTCAAATGGTTGCTGATAACCAATCTCTAAAAGCTCAATTCACACAATTAATTGCAGGGCAAACTGGTACAATGTATGAAATGCTTTGTACCCCTGAAGAAACGTGGTTAAAATTACGTGAAGAGTTTATTCGTGATCATGGTTTGCAACAGCAGAAAAAATCTCAAACAGTGTCCGAGCAGGAGATGGAATTATTAGAGCCACCACCGGCAGAAATGCCTGATGAGCCGTTTATCGATGATGCTCAGCCACTTGCCTCACAAGATCCACTTGTGACAGAGGCGGAAAAGTTGTTTGGTAAAGATTTTATAGAAATTGTGGAAGATTAATCATTTAGGAGGAATATGTTTATGCGTGGAATGGGAAATATGCAAGGTATGATGAAAAAAATGCAAAAAATGCAAAAGGAAATGATGGAAGCACAAGAAGCCTTAAATGCAGAGCAATTTGAAGGTGTTGCTGGCGGTGGTATGGTAAAAGTAATTGTTACTGGCCAACGTGAAGTTGTAGAAGTGAATCTTGATTCTTCAGTAGTAGATCCTGATGATATCGAAATGCTTCAAGATTTAATCGTTGTTGCTACAAATGAAGCACTAAAAAAAGTAGAAGAGAAAACAAATGCAACAATGGGGAAATTCACTCAAGGCATGAACCTTCCATTCTAGGAGGTAAATAAATGTACTACCCAGAACCAATATCGAAACTAATAGATAGTTTTATGAAACTGCCAGGTATCGGGCCGAAAACCGCGGCTCGTCTGGCGTTTTTTGTGTTAACAATGAAAGAAGATGATGTTTTATCCTTTTCTAAGGCACTTATTGATGCTAAAAGAAATTTAAGTTATTGCTCTGTATGTGGCAACATAACTGATGTTGATCCGTGTCATATTTGTACAGATAAGCAACGAGATCATTCGATTATCTGTGTTGTACAAGATACAAAAGATGTTATAGCGATGGAAAAAATGCGTGACTACAACGGGATGTATCATGTATTACAAGGAGCTATATCACCAATGGATGGTATTGGTCCAGAGGATATTAATGTTGCCTCATTGTTAGTTCGTTTGCAGGATGAAACAGTTCAAGAGTTAATTTTAGCTACGAATTCCACGATTGAGGGCGAGGCAACGGCCATGTATATTTCCCGTCTAGTAAAACCCTCTGGTATTCGAACAACACGTATTGCCCATGGGCTACCAGTAGGTGGAGATTTAGAATATGCAGATGAAGTTACGTTATCGAAGGCAATGGAAGGCCGCCGAGAATTATGAGTGAGGGATTAATATGTTCTTCCGAAGTAAAAGAAAGTTAAAAAAAGAATTCGATGACAAGCTTGTGAGTCTAATAAAAGGAACCAAAGAAGATCTACAACAGGCTAAATTAATTGAAGATTTATTAGATGATTATGATTTAGATTTAATTGCTCAACGAAAAGCAGCAGAGAGCATTCATTTCTATTTATTTAAAGAAGCTAGAATACGAAAAGTATTAATTAAATAACAGACTTTTAAACTCATAGAAGCAAAACAGGAAACATAAACTTTCATAATTATATCATTCAAAGGGGGAAACCTGATGTCGTGGTTAGTAATTATCAGTATTGGTGTGCCTGTAGTGCTTCTTTTTCTTTATGTAATAATTAGACATGCTAAAATGGGTAAAATTTTAGAAGGAATGTCCGTTTTTTGGTTTAGATTTGCTTTTGCTTTTCTTCTATTATTTGTTATTCATATGAGTCTAGGGTATGTAGGCTATAATATACCTATCAATCTTTTTTCAGTCTTAACTATTGCTATACTAGGTATACCAGGCGTGTTTGGAATAACAGCTTTAATATTTTTTTTATAAAAAGCTTGCATAATAAAAATATTATGGTATAGTAATAGAAGTCGCTAAGATAACTGTTTAAAAACAAAGAAATTTAAATATAAAATTAATTGTTGACAAATGGTTGTGAGTGCGATATACTATAAGAGTTGTTGTTGAGAAATGGTAATGAAATGAACCTTGAAAACTGAACAAGCAAAACGTAATCAATATAGTTTTTTTATTAGCTAGCTTTCGCTAGTGAACGAAACGAAAATTTTGGACATCAAAATTGATGCCAGCAAAACAATTTGAGCTAATCAAATTTCTTTTATGGAGAGTTTGATCCT
>NZ_JBXUNW010000028.1:0-28564 GCF_057196045.1 Lysinibacillus sp. DFXJR4 | reverse complement strand
CTTGTCCATGCGTATGTCCTTTATTTTGGATTTGGATGGTTTACTACCGCCCAACCATTATAAAGGATTTTTTTATGGCAGGATTGGATTGCAGAAAATTCAGACTTAATGAAAACGGTGAATTATTTTAATGCGACGCTAGTGATTTAATTTCAAAATTTTATTTCAATTCTTCTGATTTTATAGCTATAATACCATGATAAACTTGTGTATCATCATCACAAGCCTCACAATAAAAGCTTTCATCCTCCGACCAAAAAGCCCAATATTTCCCTTCTTTTGTTGCCTCATTGTCGTATGTTAATCGAAAGTGCTCTAATTTTTGCGCTAATGCCAATTTAAATTGCTCTTCCGTTGCAAATGTTTCATTCGTTTGAATAAAAGCTTCCCAGCCTTCAAATTTCCACCAAGGCTCATAATCAGCTTTCATGTAAAGTATTGTATACATATTTGCCCATTCCCTGCTGTCATAAGATATTCTCATTTTAGCAAACACACATGAAATGTCTATTAAAACACCCTGAAATATGCTATTATTACCTTATTATTCATACTTTTTGGGAGGTATTTTTTTTATGTTTTCAAGTATTCGACCGAAGGCAGAACTCGAAGAATTATTAAAGCGTGGTACCAATTTGAATGCAACTGGCCGTTTCCATCAAACTTTAGCATTTAACCACTTCAATTCTCATGATGAGGAAAATTTAAAGGCTCTTTACAACAAATTAAAAGATATCACACCATCTATGAATGCTATTTTTAACAATTATTTAAGTGAAATCTCCCCTACCTCTCAGCAAACAATTAGTGAAGAAAATATTAATCGATATTTGACACAATTTTTCTTAGCTACGCGTGATGATGAGTATGTAGATGAAACAGTTAAATTTTTCAATTTGTTTCGAAAAAATCAGTATGAGCCTGGTAAGTTAATTGTTGTTTTCAATCAATTTGCCTTTTATATAACAACATATATTTTACATAATTTCGGTATAAAACCGTATAAGGCCTTTGAATACATGAAATCATTCCAATCTGCTGTCAATGTCGATCAAGAGCTACTTGTTGAAGTACTAACAGAACGAATTATTGAAAATGTAGTCGCAGAAATATCTTCTTTAATGGATGTTAATGCTAAAATTATGTACATGAAAGATTTAGTATTCAGTTTAGATAAACAAAATGAAGAAATCCAATCCTCTACTGCCGCAACAGAAGAAATTGCCGCTTCCATTAATGAGGTTGCCCGTATGTCTTCCCATATTTCTGAAAAAACAACGGAATCTGTAGATCATGCCATTAAAGGGAAAGATGCTATTGAGCACGCATTATCTGAAATCTTCAAAACGGAAGAAACATTTACAGCAATCGTTGAATCTTTTTCGGAATTACAAAAAAGAGTAAATGATATTGAGCATGTAGTAACCTTGATTAACCAAATTGCTGATCAAACAAACTTACTTGCGCTAAACGCTTCTATTGAGGCGGCACGCGCAGGTGAACACGGTAAAGGCTTTGCAGTAGTGGCACAGGAAGTTCGAAAGCTTGCTGAGGGCACTGTCTCAGCACTAAGTGAAGTTTCTACAAACGTGCATCATTTAAAAAGCTATTCGAATGATGTAGCTAACTCCATAACGGAAACAACAGACATCATTAAGGATGCAACCGTTGAGGCAAAAGAATCGTTGCCATTATTAAACGCTATTGTTAGTGCCATTGAAGGAATTAACCTGGATGTCACAAATACGGCTGCTATCTCACAGGAACAGGCAGCAGCAATAGACGAGGTATCTACAAGAATGATTGAAATATCTAATTTACAGGATGATATTCGAGATTATAGTCATAATACATCTAGTGATATACACTTATTAGGAAAAGAAATTAATCGTTTCCGTAATGATATTGTTGCCAATAATAATGTTCAGCTATCATCCATAGCACTTTTACAATTATCAAAGGCAGATCATATTTTATGGAAATGGCGGATTTATAATATGTTCCTCGGACTTGAAAACGTACAACCGAGTGATGTATCTTCTCATAAAGATTGTCGTCTAGGTAAATGGTATACTTCTCCACGCTCAGTAGAACGTTTTGGACACTTACAAGATTATCGTGATCTAGACGCCTATCATATACGTGTCCATGAGTCAGCAAAATTAGCAGCAGAGGCTCATAAGGCTGGTCATATACAACAAGCCGAAATTCATTTAAAAGAAGTAGACCAGGCATCTGAGAAAGTTCTCTATTTTATTAATAACTTAATTGCTCATTTAGAAAAAGAACGTGTAATGCACTAAGTAGAGGGGACTCTTCCCCTCCTTAACTAGTAGGAGGTTTTAGCGTGAACAAGCGAGCGCTGATTAAATTTTTTGGTGATGTATATGGTACAGGCTACCGTTTTTTCATTAAACAAAAAGCGATTGAACTAGGATTAAAGGGATATTGTAAGCTTAATGACCAAGAACAAATTGAAGTTGAAGTTGAGGGATCTAAAAAGGCAATAGAAGAATTCCTGTTATTTGTTCAAAAAGGTGTAAGTCCACAAGCAGATTCTAATTCCTTTACTTTAGAGCTTCATGATGATTTGAAAGGATATGTGCGAATGGAGTCAGATATTGTTTAATTAGGACAAAAGCTAGTTAATAATAAGATTGATGATATTCTCAAAAGGAAATGCTGCTTAGGCAAATTTTGATTGAGGTTTATTGCTTCAATCTTTTTTAGGTTCCGATATTGTGCTTCTCCCTAGTACATTTGGCTATGCTAGACATGACACCTTCTCATGTTTTATTATAAATCAATTGATGAAATTGATTTTTGTCTTTCTTTACTTCAGATTAACAAATTGATGAGAGGTGTTCCGTAATGAATAGTATGAATCCTAAGGTTGATGAATTTATAAGTAAGGCAAAAAAATGGCAGGAAGAATATAGAGCGTTAAGAAAAATTGTTCATGATTGTGAGCTGACTGAAGAATTTAAGTGGATGCATCCTTGTTACACGCTTAATAATAAAAATATAGTTTTAATTCATGGGTTTAAAGAATATTGTGCGCTTCTATTTCACAAGGGAGCACTATTACAGGATACGCACGGGATTCTCATTCAGCAAACCGAAAATGTTCAGGCAGCACGCCAAATACGCTTTACCAATGTTCAAGAAATAGTTGAAAAGGAAGCAATCATAAAGGACTATGTCTCACAAGCAATTGCAATTGAGAAAGCAGGCTTGGAAGTAGCGTTAAAAAAGAATACGGAGACTATGCCTGACGAACTTCAACAAAAATTTGAAGAAGAGCCAGCCTTGAAAACTGCATTTGAAGCACTAACGCCTGGACGGCAAAGAGCATACATTCTTTATTTTTCTCAACCTAAACAATCTAAAACAAGAGTGTCAAGGATTGAAAAATATACCCAGCAAATTCTTAATGGTAAGGGATTAACTGATTAAACTTTTTAGACTATAACATTTACAGGTATCATTAATAACAGTACCATCATTACTTATGGCATTTTGTCATCTTCAGGAGGTTTCCAGAAAAACGAGACCTCCTCCCTACCTATAACGATTTAAAAGATGTTATAGGAACATAGAAAAGGCTAACCTAAATTAAATACATATTCATCAAAATAAGCATAAGCACAAACCGATTGGAAATGTTAATCTATGATAGTTATTAATAAGGCTCCAAAGATTGCCAGTATTTAAAGTATTATCATTGAGAAACTTAACAATTAGCAGTAAAATTTATGTAAGGTTTAATTTTTCAATGAAACTTTATGTCGATTATTTCGTATAAGAAGATAGACATATTGAAAAGCAAGGAGGAAGAAACAATGCTTAGTGTCAAACAGTTTTTCACTAGACATACCGCTAGCTTCTTTATTTCTCTAACAACTGTTTCCTTTGCAGCAATTGTGGCAAATCCAGGATACTTCCTTGGTGGTTTATTTTTTGCTGGAACTTACGCGACGAGTACAGCGTTGCTGAAACATAGACAAAAGAAGAAAGTTATGCAATTAACTGGTATAACAAAAGAAGAATATAAACATATTGAAACCCAAATTATAACTGCCAATAAACATATCCAAACATTGAGCCAAAACTACTTACGTGTTCGCTCTGTTGCAGCATTTAAGCAATTGCTTGAAATGACTCGTATTTCAAAAAATATTGTGAAAATTGTCAAGACAGATCCCCGTAAATTTTATAATGTAGAGCAATTTTTTTATGCACATCTACCTTCTGCTGTAGAATTAACGGATAAATATACAATGCTATCGAAGCAGCCTGTAAAGGATTCAGAAATTCAAATAACTTTATCTAAAACAAGGGAAACACTGACAGATTTAAATGATACGATTCAGATTGATTTAAAGGATGCGCTTTCCAATGATATCGATCACCTTCAAATGGAAATCGAATTCGCGAATCGTTCCAATAATAGAAGAAGAGAACAATTGGAGTGGCGAGGCGATGATAAGTGACAGCAAATGATCATGCATATCAACTTAATACAATACAAGGGCTCTCCCCCCTTGTACAAACTTATTTAGAAACAACTAATAACGAGGCGATGGCGACCTATGAAACGCTATCGCCTCTTGCGCAAAGTCGTGCACTTCTATATGCTAGTCAAATTGATTTGGAAAATTTTGAATCCGTACTATCTTTAGGGCAAGACTCACAACGATCACTTTCTCACTTCGCTGATCGCATGCTTGCACAGGTGAAACAGAAGGATGTTACCAAAATTGGACAAATGTTAGATTCATTAATGCAAACATTAGATCGTGTAGATCCTAATGCTTTAGAGCCAAAAAAGCAATCTTTCTTCAAAAAAATGTTTGGTAAAACGGAACGCCCAATTAAGCAAACATTAACAGAGTTTGAACGAATCAGTATCCAAGTCGAGCGAATTGGTGTACAGCTAGAACGTGCACAGATTCAGCTCATAAAGGATGTAGAGATGCTTGAGGAGCTTTACTCACATAATAGAGGATTTTTTGAGGAGCTTGCTACTGCGATTGCTGCAGGACAAATGAAAAAGCAGCAAGCCATTGAGACAGAACTACCGACAAAGGTGCAAAGTGTACAGGCAGCAAAGCAACCTCTTGCAGTCCAACAGCTTAATGACTTAGCTGCTCAAATTGAACGTCTAGATCAACGCATTTATGACTTACAAGTTTCACAGCAAGTAGCCCTACAGACTGCACCTCAAATACGTATGATTCAGCAAGCAAACCAAACACTTGCAGAAAAAATCGAATTTTCAATCGTTACCCTTATACCGCTTTGGAAAAATCAGCTGGCCATGATGCTATCCATGAATATGGATCAACACTATGCACAGCTTGAGGAACGTTTGTCTCGAACACACGATCGCTTTACGAGCCCCTCTTTTGAACAGCAAGTATCAAAATTCAGAGAAACTCAGCAGGAGCTCAAGACGGCTATTCAGGATGTATTTGCTCTCCATACTGCAACAGAACAGGAAAAACAGCATTTACAAGATGTCGCTGAATTAAAGGGCTTTAAGAAAGACTAATGCTATTTTTCTCATGAACGAAGGGTGGCTCAGAAATCGTCTGAACCACCCTACTTTTGTGAAGCTTATTCAAAATAGTCTTTATAATAGCCACCGATATTACCTGTATTATCGATAATAAAGATGAACTCTTCTGTTTCATTTTTAACTTCATAATCTTTTCCAACCGTTAATACATTGGACACTAAGTATTTAGATGCATTTGTATGCTTGCACGTGACTGTGCGAAGTGTTGGCGCATCTTTCCATTTTAAATGTAACATAATCTCTCTACCTCTCTTTACTAGCTTGAAGCTAATGTCTACTGCTTATTTTATAATATTTTAGATCTTTTGTGGAGAAAAAAACCATAGAAGACCCTATTTTCTTGATAAACAACCATTATTATTATAAATTTTTACTTTGAGGTGTTATTATGAGCTTTGGTGGTGTACCGCAATGGTTTTTTATCATTGCCGTAGCATTTGCAATTTGCTTTATTCTTTATGCTGAATGGAATTCTAGAAAATAAAGTGAGCCCATTTATTGGACTCACTTTTTTCATACCTATCTGGAATTTATTTTAATGTACGCTTTAAAAATTCCTTCGTTCGCTCATGCTGAGGCGTGACTAAAACCTGAGAAGGTGGTCCCTCCTCAACAATTACTCCTTTGTCCATAAATACGACACGATCTGCTACTTCTTTTGCAAATTCCATTTCATGTGTCACGATTAACATCGTATTTCCTGCATCTGCGAGTTGACGCATAACCTTTAATACTTCCCCTACCATTTCTGGATCAAGAGCAGATGTCGGCTCATCAAACAGCATCACATCTGGACTCATCGATAGTGCACGCGCAATAGCCACACGCTGTTTTTGCCCACCAGATAGCTGTCTTGGCTTGGCATTAACATATTGATCCATACCAACAATTTTTAAATATTCTAAAGCTGTTTTTTCAGCTTCTGATTTTGAACGCTTTAATACTTTTATTTGACCAACTGTACAATTGTTCAATACATTGTGGTTGTTAAATAAATTAAACTGCTGGAAAACCATCCCTAAATGTGTACGATATTTTTGAATGTTATGCTTGTCATCCAGAATATTTTCACCTTTGTAGATAATCTGTCCACCACTTGGTGTTTCCAATAAATTGATGCAACGAAGTAATGTTGATTTACCAGATCCAGAGGAGCCGATTAAGCACACTACCTCCCCCTTCTCTACTTGAAAATTGACATCCTTTAACACTTGGTTACGACCAAATGATTTACTTAAATGCTTGATTTTAATAACTGTCATTTGTGCGTCCCCCTATATCGCTTCTTTCTGTTCTTTTTGATAGGCATCTGGTCCATCAAGTCGTTTTTCAACATATAGTAAAATTCGTGATGCTGTAAATGTCATAATAAAGTAAAGGACACAAGCTACAAAGAATGATTCAAAATAGCGGAAGTTATTCCCTGCAATTGATTTTGTTTGGAAGAATAATTCCGTTACCCCGATAACGTTTAAAACAGCAGTATCCTTAATATTCATAATTAATTGGTTCCCTGTTGCAGGTAATACATTTCGCGCAACCTGTGGCAGTACAACATGCAGCATGATTTGGAAATGATTCATACCGATAGCTGAAGCTGCCTCATATTGACCTTTATCAATGGAAACAATACCACCACGCACTATTTCAGCCATATAAGCACCGGTATTCAAAGAAACTACTAAAATACCTGCTGTAATAAAATGCATGTCGATGCCAAATGCTATATCCAATCCGTAGAAGACAACCATCGCTTGTACAATCATTGGTGTACCACGGAAGAATTCAACATAGCATGTTAGTATAAAATTAATCAGCTTTAAACTGTAGAACTTTACACCTTTTTTACGAACCGGAATGGTATGCATAATCCCGATGAAAAATCCGATAAATGCACCAATAATTGTACTAATACTCGAAATCAATAAGGTATAATACGCACCTCGTAAAAACATTTGCCAGTTGTTCTCTACAATAGAGATAATCCATTCAAGACTCATGATGTTCCTCCTAACAACATAGTGTTGCTTGTTTCTTCTTTATAATCCTAGCTAACTACCATGATAAACACGATTGTTCTACCATTTTATGAAATGTTTAGCTAAGACATTATCATTATTTAGAGAGGTTCTCATTGAATAATGATGAAATGACATTGCACGGACTAGCAAATAGTCCGTGCATCCATGTTATTGTGCTGCCGGTTGTTGCTGAATTGCTTCTTCCATCATTGTTTGGCGATCATCTTCTGAAATTCCTTTTAAAATTTCATTGATTTTGTCAAGATTTGCCTCACCTTTACGTAAACCAACTGCGATGGATGTGTTAGAAGGATCTGTATCAAAGCCTTCTTCAAACGCTACATATGCGAATTTATCATTAGCTGCTGCAGCTGAAATACCTTCTGGACGTTCTGCTACATAGCCATCAATTTTACCAGCCTCTAGAGCTACACGCATTGCTGGGAAGTTATCCATAGCAGTTTGCTTTTGCACATCTTTGATTTGGTCAATCACATTGTAGTTTGAAGTGTTTAATTGTGAAGTAATTTTAGCACCGGAGAAATCCTGAATTGATTTTGCTTTTTCATATTTACTCCCTTTTTTAATAACCATTACAAAATCAGAAGTATAGTAGTTTTCAGTGAAATCAATCGTTTGCTTACGTTCCTCAGTAGGAGACATCCCAGCAATAATAGCATCAATTTTATTGGATTGAAGTGCTGGCACTAATCCATCCCATTCCATTTTGACAATCACTAATTCTTTTCCTAAACCTTCAGCGATTTTTTTGGCCATTTGAACATCATAGCCACCTGCATACTCAGCATTATCTGCAATTTTTACTGCGCCATTTGCATCATTTTGCTGTGTCCAGTTGAATGGAGGATAACCTGCTTCCATCCCAATACGGAATTGCCCACCATCTTCTGATCCACCTGTATCAGCACCAGCATCTCCAGATTTATCCGAATCCTTTTTGTCCCCAGCACCACAAGCAGCTAGCAGAATTGCCGTCATAATAGAGATCATTACTAACAACCATTTTCTTTTCATGAAAAACTCCCCTTTTCTGTAAAAAAATAAGACAACTGTACTAAAAAAGACCTAAGCTTTGAACTTAGGTCTTACCTTTAATTGACAGTTGCCCAAATCCTCACTATAATTTCCATGTTTCCGAGATAGCACAACCTAGTAAATGTGGAAAGCAACTTACTAGGACAGTCCTGCACTTATTCACTGCAGACCCAGTATAAAAGTACGAGCTCCTTTTATACTTCGGCGATATTTCCTTCTCCATTGCGTCTTCGCTTGCTTGTACTCAACAATGGACTAATAAATACCGCGCCTCTACCTCACAACAAAATTAATGTGAGGTTTGTTTATTTAATTGATATCTAGATACTACTATAAAACGAACTTATTCGTCAAGATAATTTTATCATTTTTCTGATTAATGACAATATTAGGGTTTTATCTATCATAAATCCATTATTTACTTTTGCAATGTAAGCAAATATATTGAAGTTTTAATGAAAAAAATCGCAAATTATTATCATTAATAGTAATACTAGTATTCCAAAAGAACCTTTAAGAACAATGGTGTTACCGTACAATGTTTTTATCCAATATGTTGAAGGTTCTATTCACTACTTTGGGGATTCTATCCCATCATTTTAGCATTTCTATCAGCTAATTCTATCCTGCATATAAAAGAAAAAGCCCTGCAAATCGCAGGGCTTTGGACATTAAGAATTTAATAATAAATCTTCTGGGTTTTCAAGTAATTCTTTTACTGTTTTAAGGAAGCCTACAGAATCTTTACCATCGATAATACGGTGGTCATAAGAAAGCGCTAGGTACATCATTGGGCGAATTTCTACTTCACCATTCACTTCAACCGGACGTTTTTTGATGGAGTGCATACCTAAGATACCAGCTTGTGTACCATTCATGATAGGTGTAGACATTAATGAACCAAATACACCACCATTTGTAATTGTGAATGAGCCACCTTGAAGATCTGCTAAACCTAATTTTTTGTCGCGAGCTTTTTTCGCTAGGTCTGCAATTGCATCTTCAATTTCAGCAAAGTTTTTACGGTCAGCATCACGTACAACTGGTACCACTAAACCTTCTTCTGTCGATACAGCTACACCAATATCAAAGAAGTTGTTTAAGTGAATTTCGTCACCAACGATTTGTGCGTTCACATATGGATATTTTTTAAGTGCTGCTACTACTGCTTTTGTGAAGAATGACATGAAACCAAGTTTAGAGCCTGTTGACTCGAAGAATTGGTCTTTTTTACGAGAACGTAAAGCCATAACATTTGTCATATCAACTTCGTTAAATGTAGTTAACATTGCAGTAGATTGTTTTACTTCAAGTAAACGTTTCGCAATTGTTTGGCGACGACGACTCATTTTTTCTACTGTTACACGTGATTCATCTACAGCTGCTACCGCTTTTGGCGCTGCGGGAGCTTGTGGTGCTGCTACTGGAGCTGTCCCATGAGCTGCCACGTCTTGGACACGTACACGACCTTGTGGGTCTACTGGAGATACAGCAGCAAGATCAATACCTTTTTCGCGAGCAAGTTTACGTGCTGCTGGAGATGCGATTACACGCTCACCAGAAGTTTCTTCCACAACCGGAGCTGCTGCAACTGGGGCAGGTGCTGCTTGTGGTACTGCTTGCGCTGGTGTTGCTTCTGCTGGAGCAGCTGGAGCTGGTGCTGCACCTTCGCCTGCTTCTACAACTGCGATCACTTGACCAACAAGTACAGTATCGCCTTCCTCAGCTAAAATTTGTGTTAAGACACCTGCTTCTTCGGAAATAATTTCAGCGTTTACTTTATCTGTTTCAAGTTCAACGATGAATTCACCTTTCTCAACGCGATCGCCCACTTTTTTTACCCATTGTGCGATACTTCCTTCTGTAATCGATTCTGCTAATTCAGGGACTTTAATTTCAGCCACTTTCATTTCCTCCTTTAATTAACGTGCATAATGCACATAGAAGGGCCACTCGCCTAAGCAAGCAGCCCGGCTTCAAAAATTAATATATGATTATTTAACCTTTACAGGCTCAGCAACCGCTTCTTCTACAATTGCGGCTTGAGCAGCTTTATGAGAATCAGCATCACCTTCTGAAGTAGAGCTCATTGCAGGGCGACCTACATAACGAAGCTTTTTACCTTCTGAAAGTTCATAAAGTGTTTCTAATGCATAATTCCAAGTACCTTGGTTTTTCGGTTCTTCCTGTACCCATACTACTTCTTTAACATTCGGATACTTAGCAATAATACCAGCAACTTGCTCTTTTGGGAATGGGTAAAGTTGTTCTACACGAATAATGTGTAAGTGGTCGAAACCTTCACCGTCTTTAATACGGTCTGCAATGTCGATCATTACTTTACCAGTACCAAGTACAATACGCTCTACAGCTTCTGGTTTTGAACCTAGACCTGGTTGTTCAATTACTTCTTGGAATGAACCATTTGCTAATTGCTCAGCATTCGCTGCAGCTAATGGGTGACGAAGTAGGTATTTAGGTGATACAACCACAAGTGGACGAACGCCTTCAGTTCCTAGCAACGCTGCTTGACGACGTAACAAGTGGTAGTAGTTACCTGCATTTGAGCAGTTTGCTACGAACCAGTTATTTTCTGCTGACATTTGTAAATAACGTTCCATACGGCTCGAAGAGTGCTCTGGACCTTGGCCTTCATAACCATGAGGTAATAGAATGACTAAACCGGATTTTTGACCCCATTTAGCACGTGCACCTGAAATAAAGTTATCGAACATAACTTGTGCCATATTAGCAAAGTCACCAAATTGAGCTTCCCAAACTGATAGTACATGGCCATTTTCTAAATTATACCCATATTCAAAGCCTACTACCCCAGCTTCTGTCAGTGGAGAGTTGTGTACTGTAAATGAAGCATTTGCACCAGAAATATGGTGAAGTGGTGTAAATACATTACCATTGTTTTTATCATGTAATACTAAGTGACGTTGCGAGAACGTACCACGCTGTGCATCCTGTCCTGTAAAGCGAACTGGTGTGCCATCTTGAATAATCGTAGCATAGGCTAAAGTTTCAGCATGACCCCAATCAATTTTTGCAGAAGCAAATGCTTCACGACGTTTCTCTAAAATCTTACCAAGTTTTTTCTGTGGCTCGAACTTTTCTTCAAACACTAAAAGCTCTTCATTTATTTTTTCTAGACGCTCTGCACCAACTGCTGTATCAATTTGTGGGAACTCTACCTTTAATTCTTCAGGCATTTCTAAATGTTTATGCTCATCTTTAGCAGCCATTTCTTTAACATGATCATAAGAAGCTTGCATTTCTGCGTAAATTGCTGTATCTAATGTCGCTACATCATCTGCCGAAACAACACCCTCTGCTACTAATTGTGCGCCATATAAAGCACGAACAGTTTCATGTTTAGCCACTAATTTATATGTTTCTGGGTTTGTTACAGTTGGATCATCTGTTTCATTGTGACCGTGACGACGGTAACCAATTAAGTCAACGATAATATCTTTACCGAATTTTTGACGGTAGCTAGCTACAAAACGACCAACTAATGATACAGCCTCAGGACTATCTGCATTCACATGGATAACTGGTACTTCATAACCTTTTGCTGGGTCAGAAGAATAAACAGATGAACGAGAATCTTGTTGTTCAGTTGTAAATCCAATCATATTGTTAGCAATGATGTGAATTGTACCACCAGTTGTGAACCCTTCCGTTTTCGCAAAGTTAAGAACTTCTGTTACAATCCCTTGACCTGGGAATGCAGCATCACCATGTACAAGAATACCTAATCCTTTTGTACGGTTAAAAATTGCTTGACCTGGCTTAGACGTATCATCTTGAGCCGCACGAGTAGAACCTAAAACAACTGGGTTTCCTACTTCTAAGTGTGAAGGGTTGTAAGCAAGTTTAACGTTCATACCAGATTCGCGATTGTAAGAAGCACCCATGTGGTATTTTACATCACCTGTCCAACCTTTAGTGATTTCAAGTCGACCATCTTCTGGTAAAAATAATTCATTGGAAACATGTGCAAAATCAGAGAACATCATGTCATATGGTTTATTTAAAATATGTGTTAATACATTTAAACGGCCACGGTGTGCCATACCAATACGCACTTTTTCTACATTATTTGCTTCTGCTGTTTTTAAAATTTCATCAAATAAAACGATTTGTGTATCTAAACCTTCACCTGAGAAACGCTTTTGACCAACGAAAGTTTTATGAATAAACTTCTCAAAATTTTCAACACGTGTTAAGCGATCTAATAATGCTTTTTTCTCATCAGAAGATAATGCTTGTTTAAATGAACCTGTTTCAATTTGTGCTTGAATCCAATCACGTTCTTCTGTTGCTGCGATGTGATTATATTCAAATGCCACTTTATCTGTATAAACAGATTTTAAGTAATCAATTGCATCCTTACCATTTTTCACGTTTGCTGGCACATCTTTGAAGAAGATAGCTGCAGGAATTTCAGCTAAATCTGCAGCGCTTAGATTGAACGCGCTTTCTTCAATTTGAGCTGTTTGTAGTTCACGGTTTTTCAAAGGATAAATATCTGCCGCCAAATGACCTTGCGTACGGATTGCATCTGCTAATCTCACAGCTGCTAATACTTTTTTGTAATCGCCAGCAGGAGCCGCTGTGCTATTAGCTACCGCTACTTCACCTTCTACTACTACTGGTGCACCAAATTGTTGGAATAATAATACTAACTCCGGTTCTACTTCTTCAGGAGACTGTAAGAATAAGTCGTATTGCTCCATCACATATCCTAGGTTAGGACCAGAGAAAGCTGACCATGGAGAACTTACAGTTGTAACGTTGTTCGACATGAAAAATGACCTCCAAATTTTGCCTTTCGGCAGTTCCATTAATTAAATTACAATTAATTATATAATATTTTTCTGTTCTTTTAAAGGATGTTTGACACAACTTATCCATATTTTAAAGAACGTTTTTTCCATCTCAATCTTACTACTCTTCACAAAAAATACAACTCTTTTTAGGAAATTAAGCAATTTTTTTCGCAAAGGCTAAAATAATTTAATAAAGCGTGAATTTTTCTTAATATTTTAGCGGGAATTTAATGAAGAAAACGGTTCCAATATTTATCTCACTCTTGACTTCCACAGAACCATTATATTTTTCAAGCAACATTTTTGTGATACTAAGTCCTAAGCCTGTACCGCCTTTTTGACGATTTCTAGCCTCATCAATCCGATAAAATCGATCAAAAATGAATGGTATATTTTCTTGCGCTATACCAATTCCATTATCTTCTATTTTTAAAAGCGCCTCATTTCCAGCGACTGATAATGTAATTTGAATCTCCGGAATTTTTTCACAATAGCGAATGGCGTTCTCAACTAAATTACGAACTATTTGACTTAGTGCATTTTCTGTTATAAATAATAGACCTATTTCTCCATTTTTAGACAACGTTATTCGAGCTTCTGGATGAAGACGCTCCATTTCTCCTATAACAACTTCAATAACAGCTACTGCGTCAGCCTTGCTCATATTATCCTTTTCTTCACGACGTGCAAGTTCTAGTAATTCTTCAATCATTTTACGAATCCGTGCAATTTCGGTTAGTGAAGTATCAATCGATTCCTTTAAGATTTCCGGATCATCCTTCCCCCACCTTTTCAGCAGGGAGAGATGTCCTTCGATAGCCTGAATAGGCGTACGGAGCTCATGGGAAGCATCTGCAACAAATTGTTGCTGCTGAGTAAACGAAATTTGCAGTTCATTCATCATCGCATTATACATTTTTAAAAGATCACCTATCTCATCATGAGACGTGTATGTTAATTGAATTGGTTCATTAAATCCTTTATCCATTACGTTTTTCATGGATGAACGTAAAGCATGTAGGGGCTTCATCAAATAACTGGCTAGATAATAACCAATTGAAGCCGATAATACTAAAGCTCCTAAGCCTGCTATTAGCATGGCAGTCAATAAATAATGCATCAACGACTGGAATCCTGATAATGGATGAATCACCTGAATGTATCCACGAAAGAAACCGAGCTGAATCGGTTTATTAATAACATAAACATCCTTTTTATCAATTGTCATTTCAACAATTTCCCCCATTTGCGTAAGAGGAGCAGTCTGTGAAGGATTATTAACCCCTGAAGTATTAACAATACGTAAAACCTCTATTTTATCTAAATTAAACAATATTACTGTTTGATCACTGGAATTTAAAAGCCCGATGTTTTGTTGAATTTGCTGAATGGTCAGATTGGGTCCTTGTGATTCAAAAAAAGACACCACATCATAGCTTGTCCGTTGAATTTTAAGTTGCTCATCATTTAATAGCCATGTATGCAATGAAATATAAACGACTATACAAATAATTGTAAAGCTAAAAAAAATAACAGCACTAGACGTAAACATCCATTTTCTTTGCAATGATTGATTGACAAATATCTCTCTCAATTTTTTCATTCTCGCATCACATACCCTACCCCACGAACGGTTTCAATATAGGCATTCATATCACCTGGTAGTTTTGTTCGTAAATGCCGTATGTATACATCTACAACATTTGTTTCAATATCAGTTTCATAACCCCAAACAGAAGTTAAAATTAGCTCTCGCGTACAAACTCTATTTTTATGTTCCATTAATAATTTCAGTAAATCATATTCTGTTTTCGTTAAATCAAGCCTTTTTCCTTGTACAAGTACTTCGTAGGCTGCTACATCAATGACAATATCGCGAAATTGTAGTGCCTCTCCGTTTTGCTCGTCTGGTGTTACACGGCGCAAAATTGTTCGAATTCTAGCTAGTAATTCTTCAATAGCAAATGGTTTAACAATGTAGTCATCTGCTCCTGCATCTAAACCTGCTACACGATCCATCACAGCGTCACGTGCCGTTAGCAAAATAATTGGTACATTTGACTGCGTTCGTATGCGCCGACAAATTTCAATACCATTTATGCCTGGAAGCATGACATCTAATAAAAGAACATCAACATCCTCAGATGAAGCAAGAGCTAACCCTTCACGTCCATCAAAAGTGACCAACACATCATAGCCCTCATGCTTTAACTCTAGCTCTACAAAGCGAGCGATATGTTTTTCATCTTCCACTAAAAGTATCTTTTTAGGCATTTTTCCACCTTCTATTCTAATATGGTGATAAGGAATTCTTCCTTATCATGTTATAGCATAACATCAAATAAAAAGTCTGTACCACAAGCAAATACTTGTTTGTACAGACTTTATTTAATGTGCTTCTGTAATATAAAGTTTATTTTTTCCAAATTCTTTCGCTTTATAGAGCGCCTGATCCGCTAAATCCAGTAATTCATCTAAATTTTTTCCATGATCAGGATAATACGCAACACCGATCGAAGCAGTCGGGGCAAAATAATTATTTTCAATAATCCAACCTTTTTTTAGTTCTTCTCGGATGCGCTGAATAATATGCATCATTTGTGCTTTTCGCTTTTCATTATCCCTAGTTAACCCTGTAAGAATGACAATAAATTCATCGCCACCAATACGAATCACTAAATCATGGCTTCTAACAGAGTTGACTAAAACTTGCCCAAACTTTCGGATAAAGTCATCGCCGGTATCATGACCATAATGATCATTTACATCCTTAAAGTCATCTCCATCAATATAAAGCATCGCCAAACAATTAGTCGTCTCTTGTGCTTCTGCCAGTAGCTTTGGAAACTCTTTTAATAAATAACGTCGGTTGGGTAGCTGTGTTAACGTATCATGATAGGCTAAATATAATAAATCGTTCTCCCGCTCTTTTCGATGCGTAATTTCACGAGATACCATCATAATTTGGGAAACTTTTTCTCGTTCAGGATCATGTACAACGGTTACGTTTCCTTCTGTCCAAACAGGTGTACCATCCTTGGCCTTGAGTAAAAGCTCAAATTGTGTATCTGTTAGTCCAGAATAATTATTTAAGAATGTTTGCCAAGCCATTTTACTTTCCTCATCGACAATATCACTGTAAAACTGACCCTGTAAATCTACATTTTCATAGCCTAAGAAAACCCTATAGGACGGTGAAGCATAAATAATAATACCATCCTCGTTAGTTATAACAATCAAGTCATTTGTATTTTCAGTTATTAGACGAAATGTGCGTTCAATATTTTTTAATTCCGTTAACATTCTTTTCTTGTCCGTAATATCATAGTTAATGGATAAATATTGTTCTGTCCTGCCAACTTCATTTTTTAACGGAACAATTGCTGCTTCTACCCAATAATCTGCATGATATTTTGTACGGTAGCACAGTTCTCCTCGCCAGATGTCCCCCGCCTCAAGCGTTTCATTAATTAAGTGCATTAAATCCTCTGTATGGTAACTAGGTTCGATTAATGTATAAGGTTTACCTATAAGCTCCTCCGCCGTATAGCCTGACGCATTTAAAAATAGATCATTTACTTCAATTATTATGCCATCAACATCCCATATAGCAATGGCCGTCGCAGAGTTTAACGCAGCCTTAAAAACTTCTAAGCCATGCGATTTTAAACGTAATTCTGCTTTTTGCTCAGTAAATTGTGTGAAATCCTGCATAATAAGAAAAATCGCAAATGAATTATCTCCTTGCATAACAGGAGAAAGTGACATTAAATAGAAGCGCTCTTTTTTATCCAATGTATGGAGCTTGATAAGTTTCTCCCCAATATTTTCGCCCATTGCTGCTCTTTGTAGAAAAGTTTGAATGTTTTCTCTCTCATCATTAGGAACAATTGGTAAATCAACAAACAATTTCCTTTTTACGGCATCGTTATCTAATCCAAAGTCTTCCATAAAGCTCGGGTTTACTTCATAAACTGCCCCTTCTGCAGATAGTATGACAGTTGAGAAAAAGGCATGGTCAAACATTGAGCGCATAAATAAAAACTTATCGTCAATATTACGGTCATAGAGAATCTCTTTTGTAATGGCTAAAATATAGTCGTCGCCCTTGTATGTAAGCGGACGAACAGATGTCTCATATTTTCGAATCTCCGATTTATAATAAGCATAATCCACATAATCGATTTGAGCATGCTTCATAATGGCTTGATGATAAAATTCCTGAATAATTGAAAAATTGTGACTTGAGGTAATGGTAGAAAGCATTTTCCCAATTGCCTTATCTGATAATAAAGCTTGAGCTGCTTGATTTAAGCGAATATATTGATAATCGTCTCCTACCTTTTTCATTAGAAAGACAAAATCCTTGCCAATAAATAATTCATTAAATAATTCTTCGCTTAAAAGATACTCCATGCTGTCACCCCCATAAGTCGTTGAAGTTGTAAAAGAATTATTATATTAATGTTTATTTATACAAAAAAATCAATAATACTATTATAACATATTTTAAAAGAAATACTTCTTTTGAATTACAGATATTATATCCTTTTTAGGGTATTTTTTGATAGTTTACCTCTTTTCAAGAAATTAAATAATACAAAAGAAATAGAATGACTATTGTAGCTTAGTAAAAATTGAGATGATAGACTTAATATTCCTAAATAATTTTCATACAAAATTAAGTATTTATAACATAATTTACTTTTCAGAATTGACTGACTATTAAACTTAATTTTTGTTTTAGCGAGTAAAATGATTGCATTAAACAGTAGAATTGTTATATTATATTAAAAAAACTAGCCTTTTTTCGGTATGGTCGAAAATCAGTAAGACAGCGGGAAATTATGGTTATCATAGTTATAACGTCTAGTTCTTTGGGTTTTAATTCCAGTACGAATTTTAGTTTTCTTCTTTATGTTTCAACGGAATTGTTTTAACTACCCTAGTAAAGGAGGCGTTTCGTATGCTTAAACATCGAGACCTACATGAATGTACAGAGCTTTATGAGCTATTATCACACCCTTCTGTTTTCCCATTTGTTCGTCAAAAAGCCACATCTGCTGATGAATATTGGTTTATGACAAAACAACTGATTGAAGAAGAAGCGAAGGGACTCGCTATTTCTAGGACCATTACTGATGATTGGGGTCAACCAATCGGCACCATCAGCATTCATGATGTTGAGGAAGGTGCAGGCTTTTTAGGAACGTGGATTGGACTTCCTTATCAAGGCAAAGGTTATAATCAAAAAGCAAAGATGCTATTTTTAAACGAATTATTTTACGACTATAATTTTCATACGGTGTTTCTCCGTATACGTGTTGAAAATAAAAAATCACAACGTGCAGCTTTAAAGTTACCTTATGTCGTAAGTGCAAACGAATGCCACCCTACATTATTATCGCAGGTTAACAGTGGTGAAGCGCAATTTAATTTATATAAAATCCCGAAAGACTTGTTCTATTTGACAACAGCTAACGAAATGCTAGAGGGCGAAGAACAAGCAATGTAACTAAAAAATAATTTCTTCAAAATAAGCTATGTGTTCTGTCATATTGACTAGCACATAGCTTTTTTAGTGGTTATTGCATAAGTTATGTTGGTTCTATCAATTCATAACCTAACGGCTACTTTTTATAGTGCAAAATTAATTCTGCCATTTCTTTTGGCGTTTTTGGTCTTTGTGTTTTTTTCATAGTTGCTACCATGTCCTCTTTACGCTCAGTCAAATCATGCACTGATTTTTTAAAGGATTCCTTTGTCAGTTCTTCCTCTTCTAAAACCTCTGCATAGCCTTGTCTTTTAAATAAATTCGCATTTAAAATTTGATCACCACGGCTCTTTTGCGCAGATAACGGTACCAATAACATCGGCTTATGAAGTGCTAAAAATTCGAAAATAGAATTGGAACCTGCACGTGAGACGATAAAGTCTGCTGCATGTAATAAATCTGGTAATTCTGTTGTTACATATTCAAATTGCTTATATCCTGGCATAGACGCTAATGTCTCGTCAAAATTGCCCTTACCGCACAAATGAATAATTTGAAATTGCTTGACAAGCTCTGGTAAATTTTGACGCAATGCATCATTTAAGACAACCGAACCTAAGCTTCCCCCCATCACAAGTAAAACGGGTTTTAATGTAGTAAAGCCGCAAAATGATAATCCCTTTGCCCGCTCCCCCTTAAATAGCTCTTGGCGAATGATAGAACCAGTACAAGTCGCCTTTTCCTTTGGCAGATGCTGTAAAGTCTCTTCAAAAATAGTAAAGATATGAGAGGCAAATGGCAAGGCAATTTTATTGGCCAACCCTGGTGTCACATCCGACTCATGAATAACCACTGGAACGCCAGCAAGTTTCGCCGCCATCACTACGGGGACAGAAACAAATCCACCCTTTGAAAAGATCACTTGCGGTTTCACTTTTTTGATAATACGAAAAGCCTGCATTATCCCAGCAAGCACTTTAAACGGGTCTGTAAAATTCTTCATTGAAAAATAACGACGCAATTTCCCACTTGAAATTCCGTAAAACGAAATGCTAGGAAATGCTTCGCCTATTAATTCCTTTTCAATGCCCTGCTCTGAGCCAATATAGTGGACATCATAACCTAGTTCTTGTAAAGAAGGGAGTATCGCCTGATTGAGTGATACATGACCAGCTGTCCCTCCACCGGTTAAAATGATTGTTTGTTGTTTCACTTAAATTCTCCTATTCCTTAAAAGCCATAGTAGCATCACTACTTATTGTTTACAGTCTTTTATTTTACTATATGCAGATGAAAAGATATAGATGAAGCTTTTAATTTTTCAGCTTTTCCAAATTGAAATAGGCTATATTAATACTTACATTAAAATAAACACAGCTAAAATCATCTTTAATGAATTTGATAAAAAGATGAAATATACTCGGACAGACATTTAGTTATGTCAGCTTTTAATGGTACAATAGCATTAAAAAAGATAGAAAGGTTTTACTATGAAAATAATTGATTTAACGCATACGATAACTGAAAATATGCCAGTCTATCCTGGTACAGATCAGCCTTCATTAAAAATCATTTGCAATCACGAAAGTGACGGATTTAAAGAGACCTCCCTGACTATGGCTTCTCATACAGGCACGCACATGGATGCACCGAATCATATATTTGCAGATAGAACTACACTCGATAACCTACCAGTCGAACAATTTATAGGTTCTGCGTTAGTTATTGATTGTAGCGACTTACAGCAAGGAAAAGAAATTTCGATGAATCAAATTAATGCGGTAAAAGAGAAGGCTGATCAAGCGGATTTTTTATTATTTTTTACTGGATGGGACCAATACTGGGGCACACCTACTTATTTCGGAAACTATCCATATTTGACAGAAGAAGTCGCAGATTACTTAATACAAAGCAAGAAAAAAGGTGTTGGACTTGACGTAATTAGCATTGACTCGATGTCAGATGCTAAATTAACAATTCATAAAAAGGTTTTAGCTGACAACGATTTTATTATTGTTGAAAATTTAACGAGACTTGGTGAAATTGGTGATGGACTATTCACATTCTGTGCTCTGCCCATTAAATTTAAAAATGCTGATGGTGCCCCTGTACGAGCGGTTGCCATATTGAGTGATTAGTTATCGAGTGATAAAAACACTGCCAGATAAAAAAAGAACTTGCTTTAAATATAGGAAACGGACCCTTTTGCAAATTGACTTTTTATGTTTTTCAAATCTAACAAATTAATAGATCAATATAAAAAAAGATGTCCTATAAGCCATTTCCGTCTTATAGGACATCTTTCTATGAAGCTATTTAACTGTAAATATTATTTTTGAATAAATTGTTGTGTCCAGTAGTTACCTGTTTTCACGTAGCCAACACCAATATGTGTAAAGCTACCGTTTAAGATATTCGCACGGTGACCTGGTGAATCCATCCAAGCTTGTACGACTTCTTGAGGTGAACGTTGACCTTGTGCAATATTTTCCCCTGCACTCTTATAACTAATACCTAATGCTTTCATACGATCAAATGGTGAACCAAATGTTGGGCTTGTATGTGAAAAATAATTTTTAGTTTGCATATCTTGTGATTTTTCACGTGCAGCTGCCATTAATTTATCATCCGTTTGTAATGGCGCTAATCCAGCCTTCGTACGCTCAGCATTTGTTAATTTTACAACCTCTTGCTCAAAAGCACTAACATTTGAAGTAGTTGTTGTTGGTGTAGATTGAGTTGGTGCAGTTGTTGTATTGTCTTTTTGTGTTGTTTGCGTATTGTTAGTCGTTGTTTGTGTATCATTGTTTGTTGCTTGTGTATTGTTATTGTTATTCTTTGATGTTTCGTTATTCGTTGGTTTTTCTTTTGATGGAGCTGATTGTTGTGGTAATTTTATTTGCCATTTATGATTTGACCATTGATTTTGATTTGACCAATTATAGTGATAAACATTTTGACAATTAGAATTTTGTTGTACTGCGTTCTCCTCTGTAGTATTTGCTGCAGCCGAAGCGATTTGAATTGGAGCTGCTACTAAAAATGTTGCAAAAATTGCAGTTAGTGATTTTTTCATTTTGCAATTCCTCCTTCTCTGTCACTAATCGTAAGGGAGGATTTCAAAAAAATTTTTACCAGCATCTGTTAACATCACCATCAGAGATATGAATCCGTATAAAATAGGGGTTTTTTTGCTATAATTTTTAGCAAGTTCCACCAGTCTATGAAATACTTACGTTTTAAATAGGGTTGACACCCTTCAAAAGCTAGTGAATAGTTTCAATATTTTAATAACATAACTCCAAAACCTACTAATAATTTTATCAAAATATTCCCTTTTATCGATGAAGGTAGAGGCGCTACAGTTATCTGATGACAAAAAAATCTGCCATTCTTACTAAAAAAGACAATTACAACATCTATTTTAGTAGGAAGCACAGATATGATTTTTTATTTAGATTCAGTGGGCGTTCGTACTCTAACTAAGATTTTGAAGAGGAGCTTCTAATAGGCTTAAAAAATCAAGACGCAAAGATGCTGGGGCGTCATGATTACTTGTTTACTGAATACCAATAACGTTTACATCCCCTACATTTTCACCAATGATAACTAATTTCGCTGGCATTTTTACGTATTCAGGGAGCCATTGGACCATCCCATATGCATATTGAAATAACATAGGATTTCTTACACCTTCAATTGGTACATACCCTTTCATACGATAGATCGTGTCAGGCAATGAACGAACCCAATTCTCAAATTGCTGTTGCGTGAAGTCTATGTCCTTAAATTCAATTAATCGTGATCCCAGATGCATAGCTGCAATCGGTGATTTTAAGATATCACTTTTGTCCACTTGTGCAGTTGCCTTTAAATCTTCTAAGAGACGTAACGGTACACGGCCATTTGTTGTTTGTAAAATAAAAGCATGAGGATTATAGCCCTGTAGCTCATAAACTACACGAGCCTGCTCCTCCTCTGTTAATAAATCCGTTTTGTTGGCTAATAAAAGATGGGCATGACGGATTTGCTCCATAAATAAAGAGCGAACTTGTGGTGTTAACGTCTCACGATTCAACCAAAGCTTTGAATCGGCTACAGTGACAATTCCCTTCACATTCAATTTTTCAGCAAATAATGGCGAATAGACGGCATCTAATGCTTCTACAGGATGTGCAGCACCTGTTGTTTCAATAATTAGTACATCAAACTTGTTATCCATTAATAGTGATTGAATTTGTGCCTCTGTTTTTTCTGCACCAGAACAGCAGATACAGCCCTCTAGCATCTCTTTCAACGGAATATCCTTCTCAACAGCCTGTGAATCAAAAGGTAGCTTCCCGAGCTCATTCATTATAACTGCTGGCTTTAAGTGTTTTTCCTTCAATTGTCGTATTACATCTGTTAGCATGGAAGTTTTTCCACTACCTAAAAAACCACTAAATAAATAAACATCCTTCACAATTTTTACCTCCCATAAAAAAAGCTGTCGCACAGATCGTTTATAACGATTGCTGCGACAGCTACTTCTTTAGTTTGTAGTTTCCTCATTTTTGGCTGGTGTTCCAGTAAGTAGTTCTTTTGCTTTTAATAATTGTGGATCATCTGCTTTTATTTTTGCACGTAATGCATCCATTAAAGCATACGTCGTATCCCCAGTTAAAATGCCCGTTTCTTCCAGTCCGCTTGTTTCTTGCAGTTTTTTCACTGCACGTTCTGTATACTGATCGAAACTACCATCTACTTTACCAGGCTCATATCCAAGAACCTCTAGCATCTCTTCTGCCGCTTTTACAGAGTCAGACTGTAAGCCCTCTTTCATCTCAAGAGCTGGATCAAGATATGGTAATGATGCATAGGACGGATACGGTACTTTGACATCTGGTTCAATCCCTTTTTCATTAATCCAGTTACCGTTTGGTGTTAACCATTTGCCTGTTGTAAATTTAAGATTTGAACCATCTTTTAGTGGTGTAACATTTTGTACAGTCCCCTTACCAAACGATGTCTCCCCAACAACTTTAGCACCAACAGATTCCTTTAAAGCACCTGCTAATATTTCAGATGCTGATGCACTGCCACTATCGACAAGAACAGTTACAGGTAGATTGTATTTCTCCCCTGCAATAGCATTTGTGATTTTTGGCTCCTCATCTTTTTGTTGTACTTGAACGATTGGTTTACCCTCCGGCACAAATAAATTAGAAATTTCTATTGCGGCCTCTAGATAACCACCTGGGTTTTGACGTAAATCTAAGACAATCCCCTTCATGCCTTTTCCTTTATACTCTACAAGCATTTTTTCAAGCTCTTTAGCCGTGTTTTGACTAAATGAAGTTATTTGGATATGTGCAATATTACCATCAAGCATCTCACCATATACGGTTTCAACTGGAATATCATCGCGTATAATTGTCATTTTAATAGGCTCTGTTTTGTCGCCACGTTTTACGGTTATTTTCACAGGTGTCCCTTTTTCACCACGAATTAGGGCTACAGCCTCTGAAGCACTAAATCCTTGAATGCTTTTCCCATCTACCGTTAAAATTATATCTTTTGGTAATAATCCTGCCTTTTCAGCTGGAGAATTTTTGATAGGTGACACAACTGTAATAAAACCATTACGCTCTTGAATTTCCGCACCAATCCCTTGGAAGCTAGAAGATAATCCAGAATTAAATTGGTCTGCTTCTTCTTTCACCATAAAATCAGAATACGGATCATCCAACGCATCAAACATGCCGTTAATAGCACCATTGACTACTTTTTCATCATCAATATCTTTATAATAATTTTTTTTAAGTAAATCAAAGGCCTCATATAACTTTGAAAATTCCGCACGTTCAATCGGTACTTTTACTTCCACTACTTTCTTCTCGCCGAACGTTAACGCAAAAATAGTTAAGCCCGCAGTAATAAGGATTGTAAAGAACATCAGCATGATAAATCTAAACGGTTTTAATTGTATAAATCGCCCTGCAGGTTTTACCTCGTCCTGAGTTTGCTCTTGCTGCTGTTCTATACTATCTTTTTTCTGTTCATCCATCTTGATTGTCACCACTCTCATATACACTAACTTGTTGTCACACTATTACCATCTTAACAGGTTATAGAGAAGACGAAAAGAAAAAGACAGTCAAAATTCGTGACAGTTCTTAACTATTCCCCTATATCTTCAGCTACTGCCAATTATGTATAAACGTTTCTTCTGATTACCATATAGAGAAAGATGTCGTAGATGCTTTACCTAGACACCTCTCTCCTCTGCTAAGTAAAGGTATATAATGGTACTGCTTTTCTATTTTACTCGATTCTTAGAAGCAGTCAACTATATACACATAGAATATTAGAATTCAATTGCTTTCTTAGGCATCTTTTATATACGTAACTTGCGCCAATTTTGCCGTTTTTATTTTATTTTCTGCATTTTTTACTGCAATCAATCCTGTAAAAGTTCCCGTTTTAATACGATACTTTGGACCATCCTGCTCAATGTAGACAAGCCAGCCAAAAGTGAATGTCATGACCTTTGCTGCACTTTCTGCTGCCTGAAACGAATTATAGGTTCCTGTTAAAATGCGATATTTTAATGTTTTAACAGGTGGATTTTGTGTAGTACTAGTTTTTTTAATTATTTCTATAAATTGAGACCAAGGTACTTTTCCAGTCCGCATATTCCGAGGACAATTTTTCCCGCTAAAATAATGATGCTGCACAATATTTTCAATAGCTATATTTTCATCTTTTATAATTTTTGCGATAAGGGCAGCGGCATTTTGCACAGCTTTTACATAATCACCATCACTATTTACACATATTTCTACTTGGATTCCTTGATGATTACCAATATACGTTCCTGCACCCCAACATTCCCAAAAATGTTCAATAGTTTTATATTTAGGTTAGATGGACAAAAGAGTTGAAAATAAAAGGACTTACTTTTGAATTTTTTCTACTGAAACCCCTTCTGTTGTTACATGAAAGGTTAATGTAATAGGACCTTCAGGTGGATTAAAAGGACCTGTATACGTATCATATTTTACTTTCACAGTAAAATCATACTGAGAATATCCACCAGTTAGTCGTTTAATTTCTAATATTTCTGCATCCCAAAGTGCATAACTACGACTAGGATATTCCTTATTAATCACTTTCCTTGCATATGGGTCTAATAACACCAATAATACATCAAAAAAATCGGAATGTATTTCTTTGGCACTGACATTCTCTGCTATCTGTGGTTTTTTCCAAGTTACAAATGAAACAGTGCTTAAACTAATTAATAACAATAAAAATATTACTGATATCTTTTTCATCTAATCACCTACCTTTTTAAAAGGTAGTATTTGCTTTAGGTAAAACAATATTCTAGTTCAACTAAACCGCCTCTTTAGTAAATAAAATTCAACAAAAAAGCGTAAATCCTTGTTGGATAAACGCCCCTGTTAGTTCAATAAGGAATAGCAGTTTAATGGTATTGAAACCAAACAAACCATCCTTTTTCCTTACTTTTAGCTAAAAATATTTGACCCTGGGCTAAGTCGGCTCCGGGTGCTTTTGGGAAATCTAAACGTACAAGCCAAGACTTTTCAGCAATTTCTTTGCCACAAAAGGTTTTTGCCATTCCAAAATACGCTTCTTCTTCTTTATTATCAACTGTATTGAGAAAAGGTTTGGCAGTTACTACATTCCACTTAGTATACATATCAGGAAAGTCATCTATTCCAATCCCATAAGTTTCTGGTATTAAAGTATTTAACGCTTCTATTACATTTTTTTTATCCTTAAGCGATGTTTTCTCTAAATCACTTAATACAGGACAGTTTTTAGGCTGTGCAAAAGATTCAAATGACACAAAGTTTTTTCAGGATAAATTCACCTCTTTTTTAATTTTTGCGAATTAGAAAAGTGTTATCCATCCTTCTTCAAGTAACTACTCCGTTAGTAAAAAAGCGACTGTTCTATAGAAAACAATCGCTTTCGTTTAGTATAACAATACATTATTCATTTGGTTTAAATTCAATTGATTTTGCTTGATACATTTTATCCTTAAACATATACGTAATTTGAATATCACCTATACTTCCACCTGCTGGAGAAATTTGACCTCCGATTTTTGCAATAAGTTGATTGTCGTTTATTTCAAAGTTGATAAGATTGCCAAAGTATATATCAGGAAATAAATGTTCAGGCTTATTTTTTAAAGGATTGGTATCAATTGCATATTTCTTTTCGCCAATACTAATATTTGCTTCGTTAGGTAATAACTCGGTCTTTACATTTTTTAACACTATTGCAATTGGGTCATCAACAAGCACTTCAACTGGTACTTCAACAAGCTCATTATTTATTCTTTGATTTTGGATTTGGAAAACGTGAACTTCTTGTTCTAATATTCCAGTACCAGTACCCTTGGTCAAAATTATGATTAACTCATTTTTTCCATCTTTATTGATGTCCTCATAGATAATTTGAGGGGACCAAGTAGGACTTGTTATATTTATCCAATAAGGTCTTGTAAGGACACCACCTTGAAAATCAATTTTAAAATCTATATATACTCCATTTATCTTTTTAGCATAAAGTGTAACATCCGCATTATCAGACTTTGCAATTTCATCATATTCATTTATTATTGCCTTAGTTTTTGTTAAAACAGCAAAAAAAGAAATGGCAATAATTAATATAAGAATAACTTTTTTCATATGAAAACACCTCATATTAAGTGTTCTCTATAACTGACTGTTTATTCCACTAAACTGCTCCGTTAGTTCAATAAAGAAAAAAAGAGCTGCATATGCAACTCAATGATCTTCAAGAAAAGCACCCCGTTCGTTAAACAAGAGAATTTTTTGACTTAATTCAATAATCAATAGAATTAGCTGTCTGAACTAAAATTTCAGGAGTAATTTTTTCCGAGATTCTTTTATCTATACTGAACCTATATTGCAAGTTATCTTTTTCAAAAATCAATAAAATTGCCATTCCTTTATTCAACAAGTATGCAGTGTTTCCACTCTTAAGTTTAAATTTGTTTATAACTTCTTTATCTAGTATCTCAATACTATCCTTTGGTGCTACACTTATCAGGAAATTATTATTATTTGATTTCTCATTTATAAACTCCATTTCAAAAAGATCACCCTTGTCTCCTTCAATAGTTCGAGCAAATACGTGAGTATAGACAACAGGTGGAACTCTTAATGGAAGCTGTAATTCCTCTTTATAGTGGTGTTCATAATCTCTTAAAGCTTCCCCGATTGATTTATATCCAATTTCAAGATAACTTTCTTCAATAGTTCGAGGTTGGAAGTGAGAATTGGCATTTACCTTTTCAATATAAATTGCTCCACAAATCACAGTAGACATAAGAAAAAGTAGAAGAAACTTGTTCAGATAACTCACCCTTTATTTATTATTTGAATTATTTTAACCAATTCTATTCGTTCTATCCTTATCCAATTTCATCACCCTAATTTTTTATTTAGGTATAGTATCACTAGCGTCGCATTAAAATAATTCAACATACTTCAAAAAAACTGAATTTTCTGCAATATTATCCATACATAAA
>NZ_JBXUNW010000027.1:0-37256 GCF_057196045.1 Lysinibacillus sp. DFXJR4 | reverse complement strand
CGCTTTTTAGTATAGCATGAAGTGTTTTTTAAATTAAAAGATTTTTATTGACAATCTATTAGCTGGTTTAGTTTAAGAAAATGTTATTCAAATTTAATCAATTGAAATAACACCATCCGTAATTGTTATAAAGTTTGCGTTACCACCGATAATACAAATTATATAATCCCCATCCACCTTTACATCAAAAGAAGTTGTCAGTTTATCAGAAACAGGGGCTGAAAAAATCTCTGTATATTTCCCATTTAATATGTATCCAACTCCAGTATGACTTAAGCCATCAGGGATTATCGTTAAATCTACTAATACATTATCTCCTTCTTTTAATTTCAATCCTTGAACTTCGCCATCTAATAAGAAAATATCACCATTGTGCAAATCCATATTTTCGAAATAGTAGTTATTTGGAGATTTCTCATTTAGTGTAATATTGATTTTATTCCAAATGTCTGTAAATTCATCCTCAAATTTAACTTTAGTTTCTACTTTTGCTGTCACTTCTTTGTTATCAGCAGCATCATCAGTACAGCCTGATAAAGCAAATGTTCCTAGTAAAATGCTTATGTAAAAATACTTTTTCAAAATTTCCACCCCACTTAACATTAATTAAGAATCAATTTAATAATAACAGATATGGTGTTTATTGTATTTAAGGTTCCTAAAGCGTCGTTTGGTCACATTTCTTAACTTAGCGTTGTAAATCCCCATAATTTTGAAGGTACTCCTTGTTGAACTAAACTGCCTCGTTAGTTCAATAAAGAAAAAATGAGCTGCATATGCAACTCAATGATCTTCAATTAAAGCACACGTTAGTTCAACAAGGTTTGAGTATTTTTTCAAGTACAATAGGACCCGTTTTCTTTGTCGTTGTATTGACTGTGCGAACTTTGATACGAGTAGGTCGCATTATAGGAGAAACTTCATCCAAATTCCCAGCCCAAGTAGTTTCTCCGTAGTTAGTTAAAGGGGACAACGAGAAAATCCAACTTATTTCTTTCGGAATATATGCTAATACTTCATAACCATCATAATCCCCAAAACTAGAAGGTTTCGGTAAATGAAGTGCGTGAACACTTAGACTCGTCCGCTCATCATTAAACTTTCTTTCAATATTATAAATCAGTGCTACTCCTCTGGCATTTTTAGGTGCGTTTTTTGTTGGTTCAAGTATTGCTGAACAAGGCTGCAACTCTTCAATTTTATTTTCAGAGTGTGTTTGTGAAGGAAGAGTTACTAAAACGAAGATAAGGCTAAAAAGCATTTTTTTCATTTCTAATTCTCCTTAAATTTGTTTAGTATCATTGTCCCCAAAAACTCCATATTTATTGAATTTCAATCGTTCCTTGTTGTATTATCCTGTCCCGTTACTTAACTAGCAACAATCTTTAAGAAAACAGCCAAATTTAAAACCATAAATACGTTTATGGAGAAATAATTAAAGATTCTTTCTGAAAGGGTTGAATTTTTGAGGATCCAGAAAATATAATCCCTTTGTAAAATTAAGTAGCGAATTAGAGGGAAGAACATTTTTGTCAGCATTAAATAAACATTGCTCTTTAAAATCACTAAAAATTGTTAATACTATAACCGTAAACCCACCAACATCTCATTACAAAACTGAAATTGGTGGTGAGTGTATATGAGATGTGCAATTTATGCTCGAGTGTCAACAGAAATGGATGGTCAAAAAACATCTATAGATAACCAAATTAAAATCTTTATGGATTACGCAGCTCAGAGGAATTGGGAAATTGTCCAGATTTATGAGGATAAACAGTCGGGAACGAAAAATAATAGACCAGGGCTAAGAAAACTTATAGAAGAAGGAAAGGCAAAGAAGTTTGATGTTATTTTGGTTAAAGAACTCTCGAGATTAGCTCGAAATGGTGCTTTGTCATACGATCTTAAGGACATTTTTGATTTGCACAATATTCATTTAGTTTGTCTAGATAACTCAGTTAATACTTTAGAAAAGAATGATGTAAACTACGGTTTATTTGCTTGGTTGTACGAGATGGAATCGAATAATAATAGTAGAAGAAATAAACAGGCAAAGCGAGTTAAAGCAAAGCAAGGTCTATATGTAGGTTCGAATCCCCCTTATGGGTATAGAAACGAAAAAGGAAAGCTTATTATTCAAAATGATGAAACACCCGAAGTAGTGCGGCGTATTTTTAAAGAGTATTTAGAGGGTAAAGGAATGGATTCGATTGCGAAAGGTCTATTTAATGAGCATATTCCAACTCCTTCTCAAATAATTAAGAAAAAAAATGCATCTTCTATTTGGCATTCCTCTACAATTAAAAATATTCTAACAAACAGGCATTACTGTGGCGATTTAGTACAAATCCGTGAAGAAACCATTTCTGTTAGAACAATCAAACGTCGTGAAATTGAGGAAGACGAGCGGATCACCAGCGAAGGTACTCACGAACCCATTATTTCATTTGATACATTTAAAGCGGTAGAGAAGATGTTACAAAAGAGAACTAAAATCGCAACAGCGCCATCAACCCATCTTTTTTCAAACCTAATATTTTGTGAAGACTGTGGAAAGGGGCTCTGGTATAGAGCAAGTAGTAAGCATTATCGTTGCGGGGGGTATATTCGACACGGCGAACGTTATTGCTTAAATAAAATGCCTATTAGATTGAATGAAATAGAAAGTGTAATTCAAAATGACTTAAAAGATTTATTTCAATTCTTTCGAGATGATTCCCTAATGAATGAATTTGAAAGTAAGATGAACGAAAATAAGCATCAAATTCAGAGTGCGATAAAGAATGCGGAAAACAAGATGGAGAAATTAGAAATGAGGAATCGTAGCTATCTAGATCTGTACACTGATAAGATCATTTCTAAGGAAGAGTTAAAGAAGCTTAGAGATATTGTCAGTAAGGAACTAGAAGAAATTATGATGACCAAATCAGAACTAGGCAAAAGTTTAGAGAATAACTCGAATGAAAGTTATAGTTTAGCTTTAAAAAAGAAACTTGAAAAATTCCTGTTCGTTGAAGAATTGAACAAACATATGATTAATGCATTAGTCGGAAAAATTTCTTGGAATCAGAATGGTGAATTGCGAATTCATTATAATTTTGAAAATCCATTGCAAATTAAGAAAGAAGACAACGACCTGTTAGGGTAGTTGCCTTCTTTTAAAGGGCTAAAGCCCTTTTTTTAATACTAGTTGCGAGACGCACTCCACTTGTGCCGTTTGTGCAAACATATCTACAGGCTGAATATACTTAACATCATAAAACTTCGATAAGTCGTTTAAATCCTTCGCCAAAGTTGATGGATTGCACGATGTATAGATAAAGCGTTTTGGTTTTAATTTCAATACAGTACGGATAAATTCCGGTGCCAGACCTGTGCGGGGTGGATCTACTGTAATTACATCTGGTGTAAAGCCTTCCTTACGCCATTTTGCTAAGACGCTTTCTGCTGTGCCGACTGCATATTTTGTATGCTTGAAGCCGTGGTTACGTGCATTTTTACGTGCGTCCTGAATACTTTCAGGAATAACATCCATTCCACGAACTTCTTTAGCTTTGTCTGCTAGCCATAAACCGATTGTCCCAACGCCACAGTAAGCATCTACCACTGTTTCTTTGCCAGTTAATGCAGCGGCCTTTTTGATTTCATCGTATAGATGAACAGTCTGTGTTGGATTCAACTGGAAAAAGGCACGTGCAGATAAGTCGAAGGCTAACTCACCAAGCTCCTCATGGATTGTTTCCTTACCATCAAGAACAATCGTTTCATCACCGAAAATAAGTGATGTTTTCTCACGATTAATATTTTGTGCAATGGACACAATACTTGGATCGATTTTTTTAATGCGCGAAATAAGCTCAGCTAAATGTGGAATTTCTTTACGCGTTGTAACGAGTACAACCTGCGTTTCTCCAGTGCGAATTCCTGTACGTACAACAATCGTACGCACTAAACCATCAAGCGTACGACCATCATAAACGGTAATATTCAGCTTTTGTAAAATCTTACGAGTAGCAACAGTTATTTTAGACGTAATCGGGTGCTGCACAAGGCAATCATTAATATTGAGTAGCTTGTTGCTCCCTTCAGCAAATAGGCCTGCATAGACACGTTTGCCTTCTTTTCGTACTTGGAATTGACTTTTATTTCGGTAATGCCAAGGATTATCCATTCCAAGTGTTTTTCGGACTTCAACAGTTGCAGCTAATGGTTTTGCATAACGCTCTAAGGCTTGAATAACAATATCACGCTTTTCCATTAACTGCTTGTCATATGTCATATGTTGAAGCTGACAGCCGCCACATTCATTGTAAACTGGACAAGGTGCCTCCTGGCGGTATTTTGAAGCTTTGCGAATCGTTAATATTTCTGCTTCGGCAAAGTTTCGCTGAGTTTTTGTTACCTGTGCAGTAATTTCTTCACCAGGTATAGCACCCTTTACGAAGACGACATTGCGCTTATAAAAGCCTACACCTTCGCCATTAATGCCGAGTCTTTTTATTGTTAAAGGGAATTTTTGTCCCACTTCCATTGTTGTTTGCTGTGTCAAGCATTCCACGTCCCTGTTCGTTTAATATCTACTCATTATAACTAAGGAGTGGACGATTGCAAAGCAACAGGGAAATCTTCATATTCTAAAACTAAATCGTCCAGTGATAAAAATGTATACCCTTGTTTTTTCGCTTCGGCAATAAACATAGGAAGCGCTTCTGCATTATCCTGTGCCACAGTATGCATTAATATGACAGCGCCCGGGTGTAGCTGTTCCATTAAAGCATTATACGCATAATCTGCACCACGGCGTTCATCTCTCATCCAATCCTTAAAGGCAACTGACCAAAAAATATGGCGATAGCCCTCAGCATTCCCTACCTCTAATAATTTTGCATTAAATGTACCTTCAGGGGGACGAGCGTAGGTTGTACGTTCAATACCAGTTAGTTCACGGAGCTTATCGTCAAGTTTTTTCCATTCCGAACGCATAGCTTCTGGTGTTATTCTTGCCATATTGGGGTGTCCATATGAATGATTGCCAATGGTATGCCCATCTTTAACCATACGTTTCACTAAATCGGGGGCACTTTCTAGATAATGACCAGTTAAAAAGAAGGTAGCTGGTGCATTTTCTTTCTTCAAAGTATCCAAAATACTTTCTGTAAATCCATTCTCATATCCATTATCAAAGGTTAAATAAGCAACCTTTTTATCGGGCTTACCTTTATAAATAGCACCATATTTATCAAGAAGCTGATCAAGCTGTGCACCAGCCTCAGCCTGTTCTCCATTTTTTGCCCTTTTAAAGCCCCAATTATGTTCATCAGAGCCAGAAGCAAAATACGGATTAAAGCTTACTGCTGCGGCAATAATAAAAGTAGCAATCACTGCTCCAACTATATGTTGTTTCCACATAAAAAAACGCATCCTTTCTTTTTCATTAGAATGCGTTGTTTTTTAAAATTTATCCTAGTGCAAATCATAAAGTGCTTCTTTTAAATGTGGAAAATGAAAGGTAAAATGTTGTTTTTCTAATACAGTAGGCAATACGTGTTGTCCTTCTAATACAAGCACACTTTGTTCTCCAAGTGCTAAACGCATCGCGATGCTAGGCACAGGCATCCAATGACTTCTTCCAATTATCATGGCAATTGTTTTTCCGAAATCTTTCATACGCACTGCATGGGGGGCAGTGACATTAAAGGGACCTTTAATGTTTTCATTTGTAATCGCGAAATAAATAGCACGGGCTACATCCTCCACATGAACCCATGAAAGCCATTGCTCACCAGAACCTATAGTGCCTCCAATATGCATTTTATATGGTAGTAGCATTGAGGGGAGAGCACCTTGATCACGCCCTAAAATTACACCAAATCGAGCAAGCGCAACTCGTACACCTAATTTTTCTGCACGTTTAGCCTGTCTTTCCCAATCTTGTACGGTCGTACCTAAAAAATCAGTTGCATAGTCCATGGAATCTTCTGTATAGGTTGCTGTTGTAGAGGTTGGATAAATCCCAACTGCACTCGCATTAATTAATACTTTTGGCTTTGCGGAAAGATGCTCCATAATTCTTACGATTTCAAGTGTTGCATCCATACGACTTGTATAAATGGCTTTTTTCTGTTTTTTTGTCCAACGTCCATTATTTAAAGATATTCCTGCTAAATTAACAAATGCATCCACTGTGTCTAACAACTGCTCAGGCCGTGTACCCTGTTGAAGCCATTGTACATATTGAATATCTTTTTCTTGCACGGTTTTGTTTCGAGTTAAAATAATGATTTCATGACCATTTTCTTGTAACAGTCTCGTTAGCTCTTTTCCTACAAAGCCGGTACCACCTGCAATAACGATTTTCATATGAGCCCCCTCCTTATTAAAGTATAGTATCTAGTTTACCATCTAATTGGATTAGACTATTCGATAAAGGCATAATACCGTAAAAATGCAGTACTTTGAATAATGTTATAATTGTAAATAGTGAGGTGTTTCATATGCGTATTATTACAAAAATTGCACGCCAAAAAAACAATCCAGAACGTTATAATATATATTTGAACGAGGAATATGCCTTTCCTGTAGACGAGGCTATTCTCATTCAATTTGGTTTAACAAAGGGCAAAGTGCTAGAAGAATTTGATATTCAAGAAATTGCCTATGAGGATGAAATTCGTAAGGCTTTTAATAAAGCATTAAATTTTTTATCTTATCAAATGCGAAGTGAGCATGAAGTTAAGAAAAAGCTTCTGACATTAGAGTTTGGAGAAGCGGTAATTTTAGAAGCTATACAAAAACTGAAATCATATGGCTTTTTAAATGATGAAACATACTCTAAGGCTTTACTCGATACGAAAAAAGCTACGATGAAAAAGGGACCTAAGGCAATTAGACAAGATCTTATAAAAAAAGGAATTGATAAGGACTTACAGGATGAGGTACTAGCTACCTTTAGTCATGAGGAACAGGTCAAACTCGCGATACAGTTGGCTGAAAAGGTTGTTCGATCCGAGAAAAAGAAAACGCCAACTCAAATCAAAGCTAAAATTCAGGATTTTCTAATGCGTAAAGGTTATTCTTTTACAGTTGTAGATGAGGTGCTAAGTCAAATTGTTATTGAACAAGAGGAAGATGAGTGGCAGCAATTGCTTGATGTTCAAGGCGAAAAGGTTTGGAAAAAGTACGCATCAAAGTATACTGGGTATGAGCGAAAAATGAAGATAAAACAGGCACTCTATCAAAAGGGCTTTCCTATTGAAGCTATAGACCGTTTTATAGAAGAAAAGGAGAATGAGGAATGAATGAAAAAAACTACGCGGTCATGTCAGAGCATGAATTACGCGAGGAAATTGCGATGCTAAAGGAAAAAGCACGTAAAGCTGAACAGCTAGGAATTATTAATGAGTTTGCCGTATATGAACGAAAAGCTTTAATGGCGGCTGCTTATTTAGTGGATTTAGATACGATTGTACCTGGTGAAATGTATCGTATAGATGGCTCTGATAATGAATTTTTCAAAGTGGATTATTTAAAGGGTCGCTTTGCTTGGGGACATCGATTAGGCGGTGACAAATATCAAGAAGCCTTGCCAGTTTCGATGCTATCTCCTGTAAAGGTGGGAAAATAAGTGGAAGAAAAGATTGAAAAATTGACTAGGGAGTTACTTGAAAAAAATCCACAAATGTCGGTAGGGCGTGCACGTGTTTGGGTTGAGCTTTTATGGAGTGATTTTGAATCAACTTCAGCAAAGGCTGGCTACGATTATCGTGGGGCTGATTATACGGAAAATTTGGTACGTCAATTAATTACAAGCTACGGTGATAAGCTACATAGCTTTGCGGGTCGCAATCCAAAATACGCTCATTTATTGGATGCTAGTGATGATATGATGCAATAATGAAAACCCTGACCAATCTCTGGTCAGGGTTTACGGTTTAATTACTTGCGCCAATCTGTAATTTTTTTTGAAGTTTATCTTCAGTAAAAATCCAGCCTGTATAGGAGGTAATTATCTCATTCTCATCATCTAAATGAGCGACAGCTACAAAAGGATAGCGATTATCACTGCGATAGCGAAGGTCAATTAACCTCACTTCTGTTAAGCCATTTTCTAGCTCAGAAATTTCCCAGCGATACAACGGCGAGAATGACACGAATGCATCGAGATTACGGTCTTTCATGGCTTTTTCTATAAGAGGCGTTTTCGGTAAAGGCTTTATTTCAAATTTATCATAAATATTAACTGTTCGCCCATAGGCACGGCCAACGTAATAATGTGTTTTTGACTTTGCTGCAATACGCCAGTGAAAGAATCGCATTGTTGGTGCTACAATAACATATTCCTCATCTTGAATAGTATGATGTACAGCCTTTTTAACGGATTTTTGGACTGCAAATCGTAATATATAATACATGATAATAATGAGATACATGATGCTAAATGTCCAAACAGGATTTGCACCGAAAGCCCATAATAAAATGCCGATGCAATGAAGAGAAAAAATAATAGGATCAAAGGTATTGATTACACCTAAAGCTACCCATTTCCTGGAGAATGGGCGAATGGCTTGTGTGCCATATGCATTGAAAATATCAACAAAGACATGAAGGGCTACAGCTAAAAATGTCCAGAGCCATAAATGAAACACATTTGCGTCTTGAATAATGAATGATAAAACCGCTGTAATTAAGATAGGCCAGAGAGCTACTGCTGGGAGCGAATGTGTAATTCCTCGGTGATGCCGAATGTAAATTGCATTATTGCGCAGCTTTAAAACAGTATCGACATCAGGTGCCTGTGAGCCAATAATCGTGCCTGCCATTACTGCAGTAAATGTCATTGAATGATTTGCTACCACGGGATCAGCTAAAGCAAGACCACCGAGGGCTATACCCATAACGAAATGTGTACCTGAATCCAAAAATATCCACTCCTAGTATGCGTGTAAATAGAGTACAATGGCATACATGTATTAATTAACGAGTAAAAAGAATATCCATGATAGAACAATTTATGTCGTTAGTTAAATAATCTTTTCTTAATTGTATACCCTTTTTACCATAATTTAAATCGTAAAAACACTGGAGGTCACTGTGAATTATCCATATGTAACAGAATTTCGACAATCATTAGTCGAATGGTTTAATGTAGAGAAACGTGATTTACCATGGAGACATACAAAGGACCCTTATAAAATTTGGGTATCTGAGGTCATGCTACAGCAAACACGGGTCGACACGGTTATTCCTTATTACAATCGCTTTATAGAAAGTTTCCCAACATTAGAATTACTTGCGGAGGCACCACAAGAATATTTATTAAAACACTGGGAAGGTCTTGGTTATTATTCCCGCGCCCGTAATCTACAGGCTGGAGTAAGAGAGGTATTGGAGAACTACGGAGGAATAGTACCCAATAATCGACATGAGATTTCGACATTAAAAGGTGTAGGCCCATATACAGCTGGTGCTATTTTAAGTATTGCCTATGATAAGCCAGAACATGCAGTTGACGGCAATGTAATGCGTGTGTTAAGCCGTGTACTCAATATTCATGAGGATATAGCCATCCCTAAAACAAAAAAGATTTTTGAAGCAGCCGTGGAAGAATTGATAGACCCTGAAAATGCATCATCCTTTAATCAAGGTTTAATGGAGCTGGGTGCACTAATTTGTACGCCAATATCACCAAAATGCTTATTGTGTCCCGTTCGTGAATATTGCATTGCTTTTAATGAAGGTGAGCCAGAGAAGCTACCTGTTAAATCAAAAAAAGTAAAGATGAAGCATCTGACATACGATGTCCTTGTATGTGAAGATCAAAATGGCCGAATTTTAATGGAACAGCGACCTGCAGAAGGGTTATTAGCAAATCTATGGCAATTTCCAATGATAGAGCACGGTAAAGATTCCATTGATACTTTTAAAATTGAATATTCTTTAGATGTTCAATCACAAACGGATTTACTTACGTTTAAACATGTTTTTTCACATTTAACTTGGCATCTAAATAGCTATTTCATGATATGTTATCATTCTACAGAAAAAGGTGTTTGGCTGACCCGAGAACAAATAAAGCAATTACCAATGCCAGTACCAATGCTTAAAATATGGAGGGAAATGGAAAATTAAAATAAGAAATTTATAAGCATAAAAGCATTCACCTCGGTACACAATAATTACCGTGGAGGTGAATGAAAAATGAAAAAGCAAAACAACGCAAATTTTCAACCAAATAAAAACATGCAACGTCAAAGTCAAGAGTTTGGTGCTGAGACTGATGTGAACGAAGTGCAAAAGCAAAATGCTAAAGCAGAGCAAAAGAAAGCTCAAGCTTCAGGAAACTTCACTAAAACAAACCAAGATCTTGGTGAATAACACTTTGTAATTGCATATTTGCATTTACCTCTAAGGAGCTGTCAAAATCAAAAAGATTACAAAGACAGCTCCTTTATATTATTAAAAACGTCCAAAAAGTGCTGGGCATAAAGAGAAATCGTGTGAAAAGCTGATCAGGTAGTCGAGGAAATTGAGGTTAGTATAGCTCGGATTGAGAGAAAAACTGCTCAGTTAGTCGAGGAAATAGCTCGGGTCGCGTAAAAAACTGCTCAGGTAGTCGAGGAAATAGCTCAGGTCGAGAGAAAAACTGCTCAGGTAGTCGAGGAAATCGCTCGGCCGCGTGAAAAATTGCTCAGATAGTCAAGGAAATAGCTCAGGTCGCGTGAAAAACTGCTCAGGTAAGGGAATCGCTCAGGTCGCGAGAAAAACTGCTCAGGTAATGGAAGAAATTGCTCGGGTCGAGAGAAAAACTGCTCAGGTAGTCGAAGAAATCGCTCGGGTCGCGAGAAAAACTGCTCAGGTAATGGAAGAAATCGCTCGGGGCGAGAAAAAAATTGCTCAAGTAATCGAAGAAATCATTGACTCACATAAAAAATAGAAATTCTCTTTAAATTTTTTGTGGAATTTGAAAAGGACGCAGGGAAATTTGTGGTTTTCTAACTACACCTTTCGCCTACACATTGCTATAATATACTAGAGACTGCTAGATTTAGGTAGCATAGACGAAAAGGTGGGCTTCAAAAATGGCAATACCGGTAGAAGGAGAAACGATACAAATACATAGTTATAAGCACAATGGCCGTATCCACCGGGTTTGGCAAGAAACAATGGTGTTAAAAGGAACGAAAAATATCATTATCGGTGCGAATGAACGGACACTTGTGACAGAATCCGATGGTCGTACCTGGCTAACGAGAGAGCCTTCTATTTGTTATTTCCATGCGGAGCACTGGTTTAACATCATCTGTATGCTGCGTGAGGACGGTGTGTATTATTATTGTAATCTAAGCTCACCATTTGTTTTCGATAATAATGCCATTAAATATATTGACTATGATTTAGACATTAAAGTATTCCCTGATATGTCTTATTCACTTTTAGATGAAGATGAATATGAGCTACACCGGAAAGAAATGTCTTATCCAGATGTCATTGATAAAATTCTAAAGCGCAATGTCGATAAATTAATTAGCTGGATTCAACAAAAAAGAGGACCCTTTGCACCTGATTTCATCGATGCCTGGACAAACCGTTATAAGTTTCAGCTCGATATGCAAGCAGATGATTGTTAAGTAGCACCTATTAGTTTTTACTAATGGGTGTTTTTTTCTTTTAAGTAGATGGGGGAAATTAGGTTTGTAAAATAGTAAGCGCAAAGTCATATTACATGTACTTAAAACGAAATATTGCTATAATTACGTTTGGGCATTCAGTTTGGAATGTCCATTTATCTTCTGTAGCGAAAGCAAAGAGGCAGCTACAATTACGCCAAGGCGAAATTGATTTTTTGACCCGTTAAGGATGTGATTAGAAATGGGTAGTATAAAGCGGTATATGCGTTTTGTAAAACCATATACTTGGGAAATTATTTTAACGATATTAATTGGTATAGTGAAGTTTGCTATTCCGCTATTTATCCCTTTGCTTATAAAAATTGTGTTAGATGATATTATTCCTGCGAATCATCTATCAGATGCAGAGAAAACAAAAGAATTATTTTATTGGTTAGGTGGTACCATCATTGTGTTCTTTATCATTCGGCCGCCAATTGAGTATTACCGTCAATATTTCGCTCAACATGTTAGTAATAAGGTGCTTTTTGATATTCGAAAGGAAATCTATGCCCATTTGCAGCGACTTAGTTTAAGATACTATGCAAATACAAGAGCCGGCGACGTTATCTCAAGAGTGATTAATGATGTGGAACAAACAAAAAACTTTATCATGACTGGTTTGATGAATGTTTGGCTAGATCTTGCCACAATTGTTATTGCCGTCATAATTATGCTGACAATGGATGTTAAGCTGACACTTGTAGCATTGATTGCGTTCCCATTCTATGCATTTAGTGTGAAGTACTTTTTTGGTAAGCTGAGGGATTTAACTAGAAAGCGCTCCAAGGCACTTGCAGGTGTGCAAAGTTATTTACATGAACGAGTAGCTGGAATGAGCATAATTAAAAGCTTTACACTCGAAAAGCATGAACAAAAATTATTTAATCAAGCAAATGGTGAATTTTTAGAGAAGGCTTTGGATCATACAAAATGGAATGCGAAATCTTTTGCTGTAGTGAATACCATTACGGATGTAGCTCCGCTGTTAGTCATTGCCTATGCAGGCTATCAGGTTATAAATGGGCCTCTGTCCATAGGAACGATGGTTGCCTTTATTGCCTATATTGAAAGACTTTATGGTCCACTTCGTCGTTTAGTTAGTTCATCTACTACATTAACGCAGTCAATTGCTTCAATGGACAGAATGTTTGAATTAATGGACGAACCTTATGAGGTGAAAAATAAGACTGATGCCGTTGAGTTAAAACGGGTAAATGGTGAGGTCCACTTTGACAGCGTGGATTTTCAATATGAAGCTAATGGCTCGAAAATTTTATCCAATATTCATTTTACCATTAACCCTGGAGAGACAGTGGCATTTGTAGGCATGAGTGGTGGCGGAAAATCCACGATTATCAGCTTGATCCCACGCTTTTATGATACAACAAATGGTATAGTGCGTATTGATGGCTATGATGTGAAGGATGTAACCTTGCATTCATTACGTTCACAAATAGGCATCGTGTTACAGGATAATATTTTATTCAGTGATTCCGTAAAAGAGAATATTTTAATGGGCAAACCAGATGCTACTGATGAAGAGGTCGTTTCTGCAGCGAAGGCAGCCAACGCACATGACTTTATCATGAGCTTGCCAAATGGCTATGACACCAAGGTTGGGGAGCGCGGTGTGAAATTATCTGGTGGTCAAAAGCAGCGTGTCGCTATCGCTCGTGTATTTTTAAAAAATCCACCTATTTTAATATTAGATGAAGCTACCTCTGCATTGGATTTAGAAAGTGAAGCACTTATTCAGGAATCATTAGAGCTGCTTGCACATGAGCGTACAACGATAATTATTGCTCACCGACTTTCTACAATTACACATGCTGATAAAATTATTGTCATTGATCATGGACAATTAATTGAAAGTGGTACACATGAAGAACTTATGAACAAGCAAGGTGTTTATTACAATTTATTCCAAGTGCAGCATTTAAATTGAAATTTATAATAAAAAATTTAAAAATAGTCTTCCGTTTAATTTTTAATGGAGGGCTATTTTTTTGCGATTTATGTAAAATATTATCGTTTGATAAGAAATAATTAGTATGTAGGTCGAATTGGATAGAAAATATATGTTTCTATGTAGAATAATAATGATTGAAAGAGAGAATATTTTTAGTTAGAATTATCTGAAAATAGGGAATTAAATGATAGTTAGTGTATTATATTAATAGAATTATACAATTAAGTAAAATACAGGTAGGACGGAGCGATTGTGCATGAGGAAAAAGCTGCTAGAAATAAAAGGTTTAAAAACGACCTTTTTTACAGATGATGGGCAAATTCCTGCCGTTGATGATATCGATTTTTCTGTGCATGAAGGAGAAATACTGGGGATTGTTGGAGAATCAGGAAGTGGTAAAAGTGTCACATCACTGTCCATTATGGGATTAATACCATCACCCCCTGGGAAAATAACAGGTGGCGAAATATTATTGGATGGCAAAAATCTGGCGGCATTATCAGATAAGCAAATGCAAAAAGTTCGTGGTAAAGATGTAGCAATGATATTTCAGGAACCAATGACCTCCTTAAATCCTTTATTTACAATTGGCGATCAGTTAAAAGAAGCAATTTTAATACATCAACCAAAATGGTCGAAAAAGGAAGCGTTTGCAAGAGCGGTTGAAATTATGAAGATGGTTGGTTTACCCCGTGCTGAGTCATTATTAAAAGATTATCCACATCAATTATCAGGAGGAATGCGACAGCGTGTCATGATTGCGATGGCACTTCTCTGTGATCCGAAGGTTTTGATAGCTGATGAGCCAACTACTGCTCTTGATGTTACGATTCAGGCACAAATTTTGCAGTTAATGAAAGACTTGAATAAACGTTTAAATACAGCTGTTCTATTGATTACCCATGATTTGGGTGTCGTAGCAGAGACATGTGAGCGTGTCATTGTGATGTATGCTGGACAAATTGTTGAAGAGGCGCCAATTCAGGAGATATTCGCTAACCCTAAGCATCCTTATACGCAAGGGCTTATTAAGTCTGTACCTGATATGCGTTATAAAAAGGATAACCTTTATTCGATACCTGGAAGTGTACCAAAGCCAGGGAGTATCAAGGTTGGCTGCCGTTTTGCAGCACGCTGTGAATTTGCGATGGATCGTTGTCAACTGGAAACACCACCTTTATATGAAGCAGCAGAGCAGCATAAATCGAGATGTTTTTTACTAGAGAAACAGGGGGTGGGGCAGGATGTCGAAAGTTTTGTTGAAAGTTGATGGCTTAAAAAAGTATTTTCCTATTCGACAAGGCATTCTTAATACACAGGTTGGGGATGTGAAGGCAGTGGATGATGTTTCTTTTGAGGTTTTTGAAGGAGAAACATTAGGCATTGTAGGGGAATCGGGATGTGGCAAATCAACTACTGGCCGATTGTTAATGCGATTAATTGAACCAACAGAAGGAAATATAGAATTCGCAGGGAAAGCGATTTCAGAATTATCCAATAATGAGATGCGTAAGGCACGAAGAGATATTCAAATGATTTTTCAGGATCCCTATGCCTCTTTAAATCCAAGACACAATATTGGGAAGATTTTAGAGGAGCCTCTTATTGTACATGGTATGGGTAATGCTAAAGAACGAAAGCAGAAGGTTTTGGAACTTCTAGAAACGGTTGGTCTAAATGAATATCATATTAAGCGATATCCACATCAGTTTAGTGGTGGTCAAAGACAGCGTATTGGCATTGCTCGAGCCTTGATGACCAATCCACGTTTAATTATTGCAGATGAGCCAGTTTCAGCACTCGATGTATCCATACAGGCACAGGTTTTAAATTTATTGCAAAAGCTGCAAAAGGATTTAAAGCTGACATATATTTTTATTTCACATGACTTAGGTGTCGTGCGTCATATCAGTAATCGTGTTGGTGTGATGTATTTAGGTAAATTAGTAGAGTTGACAGCAAGTGAGGATTTATATGCAGAGCCGCTTCATCCATATACACAGGCTCTCTTATCTTCGGTTCCTGTTCCAGATCCTACGTTTGAGCGTGAACAACTGATTATTACTGGAGATATTCCGAGTGCTTCAAATGCGCCTAGTGGATGCACTTTCCATACAAGATGCCCTTTTAAAAAGGAAGAATGTTCTCAATTAGTGCCAAAAATGCAAGAAGTCAAACCGGGTCATTATGTTGCTTGCCATCTTTATGATGCTATTCAACATTCAATGATATAAAAAAACATAGGGGGAAATTTAATGAAGAAAAAAAAGCTATGGACTTTGGGTGTAATGTTTATCCTTGTTCTCTCGACAATCTTAGCTGCTTGTGGTGGCTCTGATACTAAGGATACGGGTAGTAAAGATGCTTCAACTGGTGGCGATAAGGCTAATAGCAACGAACCAAAAATATTAGTCTATGGTCGTGGTGGAGATTCTGTAGCACTAGACCCTGCTGTTGTCACAGACGGTGAATCCTTTACAGTTACAGCTAATATATATGAGACTTTAGTTAACTTTGGTGAAAAAGATGTAACGATTCAACCAGGTTTGGCAAAATCATGGGAGCCGTCAGAGGATGGATTAACTTATACATTCCAACTACAAGAGGGTGTAAAATTCCATGATGGCACAGATTTCAACGCAGAGGCAGTTGTCAAAAATATTGAACGTTGGAAATCAAGCAATGATAAATATCCATATTTTAAAACTCAATTTGTCGTTGGTGACAAGCAAATTATAGAATCTGCTACTGCTGAGGGTGACTATACGGTTGTTCTTAAGTTAAGCCAACCACAAGCACCATTCCTGAAAAATTTAGCGATGTCTCCATTTGCAATTGCTTCTCCGAAAGCTTTTGAGGCAGATGAAGAGGGATTATCCACAAATCCTGTAGGAACAGGTCCATTCAAGTTTGTTAGCTGGGAACGTAATGCTTCGATAACGATTGAGAAAAACCCAGATTACTATATTGATGGCTATCCAAAATTAGATAAAGTTATTTATCGTTCTATACCAGAAAACACTGCACGATTAACTGAATTAACGAGTGGCAATATTGATGTAGCTGATGGCTTAAGTCCATCTGATAAAGGAACAATCGAAGGAGATGCCAACTTACAGCTAATTGAACGTCCTTCTATGAACGTTGGGTATTTAGGTTTAACAGTTACTCGACCTCCATTTGATAATGTAAAGGTGCGTCAGGCAGTAAACTATGCTATTGATAAACAAGCACTAGTGGATGCATTTTATGAAGGGTTAGCGGAGCCAGCGAAGAACCCAATGCCACCAGTAATTTCTGGTTATAACGATGAGGTTAAAGGTTATACGTATGATCCTGAAAAAGCGAAGGCATTACTTGCTGAAGCAGGCTATGATGGCAAAGAGATTGAGCTATGGGCAATGCCAGTACCACGACCATACATGCCAGATGGTCAAAAGGTTGCAGAAGCGATTCAAAAGAACTTAGAAGATGTAGGCATTAAATCTAAAATTGTGTCATATGAATGGGCTACTTATTTAGATAAAGCTGAAAAAGGTGAAGCAGATGCATTCTTACTTGGCTGGACAGGTGATAATGGAGATGCGGATAACTTCCTATATTCATTATTAGACGGCGATAATATCCATTCTAATAACTATACATTCTATGACAACAAAGAATTACACAAGCTATTAACAGCTGCTCAAACTGAAATTGATGAGGATAAGCGTAATGAATTGTATAAGCAGGCTCAAGTTATTATTTCTGAGGATGCTCCATGGGTTCCTCTTGCTCACTCTATTCCAATTTTAGCTGCTAACAAGAAAGTTACAAATTATATTGCGCACCCTACTGGCTCTGACCGTTTAGATGCAGTAGATATTCAATAGTAAAGTTCATTTTTTAATTGAAAAAAGGGATGTAAAGAATCTGCTTGCTTTTCTGCGGGTAAGCCGTGGAATTCTCGCAGATTCTTTTCTAGTAAAAGAAAATTATATTCTCCTGTATGAAAGATCTCATCTAAACATTTAAAGCCGTTTGGTGAAAGCTCAACCTTTCAACAGTATATAAAGACTTCAAAGTAGATTATGAAAATCATAGAGAGGTGATGAAAATGCTTCACTATATGGGGAGACGATTCCTTCAACTAATCCCAGTTTTGCTTGGAATGACTTTTATCGTCTTTATGTTGATACGTGCAATACCTGGTAATCCAGCACAAGTTATTTTAGGACAACAGGCAACAAAAGAGGCGGTCGAGGCATTAAACGCAAGTTTAGGATTAGATAAACCTTGGTATACACAATATTTTAGTTATTTGTCAGGTATTTTCCAGGGAGATCTGGGGGTTTCCTTACGTACTAAATTACCTGTATCAGAAGAAATTTTTCCATACTTGGCAGCAACAGCTGAGCTTGCACTTTTTGCCATGATTATTGCTATCATTATTGGTGTGAATGCTGGCATTATTTCTGCATGGTTCCAAAATTCTTGGTTCGACTATATTGCAATGATAGTGGCATTAGTTGGTGTATCTGTACCAGTATTCTGGCTAGGTTTAATGGAGCAATGGGCATTTAGTAGTAAGCTTGGCTGGTTGCCTACTTCTGGTCGAGAGGATGTTCGAAACCCAATAGCCGCCATAACCCATTTCTATTTACTTGATACCCTTATTCAAGGACGCTTTGATCAATTCATTGAAGTCGTAAAGAGATTAATATTACCAGGAGTAGCACTTGCGACCATTCCGATGGCTATTATTGCAAGAATCACAAGGTCTTCTATGCTAGAAGTAATGCGCTCGGATTATGTACGTACAGCAAGAGCGAAAGGCCAAAAAATGTTTATTGTTGTTTATAAGCATGCACTAAAGAATGCTGTGATTCCTGTGTTAACGGTAATTGGTCTACAAACAGGATTACTCCTAGGTGGTGCCATACTAACAGAGACTATTTTTAGTTGGCCAGGAATTGGTCGTTATATTTATGATGCGATTGGCTTCAGGGATTACCCTGTTATTCAATCAGGTATTCTAATCGTTGCATTTATTTTCATCATGATTAACTTAATTGTGGATTTGCTGTATACAGTGATTGATCCGCGTATTAAATACAAATAGAAGGGAGCTGCAATGATGACTGGAGCAATGGATATCAAAAAAGAAGCAGTACCAACTCGAGAACGTGCGGTAGGTCCGTGGCTCGAAGGCTGGCGGAGCTTTAAAAAGAGTAAAGTCTCCCTTATAGGAGCAGGAATTGTTCTATTTTTTATTTTACTTGCTATAGTTGGGCCCTACCTTGCACCACAGGACATCAATGAACAAAATTTTGCGAAGCGCTTGTTGGCACCATCCAGTGAACATTGGTTTGGAACGGATGATTTTGGACGAGATATTTTTTCTAGAATCATTCATGGTGCACGGATTTCATTATGGGTAGGCTTTTTCTCAGTTATTTTATCCGTAATCGTTGGTAGTTTACTTGGTATTATTGCAGGCTATTATGGAAAATGGATCGATACGATTATTTCACGTATTTTTGATATTATGCTAGCTTTCCCTAGTATGCTGTTAGCGATTGCAGTAGTGTCGGTGCTAGGTCCATCTTTACAAAATGCATTAATTGCCATAGCAATAATTAACATTCCGAATTTTGGTCGTTTAATTCGCTCTAAAGTATTGAGTGTCAAGGAAGAGGAATATATTGTAGCGGCTAAAGCAATTGGCATGCGTGATACACGAATTTTATTTTCTCATATTTTACCGAATTCCATAACACCAATAATTGTACAAGGAACACTAGCTATTGCGACAGCCATTATTGAAGCGGCGGCATTAGGTTTCCTTGGACTAGGAGCTCAAGCACCAGCACCCGAATGGGGAAAAATGCTAGCTGATGCTCGGAAGTTTTTAATAAATGCTCCATGGACAATGATATTCCCAGGTCTAGCTATTATGTTAACAGTTCTCGGCTTTAACCTAATGGGTGATGGACTGCGTGATGCACTTGATCCAAAAATGAAAAGCTAGTATATGCTCATTAGCCTTCTACAAGTTAGAAGGTTTTTTAACTGCATTAAAAGAAACTCATTTACAGTGAAAACATCATGATTATGAAGATTTCTCGAAAATAAGGCTCATATTGGCATCGACATTTTGGAGCCATTAATTGAATTTTTTGTAATGTTATTTTAGACTTATTATAATGGTGAAAAACGACAATCTTTTATGAAATATATAAAGATTCGACTTTACATTATTTCTTTACATATAATCTTTTAGTTGGCAACACATAGTTTAGGAGGGTGATTAAATTGGGAATTAATTTGCAAAAAGGGCAACGGGTCGATTTAACAAAAGGGAATGCTGGTTTAAATAAAATCAAAGTAGGTTTAGGCTGGGACCCTGTAAGTCAAGAAAAAAGCGGCGGTTTATTTGGAGGCTTATTTTCAAGTAGAAATAGCGGCAGTGGTAGAAACATCGACTGTGATGCCTCTGTATTAATGCTGCAAGATGATAAGGTTGTTGCGGGAGACGATGTTGTTTATTTTGGAAAATTAACAAGTAACTGCCGCTCTGTTCAACATTCAGGTGATAATTTAACAGGTGATGGCGATGGTGATGATGAAGTTATTACAATTGAGCTGTCGTCTGTACCGTCTCAATATAACAAGCTGGTGTTTATTGTAAACATCTATGATGCAGCAGGCCGTAATCAACACTTTGGCATGATTCAAAATGCATATATTCGTGTGTATGATGACAGGACAGGTAGTGAGCTAATTCGCTATAATTTAACTGATAACTATTCGAACTTAACGACGCTTGTCTGTGGTGAAATTTACCGCCATAACAATGATTGGAAATTTGCTGCAGTTGGAACAGGAACAAATGACGTGAAACTTGGCGACGTTGTTCGAAGATATCAATAAATAATTAACTAGGAGGAGAAAGATAATGGGTATTTCATTACAAAAAGGTCAAAAGGTAGATTTAACAAAAACAAATCCAGGATTAACAAATGTAATTGTTGGTTTAGGCTGGGATACAAATAAATATGATGGTGGACATGATTTCGATTTAGACTCATCTGTATTTTTACTTGCAGATACAGGCAAAGTAGCAGATCAAAATGATTTTATTTTCTACAATAATACAACAGGTGGCAACGGCTCTGTTGAACATTCCGGGGATAATTTAACTGGCGATGGTGACGGTGACGATGAAGTGGTAAAAGTTGCATTAACACAAGTACCTACACATGTACAACGACTAGCATTTACTGTAACAATCCATGATGCAGAGGCACGCAGTCAAAACTTTGGTATGGTTTCTAATGCCTATATTCGTATTGTCAATGCTGCTTCCAACGAAGAAATTATTCGTTATGATTTAGGTGAGGATTTCAGTATTGAAACAGCAGTCGTAGTAGGGGAATTATACCGCCATAACGGAGAATGGAAATTTAATGCGATTGGTGCCGGTTACCAAGGTGGCTTAGCTGCACTATGTAATGACTATGGCTTGAGTGTAAACTAAAAAATTTCAACTTTGAACGGAAAGGGAGATTTTCAATGGCTATTCAATTAAGCAAAGGACAACGTATTGATTTAACAAAACAAGATCCAGGCCTAAACAGTATTGGAATCGGCTTAGGCTGGGATGTAAAGCAATTTGATGGTGGACAAGACTTTGACCTTGATGCATCTGTATTTTTACTAGATGCGTCAGGTAAATGCCGTAATGAACAAGACTTTATCTTTTATAATAATTTAACGAGCCCAGATCAATCTGTTGTGCATACTGGTGATAACCGTACAGGAGAAGGTGATGGGGATGATGAAAAGGTCCTTGTAAACTTAAAGCAAGTGTCTCCACAAATTGAAAAGATTGTTGTGACGGTTACAATCTATGACGCGGAGGGCCGTCATCAAAACTTCGGTCAGGTTCTGAATGCCTATGTTCGTTTAACGAATGAGGAGTCAGGGGCAGAAGTATTGCGTTATGATTTAGGTGAAGATTTCAGCATTGAAACTGCCGTTGTTTTTTGTGAGCTTTACCGCCATAATGGTGAGTGGAAGTTTGCCGCAGTAGGCTCAGGCTATCAGGGTGGCTTAGCAGCATTAGTTAATGCATATGGCCTACAATAATTTGGATAGGTAAAGATGGAGGATCTTTTTTGGACGTTTTCAACGAGATATTAAATACATATGCACAGTTTTTTAACTGGCACATGTGGGGACAGGTTTTAACAGATCCAGTATCATGGGGCCTAATTTTTTCATTGATTATTATGGAAGGCCTATTGTCTGCAGACAATGCGTTAGTTTTAGCTGTTCTTGTTAAACATCTTCCAAAGCATCAGCGAAAAAAAGCGTTAATGTATGGGATGTTTGGAGCATATTTCTTCAGATTTCTCTTCATCGGTATTGGTGTTTACCTCGTGAAGTTCTCCATCGTTAAAGTAATTGGTGCGACTTATTTAATGTGGTTAGTCATACTACATTTTAAAAATAAGAGCGATGATGAAGGAGAAGCACATGAGTTTAAAAAGACGGGTTGGATGGTTCGCGTTTTTGGAACGTTCTGGGCGACTGTTATTTCAGTTGAATTAATGGATGTTGCCTTTTCAGTAGACTCTATACTAGCAGCGTTTGCGATATCAGATCAAGTTTGGGTACTATTATTAGGTGGAGTTTTAGGGATTATTATGATGCGTACTATCGCTGGCGTATTCCTATCATTGATAGAGCGAGTACCTGAGCTTGAAACAACTGCCTATATTTTGATTGCGATTATTGCTCTGAAAATGTTCGCAAGTATTTTTGGATTCCATCTTTCGCATGAATTATTCTTTATTATTTTAATTGCTGCATTCTTGCTGACATTTGTTGTACACAAGATGAATAAGAAAACAGCCGTGTAAACAAGGCACTGTATTGGTCTGTAGGGAACAGGCTGATACAGTGCTTTTTTCACAGAAGGTATGCTATTACTGGGGAGAGGATTAAATGCAACACTTTGCAACAGAAGCAGAGACGATTTTTTATAAGAAGCCACAGCCCTTTACCAAATTGGATACGCCAGATATTCTGTCATATGCCTTAGGTGCGACTTTGTATATGCCAGCTTCCATGCCTAATATTGTGGGTTTGATTCAATCGCAAAAATATAAAGAGCTTACATCACTTGTCATTGACTTAGAGGATGCAGTAGGAGATACAGAATTACTAGATTGTGAAGCAAAATTGATGGAGGATATTAGTGAGTTATATGAGCTATATAACCAAAAACAATTGCAATTACAAGATCTACCACTCCTGTTTATTCGTGTACGTCATGTAGAACAATTTAATTATTTAATAACTTCATTAGGAAAGAAACAGGAAATATTAACTGGTTATGTATTTCCAAAATTTACGGCAGCACAAGGAGCCCGGTATTTTGAGTTACTTGAACAAACCATTTTGGAACATCATTTAACCTTATATGGTATGCCAATTTTAGAAAGTCGTGAGGTATTATATAAGGAATCTCGTATGGAGGCATTATTAAGCATTAAAGAAGTTCTACATCAATACAGGGAACGCGTATTAAATGTGCGTATTGGTGCAACTGATTTTTGTGGTATATACGGAATTCGCCGCCGTATGGACTCGACTATTTATGATATCAGTGTGATTAGAGATTGTATAGCAGATATAGTCAATGTCTTAGGTCGTGAGGAAGATGGTTTTGTTATTTCTGGGCCTGTGTGGGAGTATTTTAGTAATCAACGTGTATTAAAGCCTGCATTAAGAGTGACGCCATTTAGTGAAAAAGGTGCGCTTGATACAAGGAAAGCATTGTTAGACGATTGTTTAGATGGATTAATGAAGGAAGTTTTAATGGATAAACAAAACGGCATTATGGGGAAAACGGTCATTCACCCTAGTCATGTCCGTGTCGTGCATGCACTTTATGCGATTTCGTATGAGGAGTATTTAGATGCATTGAGCATTGTAGAAAATAGGGATGGTCACAAAGGTGTTATGAAAAGTCACTATGCTAATAAAATGAATGAAATCAAACCACATATGAGATGGGCGCAACGAATCTTAAAACAAGCACATGTCTATGGCGTCTATCACGAGTCTTTAGATTTTGCCTCACTGTTATTAAATTCTGAAATAGGTGGTAGTGTTTATGCAGCAACAAATGAGTAAACTAAGCATTTTGCCAAATTATACAATTAATATTGAAGTCACTCATAATCCTCATAATTTTGCATTGACAGATTTATTTAAAATGGCAGCACGTATTAATAAGAAGAGACAGTTTTTGTTTGTGAGCACTGTACTTGGCAAGCATTTAGCTGTTCGTCCCCAAGTCCCATTATTGACTGGAACGCTTCTAGCCTGTATGTATAATCAGCATCTTAGTGGTCAAACTGTGCTTGCTATGCCATCTGTTGTAAAAGCATTAAAAGATTGTACAGAGTTGGATGGAATTCAGGATTCAACGGAGGGTTCCATACCACTGTCTGAGGAAACATTGTTTATTGGATTTGCTGAGACAGCCACTGCACTTGGACATGCTGTATTTAATGCATTCCAAACGAATGCCATGTATATCCATACCACACGTGAAGTACTGCCAGATTTTGAACCATTTGTTACATTCGAGGAAGAGCATTCCCATGCAACAAGCCATAGAATTTATACAGAAGAGCCTGATGTTTTACTGCAAGCTAAACGTATTGTGTTAATTGATGACGAGATTACTACTGGTAATACGGTTATTAACATTATTCAAACACTGAGACAGAAGTTTCCGCTTGTTAAGAAGTATGCTGTACTATCTATTTTAGATTGGCGTTCAGAACAACAACAAAAGGTGTTTCAGCAATTAGAAAAGCAATGGGGGATCTCTATTGAGTTCATCGCCATTATGTGTGGTCAATTTAGCTGTGAGGGAGCACCAAATTTAACAAGCGAGCAACCAAAAATAACAACATGTGCCCCTCAGGACATCACACTAATACCAATCAAAGAATCTCTTGATTGCAAATTCTATCGTTCTATTGCAGGGAATGGTCTTGTAAACAATCAACCTTATGTACTAGCAACAGGAAGATTTATGCTAACGACAAAACAGCATATTGAACAAAAGAAAATGCTACAGGCAATCGCCAAGCAATTAAAAGAGCTACGAACGGGTGGACCAACACTTGTTGTTGGAACAGGGGAATTTATGTATGTCCCTATGCAAATTGCCTCTTATTTAGGAGAAGATGTTTATTTTCAATCATCGACCCGTAGTCCAATTTATTGTACAGATGAACTAGACTATACGATTACAGAAAAAATAGTCTTTGAAAGCCCAGAGAACAATGGGGTTGAAAATTATTTATATAATATACAAAACCGGCCATATTCGGAACTTTTCATTATTGTGGAACGTATAGCAAATAAAGAGATAATTGGCCGCTTGGTAGAGGCATTACAATCCATCAGTAGCGCAAAAATATATGTGATTTCTATGCATGAAGTGGAGGTAGAACGATGATATCGACTTTACAGCCAGATAAAATGGGGAGCTATGCACCAGAGGATGTTATGTTTTTATTGCGTGATATTAGTAATGTTTTTCTTGAAATGGATAATGAAAAACGTGAACAACTTATTCAAACGGGCACGCATTATTCTGAAATGCTACCAATGGAATACCAACCATCTAAAACATATATGGATCTATTTTATAAAACTTTAGATACTTACGCTGAAAGAATAGCAATAGCTGTTGGTGTGGTAGCAGAGCAAATTATCCAAAATAGAGGGCTAGATAATTTAATTCTTGTTAGCTTAGCAAGAGCAGGTACACCAATTGGCATTTTAATTAAACGGTATATACAAATGCGCTATAAGGTGAATGTACCACATTACTCAATATCTATTCTGCGTGGTCGTGGCTTTGATGAAACGGCAATTCGTTACATGTTGGCACAACATCCTCAAGGTTGTCTTCAATTTATTGATGGTTGGACGGGTAAGGGTGCTATTACCAAAGAATTACTACATTCCTGTCAAAAGTTTAATACACAACATCAAGTACAATTGAATGCCAATTTAGCCGTTTTGGCAGATCCAGGGCATTGTGCCGCCATTTATGGAACTCGTGAAGATTTTTTAATTCCATCTGCTTGTTTAAATTCGACGGTGTCTGGATTGGTGAGTAGAACAGTATTAAATCTACAGTTTATGGATGAGGAAGACTTTCATGGTGCAAAATACTACAAAGAATTAGAGAAGATGGATGTGTCAAACTTGTACATAGAACGCATTGTCACATGCTTTGATAATGTGCAGAGTGAGATTATACGGCAACTTCAAGAGCTGCCCAACTCCGCAATAACTTGGGAGGGCATGAAATCCGTGCAAAGGATTCAGCAGGATTTTGATATTGATAATATTCATTTTATCAAACCTGGTGTTGGAGAAACGACAAGAGTGTTACTAAGACGAATCCCCTGGAAAATCCTGGTTAATCCACAATGCATTCATGAGCTGGAACATATTTTATTATTAGCTCGTGAAAAAAATGTATTGATAGAACAATATTCGGATATGTCCTATTCATGTTGCGGCTTAATAAAAGAATTGTAGAGGAGAATAAGATGATACTATTTACATCAGATTTAGATAGAACACTTATTTATTCTAAACGTATGATGGAGATGTTTCCGCCAAATACAGAGACAATGGTAGTTGAGCGGAAGGCTGATAAAGACATGAGCATGATGACAAAGGCAACAGCAGCTTTATTGCAGGAGGTGCATCAGCAAACACTATTTGTACCTGTTACGACAAGAGCATTGCATGAATATCAGAGAATACATTTTATTAATGACTTGTGCCCAACTTTTGCAATTACAAGCAATGGGGGTACAATATTAGAAAAAGGTCAGCCATATGACAAATGGACGAAAACATTATGTAGACGAATTGAAGAATCCTCCATTCCACGAGAGGATATGTTAAAACTATTTCAAACAATCAAATCCGATACATGGCTACAACGTTCTTTCTATATAGATGATCTTTTTTATGTACATCATGTGGATAATGATGTTTTACGCCAAGATGAATTAAATGCAATAATTCAAGAGTTTGACGCTCACGGCTGGTACGTTCTTCTACAAGGTAAAAAATTGTATTTTATGCCCAAGGTACTGACAAAGGAAGCGGCTATAGATTATATGAAGGAATTTTGTACATACGATGTGCATATAGCAGCAGGCGATTCTATTATGGATTACGGAATGCTATCCATAGCTGATTTAGCATTTACACCGAATCATGGAGATTTAAAGGATAAACAGCCAAATGTTCTACCAAATACAACCTACTCAATTCATAATGGTGAAGCATTTACAAAAGATTTGCTAGAAGCCGTTTTACAAATTGCCACACAACAAACGGTAGTTTAGTTTTAAATACTTATTTGCTGTCATAGGTAAGACTATTCTATGACAAATGAATTCTTAAGCCTATGCTAAAGGATGATTTTTTAGGAGGTGCGTTTGTATGCAAACAATCACAATTCAATCAGTGTTGGAGCGAAATCCTGATGATTGGCTACAGGCGTTTCAAGATTCACCAAAGAATCGTGCATTTTATGAGGAAACATCACAACAAATAACTTTTAGCCGAATTGCAGTACGTGTATTAGGAGTGCCAATTGAAGAGGATGATTATTTCAATTCATTATTTACCATGTCACAAACCCAAAGTATTCATATTTTAAGTGAAGAATTAAATAAAAATATTGAACAAAAAGACTTTCAGGCCATACAAACGATTCTAGAACAACATCAGCAAACACCTAAAGGGCTGTCTATTAATCGATTAGTTGCAATGATGTATGGGTATCAATTAATACCTAAGCATGATGATAGTGTAATGAACCGACATTTACAGCTAGCAACCATTAAAATTGTCGAACTTTTTCAGCAACAACAATCTTTAGGTCTACTTGCGAATGAATTTCGCCGTTTTTTAATTGATTTGGTGAAGTGGTTAAAAAACCATTGGATTCAATGGACACAGGCAATGAAGCCGACAGATGATTTTCCTAAGGTTGTGTGGTATGGGGAGACGACTGTTAGTCAGCGTTATTTTCTATTATTGCTAATGGAGCTAGGTTGTGACGTATTAATTTTTCATCCAGCTAAAATAGATGAATTTGCAGAGATCGATCCTACAGATTCTTTTTCAATCAGTTATTCGTATGCAAGTGAAACAACTTTACAGCCATTTCCTGACAAGCTTCGTGATCGTCAGGCAACTGTAGGCTATCGTTCGAGTCAGCATTTTGAACAATTAATGCATGATCAGCAATCAGGAGTTTTTAAGCCTTGGCAATTTAAAGATCTTATGCCACGCTCCTTAACACTAAGAATGACCTATGATGATATTTTTATTTATGCGAAAGAAAAGGCCATGGTCCGACCGAAATTTGAAGTTATTGGAGATGAGATAATCATTCCAGTAATATTTGCAAAAATTAGTGGAGTGTCGAGCCAACGTGAAGAATACTGGCATTATATGCATCAATTACTGGCTAGTCCGCAAACCGTTTTTGTGCAGGAGTTCCCTTATTCAAAAACGAGCAAGGCAAACTTCCATTTTCACTATAAACATTGCTTAGTAAATGGGGAGCTGTCAGTAGAGCGCATTATGCAAAGTGATTGGTGGCAGTACGGGGAATTACCATTGGAGCTACAGCGTGCAATTTCTTATACGATAAAAGCTTCATGTGAGAAACCCATGTTAAAACAACAATCAAATGAGACTTTATATGATTTACAGTTATTTTTATTTAAACAGATGACAATGATTCCTCAGGATATACTGCGATTACTACAAAACTTTGACTACTCTCAAGAGGTACCAAAACTTGTATTATATCAAGCGCCACAGCAGCCAGCTTTATCACGTGAGGACATTGCATTACTAGCGTTTTTAAATCGCTTTGGTATGGATATTGTATTTTATAACCCGACAGGCAAACTAGATTTAGAGAGGCACTTACTAGAGGATTCATATGATGTACACCGTTTAGAGCATATGCTATTTGACTTGCCTTATGAAGAACCAAAGCAGCAAAAATCTGCACCAGATAAAATCATTAAAAAGCTCTTTAATCGTTTTTTCTGATGACAGGAAGGAGGCGGCACGAATGTCAAATAACCCTACGACAATTGAACAATTGACAGTGGAAACAGCAGAAGCCGTCAAACAACAATTATGGGGAAATACAGAGGTACAGCAAATTGCCAATAAGATTAATATAAAAAATCAGCAGGACTTAATGGAGTTGGGCAGAGAGCCAGCTACAAAATTAGCAAAATTCGCAGATCAAATTTTAGACTTAATCACCCAATCAGCATCCTATGAGTCAAATGAATTATTTAAGCAGCTTGAAGCCTTAATGTTGACATTTGATAAAAAAGATTTTGCTGAGCAAAAGGGCTTCTTCAAGAAACTATTTGCACGTAAAGCGAAAAGTAATGATGATATATTTGCGAAATACAATGTACTCAGTAGAGATATTGAAAAAATTCATTATCAATTTGTGCTTATGGAGGAGGAATTAGCAAAAGATAATCGAGTCTTGGCACGGTTATATAATGAGGATTTGATGTTTTATCTGGAGCTAGAAAAATATATTGTCGCAGCAGATATGAAACTACATGAAGTGCAAACAACCCTAATACCTATGTATGAGAAACAGGGTGAGGCGGGTAATCAAATGGCAAAAATGGAGCTCAATCGTTTGCAAGCAATTGCCGAGTTGCTTCAACAGAAAATAGATGAGTTGGAGAAATCACGTATGGTTGCCATTTTAACAGCCCCGCAAATTGAGATGCTGCGCAATGGAAATAGTGAATTGATGGAACAAATTAATGGTGCTTTTGTTAAGACCATCCCTGTATTCAAAATGGGGATACTGAATGCAGTGAATGAAAGGCGGCAGCAATTACAGAGTCAGTCAGCATTAGCTTTTGAAAACCGTGTCAAACAATTTGGAGGAGCCAGTAATGAAGCAGTTCAATTGAGCACTGCTCTAGCTCAGCAATCTGAAACAACACAAACACTTGAGGAAATTTGGGATACAATTATAGAGGGTATTACTAATTATCGTAAGCTTCATGGAGAATTAACAGCGCAGCGTAAGGTATCAGAGACACAGCTGATGGCATTAAGGACGTGAACCTTTAAAAGCTGACATCATTCAAAAAGAGATGATGTCAGCTTTTTTATCTTCATTTCAATTAACGTTTGCTAAGAGACTCCAATTTACAGGCAACTATGAATGCATTCTAAGATTGCTTAATATGTATAGGTTGAGCCCTAAGCATCGGCTTATTTTCTACCTGAACGCCATGATAGTCCCCAATTGTAGGCTTTGTCCATATCTTGATGTCCCTTAAAATATTCAACAAGTCGTTCAACTTTAAATGTTTCATTGTTCACATTTTCAATCATAGCTATTGCACACATATTTTTACCATTACGATGTTCGCTTAAACGAACTTCAATGCTAGGACCTGTTCCGTAGTTGATTGTCGCAATCCCATCAGCTTCAGCCCAATTTGCTACACCCTCATAGATAAATGTATAAACGAGCACTCGTTTAATGTCTCTCACCTTGTTTCCATTAATACGCAAATTCTCACCGCTGCTTGACATGCCAGTGCGATCATCACCATCTAGCTCAATAAAAGGGGCAGAATGCAAACTACCAAAAGCATTACCAAGAGCCTGAACACAACTTTTACTACCATCTGTCATTTCATATAAGCATCCTAAATCTAAATCAATCCCTCCTTTAGAATTGGTGCCGAATAAAGAAGATAAAAAGCCACCTGAATTTCTCTCAGTTCTCTGATTCCAGTTTAAATTGACTAAAATTTCACCAATCTCTTCATTTTGTGATTTTGTTAAGTTAACGAATTGACCTTTTTTAGTTAATTCAATTTTACTTAAATTGACCATGTATTGAACCGCCCCTTATTTTTACATTTACTTTTATTGTATCAAATTCTAAAAATATTTACAGATTTATGTAAAATATCAAAAACGACAAATTGATATTAGTCAATTTGTCGTAAAATTACCAATTTCATTTGTTATATAAACTCATCTTCTAGCTCCACATTAATCTCATGCCCATGATAGCTTTGATAGGACACAATAAGCGTATCCAAATGCTCTAAGTTTTCTTCGTAGTCTAGTATACGGGATAAAATATAAAGTAGGTGATAGCTCGAAAACTCCGTATCGCCTTCCTCATGTGCATAGGTTATTTGTTTGATGAAAATTTCCATTAGTTCATTGCGTTGAATATAATCAATGTTTTTACTCCATTCAGAATGCTCAGGCTTTAACTTTCCTGTATATTTTAATAGTAGCTGTTCATGATACGTAAGTAAAAAGTCCAGTCGCTCCTGAATCATTAAGTGAAATTGTGTTGGTAGCTGGGCCAATTCGTTTTCATGATTATGCAAACGTTGCAGCAATTCTAAACTTTTTTTAGATGTTAAAATCATTTGACGATAGACCACTAGCTTACGCACTTTAACATACTTTTTATGTTTGAGGTAATTGCGTTCTTCCTTATAGAAGTCATACAATGTATCAACTCTTAACATACGATTTTTAAATTTACTTAATGCTCCCTTTGTAGATGTATGTTCAGAAGCCTGACGAACAGCAAGTCGTGTCCATCGAATAATATCGTCTTGTAAAAAGTAAATCTTACGGAAAAGCTTTACCTCATACTTTGGAGGTAAAAAGACTAGGTTAACAACAAAGGCTGCTAACACCCCAACTAATATGGTAATAAAGCGAAAAAGACCGAACGTCAGGAAGTCATCTCCTTGAATTTCCATTATGGCAACGACTGTTACGAGCGCTAGTGACAATGATTTTTCAAGTTTAAATTTCAACATTATACCGATGGCAGTGATAACTGCAATGCCAACGGCTACTACATGGTGACCAAAAAGCAAGCCAAAAATGACTGCAATGGTAGCTCCTATAATATTAGCTTGTACTTGCTCCACAATCGTTTGATAGGATCGATAAATCGATGGCTGAATGGCAAAAATCGCTGCAATTCCAGCAAAAACCGGAGAAGAGAGATTTAGCAACTCCGCAATAAAGAGTGCTAGCACGATGGCAACACCAGTTTTGAATACACGGGCACCTAATTTCATAGAAAATCTGGATGTCCTTTCTGTCTAAAATTTTTAAGCTTCTTTACATTATAGAAGGAAGTGCTCATAAAATACATAAATTTGTATGCTGACATAAGAAAAAGACGACTCCTACTAGCGAGTCGTCTCTGTATTGTGATGTTTAAAGTTGTGAAAATGCATAGTCTACCGCTTTAATTGTTTCCAAAATATCTGCTTCAGTATGTTCAGTTGTTAAGAACCATGCTTCATATTTCGATGGAGCTAGATTGATACCTTGATTTAGCATTAATTTGAAGAAGCGACCGAAGATTTCTCCGTCAGCGTTTTCTGCTTGCTCATAGTTTTCTACTTTCACATCTGTAAAGTAAATAGTCAGTGCCCCTTTAAGACGATTTAATGTAATTGTTACTCCATGCTTTTTAGCTGCGGCTAAAATACCATTTTCTAAAATTCCACCTAGTCTATCCATTTCATCGTAAATCCCTGGTGTTTGTAGCACTTCTAGGCAGGCAATACCAGCTTGCATCGATGCAGGGTTTCCGGCCATAGTACCTGCTTGGTAGGCTGGGCCAAGAGGAGCGACTGTATCCATAATTTCTTTACGACCACCGTATGCGCCGATTGGCAAACCACCACCAATAACTTTCCCAAGTGCTGTTAGATCAGGTGTTAGTCCAAGTAAGTTTTGAGCACCACCATAATGGAAGCGGAATGCTGTGATAACCTCATCGTAAATCGTTAATGCTCCTTTTTCTTTTGCAGTAGCATGCACTAGCTCTAGGAAGCCCGGATTTGGCTCAACAATACCAAAGTTCCCTACGATTGGTTCGATTAAGATAGCGGCAATTTGTTCGCCCCATTTATCCATTGCTTCGGTAAAGGCATCAGGATTATTAAAAGGTACAGTAATTACTTCCTCAGCAGTAGAAGTTGTTACACCTGCTGAGTCTGGTGTTCCTAATGTAGCAGGACCTGAACCAGCGGCTACTAATACTAAATCGAAGTGGCCGTGATAGCAACCTGCAAATTTCATTATTTTCGTACGACCTGTATAGGCACGTGCAACGCGAATAGTTGTCATTACAGCTTCTGTACCAGAGTTATTAAAACGCACTTTATCCATAGACGGTATTGCTTCTTTTAACATTTTTGCAAAAGTAACCTCGTATTCCGTTGGTGTTCCAAATAACGTACCATTTTCAGCGGCATGGGTAATAGCCTTCGCAATATGTGGGTGACCATGTCCAGTTACGATAGGTCCATATGCCGCTAGATAGTCAATATAACGATTGCCGTCAACATCCCAGAAGTAAGCTCCTTTCCCACGAGCCATTGCTACAGGCGAGCCTCCGCCCACTGCTTTATAAGAACGAGAAGGGCTATTTACACCACCAACGATATGCTGTAGCGCTTCCGTGTGTATTGCTTCAGATTTTGTATGATTCATATGATTGCCTCCTATGTCTTTATACGTACTCTATTGTAGACCTATCAGTATCAGAAATCCAAAGAAATTAAGGAAAATGACTTGTTTTATCACTTGGAGTAAAATAGAACCTACAGAGGAGGAGATTATTGTGACTTTAATAGAAGGAAAAAAAGCGCCAGATTTTTCTCTTATAAATGAAAAAGGAGAGACGGTAAGGTTAGCAGATTTCAGAGGACAAAATGTAATAGTCTATTTTTATCCTAAAGATATGACACCAGGATGCACAACTGAGGCATGTGATTTCCGTGATAAGCATGAGGATTTTAGCCAACTAAATGCAGTTGTGCTCGGTATCAGTCCTGACGATGCAAAAAAGCATACCAAATTTATAGATAAGCATGGACTACCATTCTCCCTTCTTGTGGATGAGGATCATGCAGTTGCGGAGGCATATGGCGTATGGGTGTTGAAGAAGATGTATGGACGTGAGTATATGGGAATAGAACGTTCAACATTTTTAATTGATACAGAGGGGAATCTTATGAAGGCTTGGCGCAAAGTACGCGTGAAAAATCACATTGAAGAGGTATATACCTATTTAGCAGAATGGGAGGCGACAAAATGAGAATTTATTTTACATTTGAACCAAGACCTGATTTACGTGATCCGTTAGTAGCTGAGTTTCCACACGTAGATTTTATTTTTGAGACTGGCTTATCCATCGATGAGCTGCAAAGATCAGATGTACTTGTTACATATGGTGAGGATTTAAATAATGAAAATATGAATTACGCAACAAACCTGAAGTGGATTTTTGTAGCCTCGGCTGGAATTGAAAAAATGCCTGCTCAAGCTATTATGGAACGAAATATCTTAGTTTCAAATGTGCGAGGTATTCATAAAACGCCAATGGCAGAATCGATGCTTGCTCATATTTTAGCTATTAAACGTGCGCTACCATGGATATATGAGCAGCAGAAGAAGAGTGAATGGTCAAAAAAAGCAAAGCAATCTGAATTACGAGACAGTACAGCTCTTATTCTAGGACCTGGCGCTATTGGCTCAGAGGTAGGGCGTTTATTACAGGCTTTTGGTGTAACAACAATTGGCTGTAACCGTTCTGGGAAAGAAGCTGCTTATATGGATAACATGGTGTGTTTCGATCAATTAATGGAAGCTTTGCCTAAGGCTGATATCGTTATTTCTGTATTACCTAAAACGGATGAGACAACGCTTCTCTTAAAACTAGAGCATTTTAAAGCAATGAAAAGTAATGCGATCTTTATGAATTTTGGTCGTGGCAACTTAGTAGAGGAAGATACTTTAATTCAAGCCATTCAAGCAGGTGAAATTGGCTATGCTGTTTTAGACGTATTTGAGCAAGAGCCTTTAGCGGCAGATCATCCATTATGGTCCTTACCGAATGTTATCGTATCTCCACATATTTCAAGCCATTCTTCACGATATGTTGAACGCAGCTTAGAAATTTTTAAACCAAGTTTAGAAAAATGGTTACGGGGTGAGAAGGATTTAGAAAATGTGATGGATTTATCAAGAGGCTATTAACTCAAGTAAGAATTTATCAACAAAGCTTGGGTGACGTTTACAATAGAAAGTGTTAATTGAGATTTAGGTTATATAAGAAAGCTTCTTGCTGAAAGACCATTAACTTAGAAAGTAGAAACAGCTACCATTCAGGATGGAGACATTACATTGAAAAATGTTGTTGATTTAGAAGGTGTATGATTGACAGAACTAGGCCTAATTCGCTACACTAATTATAACAATTATAAATTAAGAATATTTATGGAAGAGGTGCATGGCGATGTCTGCAACGCATTTACAGGATGCCCTTGACACGTTAAAAACAACTGGTGTACGTATTACTCCTCAGCGTCATGCTATTTTGGAATATTTAATACAATCAATGGCACATCCAACTGCCGATGAAATTTATAAAGCACTTGAAGGAAGATTTCCAAATATGAGTGTAGCAACTGTTTATAATAACCTTCGTGTATTTCGTGAGGTTGGTTTAGTGAAAGAACTTACCTATGGTGACGCTTCGAGCCGCTTTGATTTCGTTACAAACGATCATTATCACATGATTTGTGAATGCTGTGGAAAAATAGTCGACTTCCATTATCCTGGTCTCGATGAAATCGAACATTTTGCATCACAAGTAACAGGCTTTGATGTGCATTCGCATCGCTTAGAGATATACGGCACTTGTCCATCATGTAAAGGTGTATCTACAAAAGTGCAATAAAAAAATCCTAGCTCTTAAATGGGCTAGGATTTTTTTGTCCTATTATAAGATTGGTCAAATTCTTTTCCTTCTAAAGTTGGATCTAATGTTAATGGCTCATTACAGTACATACACATATCTACACGACCTAAAACTTTTGTGTGTTTATGGCAATTAGGGCATTCTACTTGAACTGCTCGAGTTGAAAGAAGTCCAATCCAAGCATATACAACTGTACTGCCGATGATGCACAGAACACCGAGAGTCATAAAAATTAAGACGAGAATAGGATTGTTTTTAAAGAAAATTCCTCCATACATAACGATAAAGCCAATAAAAATAAGAGCTAATGCAAAGGAACGAATTTTATTAATTTTATTTTTATAAGGTTTCATATATTATCTTGCCTCCCAATCTAAAATCTACTATAACATATAAGAACAAAGTATTTTAGCTTTGAGAACATGGAAAGAAGGAATACTTTTAGAGTATGTCGAATTTTTAACGAAATAAAAGGCTACAAATAAATAGGGGGGCTGAACATGGAGCAAGTTTTGCGTCCAATATACCAGGAACGCGCGAGTCAGTCGAATACATTAGGTGTTATTTTAGTAGAAAAGCGTGATGAACAAAGTAATGTTACAGATACATTTGATACAGTTTTACTTATTATTGTAAAGGAAGCGGAAAAGCCAGTCTTTACGAAACATTACTTATATGAAGGAAATAAAGTAGCTTTACATACTGTTACTGAAAAGCTAATTCGAAAATGGCTGCTAATTGGTTCAAATAGAAAAGTGGTTGATTGGATTTTCTTTGGCAGGGTATTGTTTGATCGAAATGAGTTTCTTCATAAATTGAAAATTGAATTACAGGAGTTCCCGTTTAGTGGACGAAAGATTAAAACAGGCATTCAATTTTCAAAGTTAATTCGACGTTATTTAGAAGGCAAAGAATATTTTGATAAGGGAAGTTACTTAGATGCATATAATCATGTTGTAGATTCGTTACATCATCTGGGGCGTTTGTCCATTATCGATAGCGGGCTTTATCCTGAAGTAACTGTTTGGGCACAAGTGAAAAAAATTGAGCCAGCGATTTATAAATTATATGAAGAGCTTGTTTCGAGTAATGAACCGATAGAAAAACGCTTAGAGCTATTGTTTTTAGCAAGTGAATTTTTGATACACTCTCGTACTAGAGACGGTGCCCAGCATATATTAGAAGTAATGGAATCTAAAGAGACTTGGACCATCCAAGAGTTGCATGATCATCATGAGCTAGTGAATTACTCGGTTGATTTAGAGGTGTTTGTTGAATATCTGGTGGACAAAGGCTATATTCTTGTCGAACCGATCGCTGCAAAAAGTGAAATGATATTCCATCGACATTACAAAGTGAATAAAGAGGCTCTGGAAATGGAGTAAGGACTTGTAGTATGCTAGTAATCGAGGTATATATTAATACCTCGATATTTTTTTATAAAAAGTATTGACGTCTAATATATTGATATTGTATTATATTAATTGTCGCTAAGACATAACAAAACTTGATAGCTTCAAAAAAACTTTTTTAAAAAGTGATTGACAGAGATTGAGTGTGATGTTAATATAAAGAAGTCGCTGAAAAAAACGACTAAATAATGAACCTTGAAAACTGAACAAGCAAAACGTAATCAATATAGTTTTTAGTAGCAAGCTTTTGCTAGTGAACGAAA
>NZ_JBXUNW010000026.1:0-37303 GCF_057196045.1 Lysinibacillus sp. DFXJR4 | reverse complement strand
AATGATGTGCATGTAGTGGCACGTCCAATGACAATCGAAACAAATATGCCAAGTCGTCCTGTACAGGTGACATTGCCATTAAAAGGCGTGAAAATCCCAACGGGTGCAGCAGAGCGTGAGGCATTCCTGAAGCAATTAGCGGTATTTATTGAACACTCTGATGGGGAGAAGAAAGTCGTGATCCCTGAAGTGGTAACAATGGCGAAGGGTGAGCTAGGCTTACGCTTCACCGTCGAGAAGTTTAGTACATTTACGATTATTCAGTTCAATAAGAAGGAAGAAACAAAACTACCTCTAGAAGTAAAAGAGCATGAAGCGTACATTAAGGGCTTCCCAGATGGCACATTTGGTCCCGAGAAAAACGTAACACGTGCTCAAGTGGCAACAATGATTGCGCGTATTTTAGGCTATACAGATGGACCAGTCAACACGGCACCGTTCAAGGATATTCCAAGTGATCATTACGCAGCAGGTGCCATTGCCTTTGTCAAAGAGCGTGGCATTATGAATGGCGATGTCAATGGTAACTTCCGTGCAAGTGAAAACATTACACGTGCACAAATGGCAACGGTAGTGGCGAACTTTAAGCAACTGTCTATCGAAGAGAATGTAGCGATTACATTCAACGATACAAAAGGTCACTGGGCACAATGGATAATCGAAGCAAACCGTGCAGCAGGTATTATCAACGGTCGTCAGGATGGCAATTTCGCACCAGATGAGCATTTAACACGTGCTCAAGCTGTAATCATGATGAACCGCATGTTTGAACGTGGTCCACTACAAGGCGTAACAACACCAAGCTTCCCAGATGTAAAAGCAACACACTGGGCGTTTGATGACATTGAAGAAGCAGCGAAATCTCATTCGTACGTGATCGACGAAGATGATAATGAGCAACTTTCAAAATAAGACATAGAAAGGCAGGCTAGGGGAATAACCTTAGCCTGCTTTTTTCAATAGGGACCAATAGAATTTGCAAAGTGGCGGATAGAATGATTCAACTGAAGGATAGATTCTTAAAACTAAATGATATTCCAATGTCTTTGTTGAATTTCGTTGGGTTTGTTTAGAAACTGTATAGAATGAAATGTTAATATATAGGTGTTAGCAGATGAAAAATGTAACAATTATACATTAATTACACAAAAATGGAGGATTAAAGTGGAAGTATTTATCGGTAGACAGCCAATTTTTAATCTTCAAGAACAGGTCGTTGCATATGAATTATTATATCGTAGTAAAAATGGAAATTCTTTTCCGATGGTTGATTCAGATGCGGCAACAATTGACGTACTAGTAAATTCATTTCTTTCAATTGGTATTGAAGAGGTAACAAAAGGTAAGCCTTGTTTTGTGAACTTTACTGAAAACTTGCTTATGGGCTCGATAAATGAATATTTGAATCCATCAGAGGTTGTTATTGAGATATTAGAGGATGTTCCGCTTACACCACAATTAGTAGAGAGAGTAATTGAGCTGAAATCGTATGGATTTAAAATAGCATTAGATGATTTTATATTGGATGAGCATGTTCAAGTTTATGATGAACTATTCGCCCATATTGATTATATAAAAGTGGATTTTTTATCGTCACCACTACTCAAGAGAATGGAAATTGAAAATAAAGTGAAGGAGAATTTCCCTCACATTCAGCTGCTTGCAGAAAAAGTGGAGACACGTAATCAATTTGAAGTTGCAAAACACTCAGGCTATAAGTTATTCCAAGGCTATTTTTTTGAACAACCTCAAATAATTAAAGCTACAGATATACCAGCGAATACCCTTCAATATTTCTACATTATTACTCTATTAAAGGAAGAGGAACCTAATATACAGTTACTTGCCGATAATATTGAGCGTGATCTTTCATTAACGTATAAATTATTGCAAATGATTGATAATGCTTCTAGACGTTCTAAATCCAAAGTACGCTCTATAAAACAAGCGATAGTACTGCTTGGGATATCTAATTTACGTAAGTGGATTTACTTATTAGCCATGAAGGAAATTGATATAAATACTGATTCGGATCACTTTAAAGAGGTTATGTGGACATCATTATTCCGTGCAAAGGTTTGTGAAAAATTAGCTAAACTCTCGAATAAGCATAACTTCTCTGAATACTTCTTGGTAGGCATGTTTTCATTAATAGATACTTTACTACAAAGACCAATCAACGTAATTTTACAACAGCTACCATTTTCAGAAGACATAACGGACACAATTTTCGGTCAACAAACTGAGATGACGCCATATCTTGAATTCAGTATTGCCTTGGGGAAATTAGATTGGTCAAGCTTGGAGGAATTAGCTCCACAAGTAAATATTGATCTGACAACCATTGATCTTTTATACCATGAAGCAATGGAATGGGCGGAAAAGTCATTTTAATAGCCGTTTTCGATGATGAACCTCATGTGTTTGTGTGCGGTCCATTAATGGCGTAACAATACGCAAACAAAGGGGAGAGTTTGTTATAATGATTCTAACGAATGGAGGTGTTTGATCTGCAACAAAACTGGCAAAAAGTAGTTGTGGAAAAGCTAGCATTAGCTGTTAATCCGGCCTTTGTTATTGTTTTTGGTTCGTATGCGCAAGGTTCGGCACGGGAAGATAGTGATCTAGATATTGCGTATTTTGCAGAAAGTCAGCTATCGGCATATGAACGCTTTCTATTAGCAGGAGAGATTGCGCAGTCTTGTAATGTAGATGTTGATTTAGTTGATATTCTAACAGTTGATACAGTGTTTGCAGCACAAATTTTCTCAAGTGGTATTGTCATTGATTGTAAAGATGAAAACACCTTTGTTAAAGAACGAATGAAGGCATTATCTATGTATGTGACGTTAAATGAACAACGTGCGGAAATTCTAAAGGCAATTGAAGAAAGAGGTAGTGTCTATGGTGAATAATGATGTTGTTTTAAATAAGGTTGCAACAATCGAACGATGTATGAATCGAGTCAGGGAAGTATATAACGATAATCCTGAAAATTTAATGGATTTTACCAAGCAGGATAGTATTATTTTAAATATTCAACGAGCATGTGAGGCTAGTATTGATTTGGCCATGCATATAGTTAGTGATTTAAAGCTTGGTTTGCCTAAAACAAGTCGAGAAGCATTCAAGTTGCTCGAGGACAATAATATTATAAATCATACATTAGCAAAAACATTAATGAATATGGTTGGGTTTCGGAATATTGCTGTACATGATTATCAAACAATTGAATTAAATATACTTCAAGCAATCATCGAGAATCATTTAGATGATTTTAAGGTCTATACAGCAGCAATATTACTTATATAACGTTAAAACGGATAGAATGATCGAACTGGTGGATAGCACCGTAAAAGTGACGGATAGAACCACTAAACTGAAGGATAGCCCTTCAAACCGAAGGATAGAGCAGACTTTGCTCTATCCTTATTTTTTAGGAATTGGGAATGAAATGGTAGTGCCTTGTCCAACTACACTTTTTATAGTTAGTTCTGCATTGAATAATTGTTTTAGGCGTTGATGGGTATTGACTAGACCAACGCTTGTTTTCTTTTGCGGTGTGGTATTATCAAAGCCAACGCCATCATCAGAAATGGCTATAGTAAAATAGCGCTCTGTCTCAGTAATGCGAATGGTCACGTTTCCGCCTCCGCGTTTTGGTAAAATGCCATGCTGGATGGCGTTTTCCACGAGCGTTTGAATGGATAGTGGAGGAACGGACAGCTCCATATTTATTGGGATATCCCAGTTAACTAGAATTCTATCACCAAAGCGAATTTGCTCAATAGCTAGATAGGAGCGCACAAGCTTTAATTCATAGTCAATCGGTACGGTCAAATCGACATTTTGGAAATCGAAGCTCATTTGTAAATAGTCACTAAATGCTAATAATAGCTTCTCCATTTGCTCATTATCCACGCCATGCAAGGAAATAATCGAGTTCAGTGTATTAAAGAAAAAGTGGGGCTGAATTTGTGCTTGTAGCCAAGCTGCTTCGATTCTTAGGCGTTCCTCACTTGACTGCTTTACGCGAACAAGTGCATGGACCCTTGACTTAAGCTCCACATATTCCATTGGTTTTTTAACATAGTCATTTGCGCCACTTAAAAAGGCGAGCTGTATATCCACTCTTTGCTGACGTGCTGTTAGGAACAAGATTGGTAATTCAGAAATGGAGAATTGTTCACGAATTTTCTTCGCCAATTCATAGCCAGACATATGTGGCATCATAATATCGGAAATGACCAAATCAAAGCTATTATTTTGTAGCATTTCCAGCGCTTCGGGCCCGCTTAATGCAGTTTCAATATCATAAGCCTCCGTAGAAAGCGCATTGGCAAGAACTTGTAGGTTTACGGCATCATCATCAACAATTAAAATTCTCGAATGACTAGTCACTAGCGTTTCTTTTTCAGTAACCGCAGCTATTTCGTCTTCAAATTTTGAGAGACTATTTAGTAATGAGACATATTTAGAAAGTGAAGCATCGTTGTCAATGTTTATTTTCGTATTATTGTCTGCTTGTTCATTCGTTATTGGTAATGAAAAAGTAAAGGTAGAGCCTTTGCCAACAGTGGACGCCAATGATATTTTTCCTCCATGAAGGGCAACTAGCTCATGGCAAATACTTAAGCCTAGTCCAAGTCCACCACCAATAGATGTCATACTTGAATCTGCTTGCTCATATGGTTCAAATATTCTTTCCTGTATGTCTTTCTCAATACCGATTCCCGTATCTGTAACGGAAATATACACTTTTTTATCGATCAATTCAGCATCTATAGTAATAGTTCCTTTTTCTGTAAATTTAATAGCATTGTGAATTAAATTAGTGAAAATTTGAATAAGACGAGTTTCGTCCGCTAAGACAGGCGGTAAATCTTTTGGTATTTTAATAATAAGCTCTATAGGCCTTCCTTTTAGCATGAAAAGGAATATATTACTTACGCCACTTGCTAGATTATGCACATTAATGGCCTTTGGATGAAGACGGAGTGTTTTCTCTTTTAATTGCACTAAATCGAGTAAATCATCCAGCATGTAGCTCATATGATTGCCGATTGTTAGCAGTAGCTTTATATCATCATTATTTTTTTCGGGAAGATCCGAATTTTGCTTCGCCAATAGTGTTTGGGCAATACTCATCATTCCATGAAGCGGATTGCGAAGCTCATGTGAAGTATTTGCCAGAAAATCATCCTTTGTATCGATTTCTTTTTGGAGCTTAACAGAAAGCTTTTCGGTTTGCAGTGTTGTTTGGAAGTAACGTGTAAACCAATATGCTGATATTGCTGTGATAGCAATCAAGAGATCAAAGGGATAATGACTGTAAGGTAATGTAGTATTCTGCCTTGTTGAAAAAAATAGTGAATTACCAGCAACTGCGGTACCAGTTAATAATAAAAACACAATTCCTTTTTGTCCTTTAATTACTATATATAATATGAAAACAGTTATAATAATAGGAGACACAATAAATACTGTTGTGAAAATAATTTTGGTTTTAAAGATATACTCGATTGGAGATAAAATGATAAATACTAAATAAGCTACACATAGCATTGGAACAACATTTAATATTTTTGGTGGTTTTAAATATTCCTTCACTAATTCGCGTAGAAATAACACGAAAAATAACATATTAATAATATAAGAAAAGTAAAATAGTTTACTTGCCCAAATCCAGTTAATGGGTAGGTAAATATAAATAATTTTGTTACTAGAAACGAGTACAGTTATACACGTGAAAATAATCATCATGGCAAAATAAATGAGTGATTTACTTCGAATTCCAATTCCTACAAGTAAAACAACAAAGATAAGATAAAATAAAAAAACTAAACATACAGCTATTTGAGTACCTATAGAAAAGAATTTTGATTTTTCCATCGAGTACAAATCGCCAAAAATAACTTCTTTTGTAAATCCACCCTGTGAATAACGATTCGTTTGAACGCCCTGTATAATAATCTCACTTTCATTCGAGTCTAGGGTAAAATAATAGGTAATCGGTCTACTAATCGGGGCAGTTCGTTCATTGTCGGATTTCAGATTTCCGAGTCCACCAATTAGTTGCCCATTTACATACAGTTCGTAAGGTGCTAATCCTTCAGGTATTGTCATACCATACATTTGAGGTGCATTATGTTGTTTTAGAATTGTTAAGCGATAAGAACCATATTGTCTATTGCTAAACTCTTTAAAGTATTTATTCCATGACTCAGGTTGGTTGGAATAAACTTTTTTTTCATCATGTACAGATGATTTTTCTGATGCGAGTAAAGTGTCTGGATATAACGCCCATTCTCCTTGTAGTTTAGTTTTAAAATCATAGCTTGTATCTACAGCTCTTAAATCAACTGTTCCTTGTTTTGCAGAGACCCCCTCAGGAACATTTGTTAAATCAAACCAAGCAAAACGAAGTAATGTAAGCAAGCAAAAGAATATACCAGCAATTAGAAAAATCATGAAATTTTTTGAGAGTACTTTCTTTTTTATCATAAAGAATTAATTTCAACAAAAATGTTTAAAACTCCTTCAAAAGTAACGGCTTATTTATCAATTCTTTCATAAACATAACGATATTAATACTATGACTAGTTTTTAAGGAGGTGATGTCATGAGAATAGTATTAGTAGATGATGAACATTTACCATTAATGAGACTGAAAACCTTACTTGAAAAGAGTAAAGTCCCGGAAATAGACATAGTTGGAGCATATACCGAATCCCTAAATGTCATTGCCCAAATACAAGCGCTGCAACCTAATGTTGTATTTCTAGATATTGTCATGCCAGATATGGATGGACTTGCATTAGGAGAAAAGCTTCAAGAGCTTTTGCCGAATGTTGAGATTGTCTTTATTACTGGTTATGACAAATATGCGATAGATGCTTTTAATTTGCATGCAATAGATTATCTATTAAAGCCTGTGCAAGAGGTGCGCTTACAAAAAACATTGGAACGGCTTCAGTCAGTAATCGAAAATAATCAGCAAATGGTAGCGAAGAAAAAAATGATTCAGCTGCTGGGGGGTATTAAAGTCATAACACCTGAGGGTAAGGTGCAATTAATGAAATGGCGGACATCGAAAGCGAAAGAGCTATTCGCCTATATGCTAACTAATCGCAATGAAATCATTTATCGTGATACCATATTAGAGTTATTTTGGCCAGAATCAGATATAGAAAAAGCATCCAAGCAGCTTTATACAGCCATTTATACTATCCGTCAAACATTAAAAAATTATGGGTTAGAGGGCATTCAAATCTCTAGTCCATTGTTAAATTCGGGTTATAAATTAATAGTGGAAAATGTATTAATTGATGTAGAACAATGGTTGGATCAATTAAAATCTTTACCGCATTTACAAGAAGGTACAGCAGATAAACATGAACGGGTGTCTCAGGCCTATACAGGAGATTATTTAGGGGATAGCGATTATCTTTGGTCTGAAGGAGAAAGAGAACGGCTCAGACGATTATGGTTGCGCCACGCACAGCAATTAAGTGAATTTTATATAAGAAGCCAACAATACGCTGCAGCTGTAAGAGTACAGGAGAGGATCCAAATAATCTCCCCAGATGAAGAGGAGAGCTATTTCTCCTTAATGAAGCTATATGATCTGCTCAATAATGCCGCTGCCGTAGAAGAGCAATATGGGCAACTTAAAAAAATGCTGCAAGAGCAATTAGCAGTAGAGCCAAGTGTGGAAATTGAAGGATGGTATAGAAGTTGGAGAAAGGGCAGCACGGTTACGCAGGTGGATGTGTTGAATTGAAGTTGAAAGGACTTTGCATAAAGCAAAGTCCTCATTGAAATTTTTTTCAAATCACTTTAATTTAATAAGATCTATTATAAGTATCAATAGCATTATTTAAACTAGTAATAGCACTATTAACATCATATTGTGTCGAAGCATAACTATTGGCAACAGATTGAGCTGAATTGATTGCTGAAGATAAATTATTTTTAGCTGCTATGCTTTTAAATGAATCTGCTGAATATAAGTTCCAAGCATAATTAATAAGATTTGTTAGTTGATTTTTATCAACATTATAATATCCATTCGTCCTATTTCTCTGAGCATTTGTGTAAATCGTAATAGCATTATTTAAATTATAGATTGCATTGGAAATATCGTTTTGAGTAGCGTAATAGTTATTTACCACTGCTTGTGCTGATGCAACTGCTCTCTCTATTGCATCTCTTTCTGCTTGAGTTGTCCAAGGCGTGTTATATAAGTTATTTCCTTCCCAAGAAACTGTAACATACTGAACAGAATTGATTAGATTTTGTAATGATGTTTTATCTGTACCGTATCCAGCAGTTCTATTTCTCTGAGCATTTGTGTAAGTCGTAATAGCATTATTTAAATTATAGATGGCATTAGAAATATCGTTTTGAGTAGCGTAATAATTATTCACCACTGCTTGTGCTGATGCAACTGCTCTCTCTATTGCATCTCTTTCTGCTTGGGTTGTCCAAGGCGTGTTATATATGTTATTACCATCCCAAGAAACTGTAACATACTGAACAGAATTGATTAGGTTTTGTAATGATGTTTTATCACCATTTCCATACCCATACTTTGTTCCATTTTTTTGCACAGCTTGATAGTTTGCTAAGGCAGTTTTGTATTGTGTAAGAGCATTGTTCACTTGCTCGTGTGAAGCACTCGCATTATTAGCTACTGCTCTAGCATTTGTAACGGCGGTTTCAAATGCGTTGCGATCCGTCTGTGTTGTCCACTTTTCAGTTGTTAAAACGTCATTTCCATAAGCAGAAACTGAAACATATGGAGGAGAAGTTAGTAATTTATTTAATTCAGTTTTATTTGCCACAGGTAGTGTTACAGAAGCCTTGCTATCATCTACTTGTACTTTAGTAACAATATGTCCTGAATCTAAAGCTACCTTTGCTCCGCCACTAACAGTTATTTGCTCAATTTTGCCTTCCCCATAAAGGCTAAAATCTTTGTCAACATCGATGATTAGTTTATCAACATTTGATGAAACCTCAAATGCAGCCACTTTATCAACGACTTTGATAGTTGAAATTGTTTGGTTAGAGGATACATCCACTTTTGTACGTTCTACGTTAAGTGTAGCCGATTTTACATCATTTAGAGAAACATTAAGCCAATTAATTTTTCTTGCCGTAAGAGGTTTAAAGGTAATTCCATCCCCAATTGTTACTTTATCAAGTGAGAATGATTTTTTTACACGACTTGTAACAATGAGCTCATCCTCGATAGCTACATTTTCAACTTTCACATAATCTGCATCGACAGTTAGGCTTCCTTCAATCTTCGCGTCTCCACCATCGAAATACACCGTCTTTTTGTTAGTGCCAGCTTTTTTCAATGTTAGTGATGTGACGCTAGTAATTTCACCCTTTTTAACGACAATTGTAGCTTGCGCATTTGTTAATGCCGTGCTATTTGCAGTTTTAAAGAGTGATTTAAGAGAATCACTAATATTATATTGTCCGTTAGAAGTACGCACCTTATCCTTTGTAATATTAGTAATAGTAACTGCATCTCCTGCTGGAACCTTCGTTTTTGTAGCAGCCAATCGTTCACCAATTTGAATTGACTGGTTTACAGATGAATCACTAGAAGCAGCGTTTACAGGTGCCACTGGCAATACTAAGGTTGCTGTAAGAGCCGTTGCCATAAAAGTTGATAACGCTTTATTTTTCATTTTGGTCACTCCAATCATCGTATTTAGTAGCTAATATATCATATATTTCAATAATTTAGTATCCAAAGGGCATGTTTTACTAGGTTTGATTAAATAAATAAACCAATAGTCCTTTTTTTAACTTTCTTGTTTTTTGTGATAAAATCCTAATATTTCTCTATAAATATGTAAAATTCTACTTAATTCGCTAAATCTATTGTTGTGATACAATGTTCCATCCATTATTATTATGTATAAAAGAGGGGTGTTGTCATGAAAAAATCTAGAAGTATTGCTTTGAAGCTATCTTCTCTAATAATAGGAATATTTTTACTATTATTTTTTGCTTATACGATAATAACAGGCATTATTTTGAAAAATCAAAGTGTTGATGATGCAGAAAGTGCAACGCTTGAAACTGCTGAATTTTCTGCGGCAAAAATGAGTGAGCGCTTTAAGAAAGCAAATACTACTTTACTAACAACAAAGCGTATTGTTGAAACTATGGAGAAAAAAGGTGAGGTTTCTGCGCAAGCTATTTTGGATATCATGGAAACCAATTTAGTAAATAATAATGATTTGCTTGGCGTAGGGGTTATTTTAGAGCAAAATATTGCAAACGTAAAACCGATAGCTCTTACGACTTTATTAGAACAGAATACTATGAAAATAGATTCAGCTACATATGAGGCATTAATTGATTCAAAAAATCGCTTTATACCTTATTTAAGTAAGGATGGTGGTGGTATTACTGCTGCTGCTATTGAAGGCATAGATGATAAAAGTGTGTCCGAATGGTATTGGGTACCAAAAGACGAGGGACGATCAGTTCTAACAGAGCCCTATGATTATAATGTCAATGGAAAGACAGTCTTAATGACAACTATTTCTGTTCCATTAGTAAATGCTTCAGGGTCATTTTTTGGCATATTAACGGCTGATTTATCCATTGACTATCTAACTGAATTGACAGAGTCGGTCAAGCCAGATGGTGGTTATGCTGCGATTATTACAAATAAAGGGATTTTAACAGCGAATAGTCTTGGTGCCACACTAAATGGATTGGATATGCAGGAACATTTAGATTGGACAAGCATTAAACAAACGATGGATAGTGGCGAAGTAAAAAGCATGTACATGGACTCTGACGAATTGAAAGAAAATTCATTCAATGTCTTTTCACCAATGGTATTAGAGGGAGTTGGTGAAACATGGACTGTCCAAATGGTACTACCTAAATCAAAAATTCTAGAGACTTATAATCAGGTGTTTATTTTTACAATTGTTGCCTCTATTATTATAGTGGTTTTAATGTCTGCTGCTAGTGCCCTATTCATTTATAGACAATTGAAGCCATTAAAGTTTTTACGTGCATCTATTGAAATGGCGGCTGCTGGTGATTTAACACAAAAAGTGGATGAGAAATATATTAAAGCTGATGAGATTGGGGCTGTTGCATTGGCTTATAATAATATGCTAGATCAAACGAATAGTGCCATAAAAACAGTGCTAAATTCTACGACATTACTGAATCAATCTTCCCATCATGTTCATGAGACATTTAATGAAATAGTGGCTTCAAGTCAGGAGGTTTCTGTAGCAATTAATGAAATTGCTCAAGGTGCATCTAAGCAATCTGAGGATACGGAGGAGACAAACTATCGAATGATTGATTTATCCGATCAAATTGATGCTATTACAGCTTTATCGAATGAAATGGATGAGCTGTCAAATAAAACAAAAGCCACTACTGATAAAGGCATGCAAGAGGTTGAAAGCTTACGTGACCGTAATGCGGAGACCAATGCCATGAATGGTCGTATTCAGCAGCAAATGGAGTCTCTGGCATCTAATATCGCCAATATTAACCAAATAATCACATCTATTCAAGGCATTACGGAGCAAACGAATTTATTAGCCTTAAATGCAAGTATAGAAGCAGCACGTGCTGGAGAGCATGGCAAAGGCTTTGCAGTTGTTGCAGAGGAAGTACGAAAGCTAGCAGAGCAATCAAAAAACGAAACAGATATAATTAAGCAAACAGTGGATAGTATACTTGTAAATTCCAAGCAAACCGTTGCTGTTATTGCTTCAAATGCAGAGCTTATGCAGTCACAAAATGAGTCTGTACAAAGCACAGAGGTCGCATTTAAAGACAACAGTGAGCTATCAAACTCTATCGCCTCCTCGATAAATGAGCTAATGGCTAAGCTATCGGATATGTTGGAGCATAAAAATCAAGCAATTATGGCAATCCAAAGTATTTCTGCTATTTCAGAGGAGACAGCTGCATCTGCAGAACAGGTAAGTGCCTCTGCTATCGACCAACAAGCAGAGCTACAAAAGGTGGGAGAATCCATCAATAATATGAATGAGATTTCAAAGGAATTACAAGAGGTTGTTAATCGATTTAAGCTAGCTTAATAATGAAGAACTGTCTAAGAGGTATTGAAGGTTACCTAAAGCAGTTCTTTTTTATTGGAGAAGGCTAGTTCTATTCTCTCTTTGGGACAGATTGACCTAGCGGAAAAACAGCACTACTATAAGAAAGGAGAGGAGGAGAAATGCTATGATGTACCTCGGTATGATTTTCTTCCAGATTGTTGCTCCTATTTTAGTGCTTCTTGTGCTTGGCGCGATATTGCAAAAGAAATTTTGCTTCAATCTAAAAGCGCTCTCTCAGCTTATTACCTATTGCTTCATGCCTGCCGCTGTTTTTGTTAATTTATATGAAACAAGCGTGGAGCTCTCTGTGCTTGGAGAAGTTGCGATATTTATTGTCCTTTTTATCGGCAGTCAAATGGTGCTAAGCCATTTTTTAGCGAAAGGACTTGGTTTAGTTAAAACAGAGGCTGCGGTATTTAAAAATAGTGTTGTCCTTATTAATTCAGGAAACTATGGAATTCCTGTTGCACAAATGATATTTGTGACACAACCAATCGGCGTAGCGATACAGGTTATTTTGGTGATATTCCAAAATATGACTACCTATACATATGGCTTATACAACTTAATTTCCTCAACAAAATCAGGTATATCCATTGTAAAGGATTTTCTTAAGATGCCTATCATTCATGCCCTTATTATAGGGGTGGCAATGAACTATTTTAATCTTGCAGTGCCACAGTTTATTAAAATTCCAATAGATCATGTTGCAGACGGTTTTATTGCTGTGGCATTAATCACGTTAGGTGCCCAATTATCACAGCTTGAAATAAAATCCATGTTTAATAAAACAGTCATTATTAGCTGTTTTACACGACTAATTTTGGGACCAGCAGTTGCTTTATTCATTATTTATATACTCGGTCTAGATGGGGTAGTGGCACAATCATTATTTATTGCTAGCGCTTTTCCAACATCCCGAAATAGTTCTAGTTTAGCATTAGAATATGATATCGAATCAGCAACAGCCGCACAAACTGTTTTATTTTCAACAATAGTGAGCTGTATTACAGTAACAATCGTTATTTATCTAGCAGAATTATTATTTCTTTCATAACATATGACGTAAAAAAAGGAATAGGCTTATGGCTTATTGCTTTTTTTTATGCTCCAAAAGCAAAATAAAGAAAAGTACTAAAAAATAAAAGTGTTTTTATTAGTTGTTGTAATTGTAAATATATACATAGGGTAAATAGATACTAAATAATATTCAAAGGGGTGTTCATAGCTTTGCGTAAAGGGATGAAGTTATGGAAAAATTTATCATCTTATTAGTTGCTATTATAATTGTTTTTAGTGTTGATCTAGGTCTTATTGTCTATAAAAGTACAAAAAGAATAATATGATTCTAGCAAGAAATGTCGTGAACCAGCTTGATTCAGAGAGGTATGAACAGCTAGTTAAAAATCCAAATAACCACTCACTTAATGTTGAAATTGTTGCATATGTTGGACTAGATATTGAGAGCTCCATTATTTACGGCATTCAAAAATCTGCTGTAACGAAGTACTTGCCTATACTTTTAGGCATAGTCATTTTATTGAATGTCGTTATGATGACTACATTGTATTTGTATATGCGGAAATCATTAAAACAATTGAAGAAATGACGGCAGGAATTATGCAGATTTCAGACTCTGTTTCTTCCGTTATGAAAAGCTCCTCCAATACAGCCAATCTTATGAAGCACAGTCAATCTGGAGCGGCAATGATTACGGCTCGCATCTGAGCAGGTAAAGCGTTTAGAGTTTATGAAGCAAAAATATAAACTCTGAAGGAAAAAATAGTAATGAAGCTTCCATCTCTTAGCAATATCTGTTACACTAGCATCAAACTTAATAGCATTGACTAGGGGAGTCTGATGAGTCAGGCTGAGAGGGAAACGCATAGAGGTTTCTTGACCCTTTGGACCTGATCTGGCTCATACCAGCGTGGGAAAGTTAAGAAATTATTGCGTGCTCTTTACAATGCGATAATTATACCTTTTACAATCATAGCCGGATCCAAAATTTTTTGGATTCGGTTTTTATTTTTGTTGGGGTGAGCTAGATTCGGTCCTTGTATGAATTTTCTATAAGGGAGAGAAGTAGGTCATGACAACAGTTAGCGAAAAGAACATTACGATTATGTCGAGCTTTGAGGGGAGTAAAAAGGTTTATGTAGAGGGTTCGAGACCGGATATTTTGGTGCCGATGCGTGAAATTGCATTAAGTCCAACAACAGGAAGCTTTGGAGAAGAGAAAAATGCTCCAGTTCGTGTATATGATACGAGCGGTCCATATACTGACCCTGCCTATAAGGTAGATATTACGAGGGGCTTACCAGCGTTGCGAAGTAAATGGATTAGAGAGCGAGGGGATGTTGAGGAGTATGTAGGGCGAACTATTAAACCAGAGGATAATGGCTTCCGCAATGCTGATGATCCACGTATTCAAGAAAACGTTTTTCCTGAGCTATCTAGGAAACCTATACGTGCGAAAAAGGGGAGAAATATCACACAGCTTCATTATGCACGAAAGGGAATTATAACACCGGAAATGGAGTTTGTAGCAATTCGTGAAAATATGGAACCTGAATTTGTTCGCTCTGAAATTGCAGCGGGGCGAGCGATTATGCCTTCTAATATTAATCATCCTGAGGCTGAGCCAATGATTATAGGACGTAGCTTCCATGTGAAAATTAATGCTAATATTGGGAATTCAGCAGTATCATCTTCTATTGCAGAAGAGGTGGAGAAAATGACTTGGGCAACACGCTGGGGTGCTGATAATATAATGGATTTATCGACTGGTAAGCACATTCATACGACACGTGAATGGATTATCCGTAATGCTGCGGTGCCAGTTGGAACAGTGCCAATTTACCAAGCACTTGAAAAGGTAAACGGTGTAGCTGAGGATTTAACATGGGAGGTGTATCGTGATACGTTAATCGAGCAGGCAGAGCAAGGCGTTGATTACTTCACGATTCATGCAGGCGTACTGTTGCGTTATGTGCCACTAACAGCCAATCGTGTGACAGGCATTGTGTCACGCGGAGGTTCAATTATGGCGCAATGGTGCTTATATCATCATCAAGAGAACTTTTTATATACACATTTTGAAGAAATCTGTGAAATCATGAAAACATATGATGTTGCCTTCTCGTTAGGGGATGGCTTACGTCCTGGATCGATTGCAGATGCTAATGACGAGGCACAGTTTGCAGAGCTTGAAACGTTAGGAGAATTAACACAGATTGCCTGGAAGCATGATGTACAGGTGATGGTGGAGGGGCCAGGCCACGTGCCGATGCATTTGATTAAAGAAAATATGGACAAGCAATTAGAGGTGTGCAAGGAGGCTCCGTTCTATACTTTAGGACCACTGACAACAGATATTGCACCTGGCTATGATCATATTACATCTGCTATTGGTGCGGCAATGATAGGTTGGTTTGGTACGGCAATGCTATGCTACGTGACACCAAAAGAGCATCTGGGCTTACCAAATCGAGAGGACGTTCGTGTAGGGGTGATTACGTATAAAATTGCTGCACACGCGGCTGATTTAGCGAAGGGACATCCGGGAGCACAGCAGCGAGATGATGCACTTTCAAAGGCACGTTTTGAATTCCGTTGGCGCGATCAATTCAACCTGTCTTTAGATCCAGAGCGTGCAGTTGAATACCATGATGAAACATTACCAGCAGAGGGGGCAAAAACTGCGCACTTCTGTTCAATGTGTGGGCCTAAGTTCTGTAGTATGAGAATCTCGCAGGATATTCGTAACTATGCAAAAGAAAAAGATTTAAATACGACAGAGGCAATTCATCAAGGGATGCAGGAAAAGGCTGAGGAATTTAAGAAAGCAGGCAGTCAGATTTATCAATAATAATGTAATGAAGGTTTGTGTTTATTTAGGCACAAACCTTTTTCGTTGAATAAAAAACTCCATGTGAAGTGTGGCTCACATGGAGTTAAAGTTGGATTTGGATATCAATAATAGATGGAAGAATTAAACGTTAGATGGTTGTTTCACGTATGGATTAGAAAGATCCATACCTTCTAATGAAAGACCCATTGCTTTTGCTACACCCTCACCATATGCTGGATCAGCTAAATAGCAGTGAAGAATGTGACGACGTTTGATGAACTCTTCAACAGGTGCCATATCATTTGCTGTATTTTCGAATAGGCGTTGTTGTTCTTCGGCAGTCATAAGGCGGAATAGTTTCCCTGGTTGCTCAAAGTAGTTGTTATCATCTTCACGGAAGTCATGGATACCTGCGTTACCATCAATGCGTAATTCAGGCTCTTTATAGTCTAAGTTATGCTCCCATTCGCTGTAGCTATTTGGTTCATAGCCTAAAGTTGAACCAAGGTTGCCGTCAAAACGCATAGCGCCATCACGATGGAAAGTACGGAATGGACATTTTGGGGCGTTTACTGGAAGCATATAATGATTTACACCTAGGCGGTAGCGTTGTGCATCTGCATAAGCAAAGATTCGTCCTTGTAACATTTTATCTGGTGAGAAGCTAATACCGGGAACAATGTTTGATGGAGCAAATGCAGCTTGCTCAACCTCAGCAAAATAGTTGTCTGGGTTTTTATTTAATTCGAATTCACCTACAGGAATTAATGGGAAATCTTTTTTATACCATACTTTTGTTAAATCAAATGGGTTATATGGTAGTTCGCGAGCTTGTTCCTCAGTCATTACCTGAATGTACATTTTCCATTTAGGGAAATCACCTTGCTCAATAGCACCATATAAATCACGTTGTGAAGATTCACGGTCTTTACCGACTACTTCCTCTGCTTCAGCACCTGTTAAATTTTTAATGCCTTGCTCTGTGCGGAAGTGGAATTTTACCCATACACGCTCATTTTCAGCATTGATAAAGCTATACGTGTGAGAACCAAAACCATGCATATTTCGGTAACCAGCTGGAATACCACGGTCAGACATTACTATTGTGACTTGGTGAAGTGCCTCTGGTAGTGATGTCCAGAAATCCCAGTTCGAGTTTAAGTTTTTCATATTTGTACGTGGGTCACGTTTTACCACGTGATTTAAATCTGTAAAGTGTAATGGATCACGGAAGAAGAATACAGGCGTATTGTTCCCAACTAAATCCCAGTTACCTTCTTCTGTATAAAATTTAAGGGCAAAGCCACGAATATCTCGCTCAGCATCTGCTGCACCACGCTCACCCGCAACTGTAGAGAAGCGCGCGAACATTTCTGTTTTCTTCCCAATCTCAGAGAAGATCTTTGCTTTTGTATATTGAGTAATATCATGCGTTACAGAGAAGGTACCAAATGCACCTGAACCTTTTGCGTGCATACGACGCTCTGGAATAACTTCACGGTTGAAGTTCGCTAATTTTTCAACTAGCCATACATCTTGAAGTAACAGAGGACCTCTTGGACCCGCTGACATGGAGTCGTGGTTGCTTACTACTGGAGCACCACCTGCTGTTGTAAAACGACGGCTACGATCATTTGCGTTTGTCATATTAGTTTACCTCCTGAAAAAAATTGTGAGTCAAACTCTTCATCAATAACTATAGCAAATATAAAATAGAATTGCTAGTACATTATAATAATTATCGTTAAAGAATTTTTATTTTTAGATATAAACTATTATTATATGTGCAAAGTAGTAGAATTATGCATAATTTCACTACCCAAAACAACACTTTTCAAAACAATTTTAGAAGTAAGAGAGGAAGATGAAATGCTTTTTCATTGATTTTTTTCTCTATTATGCACATTTAAAGTAGCCTGCAATCTAAAATTGCCCAATAAACACACTTTATTGAAATATCAATCCTGAATTTTAGTGATGATATCAAAATGCTTGTATACGATATAGATGAAATAAATCACGGTTTTCTTTGTCAGAATTGAAAATAGAGCAAGCTAAATGAAAATTCATTAATAGGATTTCCGATAGCGATTGGGTGTCATGCCTATCTGCTGCTTAAATATTTTTATGAAATAATTGGAATCTTCAAATCCGTTTAAATGTGCAATTTCGCTAATGGCAAAATCTGTCTCCACAAGCATTTTCATGGCACTATGAATTCGAGCCTGCTGTAGGTAGCGTTTAAAGGGCAAGCCTTGCTTCTTTGAAAAAATTGTACTTAAATAATTGGGGCTAATTCCTAATTTATGGGCTACAAAGGGTAAAGATAACCGACTATCCTGAAATTGTTGATCGATAATTTCTATTGCTAGCTCTACATAATCGGCCCTTTTCTCCATTCGTGCCTCACGAGCCAGTTCAATAAGTCTTTGTGTAAATAAAATGATGCCGTTTAGTATGGTATAAAAAATAGGATGTTCGATAATTAAATGAAAAAGCTGTCTGTAGTTTTGCTCAATAGCAGCTTTCTCATGCAATTTATACTTCAGCATGAATCGGCGAATTTGCGCTAGGACACTAGTTAGATGAATACGTAAGTCATCTTGCTCATAATAAATTCCTTCATTGGATAGTTGATATAAAAATGTTTTAACGGCTTCAAGATTCCCTTCTTCTAAACTACTGATTAGTAATTGCTGTTCCTCTGGTGTTAACAAAGGATCAAATGGCTGTGCTTCAAATTGTTTACTTGCATAAAAAATGTGCCCGAATCCTTCGTAAAAGCTTTGATGAAGGGCACGCTTTGTGAAGATATACATATTCTTAAGAGTTGTAGGTTCCCCATCATATATCCCAATATTTAAAGAGCTATTGCTTGTTAAACGCCATTCCTTTATCAGCGTACGAACATCCTTTTCCACGATCTTTCTATCATTTGTTAGGAATAAGCAGACGATACTATCAGATAATGGGTAGACTTGCATATGATAGTGAATTGCTGTTTGCTGTAGCCAATTAAATAGCTTGTTTAATGTTTCTGAATGCTCAGGCTCAATCATTGTAAAATGCCTGGCTGTCTCTATGGAGCTAGGCTTACTATCTATAAATAATTGATAATAAAAGGATTCGTCTGTCGCCCTCTCAACAGCATTGTTGATCTGGGGTACACGAAGAGAGATAGTCGTAAGCTTTTGTTTTAATACTTCTAAATCAATGGGTTTTACAAAAAGATGCTGTACCTGTAAATCAATAGCTTTTAACGCATTTTTAAATAAGGGCTCTGTGGTCATTGCTAAAATAGCCCCAGAATATTTTTGGAAAACATGATTTAGAGCAGTTAAACGATTATTTGGGAATAAATCAATATTCAATAGGATTGCATCAGGCTCGAATTGCTGAATGCTTTGAGGTGCCTCAGACATACTCGTGCACATTTCAATCGTTACATCTCCAGGAAAATACGTATGTAAAAACCAGCGAATACCAGAAAGCTCTGCAGGGTCTCGATCCATTAATAATAGCCTCATCACAACCAACCTTTCTTAAAATAATCTCATTTCGTAAAAAAGTACGATTATATTCATAAAAATAACATAAAAATCAGAAAAAAATCATGTTTCTTGCATTAAAATTCTCTATTTTCTGAAAAAAGTAGTTAGTACAATGTAAATAGAGTAATCCATCTTTGAGGAAATGGATTTAACCTCTTTCAGCAAATGTTTTTGTTTCGAAAGCGTAGCGGCAGATACAAACGTCTCCCACTTCTAAAGGTGGTGAGATCAATGAGAATTTAAACTACTTTTCAGCGGATATCACGGACGCAATTATGCCGAGGCATAATTGATAAAAATTTTTACACAGCCATAAAGGGAATAGGGGGATGTCATATGAAGTCAGTCATCGAGCTTGATGGCAATACATTAACTAGAAAGCAAATAGAGAAAATTGTTAAAGGTGACGCAACGGTAACGCTATCTATAGAAAGTGTGGAGCGAATCCGTTTAAGTAGAGAGCGTATTGAAAAACGTTTAGCTGAAGGGCAAACGATTTATGGTGTAAATACAGGATTTGGGAAATTGAGTAATATAAAAATTGAAGAGGAAGATATTGAGCTTTTACAGCTAAATCTATTGCGCTCAGATGCAACAGGTGTAGGTACACCGTTTCCGACAGATGTTGTACGTGCAATGATGGTTTTGCGTGCCAATGCCTTAGCACGTGGTTTTTCGGGTATTCGTCAGGAAACAGTCCAGCTATTAGTGGATTTTATTAATAAGGGTGTGCATCCAATTGTACCGTCTCAGGGTTCTGTAGGAGCTAGTGGAGATTTAGCACCATTATCTCATCTAGCTTTAGTGCTTGTAGGTGAGGGAAAGGCTGAATTTAATGGAGAAGTGTTGAGTGGTAGTAAGGCATTAGAAAAAGCGGGATTAACACCTGTTCGACTACAAGCGAAAGAAGGGCTAGCGCTTGTGAATGGTACTCAAGCAATGACAGGTATTGGTGTGTTAACTGTTAATGAAGCTGAGCGCATAGGGCTAGCAGCGGATATGGCAGCAAGTTTAACACTTGAGGCCTTAAAGGGGATTACATCAGCGTTCGATCCAGCGCTTTTAGCAGTAAGACCACATCCAGAGTTAGAGCTGGTAGGTGGAAGAATACGTAAGTGGTTAGATGGAAGTAAACGGGTAACGAAGCAGGGAGAGATACGTATGCAGGATGCCTATTCATTGCGCTGTATCCCACAGGTACACGGTGCATCTTGGCAATCATTCTTCTATGCCCAGGATCGTGTACAAACAGAAATGAATGCAACGACTGATAATCCGATTGTATTAGAGAATGGAGAGGTACTATCAGGGGGACATTTCCATGGTCAACCAATTGCCTTAGCTATGGACTTCTTAAAAATTGGTGTGTGTGAGTGGGCCAATATTTCTGAACGCCGAACAGAACGTATGGTAAATCCTCAATTGAATGAAGGCCTGCCACCATTTTTAGCGACAAACCCTGGTATTGAGTGTGGTTTAATGATTGCTCAATATACAGCGGCTTCGATTGTATCTGAAAATAAAGTATTGGCACACCCTTCAAGTGTGGATTCTATTCCAACGTCTGGTAACCAAGAGGATCATGTAAGCATGGGAACAACGTCAGCTCGTCAAGTTCGACAAATTGTCCATAATGCTGCTCGAGTAATTGCAATAGAAATGATTTGTGCGTCACAGGCTATTCATTTAGATCAAGCAGAGGAGCAATTATCTCCAACAACCCGAAAGTACTTAGAAAAAGTGCGTGAATTTTGTCCACCGCTACTAGCGGATCAACCAATTGGTGATGAAATTGAGGCGTTAGCGAAATATTTATTAGATAGCGATGATTTAGTGGAATTATCTAAATAAAATCTGAGAGGATGGTTCGTGATGAAAACAACAACAAATATTCGTGCACCACGGGGAACGACTTTATCGTGTAAAGGCTGGACACAAGAAGCGGCAATGCGTATGCTAATGAACAATCTTGATCCAGAGGTAGCAGAGAATCCGGATGAATTGATTGTTTATGGTGGGATTGGGAAGGCTGCTCGCAATTGGGAAAGCTATGAACAAATTATTGCTTCTTTAAAAGAATTAGAGAATGATGAAACACTTCTGATTCAATCTGGGAAGCCGGTAGCTGTGTTCCGTACACATGAGCATTCTCCACGTGTGTTAATTGCCAATTCAAATCTAGTACCTGCTTGGGCAAATTGGGATCATTTTTATGAATTAGAAGATAGAGATTTGATGATGTATGGTCAAATGACTGCGGGTAGCTGGATTTATATTGGTGCCCAAGGAATTCTGCAAGGCACTTATTTATCATTTGTAGAAGCAGGGAAAAAAGTATTTGGCACTGCGGATTTACGTGGTAAGTTCATCCTTACAGGTGGTATGGGTGGTATGAGTGGTGCACAGCCTTTAGCCGGAAAAATGGCAGGCGCTGTTATTCTAGTTGTAGAAGTAGAACGTGCCCGCATTGAACGTAAAATTAAAGAAGGTTATTGTGATTACATCGTGGACACTGTGGACGAAGCGATTGCATTAGTCAATAAATTACGTGACCAAAAGGAGTCAGCTTCGATTGGCCTTGTTGGTAACTGTGCAGACATCAATCGTGAACTGTTAGATCGAGGAATTATTCCAGACTTTGTAACAGATCAAACCTCTGCACATGACCCGATTAATGGCTATGTACCGAATGGCATGACATTTGAGGAAGCACTGGAGCTTCGTAAAACAGATGTAAAAACATATGAGCGAAAAGCGAAGGAAACGATGGCAGAGCATGTTCGTACAATGCTAGAGTTTCAGGAGGCTGGTGCAGAAGTATTTGATTATGGCAATAATATTCGAGCGTATGCCAAAGAGATGGGTGTAACAAATGCCTTTGATTTCCCAGGCTTTGTACCAGCGTATATTCGTCCATTATTCTGTGAAGGAAAAGGGCCATTCCGCTGGGCAGCGCTTTCAGGAGACCCAGAGGATATTTATAAAACAGACGCACTTGCAAAAGAGATGTTTGCTGAGGATGAAAGTCTTGTCAATTGGATTAATATGGCTCAAAAAATGGTGAAATGGCAAGGGCTACCGGCACGTATTTGCTGGCTAGGCTATGGGGATCGTCACCGTTTTGCATTAAAAGTAAATGAAATGGTTGCGAATGGTGAATTATCAGCGCCGATTGTCTTTGGTCGCGATCACTTAGATTCTGGATCGGTAGCATCACCAAATCGGGAAACAGAGGGTATGTTGGACGGTTCGGATGCTGTGTCAGATTGGCCGATTTTAAACGCTCTTGTTAATACAGCGAGCGGTGCAAGCTGGGTAAGTGTTCATCATGGTGGTGGAGTAGGAATGGGTTATTCGCAGCATGCAGGTCAAGTGTTAGTAGCAGATGGAACAGAGCTCGCTGCAGAGAAAATTGCACGTGTGTTAATCTCCGATCCAGGGCTAGGTGTTGCCCGTCATGCGGATGCAGGTTATGACATAGCGATTCGAACAGCGAAAAACAAAGGTGTGCATATACCAATGTTAAAGGATGATGTGAAGTGACCATTTTAATTAAACATGCCAATGAAGTCATTACATTAAAAAGTAATGCCAAAGGACCGCGCACAAGGGAAAAGATGCGAGAAATTGCGGTTATTGAAAATGGTAGTGTTCTTATTGAGGAAGACCGTATTCTAGCTGTTGGAGCTTTTGAACAGCTGGCAGTAGATTTCCCTAATTTAGTCAAGAAAGCAGAAACTATTGATGCCTCTGGTAAGATTGTGATGCCAGGCTTGGTGGATTGTCATACACATTTGGTACATGGTGGGACACGCGAGCAAGAGTTTAATATGCGACTCAATGGTTCTACCTACATGGATATTATGAATGCAGGTGGTGGGATTCACGCAACAACAAAGCGTACACGAGAAACTAGCTTTGAAGATTTATATGCCAAGTCGATGCAGCACTTAAATGTATTTTTAAAGCATGGTGTGACAACAGTTGAAGCCAAATCAGGCTACGGCTTGGATTGGGAAACGGAAAAAAAACAGCTAGAGGTAGCAAAAAAATTACAAGCAACTCATGATGTTGATGTCGTTAGTACTTTTATGGGAGCACATGCAGTACCGCGAGACTATAAGGGACGTGAGGATGAATTCGTTGATATTGTGGTTCATGACATGCTACCAAAAGTAGCGGAGCTAAACCTAGCTGAATTTAATGATGTATTTTGTGAAAAAGGTGTCTTTACACCAGCGCAATCACAGCGTATTTTAGAGGCTGGAAAAGCACTAGGGTTAACGCCAAAAATTCATGCTGATGAAATTGAGCCGTATAAGGGAGCAGACCTTGCTGCAAAGGTAGGAGCAATTTCAGCCGAGCATTTGTTGGTTGCCTCTGATGAGGGTATTCAACGAATGGCTGAAGCGGGTACGATTGCTGTATTGTTGCCTGGAACTGCATTCTTCTTACGTGCACCATTTGCAAGGGGGCGTCTAATGATCGATAAAGGGGTGCCTGTAGCGATATCTACTGATTTTAATCCTGGATCATCACCAACATTGAGTCTACCATTTATTATGAATTTAGCTTGTATGCATATGGGAATGACGCTGGAGGAAGTTCTAACAGCGACAACGATTAATGCCGCATATGCACTTAATCGAGGCGAACAAATTGGTTCACTTGAAGCAGAAAAACAAGCTGATGTTGTTATTTTGGATGTTGCCAACTACAAACAACTTCAATATTTCTATGGTATGAACCATACCAATACTGTTATTAAAAATGGGCGAATTGTTGTGCGAGATGGTATTCTTTCAAATTAACTTTTTTATAAATAAGATAATATATTAATCCCTTCAGTTTTCTAATGAGGGGATTTTTTTATGATTATAATTAAACTATAATAATTTACTATACCATGTTCCGAATACTAAGTACCTTTTAAATATACTTAGTATTATAAGTATTTGTAAAAATAATGAATTATAGGGTATTATATTCTAAAAGGAAAAGGGGTAGATGACTATTCAAACGAAACCAGCATATCAAAAAATTTATGACACAATTAAGCAAGAAATAGCAGAGGGCAAATATCTTGTTGGTGATATTTTACCTTCGGAAGCAGAGCTAGAAAAGATATTCAAGGTAAGCCGTACGCCAGTAAGAAATGCGCTGAAGCAGCTTGAAAATGACAAAATAATTCATAGAGTGCAAGGGAAGGGATCTTTTGTCAGCAACCAACAACCAAAACAAACTTGGACAAGTATGTCAGGCTTTAGAAACCATTATTCAAACGATTGGGAAAAAATCTCTGTTCGAACAATCGAGATTAAAGAGGTGGTTAATCCACATTTTGCAAAGCTATTAAAATTAGAAGAGGATACAGAAATCATTTATTTAAAAAGAATTCGATATTTAAACAATCAACCAATGTTTTTCTTAGAGCACTATATCCGACCTGTAATATCCTCAGAGGTTTATCAAAAAAATACAGCGATTTCTTCTGTGCAGCAACTATTAAAAGAGCAATCAAATATCAATATTGTTGAGGTAGAGGATGAAATAGAGGCGGTTATTGCAACTCCTTATATTGCAGGTGCATTGCAAATACCCGACACAACTGCGGTGTTAAAAGGGACGAGAATATCTTATGCAGAAAATAAGGTTCCTATGGATTTAAATGTTTTCTATATAAATACGGATAATTGGAAGTACTATTCTTATTTCAGATATTAATAAGCATCCCGTTTTGCTATTAATAAAATAAGAATTTTTATAATACTTAGTATCATAAGTTGTTGACATCCTTAGTGCTATAATTTATTATTTAATTATTCGCTATTATCAGAATTAACAAAATAAATGCGAGCAAAGGGGATGAAGTAATGTATAAGATGAAAAGGTTGTTATTTTTATTGGGGACTATTGGGGTGTTGTCCATAATTCTCGTGGGGTGTAGCAATAGCAACTCTGATGTGGGTGCCAGTGGTGGAGAGAAAGTAAGTGTAGCTGCTTTAAATAACTATCCACCTCTTATTTTTAAACAGGATGGTAAATTAACTGGCTTTGAATATGATTTATTGCAAGCGATTGCAGAAGAAGAAAATTTAGAGCTAGAATTTAAAGAGATGAAATTTGATGGTTTTATTCCAGGCTTACAATCTAATCAGGTAGATATCGCTTCCTCGCTATTAATACGTGAAGAACGCAAGGAAGTTGTGGATTTCTCAGATATCTTCTTAAATTCTGGATTAGTGCTTGCTGTAGCAAATAATAGTTCCATCCAATCCTTTGAGGATTTAAAAGGAAAAACAATTGTTGCTACACAAGGTTCTACAACATTTGAAAAGGCAAAGGAATTAGCAGATCAATATGGTGGAAAAGCGAAGCCTCTAAAAGAAACAGATGCGCTGTATTTAGATGTAGAAAATGGAAATGCAGATGCGCTTGTGCTTAACTCTCCTACAGTTGAGTATCGTTTAGCGGTAGATGGTGACAATGTGAAGTTCCGAATTGTGGGAGAGCATATGACAGTCGATGAACATGCTTTTGCTGTTAAAAAAGGGAACAAAGAATTAGCAGATAAGATTAATGCTGGTTTAAAAACAGTTAAGGAAAATGGGGAATACAATAAAATCCATGAAAAATGGTTTGGTAAATAAACATAGTTAATGTGAAGTGAGGTGTTTTTATGGAAACAACATTCAAAGTTATGACAGATGCACTGCCTTATCTTCTGCAAGGGTTATATATGACGCTATTAATATCTATTTTATCAATAATTTTCTCACTTATAATTGGGCTAATTGCGTGTTTTATGAGGATGTCAAAGTATGCAATTTTACGATATCCTGCAGCAATCTACGTTAATCTTATTCGCGGAACACCAATACTAATTCAAATATTATTTATTTACTTTGGTGCACCAACAGCTTTGGATATACATCTTTCGGCTTTTACAGCAGGACTGATTGCCATAAGCTTTAATATTGGAGCTTATAATACAGAGATTTTCCGTGGAGGAATCGAATCAATTGGTAAGGGGCAAATGGAGGCAGGAAGATCCTTAGGTTTCTCTTATGCTCAAACTATGGCTTTAATCATTTTACCACAGGCAGTACGACGTATGATTCCGTCATTTGTGAACCAATTAACGCATGCAATTAAGGATACATCGATGCTGTCAGTTATCGGAATAGCTGAATTAACAATGGTCGGACAATCCATCTATGCGATGAATTTTAGATCCTTTGAAATCTTAACGATGGTAGGATTATTCTACTTTATCACCATTTATACTGTTTCCCTTATTTCTACTAAGATGGAACGGAGGTTTGTTATTACATGATAAAGGTTAATAATCTTTCTAAATCCTTTGGAGATTTACAAGTTTTAAAAGGTATTAGCACAGAGATTGTAGCTAAAGAGGTTGTTTGTATCATAGGTTCATCTGGTTCAGGTAAAAGTACCTTTTTAAGATGCTTGAACCTTTTAGAAGAACCGAGTGGTGGCGAAATTATTATAGAAGGCGAAAATATTTTAGATAAGACCGTTGATATTAATAAGCTTCGTCAAAAAATGGGAATGGTTTTCCAACAATTTAATCTGTTTCCACAAAAAACAGTTATTGAAAATATTACATTAGCACCAATAAGACTCAAAAAGAAAACAAAAGAAGAAGCTGAAAAACAAGCGATGGAGCTGCTAAAAAAAGTAGGATTAGCGGAGAAGGCTACTGCTTATCCTACTAATTTATCGGGCGGACAACAACAGCGTGTAGCCATTGCAAGAGCCTTAGCAATGGAGCCACATGTAATGTTATTTGATGAACCAACATCTGCACTGGACCCTGAAATGGTTGGAGAGGTTTTACGGGTTATGAAACAATTAGCACAGGAAGGGATGACAATGGTCATTGTCACGCATGAAATGGGATTTGCCCGTGAAGTGGCTGATCGAGTTATTTATATTGATGGTGGTCATATAGTAGAAGAAGGAGATCCAAGAGATATATTCACAAACCCATCTCATGAAAGAACAAAATCATTTTTGTCAAAAGTATTATAAAAACTAATGGAGTCTTTCTGTCACTAAACAAAGACTCCTAATAACAAAATTTTTTTACATTAACTTAGTATACTAAGTATTATAACTATATTTTCGAAGGAGAAATTATATGACAAAAACAGTTCTATTAATTGAACCAACGATCCGACCGAATGGTGTTGAGTACTTAACCAATCATTTTAATGTAGTGTTGGCACCGAATGGTTCAGAGGAGACCATTATAGCCTATATAAACAAACACCAGGCCCGTGCAGTCATTGTAAGAACAGAAAAAATTACAAGAAATATTTTAGAAAGCTGCCCCTCCCTTGAAGTCGTAGGAATGCATGGAGTCGGGTTAGATAATATAGATGTTCCAAGCGCAACAGAAAATGGCGTAGTCGTGTTGAATGCCCCATCTAGTAACTATACTTCTGTAGCGGAGCATGCAATGATGTCCATTTTAGCTTTAAGTAGAAGCTTAAATATTAGTGATTCTAAAGTTAGAAACAATGAATGGCATTATAGAGAATCGTATTTTCCTATGGAAGTGAACGGGAAGACGCTCTTAATCGTAGGAATGGGAAGAGTTGGACAGGATTTAGCTAAGAAAGCAAGGGCATTTAATATGAATGTTTTAGGATTTGACCCATTTGTTTCAGAATCAGAAATGCAGCTACATGGTGTTGTTAAAATCGATGACTTAAATATGTGTCTTCCAATATGTGATTTTATCTCTTTACATGCACCGTTAACGAAAAGCACCTATCATTTATTTTCTGTTAAGCAATTTGAGTTAATGAAAGATTCAGCATTTGTTATTAATTTAGGGAGAGGCTCATTGATAAATGAACAAGCACTATATAGCGCGCTAGTTACTAAAAAAATAGCTGGTGCAGCGTTAGATGTATTAGAGCAAGAGCCCCCAAATAGTGATAACCCTCTTTTTACATTGGAGAATGTAATTTTTACACCGCATTTTGGTGGCGACACATTAGAGGCAAAAGATAGATGCTCTGAATCAATAACACACGAAGTTGGTGTTGTGTTAAATGGGAAAATATCGAGAAATGTAGTAAATCCACAAGTATTAGGCAATGCAAAGGCTTATAAATAACATTTAAAGGAGATTATTAAAATGAAATTTAATGGAATTATGACTGCATTAGTCACACCTTTACACCTTGATGGGTCTGTTGATAAACAAAGCTTCGCAAATCTAATCGAGGATCAACTAAATAATCATATTCATTCTTTGCTTGTATTAGGTGGAACAGGAGAATATGCTGCTCTTAATATGGAGCAACGAAAAATTGCTATTGATGTTGCATTAAGTACTGTCAATGGTCGTGTGCCAGTAGTAGTAGGCTTGCTTTCTCCAGGATTAGGCGACAATGTAGAATTAGGTAGCTATGCAAAACAAGCTGGTGCTGACGCTGTAATGATTGTGACGCCATATTATGTAAGTCCAACAAAACAAGGATTTATCGAATACTATGAAGCGATTGATAAATGTTTAGAGATGCCAATTATCCTCTATAACATTCCTTATAAAACAGGCATTCATTTGGCGAATGATACAGTAAAAGAGATTGTTGAAAATGTGCCAAATGTAGTTGGAATGAAAGTTTGCTCAGATAATATAGGTGATGTCCTTGAGCTACTTCAATTTGTTGGTGATAAAATTTCCGTTCTTTGTGGAGAGGACTTCAGAGCGGTGTCCTCATTTATTGCAGGAGCGCCAGGGGCTATAACAGCTAGCTCAAATCTTATTCCTGAAGTATGGGTGAAGATTTATGACCTAGTTCAAGAAAAAAACTATGACGAGGCAATAGAACTGCATAAAAAATATTTCCCATTAATGAAGACGCTATATAAAGAAGGAAACCCAGGACCTTTAAAAGCTGCATTAAATTTAGTTGGTATACCTGTTGGTTCAGTTTCAGTGCCGTTAGTAGATGCTTCATCCACTGTTGAAGCAGAGCTTAAAAATAAATTAACAGAGCTGGTTGTACCAGTAAGATAGGGATAACAATTTTTACGAGCTCAATATGTTGAGTGGATAATAATATTGGAGGTATATATGGTAGTAGCATATAAGCATGAGCCGTTTACTGATTTTAGTGTTGAAGCTAATCGATTAGAGTATTTGAATGCTTTACAAGCTGTAGAAGGGTACTTAGGGCAAGATTACGATTTAGTAATTGGTGGAGAGCGAATAACTACAGAGGATAAGATTGTTTCCTACAATCCTTCCAATAAAAGAGAAGTGATTGGATATGTATCAAAGGCGAACAAAGAGCTAGCAGAAAAAGCTATGCAAGCAGCTGTTCAAGCATTTAAAACGTGGAAAAAAGTGAAACCTGAGTCTCGCGCAGATGTTTTATTTAAGGCTGCGGCAATTATTCGTCGGCGAAAGCATGAATTTTCAGCGTTGTTAACAAAGGAAGCGGGTAAGCCATGGAAGGAGGCAGATGCAGATACAGCAGAAGCCATTGATTTCTTGGAGTATTATGGTCGTCAAATGCTTTTAATTAAAGACGGCTCACCTGTTCAAAGTCGTTCAAATGAATTTAATCGTTATGACTATATTCCATTAGGGGTAGGTATTATTATCTCTCCATGGAACTTTCCATTTGCGATAATGGCTGGAACAACTGTAGCGGCAATTGTGACAGGTAATACAGTATTATTAAAGCCAGCTTCCACTACTCCAGTGATTGCTGCAAAATTTGTTGAAGTGATGGAGGAAGCAGGTCTTCCTAAAGGTGTTCTTAATTTTGTGCCAGGAAATGGCTCAGAAGTGGGGGATTATCTGGTCGATCATAAAGACACACGATTTATCAGCTTTACAGGTTCACGTGATGTTGGTCTCCGTATTTTTGAACGTGCTTCGAAAGTTCGTAACGGGCAAATTTGGATAAAGCGTGTGATTGCAGAAATGGGTGGAAAGGACACAATTGTTGTTGATAAAGAAGCAGACCTGGAATTAGCAGCGACTTCGATAGTATCCTCCGCGTTTGGTTTCTCTGGTCAAAAATGTTCAGCATGTTCTCGTGGAGTTATTGTAGAAGATGTTTATGATCAAGTTCTTGAACGTGTGGTAGCATTAACCAATGAATTGACTCAAGGTGATCCAACTGACTATACAAACTACATGGCAACTGTAATTGATCAGAATGCCTATAATAAAATCATGGATTATATTGAGATTGGTAAGCAGGAAGGAAGGCTGTTAACAGGTGGAAAAGGGGACGATTCTATCGGTTACTTTATTCAGCCAACTGTATTTGCTGACCTTTCTCCAGAGGCAAGGATTATGAAGGAAGAGATTTTTGGACCAGTAGTCGGCTTTACGAAGGCTAAGGATTTTGATCATGCAATTGAAATCGCCAATGATACAGAATATGGCTTAACGGGTGCAGTGATTACAAATAACCGTGGGCATATAGAAAAGGCTCGTGAAGAATTCCATGTCGGAAACCTTTACTTCAACCGAGGTTGTACAGGCGCTATTGTTGGTTATCAACCGTTTGGTGGATTTAATATGTCTGGAACAGACTCCAAAGCTGGTGGGCCAGATTATTTACTTCTTCATATGCAAGCTAAAACAAGCTCAGAAATGCTTTAAGAGCTAGGCTTTATAATAACATTGCATAAACCAACCAATTGTCGATAATGCTATAGGCAACTGGTTGGTTAATTTTAGTTAAAAAAGAGTTGCATTTATTAGTTTTAACAAGTATTATTTAATTAAATAGTAATTATATAATTACAAATTACTTAAGTTTTTTAATAAAGGAGTTTTTTCAATGACAAAATTCCAGAGCGAAGAAGACGTGCTTGCAAACTATGATTCCTCAAAATATCAAACACCTGATGGCTATACAGCGGATATTGCTATTTTTACAATTGTCTCAGAAAAAAAAGAAGAAAAAGCACCGCCGAACATGACGCTAAAGATTATGCTCATTAAACGTGCAGCAAAGGATGCAGAAGGAAATCCCAATATTGAAGGAGGCAAATGGGCACTTCCGGGAGGATTTATAGATGCCAGTCAAAAGGAAACAGCCTATATCGCTGCGAAAAGGGAGTTAAAAGAAGAAACAAATGTAGAGGGTCTACATATACAACATTTTGGTGTATACGATGGAATTGATCGAGATCCACGCGGTTGGATGATTTCAAATGCTTTTTATGCCATTGTTCCAGAAACATTTATTGAGCAACGACAGGCTAGTGATGATGCCGCTGAGGTGGAGCTATTTGATATAGAGGAGGTATTTACCCTTCAACTAGCATTTGATCATCGTCAAATTATTAACGATGCTTTGGCATTTATTAAAAGAGATATGATACAAACAACAGTTGCTAAAAATTTTCTACCCCAGGAATTTACTTTGTCTGAATTACAGCGAGTGCTACTGACAGTCGGAGAGGATTCCCGAATTTCAAATGATTCCGTATTCTTTACAAAGGCACCCAAACTACCTTTTATCGAAAGGGTATTGGACGAAGAAGGGGAACCGAAGAAGACAAACCGTAATTCTTTCAGACCTTCACAACTATATACATTTAATGACTTTGAAATTGTTGAATCCATTTACCATTAGGAAAGATTCGTCTTTCCTGTTTATTTTAATGAATGTAATTTGTAATTTGAATATTACTAATTAATAAAATGGAGTGATGAAATGATGAAAAAGCGAGCATTAATTAATATTGATTACACAGTGGATTTTGTTGCATCAGATGGAGCTTTAACTTGTGGAGAGCCTGGACAGCTGCTTGAGCAGGCAAATGTTGACTTAACAACAGAATTTATCAGGAATGGTGAATTTACTGTCTTTGCTATAGATGTTCATGAAGAAGGGGATATCTATCATCCAGAAACAAAGCTATTCCCACCACATAATATTCGAAATACAGAAGGTAGAGATTTATATGGTGCATTAAAACCATTATATGAAGAAAATAAAGAGCAAGATCACGTCTATTACATGGATAAAACGCGTTACTCTGCTTTTGCAGGAACAGATTTAGAATTGAAATTACGTGAAAGAGGGATTACTGAGCTTCATTTAATCGGCGTTTGTACAGATATCTGCGTTCTCCATACAGCAGTAGATGCTTATAATAAAGGGTTCAATATTGTCATTCATAAAAATGCTGTCGCCTCCTTTAATCAAGCAGGACATGAGTGGGCATTAGGACATTTTGAGCACACGCTTGGTGCCACTATTATTTGATAATCAGGGATGGAGGTAAATACATGAAATATGTAGACGATAGCTTCATGTTACACACGGATTTATATCAAATTAATATGGTTCAAACCTATTGGCAAGATGGTGTTCATCAACGTAAAGCTGTGTTTGAGCTATATTTTAGAAAACTTCCATTTGGTAATGGTTATGCGGTATTTGCTGGCTTAAAAAAAATTACCGATTTTATCAATAACTTTAGATTCTCTCAAAGTGACATTCAATATTTACGAGAAGAGGGGAAGTATCCCGAAGATTTTCTTCAATATCTTCAGGAGCTTAAGTTTACAGGAAGCATTAAAGGGATGAGAGAAGGAGAACTCGTTTTTGCCAATGAGCCTATCCTAAGAATTGAAGCACCATTAGCAGAGGCCCAATTAATTGAAACCCCTTTGTTAAATATCGTGAACTACCAAACACTAATTGCAACAAAGGCTTCGCGTATCAAACAAGTGACAGGTGAGGATGTCGTCATGGAGTTCGGCACTCGACGTGCACACGAATTTGATGCTGCTATTTGGGGTACCCGTGCAGCTTATATAGGTGGATTCTCTGCAACAAGTAATGTAAGAGCAGGGAAATTGTTCGGTATTCCCGTGTCAGGAACTCATGCCCATGCGATGATTCAAACCTATCGAGATGAATATACTGCATTTAAAAAATATGCAGCTGCACATAAAGATTGTGTTTTTTTAGTAGATACCTATGATACGTTACATTCAGGCGTTCCAAATGCAATTCGTGTAGCAAAGGAATTAGGAGATCAGATTAATTTTATTGGTATCCGTTTAGACAGTGGCGATTTAGCCTACCTTTCAAAAAGAGCAAGAAAAATGCTAGATGATGCTGGGTTTACAGACGCTAAAATTATGGCCTCGAATGATTTGGACGAATATACAATCATGCATTTAAAATCGCAAGGAGCGCGAATCGATGCTTGGGGAATTGGAACAAAGCTGATTACAGCCTACGATCAAGCTGCTCTAGGTGGAGTATACAAATTAGTTTCTATTGAAAATGAAAGTGGAGAAATGGTCGATACGATTAAAATTTCAGCAAATCCCGAAAAAGTGACTACTCCTGGGTGTAAGCGTGTTTACCGTATTGTTAATAATGAGAATGGTCATGCTGAGGGTGACTATATTGCCCTTGATGAGGAAAACATCCAGCAAATAAAAAGATTAAAAATGTTCCACCCTGTTCATACGTATATAAGTAAATTTGTTACGAATTTTACAGCGATAGAGTTACATGAAAGCATTGTAGAAAAAGGGGAAGTTGTGTTTGAGGAACCTACTATTCAAGAAACACAAGCATATGTGAAGCAAAATTTAAAATTGTTATGGTGTGAGTACAAACGAACGATGAACCCAGAGGAATATCCAGTCGATCTAAGTCAAGCTTGCTGGGATAACAAGATGTCCAGCATTCGGGCCATAAAAGAAAAAATTTCGAAAACGATGAATACTAGATAGAAAATGATAGGAGGAAGATACGATGGCAAGGATAGGTATTTATGGTTCATCCTTTGATCCAATTACCAATGTTCATCTTTGGACGGCTAGTACAGTCGCACACCGCTGTAAATTAGATAAGGTTATTTTTTTACCTTGCTCAAACAAACGGAGGGATAAAACAATAAAAACAGAGGATACTCATCGCTGGAATATGCTCCAGCTAGCGATTTCCAAGGATGATCGTTTTATTGCGGATTCATATGAAATGAATCAAGAAGGGTGGAATATTTACACATATGACACCATGAAGTATTTTAGAGAAAAGCACCCAGAGGATGAAGTTCATTTTATTATGGGCGCAGATTTACTAGTGGATATTGGTGCGGGATTATGGAAAAAGGGTGACGCATTAGTAGCTGAAAATAAATTTATTGTAATGGCAAGGCATGGAATTGATATGCTATCAACGATTAGTCGTTCTCCGATTTTAAGAAATAATGACGATGGAAGATTCCATCTTATAGATAAGGGATTAGCAATGGAAATTAGCTCGACTTATATTCGTGAAGAATTTACGATGGGTGGTGAGCCAAGGTATCTCTTGCCAAATTCGTGTTACGATTATATTAAAGAGCATCATCTTTATCATAAATAAAGAAGTGTGGTTAAGTGCCACACTTATTTTAATTTTGAAAAGATGGTGAATTTTATCATATATGTTCTCTCGTAAGCTATAATAAAAATAGCAATGAAATATAATTTTTTTGCTGTCAATCAATATAATGATTAATGTTAGAAAGGAATTCATGGATGTGCAACTTACATTAACATTTCTTATTTTAGGAGCAACAATTTTCGCATTTGTGACCAATAAAATACGAGCAGATCTTGTAGCGATTGTGTCACTATTGGCTTTTGTCATTACGGATATTTTAACACCAGCGGAGGCATTATCTGGTTTTTCAAACTCTGTAGTTTTAATGATTGCAGGGCTATTTGTCGTGGGTGCAGGAATTTTACGTACCGGTCTTGCAGGGATGGCAGGACAGTTATTGCTAAAATGGTCTGGCAATAGTGAGCTGAAATTATTTGTATTACTGCTCATTATTGTAGGATCAGTTGGTGCCTTTATGAGTAATACAGGTACTGTAGCATTAATGATGCCAATAGTTGTAAGTATAGCGATTAGTATGAAAGTCAGTCCTTCAAAGTTTCTACTACCACTTTCATACGTAGCAAGTCTTTCTGGTCTTATGACACTAATTGCATCACCGACCAATTTAATTGTTAGTCAGTTATTAGTGGATAGAGGCTATAACAAACTTGGCTTTTTTGAAATAACACCTATTGGTATTGTTGGAATGATTGCAGGTATCACTTATTTAGTGCTTGTACGTAATATCCTATTACCTAAGGAACAAAATCGTACCCAGACAAATGAAGGCTATAAACTTTCACCGAAGAAAATCATTAAACAGTATGATTTAAATAATCGTCTATTTAAAATCTCTGTTCCAGAAGAATCTCCTATAATTGAAACATCATTAGCAGAATTAAAACTACCAGCTAAGTATATGCTCTGCATGATGAAAATTCATCGCAAATCACAGGAGGGCATTAATTTACTGCCGATGACTTATCAAGAAATGGCAGGTCCAACAAGTGTCATTCATGCTAAGGATGAGCTATATGTTCAAGGAGAAGAAGAGGACATCAGCCGTTTCGTTGAATATTATCATCTTGAGATGCAAGGGTTAGTTGAAGGAGAGGCCGATGAATTGGTATCAAAGCATCTCGGTATTGCAGAGGTATTGCTCACACCAAATTCAAGCTTTATCAATGAAACGGTTAGCTCTCTTGGCTTCAGAGAAAAATATAACCTAAACATTATTGGTATTAATCGAAAAGGTGGATATAAGCTTCAAGATATGATTTCGCACAAGTTAAAATTTGGAGATGCTATTTTAGTACAAGGCGCATGGGATGAAATTCTTTTGTTAGCAAGAGAGACTCAGGATGTCGTTGTTGTCGGCCAACCGAAGGAGCATGCAAGTGTAGCAGCAGCTACAGGTAAAGCTGGTCTTGCGGGTATTATTATGCTATTCATGATTATTTTAATGGCATTCGAAATTTTCCCAGCTGTTATTTCTGTAATGATTGGTGCAGTTCTGATGATATTAACCGGTTGTTTAAGAAATATGGAAGATGCCTATAGCAATATGAATTTTGAAAGCATTGTGTTAGTGGCTGCAATGCTTCCAATGGCGACAGCATTAGAAAAAACAGGTGGTATGGCGATTTTATCTGATGGCATCATCAATGCCCTCGGCGATTTTGGACCCTATGGAGTGCTCATCGGTGTTTATATTTTGACAGCAGTTTTTGGTCAATTTATTAGTAATACGGCAACTGCTGTATTGTTTGCACCTATTGCCATGAGTGCTGCGATTGCAATGGATGTTAGCCCAACAACGTTTATGATAGCAGTAGCAGTAGCGGCAAGTATGGCCTTTGCTACACCGATTGCATCGCCTACCAATGCGCTGGTAATGACAGCGGGAGGCTACAAATTTATGGATTTTGTAAGGATAGGAATTCCATTACAGATTGTTATGTTTATTGTAATGATGATAGCCATTCCGTTCTTTTTCCCATTTTAAAAACTCGGTTTTTATTACCGAGTTTTTTTGTTCGTTCTTCCTTCCTAAAAAAACTATTAATTTTTTATCAGGAAATATGATAAAATTATATTTTAGTTAGCGGTATTACATTAAGATAATTCGAGTGAAACCAAAAATAATATGTAGTTATTAATATAGGAAGTTTTTCTGCTCTAATAAAAAAGGTGAATTTTTTTCTGAAAGTGTTGACCTTTTTAAAAAAGGAGTGTAGTATTATATAAGTCGCCACGGTGACACGCTAAAATAAAGCAAAACATGAACCTTGAAAACTGAACAAGCAAAACGTAATCAATATAGTTTTTAGTAGCAAGCTTTTGCTAGTGAACGAAACA
>NZ_JBXUNW010000025.1:0-44451 GCF_057196045.1 Lysinibacillus sp. DFXJR4 | reverse complement strand
CCTCTGACCTGAGCAGGTTTACCTTGAACCGGAGCAATTCTTCTTCTGACCCGAGCAGATTTACCTTGAACCGGAGCCATTCTTCCACTGATCCGAGCACCTTTGCGTTGAACCGGAGCGATTCTTCTCTGACCTTAGCAATTTCTTCTTTGTCTGGAACTATTTAATTATTATTGGGAGGCTTTGAAAACGAGCAAATGACAATGCCCCGCTACTCTGTTCTTGAGACAATAGTTAATTCAGAGCAATCGGGCAAAAAGATTTTATGTTGAATAAATTAGCATTAAGAAAAAACCTCATTTTGGGATTAAAATGAGGTTTTGCTTTTCCTATTAACAATGTGATGTTAAAGGGAACATAAAGTTACCCTTTAGCAATCCTTTTTTCGCTAAAACAAATAACGCATCATCATCATTTGGCATAATGGTTGCTGTCATGCCCTTGATTGTAAAACTAGGTGTAAAATAAAATACCACTTTTTTTGTTGTTTCCTTTACAATACTTGCTAATACAGCTTCCGCATTGTGAGCATTTAACGAAATGATATCGAAAATATGCAGCGTATCTCCTTCTTCTTCCATTAGCACAATCGTTTCTAAATCCTCCACAAAGAAAATAGTCTCATGAAATACTATCGTAAAATAAAACATTAATAAACTTTCATTATGCTCAACATCTAAAATCATTGAGTTAACATGGCGGTTTTTCGCAAATTTTTCAAGTAATTCAAGATCATTGTCAATAGAAAGCTGCTTAACTTTTGCATCTATTTTCATTTGAATGGAACTTTTTGCTAAGTCTAAACTAAACTCACTTTCATCTAGACGTGTAAAGCCGAACTTTGGATAGAAATCCAATACCGTATCATTCGCAAAAAGATACATAAAATCATAGGTATTTTCGTGTTCTTTCATAATATGCAGCATTAATTGCTTCGCCAAGCCTTGATTGCGATAATTTTCATCTGTCATTACAGTACCGATCTGAATGCCTTTATATACTTTATCATTAATAATTACTGACATTTTATTAATTGAAGCATTTGAAATAATCTTACCTTGATCTACAAATGAATATGGTATATAAGTATCATTCCAATACCCTTTGTTATACCAGCCTCGAAAATCTAATTTGAATGTTTTCATTGATAAGGCATTGAAGCTTTCCTTCAAGCTTTCATTATTTCGATAATCACTTACTAATTCATATTTTTCCATTTTAATTCCCTCCAATTTTTGTTTCAATCGTTTTTTTGTATTGCTTGTATTTTATGGGAATTATCACCTCCTAAAAACAGCAAAAGACTTTATGAGCAAAAACCCATAAAGTCTCTTTATATGCAAACTAAAGTATTAAAAATCAAACCTTATATCTCAGTCTGATTTAATACTTTATTATTTGCTTATTGGATTAGACAAATTTGCTTCTCTCATTTATCGCAAAAGGACATCACTAATAAACCTATAATTTTCAAAAATTACAGAATAGTCCTTATTATTAAATTCATTGGAATTTAATTTGCGATTATAAGTTTTAGCATAAAAGTCTAATTTCCCTTCTGTTTTCGGATTGTATTTATTTTACCTTGCATTCTCTTTTTTGTAAAATCTTCTAACTACTGAGTAAAGCTTCAGTGTGTCCTCTTTCATTCTAGTACCAAAAAATATCTTCTTAAAGAATCCATTTTGAAAAAAGATTAATCAAAATGGATTCTATCTAACAGAAATAAAAACGTTTGTTTATCAGCTACATAGTGATCGTTTTTGTTGCAACAGTTTGTTGAAATGCCTGATCATGCTCAACAAATACCATTGTGGGATTAAATTTTTGAATTAGCTCTTCAATCTGCATGCGTGAATAAATATCAATAAAATTTAATGGTTCATCCCAAATATATAAATGAGCCTTTTCACATAAACTTTTGGCTATTAGAAGCTTTTTCTTTTGTCCACCAGAATAATGAGAGATATCTTTCTCAAACTGAATACGGTCGAAATCCATTTTACGAAGGATCGATTTAAATAACGTTTCATCAATGTTATGCTCCTCAATAAAGTCCGCTAACATTCCCTTCAAATGAGATGTATCCTGTTGGACATAGGAAATAATAAGCCCCGACCCAAGATTTATTGAGCCCGTATGCTGTAGCCGATTTCCTAAAATAAGTTTTAGGATACTGCTTTTCCCGCTACCATTTTTTCCATCAAGTACAATTCGATCACCTTGTTCAACTTTAAAGCTAATTGGCTGATTCACTAGCTGACCATCATATTGTACAGACACATCTGCTAAAGCCAATAGTTGCTTTGACTGAAAGACCAATGGCTCTAATTTTAAGGTCTCCGTTTTTTCCACATTTTTTAGCAGTTTTGACTTCTCCTCAATAGCTTTTTGCTGCCTTGATTCTATGTTCTTAGCTCTCTTCATCATCTTTGCTGCTTTATGTCCTACAAAGCCCTTATCTAACTTAGAGCCTGAATTCGTAGTGCCATTTTTGGAAGCCTCCACTTGACTTGACCAGCCTGCTGAACGCTTTGAAGAGTGCTTCAATCTCTCGATGTCCTTTTGTAGACGATGATTGGTTGCCTCTTCGTGTTCCTGCTGTCTATCAAAATTTAACTTCCAAGAAGAATAATTACCACTTTGAACTTCAATATTTGCCCTATTGATAGATAAGATATGGTCAACACAGCCATCTAAAAAGACCCTGTCATGTGAAATTAAAATAAATCCTTTTTTCTTCCTTAAATAATCAGAGACAACCTTTCGAGCATCCGTGTCTAGATGATTGGTCGGCTCATCAATTAATAAAAAATGACCCTCAGCCAAAAAAAGTGCAGCAAGCAACACCTTTGTTTGTTCTCCATTAGATAATGTTTTAAAAGGTCGGTACATAACTTCAGCATCAACACTTAAATAGGATATTTCGCGAAGATATTCCCAATCTTCTGCCTGTGGGCAAATTTCTTCAAAAATTTCATAAGTAAACTTATTTTTATCTGAAACTGGATATGGGAAATAAGTAAATTCAACTGATGAAATGATTTTCCCACTATACTCATAGTTTCCTAATAATAGGTTAAAGAATGTTGTTTTACCTCGACCATTTCTACCGATAAACCCAAGTTTCCAATCGGTATCTAATTGAAAGTTTACGCCTTCGAAAATATTATCAAAGCTACCTGGATAGGAAAAAGTTAAATCTTGAACTTGTATCATTGACATGAAAATTCCTCCTTTGTATATCAACACTTTTTTCTATTAATACAAAGTCGGTACATCCATCTAGTGTAATACTTCTCCGTATAAGTTTGATGGATATTAACGACTTATACGGAGGTCTACGTGTGTAACAATTGTGTCTGAATCGCTCATTTTTCTCACTCCTTTCATTAGATTTGACAGAATATTGACTATGAGAGAATCAATTTCACTTTGCTTTCGCTACAGATAAACAATACATCCAGAAAGCTGAATAAAAATAAAAAATCCTCCCAATTTGTCATTGGAAGGATTAGTCTTTCACTGGTATTGAATAAGGACTTTTTTGCCATAGGAAACATGACAAATAAAGTAAAAACTGATTGATTGATAAAAATGGACAGACTAATCCTATATTTTGTAGTTTGAAGTTATTGATTTCAACTTAAAATATAGATTAGTTAATCATTGTTCATCCATCAGTCCTCTCATAATTGTATATTTATATTAACAAATTTTTTATAAAAATTCAATTTATCTAAAAATGCTTTGTGTTTTACTAAGCTTAGCCTTCACTTTATCAGTGAAATATGTAGTTGAATGTCAAAAGGACAGCAATTTCAAAACATAAAAAGAACTGTAATTTTTCATGTAGTAAATCCAATTTTGTAAATTGATTTCCCTTAGTAGTTCTCACTTGCCCTTTTTCCTCCTCTTACTTACAGAATTCTAACTACTATCCCAAACTTTAATCTGATAAAATGTAAAAAGGATTGTCTGAAGGTATAGTCAAAAGAAATAATTTGAATTTTCGTGGGTGATGATTTGAAAATTTCAATAGAAGAAATAAGCCAAGAAGAAGAAGAAGAGATTATTATTAGATGTCATGAGGTTGATCACGAAATAAATGAAATCATAAACAAGCTGAAAACTGAAAATCTTATTCTACTTGGACATCAAAATGATCGTATTCACCGCATTAAGCTTAGTGATATCTATTATTTTGAAGCAGTCGAGGGAAAAGTTTTTATTTACTGCAAAGATAACGTCTTTGAGGTGAAACAAAAACTATACGAATTAGAGGAATTATGCAAAGGAAAAAACTGTTTTCGCGCATCAAAATCAACAGTTTTGAACATCACCAAAATTTCATCTGTTTATCCGACGATAAGTGGTCGATTCGAAGCGGTGCTGGATAACGGAGAACGTACTGTTATTTCAAGGCAGTATGTGCCTGTTCTAAAAAAAATGCTTGGATTGTAAAAGGTGGATACATATATGAAACTTTCCGAATTTGTACGAGACATCATTAAGGATTTCTTAATTATTTTCGCATCGATAATTATTATTATTACTTTTTTAAGACAAATATATTATCCCAATATGGCCTTTGATTTAAAGTCAATTTATATCATTATGTCATTTTCACTTTTAAGTGCATTAACTGGATTTATTTTATATTCTCCTAATGATCTTAGTGAGAAGAAAATGCGTATAAGAATTATTATTCATTTCTTTACTTTGGAGATTTTATTGATCGTCCTAGGCAGCGCTATTAATATTGTAAATGATGCATTAGGTGTAATCTCTCTAGCACTGCAAATTGCGGTAATATATATTATTGTTCGTCTACTGTCATGGCAAAATGATAAAAAAGATGTAAAAAAAATCAATGAAAGACTAAAATTAATGAAGAAAGAATTAGGTGAATAGTCAAGAAAATCAGTAGTTATCAGATAACAAATTATTGACGGTAAGCATTAGAGCTTATCGTTTTTTGCATCTTATTGGCTTGTGAATACAACTTACTGTTTTTCCATATACATCCTTCCATCCGTTTATTATGATGATTTCATAAAAATTATGAGATGGAGGAACAACAATGGGAATTTTACTATTATTAATGGCTTTGATTTTCGAGATTGCTTTTGCATTCTACTGCATAGCGACTAAGAAAAACCATAACAAAATAAAGAATTGGATTAGGATTGCTGTATTTATAGTATTTGTGTTACTTATTGTTTCATCAGTGATTGTATGGAGTTTTAGCTGGATAATGCTTGCTATACTACTTTTCTTATTAGCTTTAAATGGGACAGTAGCTCTTATCCTTAAGAAAACAAAAAACAAACCCTACAAAACTTCTAGCATTGTCTGGAAGTCGATAATGATGAAAGTGACATTTGTATTTGTACTTTCACCTGTCATTATTTTTCCACAGTACCTATCACCAAAAGTGACAGGAGAATATGAAGTCGCAACCGCTACTGAGACATTTTACGATGAAGAGCGCATCGAGGAATTTGTAGACACGGAGCAAAACAGATTCGTGAATGTGGAATTTTGGTATCCAAAAAAGGCAGATGGAACATATCCGCTTTTGGTATTCTCACATGGAGCATATGGTATCAAGGAAAGTAACGCCTCTACATTTACTGAGCTAGCAAGCCATGGTTATATAGTCGTTTCCATCGATCATCCCTATCACTCCTTCTATACTCGTTCAGAGGATGGAAAAGTCACTATGATCAATTCAGATTTTAAAAATGAAGTGGAAAATGCAAATAAAGGTGTTTACTCGAATGAAGAACGCTATAATATTATCCAAAAATGGATGAAACTACGAACAGACGATATGAATTTTGTCCTTGATACAATACTTGCAAAAGCCAAAAGTGACAATAACCCTATTTATCAACATATCAATACAGAGAAGATTGGTGTGTTTGGGCACTCAATGGGCGGTGCTGCAAGTGTGTGGCTAGGTAGAGCACGCAATGATGTAAGTGCAGTAGTAAATATCGATGCCTCTTTCTTTAGTGAACTTATTTATAAGAAAGAAATCGATGATTTTGTAGCAAATAACAAAGACTTTACGACCCCACTTCTTAACATTTATTCTGATGATGTTTGGAGACAGCTCGATAGTAGTCCCATTTATATAGCAAACAAACTCAATAATGAGCACTTCAAAGATGCATATACGGTTCATTTCCAAGGGGCAAAACATTTAAGCTTGACCGATTTACCGCTTTTCTCTCCTATACTGGCAAATATTGTACAACGGGGAAAAGCTGATATTGATAAATTATATTGTATTGAAACTGAAAATGAACTAATACTTGAATTTTTTGACTCCAAATTAAAGGGAATCGGCCAGTTTACTCCTAAAGAGACCTATTGAACAAAAAGTATACGGCTTTGTCTAATACTTGTATAATTATTTTAATAGAGGAAGCTCATTAACTTTACAATAAAGTCTTGTTGAGCCTCCTCTATTAAACTACTGAAATTATATTTACTGTGTAGTCATTTATTACTAATCTAAGGACGTTAATAATCATAATGAATATACTATTACTAAAAGCAATACATTTTTAAAAATTGTCATGAATTCTTATTGTTATTCTTTACTGTAGCTAACAAATCCCTAATTACATCAATAACAACTTGTGGTCGATCAATATGTATTGCATGTCCAGCATCTTCAACAATAATATGTCGTTTATTCGTTGACAAGTTAGCAAGCTCTCTCTGAAATCTAAGCCAAGCAGCCATAGATTCCTCTGTATGAAAAGGCTGCAGACCGCCAGTAACGACTATCAATGGAATACTTCCAAAGGATTTAGAAGTACAAACTTGTTCTAAACTTTCTTCAACCTCATTAAGAGAGCCTTCTAAAGTAAATTGATTATAATATGCTTCCTGAACTTCTTTTGAAAATAAAGAAGGCAATATTTTATTTTGATCCTCATGAGTTGAGTCCAAAAGAACTACTCCAGCAACTTCCTCTGGATATGTACTAGCAAATAATCTTATATTTAATCCTCCGAATGAGTGTCCTACTAATACATATGGCGGTTTTATACCTGCTTTTACTAGTAAAATACGTAAATTCTCTACACTTTGCCTACTATGTCGAGGTCTATCATCTATATCACTTTTTCCAATACCAGCTCTATCATAAATGAACATTTTTGAAAAACTTGATATTTCATCTTTAATCGGATTCCAGTTATCTAAAGTTACTCCATATCCTGAATCGAAAACTAATGTAGGACCTCCATGCTGCTTCCCTAATATTTCATAATATAATTCAATACCTCCTATATCTAGTTTTTGTTCGACTTTATCCTCAATAAATTCACTCATATTCAATCCCTCATCTTCTTCCTCTGTTTAGTTCATCTCAAAAAGTTCAATTTGATTGAACTCATCTTAGCATGTAATAATTTTCTTTTCAACACAAAGTTTAATATAATTGAACTAAAATTATAGAATTACAAAGGATGTTGGAAATGAATGAGTTAGGGAAACGAATAAAAAAATTAAGAGTAGAAAAAGGAATGACAATATTAGAGCTAGCTGATAATAAAATGTCAAAAGGAATGTTAAGTATGATTGAAAATGGACGTGCAAACCCTTCTATGGAGAGCTTAAAATTCATTGCACGTCAGTTAGGCTGTGATCCTCAATATTTGTTAGGTAATCCTACTCCTGATGAGCTAAAGTTTTTACTTAAGAAATTAGAGGAAGCCTTTGATAAAAACAACGATGAACAGATAATTAAGCTAACGCAAAATATATTTGAACAACAGTTTCCTATTTCATTAGAATCTGCTAGAATATTAGATATTTCTGGAAGAGTAATAATAAAGACAGATCAAAATCGAGGAAAAAAGTTGATAGATTGGGCAATAACAATCTATGAACGATTATCTCTTTATAGCCATTGCTTGGCGGCTAAAGTGTATGAAGTAGAATACCTTGCAAAAAGCGGCAAGTATCATGCAGCTCTAAGAATGTTACGAAGTGTTAAAAAAGAATATGAGGAAAAGGCTATAGTAATTGATTTGTTTGTTGATATAGAAGCAAATTTCGTTGAAATGGTCTTACTCTTTGGAATTGGTGAATATAAATCTGGAAAGGATAAGCTTCATCAATTAATTGAAATATCAAAAAGAAAAATGGTCTTTTATAAAATGGATAATATTTTCCGAATTGCAGCGTTCCAAGCACTTCTTCATAACAATGAAAATGATTTTTCCTATTTTATAAAAAAATCTGAACAGTTTGCTATTTTTAGTGATAATAATAGGTCCTTAGCTTTTACACTATTATTGCAATCTCATTATTGTAATCAAATCTCAAAAGATTATAAACAAGCTCTTGTTTATTTAAATAAGTACGCTATCTTACTGAACGGTAATCTTGGAAATGATTTTTATTATCTTGAAAGAGGTAAAGCGTTATTAGGGAAAAAAAAGATAAATGAAGCCTTAAAAGAATTTGAGAAATTTGAGATGCCAAATACAAATAGTTACCCGCTTGAATTATGTATTCTCTACACAGCAGATGCATATAGGGCTTATTGTCTTTTACAGCTAGGAAAGGTAGAAGAAGCACTTATTTTTGCAAAGAGGGCAGCTGATAATATAGATTCGTTACCCGAAACACCTTATCACAATTACATTAAAAACACCTTAGAGTTAGTAAATAAAAATTTGCCAAAATAAAAACCATAAAATGCGAGTTTAGGCTCTTGTTTTAAAACTACTTTATTTGTTATCAATTAAAAGGAAAAGGTTCTTTTGATACACATTTCGGAGTACCGAATGCCAACAAAAGAACCTTAAATTATATTGTTTTTTAATAAAGTTATATTTAAATTCACTCTTAATTCTTGATTTCACTACATGTTTCAAAAAAATAGCCTTGGTTGCTTTGAAACTAGTATCAGATTAAAAACTTTAGTGTCCTATAACTCATCTCAAGCTCTTCTAGACCAAATAACCACTGGAATAAGTACTAAGGATAAAAGCCCTCCTGCTAAAGATAGTATTGCATAACTTGCATTTGCTACTACCATTCCTGAAAGAGCACCACCTGAAGCTCCTGCAAGTGCCACTAAAACATCCATTTTCCCCTGCGTTTTTGCACGAGTGGAAGGCTCTGTTGAATCTACTATTTGAGCAGTACCACTAATTAAGCCAAAGTTCCAGCCCAATCCTAGTAAAGAAAGTGCAATGATTAATAGCGCCATCGAATCGCTTGGTGCGAATGCTGCTAATAAACCTGCCAATAACAAAGTAATGCCTGAAGCTATACTCATGGCAGTGCGCCCAATTTTATCAACAAGAATTCCTGTTACAAGAGAAGGAAGATACATGGAGCCTACATGAAATCCGATAACAATTCCTACTTCCGTCAGACCATGTCCATGATGCTTCATATGTACTGGTGTCATCGTCATAATTGCAACCATTACAATCTGAGTAAGTACCATAACTGTTGCACCGACTGCTAGACCTCTTTTATTGTTTGTGGGATGTATAGATTGCGTATTAGTTTCAGATGCAGACTTTTCTTTATATGCTTCAATCCTTTTCGCAATTTCTAACGGATCAGGACGCAACATAATAAATAGGACAAGACCCGCTAAGATAAATGCTGTTGCTGATAAGATAAATGGACCTGCTAGCGATGGAACACCAATAGATACAGCAAATTTACCCATAATTTCTACTAAATTTGGACCAGCGACAGCCCCAAATGTAGTCATCACCATGGTTGTGCTAATAGCCTTTGCTCGTTGTTTATTAGTTGCTAAATCAGTTCCAGCATAGCGAGCTTGTAAATTGGTTGCGGTTCCTGCTCCATAGATTAAAAGGGAAGCAAATAATAAAATAACGCTATTCATCATGGCAGCCATCACTACACCTATAGCACCTAGACCACCGACAATAAACCCTGCTGATAAGCCTGTACGACGCCCATAGCGCTGTGATACTCTTCCTACAATTAAAGCGGCACCTGCTGACCCTAACGTAAATAAAGCGGAAGGTACTCCTGCATAAGCATCCGTTCCAAGCATTTGTTGAGCTAAAAGAGCCCCTACCGTAATACCTGCAGCTAGTCCTGCTCCACCGAATATTTGAGATAGACTAACAACCATCAACACACGCCTATATAAACTTTGTAGCTTTTCGGGTGATTCTATATACTGTTCAATGGAATCATGTGATTGATTAAACACTTCACAACACCTACTTTCTATTATTCTCAATTGTTAAAACGGAATCATTTTGTTAGCCCATTCGTTTTCAACTAGTTATCTCGACTTTAAGCATGTTCCACAAGCCAATTCTACAAATTTATTCATTAGCGCTTTCACATTAAAACTTGGATGTTCAATTTTTTACATTCTCAGCTTCTCCTATAAAAATATTTTTACTTTTTTATTCATGCAGCATTCACACACCTTTGTTCTTTTGTCTCTATAATAAAACCTAATTTCATATGATTATTTTGCTAATTGCTGCCATTTTCTAAAGCCCTCTTCTAATCGAAAAGCATTAATTCCACTTGCCTTCAGAATTTTTACCGCTTCGGCAGACATTAAACAATATGGTCCTCTACAATAAGCAACAACATCACAATTGGTTGGTAACGATGCTAGGTGCATTTCTAATTCCTCAATAGGAATCGATATCGCTCCTGGAATATGGGCTTTTTCATATTCCTCCTTAGGTCTTACATCAAGTAACAATACCTCGCCTTTATCCATACTGCTAGCAAGATCTGTTAGGGTGATTCCATCTAATCCAAGTTGATTATTTAAAAACTCTTCCCTTATTTGTTGAACCTGGCTAAGTTGTTTTTCCGATAATGCATGGAATGTGGTTAAAAAATCGGCTATGATTTCATTGGCTAGTTCATAAAAAACAAAATTTCCTTCTTTTTTAAATATGACTAATCTTGCATTAAATAGTACTTTCAAATGCTGTGATACATTGGCTACTGACATATCCGTATTTTTGGCTAATGCCTCCACAGATTTAGGGCCTTGAGATAAAATATCAAGAATTTCTAATCGCTTTGGACTTGATAAGCATTTCCCTATCCTTGCAAATTCTTGATATAATAAGTCCTTTAAATTTCGTTCGTCCACCATACAAACAAACCACCCTTCAACTATTCAATTAATTTATTGAATAGTTGGATTTTAAGCTTAACACAACCTTTTGTCAAACAAGAAAGGGGTTGACTAAAAATGAAAGGAACAATTATTAAACATATTTTCAGAAAATTATGGGAGGATATAAAAACAGTGAACTTCGTATTTTTTATCTTTCATTGTCTTTATAATGAAATAGAGTGCGCACTACTAAAAGCGGAAGGTTGAAAAATATGAAAACAAATCAACAATTAGTGATAAGTAATTTAGAGGAAAAACTAAAGCTATTTACTCATGCAGTTTCTGGGGAATTGATAAAGGGAGCTAACTATGTAATAGCTAACACGGAGATTCCTACTGATACATTTAATATGCTATTGGCAAACTCCCCTACGATTCACAACCAAAACCATATGAAACAAGCAATCAATCATTTTATTGTAAAAGAGCTTCCTTTTAGTACGTGGGTGGATGCTAATAATCTAAGCAATGACTGGCTACAATTGATAAAGGAACATAATTTAAAGGAAGCTGAACGAAATATTATGATGAAGCTTGACCATACACTTCATACTGGTCAACGAATTTCCAATCATCTTAACATTACACAAGTAAGCAATAAGGAAGGGCTTCTTCAATATAAAGAGGTTTTTCTAAGTTTATTTGAAGGCACACCGGAAAGAGATGCGCTTGAAATTTATTTTCGTAAATTCTCACAGGAAAAATTAGCATCAAACGCTCGAATGTTTATTGGTTGTATAATGGAAATGCCTGTAGCTACGGGTTTATTAATCGAAGATAACGATAGCTACGGTATTTATGATGTGATGACAAAAGAAACGTTTAGAGGCAAGGGCTATGGCAGTGAGATGTTTCAATTCCTACTCAATCAAACAATCGATAAACAAAAGCCAGTAGTCTTACAGGCATCAGAGGATGGAAAAAATATTTATAAACGCTTCGGATTTAAAGAAGTTGGAGAAATGATTGTCTTTGAATAAGGGTTAGATAGGCTCTCTTTGCCTATAAAAATAGAGTCCATTTTGATACAAACTCAAAATGGACTCTTACTATTTTTCATTATTGTACCTGCATCACAACATTTTTTTTCCTTGAATAAAGTAAAAAAGAAATCGTTAGGCTCAAGCTTATAATCCCAAAAACAAGCCCCATCCCACTTAATCCAATTAAATCAAGCATCATACCCGTTGATAATAGGACAACCTGAAAGATTACAGAATCAATCATATTGCGGAAGGAGAAAAATCGACCATGGAAATCTTTAGGTACTTGCTTTTGAAAAATGACCATAGTAGTTGGGAAAAAGCATCCTACTGAAAATCCAAAAACGGCAAATGTCAGGAGTGCAAAGAATTTTATATCAGCTAATAAAAGCATGAGCTCCATTGAACCAATAATAAATGCTAAAGTGAAGAGCAAGGTCCCTATTTTCACTCGTTCTGCTATCATTTTCAAGCCAGCTGCTCCCAGCATGAAACCGATGCCTTCAACTGTATATAATAATCCTGAGATAGTCGTTGACTGATGAATTTCGGAAATCTTCATAATGACTAAATTAAAGGAGCCTAAAAATAACGTTGGAATAAGCATTAGGACAAGAGTCATCAAGACGATAGGATGCTCCTTTACCATTGGTAGAACCTCTTTGAAGTTACCCTTTTCCTTATTCATTAAAGATGGATTTTCCGCTTCATCTAACTGTAGGAAACTCGTAATAATAAACATACTAATATAGACAATAAATGAAATAATATATAACCATTTCAGCTCAAAGAAGCTTAACATAAATCCTGCTGCAGCAGTACCAATAATTCTCGAAATTGTCCGAGCATTCATTTGCCATGCATTTAAGGCCATTAAATCTTTATCCTTAACAATCATCGGAATAATTGATTGGAGGGCAGGCATATAAAAGGCTGCCGCAATTTGCAAGGTAATTAAAAAAAGAATCATCCAAATTACCGAATTTGTGTAGAGAGCGATAAACATAAATAGGACACTAATAATTCGGGCAACACTTGCCTGCTGTACAACGGTTTTCTTCCTCGATCGATCAATAATACGTCCAGCCAATGGCCCAACTACTAAACCTGCTAATATACCACAAGAAATAATTAAAGATTTGTGAAAATCAGAAGGTACAACCTCTTGCATAAAAGCGAGATTTCCAATGATGCCTGCCCACAGGCCAAGACCTACGACAAATTCACCTAGTAAAATAATCCATACATTCCGATTGCGCCACATGCTGTATCTCCCCTGTTGTTCTATATTCGATTCAATTAATATCACTCATCTTAACAAAATGAAAATAGTTCGTATATAGAAATATATAAATTTTTAAATATTTTAATGCTAAAAAACGGGGCTGGCTAACCAAAAGTCAATTTTCTTCGTAATAGATCTAACCTCATGTAATCTGAATAAAAGGAGAATAAAAAAAATAGTAAAAGGAATCGAGAATGATTGCTCGATTCCTTTAATATGATCCTTTTATACTTCTAATTTACTTACAAGTGCTTTTCTGCGTTGATCGATGATTTTTTGACTGATCAATGTCATCACAAATAGAACTCCCACTATAGTCGCCATCATCCCTGCAATGGACGTATCCCAAAACTTTGCCAAATAATAGCCTATAACTGCTGCGGCAGCACCAAAAGCCATGCTATATAAAAACATTTGCTTAATTGATTTACTTATTAAATAGGAAGTGGCTGCAGGTCCTATTAGCATAGCAACAACTAAAATAGCACCGACACTATCAAAGGCAGCTACCGTTGTAAAGGAGATTGATGTCATAAACCCATAGTGTAGAAATAGTACGGGAACACCAATGGAGGCAGCATATACAGGGTCAAAGGTAGTGAGCTTCATTTCCTTAAAGAATAATAGAAGGAACCCTATGTTAATGAGGAGCACAAGCAATAGCATCCATACAGCCTTTGGCAATGTAATGGAAAGAAATGTCCATCTATCCCAAGGAACAAAAGCAATTTCTCCCATTAATACGTGCTCCACATCTAAATGGACATTACCCGCAAATAAAGTAATGAGGAGCACACCGGCTGCAAACAAGGACGTAAAGACCACACCAATGGCTGCGTCCTCCTGTATACCTGAAGAATGTAGTAATTGCACTAGGTAGGCTGTTAAAATCCCCGCAACTGCTGCACCGACGAGCATCCAAAAACCATTTAATGTTTGGGTAATAATATACGCCATTACAATACCAAACAATACGGTATGGCTAATCGCATCAGCAATCATTGACATTCTACGCAAGATTAGAAAAACCCCTGCAATCCCACAGGTAATACCGACTAAAATGCCGGTTAAAATAACCCAAAATTCTATCATCCTAGCTCACCTTGCTTTCGAAACTGCATTTTTCTACGAAATTTACTAATTTGACCAGACGGGCTTATGAAATACGAAAGAAAGAATATAGCAGCCGCTACTAATACAATAATTGGTCCAGTTGATAAGCCGGTGCGCATAGCACTAATAAAGGTTCCCGTAATGCCAGATACCCCACCAATAATGGCACTTAGTACAAGCATGGAACTCAATTTTTTCGTCCATAATTTTGCACTTGCAGCAGGTATAATTAATAATGCTGACATGAGAATAACACCCACTGCCTGTATACCTGTTACGATCGTCATAACAATTAAAACGGTAAGTGTTGCCTTTAATGCTTCAATAGGTAAACCAATACCTTTGGCATACACTGGATCAAAGATTAGTAGCTTCCACTCTTTATAGAGTAGGAGACTGACTAAAATAATAATTGTAGCACTAATAAAAAGCCACATTAAATCTGCCTTTGTCATTGTTGCTGCCTTACCAAAAATAAAATTGTTCAGCCCACTTTGATTACCTAAAGGGCTGCGATTAACTACCGTTAAAAAGACAACGCCAATACCAAAAAATACAGTTAATACTAAGCCTATTGCTGCATCTGCCTTCAATTTTGAAAAAGAAACAATCCATTGTATACAATACACGGACAAAGCAGATGTGATTCCTGCACCAAGCATTAAGATTGGTAATTCCTTTTGTCCAGTTAACAAAAATGCGAGTGCAATCCCTGGTAAAGCTGCATGTGCTGCAGCATCACCAACTAAGCTTTGTTTTTGTAAGAAGGAAAAAGTGCCCGTTATACCCGCTGCTATTCCGAGTAGCATGGTTCCACTAAGTACCCACAATAAGTTACCACTTAACATATTGTCCCCTCCTTACACATTCTGCATCATGAAAAGTTTACCACCATATGTTTTTTGTAATTGCGCTGGTGTAAAAACTTCTTCCGTTGCACCGGATGCTAAAATCGTTTTATTTAAAAGAATTGTATAATCAAAATAGTCTTTAACTGTTTGTAAGTCATGATGGACGACAAAAATACTTTTACCCTGTGCCTTTAAATCTTTTAAAATATCAATAATCGTTTTTTCCGTTGCGGCATCGACTCCAGCAAATGGTTCATCTAAAAAATAGATATCTGCGTTTTGGGCAAGTGCACGTGCTAAAAATACCCGTTGCTGCTGTCCACCAGAAAGTTGACCAATGGAACGATCAGCGAAGTCCTCCATCCCTACACTTGCAAGAGCTTGCTGCGCCAAAATTTTATCCTTTTTAGATGGTCTTCTAAATAATCCCGTATGACCATAACGACCCATCAGCACAATGTCCAGTGCATTTGTAGGGAAATCCCAATCTACTGCATTGCGCTGAGGAACATAGCCAACCACTAAGCTTTTCGGCTCAAAAACCTTACCGAGTATTTCAACTCTCCCTACCTTATTTGGTAGTTGATTTAAGATTGCCTTTAAAAAGGTTGACTTTCCCGCTCCATTCGGACCAATAATTGCAGACAAATGGCCAGTTGGAACTGAAACACTAGCATTTTCTAAAACTGTTTTTTTATCATAAGCTACTGAAAGATTTTCTACTGTTAATGCATACATATTTTTCACCTACTTTAATGCATCGACAATTGTGTCGATGTTATGTTGATACATACCAATATATGTACCTTCCTTTGTTCCTTCTGCTCCCATTGCATCCGAGAATAATTCTCCTCCAATAACAATGTCGTGCCCTTTTTCTTTGGCCCCTTCAATTACTGCTTTCATGGCTTTATCGGAGACACTCGATTCGATAAAAATGGCTTTAATTTTATTGGCTACTAAAAAATTCACCATTTCCTGTACATCCTTTACACCATATTCGGAATCAGTGCTTAGTCCCTGCAAACCTCGCACATCAAATCCCTGGCTTCTTCCAAAATAATTAAAAGCATCATGTGCTGTTACTAAAATACGTTGTTTTTCCGGAATTTCATTTACTCTATTCTTTGCATATACTTGTAATTCATCAAGCTGTTTTAAATACTCTTTCTCATTTGCTACAAAATCATCTTTAAATTCTGGATATTCCTCCTGAAGCTTAGTACCAATCGCCTGAACGACTCCCTTCCAAAGCTCGATATCAAACCAAATATGAGGATCATGTAACATAGCATCATCATCACTTGCTAGTAAATCTGACTTATTTAATGTTTCTCCAACGGCAAGTACGGATTTGCTTTTTGACATCTGCTCAAAAATATCCAACATTTGTCCCTCTAAATGTAAGCCATTATAAAAAATAACTTCTGCCTTATCCAGTTTCGATAAATCGCTTTGCGTTGCTTTGTATAAATGTGGATCAACACCCGGTCCCATTAATGCTGAAACCTGTAAGTGACCCCCGCTGATTGCTTTAATGGCATCCGCAATTTGCCCGGTTGTTGCTACAACAACCCCTTCCCTATCCTCTTTAGTTGTATCAGCAGAACAACCAAAAAGTAGAAGTGAGAGTGAAAAAACAACTACACCCAAAAACCGTTTCATGTATAAATACCTCTTCTTTCTTTATATTCAGACATGATGATCCTTGCTATAGATTATTTGAAGCGGACATTAACATGTTTCCACTACTTCGTTATGTCCGCTTAAGCAGCTGCTGTCATATAGTAGTATCATCGATGCCTTATTTATAATAATTTTCTTATAAGCCGACGCCAGCCTATCCAGAAAACAATTATCATTATTCCCGCACCAACAGACTCTGTTAGTTCCCATACAAGTGTAAGAATTAGTAAAATGCTCAACGGAAGGATCGTCAGCTTTAAATCATCTAACTCTTTCATTCAGTCACTCTTCTTTCTCGAACGATATTTTGTTTCCCTTAGGAAAAATATATGCTTAATATAAAAAAAATTCAACTCTTTTATGAAAATTTCTTTTAAAAATTTTTTTTGCCAGGATAAATAACTACACTAGATGAATGCCCAACACAAAAAACACCACTATTTTTTCACATGAATAGTGGTGTTTATGTTATTGAATATATTGTCAATGACATCAGGTTAATCTTTACAAAGAGCTTTATTGCTACATTTTTACCATAGGAGGCGGGTGTATTCTTCTTTAAACTCCCACCCATTGATTTTAAAAATTATGGAATCTGCTCATAACTAACGATAGTTATTCTATTAAGTACAAATAACCTCCATCTAGCAAAACTATTATTCTATCCTGCACATTTCTCGTCAATTCAGCCCCCCATCCAACAAAGATTTCCTTATATGTTCGACAAAGAAAGTAAGCGTCAGCATTCATATTCGCTACCCTTCTTGGGATAGCAAATGTTTTTTGTTTGTTCCCCCGTATTTTAATTGATATCTTTCCATGACACGACTAAAGAATGATGCTAACACTTGTTGGAAGAGCATTCCAAATACAACGGGCATAACCGTTTTAGCTGGAAAATAGGTGGTAGCAATCACAACCCCAACAGCAATATTGCGCATCCCACCTGTGAAAACAAACATCGTGATTATCCTACTATCTTTCCAAAGATAATGTCCCAGCACTAAACATAGAACATATCCCGAAACTGCTAGTAAAAAGACGACCAAAATGATACTGAAAAGCGCCCAACTAATTGTTTTCATATAAGGTGCAATCACACTACTATTAATCATAACAATGCTAAATAAGCACAGTTTCGAAAAAGGGGCTAATTTTTTCCCTAGTGTCATAGCAATTTTCCCTTTCGTAAACTCATTACACACAACACCAGCAAGGGATGGTACAACAATCATCCAAAGTAAATCTAACATCAATCCAGCAGTATCTATTTCAATTGATTGCCCCACAACAATATGTAATAATGCAGGAATGACGATAGGTGATAGAACTGTATCGATTAAAATAATAGCAAGACATAACGCAAGATGCCCTCTACACATGCTCACCCAAATAAAGCTTGTAACCCCTGTTGGAATGGCAACCGCTAAGACAAAGCCAATTGTTAGGAAATGCTCATGAAAGATGATTGTGGATACAATGTAAGCCCAAATTGGCATAAGTATGTGTAGAAAGGCAATGGCTATAAAAATGACTGTTGGATACTTTTTTAAGCTTTTCATCCCTTCTATATTCATACTTAAGCTACCCACAAATGTCATAAAGGCAAATATCCATGGCACTAAAAATAACAGCTGGTGCCCAATATTTTCAAATAGCACGCCTATGATTAAGCTAAGTGGCGTTAAAATAGGCATCCATTTTTGTAGGTATTGATTGAATCGATGTAGCATTTAAAAGCTCCTCCTCTCATACTGTAATCCCTTGTCTTACTACCTCTTTCAACTTTGAAATTAAGACTAGAAAAATTTGCAGTTTTTATCCATTTCCTGCAAACTATTAGTATATCTAGCTAGAAGGGATGAAAAAGACTAATGAAAAAATTAGTGTATACCTTACTATTTTCACTTCTTGTTATTGCAAGTGGGGACAAGGTACAGGCTGCAGGCTTTAAAGATGTGCCTGAGGATCATGAAGCGTATGAAGCTATTTTGTGGGCTGAGGAATACGATATTGTAAATGGCTATTCAGATGGTACTTTTAAGCCAAATGAAATGATTACTGAGCAACAATTCGCCAAATTATTGTCTAATTTTTATGAACTGGAAACACCCTATGATGAATTAAAAAAACAAACCCCTGCTGCCAACTGGTCAGATGAATATTACAACCGTCTGGCAAGCTATGGCGTGCCATTAAACGGCTATTTAGATAATAATATTCGGGCGGCTTCAATCAAGCGTGGCGTGGTTGCTCAAGCGATTACACATTTGGCTAAAGGCAAAAGCGGATTAGATCAATCCATCCAGTTTTTACTTGATTATTACATTTCTATTGGTCAAAATCCACAGTATGAAAATCGTAATTTACAAAAGTTTTTCGGTGTAACAAATAAATTGACACGTGCTCAAGTCGTGATCATACTTCATCGAATGGATGAAAGAAATTTTTATGAAATTTCTCAGGATGCACAAGCTATTTTTGAAAATACTAGTAATGCTTCGTTAAATGTACGTGCTAAAAACGCTCAAAATCAGCTTGATCCAACAATGCGGCTTACAACACCTACGAAAAGTGCCTGGGAAGGTACCTATTTCTATAGCTATAAATGGGGAAAAGGTTCGACTGATTTTAACCGCCGTGAAGCCATTATTTCCAATGCAACAAGCAACAGCTTTAATATTTTCATCACTGCGAATGATGGAACTGCTGCCGGAAGTGTCGATGGAACCGCGACAATTACTACAAGTAATAAAGCAGTAATGAACAAATCATCTGCTGGCAATCGCTGTGTTATCGAATTTGAGAGACTTACTAACGCCTTAAAAATAACCGAAGTGGATTGTCGGGCAGCACATGATGAAGACACTAATTTTTCTGGAACTTTAAAAAAGCAGTAACAATAAAAGCAACATTTTCGATCAAGGTGCCTATTTCATACAGGCACCTTTGCTTTTACAATGTTTGATACCAGTTCCTTGCAATCTCTATGAAATCACTAAGGTACGGCTGAATATGCTTATCTTTATGCCAAGCAATATCCGTGTAAATGGGCTTTATATTGAACGAAGATTGTAATTCGATTAACTGTCCATCCTCTAGTTCTTTCTCCACTACCATTTTGGGTAAAAATGTAATACCTAATCCTGCCATCACACATTGTTTAATAGCTTCAATACTTGCAAATTCAATCATTTGTAATGGCAGCAACCCCTCTTGCTGTAGCTGTGCTTCTAATTGATTGCGATAAGAGCACCCATTTTCAGTTAGAAGCATTGTCTCTGCTGATAATTGTTGCGCTGATAGTGTATGGCTTTTTATGCTAGTTGGTGCACTTACAAAAATTATTTGTTCCTGGATAAGTCGCTCACGATACAACATAGGTGTTTCCTTATAAGCATCAGAAATAAAGGCTACATCGAGATTTCCAGACTGTAATAGATCTTTGGCAACTTCAGTTGTATGGACCGGCTTAAAAATGATTTTTACTTGTGGATACGCTTTCTGATATTGCTGCAAAATACTTGGTAGACGGTAAACACACTGACTTTCCTGTGCGCCAATTTTTAACACCACTTGTGCTTGTTCATTGGATACTGCCTTTTTCATTTCGCTATTTAACTCCAGCATTTTTTGGGCATACTGTTGTAATCGCTCTCCCTCATCCGTAAGAGTGACACGCTTGCCAAGCCTCTCAAAAAGAATTACTCCGAGCTCCTCTTCAAGTGATTTAATTTGTGCTGTAATACTTGACTGAGCATAATCAAGTAACTGTGCTGTCTGTGTAAAGCTCAATGTTTCTGCAGCCTTTAAAAACGTTTGTAGCTGTTTTAAATCCATTACAAACACCCCCTAAATCGTTTTTTTCGATATATTTTATCGAAACATTCAGCTTTATCGATAATTAAATTAAGTTTACACTAGTTATAACCTGAAAGATAGAGGAGGATTTTTATGAACATTACTGCTTTTATCGGGAGCTCCAGAATCGCTAGTAATAGTGAACAGCTAGCTGATTATGTATTAGCAGATATTCCACATCAAAAAATAGATTTAAAAAATATAACGATTAAGCCTATTCACGATTTACGTCATGACGACAACGGCTTTCAGTTTGTAGATGATGACTATGATCAAATTATTCAAGCATTTCTTACTAGTGATATTGTTATTTTCGCAACACCCATTTATTGGTACAGCATGTCAGGCATCATGAAAAATATGATAGATCGCTTAAGCCATGCCATTCGTGATGAACGTTTCCCACAGCTCAAGGAAAAGCTTCAGACGACAGAGGCAATCGTCCTTGCCGTTGGTGGCGATGCTCCCAATATTAAGGGGCTTCCGATGATTCAGCAATTCCATTTTATTTTCGATTTCCTAAGAATGCCTTTTTCTTCCTATATTATTGGAAATGGCAATAAGCCTGGAGAAATCGCAAACGATTCACAGGCTTTAGCCCAAGCAAAAATATTGAATCAGAAGTTAAAAAATCGTGTTTTATAATTTAACAACGACCCAAAAGCAACTAGCTTTTGGGTCGTTTTTTTATATCTAATGAAATAATTTAGTCCCATGTTCTATCAATGATGTTTCATATTAGTGTTAAAATAATAAAACTTATCTTCTTTTTCCTCTTTCATTAGTAATGGATCAGGAGCTTTATCTTTCACATAGTGATCAAAGAAAGCCAAAATATACCCATTCATTACTTGATGAAATTGATTAACGTCAATATTCCATGACAACAATGGAGAGAGATAAGGGAAATCCGTAAAGGTATAATGATCTCCTGCTATAAAAGTAAGCATAAAAGTATCTCCCTTTATTCCCTCTTTATAGTGAAAATCTGCAAGATCCGTGATTTTATCATGGTACTTTTGAAATTCCTCCGGGGTGATATTCGTGTATTGAATTTCTTCGTCTGATAAGTAAAGATAATCTTCATTTAAAATAAACATAAATGGTTGTTCAAATCCTGAGCTAGCCACTGGTTCATGCAATGGTCCATCTATGTTGATTCCTGCCGAAATCCTGCTATCATCCAACAATGCTTGGGCAGCTGTTGAACCTCCATACGAATGACCAAATATTCCAATTTTGTCCATATCTATCTTTCCAGTAAACAAGCTTTGAGGATCATTACCATTTAACATTGTTAATTGATTGAGCACATAGCTCATATCTTTTGATCTCGTTTTTACATCTTTCTCATCTTCAATATTATATGAATAAGAATATGCGTCTGCTTGATTCATAACTTCCTGTCCATCTGGGAATTTTGTATAGGCTGCATCATTCGTATGGTCAACGCTGACAACAATATAGCCATGACTTGCCAATTCCTCCATTTGAGAAATACTTTGCATTCTAGTACTACCAAATCCGTGAGAAAATAATAGAACGGGATATTTATCTTCTTTATTGGATATCGCTATATCTTTTATACTATTAGTTTGACCGTATTTTAAATACTCAAATAGATAGCGCGGCACTGAAAAAATAAATTCCAGCGTGCCTGACCATTCTTCGTAAGGAAAGGATTCATATTGAATATCCTTTGAATTATTTTCCAATTCAGCTGGATACCATATTTGTATCATTAATTCCCGAGCTTTTTGTTTCGAGTCATGTCTGGAGTCATCTATTAAATGCCTTGAATTCATACCAACTTCAAAAGGACCTGTAGGCTTTGGAAGTTGAAATACAGGCATGATAGTGATTAAACCAATGCTACTGAACATATAAATAAGAATAAAAAATATGTATAAAAGCTTTTTGACCTTCCGTTTATTATTCACGCTTACAAGTGTAACTTTTTCTTCGTAAAATGGCTTTATGGTGAAAGCAGTTAAAAGAATAAATAATATATAGGTTAATCCCATTTGCCATCTGTAACCTTCAAACCCCAAATGAACAACCAAAAAAATTAGTGTGATAACATTAATTATCCTTTTTATTTTTGCATCGAATCTAAATAAAAAAGAAAAAAGCCAAAAAATATGAACTACAATTAAAACCCCTTCAAACAACCTCAATATTCTCAACTCCTATTCCCTTTTAGTTAAGTTAACTATACTTAACTGTTTTTTGCAAGTGTCTTTATGTAAAACTTTAAGGAATAGATAATTATTTCTTTTTGGATGTTATATATGTATATTTCCTTTTCCACTAATATCTTGATTTTCGTTCATTCAACGGTTGAATTCATAAATTTTATTGCTTTTTTGATTTAAGGAAATGCTTGGCTTTTAGGCACATAAAAACGACCAATTATTCATGGTCGTTTGTAAATTCTAGCTCTTTTGGAGGCTGCCCTTTTTTATTCATTAAGCGCATGCGAATAGGTTCGATTTTAAGTGTTACCATTTCGTCTTGATTGCCAACAAAAATACTTGTAAAAAATTCTGCTATTTTATTTTTAATGCCTTCCTCGTGTACTTCTGTGAGTTTACCCTCTATTTCAACATACGTATCACCAAAGCCTCCGTTTTCGTAGCCATATAATATATGGGTATATGGATTTTTGCGAAGCTCTTCCATTTTCTCAGAATGTTTATTTGTCACCGTATATAACACAAAATCTTCATGTTGAAACGTCATATAGCGCGAGTAGGGTTTACCATTTTCCACCGTTGCCATTGTTCCTATTTTTTCACGATTCAAAACTTCTAAAATTTCTTCACGTACAGAAGTCATTTCATCCCATCCTTTCATCTACTTCATCTATTTTGCCCTCTCACGATAAAGATAAACCGTTTTTTTTTGAAAAATGTGAAATGACTATCTTCGGACATATTGAAAATCCATTGCTATAATAATTTGATAGACAATAGGAAATTCCGGATGAATGAGGGTTAAAAAATGAAACAAGCTTTTTTTATGCGCTGTTTGTTTTTCATAACAGGCATTATTGTGCTTTCTTTTGGTATTACACTAACTATTAAAGGTCAACTCTTTGGTGTTGGCTCTTGGGATGTATTACACATCGGCTTAACAAAATCAATTGGGTTATCGATTGGCACTTGGTCCATCTTATTAGGACTTGCAATCTTAGCCTTTGATATGGCTATTACGAAAAAATTCCCATTACCAGGAACCTTTATCGATATGTTTTTAGCAGGCATTTTTATCGATATTTTTAACTACTGGCTGCCTGACATCGATGGTTTTTGGATGCAGCTCATTTCCTACCTAACAGGACTAGTCTTATTGGGCTGGGGCTGCGGTATGTATATGGTAGCAAATTTAGGCATTGGTCCTCGGGATACGCTTATGTTACTTATGGTTCATAAACTAGGCTGGAGTGTCACACGCTCCCGAACAACTATGGAAGTAACGGTTGCAGTGATTGGCTTTTTACTAGGTGGTCCCATTGGTATTGGTACTCTACTGATGGCTTTTGGACTCGGACCAATCGTACAATTTGCTTTAACCTTTAATGAAAAATTATTTATGAGATGGACAGGCGTGAAAAGCGCCGTAGTATAAGCTTCAAGACAATGCCAAAAAGTGCATTGTCTTTTTTATTCAGTTGCAATATACAGTTCAACTATATATAATCAAACTATATAGTTGGACTGTATAAGAGGTGAACTTGTGAAAAAACATAAATTACTACCTTTATCTGAAACCATGCATTACATTCTACTCGCCTTACGTGAACCATTACATGGCTATGCAATGATGCAAAAAATCGAGGAAATGAGCGCTGGGAGTGTAAGAATTGCTGCTGGCACTATGTATGGTGCAATTGAAAATCTATTGAAATATCATTGGATTTCACCTGTTGAGACACAGGACACAAGACGTAAGGTTTACCAAACAACGGCTGAGGGGCTAAAAATATTAGCAGCCGAGCAACAAAGATTGCAGCGAATTTTATCTTTATATGAGGGGACTGATGGAAATGAAAAAGTTTAAAATCTTTTTTGATATCGATAAGGAAGAGCAATGGTTAAATGATATGCTGTCCAAAGGATGGGTTTGTACAAAAATAAATTCTACTGGTTTTTATACATTTAAAAATACGACTGATCTTGAGCAGGTTATCCGTATTGATTGTCAGCAAGATCTTCGGAAAGAAGACCGAACAAACTATAAACAGTTATATGAGGATTTTGGATGGCAAGCATTAAAAGAAAAATCATATGATGGTACTTTTTATTGGTTAAAAAGAAAAGATGGTAATGATCAATTATTTTCTGATAATGATTCCCAAATCGCAAAATATAAACGATTAATGAAGCATTCCAACAATTGGGCGATACTCACTTTTATATGGTTTATGATTTTTTATAACAATGGCAACTTTTCTAAGTTTCTCCATATAAAAGATGCTTATTTTACGCCAGGTTTATGGGATAAAGAAGGTTTTGCTTTCCTTTTTGCTTTTTTATTTGAAACACCCTTTGCCCTTATGCGTTTTATCCCTCCATGGCTATTTTTAGTAGCCTTTGCTATGTACCTAGTCATGTATTTCCGTTATCGTAAATCTATACAGCAGTTTATTCAATAAACAGCAAGGAGCCACTTACCGTATGTAAGATGGCTCCTCTTTTGCGCTATTCTCTTGGTTCAGCAGTATTTTGTCCTGTCGCTTCTATCACTTCAGGTGTATCATCCACTGTATCATCTTCTTGTTCATTTTCAGCAGCAGGCGGTGTGATTGTCACTAATGTATAATCATCCTCCTGTAAGATATCAAAAGAAAACTGCTGACGGATATCTCCAACATAGAGAGAAGTCCCAATCGCTAAATTAGTGACATCTACCTCTATCGATTCAGGAATTTCTGTTGGCTTCACCTTTATACGTACCTCACGATTAGGCTGTAAAAGAAATCCTCCATCAGCAACTCCTGCGGCATGTCCAACCACTGTCACTGGAATATCTACCTCAAGCTCCTCAGACATATTGATGGATTTAAAATCCACATGTTTTACATTGCCTTTAAGCGCACAGCGTTGCACTTCCGTTAATACCGCATTAATCTGCCTGCCATCCATATCTAAATGAAAGACACTTTTATTTCCGAACGTAGCTAGTATTTTGGCAAATGCTCTAGCATCCACAGTGATGGTTGTTGGCTCCATTTGATAGCCATAGACTACACCCGGAATAGCACCGTTCTGTCTAAGCTGCGTTAATGATGAGCGACTTCCTTTTTCACGTTTATTTGCTGTTAAAACCGTAGTCATCGTCAATTTCCCCTTTCATGGAAACTAGTCTCATAAAAGGTTTGCCTGTTGTTATGTTTTTTATACCAATATACATCTACATTCAGTCCCATTATCAAACTTCGAGGCGAAACAACTAAGTCTAACTAATTAAAAAGTCGAGAGACATCATGTCCTCGACTTACTGTTCATTATTACAACCTTCCAGCAGCTTCTAATGATACTGCTAGCATTTTAGCAAACTCACCTCGTGAAATCATCTGATTTGGTAATAAATTCATATTGTCATTTAAAGCTCCGATTGCATATAAGGTTTGCGTATGGTGCAAAGCTTCCTCCTGTAGATTGAAGCTATCTTGATAAGGTAAAGACACAAATTTTTCTTGAACAAAATCTACCGCATCCAAAGTTCGGCCAAGCATTAATATTGCCTGTTGTCGTGTAATTTTCCCATTAGGATCAAATAAATTCTGAGATTTTCCTTTGATAATTCCTAAAGAATGTAATGCTCCAACATAGCCCCCATACCAGGATTTCTTGGCATTAATATCTTTAAATTGGGTTGCTTGAACTGGCTGAAAACTGAATGCACGAGCTAGTAATGCACTAAATTGTGCACGCGTTAAAGAATCATTAACGCCAAAATAATCTGCTGTTCTACCTTGGACAATACCCCGTTCTGCTAATGTCGAAATATACGAACTATACACCGAATTATCTGTATCTCGAAAGTAAATTGGCTGTGGATTTACAAATTTTAATTCCGCACTATTATGAATTGTGGCAATTACCCGATCTCCTAAGTCTCGATAAGCAACAGGCTCCATTACCCCTTTTTTAGCCACCTGTTTTAAAATTCCATCCTTTCCATTCTTGAAAATTTCAATTTCTAGGGGCTGGCGGTTATTGACGATAGTGGCTTTAATACTAAACGTATCGCCCTTTTCAGAGGCATTAATTTTGGCACCATAGGCAGAGTAAACGATCATATTGGATGTTTTCATATGTACATAATCCGTGGGCTCTTGATAGGCATGTGCTTGCAAAGGAGTTACCAATGAAATACTAAGTATTCCTACTAGTACTCCCGTTCTAATTTTTCCTTTCATATTGCTTCTCCTTTCCTTTCATCTAAAACTATCATACTGGAATCCACTTTGTAAAAATATAGTATTTTTAGCACATACTCCATCAGATCTCTAGTCCTAGATATTTTCCAATCAAAAACTACACTTCAATTTGCAAATGGGTGAAGTGTAGTGAGCATATATCTATAAAAGTGTTATTTTGTTATCTAATAGAACATGTAGCTCGTGTAGCTTTTTTATTTCATACTGCGGTTGAATTGTACTTGTATTGTCAATATGACGTATATTAAACCAGCATGTATCAATGCCTGCTTGTAATCCGCCTTTAATATCAGATGTTAATGAATCACCAATGATTAATGTTTTACTCTTTTGTAATCCATCAATGCGTTCAAAAACGTAGTCAAAAAAGGCTGGCATAGGTTTCTGAAAGCCAGTTTGCTCTGAAATAAAGATACCTTTAAAAAATTGAGCAAGTTGTGCATCCTGTAATCGTTTATTTTGAGTGTCTGTTTTACCATTAGAAACAACATATAAATCATAATGATTAGCTAGCTGCTCAATGACTTCATAGGCACCATCAACATAATGATGTGCCTCCTTCAAATATTTTTGAAAGATTGCTTCAAAATAGCTTCCATCAACATCATAGCCGAATTCCTTTAATGCAATGGAAAATCGCGTATTGTGGAGTGTATCTTTAGCCACCTCACCGCGTTCAAAAGCACGCCACATAGATTCATTTATTTCTTTATACCGTGCAACCAATGTTGGAGTTGCTGCGATATTTTCCTGCTTAAATAGATGATCAAGTGCTGCATTTTCAGCAATATCAAAATCTAATAAGGTGTCATCTACATCAAACAATAAAGTTTCATACTTTGTCATGTTACATCCTACTTTCTTTGGTGCTATGTTACCATTTCGCTCTTTCTATCATAACGTTTTTCTAAAAAAATAACAGCAAAATCGTTTTTCTTTATCCAACATTTGGTTTAAAGAACAAAATCATTCACTAAGTGAAGGCTTAACAGTTTTCATTTAACTTCATTGATCCGCAAACATTGTCTTCAATTTTGCAAAAGAAAATTGTGTCAAGTTTCCCTTCATACTTTTCTTGAGTTGAAATAATAGCAGGTATTAACTCTCGTTTACTCTTGCTATTAAAAGATGGGATATCTAAAATATGCACTATCTTCTTCAAAAGAGATAAAGAAAATCCTTTTATAATTGATTCAGGGAACATTATTTCAAGTTTCTCTTTTCTGTCTTGCTGCACTTTCATGAAAGGGTGGAACATAATTCATATCGCCCTTCTATCAGTTATTTAGTAAGAACATTATACCATTGACAACTCTTAACATTACACCAAGTGTTCAAGTTTTATAAAAGGGAAATTTTATTGAATTAAAAAAGAGAGTCGGTTAAGAATCTCTCAATAGTTGTGAATATTTAGTTTTAAAAAAATCAGTATTCTTTTCTTCAAGCATTTCTTTATTATAACTCTTAATTAAAAATGTGCTGGTTTTTCTATCTATGAAGCTAGTTGAGTTGTCATTCAATTTGTAGTATTTTCCTTTAAGTTATTCATTTGCAGTATATCAAGTAATTCTTTTGATTCTTCTTTTGATAATTTAGTATATTTCACATCATTTTCTACCAGAATTATTTGTTCATTTGAATCTAAATAGATTAAATAATAAGAAGACTTCAACTCCTTATCAGGATCTATAAAATCAAAAGACATTCTATACTTTAATAGTCCAAATGATTCTTCGCTTTTTTCTTCCCATTTAACTTTATTAAGGATTTTATTTATTATTGAAATTTGATCTTTATCTAGAATTTCTAAACTTTCTTTAAAATTTCCATTTTCATCAGCTATCTCTAAAATAATTTTCTTTGCGTTATTAGAACATCCAGCACATAAAAAAATCAATGCAAATGAAATAATAATTATTTTTTTTAACACATAAATACCACCCTTCTATTGTATTTCTTATTAAATTTTAACACTATTGACTTTTATTCTCAATTAATATTAATATGGTATTGATGTAATATTATGTTAATAGGAGATGATTATATGAAGAGGAAGATTTCGTTTTTAGTTTTAAGCTTAGGAATCCTTTTTTGTTTTCAAGTACCTGAAGGACAAGCTTATGAATTAAATAGCAAAAAATTCAGTAATCCGAAAGATGCATTTTACTGGATAGACCCTACTTTTGACAGTTACAAATTAGGTGGTGAAGTTAAAAGTGGAATTCTAGCATGGAATGCGCTCCCTCAAATCAACTTTACGAAAAAAGTACCTACAGCATCTGGTGTAGAAGCAAGTATCGAATACTTAGATAAATACAATGGAAATACTTATGGTCAAAGTTTTGGTAGTGGGAGAATTACTATTTATAAAAAATGGCGCGTAGAGTTAGATTCAACTCAAAGAATTGAAACCATAGTTCATGAAGTTGGTCATGAGGCAGGATTAGGTCATACACAAGAAGAGAATAATGAAATAGCAGTTATGAGAAAATTAGGTTTTAATAACAAAGCTTATCCTTTAAAAGATGACAAAGCTGGAATCGCAAAAAAATATTGAAAGGAAGGTTAATAATGAAGAAAAATTTTTTCGTATTTAGTGCCGGATTAATAGTTTTATTTAGTGGTAGTCTTCTTATTTCAGAAGGATTTTCTAAAGAAGATACTAATGAAAGTAAAACTATTTCAGAAAATTCTACATCAAAACCTAAACGAATTGATGGTGAAGCTAAAACAGATGGCTTCAATGATTTAAGTGAATTAGTAGAGAAATCACCTATTATTGTTAAAGGAATCAAACAAGAAGATGTGCGAACAGAGGTATTTAAATCTAAAATAGACGAAGCAGTAATTGGTGGATATACAGTTGCAGATTTTAAAATTAATGAAGTTGTAAAAAATGCAACTACCAATGCTAAAATTAATCTAGAGCAAACTATTCCTATTGCAGAATTAAATTTTGAATCAGAAGGTACTATTTACAGCGTTAATGGTTATGAAAAAATGAATAAAGGAGATGAGTATTTACTGTTTCTAACAGATGAGCAAGACGAAGTATTTGCTACAAGTGGTGTTACAGTTGGTAAAGTACCATTGGACTCTGATCAATTAGAGATTTATGAAGCAAACCTAGATGATTCAGAACTGAAACATATTGAAAATATTTTTAATGAAGCTAGAACAGAATATAATAAATAAATTAATATGTTAAATCTTCAATTCATTTAGATAGAGAAAAAGTGTATTATGAAAAAAGTTTTGTAAAAGACGCCTTTTCTCTATTTTTTTAGTGGTTATTTAATTTTGTATTTTAAAGCTCATTAACTTCAAAATTAAATCCTTTAAATGTAAGCCCGTATTCAAATAACGCATATAAAAAACTAGGCACCTCCGGTACGATAGACGTATCAATTAAAGGGGGTGCTTCTTTATGTCAACTACTAAACTAACAATCGTCCCTGTGACACTGGATCCCATCACGGACAAGTATTCTTTTATCAATTCAACGCAAGTTTCCTCTGAACCAAGTTGTATCATTAAAACAATTGGCATTGAAATCTCCTTCTTCAATGACGTAGATGAGCGCATCATTCAAATGATCATGAAGGAGCTGAATAAACAATGAAGCATGATTTTACGAGTGTGCAAAACATCTATATTATTTGTGGCAAGACGGATATGCGAAAAGGCATTGATGGTCTCGCTACACTTATTCAGGATTCTTTTGAACTAAACCCCTATAGCGATTCCATTTTCTTATTTTCTGGAACGAGCAAGGATCGCTATAAATGTTTGTACTTCGATGGTGATGGCTTTGCCATACTCTATAAACGGCTAGAAAATGGGAAACTGCAATGGCCAAAAGATGAAAAGGAAGTGCGTAACCTTTCTCAACAGGAGCTTCGTTGGCTCTTAGAAGGATTATCACTTCAGCAGCCAAAGGCAATTTCGAAATCGGCAACAGGTGTCTTTTAAATCTATTCACCTAAGTGGTATAATCATCCATAACTTATACTGAATGAAATGTGGTGAATGATTTGGAAAACTCTTCGACAACAGAAAAAGTAATCCAATTACTTGAAGAACAATTAGCATACATGAAAAACAAAATGAAGAGCTTTCAATAAAGTTAGATCGTTCGTTGTCCCAAAACAAGGCATTAGCTGAACAAATTCGCCAATTAACAAAAGCTTTATACGGCTCTAAATCCGAAAAATCCAAGTATCAAGCACCGGATGGACAAGGCTCTTTATTCGAAGACGACCCGTCTTTTAGCGAACCTGAGCACACAGAAGAACAAAGCACGTCAACTGTTACGTATACAGTTGTTCGTAAATTACATAAGAAAAAACGAAATGATTCGTTTCGTGATGGAATGGAAATAGAAGAAATTCATCATCATCCTGAAAACACACAATGCGACTGTTGCCTTGGTCAAATGACCGAAGCCGGTACAACGATTGCGCGTGAAGAAGCAAAATTCATTCCGGCAAAAATGATGCGCATCCAGCATATTGAACATGCCTACGAGTGCAAGCACTGTAAAATGGATGCCACACAAAAAGCACAAATGAAACGTGGGAAAGCTCCACAAGCTGCCATTCAGCGAAGCATTGCAGGACCTACCGTTCTAGCAAAACTTATCTATGATAAGTTCATCCAGTACTTACCTCTTTATCGTCAGGTAAAGGAGTGGGAACGTTATGGCCTGCTTACGAATGATAAGAACCTATCAAACTGGGTTATTCGTGCTGCAGAAGATTGGCTTTTACCGATTTATGAACAGATGAAGCAGATGTTAACGATGAAATCAGTACTGCATGTGGACGAAACGTATGCGCAAATTATCAATCGGTCAGACGGAAAATCAGGACAATCGAATGCCTACAATTGGGTGTTCCGAAGCGTGCCAAGCCAAGGACCGATCATCGTTCTTTTTCAAAGTGCATTATCGAGAAGTCGTTCTGTACTAGCAAAATTTACAGAAGGCTTTAAAGGAACCGTGATTTGTGATGGGTATTCGGCATACGGTAATCTACCTGATGTCACGTTCGCAAACTGTTGGGCGCACGTGCGACGTTATTGGCTGAAAGCTGATAGCAAAAATGGGCAAATTGGCGTGGATTACTGTGATCAACTGTATCACCTAGAACGTCAATTTAAGCATCTTTCACCAGGTAAACGCCGAAAATCACGGCAAAAATATTCAAAGCCGATTGTAGAGAAATTCTTAAAATGGGTGGATGAATCGCCTTTCTTCGGAAAAAACGCCTTAGCTAGAGCTGCCGAATACACATTAAATCGTATACATGGATTAAAAGCTTTTCTGTTCGATGGCCGAATTGAGATGGATAATAATACAGCTGAAAATGCGATTCGCCCAAATGTGATTGGTCGCAAGAACTGGCTTTTTTCTGTGAGTGAAGCTGGTGCTAAAGCAAATGCCATCTGTTTGAGTTTAGCAGAAACAGCCAAAACAAACGGCATTGATTTTTATCAGTACCTAGTGAAGCTATTAACGGATCTACCAAATTTACCGATTCAACAACAGCCAGAGATTTTACAAGATTACATGCCTTGGTCGAAAAATATCCAAGCCACATGTTCAAAATAGCCAGCTATCTGAAAAAGACTCAGATAGCTGGCCATTCATCGTGCGTACCAGAAGGTGCGCTTATTTTTGTATTTCGGGCTTACCTTTAAATGAAATGATTCTTAATGATCCAGTGCTAGTTTTCTCAAGATATTGTACTTTACAGAACAGTCTTGACTCTAACCAATTACGTCTCGTTCCACTTTAGTTACTACCTGTTTGGCAATTTCTCTAAACTTCTTTTTCATCTAGTTTGAAACCATATTCTACACTTGCAACAGGTCTATAAAGTTGATGAACTTCACCTTTACGACATCTTGACGAATATGTAAAATTCAAGAAGGCTAACATTTGCCATTGTTCTTGTTCCTCTAATGTTAGTAAGAAGATGTTGGAAGCTAAAGTGGTTGGGTATTGTTCAATTATAGGCAGTAAATCTTAAAAATAATTCAATATATAGTTATAATTACATATGTTAGTCCTGTAAAGTAATCGCATTTTAGTCATATACATGTCATAAAACATCATATTAGTGCAAATTCAATCCCTATCCAATTATTATTATGGATAGGGATTTTACTTTTGTGATTTATTTAACAGAACCACTTTCGAAAACTTTATCTTGGTAATACATATTTTTAACAATGATATTAGAACCTAAACATTTAACAGCAGGACAGTGACAGTTAATGCTGTTTGAAATGTTAGTATTTAACCATTTGTCATAGATATTAATTAATGATTCTTCTTTGATATTACCTAATGCTGCACCATCGTCAGTGAAATCCGATACCGAAATATCACCTGTAAAAATGTTTAAGTTCATTCTAGAACGTCCATCTACATCATTTCTAACTGTAGTATTTGGTATGTTATTAATTCTTTGCAGTAAATCTAAATCACGTTTGTCTGTACTACAAGCATAGAACGGTAATGTACCGAATAGTATCCAAATATCTTCATTTCTGAAGTCAAGTATCTTATTGACTGTATCTCTATATTCATCTAATCCTATAGTTTCTAAGTTTTCAGCGTAATCACTAGAATACATAGGGTGAATTTCGTGCCTTTTACATAACATTTCATTTGCTACTTCATTATGAATCTTCTCAAGGTAGGGAACAGTATTACGGTTCAACATCGTTTCAGCAGATACAAACATTCCCCTTTTAGCTAGCTCTCTAGCATTATCTAAAATATTTCTGTATAGTTCTGCTCTTTTTTGAACAGGAGGTTTTCTTTCCATCATTGCAAATCCTGTTTCAACGAATTCTTCTTCGTTGCACCAATTATGAGAGATATGCATTACATCTAGATATGGAGCAACCATTTCATAATGATCCATAGGTAATGTTAAATTTGAATTAATTTGAGTTTTAATGTTTCTGCTTTTAGCATACTTAAGAAGTGGTAATAAATTATCCCTAATTCCCTTCTTAGTCAGTAATGGCTCCCCACCAGTAAAACTCATTGTACGCAAAGTTTCAACTTCATCTAATTGTCTTAGAATATCATCAATTGGAAGTGAACTAGCTTCTTTAGTTGTTAATGCATAACCGACTGCACAATGAGCGCAACGCATATTACATAGTGTTGTTGTAGTAAATTCAATATTGGATAGCGTTAGTTTTCCATATTTTTCAATGTCATGGTAGCTTTCCCATGTGTCATATGGTTTAAATATAGTATTCATGTATAAAAAATCTCCTTTTCTGCTATACAATTTTCGCATAGTTTACAGAGATAATAAAGTACTTTAATCTTTATATTTAACTGTTATAGAGCCATCAGTTTCCAAATAAACATGATGAATATATTTGGAATCACTTGTTTTATTTACAACATCAACACCAATTTCATCTTTTATATGGTTCAGTACTTTATTTTGCGCTATCGACTTCATTTTTCCATTACAATTACCACTTTCAATATCATGGATTCTATAACAATTCCTAACCATTTCAGATAATCCTCTAACAGACATGTATTCTCCACAACCACGTCAAATAATTTTATCTTTAAGAAATGCTTTACTTCTCATTTTATCTTGCTTTCTTCTTTGATGGTGTTCTGTTCTATTTTCTCTTCTAAAATACAAATAATGAGATAATGAATCTTCTTCTAAATTAAATGAATGCTTTTCAGCAAGATACTCAAGAAAGTCATTTAAATTTAATGCATCTAAAATTTTTATTATGAACGGTGCAGTCAATTCATCGTTTAATAATCTCGTTATGGAAGAGTATGGTATCTTGTAACTATTCATTACATAATTCATATACATATTGTTAGATAATTTTTCTTTCTTTTTTACAGGAGTATCTTCATGAATTAAAAGTAATTTATTCTTAGGGTGTAAAAATTTATCGTAACACTCTAGAAAATCATAGAACTTTTCTGTAATTAATTCTTCTATAAGAATTAATTCACTGTGGTAGTCGAATTTAACTGACATATTGTTTACGTTATATTCTTTTATGTTCTATATAAACATCGGAGAGCCAATGAAGAGTAAAAAATCCGTGCAAAAGTACTCCCTATTAAACGCACATGCACGTGAAGTACGTACACAAATCAACTCCAACTTAACAATGGAGCCAGAACGTTATTTGTTCATTGCACCGTATTTAGACCTGTTGCACATTTCACACAACTGGGGCACAGTCAACGAATTCGTCGAAATGGGCTTTGCAATAATGGAGCGTAAACCGACATATGAGCAACGTGCAGCTCTTTTCCAACGTATGATTGATAACTCTCGTATGTTAGCTGAGCATGGTGTCATGGTATCGGCAGAAACGATGCTTAACAAAAACATTGCTTTACTTAGAACACATCCATAATCAAGTTGTAAAGATATGAAGTGTTCCCGCGTCGAAAATACATCCAATGACCCATCTGATTTTGCCAGCGCCCTCACCTCTTTATCACTAAAGGAAACTCGTGATGCAATTCATCATCTGCTGGATGTTCGAGATGAAAACACATGGATGCTCTTTGGTACCCTACCTTTTTATCCATGCAGTATGAATGAAGAAGATCAACTGCTTTTAAAACGACTAAGAGCAGCAAAAAATGTAACGATGCGTAAATGATCCCGATGGTCGCTCTCGCTTAAATATTAATATTTTCACAGGTGATGTTATTGTCACAGACTTTGGCGATACACCAGCACTTGGCAATATTGTGAATGATGAACTACCAGCTATTTTTGAAAAATGGATGGCCACAGATTTAGCAAAATCTCTTAACTGTCATTGTCCTGCAGTAAAATGCTTAGGACCAAATGTGCTTGTTAAAAATATGTATTATAAAGAAACAGAGTTTGTTAGTGGCTCAGCTAAAATATAAAAAAATGTCCAATGCAGAAATCAACATCATGCATCGGACATTTTGTTTCTATAATAACTCTTTTGCAAGTAGCTTATAACAATTCATGCGGCTTTCTTGTGCATATTGATTGCAGTTCAGCATAATTTCGTCAAAGCCATAATGCTCTTGCTCTGCTACTAAAAAGTCAGCGATATCCTTGGGCGTTCCTACAAGATTAGCTTTGCGATTATTCGCTATTGACATTTGATCCATTTCTGTCAGCGGGAAATCCTTCGCCTCCTCAGGTGACATACCTTGGATAATTTGCCCTTTCATCAAGTGCAACCGAGTAATATCTATAGGCTTAGCCAAATATTCTGCTTCCTCTAAGGTATCTGCAACAGTTGCAGCATAGGTAACGATAATTTGAGGTTTTTCCATGTAATAAGAAGGAGCAAAGTAAGCTCTATAAGAATCGAAAATATCCTTGGACATATTGCCTGTAAAAAATTGAGCATAGGAATAGCCCACACCAAGCTGTCCTGCCTGCATAGCACTTTGTCCGCTAGAGCCAAGCAACCATGCCTCAGGTAACTGAATATCGACGGGTGCTGCTATGACCTGATCATAAACATACTCTCCCGTTTTTTCGTTATTCATCAATTTTAATATAATTTCAAGCTTGTCATATTGCTCCGTGAAACGCTGTCTTCGCCCTTCTGCTAGTGCATAAATAGCGGCATGATCGCCACCAGGGGCTCTGCCAACGCCAAAGTCAATACGATTCGGCGCCAAGCCGCTTAATGTTTTAAAGACCTCTGCTAGCTTATAGGGTGAATAGTGCATCATCATTACTCCACCTGTACCAATACGAAGCCGTTTCGTTTTCGCTGCTAAAAAAGCGGCTGTCACTTCTGGAGCAGAGCTTGCTAACGAGTTACTATTATGGTGTTCTGCCAGCCACATACGATGATAGCCGAGCGACTCACCTAAAAGTGCCAATTGTTCTGTACGTTGAAATGCCTCCTCAGCCGTGTGACCTTTAGGGATAGGCATTTGATCTAAAATACTTAACTTCATTGAAAACATCCTCTCTCTGTAGGTTCCCCCTTTCTACTGTAATATAGGACGTACTTTTTATAAAATAAAAAAGCTTATTGATAAGCAAGCTGCTTCATCTGCCAAGTCTTATAAACCATGCCAATCAAGTTGTTTTTTTGCTCAACACTTAACACTGCATCATTAAACTTCATCGCATGAGCAGAAAACGCCATGTTTTGTTCATCTACAACAAATTGTAAGATGGCATGTCCTTTTTTCCCTTGAAACGTAATATCACCTGATAATTCGACAACATGCTCCCCCGTTTTCGCTTTATAATATCGCCAATATGGTTCAAAAAACGCATAATTAAAAGCATTGCGAACCGTGACATCTGAGAAATTGGACAAATAGCCTTCTTTTACTACTTCAATATATTCATTGTCTGTTATATCCTTTTTGGCATTAAAAACATATCCCACCAATACTCCCATAAACACTACACAAATAAACACTCTGAGATGATTTGTTAAACTCAAATGTCATCACGTCCCCTTTACGTAAAAAACATTATTATCTACATAATACACGAAAACAGATACTTAAAATAGAATATTTTTGCTTTTTGTAGAAATGCAATAGATACATAATGCTAACATACTACACTATCAAGCTGACTGATAGTTACTGGCAACTCTCATTTCGTTATGATAAATCATGAATGATAGGTAATTATGCTAGGCAAGAGTGTGCCCTCCTTATGTTTATATACGTTGGATAACTAAATTATGACTATGCTATCCTCTTTACGTAATCGCTTATTTTATGGTAACTATTAGATTGATTGAAGACTACCTTATGAAGTATGTAGCTACGATGAAATGATAAAACTTATCTTATATGAAGGTAAGTTTTATCATTTCATCAACTTTTTTTGTTTCCCCATACGTCTAGTAGTTGTATACAATTTGAAAATGTTAAAAAGGAGCTTCTTTGGACATGAAAACAAGAAATGCATTTCAACATGAAGAGGTGTTTGTCCAATTCATTCGTGAACAAAAAGAGCGGTTTTATTTGCTCGCGTATAGCTATACAAAAAATGAACAGGACGCACTAGATGTCGTACAGGACAGTATTCAAAAAGCCATGCTTTCGCTCCACCGACTCGAAAATGTCGAGTATATGAAAAGCTGGTTTTATAAAATTGTCGTACGGACAGCCATAGATTTTTTACGTAAGCATAAACGCTTACAAGTGACAGATGATGATACATTGCAATATTTAACACCGGCTCAGGAGGACGTCTATGAAAATGTGGACTTAGAGCATGCATTAGACGAGTTACCTCAAATGTATCGTGAAGTTGTCATTTTACACTATTTTGAAGATTTAAAGCTCGCTGATGTTGCCACTATCCTTAACATAAAGCTGAGTACAGCCAAATCGCGTCTTTATAAGGCGCTAAAACTTCTGAAAATACAATTGCAAGATGTGAAGGGAGAAACAGCACATGGATGAAAAATTAAAAGAACTAGAAAAGCAATATAATAAAGTACCCATTCCAAAGGAGCTTGATTTTGTAGTTGAACATGCACTGCAACAAGGGAAAAAGAAGAGAAAAAAACGAGCACCGCAATGGTTACTTGGTTCAGCAGCGGCCGCTATGCTTTTTACTGCAGGTTTAAATGTCAGTCCTGCAATGGCACGTACACTTTCTGAAATCCCTGTAGTTGGCAGTGTCGTGAAGGTTTTAACATGGACGGAATATGAAGTAGCTGAGGACACTTACGATGCAAACATTAAGGTGCCTTCTATTGAAAACCTTGAAAATCAAAAGCTTGCTAATACTTTAAATGAAAAATACCGTGCAGAGGGAAAAGCCCTCTATGATAACTTCATCGCCGAGGTCGGAGATTTAAAGGCAAATGGAGGTGGTCATTTAGGAGTAGATAGCGGCTATGACATTAAAACTGACAATGACCAAATCTTATCAATTGGACGTTATATCGTAAATACAGTTGGATCGTCTTCTACAGTTATGCACTATGATACGATTGATAAAGAAAATGAAATTTTAATTACACTTCCAATGCTCTTTAAAGACGATAGTTATATTAAAACTATAAGTGAAAACATTATTGAGCAGATGCGTAAACAAGCTGCTTCTGACTCAGATAAAGTGTTCTGGGTAAAAGGAGGAGGCATTCCTGACAAGGAGCTTTTTGAAGAATTTAAAACAATTAATGGCGAACAACAATTCTATATTTCAGATAAAGGGAAGCTTGTCATTTCCTTCGATAAATATGAAGTTGCTCCTGGTTATATGGGTGTTGTTGAATTCGAAATCCCAACAGATGTGTTAAAGAATGATCTTGTAAGTATGCAATATATTCACTAAACATAAAAAGTTCAAGATGCGAGGAAATTGATGTATATACGTCAGTTCCTCGCATTTTCTATGGCTTGAATCATTTAATACTCTCCTTTTGAGTTAATGTCAACATACTTATAAACCGCTCACTTTTTGTCAAAACTGAATGGTATCAATTAACGATAGAGGGTTTTCATATGAAGAATGTAGGATCAATTAGTATTTTACATGTTATTTTCTTATCCATGACTGTTATTGGCTTAAAAAACCATGTGACGATTATTCCACCGCTGCTTGACGTTGCAAAAAGAGATGGGTGGGCATCTGTGTTAATAGCCGCGGTCATTATAATCTTCTGGTTACTTTTGTTAGTTTATATTCAATCAAAGTCAAAACAAGAACCTATAAGAGATTGGTTAGATGGAACTATTGGAAAAACAGCCTCAACAATTGTTATTTATTGTATCGCTATATTTTTGATTATTTTAGCAGCTTTTACGATGGTTGAAACGCTACAATGGGTGAACACTACGTTTTTACCACAAACACCAGTTATCATTTTGCTATTTATTTATACAATTCTTTGTATTTTACTTGTCACAACTAGTCTACAGACGATCGTTATCTTAAATGTTTTTGTATTGTTTGGAGTAGTAGTTTTTGGATTCTTTGTAGCATTTACAAATATTCAGGTGAAGGAATATCATTTATTACTTCCCCTTTTTGAGCATGGTTTTTCACCTGTTCTAAAGGGAGCAATCTATCCTACATCAGGATTCATTGAGCTATTGATGTTGTTATTTCTTCAGCATCAGTATAAAGACCGTATCCGCTGGTATCATTTTGGCATCATGCTTTTCATTTTAATGGGGCTTACTTTAGGACCTCTTATTGGTGCAATTACAGAATTCGGCCCAGTGGAAGCGGCTAAACAAAGGTACCCTGCCTATGAGGAATGGGGATTAGTTTCCATCGGTCGCTATATAGAGCATTTAGACTTTTTCTCAATTTATCAATGGCTTACTGGAACATTTATAAGAGTCAGCTTTATGTTATATATAGTGGCTGATTTATTAAAAATGACTAGTAAGCCAAAGCAAATTTGGAAAATGCTCGCTCCACCATTTTTCTTTATTTGTTTACCATTAATTATTTTGAATGAAAACATATTTTTAAAGGTGAAAGGGAACTATATATTAACAACTACTGTTATTTTCTTTTTTGCAATCTCTGTTTTTCTCGTCCTAGTAGCATTCTTTTCAGATAAATCCGCAAAAAAGGGGAAATCCGATAAACAAGAAATGGAAAGTGGTGAATCATAATGCCTCAGCCGGAGATGGCTATAGACCTGAGCACCTTAAAAAAATTATTTCAAAAATCTGCAGATATTCAATTTCAGGAATATACATTTAATCAACACAAAGTACATTTCGTTACCTGTGATTCAATGATCGACCAGCAGTTACTCAATGAAGTCATTATAAAGCGCGTTCGATATCTCTTTGATCATTTAACAGATGCTCCGCTGGAAGAAAATATTGAAAAGGAACTCCATATCCCTTCACTGCAAAAGGTTAAGGACAAAGAAGAGGCTATTACATTTGTCTATACGGGGTCTCTTCTGCTTTATTTTGAGGAAGAGGAATTGTTATATGCGAGTAATATTGCAAAAAAGCCTAATCGAAATCCTGAAGAAACGAGAATGGAGGTTCTTGTAAAGGGACCTCGTGATAATTTCATTGAAGATATACGTGTCAACATAGCACTTTTGCGAAAACGATTACCGACTAATTCTTTTTGTGTCGAAAAAGTAGAGTTAGGTAAACGATCAAAAACAACCGTGGCCATTCTTTATTTTGATGATATTGTCGATATGGATATTTTACACGGCATTAAAAAGCAATTGGCATCTGTTGATACAGATATAGTGTTCAGTGGGGATTTATTAATGGAACGTATTAATAAAAACTCTAAGCTTTTCCCAAAATTTGATTATACAGGACGTCCTGATTATGCCATTCAAGCTTTAATCAGGGGGCGTTTTCTTATATTCGTTGATGGTGTAGCATATGCTGTTATCACACCTGTAAATTTATTTCTATTGTTAAAATCAGCTGAGGATAATGAATACCCTATTATCTTTAGTTCTGTTGAACGTTTATTAAGGATATCCGGTATTTTAATTGGCTTATTGTTGCCAGCATTTTGGTTAGCCTTGACAACCTACCATCAAAATCAGCTACCATTGCAGCTTTTAGCAACAGTTGTCCAAGCGAAAACAGGGCTACCGCTCCCCTCTTCACTTGAAATGCTACTTATGCTACTCATGTTCGAATTATTCCGTGAAGCTGGTTTACGGCTCCCCTCTGTTATTGGAGGAACGATAAGTGTTGTAGGTGGATTAATTATTGGGGATGCAGCCATCCGTGCTGGTGTAACAAGTCCAGAAATGATTGTGATCATTGCCATCTCTACAATTGCTTCATTTACATTAGTGAACCAATCCCTAGTCACAACAATCAGCTTATTACGTGTCATTTTTATTCTTGCTAGTGGATTTTTGGGTTTATTTGGATTTTTTATCTCTCTATACTTGACACTTTTGTACTTATGTAACATTCGAATTTATGGTTATTCTTACATGAATCTTGCCACAGATTTAAATTGGTCTACCATTAAAAAATCCATCTTCCGACTTTCACCAAAAGGCTATACAGAACGTAATAAAGCATTGGCTCCACAAGATTACACACGAACTTCTTCGAATAAGCAAAAGAAAACAAAGGAAAGCTCCCAATAGTCTTGGCATTTTTATTGCTTCATAATAAATCTCCCCCTTTAAGATGAGGGCACTGAAAAACATACAGTTTTTTTATTGTGGAAAGAGTTTAACTTTAAAAAAGACAACTTCTTGTTTCATTTCGAACAAGAAGTTGTCTTTTTTATTCTCCATTAACTATTTTTTTCTTTTAAAAGTGTAATGATTCGTTTCAAATTTACAGCGAAGATGGCGGTTGCACCTTGTATTTCCATACCAAATAAACCCGAAGCTATTGCCGTGTCATACCCATGTCTATTTTTTAATTCACTATTTTTCGCCTCTATTTTATAGCGAGTACGTGCGAGCTCCTTAAACTCTTCACTGTTTTGGAATGCTTCTTGTTCCTTATGCTCAGTAGATTTGATTGAAACTGAATATGTTTTACTTTTTGCCCCTTCTTTATAACAACCTTCGCGGAAAGCACATATTTTACATTTTTCGATGTCAAAATAATACGTATGTTTTTGATTTTGTCCTTGATTTTTCTTTCCTGTCCGTGCTTTGCGAATCGCCATGTGACCAGCTTTACACACATACATACCAGCATCTTTATTAAATTCAAATTCATCTTCTTTTGTTCGTCCACCTTGCGTGATTTGTGGATTTAGTTTAGATATAAGTTGGAATTCTTCTTTTTTTGCATACTGGATATTGTCTTTTTCAGAATAGGCTGTATCACCAATGACTGTATCAATGGTCATACCTGTTTCTTTACTTTTTTCAACTAATTCTTGAAGGTATTTTCCATCACTCTTCTCCCCAGTAGTTACTATCGCAGCTGTTATTATTCGCTCATCACTCATTGCAATATGTGTTTTAAAACCAAAGAAAGAAGAATCCGCTGATTTATGTCCAATACGTGCATCTGGATCTGTCGAATAACTTAACTTCTCCTCATAATCTTGTACCACTTCTTTTAGGACATTTAGTTTTTCTTTTACAGCTGGAATCATCTCAATTTGAGGTTGAGATTCAACTACCTCGATGACTTGACGACAGTAATCCACTTCATCATTTATTTCGTTAGAATTTGTCTTTGGTGGGAAATTCTCTTTCATCGATTCATCGATTTGATAAACAGCTTTTCTTACATTTTTTGATTTCTCTTGTAAAAATTCTATAGGTGATTTTTGATTATACCGTGCTTTTGTATGGGTGGCGTCCACGATTATTGTTTTATTTTTAATGACTTCTTTCTCTATTGCAATCTCTACAGTTTTGCCAATGAGCATATCTAATAAGCTCATATCTTGGAGACGGAGCTTACGGAATTTCGTTAGTGAACTTGGATTAATGACAGAGTCTTCTGGTGCCATATCTAAAAAATACTTAAACGAAATATCATATTTAGAACGTTCTACCACATCTACATCGGATAAATCGAATATTGATTTTAATAGTAAATATTTAAACATGCGAATGGGAGGTACCGCATTACGACCATTATCAAGACAATATTTGTTTTTCAGTTCGTCCAAAATAAAAGAGAAATCAACAAGTTCATTTATTTGCCGAAGCATATTATCCTTCGGTACAACAATGTCATATATGGCCATAAACGGACTAAGATTAAGAGATTCTTGGTTTGAAATCATCGGGATATCACCTACATACTTACTTTTAATATCATTATTATAAAGTAAAAAGGCAGTTGAAAGTTCGATATAATCGAACTTTCAACTACCTAATTTAAATAATGGACTTTTTCAGTGCCCTCCTTTAAGATAAGGGGAGATTTATTTATCTATGGGATTTCTACATATTGTTGTATAGATTCACCTTGACCTTTGCGAAACTGAATATGGTGTAGCTTAGCAAATAGACCATTTTGCTCAACTAGCTCATCATAAGTGCCATCCTCTTCGATGCCATTTGGTGTAACGACAAGCACACGATCAGCATTGCGAATA
>NZ_JBXUNW010000024.1:0-50346 GCF_057196045.1 Lysinibacillus sp. DFXJR4 | reverse complement strand
ACCCCGGCTACTATCAATCTATAAATTGAATAAAAAATAGTCAACCAGATTTACTCTGGCTGACCTTATAATACGAATGGGGTGCTTTAGTTTAACAAGTAAAAATCAGTGACCACTATCTTGATATTCACAATCGGGCGCGATTGTTGAAGAATACAAGTAGAAATAATCAAACTTTTTTATAAACCTTAAATTTAAATATTCAAGATAAGAATCCATTTAGGAAAAAGATTGATCAAAATGGATTCTTTTTATTTGTTGCCAAATAAGGAATGAATAGAATTGTTTAATCACCTTTATCCTAAACCAACCCTTATCATCTTCTTTTTATATTATTAGTTCAATTGGTATCTTATCCATGTGTTTGTCCCTTATGTTGGATTTGGATTGGTTACTACCGCCAAACCATTATAAAGGATTTTTTTATGGGGAAATATAATTACAGAAAATTCAGACTCAAATTGAAACCTAAGCTATTTCAATGCGACGCTAGTGTCTTGATATAAAAATGAACAATAGATAACATTAATTCTTTGGGATGTTTATAAAAGGCCATACAAAAATGCCACCAATTAGATAAGATGAATTTTTTTATTTCATCTATCTACCTAATTGGGTGCATATCAATAATAGCTGTCTGTTTTTCTTAATACGTATTATTAAAACAATAATTACTTTTTAAATAGTTATTTATAGTAGAATTAATAATAACGTTATTGTAAGAAATGGAGTGAATAAAGTTGGGAAGGGAAGAAAAGAAAAGACAAACTAAATTAGCTATAACAAACGCTGCTTTCAAATTATTTTCAGAAAACGGATATGAGTCGACAAAGGTTGAAGATATTGTGAAATTAGCTGGAGTTTCTAAGGGTACTTTTTTTAATTATTTTCCGACAAAAGAGGCAGTCATAGAGGATTTCGAAAGAATTTCAATCTATTCAGAAGCTGAAAAATTAATGAATATCACAAGTCCAGTAGTACCTAAACTACTCTCTTCGTTAATTAATATCGTACATAATTTAAACTATACAAGGTCATTAAGAAGAGCAACTTTAATGGCAACTCTCTCAAGTGCTAATAATTTAAATAATCACATAGATAATATGAATAATCTTCGTGCTTTATTGATTCCAATTTTTAAGCATGGACAAGAAACGGGGGAATTTACACAAAAATTATCCCCTGAAACACTGGCAGACTTAACTATTCAAATGTTTATTGGTGTATTAACCCACTGGTGTCTTGGTGGAGGCGAAGATGATCTTATTACACAACTTATGATGAGTTTTGATGTTTTCTTTAAAGGAATATCTTCATAAAGATCCTGTATATTTCCAAAGTACTCCTGCGAGAATAGCCTGGGTTATAAAAACTCGCAGGAATGTTGTCAAAGAGAGAATTGGAGACAAGCAGAGAACTAATATATACTCTTCTTATTAAATTTATCGACTAAACTTTGAGAACGTCTATGATTTGTACCAGAGAATAATAGACTAATAACCGGTAATTTTCGAATAATAAAATACGATATTAAATGGCTAAAGACAATCCCCAATAGTGATGCTAATACGAATTTTATATAGCCTGAAACAGGTACACTAATTAAAATATATTGAATTCCAATTAAAACCGGAATATGAATAATGTAAACACAAAAGGAATTTTTAGCTAGCGTCTCCATCCATTTTGATTTTCTATTTAATTTACGTTGAAATAATTCAATTAAACCAATTGAAAGTCCTGTACATAAAAAGGTCTCATAGATTGCATAAATAAGTGAACTACTATCCCATCCACCCCTTGAATGTGGTACAATCCCAATGACATTTAAAGCAATTAATAAAACCCCTATAAATAACCATAAATTACCAACGCCTTTAGGGATATGATAAATCCAGTTACTATTAGCAGCTGTTATTCCCAAAACTACAAATGCTAAATATTGAGGAAAGTGTGCATACTCCATTTGGATAAAACCTAGTACACCAATCCATTCATCAATCGAATAACTTGTTCGAACTAAAAAAGTGATTAACGATACGATAATAACAAATATAAAAATATGTTTATGTGTTGGAGCAATTGAAATTTTTGGTAAATTAATATTTTTAAAAAGATTCTTTAATAATAGATATATCAGTGAATAAATAAGAAGATGTTCAATAAACCAAAGATGGCCAAAATTTAGGTCTGGCCAAGATGGCCCTGTCCAATTTAATGGTTTTTCACCAAATCCTAGATAAATATTTCTATAGTATTCATATAACGATAGGTTAGGGTAACCACGAAATTCATTATAATAAAAGTACATTATTAAAGGAATTATTACTATAAATCCAAACAATAAAGGTATACCAATTCTCTTCAACCGATCTTTCAAAAAACCTATATTCCCTTTGTGTTTATACGCAAGAGGGATAAAATAAGCAGAAAGAAAAAAATAAAGACTCATATTAAAGGCAGAGTTAATCCCAAAAAAAACGCCCAAGTCAGAATCGACACCCAAATCTCGTACATACCAAAAACCATTTGCCCCGCCATAGGGTTGACCTGCATGGTGGACGATTACAGTGCAAGAAAGAAACACTTTTAAAAAATCCATAAAATGAATACGTGTATTAGACAACTTACATTTCCCCTTTTTTTTGGAAATAGCCACTAAACTATTTATAATATTTTTTAGACTCGCGGTCAATATTTATCTTATTATTTTATTGATTAAATTTTAGAATATTTATTTTATAATTATTATTTATGACTACGGGTCAATTTATATATGGTTAATTACGTGGAATTTCACTTTAATATAAAATGTTTAGTGCAAAATAAAAAGGGACAGAATGTAACTGGAAATTCTAGCAGTTATAGGTCCTTTAAAACGTAAAAAAATATCATTGTCCGTACCCTTCAAATCTACTAACCTTCTAATTGGCAAAAAAGTCGATTAGGAGGAATGGAAAGGATGCTTACAATGATACAAGTTCATCATATCAAATTTTTGTATGAGGAAAAGGGTTATTCCTTACGGAAAATAGCAAATGAAACGGGACATGATTTTAAAACCGTACAAAAATACGTGGAGCAACAGGATTTTAATCTGAAACTAGAGAAGCGTAAAACCGTGTCAAAAAAGATAGATGTATAAAGATGAAATCATGGATTGGCTGATAGCGGACTTAGAAATGCCAATAAAGCAGCGTCATACGGGAAAGTGTTGTTGTTGTTTGATCGCTTAAAGGAAAAGTGGATCTACATCAAGTTTTTGGACACATCTCGCTTAAGTTTTCTTCTTGGGCAACATCCCGAATGGATTATTCCACATCCCACGTAGCCCGTCAAAGTGAAAAGGGCCATTGACCGCCTACGTGGGATGTAAACATCAACTGAACAGGTTGATGCTCGCTTTTATTGTTATTTAAAGAAAAGCCTATTCATCTTGGATAGGCTCGTTTATATTTAAACAATAAAACAGTACTTACTTATGCCAAAGTCTTCGAAATTGGTCTAATTGTGTTTTCTCACATAGACCCAAGTTTGCATAAGCATAAAACTTATTGTAACCAGATACATCACTTGTATTTACTTTAAGAACATCTCCGATAAAACTTAAATCTCCTTTTGGAATATCAGCTAGTGTAGTAAATCCTTTTTCGTCAAATGAATAAACTTCATTAAAACTACCAACTACTTCTGCTTTTCCTGCAACGAAATCTTTTAGATGACTAGCAGGTAATGCATTAATTTTTGCCTCTGTAAATCCTAATTCATTGTAAAGATAATCTAGTTCATCTGCTGTTAACTCTTGAATTTCGGCACCCTTTACAAGAGGATTAAAAAATAAAAACGATGAACATAGTACAACTATAAAACCTAATTTTTTTATCATGGTAAAACCTCCCTTTTGTTCGCGATAACATATTTTTAACCTATTTAAACATCTTTTTGATATTTTGGTTAATTTTTACTAATAGACTAATAATTACAGATAGTAAAATAACTATAATTAAACCTATAGACATGATTAAGCCATCAATATAATCTGTTAAACCAAATGCTCCTAGAATGAAAAAAACAATTAAACTCAAAAATAAAGTTAATAAAGCTATAGAAAAATGCTTCATAAATTCTCCTTCCCTTATATTCTTTTAAATTGTTCCATAACAACATTTATTTCCTAAACTATGAATTATTCTCATATTTTGGAATAACACTACACACAAATTATACACACTTATTCCAAAAAAAAAGCAATAAACTATTGGAAAATGGTAAAAAGTAAAGCAATTTGGGGCTTGATATTGATTGGTTTCATCGTAATACTCTAGAGCTAATTTTAATATTTTTTCAATTAAAAACACCTAAAACATTGTTAAATCAACGTTCTAGGTGATTCTTTAAAAAAACCGCACTTATTTATGATACGGTTCACCCTTCATAATCCTAAAACTCCGATAAATCTGCTCCACCAGGACTAGCTTCATTAGCTGGTGGGGTAATGTCATTTGGCCGAAGGATTGCTGCTCGTCAGCTCGCTTCAATACTTCATTGTGTAGGCCGAGGGAGCCACCGATGACGAAGGCGATTTTGCTTTTGCCGTAGGTCATGAGGGTTTCAAGATCTGCTGCCATTTGTTCAGAGGTTTTCATTTTGCCGTTAATCGCTAGGGCGATAACGTATGTATCTGGACTAATTTTGGAGAGGATACGTTCACCCTCCTTTTTCTTGACGATGTCCATTTCGGCATCGCTTAGCTGCTCGGGGGCTTTTTCATCTGGTACCTCAATGATATCCATCTTTGCATAACCACCGAGTCGTTTCACATATTCATCAATGCCCATTTTTAAGTACTTTTCTTTTAGTTTGCCGACTGATACAATCGTTATATTCACACGTTATCCACCTTTACAATTCATTTACAAACAAATTATCCACAGAAGTTATCAACATATCCACATAGCATTCCTATATATTGTGTAAAGTTATTTACTTGATACAATATATTCTGCTGGTTGTTCACAGTAACTACATTTTGTGGATAACTTTTTTTCCTCTTCGACTTTATCCATAATTGGGAATACTTTTTGCTCCGCTACAAACATGTCTAAAGCGTGATCTATATGGTTTTCGCAGCTGTATTTTTCCATTTCTCTATGTCTCCTTGTTTTCCGAAATTTCCACAAACTTATTCACATTTCAGTCTATGTTATCCACAATCTATTGTAACAAAGGACTGACAAGTATGAAAGAAAAGGCTTTCTCTTGCTGTTTTGATGTGTAGAGATATTATTCACAATTTTCTAGTTATCCACAATATTTGCTCTATCCTTTTGTATAAGGCTAGTCAATTTTTTTCTATCCACAAAAAAATCAGTGAGGATTATTAACCCCTCACTGATTTATATTTACAATGAATTGCTATTTGTTAAAGTTAGTGATAGCTCCACTAATTTACCTTGGCGGTATACTTTCATTGTTAATTTATCACCAATTTTTTTATCATTATATAAATGTTTGCGTAAATCAATTGCTGTTTCGATTTTTTTGCCATCCATTTCTACAATGACATCATATTGTTGGACACCTGCTTTTGATGCTGGTGAGTTATTTACAACGTCTGTAATGACAACGCCTGTCGTAATATCTTTCGGTAATTTTAATGTTTGCTGTTGGTAGAATGATGGTACATCCGTTAAATCAGCTAGCTGAATACCCATTGTTGGACGTTTCATTTCACCGTTTTTCTCTAATTCCTCAATAATTGGAATGGCTGAGTTAATTGGAATTGAGAAGCCTAATCCTTCTACAGAGGATTCAGCAATTTTCATGGAGTTAATGCCGACTAATTCTCCTGCAAGGTTTACTAATGCACCTCCACTATTACCAGGGTTGATAGCAGCATCTGTTTGTAAAACCTCTTGCTGCCAATCAATTGTTCCATCACCATTTATATCAACCGGTACAGAACGATCCTTACCAGAAACAACACCTGTCGTAACAGATCCATAAAATTCTAAGCCAAGTGGGTTACCAATTGCGATTACTGTTTCACCTTGTTTTAGGACATCTGAGCTCCCAAATTTTGCAACTGTTTTAACATCCTTAGAGCTGATTGAAATAACCGCTAAGTCTGTCCATTCGTCTCTACCAACTAACTGTGCTTCTTCCTTCGTTCCATCTGGCATTGTTACTTCTAGCTGTTTTGCGCCCTGAATAACATGGTTATTTGTTACGATAAAGGCCTTGTCACCCTGTACCTTATAAATAACACCTGAACCGCTTCCAGCAGGCTGTGTTGATGTTGTTGGCGGATTCCAGAATCCACCGCTAGTTACTTCTTGTATATTAGTTATACCTACAACTGCACCTGAGGCCATATCTACTGCTTTTGTAACATCCGTTGTCACTTCTGTTGCTACTTGATTGATGGTCGTTTCATTTTTACCTGTATTGCTTGTCGTTGTACCAGGCATCTGGTTAACAAGCCCAGGTAGCATAAGCCACACAAGCAAAGCACCTATGATGACCCCAATGAGACCACTAAAGAAGTAACCGCCCTTACCTCCTCCGCCGCCACCTTTCTTTTTTTGACGCTTCTCTTGTATTTCTCGCTCCTCTTTTTCAAGTCGCTCTTGAAGAGGTGATTTCTGTATTTCATCATTATTTAGGAAATCACGATTTTTATCATCATCTTGGAAATAGCCCATTTTCCTCATCCTTTCATGTATTAGTATTTGTTAGTTGTTACCCTAATATTACGATTCAAACATTAAAATCAGATGAAAAATAAATAAAATGGACATAAAAATGGCTGTCTCATCGTATTTTTTTTAAATTACGATGAAGCAGCCTCTCAAAAAGTTTCAATAATATTAAACTGTTACCAATTGGGTTGGTTCCTCTGCATCCGTATCAAATAACTTAACATACTCTCCTACAATAATACCGCAGGATTGTAATGTTTGTGTGACACTCATGCGTGCAAGCTCTTTCATATTATTATCCTTACTTAAATGCGATAAATAAATATTTGTTGGCTTTTCAAATACGACCTCACTCATAGCTACTGCCGCATCTTCATTTGAGACATGCCCTACATCACTTAAAATACGGCGTTTTATCGACCATGGATAACGGCCCATTTGTAGCATATTCACATCATGGTTACTTTCAAAAACAAAGGAATCTGCACCTCGAATAATACCTTTCATACGGTCGCTAACATAGCCTGTATCCGTGATAACAACAAGCTTGCGCCCATTTTCATGAAAAGTATAGAACATTGGATCCGCTGCATCATGTGACACAGCAAAGGATTCAATAGCTATTGAGCCAAAGTGCTTTACTGTATCCATTTCAAATTCAAAACGTTGCTCTAGGGGAATATCACCAACAAGCCCGTCCATCGCCTGCCATGTCTTGGCATTTGCATAAACAGGTACATTATATTTTCGTGCCAATACACCAATTCCCTTAATATGGTCACTATGTTCATGTGTCACGAAGATGCCACTCAGCTGTTTCATATTACGGTCGATTTTCGCAAATAGCTGCTCCATCCTTTTTCCACTTAGCCCTGCATCGACAATAAATGCATGTTCATCATTCTCTACATATATCGAATTGCCTGTACTGCCACTTGCTAAAACACTAAATCGCATTATTCAACTCCCCAGTCTTCCTCTTCTCCCTCTTGCTTGTCCTCTTGAATATCAATAATTTTTCCTTCCATCGCATCAACAAAGTACTCTTCTGACTCACCGTCTGCTAATTTTACTTGTACTTCCCATGTTGGTATCAACACTTGTGTTTGTGTTTGTGTTAAATTACTAAAAGTCGAATAGCCCAGCTTTATATGAGTAACACGTGATTCTGCCTTTAATAGTCCTTTTGCATACAATGTTTGGATAATTTGAAGTGGTGGAATAACTGTTTCTTGTTGTTCTATTTCTTCAATATTATCAATCATGGTCTGCTCATACATAATAACTTCGTCGTCCATATTCCATTTTATTTTTAATGAGGCACTCTCATTGTAATAGAACATTTGATTATTTTTCTTCTGAAAGAAGATTGCGACTCGCTCCTCACGATCTACCTTCCATAATGCATAGGAATCTCCCGCTTTAACATTTGTATGGAGAAACTCAGTAAAGCTTGTATTATCATTAATATTTCGTAACTTCACAGGATTTATAAAAACAACATGAGCAAGTGTTCCATCAATATTAGCTTGCTGATTTTTATCAGGGAAATCACTACCCGTAAACTTATGCACTTTGCCCGTAATATAAGTTGCAGATTCATTACTAGGCAATGCACCATACGTAATTTTATCATCCTTTAAACGGGTCTCTATTGTTCTTTCACCAGGTATTTCTACGCTCTGCGCTTCATTATAACGTTTTAAATATAACGAATACAAGAAGATGTCCAGTATTAAAAAAACGATGATGAAAATAGATTTTGTTCTATTCCAATCCATTTACGACACCTCCTAATAATTCAGGCGTCAATTTTGTCGCTATACCGTTATGAACTACAAACCAGCAAGGCTCTAATGTCATTATGCTAGTTGAATCTTGTTTTAAATAATACCCCACCACAACATCATCTATATCTGACAGAACAAAATTATTCAGTTGCTGAATCTTTTCCAAAATCTCCACACCTGAAGGCAGCTCTTTTATCTCCTTCTCGGTTGGAATATCGAAAACTAAGGAATAATAAGGGCGTTTGTAGCGGAATATAACATTATCCCCCCAAACAGTCGTAATCTTGCTGATAACTTGATCACTATAAACTGGTAACCCCTGTAAATATTGCTGATACTCTAACTGATTTTTATTAGTATTTTTTGATACATAGCGATAATCAGCTGTAAATCCACCGTGCTCGTTGATAAATTCAAAGCTATCCTTCAAGAGCTTAGATGGCTCTATGATGGCACTACTTTCTACAGCTGGATATACATAGGTTAAAGATTTTAAGTTTGAATCAACAGTCATTCGCGATTTGCCATCCTGATATTTTTCAGTCATTGCACTTTCAATACTACGCTGAACAATATTTGGATTTGGAAATAACACGTTTTTAAAAGATTCAAGTGGCTCCTCTATAAACGTATACATATATTTGGTAGATTCAATTTTATCATTAGGCATATAAAGTGAGGTAAAGCCATCACGTTCAATTTCTTTAAAAGCGCTATATGTTTTCGCTGGCTCAATAACATCCCTTATAAATGGATTGGTATTTTGCAGGCTTACACGTGAGCGCATTAAAGTCTTATTATTACTACTAATGAAAAAGATCTGTAATTCTTTGTTGCCATAATTCGTCCAATCAATAATCATACGATTAAAGGTTGTTTCAGGTATTTCCTTATCAGCAAACTGGAAAATAGAGCTAAAGGCAGAGTAAGGTATTTCACCTGTAAAAAAGATGGTCATACGATTATTCGTACGAATCATTTCATTTACATAATTCGCAGTAAGATTATTATTGATTGGCACTAAATCAAGAATATTCCAGCCCTGAAAAGCTTTCATAATATCCTTCATCGCGCCATTGGATGCCGTTCCCGTGAACTCCTCATCAAAACGATAAATTGCCTTATAGGGACGAATGATATCCTCCATCCTCTTCTGAGATCCAATTAGGATTTCTTTTCCCTCAGTTTGTTCAATAATTTTATAATCTGGTGTATATGTCCAAATGATAAAGGTTAAAATGACACTCAACATGACGAGTAGAAATAATACAACTGATTTAACTGGCTCTATATATTTCATGCCCACTCACCTGCCTCGTCAAAATCATCTAAATCATAAGGTAATGTGAAGAATATGGTTGTACCTTGACCTTCCTCACTTTCAGCCCAGATTTTACCTCCATGCGCTTCAATCATTTCCCTGGCAATAGCTAGTCCTAGACCTGTACCGCCCATAGAACGAGCACGTGCGCGGTCCACACGATAAAAACGATCGAAAATGCGTCCTACATTTTCCTTAGGAATGCCCATACCATCATCAGAAATCATAACCTTCAACATCTCACCTTGCACAGTAAAACCAAATCTGACATTTCCACCATCTGGAGAATACTTTATTGCATTAGAAATGATATTATCAATTACCTGTGTCACTTTATCTGTATCAATTTCCACATAATAAGATGCTTCTGGGAATAAACGTTGGAACGTTACCTTGTCAGACTTTGACATTTCAAAGCGATCAATAATACGATTAAAGAATGAATTGAAAAGAACAATATCCTTATTCAATTCATAATCCGCACTATCCATGCGTGATAACTGCAACAAGTCATTCACTAAGCGAATCATTCGCTCTGTTTCTGTTTGTGTAACATTCAAAAAAGTTGGAGCAATATTTTCATCTTTCCAGGCACCATCCGCCAATGCCTCTAAATAGCTGCGCATCGTTGTTAATGGTGTGCGTAACTCATGTGATACATTGGATACAAATTCCCGACGATCCATTTCAATTTTTTCCTGTTCTGTAATATCGTGCAGTACAGTAATTAAACCATTAATAAAACCTGTTTCTTTTTGAATGACCGAGAAATTCGCACGCAAAATATAGGGTGCGTCAGTTATACTAAAATTTAAATTCAACGCATCATTCATGTGTATTAAATCCTCAAAGCTATACTCTTGATCAATTCCTAAAACAGACGCAATTGGGCGGCCTAATGTAATATCCCTAGAAATATGTAAGAGCTCTAGTGCGGGATCATTAATAAGGATGATGCGTCCCTTTCGATCTGTCGCAATAACACCATCCGTCATATTACTAAGGACCGAATCAAGCTTTCGTCTCTCTGCATCTGTAGTAGATTGGGCTTCCTGCAAGCGATTTGTCAAATGATTAAATGTTATAGCAAGCTGTCCTATTTCATCTGTTCCATAAACACGTACTTTTCGTGAATAATTTCCTTTTGCCATCGCCTGTGCCTGTTTACGCATATCTGCAATCGGCTGTGTTATTGTTCGTGCTACTAAAATTCCTAAAAAGATAGTAATCACCAAGGACACAGCAGTTCCACCAAGGAAAATACGGTTAATGTCATTCACTTGTCCAAAAACAGATTCAATATTAGCTTCAATATAAAGAACCCCTATAACTTCATCATCCGTACCTGCACCATTTCGAATGGGTGTCGCTAACACCCAAATTCGATTTCTCGTTTTATTATCAAGTTTGATATTTTCAAATAATGTCTCTGCTGACAATGCACGTCGGACAAGATCCGTATTTGAGCGCTGTCCAATCAGATTTTGATTTTCTAACTCAGATGTAGCACGTATCCGCTGTCGATTGTCAATAACACGAATTTCTAATATATCTCCATAAGAAACATCCTTTAACCCTGTAGAAAACTCCATCACAATCGTTTTCAGGCTTTCTTCAAGTGTTGGCATACTTTCATCGCGTTCCTTTAAAATTTCCTCACGAATGCTGTATTGCATTAAATCAACACGTTGGAAAATGGAATCTCGAAAATTGGTTTTTAAATTATCCTCCAATTCACGCGCAAAATATATACCTATTATTTGCAAAGCAAGCAATATTAACAAAATATAAATAAGCACTAGCTTGACATGAATCGATTTAAAGAAGCTAACTTTTTGCATACCATTTACTCCTGCTCAGGATTTCGCAAATAATAACCTACTCCACGACGTGTTACAATCCAAGCTGGGTGACTAGGATTATCCTCAATTTTTTCACGTAAACGACGAATCGTTACATCAACTGTTCGAACATCACCAAAATAATCATAACCCCATACAGTTTGCAATAAATGCTCACGTGTCATGACTTGACCAATATGTTTCCCCAAATAATGTAATAGCTCAAATTCACGATGTGTAAGCTCAATGGCTTCATCCCGTTTTAATACTAGATAAGCATCAGGTTGAATGACAAGCGAGCCTACAACAATCTCATTCGACTCTTCTGCAACCTCCTCAGCAGCAGGAGCAACCACCTGTAAACGGCGCATATTGGCTTTGACACGTGCAATCAATTCGCGCGTACTAAAAGGCTTTGTTACATAATCATCTGCACCCATTTCTAAGCCTAATACTTTATCAATCTCAGAGCCTTTTGCTGTTAGCATAATAATCGGAAAATCATATTTTTTTCGGACTTCCCTACAAACCTCCATACCATCACGCTTTGGTAGCATTATATCTAAAAGCATTAAATCTGGCTGCTCTTCCTCTACCTTTGCGAGAGCTTCATCACCATCATAAGCACAAATAACCTTATAGCCTTCCTTTATTAAATTAAACTGTAAAATATCTGCGATTGGTTTTTCATCATCAACAACTAATATTGTTTTATCCATACATTTTCTCCCTTTCGCTATTTATCTAAATGTGTATTTTAATTTTTCTCTGAAATTTGTGTCATTCATTAGAAGCTGTAGTTAGTTCACTTCTAGATTTTCACTTCTTATTCTATCTTTTTAGTAGATGTTTAGACACCCACTACGATCTATTAGATTTCTATGGCTGACGCTTGACATTGGTCACAAAAAAACTGAAAGAAGTTAAATTCACTACTCTTAACTCTATCATGCTTTTAGCTTCAATGCATTATTCTAAATTCAATAACAATTATTAACTATTAAAATCAATTTCGGACGGGCGTAATTGTAGCTGCCGCTTCGCTTTCGCACAGATAAAACCGTGTAGCTGCTGCTTCGCTTTCGATACAAAATAACATTTGCGGAATAAAGATAAACGAATTTCGACAAATATTTCTCGGGAAATAATAGAGAAGAAATATACAAAAAGACAGTCCATTTTTTTTGGACTGCCTGTTATTCGAAAAAATTAACGTCCTACATATGATAAAGGATTGACTAATGAACCATCCTTTTCAACTTCAAAATGCAGATGTGTACCTGTAGAATTTCCAGTAGATCCCATAATACCGATCACAGAACCTTTTTCCACTACCTGTCCCACTTCAACATTGATTGAAGATAAATGTCCATATAGTGTTGTATAACCATTATTATGATTGATAACAATTCGATTACCATAACTTCCTGAGTTACCTGCTGCAACTACAACTCCATTATCAGAAGCTAAGATATTATAATTACTTGGTCGAGCAATATCAATACCACGATGGACAGTTCCCCATCGTTGACCCATTTGACTTGAAATATAGCCTCCTACAGTAGGCCAAGTAAATTCACCTGTCCCACGAGAAGAAATGACCTTCGTACCAACAACCTCAATCTCATCTACTGGTTGCTGTATAATCTGCTCTTCTAACGCTACCTTGGATGTTCGCGTTCCATTCTCAGAAGTTAATAGATACGATATTTCTTTTTTACCATCAGCGCCCTGCTGCTTCACTACCTTCTCACCTTTATACATGTTTGGGTCTTCTTCAACTATTTTCTTAAAAGGTATTGTATCTATAACTTTTTTCTCTTGTTTGACTTCAAGAGTAACAAATGGTTTAGCAACAGTTACGTTCAATGCCTGTCCAATTTGTAGAACAGTATCTACAGTAATACCAGGATTTAAGGCTAGTAACTCAGCTGTCGTTAGGTTATGCCTTTGAGCAACTGAGCCTAGAACATCACCTGATTGAATTTTATAGGTTTCCTGCTTTAAAGAGCCTGTCATTAAATATTCCACGGCTTTCTCAGGAGTTACAATAGTACTTGGAGAAACATTTTGTGAAACACCTGAAACTCCTTGTTTAAAGGAAACATCTAACAGACGAGTTTCGCCAGATTTTAATGTCGACAATTGATTCATTGATTGCTGATTAGTATGTAAACTATTTATCTCTTGCTGTGAAACATACTGTAATTTTAGTAAACGTATAGTATCTTCATAAGCTTTTGCATCTTTTAAGGATACTAGGGGCTTATTATCTACAAATAATGTAAAGGCTTGAGACTTAGCAACCAAGGATTGCTCTAATTTCGCTAATATTTCAGCATCTTTAGTTTCATTACTAAACACCTGCTCTGGGATAATTTTAACAGACGTACTAGCATCAATGGACAATTCTTTATACTGTTGACCAACTTCTCTTTCTTTCGATTTAATAATTTCCTGAACAGCCTTCTCGTTAGATACTGCTCCAATATATTGATTACCTATATAAATATGAAAAATTTTATTTAAATCCTCTTTATGATTTTCTTTTGCAAAACCAGTATTAACGGTTAAACTTGTCATTAAAATAGCTATAATAGACATTTTTTTGAATGAAGATAGATTGTAAGTGAATCTATTGTTTTCTTCTTTTTTATACCAAGACGAACTCATCAATAAAGCCCCTTCCAACTTTATGCTATCGTAGGATTAATTACCCACAAAATATTTTTGCACCACTATACTGTACCATAAAGGGTAAAGGGATTGAATATTTTCATACTTTTGTAATATAAATGTATTATTTTTCGACTAATTGTTACATAACTCTTATCTGTTATATGCTTTTATAATTGTAATTTTATATATTTATTGGTTGATATTTTCACAATACTATTCATATATTTTTTATGAGAGTTAAACTTATTTCTTTTTACTTTTTTAATATTCCGATAAAATAGAGAAGAAGGATACACTACTTGATTGGAGCGATTAACATTGAGTGATTCACAGACCACTGAAACAACGCCTAGATTGGTCAAGCCACAAAAAAATAGAGCTCGTAGAATTGTCATAAGGAGCATTATGGTGGCACTAGGTGCAATAATAATGGCACTAGGATTAGAATTATTTTTAGTACCAAACCACATTATGGATGGTGGAATCGTAGGTGTTTCTATCATCACTTCTCATTTATTAACATTACCTCTTGGTATATTTATCTTCATTTTAAACCTACCCTTTATCTTTTTAGGCTATAAGCAAATTGGTAAAACCTTTGCACTTTCTACAGGCCTAGGTATTACCGTACTATCAGTAACAACAATCTTATTACATAATCTACAACCATTTACACAGGATACTTTATTAGCGACCGTTTTTGGTGGCATGATTTTAGGAATTGGCGTCGGCATTGTTATCAGGTATGGTGGATCGTTAGATGGTACCGAAATTTTAGCCATTTTATTTAATCGAAAAACCCCCTTTTCTGTGGGTGAAATTATTATGTTCTTCAATATCCTTATCTTTACGGTAGCAGGCTTTATCTTCACCTGGGAACAAGCTATGTACTCTATCCTAGCCTATTATATTGCCTATAAAATGATTGACATTGTTATTCAAGGAATGGAGGAATCAAAATCAGTATACATTATTAGTGATGAAATAGATGAAATCGGTCAAACCATAATGGATCGACTCGGTCGAGGTGTAACCTTCCTTCATGGTGAGGGAGCTTATACAGGTAACGATAAAAAGGTTATTTTTACTGTTATTACACGATTAGAGGAGTCGAAACTTAAATCGATTGTCGCTGAAATTGATGATAATGCATTCCTTGCAATTGGTAATATAGCAGAGGTTAAAGGTGGACGCTTTAAGAAAAAGGATATTCACTAAATCAATTTCGCCTTGGCGTAATTGTAGCTGCCGCTTTGCTTTCGCTACAGAAAACATTTGTTGCTGTCGCTTCGCTTTCGCACAGATAAACAATGCGTCTGGAGGCTTTATCTTCATTCAGTAGGTGTTTGGACACCCACTGAAAAGAAACCAAAATCGCATTTATCTCATCACCTATAGAGGTTGGAGTCTGCTGTATCTGCCTCTGCTGCAACGCTTTCGATATAAAAAACATTTGCTGAATGAAGATAAAAATGGGCGTTCCGTATATGGACGCCCATTTAGTATATTTCATATATTATGCTTCCCAAATATCCACTAAAACATTAGTTTGTTCACGTGCAGGGCCAACAGAGAATGTAGCAATTTGAATTCCTGTTAACTCGCTTACACGCTCTACATAGCGGCGCGCATTTTCAGGTAGCTCCTCTAAAGTTCTGCAGCCTGTTATATCCTCTGACCAGCCTGGCAGCTCCTCATAGATTGGTTCACATTGTTCAATAATATGAAGATTTGCAGGATATTCGGTAATAGTTTCACCTTGATAATTATACGCAGTACAAATTTTTACAGTGTCTAAGCCAGATAGAACATCAATTGAATTAAGTGCAAGATGTGTAATTCCACTTACTCTTCGTGAATGGCGGACAACTACCGTATCAAACCAGCCCACACGACGTGGACGACCCGTTGTTGTACCATATTCACGACCGACTTCACGGATTTGCTGACCCACTTCATCGAATAATTCAGTTGGGAATGGACCATCACCAACACGAGATGTATAAGCTTTACATACACCAATTACACTGGAAACTCTTGATGGACCGATCCCAGCACCAATTGCTACTCCACCAGCAACAGGATTTGAAGATGTTACAAATGGATATGTGCCTTGATCGACATCAAGTAAGATACCTTGAGCACCTTCAAATAACACTTTGCCACCTTCATCTAAAACATCATTTAAAATTTTTGATGTATCTGTTACATATTTTGCGATTTCTTGCCCATATGCATAGTACTCTTCAAAAATTTCTTCAAACGTTACACCTTCAACTTCGTAAAACTTCTCAAATAATTTATTTTTAATTGCTAAATTATGACGTAGTTTTTCTTCAAATATTTCTTTGTCCAGTAAATCGGCCATACGGATACCAATGCGGGCTACTTTATCTTGATAGCAAGGGCCAATACCTTTACAAGTCGTGCCAATTTTATTGTCACCACGGCTCTCCTCATCAGCAATATCTTGTTTGATATGATATGGCAAAATAACATGGGCACGATTAGAAATACGTAGGTTGTCTGTATTTATGCCACGCTCCTGTAAACCTCTAAGCTCCGTTACTAATGACTTTGGATTAACAACCAATCCATTGCCGATTACTGACGTCTTATCTTTATAGAAAATACCTGATGGAATTAAATGTAGCTTATATGTTTCACCATCAAATTTAATGGTGTGTCCTGCATTATCACCACCTGCAAAACGAGCGATTGCATCGGCTTTTTGCGATAGGAAATCTGTAATTTTACCTTTTCCTTCGTCTCCCCATTGTGTTCCTACAACAACTACTGATGTCATAATCAGCACCTCCGTTAGATACGCTTTGTATCTCAATTTTTAAGCCGTTAACTATTGTAACAATGATAGAAACAACAAGTCAACAAAAAATAGTTAAAAACACGAACATAAAATCAAAAAATATGATTTAACGTTCGTGTTTAATGACAGAATGGTATGAATATTATCTAACATTTAGATTAAAAGCTTTTCTATCGTTAGATATTCTTAATCACGTGGAGGTGGTGGTGGCATTTGCGACCAGTCCACGTTAATAAATTTATTGAATTCTTTTTTAAATGCAAGTGTAACAGTACCTGTTGGACCATTACGCTGTTTTGCAATAATGATTTCAATCATATTTTTATTTTCCGATTCTTTATCGTAATAATCATCACGATATAAGAAGGCCACAATATCAGCATCTTGCTCAATACTTCCTGATTCACGTAGGTCACTCATCATTGGTCGCTTATCTTGACGCTGCTCAACACCACGTGATAGCTGTGATAAAGCAATTACCGGAACCTTTAATTCACGTGCTAATCCCTTTAATGAACGTGAAATTTCAGATACCTCTTGCTGACGGTTCTCTCCAGGTTTACCACTACCTTGAATGAGCTGTAAATAATCAATTAAAATCATTCCAAGCCCATGCTCCTGTGCTAAGCGTCGACATTTTGCTCGGATTTCATTAATACGTACACCTGGCGTATCATCAATAAAGATTCCAGAATTCGATAAACTTCCCATTGCCATAGTTAGTTTACCCCAATCTTCCGTAGTTAAAGCACCTGTACGCAAAACTTGTGCATCTATATTTCCCTCTGCGCAAAGCATACGCATGACAAGCTGCTCTGCACCCATTTCCAGTGAGAAGATTGCAACATTCTCACGGGCTTGGACAGCAACACTTTGCGCAACATTTAAAGCAAAGGCTGTTTTCCCCACTGATGGACGTGCCGCTACAATAATTAAATCGTTGCGCTGGAATCCAGCAGTAATATTATCTAAATCACGGAAGCCCGTCGGAATACCTGTAACATCTCCCTTACGAGATTGGAGCTGTTCAATGTTATCAAAGGTTTCCACCAAAACGTCTTTAACATGCTTAAAATCACCAGCATTTTTACGATTGGCTACCTCCATCATTTTCTTCTCTGCTTCACCTAGCAATGCTTCTACTTCATCTTCACGTGTATAGCCATCTTCTACAATTTTAGTAGCGACGCGAATTAAACGTCTTAAGAGTGCCTTTTCTTCAACGATTTTTGCATAGTGTGCGACATTAGCAGCCGTAGGGACAGCATTGGCGAGCTCTAGTAAATACGATAGCCCGCCAACGTCCTCAATCTCTTTTTTTGCAGATAATTCTTCAGTAACTGTAACAACATCTATCGCTTTTCCTTGGTCACTTAAGCGTAGCATTGTTTCGAAAATTTTCTTATGTGCATTATGATAAAAATCATCCGCTAATAAAATTTCCGACGCTGTAATTAATGCTTGTGGATCAAGGAAAATGGCACCGATAACCGATTGCTCCGCTTCCCGGTTATGCGGTGGAACGCGGTCCATCATCGGTTCGCTCATGAATTGTCGCCCCTTATTCTTCCGTTACATGTACTTTTAATGTTGCAGTTACTTCATGGTGTAGTTTTACAGGTACATTTGTAAATCCTAGTGCACGAATACCCTCATTTAAAGTCATTTTACGTTTATCAATTTTAATGCCATGTACTTTTTGTAGTGCATCAGCAATTTGTTTAGTAGAAATAGAACCGAATAAGCGACCACCTTCACCTGATTTCGCTTTGAGTTCTACAGTTAAAGCTTCTAATTTTTCTTTTAACGCTTTTGCTTCGGCTAATTCTGCTGCTGCATTTTTGGCTTGTAATTTCTTTTGTCCTTCTAATTGACTTAATGCTTGTGCATTAGCTTCAGCTGCATAGCCATTTTTAATTAAGAAATTTTGTGCATAGCCGTCAGCTACGTTTTTAATTTCTCCTTTTTTACCTTTTCCTTTAACATCTTTTAAAAAAACTACTTTCATGATTCAAAACTCCCTTCAAGTACCTCATTTATGGCCTCTTCTAAATATTTTTTCACGTCCTCTATGGAATTCCCCTCCATCTGGCAGGCCGCATTTGTTAAATGACCGCCACCACCGAGCTTCTCCATAATAAGCTGGACATTTACTTCGCCGAGCGACCTTGCACTTATACCGATTTTTCCATCTGCTCGATGTGCTATAACAAAGGAAGCACCGACATCCTTCATTGTTAATAAAATATCTGCTGTTTGCGCAATTAATACGGAATCATAAATTTTCGATTCCTCACCGACAGCAATGGCAATACCAGGTTTTACAAATTTTACGGTTTGTACAATTTTAGAACGCTCTATATACGTATCCACATCTTCTTTTAAAAGGCGCTGGACAAGCACCGTATCAGCACCATTTGTCCGTAAATAAGAAGCTGCTTCAAATGTGCGAGCGCCAGTACGCAAGGTAAAACTCTTCGTATCAACAATAATTCCCGCTAGTAGGGCTGTTGCCTCTAGCATATTTATCTTCGCCCGCTTTGGTTGATATTCTAGTAACTCTGTAATAAGCTCAGCAGTCGACGAGGCATACGGCTCCATATAAACAAGTGTTGGATTCTCTATAAAATCCTCACTTCTACGATGGTGATCAATCACAACAACCTTTTCAGCCAATCTTAAAAGATGAGAATCGATGACTAAATCCGGTTTATGTGTATCAACTATAACGAGCAACGACTTTTCGGTCATTTTTGCCGCAGCTTCCTCTGGTGTTAGGAAATTTTCATAGAAATCCGATTTACTCTCAATTTCATTCATTAAACGTGTGACACTTCCGTTTAATTCATCAAAATTTATGATAACATAACCCTTTACATCATTCATTTGCGCCATTTTTCGTACACCGACAGACGCACCAATTGAATCCATATCAGGATTTTTATGTCCCATCACAAATACTTGATCACTATCCTGAATTAAATCACGTAAAGCATGGGAAATAACCCTTGCTCTTACACGTGTACGTTTTTCCACTGGATTGGTTTTTCCCCCATAGAACTTTAGCTTTCCTGTTGGCTGCTTAATAGCCACCTGATCGCCACCACGTCCTAAAACAAGATCAAGACTGGATTGTGCTAGCTCACCAAGCTCCACTAATGATGATGATCCTGCACCAACACCAATACTCAATGTTAATGAGAGATTTTTTTGCGCTGTTTTTTCTCGAATGGTATCTAAAATAGCAAATTTTTTCTTTTCGAGCTCAATTAAGATAGATTCATTTAATACTGCTAAAAAACGGTCAGATGAAATTCTTTTGACAAATATTCCGTGCTCTGCAGCCCATTCATTGACAATGGATGTAACCATTGTATTGGTTAAACTACGTAGCTGGTCATCCATCGCCTGCGTAATTTCATCATAATTATCAACAAATAAAATGGCAATGACTGTACGATCTGCAAAGTATTGCTTTTCAATCGCAATCTGCTCTGTAATATCAAAGAAATAGAGAAGACGTTCTTCTTTTTTATAAAAAACACGATATTTTCGTTCACGTAGCGTAATTGTTGCTTCATTTGATTCTTCTGTCTTCATCAGTACATAGATGTCATCGGAAATATTGACTATTCCTTCACCTACTAATGTTTCCCTATTTAAAACTCCCTGCATATATGGATTGGACCACTCTATTTCATATTGATCATTGACAAGTAAAATTCCAATTGGCATTTCAAGCAATGCCTCTTCTCCAACCTTTTTCATACGAAAAGAAATGGATTCAATATGCTTTTCTGTTTCATCAAAGGCTACTTGTTCTACCTTCCACGTATAGGCCATTAACAGTGCAAAGCCTACTCCATACCCAATACCTATCCCGATATTCCAAAAACATAGAAGCATGAACGTCACAATGCCAAAAATGGAAAGAACAAAAAGCGGATAGCGAATTGGTCGTTTTCTAAAAGTCCCCATTACATCAGCTCCTTATTCTTGAGTTTTCCCTTTCACAAGTGAACGAACATCGAAACCTAAGTCTATGATACCAAGTAATATCATAAAGGATGATAATGGTATCGCGAGCAAAGTCGCAATCCATTTTACACCTACTGGCATACCCTTTTTGGAAATAAAATAATGGATAAAGGAAATTCCCTGTAATATTAATAAAACCCATAAAATATATGAAACATTAATGACAATAACATCTAATGTAGAACCTAGATCTGGGCGTATAAATAAATTGATACACAGAACAATCATGTAATACCATAATATTGAACGTGGTAAACGCATATGTTGAAATGGTGAAAATTTAGGTACATTTAATCCTAGACGTTTTAAAACAGGTAAATTAATTGACATCAGTATAAATGCTATAAAAAATGCTCCCAATGTTACTGTTGATGGAATCGTTAATTCCATCATCTTCGAAACAGCTTCTATCTGGTCAGGAGTAATAGTCGATTGCCCAGTTATATTTTGTGACATTGTTGCTGTTTGCTCATAATTTTTTTTCGCCATTTCTACACCAATCTCAACCATATTAATGCCTGCGAGACGTAAATACGCGAGAAATACAATTGCAGTCGTTAAAAGAACTGCAATACCTGATGACATAAATAAATACAATTTACTTTTTTGTTGGCGAATAGCAGCACCCATAATTATTCCTAATACCGCAAAAATAAATGCGAATGGCAGTATGGCTAAACCGCTAGTTATAAATGTTAGAATACATCCGACAATTGCTACTAAAATTGATGTGGAGCGCTTATATTTTGCGCTATACCATGCAAAGGGTAATGGTGCAAATAAAAATACTAGCATGAAAGCAAGAGGAATATACGCAGATATTATCATCATCAACGTAAAAACTGCTACCATTGCAGCACCCTGTACAAGCGCCTTTGTTTGATTATTCGGCATTGAAAACCTTCCTTTTTTCAGTCAAAACTAACTAAACTTTATTGTACCATTTTTTCACGTTATTGAACAAAAAACGCTAAGAACAACTGGATAGATTGTTGTATATTTTGTAGAACTCTTGACTATTAGAGCTAAATATATGTCTATATAGAGGATTTTTTACCGAATCGCCTAAATTCTTTCTAAAAAAACATTTTGCAACAAAAAACCAGCATAAACCGATACGAATATCGAAATATGCTGGTCTTAAAAATTGATACAAGGTCAATACCTTGGCGACATCAATCTTATTTGTCCTCTGCTACGAATGGAAGTAATCCCATGATACGAGATACTTTGATAGCTGAAGTTAATTTACGTTGGTACTTAGCGCTAGTGCCAGTTACGCGACGTGGTAAGATTTTACCGCGCTCAGAGATGAATTTTTTTAATAAATCCACATCTTTATAGTCGATATGCGTAATGTTATTAGCAGTGAAGTAGCAAACTTTACGGCGTTTGCGGCCTCCGCGACGTGGTGCCATAGTATGTCTCCTCCTTATTAATTTTTTATGTTAGAAGTATTTAGAATGGAAGATCATCCTCAGATACTTCAATTGGTCCTTTGCTATTCGCAAATGGATCCTCATCTACACGTGTATAGTTCGGCTGATTCATAGGTGGTTGATTTTGTTGATAAGCAGCATCGTTGCCAAATGAACCCTGCCCAGGCATCGAGCCACCAAATGATTGCTGTGGTTGACCACCACCACCATACGACGGCTGGTTATTACCGTAAGTCTGTCCACTGTATTGTGGAGCAGGAGCACCGCTAGCACTAGCATTACGAGACTCTAAAAACTGTACGCTATCTGCCACTACATCTGTTGTGTATACTCGCTTACCATCTTGTCCTTCATAGCTACCTGTTTGGATACGGCCTTCCACTCCAATTAAACTTCCTTTTCGCATGAAGTTCGCTAGGTTTTCAGCCTGTTTGCGCCACGCAACGCAACTAATGAAATCAGCTTCGCGTTCACCTTGTTGGTTTGAGAATGTTCGATTCACAGCAACTGTAAATCGTGTAGACGCAATACCATTCGGTGTATAGCGTAGCTCAGGATCTTTTGTTAGTCTTCCAACTAAAACGACACGGTTTATCATCAGAATACAACCTCCTTTTCAGCATTTTGTTAAAAATTATTTTTCTTCTTCGCGAACTGCAATGTGACGAATGATATCTTCGCTGATGTTAGCAAGACGTGTATATTCGTTAATTGCTTCTGAAGGAGCGTTTACTTTCACGATTTGGTAGTAACCTTCACGGAAGTCTTGAATTTCGTAAGCTAGGCGACGTTTGCCCCACTCTTTTGATTCGATGACTTCTGCACCGTTAGAAGTTAAGATTTCGTTGAAACGTTCAACTAAAGCTTTCTTCGCTTCGTCTTCAATGTTCGGACGTACGATGTACATTAATTCATATTTTCTCATCTATTTACACCTCCTTATGGACTTAGGCTCTCCTATATAAGGGAGCAAGGAGCAAGTAATAATTATTACTCACATCAATGAATTGTAACATACAGAGACATGTCTTTCAAGTCGCAAACTAATAATTCTTCCTATATAATGAATATAATAGCTTCATGGAAGGAGAGCTTTCATGCTACCAGAGAAAGAGCCGATTGTGATTGAACTCGATATAAAAAAGCTAATGATGGACAATGTTGTTGTCACAAGTGGACTTGTTATATTATTTGTGGCTATACAATATATTTGCTTTAAAGATTTCCATTTCTCATTTTTGGAAATGATCATTGGGTCCATTCTCTTTGTTGTCCTGTATATTTTTTTAATTGTATTACATGAAGCCTCTCATTTAATTGGATTTATGTTATTTGGGGGTGTTCCTTTTAAGTCATTAAAATATGGTCTTAATTTAGAGCTTGGTATAGCTTATGCTACAACAGACCAACCACTACCTAATCATGCAATGAAAAAGGCCTTGCTGCTCCCTTTTTGGACGACAGGCGTTTTACCTACTATTGTAGGTTTTTACCTTAACAGCACTGTGATAGTCCTAGTGGGGGCTTTTTTAATAGCTGGAGCAGTGGGAGATTTTGCAATGTATAAAGAGTTACGTAAATATCCAAAAGATGCACTTATTAAAGATGATCCTCAGTTGCCTAAGCTGTATGTATACACTACCTCAGAAAAGGAATAGAAGTCGTTGGGACTCCCTAAAAATCCCTAAATGCCAAAACGCTATTTAATCCGCGCTTTGGCATTTTCTGATCTATCCTTCAAAAAATTTATGGGGTTAAAAAACCATGCTGTGCTGCCGTATATAAATTTCTCCAAATACGGTTAATCGAAGATGTCTCAGTAATTGCCTCCATTCCAAGATTACGAATGAAGCTGTTGGTAATATCGATACAGGTTGCTGCACTATCCTTACTCATTTGTGAAAATTGTAGTAGCTCTTCATCCGTTAAATTTTGCCCAGCGTTATGTCTTTCCCAGTATTGCGTCAATATTGCATTAAATTGTTCTTCAAGCTGATTAAATTTTTGTTGCTGCTGCATTAATAATGAGTGTAATGAATCGATACATTCTGCACGGCTTGGATCATCACTTTTCTGCTTGATTATAATAGATATCTCTTGTAAGAAATTTTCTGTTATGCCGAGGCAAACACTTAGGAAGGAAGCTTCTGCAAATGTGCCGAACGGAAAGCTATGTACAAAGCTTCCGTAATTATTACGAATAGCACCTAACTGAAATGTTGCTTCTTGTGGCACCCATGCATTTTGTACACTAATCGTATGACTGGCTGTTGCTTTTAAACCCATTGCACACCAATCTTGAAGAATCTCAACGTGATCACGTTCAACCGAACAACTAATGATTTGATCCGTTTTTATACCTTCGTACTCAACAAAGCAATTCATTGTAAAAGTAGTAGCATAATCTGCACCACTACAATACTTCCATTGCCCTGTTACACGATAGCCACCCTCCACTTGCACCGCTACGCCTGTTGGATAGCCACTACCTGCGATAACAGCATTTCTTGGTGAAAATATTTTTTTACAGATGGCTTGATTGAATGTTGGGATAAATGCATTGCCACCTGTACCAATTGTGACCAGCCAGCCTAAATTTCCATCAAGTGCAGACATTTCCTGAAATACTTTCATGCCCTCCATTAAGTTTAAATCTTTACCGCCTAGTTCTTTAGGTGTAAATAGCTTAAACAATTTTTGCTCGTAAATAGCTTCTAAGATATCTTTCGGTAAATGTCCTAGCTGCTCAATTTCCAGTCCTCGCTCTTTTATATGTAATAAATTCATCGCTGTACCCACCTTTCAAAATGAACAGATTATCCTAAACAAAAAAGGCAATCCGTTAAAGATTGCCCCTGTTTATGTTTTATACATTGAAACGGAATAACATAATATCTCCATCTTGTACAATATACTCTTTACCTTCAAGACGTACTTTACCAGCTTCTTTAGCAGCAGCTTGAGATCCAGCCTCTACTAAATCATCGAACGCAACTGTTTCTGCACGAATAAAACCACGTTCAAAGTCAGTATGAATGATCCCAGCACATTGTGGTGCCTTCATTCCTTTTCGGAAAGTCCAGGCACGTACCTCTTGTACCCCTGCTGTAAAGTAAGTTGCTAGTCCGAGTAAATCATAAGAAGTACGGATTAATTGATCTAGACCTGATTCTTTAATGCCTAGTTCTTCTAGGAACATGGCTTTTTCTTCATCATCAAGCTCAGAAATTTCTTCTTCAATCTTTGCACAAATTGTAATAACTTGCGCACCTTCAGCAGACGCATACTCACGTACTTTTTTCACATACTCGTTGTTATCAGCATCTGCCACTTCATCTTCTGAAACGTTAGCCACATAAAGCATTGGTTTAATTGTTAAAAGATGAAGGCCCTTGATAACCTTTAATTCATCCTCAGAAAGCTCAGCAGCACGTGCAGGTCGACCGTTTTCTAATTGTTCTTTAATTTTTAGTAGTACAGGCTCCTCAATCATTGCTTCCTTGTCTTTTTGCTTGGCCATTTTACTAACACGCTGTAAACGCTTGTCTACAGATTCTAAATCAGCAAGTGCAAGCTCTAAATTTATGACCTCAATATCATCAATTGGATCAACTGCTCCTGATACGTGCGTAATATTTTCATCTACAAAGCAACGTACAACTTGGCAGATGGCATCTACTTCTCGAATATGCGCCAGGAATTTATTTCCTAATCCTTCACCCTTGGAAGCACCTTTTACAATTCCTGCGATATCAGTGAATTCAAACGCTGTTGGTACTGTTTTTTTCGGTATTACTAATTCTGTTAATTTATCTAAACGTGCATCTGGTACTTCAACAATACCAACGTTTGGATCGATTGTTGCGAATGGATAGTTTGCAGCCAATGCGCCCGCTTTTGTAATTGCGTTAAATAATGTTGATTTCCCAACGTTAGGTAAACCAACGATTCCAGCTGTTAATGCCATGAATGGACACAACCTTTCTATGATCTGTTCATTTTTCTCTCATATAACCTTATCTATTATATTGATTCACTCTTAAAAAGTCTAATACGCCTGAAGCTATGCCTCACTAGCAGAAATTAAAACCTTCTTCATTTTTTTTTCAAATTCACGGCGTGGAATCATGACACTATGCTGACAGCCTTCACATTTAATTCGGACATCTGCACCCATACGAATAATCTTCCACTTGTTTGTGCCACATGGATGCTGCTTCTTCATTTCAACAATATCATTTAGACCAAATTTCTTCGGTTCCATTACTCATTTCTCCCTTCATCTTTAACACCATATAACATCATTTTTGGATGAGACATTGGTATATTATTTTCTTCAAAAAGCTTTGTCACATCTCTACGAATAGTACGTGCCACTCCATATTGTTGCTGTGGTAATGTCTCAGCCACGATACGTATCGTTACTTCAGTGCCCTTGACATTTTGTACACCTAAAAAGGCTGGTACTGTTACTAGCTCTTTATGAACATCTGGTAATGATTCTAAATATTTCTTTATAATCGATTCTGCCCTTTCAAAGTCGGCATCACTTGTCATCTGTAAATCTATAAAAATTTTAGAGTTATTGACAGAATAGTTCACAACTTCCCCAATTGAACCATTTGGAATAATAAATTGCTCACCAGTACCTCCGTTAATCTTTGTTGTTCGTAAGCCTATTTCTACAACAGTTCCTTCAGCACCATTGATTTTTATATAATCACCAACACCAAATTGATCTTCAAAAATAATAAAAAATCCAGTAATAACATCCTTTACTAAACTTTGTGCACCAAAACCAATGGCTAAACCAACTATACCTGCACCAGCCAATAATCCCGCTATTTTAATATCTAGTCTAGATAAAATGGCAATAATGGCGGAAAAATAAACAGCATAGGAAATAATACTTTGTAATAATCTTGAAATTGTTCGCTGTCGACGCTCTGAATGGTTTAATGGTGAACGAATGCGTATTAAGAAAACTTTTTTAATAAATTTTTTCCCTAATCGTACTGCAATCCATGAAACAATAAGGATAATCATAATATCAATGGTTGCATCTACAGCCTGTTCCCAAAACTCTTCCGATGTTAGTTTATTCCAATAATTCTCCATCAATCTCTTGTTGAATTCCAATATTACCACCTCTTGTATAGCCTGCTAAAAATTTGTGTATACTGCATAAAAATTGAGCACTTCTTCCAAATAAAAAAGAAAGTGAGTTTTTTTATGAATACTATACCAAATTTATTACTTCCTTATTCTCTTCATCATGAAAGTAAAAATGCTGTTTGGCAACTAAGTACATTGTTTTTAGAACATATACCATTTCATCATGAACGACTTATTTTCTGTTGTATTGGAAGTGACCGTTGTACAGGTGATACCCTGGGGCCATTAACAGGTAGTTTTCTAAAAAAATCTGTTAGTTTTCCATATGATGTTGTAGGTTCTTTAGAGGATCCTTTACATGCTCTTAATTTAGACGCTACAATCCAACAGTTACACAATCATACTACAAAACCTTTTATTATTGCGATTGATGCCTGTCTTGGTAGTGAACAAAATGTTGGGCATATTTCTGTACAGAGTGGACCTATTTTCCCTGGTAAGGCTGTTAAAAAGCAATTACCTCCAATTGGTGACATTTCGGTTAAAGGAATCGTCAATATTGGAGGCTTTATGGAGATGCTTGTTTTACAAAATACAAGACTTCATATTTCTTATGCGATGGCTGAAAAACTTTCCAGAGCGCTATTACTCGCTGCACATCGTTTCTCACTGAAAAGTATAGAAGATTGCGACCATAATGCCGACAACGACGATACCTGGCAACAAGTTAGCAGCCTTGATCTTGGTTAAGCCTGCAATATTTAAACCAATGGCTAAAATCATGACACCACCTACAGCAGTCATCTCAGTTATAAACATTTGTAACGCTTCATCTGGTATAAAGGAGCTGATAACACCTGCGAAAAGTGCAATTACTCCTTGATAAAGAAAAACAGGCACTGCAGATAATAGTACACCTATGCCTAATGTAGATGCTAAGATAATCGAAGTAAATCCATCGATTAAACCTTTCGTTATGAGTACATTATGATCATTGCGCAGACCACTATCTAGAGCACCTATAACAGCCATAGAACCAACTACAAAAATCAATGAAGCCGTTACAAAGCCCTCTGCAATACTAATTTGATTATTATCGGTACGTTTTTTGCTAAATAAAGATTCAACCCATTGCCCTAGTCGATTCATTTGCTTATCTAAATCTAACCATTCACCAATAACAGTACCTACTACTAAACTTACCACCATTATAATAAAGTTATCACTTTCAAAGCCCATTTTAATCCCTAAAAGTGCAACTGCTAAGCCAATGATTGATAATACGGTAGACTTCATTGATTCAGGGATATTTTTAAAAATTCTTCCCACGATTGAGCCTGCTATTATTAAAAGTGCATTTATTAGAGCTCCAAATAAAACCACATTTCAGCCTTCCTTCTCTCTAGAAAAATAGAGAGCGCCTTATAGCTCGGCGCTCTGATTTAGTTATAGAAATTTAGCATTACTCATCTTGTAAATTTAATATTTCTAAAATACGTTCTAAATCATCCTCAGAGTAAAATTCAATTTCTATTTTCCCTTTATTATTAGCCTTCTTTATTTGGACATTTGTTCCAAAATAATCTCGTAGTTGTGTTTCCTTTGCGACAACAAATATATCCTTTTTCTTTGGCTGAATTGTTTCACGTGAAACTTCTTCATTTATTGTTTGTACGAGCATTTCTACCTGACGTACATTTAAGCCTTGTTTAATGACCTTATTTGCAACCTCAGGAATCCTTCTTTTATTTTTCAATCCTAGTAATGCTCGTCCCTGACCCATTGATAGAGTACCATCATTCATTAATGTGCGAACATCCTCTGGTAGTGCTAGTAAACGAACATGATTGGCTATATGTGGTCTACTCTTCCCTAATCGCTTGGATAACTCCTCCTGTGTTAAATGTAAGTTTTCCATTAAGCTTTGGTAAGCTTCAGCTTCTTCAATAACTGTTAAATCTTCACGTTGTAAATTTTCTAAAATAGCTAACTCCATCATTTGTGCATCTGAAAATTCTTTTATAATAGCTGGAATAACCTCTAAATCTGCTAATTGAGCGGCACGATAACGACGTTCCCCAGCAACAATTTCATATTTACGCCCTTTTTTCCTTACTGCAATAGGCTGTAGAATGCCATGCTCCTGTATAGAGTCTGCTAATTCTTGTAACGTTTCTTCATCAAAAATTTTACGAGGCTGAAATGGATTTGCAACGATTAACTCTAATTGAATTTCTTCTACTTGCCCACTTTGTTCTAAAGACTCTCCAGGAAATAATGCACCAATGCCTTTTCCTAAACCTTTAGCCATTTTTAATCACTTCCCTCGCCATCTCTAGATAAACTTCTGCACCTCTTGATTTTGCGTCATAAATAATAATTGGCTGCCCATGACTTGGAGCCTCACTTAATCGCACATTTCGAGGAATAATTGTTCTATATACTTTATCTTGGAAATATTTTTTTACTTCATCAATTACTTGTAAGCCTAAGTTTGTTCGTGCATCAAGCATCGTTAACAGTACACCATCAATGTAAAGTTGTTGATTTAAATGCTTCTGCACTAAACGAACAGTAGACAATAGCTGACTAAGCCCTTCTAATGCATAATACTCACATTGAACTGGAATAATTAATGCATCGGATGCCGTTAAAGCATTAATAGTTAAAAGCCCTAAAGACGGTGGACAATCAATAATAATATAATCATAGGCTTCTTTCACATTTTGAAGTGCGTGCTTTAAACGTACTTCTCTTGATATAGTTGAAACTAATTCGATTTCCGCTCCAGCCAGTGAAATCGTTGCTGGAACTATAGATAAGTTTTCTACATTTGTTTCTTGAATGACATTTTCAACGTTTTCATCATCAATCAAGACATCATAAATACAGCCTTGAAGTTCTCCTTTATTGACACCTAAACCACTCGTTGTATTGCCCTGTGGATCAGCATCAATTAATAGCACTTTCTTTCCTAAATATGCTAGACAAGCGCTCAAATTGACCGATGTCGTTGTTTTACCTACGCCACCCTTTTGATTGGCGATTGCTATAATTCTACCCATTTAAAAGCACCTGCTTTCATCTATCAAAGCTTACTTTGACAAATCATTTGTAAAATCACTACTCCATACCGCTATCTAATTCTCATTCTATCAAAAAAACAGAAAAGAGTTGTATAAAATATTAAGAATATATACAAAAAAGGAGGCATCTCAGATATATTTCTGAAATGCCTCCTCTAAACAGAGGGATAAAAGTTAATTTATCTTCATTTTGCAGATGTTTTTTGTATCGAAAGCATAGCGGCAGATACAGAAGACTCCCACCTCTACCGGTAATGAGATGAAAGTGGTGTTGGTTCCTTTTCAGTGGATGTCCAAACACCTCCTGAAATAGCGGAACTTAGTCTAAGAACGCCACGTTCTGTGGCAATTTATCTGTGCGAAAGCGAAGCGACAGCAACAATTACGCCAAGACGAAATTGATTATTTTTCTAAAATAATATTAACTCTAAGATTTTTTCTTTTTAGGTATTTTCACTGTAATTTGATAATATTCCTCTGTGTCCTCTTCCTCGGTCTTAACCGTTATCCCACTTTTGGTTACCATTGATAGCGATTGTTTAATCGTATTCAATGCAATGCGGACATCTTTACTAATTGCCTTACGTTTTGGTTTCGCCTTCTTTGGTGCATCTTCTTGATCTGCTGTCTCTGGATGCAATAATAGATGGATGTGCTCTTCTAGCTGACGAACATTCCAATCATTTTCAATTATCTGTTGTAAAATCTCTAGTTGTAATGGCTGATCTTTAATTGCAATTAATGCACGTGCATGTCGTTCAGATATTTTACGCTTCAAAATTGCTTGCTGCACTTCATCCGGCAGCTTTAATAAACGTAATTTATTAGCTACAGTGGATTGTCCTTTTCCAAGTCGCTGGGCCAGAGCTTCCTGTGTTAGCTCATGAAGCTCTAATAATTTTTGATAGGCTACAGCTTCTTCAATCGCCGTTAACTCCTCACGCTGTAAGTTCTCTATTAATGCAATAGATGCTGTTTCCTTATCAGTTAAATTACGTACAATAGCAGGGACTTCTGTCCATTGTAGCTTTTTCATCGCTCGATAACGACGTTCTCCAGCAATGATTTCATATTGATTTTCTGATGTTTTACGTACAACAATTGGCTGAATCACACCATGTGTATGAATGGTTCTTGATAATTCTTCAATTTTTTCATCATCAAAAATAGTACGTGGCTGAAAACGGTTAGGTACAATTTGATCAATAGGCAATTTTATAACTTCTTCTGCTGCATGAACCGCCTCTGCTTGTTCTACTTCATTTTTCACACTAGGCTCTGTTTTACTTCCGCCTCCAAAAAAACGTGAAAAAGGACTTTTCATCCAAGTGGCACCACCTTTAAGTAACTATCTTGCTCTGTGTCATTCTATTATTATTTATTATATTTCCTAAAATGTATATAGTTCATAGATGTCATTTGCGTGAACCATCCATAACTAGTATGTATGCTCAAAATAGAAAAAATATTTTCTACTTTGAGAAGTTTCACATGAAACACTAATTATTGAATTGGTGTTTTATTTGGTACACCTGGTTTACGCGGATATTTTTTCGGTGTTCCTTTTATTTTATCAAAGATATATAAAATACGGTCACTTTCTTCAACTGGTAAATGGAAAGAAAATTCTTCTTTTAATGAAACGCCTAATGTAGTCAATGCTTCTTTAGCATCTTTTAATTCTTCTGCACCTGCTGCTGCTTTTAAGGCAACAAAATATCCACCTTGTTTTGCTAATGGTACACATAGCTCTGATAAGACCGCTAATCGGGCTACTGCACGAGCTGTTACAATATCAAATTGCTCACGATATTTTGGATTTTGGCCAAACTCTTCTGCTCGAGCATGTACAAAATGCATATTCTCTAATTGCAACTCATCACTAAGATGATTTAAAAATGTAATTCTTTTATTTAAAGAATCTACAATAGTGATGTGTAAATGTGGGTAGCAGATCTTAATTGGGATACTTGGGAAACCAGCCCCTGCTCCTACATCACAAACTGTTGTCACGGTTGAAAAATCAAAATAGAAGGATGCACTAATGGAATCATAAAAATGCTTTAAATAAACACCCTCTAAATCAGTAATAGCCGTTAGGTTCATTTTTTCATTCCACTCAACAAGGAGTTGAAAGTACTTTTTAAATTGAGTAATTTGATGATCGGAGAGCTCTATCCCCTTTTCCTTTAAAGCCTCAATAAATTGTTGTTCGTTCATGTAAAGTCTCCTTTAGCTATATGGCCAGTAAGCGTATTTAAGCTATGTTAAATAGCCTGAAAAATAGGAAGCGGGCACAAAGGTATGCCCGCCCCTTATTCACTTTACTGTTCTTGATGATTAGCTACTTACTTTCGCGATTTTACCTTGTTCAATATAAACAAGCAGAATGGAAATATCAGCTGGATTCACACCAGAAATACGAGAGGCCTGTGCAATAGAAAGTGGTGTAACTTGTTTTAATTTTTGACGCGCCTCTGTTGCTAAACCTGAAATAGCATCATAATCAATATTTTCTGGGATTTTTTTAGTTTCCATTTTATGAAGCTTTTCCACTTGTTGCAATGCTTTTTCGATATAACCTTCATATTTAAGCTGAATCTCGATTTGTTCCTTTACTTCTTCCGAAAACTCAACATCTGCAGGAATAAGTGAAGAAATTAATTCATAATGCATCTCTGGGCGTTTTAATAAATCCGCTCCACGAATACCATCTTTCAGTTCACTACCGCCTACTGAACGAATAACAGCCTGTGTAGCTTCATTTGGTTTAATAATAATTTCACGAAGACGTGCGATTTCCTTTTCAATCAGCTCTTTTTTCTCATTGAATTGGGCATATCTCTCTTCTGCAACCATCCCCATTTTATACCCTAGCTCTACTAAACGTAAATCAGCATTATCGTGGCGAAGTAGTAAACGGTATTCAGCACGAGATGTTAGTAAGCGATACGGTTCATTTGTACCTTTTGTTACAAGGTCATCGATTAATACACCAATATAAGCATCTGAGCGACTTAAAATGAGCTCTTCTTTTCCAAGTGAGTTTGCCGCAGCATTCATCCCTGCCATTAAGCCTTGTGCAGCCGCTTCCTCGTAACCAGATGTTCCGTTAATTTGACCGGCTGTATATAGCCCTTTAATGCGTTTTGTTTCTAATGTTGGCCATAGCTGTGTAGGCACAATCGCATCATATTCGATGGCATAGCCGGCACGCATCATTTCTGCCTTTTCTAAACCAGGAATTGATTTTAGTAAACGAGATTGTACATGCTCCGGTAAACTTGTTGATAAACCTTGAACATAGACTTCACGTGTGTTGCGACCTTCTGGCTCTAGGAAAATCTGATGGCGTGGCTTGTCATTAAAGCGAACAACCTTGTCTTCAATAGATGGGCAATAACGTGGTCCCGTTCCTTTAATCATCCCAGAGTACATCGGAGATAGATGTAAGTTCGCCTCAATAATTTCGTGCGTTTCAGGGCTTGTATAGGTTAACCAGCAAGGAAGCTGATCCATGATAAATTCAGTCGTTTCAAAGCTGAATGCACGTGGAACATCATCTCCTGGTTGAATTTCCGTTTTGTCGTAATCAATTGTACGGCTGTTCACACGTGGTGGAGTTCCCGTTTTAAAGCGAACAAGATCAAAACCAAGCTCTTTTAAATTATCGGCTAATCGTATAGAAGGCTGTTGGTTATTAGGACCACTTGAATATTTAACATCTCCAATAATGATCTCACCACGAAGGAATGTTCCCGTTGTGACAACAACTGTTTTAGCACGATAAACGGCGCCAATTTGTGTAATGACACCTTTTACTTCCCCATCTTCAATAATTAGTTCATCCACCATTCCTTGATGGATCGTTAAATTTGCAGTTTCCTCCAACACACGTTTCATTTCTTGTTGGTATAAAACTTTATCTGCCTGTGCTCGTAAAGCCCGTACTGCAGGACCTTTCCCTGTATTTAACATACGCATTTGAATATGGGTTTTATCAATGACTTTCCCCATAGCTCCGCCTAAAGCGTCAATTTCTCGTACTACAATACCTTTTGCAGGGCCACCTATTGATGGATTACATGGCATAAACGCAATCATATCTAAATTGATCGTCAGCATCAGTGTGTTAGCACCCATTTTGGCAGCGGCGTGAGCAGCTTCTGAGCCTGCATGACCTGCGCCAATGACGATAACATCAAACGTGCCTGCCTCATATTTTGTTGGCATAGCTCGTATCTTCCTTTCTTTCATAAATTTATTTTCCTAAGCAGAACTGTGAAAATAGCTGATTTATAAGGCTTTCCTGTACAGTGTCACCAATAATTTCACCAAGTATTTCCCACGTTCTTGTTACATCTATTTGCACCATATCCACAGGTACACCTGCTTGGGCTGCAGCTAATGCATCCTCAACTGTTGCTTGTGCTTGATGCAATAGTGCAATGTGTCTTGCATTTGAAACATATGTTAAATCGCCCGCTTCGATTTGTCCTTCAAAGAATAGCGCCGCAATTGCTTCCTCTAATTCCGTGATACCTTCCTCCTGTAAAAGAGATGTTGTCACAATACGATGACTACCCGCTAACTCTTTTACGCGAGCTATATCAATTTTCTGTGGTAAATCTGTTTTATTAATAATAACGATATAATCCATTGCCTCAATTGTTTCGAATAAGCGTTCATCCTCGGTAGTCAGTTCATCAGCATAATTTAATACAAACAATATTAAATCTGCTCCACGTAAAGCTTCACGAGAACGTTCAACTCCAATTCGTTCAACAATATCCTCTGTTTCTCGAATTCCAGCTGTATCCACTAAACGAAGTGGTACTCCACGTACATTGACGTACTCTTCTATAATATCACGAGTTGTCCCTGCAATATCTGTCACAATAGCTTTATTCTCTTGGACTAAACTATTTAAAAGAGAAGACTTACCGACATTTGGGCGACCTAAAATAACCGTAGATAAACCTTCACGTAGTATTTTCCCTTGAGAGGATGTTTGCAGAAGTTTCATAATTTCATTACGTACCCACGTACATTTTTCTACCAAAACAGGTACTGTCATCTCTTCTACATCATCATACTCAGGATAATCTATATTAACCTCTACTTGTGCTAATGTCTCTAGTAATGCTTGGCGTAGATCACCTATTAAACGCGACAATTTTCCATCCATTTGACCTAAAGCCACATTCATCGCCCTGTCTGTCTTAGCTCTTATTAAATCCATTACCGCTTCAGCTTGTGATAAATCTATACGTCCATTTAAAAATGCTCGTTTTGTAAATTCACCTGGCTCTGCTAGTCTTGCTCCATTCGTTAACACTAATTTCAACACTCTATTTACAGAAACTAGCCCACCATGACAATTGATTTCTACTACATCCTCACGCGTGAATGTTTTTGGTCCACGCATTAATGACAGCATTACTTCCTCTACTACCTCATTTGTTTTAGGATCGACTAAATGCCCATAATGAATCGTATGTGAAGCCTTCGTTTTTAAGCTTTTTCCACCAGGCGATCTGAATATTTTATCTGCAATTGCCACTGCTTCATCTCCACTTAAACGGACGATGGCTATGGCTCCCTCACCCATTGGTGTGGATATCGCAGCAATTGTATCAAACTCCATTTAATGACCTCCTCAACGTTATCCACATGTGGATAATTAAAAACCGACCAAAACTTACTAACACCTTAGACTAACATATTTTCAACAAAATCTAAAGTAAGGATATTTTCCAATTGTGGATAAATCAATAGTGATTAAAAAAAGCCATTTTATCGTTAAGATAAAATGGCTCATGTTTTGTCTGTATGTTTTTTACGAAGTTTAACCGTTCTTTACAGGTTCAATTACTAAATAACGATTTGGCTCCGTTCCTTCTGAGTATGTTTCAATATCAAGGCGATTTGCCAATTGATTATGAATAATTTTTCTTTCGTATGACTGCATCGGCTCAAATGCTACTCGTTGATTTAAGCGAAGAGCTTTATCTGCCATACGGTCTGCTAGTAACTCTAATGCCTCTTGACGACGTTCACGATAGTTTTCAACATCTAATTTCACCATTAAGAATTGCTTAGCACTTTTATTTAATACAAGTTGTGTCAATTGCTGTAGAGAATTTAATGTTTGACCACGCTTCCCTATAAGCAGTGCAGCTTTCTCACATTTTAGCTGAAATAATACATATTTTCCTTCCCGTGTCGTTTCAATGTCAAGATCATGGATATCCAATTGCTTAGCAATATTTACTAAGTAAGCTTTTGCCTCATCAATAGGATTAGCTGAGGCTTCTTCCTCTTCAGAGTCTTCTTTGACTTGTTGAACTGCTTCGATTTCACTTGGTTGTTCAGAAACTTGTGAACTTATTGTTTCAACATCATCTATTACTTGTTCGTTCAATTGAGTCAGATTTTGCTGTTCAACCTTTTCTGTCTCAACTATTGGAATCTGTGCTTCCTTTACTGTCACACGTACCTGTGCAGAACGTGCCCCAAAACCTAAAAATCCTTTTTTACCTTCTTGTAAAACTTCAACATCTACTTGTTCACGGGTTTTGCCAAGTTTCTGTAACGCTAATGAGATCGCTTCTTGTGTTGTTGCGCCTATTTGCGTAAGTTGTTTCACTTTTTAGCCCCTCCATTTTGAGCAGGTTGTGTTTTATCTTTATTCCAAGGTTTATAAATAAACAGGTTTTGAATAATCGAGATAATATTACCGATTACCCAGTATAGTGATAATGCTGCTGGCAATGCCATACCGAAAGCAATAATCATAAATGGCATAATGTACATCATCATTTTCATTTGAGGGTTATCCATCGCTGGACCCGTACGTAATACAATAAATTGCATTAAACCTGCAGTAATTGCTAATGCTGGTGCAGGATCTGCTAATGGGAAGATAAAGAAATTCCCTAAATCAAAAGTAGATGTAGCATTCATACGGCTAATCGCATGATAGAAGCCAATTAAAATTGGCATTTGAATGATTGCTGGTAAACATCCGGCAATTGGATTTACACCTGACTCACTCATTAGCTTCATCATTTCTTGCTGATATTGCTGCTGTGTTTGTGCATCCTTAGAAGCATACTTCTTTTGCAGTTCCTTCAATTTTGGCTGAATTTCTTGCATCTTTTTAGAGCTCTTCGTTTGTTTAATCATCAATGGTAGGATCGCTAAACGAATAATAATCGTTACAGCAATAATTCCCAATGCATACGTACCGAGCAGATCAGCAAAGTATTTTATCGCTGATACCAACGGCCAAACAATGAATTCATTCCAGAAGCCAGTGCTATCTTTGGAAATTGGTTCATTGAATTCTGTACAACCAGAAAGCAGTAATGCTACTGTTACTAGCGACAAAATTACCCAAAGTTGTTTCTTCAACCTTCTTCCCCCTACAAATACTATTCACTTTTTCTAAATCTATATTCGTGCTACTCTATTCATTTTTTGTTTTTTGCTGAATAAAGTTATCAGTTATTTTATCATGTCTATCACGTTTCACTCTACTAAATATTCTAACAATATACGCTTATTTACTTAAGTACTGTTACTAATTCTTCATATATTGCTGTGAAACCTTGTTACTAAATACCCCTATACGTATTCCCTGGCTTTATTTTATAAAAGAAATACTTCAAAAATAAGGCGCTTTTTCCACTTTGGTTACCATCTGTATTACGTTTTCTTCAATACCTTTGCGATTCGTAGTACATGCTGCAAACTTTGTTTTACATCATGAAAATCCATAGTGGCCGCCGGTTGTCTGGCGATAATAACATAGTCTATATTCGGCTTAAGCTCGTCCTTTAACTCATGAATACTTTGTCGAATATAGCGTTTAATCTGGTTGCGGGTTACTGCATTCCCTAGCTTCTTGCTTACTGATAAACCTATACGAAATTCAGTTTGTCCCTCTTTCATCAGAAAATAAACGACAAACTGACGATTAGCGAAAGATTTACCATTTTTAAACACCTTTTGAAAATCCTCATTCTTCTTTACTCGTTGGCGTTTTTTCATTACTTTCACCTGCTACTAGATAATATCTTTTGATCCTCATTTAGCTTTACTAAAAATAAAGAAAAAAAAGACCACTGATGTGGCTCAGTGGACTTATTTTATGCTGATAAAACTTTTCTTCCTTTACGACGACGAGCAGCAAGAACTTTACGACCGTTTTTCGTGCTCATACGCGCGCGGAAACCGTGAACTTTACTGTGCTTACGTTTTTTTGGTTGGTAAGTACGTTTCATTTATATAGACACCTCCTGAATGAAAGTTGAATTTTTCAACATACAGACCTGAATATTATATAAAGCATCTAGTTGTTTTGTCAATGAATTTCACAAATTTCTTTCGTCAAACGAGTTTAATCTCGCCTCTACTATTCTTCACGCCAGTTTATTTGCCGCTTTTTGTTCAATGAGACTTTCTCAATATTCTTCATACCCTCTATCTGCCTCTTACATAAAAAATAATTATCCACAGGGGGCTTGTTTTTTTTACACAGAGTTGTGTATAGTATTTTTTGCATGTTTTTTTATCCACAACATTTATCTACAGCTTTTTCACATAAACAGAGGCTGTGGACAACTCGTAAGTGCATAAATGAATGGTATGTGGATAAGTTTCGTAAACTATTGAAATAGCTTTGTTTTTCTGATACGATTACTGTGCTTCACTTTGTTGAAAACTAAAATTTACTTTTATTTTATCCACAACTGTTGATATGCTGTGGATAATTTTTATCACAGCCTTTGGTTAACTTTTATCCACAGCTTGTTAGTTTGTGGATGAAGTGTAAAATGAACGTATTTTCCCTTTTATAAATGCACTATTTTTTTGTTGTAAATGTATTGAACTGTAAAGGAGATTAGCAGCTTGGAACATTTAGAAGAACTATGGAACAATGTCCTGGCTCAAGTTGAACAAAAAATTTCTAAACCAAGCTTCGAAACATGGCTAAAATCTACGAAACTACTTACTTATAATGGTAGTGGTTCTACTGTTACAATAGCCGCGCCAAATTCGTTTGCTCGAGACTGGCTTGAGAATCATTATATTCATTTGATTACAGGTATATTAACGGAGCTTACAGGCGAAGACTTGCTTATTAAATTTGTTGTTCAAAAAAACCAGGATTCGGACGATTTTGATTTACCAGCGCCGATCATCCAAGCAAAAAATAACGATCACCATGATATTTCACCAGGTATGTTAAACCCGAAGTATACTTTTGATACGTTTGTTATTGGCTCTGGTAACCGCTTTGCACACGCTGCCTCACTGGCTGTGGCTGAAGCACCCGCGAAGGCTTATAACCCATTTTTTATTTATGGGGGAGTAGGACTTGGCAAGACACACTTAATGCATGCAATTGGTCATTATGTTTTAGAACATAACCCAAATGCCAAGGTAGTCTATTTATCATCTGAAAAATTTACAAATGAATTTATTAACTCAATTCGGGATAATAAGGCACTCGATTTTCGAAACAAATACCGCAATGTAGATGTACTTCTAATTGATGATATTCAATTTTTAGCTGGAAAAGAATCAACTCAGGAAGAATTTTTCCATACTTTTAATACATTGCATGAAGAATCGAAACAAATTGTTATTTCCAGTGACCGTCCTCCAAAGGAGATTCCGACTCTGGAAGACCGTTTACGTTCTCGTTTTGAATGGGGATTAATCACAGATATTGCACCACCAGATTTGGAGACTCGTATCGCCATCCTTCGAAAAAAAGCAAAGGCTGACGGTTTAGAAGTGCCAAATGAGGTAATGCTCTATATTGCGAACCAGATCGACTCCAATATTAGGGAGCTTGAAGGTGCGCTTATTCGCGTCGTTGCCTATTCATCACTAGTAAACAAGGATATTAATGCTACTTTGGCTGCAGAAGCATTAAAGGATATCATTCCTAATTCGAAGCCGCGAACTGTCACTATATTAGACATTCAAAATGCAGTAGGGGAGCATTTTAATATACGTTTAGAAGATTTTGCTGCCAAAAAACGTACAAAATTAATAGCTTTCCCACGTCAAATTGCGATGTTTTTATCCCGCGAATTAACAGATTTCTCGCTGCCGAAAATTGGCGAAGAATTTGGTGGACGTGACCATACTACTGTTATACATGCTCACGAAAAGATTTCTTCCATGTTGAAAAATGACGTTCAACTACAACAAGATATTAAACAAATTAGAAGCATGTTAGGAAAATAATCTGTGGACAATTCAATTATTTAAACACAAACTTATGCACAGTCTATCTACATGTGGATAGACTGATTTTATTCACTTAAATATACTTATCCACAAATCCACAGGACCTATTACTATATCTTTTTTATTTTATATAAATAAATAATATAAATATGTGAGGGAAAACGAATGAAATTTGATATTTTACGTGACCGTTTATTAGAAGGTTTAAATGATGTCATGAAAGCTGTAAGTTCTAAAACAACAATACCTATTTTAACGGGGATAAAAATTGATGTTACTGAGGAAGGAGTTCGCCTAACTGGTAGTGATGCTGATATTACGATTCAAACGTTCATTCCAGTGGAAGAAGATGGACAACAAATTATTCATATCACAGAGACAGGATCAATTGTTGTTCAAGCCCGTATGTTTAATGAAATCGTTCGTAAATTGCCAACAAATGAGGTTGAAATTAACGTAACGCCTGGTTTCCAAACGCATATTCGTTCTGGGAAATCGGAATTCCATTTAATTGGATCAGATGCTACAGAATACCCATTACTACCTGAATTAACGGAAGATCAAAAATTTACTATTCCCGCTGATCTATTAAAGTCTATTATCCGTGAAACAGTATTCGCTGTTGCTACTTCAGAAAGCAGACCTGTGTTGACAGGTGTAAACTGGCAAATAAAAAATGAAGCGTTAATCTGTGTTGCAACAGATAGCCACCGATTGGCAAGACGAAAAGTTCAGCTAGAAAACTTACCTGAAGTTGAACATAGTGTCGTAATTCCTGGGAAAAGCTTAAATGAGTTAAATAAAGTATTAGAAGATTCAACAAACCTTGTTCAAATTGTTATTACGAGCCAACAGGTGTTATTTAAAACTGGAGAAGTATTGTTCTTCTCACGTCTATTAGAAGGGAACTACCCAGATACAACCCGCTTAATCCCAGAAGAGTATCAAACTAATGTAACGATTAATGGGAAATCATTGTTACAAGCAATCGATCGTGCATCGCTCGTTGCTCGTGGTGACCGTAATAATGTTGTGCGTTTTGAAATTTTAGACAACCAAGCTGTTGAAGTTTCTTCAAACTCTCCAGAAATCGGTAAAGTACAAGAGGAGATTCCGGTAGAATTACTTGAAGGGGAGAACTTAAAAATTTCCTTTAGCGCGAAATATATGATGGAGGCATTAAAAGCCATCGATGGTCAAGATGTCGTCATCCAATTTACAGGGGCAATGAGACCATTTATTTTACGTTCTGTTCATGATGATGCAATACTACAGTTAATTTTACCTGTACGTACGTATTAATAATTAAAAGCATGTTCGATGGATTGTATTGACTTTGAAAACATTAGGATAGTCGCTAATTGCGGCTATCTTTTTTTACTTATGATGAGATTTTAGGTATGATAGAGAGATAGACAGTCTGAATTTGGAGGGAACATAGCTATGAAGGACATTGAAATTGATGTGGAGTTTGTCACGTTAGGGCAACTTTTAAAAATGACCGATGCGATTAGCTCAGGTGGTATGGCGAAATGGTTTTTACAAGAAAATGATGTATATGTAAATGGAGAAGTGGATGATCGCCGCGGTCGTAAATTACGTGACGGAGACATTGTTAATATTCCTGGATGTGGTCGATTTCGTATCGTTGGATCCACTGGACAGTAAGATATGCATATAGAGCAGTTAAAACTAACAAATTACCGTAACTATGATGCCTTAGCTTTAAAATTCTCTCCAAAAATTAATGTTTTCATTGGTGAAAATGCGCAAGGAAAAACAAATGTAATGGAATCTATATACGTATTGGCGATGGCTAAATCCCACCGAACGACGAACGATAAAGAATTGATACGTTGGGATTCAGACTATGGTAAAATAGAAGGGGCCGTTCAAAAAAGGCATGGCATTTTACCAATAGAGCTTACGATTACAAAAAAAGGTAAGAAGGGTAAGATTAATCATATAGAGCAAAGTCGCCTTAGTCATTATATTGGTCAAATGAATGTCGTGATGTTTGCTCCCGAGGATTTGAATGTTGTAAAAGGGAGTCCGCAAATACGACGACGTTTTATTGATATGGAGATTGGGCAAATTTCGCCTGTTTATTTACATGATTTATTAACCTTTCAAAAAATTTTAAAACAACGTAACCACTATTTAAAAATGAATCAAGGAAAAACAATGACAGATACCGTGATGTATGAGGTCTATAATGAACAATATATTCACGCTGCTACCCAAATTATTCAAAAAAGATTTCAATTTATGGATTTATTGCAAGAGTGGGCAGAACCAATTCATGGAGGTATTTCTCAAGAGAAGGAAAAATTGCTTATTAAATATCGCACTGTAGCTGGTATAGAAAAGGATCATGCTTCCAGTGAAATTGAAAACTTCTTGCATAAAAAGCTGATTGAAGCTAAGGAACGAGAATTTGATCGAGGAGTAACATTAGTAGGGCCACATCGAGATGATTTGCAGTTTTTAGTAAACGGCTATGATGTTCAGACTTATGGTTCGCAAGGGCAACAACGTACTACCGCTCTTTCATTAAAACTTGCTGAAATCGAATTAATTAAACAAGAAACAAATGAAACACCCATATTACTTTTAGATGATGTATTGTCGGAACTCGACGATTATCGCCAATCGCATTTATTAAATACCATTCAGGGTGAGGTTCAAACCTTTGTAACGACTACAAGCGTTGATGGAATTCATCATGAGACAATGGAGCATGCACAGCTGTTCCACGTGAAACAAGGAGCGATTGAAGAAAGTTAGCCCGGGTAGTTTTTTAGATTACAAAAGAATGGTAATAGTCAGCTCGGTTGACTGTTCATTCATTTACACAAATGATGTTATGAAGGAGTAGATGAAAGCCGTGGCTATAGAGAACGAAGGTTTACAAAATCAAGCTTATGAGGCCGATCAGATACAGGTATTAGAAGGTTTAGAAGCCGTACGTAAAAGACCAGGTATGTATATCGGTTCAACAAGTTCTAAAGGGCTTCACCACTTAGTATGGGAAATTGTTGATAATAGTATTGACGAGGCACTAGCAGGATTTTGTACAGATATAAAAGTAACGATAGAAAAAGACAATTGGATTCGAGTAGAAGATAATGGTCGTGGTATTCCAGTAAGTATTCAAGAAAAAATGGGTAAACCTGCTGTAGAGGTTATTATGACAGTACTGCATGCGGGTGGTAAGTTCGGTGGCGGTGGCTACAAAGTATCTGGTGGACTTCATGGTGTTGGGGCATCTGTTGTGAATGCATTATCAGTTGAAACGATTGTTCAAGTACATCGTGAAGGTCATATTCATGAGATTAAATTTGAGCGCGGTCAAACTGTACAACAGCTAACCATTATTGGAGATACAGACCATAATGGCACAACTACACGTTTTAAAGCCGACCCTGAAATATTTAAAGAAACCACTGTCTATGAATATGACATTTTAGCACATCGTATTCGTGAATTAGCTTATTTAAATCGTGGGATAAAGATTACGATTGCTGATGAGCGTGAAGGTGAGGAGCGTTCTACTACATATCACTATGAAGGTGGTATTCGTTCTTATGTAGAGCATTTAAATCAATCGAAAGAGCCTATCCATGATCCTATTGATGTTCTTGGAGAAAAGGATGGTATTTCAGTTGAAATTGCTATGCAGTATAATGCTGGATTCTCCTCTAATATTTTTTCATTTGCTAATAATATTAATACGTATGAAGGCGGTACACATGAATCTGGTTTTAAAACAGCCCTTACACGTGTTATTAATGATTACGCCCGCAAAAGCAGTCTGTTAAAGGAATCAGATGCTAATCTTACTGGTGAGGATGTTCGTGAGGGGTTAACAGCAATTGTATCTGTTAAGCACCCTGATCCACAGTTTGAGGGGCAAACTAAAACTAAACTTGGTAACTCTGAGGTAAGCCAAATTACCAATTCTCTATTCTCAGATGGTTTTGAACGTTTTATGTTAGAGAATCCAACAGTTGCTCGTAAAATTGTTGAAAAAGGTTTAATGGCTGCTCGTGCTCGTGTAGCTGCAAAGAAAGCACGTGAATTTACACGCCGTAAAAATGCTCTTGAAGTATCTAGCTTACCTGGTAAATTAGCAGATTGCTCTTCGACAAATCCGGCAGAATGTGAAATTTATATCGTTGAGGGTGATTCCGCTGGTGGTTCTGCTAAATCTGGACGTGACCGTCATTTTCAAGCAATCCTACCGTTACGTGGTAAAATCTTGAATGTTGAAAAAGCAAGATTAGATAAAATTTTATCGAATGCTGAAATACGTGCAATGATTACAGCATTTGGTACAGGTATTGGTGAAGAATTTAATTTAGAAAAGACTCGTTACCATAAAATTATCATTATGACAGATGCCGATGTTGATGGTGCACATATTCGTACATTATTGCTAACATTCTTCTTCCGTTTCCTTCGTCCTTTGATAGAGGCAGGCTATATTTATATTGCCCAGCCACCACTTTATCAAGTAAAGCAGGGCAAACATGTTGAGTATTGCTATGATGATGAAACATTAAAGGCTATTCTTGAGCGACTACCAAAAATGCCAAAGCCAAATGTACAGCGTTATAAAGGTTTAGGTGAAATGAATGCAGAACAGCTTTGGGAAACGACAATGGATCCTGAGCATCGTACATTATTACAAGTAGAATTAGATGATGCTATTAAAGCAAACCAAGCATTTGAGCGCTTAATGGGCGATGAAGTTGAACCTCGTCGTCAATTTATTGAAGAAAATGCTGTATACGCTAATTTAGATATTTAATTTTTCTTGAGAGGAGGTCTACACTTTGTCAGAACAAGAACGCTCCGGTGTTAAAGGAGTTAATATCACAGAAGAAATTGAAACATCCTTTCTTGATTATGCAATGAGTGTAATTGTTTCACGTGCATTACCTGATGTGCGTGATGGATTAAAACCTGTACACCGCCGTATTTTATATGGTATGCAGGAGCTTGGGAATACAGCAGATAAAGCATACAAAAAATCCGCACGTATCGTTGGGGATGTAATGGGTAAATACCACCCACATGGTGACTCTTCTATCTATGATGCGATGGTTCGTATGGCGCAAGATTTCAGCTATCGTTACATGTTAGTTGATGGTCATGGTAACTTTGGATCTGTGGATGGTGATGGAGCAGCTGCAATGCGTTATACGGAGTCACGTATGTCTCGTATTGCTATGGAAATGCTTCGCGATATTAATAAAGATACAATTGACTATACAGATAACTATGATGGTTCAGAGAAAGAGCCTATTGTGCTACCAAGTCGTTATCCTAACTTATTAGTAAATGGAGCGGCAGGGATTGCTGTTGGTATGGCCACGAATATTCCACCACATCAGCTTGGGGAAACGATAGATGCGGTAATAGCACTTTCTGAAAATCCTGCCATTACGACTGAAGAATTAATGGAAATCATCCCTGGACCTGATTTTCCAACGGGTGGATTAATTTTAGGTCGAAGCGGTATTCGTCGTGCATATGAAACAGGTCGTGGCTCAATTATTATTCGTGCGAAAGTAGAGATTGAACAAAAATCGAATGGTAAGGAAACAATTCTTATTCATGAGTTACCGTACCAAGTAAATAAAGCTAAGCTTATTGAAAAAATAGCAGAGCTTGTACGCGATAAAAAAGTTGAAGGTATTACAAATCTACGTGATGAATCTGATCGTCGTGGTATGCGAGTAGTCATAGAAATACGAAAAGATTCGAATGCCAATGTAGTATTAAATAATTTATATAAACAAACAGCAATGCAATCGAGCTTCGGTATTAATATGCTGTCTTTAGTAAATGGTCAGCCAAAAGTGATGGGCCTTAAAGAGATGTTGCATCATTATTTAGAGCACCAAAAGGTTATTATTCGTCGTCGTACAGAATTTGACTTAAGGAAAGCTGAAGATCGTGCGCATATTTTAGAGGGCTTGCGTATTGCGCTTGATCATATCGACGAAATTATTGCTATTATTCGTGGTTCTCGTAGTGGTGAAGAAGCGAAACCACAATTAATGGAGCGTTTTAATTTATCGGAACGTCAAGCACAAGCAATTTTAGATATGCGTTTAGTCCGTTTAAGCGGATTAGAGCGTGAAAAAATTGAAGCTGAATATCAAGAGCTTCAAGTACTAATTGCTGAATTGAAGGCAATTCTTGCAGATGAGGCGAAAATTGTCGATATTATTCGTACAGAAATCTTAGAATTGAAAGAACGCTTTAACGATAAACGCCGAACTGAAATTACTTCTGGCGGTCTAGAAATGATTGAGGACGAAGATTTAATTCCAGTTGAAAATTCGGTCGTAACCTTAACGCATAATGGATATATTAAACGTTTAGCTGCAAACACATATCGTAGTCAAAAACGTGGTGGTCGTGGTGTGCAAGGTATGGGTACCAATGAAGACGATTTTGTAGAGCATCTTATGAATACATCCACACATGATACAATTTTATTTTTCACTTCAAAAGGAAAAGTATTTAGAGCAAAAGGTTATGAGATTCCAGAATTCGGTCGTACAGCGAAGGGATTACCAATTGTTAACTTACTTAATATTGAAAAAGGTGAAAAAGTAACAGCAATGATCCGTGTAGGTTCATTTGATGATGAAGAGGCATACTTCATCTTTACTACTAAGACAGGTATTACAAAGCGTACACCAATATCTCAATTTGCCAATATCCGCACCAATGGGTTAATAGCTATTAGTTTACGAGAAGATGATGATCTCATTTCAGTTCGTTTAACAGATGGCGACAAGCAAGTCATAATAGGTACTCGCGATGGGATGCTTGTTCGTTTCCAAGAAGATGATATTCGTTCAATGGGACGTACTGCAGGCGGTGTACGTGGTATTAAACTACGTGATGGTGATGAAGTAGTTGGTATGGAAATTATAGAGCCAGGTCAGGAAATCCTAGTTGTTACGGAAAAAGGATACGGTAAACGTACTTCTGAAGAAGAATATCGTTTGCAGAGCCGTGGTGGTGTAGGGTTGAAAACCATGCAAATCACTGATAAAAACGGTCCAATGGTAGCTGTAAAAACTGTTGATGGATCTGAGGATTTAATGCTTATTACCATTAATGGCATGTTGATTCGTATGGATGTCAATGATATTTCATTAATTGGTCGTAGTACACAGGGAGTTCGTTTAATTCGTTTAGGGGATGACGAGCTTGTTGCAACTGTAGCAAAAGTTGAAAAAGAAGATGAGCCTAATGAAGAAAATGATGAAGTAGAAGAATAATAAAGGGACCGATGACGGCAGCTAAAATTGCCGTTCATCGGTTTTTTAGCATAATTCATGAAAAATAAGTAATTATTTTGAATTCCATGATAAAATGAAATTAACTGTTAAAGCAAGAGAAATAGTGAAGAGGTGTTAATTGCATGGAAACTATACATGTCCCAATATCGGAGTTGCGTGTAGGTAAAGTAATTTCAGAGGATATTTTTGCAAATACACAATATCCTATAATATTTAAAAACACAATCATTTCCCATGAGCATTTACAAGTTTTTTTTGCTTTTAATATTTCAAGAGTTTCTGTTTACAAGGATGGCACGGACCATCAATCAGAGGTCAATGATACCGAATTAGTTGCACCACCTGAGGCTGTTCCAACATTTAAGAGGGTCTATGATAATTCTGTTGAACAATTTAAAAAGGAATTTAAAAATTGGGAAGCTGGTGCAAAAGTTGATATTGCCAAAGCACGTTCAATTATTTTACCGTTAGTGGAAATGGTGTTAGAGGATCGAACAATCATTTTTGATTTAAATGAGTATTCAAACCCTAAAGATTATTTATATCATCATTGTGTTGCAACGGCATTGATTTCAGCAGTGATAGCACAAAAATTAGGCTATGATAGAGGAACAACCATTCAAGTTGCAATTGGGGGACTGTTAGCTGATTGTGGAATGGCAAAAATTCACCCTCGGATTCGCGATAAGAAAACAACCTTAACAGAGAAGGAATTTGATGAAATTTATAAGCATCCGACGTATAGTTATAATATGGTCAAGGATTTAACAATCTTAAAAGATACAATGAAGGAAGCCATTTATCAACACCATGAACGCTTAAACGGAAGCGGTTACCCAAAGGCTGAGAAAATCGCAAATATTTCGATGTTTGCTCAAATTATAGCGGTTGCAGATGTATTTCATGCAATGACTTGCGAACGTGTATATAGAGCTAAACAATCATCCTTTAAAGTAATCGAAATGATTAATGAATCCGAATTTGGAAAATTTGATATTAAAGTAGTTCGAGCACTTATTGATATTGTTGCTGACCTACCAATAGGAACAATCGTAGAATTGTCTAATTTGGAACGTGGAGAAGTAATGTTTGTAAATAAATTTGCACCAACACGACCACTTATCAAATTATGCCTTTCAGGTGAGATTTTTGATTTAGGGAAAAATCGTACATTCTATATTTCACGTATTATTACAAATTTATAAAGGCAATATGAGGATATATTGTCCCTTCTAAGTAGGAGTTGAAAAATGGCTACAGTAATAGTCAATACAATTCTGCCTGGAGGGGATTTTTCTATTAGCAAAGAAGGTAAGCTTTATAAGGAAAGAGACTGTATTTTTTAAAGTGTGGATGAAACAACATCTGAATATTAAAAAGTTCTACGGGCAAAGCAACCAAGCTGTGCACAATCGAGGGAACATTGCGATGATCGTATACTGCTTAAATGCGCTGGCACAACTTCATACAAACTACAAATTAGTAGATACTCAAAAGTAGTATTATGAAAATAGACACGTATTTTACTTCGAAAAAATAGAAGGAAATATGGTTTCATAAGGATTGAGAACGGTCCATTGCCTAAGTCAAAGTTTAAAGTAAAAAATTAAGTGTTAACTACTTTTGTTTAACTGTCGCAAGAAATAAAGAGACAGAAATTTAATTGAAATTCATACAACGTTAATGAGTATGTTATTGTTTTCTAATTAAGATAGTATAGAAATGAAATAGTTAATTATAAAAAAACAATATAATTCTTTTGAGAAAGTGTTGACATAGTTATAGAATATTGATATTATTAATGAGTCGCCAAGAGGTGACGCTGAAAATAAAGTAAATGAACCTTGAAAACTGAACAAGCAAAACGTAATCAATATAGTTTTTACTAGCTAGCTTTCGCTAGTGAACGAAA
>NZ_JBXUNW010000023.1:0-57122 GCF_057196045.1 Lysinibacillus sp. DFXJR4 | reverse complement strand
TAAAAGAAATTTGATTAGCTCAAATTGTTTTGCTGGCATCAATTTTGATGTCCAAAATTTTTGTTTCGTTCACTAGCGAAAGCTAGCTAGTAAAAACTATATTGATTACGTTTTGCTTGTTCAGTTTTCAAGGTTCATTTTGATTGCGTTATCGGCAACCACTCTATTATAACATCTTTTTTCCGGTTGTCAATAACTATTTTATTTCATCTTAGTTATTTAAGAGACAACTCTCAAAATATATCATAATCTTTTTTTGATGTCAACATCTTTTTAGAACTTCACATTTTTGATGTCGACTCTTATGTCGTCTTAGCGACAAGTAATAATTTATCATGGTTTATATAACAATGCAAGTAATTTTATATAATTTATTTATCTTTGTAAAATCTCTGATTTTGCAAGCTATTTTACGTATTTTCGAGAGAGATAAAAAATTGTAAACTCATAATTATATATGATGATTTGTTTAAATATACATTTCTTTTATATAAATCTCAACTAATTCTGTACAATCACGTTTAGAAACAAAAACAGGAGTCATGGTGCTAATTAATTATTAACACCTTTGACTCCTAATATTTAAAAGCTGTTCATTCAGGTTTGCATCTTCTAATTACTTTGTAATATGACGCATTGTTGGGAATAATAGTACGTCACGAATTGAAGGTGAGTTTGTAAGAAGCATGATTAAACGGTCGATACCAATACCTAAACCACCTGTTGGAGGCATACCGAATTCTAACGCTTCAATAAAGTCATTATCCATCTCATGCGCTTCATCATTACCTGCTGCTTTTTCAGCCATTTGTGCCTCAAAACGCTCTCGTTGATCGATTGGATCATTTAGTTCTGTGAAAGCATTTGCGTGCTCACGGCGCACAATAAATAGCTCAAACCGATCTGTAAAACGCTCGTCCTCTGGGTTTTTCTTTGCTAGAGGGGAAATCTCTACTGGATGACCATAAATAAATGTTGGTTGTACAAGTGTTTCTTCAACCTTTTGCTCAAAGAACTCATTAATAATATGACCCACTTCATGAGCTTCTTTAACCTCTACACCATGCTCTTTAGCAAGTGCTTGGGCTTCTTCTACAGTCATTGGCTGCCAGAAGTCTACGCCTGTCATTTCTTTTACCGCATCTACCATATGCACGCGTTTCCAGCCTACAGCAAGGTTGATTTCATCTTCTCCATATTGAACTGTCGTTGTACCAAGAACTTCTTGTGCAACATGAGCAATAAGATTTTCTGTTAGGGACATTATATCCTTATAATCAGCATATGCTTCATATAGCTCTATCATCGTAAATTCAGGATTATGACGTGTTGAAATTCCTTCATTACGGAAAACACGACCAATTTCATATACTTTTTCTAGTCCACCAACGATTAAACGTTTTAAATGCAATTCAATTGCAATACGCATATATAATTCCATATCAAGTGCATTGTGGTGTGTAATAAATGGACGGGCCGCAGCACCACCAGCAATCGTATGAAGCATTGGTGTTTCTACTTCTAAGTATCCTGCGTTATCTAAGTAATTACGAATTGAACGAATGATTTTAGAACGCGCAATAAACGTTTTTTTACTATCTTCATTTGTCATTAAGTCTAAATAACGTTGACGATAACGTTGCTCCACATCCTGTAAGCCATGGAATTTTTCTGGCATAGGGCGTAATGCTTTTGTCAAGAATGTAAACTCCTCAGCCTTTACTGAAAGTTCCCCTACTTGCGTGCGGAATACATTTCCTCGAACTCCAACAATATCTCCAAGATCAGCTTGTTTAAATAGCTCATATGCTTCTTCGCCAACATGATCTTGACGAACGTAAATTTGAATTTGACCACCTAAATCTTGAATATGTGCAAAGCCAGCTTTCCCTTTACCACGTTTAGTCATAATGCGACCTGCAATAATCACTTCTTGTAAATGTTCTTCTAGCTGTTCTTTTGTTTGATCTGCAAATTGCTCACGTACTTCCGTCGATAAATGTGTACGCTCGAAACGACTTCCAAATGGATCTTGACCGTTCTCTTGGATAGCCGTCATTTTTTGGCGTCTCACTAAAAGCTGATCATTTAACTCTTCTATATTTGACACTTATTTCACTCCTTATTAAATTGTCCGCGTTTACGTCCATAATATTTCTATTGTACACAATTTTAGTGCTGTAATCATCTGTTTCAATTTTTTTTCGAGGGCAGTGGAAATGATTAATGATTCTGAAAATTAATTGTTGCAACAAAAAAGCGTCTCTTTCTTAGCATTGAGACGCCTTCAGGTAATTATATAATTAATTCTTTTGGTACTGGCACGATTAACTTGGATTCATTTTCTTCATAGTCTTGCACAAGATCATTTAATAAGGCGCGAAACTCAGGTGCTGTTTCAGTTTGATTAATAGCATTACGAGCTTTCCCGTTCCCTCTTATCCCCTTCAAATACCACGAGGCATGTTTACGCATCTCACGTACTGCCACAGCCTCACCTTTTAATTGGATAAGACGCTCGAAATGAAGTAAGCACACATCAATCTTTTCACGAACACTTGGCTCTTCCTTTAACTCACCTGTTTCTAGGTATTGAACTGTACGATAAATCATCCAAGGGTTGCCTAGGGCAGCGCGACCAATCATTACAGCGTCTACGCCAGTTGTATCTAACATCCGTTTAGCATCTAAAGGTGTCTCAACATCACCGTTACCCAGTACTGGAATCTTTACATTTTCCTTCACCTGACGAATAATGTCCCAATTTGCTTTCCCTTCATACATTTGCACTCGAGTACGTCCATGAACTGCTACCGCAGATGCACCTGCACGCTCTGCTGCTTGTGCATTCTCGACCGCAAAGATATGCTCGTCATCCCAGCCAATACGCATCTTTACGCTGACAGGTTTTTCAACAGCATCTACAACTGCAGCTACCATTTCATATAATTTATTTGGATCTAAAAGTAAACGAGCGCCAGCTTCACATTTAATAATTTTATTAACAGGGCAACCCATATTGATATCTATAATATCTGCAGTTGTATTTACATCTACATATTTTGCTGCCTCTACTAATGTTGCCTTATCTCCACCAAAAATTTGTAGTGAAAGTGGGTTCTCACGCTCATCAATATAAAGCATACCTAAAGTTTTTTCGTTCTTATTGACAATCCCTTTATCACTAATCATTTCTGCATATACAAGCCCTGCTCCAAACTCTTTTACAGTTAGTCTGAATGCAGAGTTACAAATTCCAGCCATTGGCGCTAATACGACACGGTTGTCCATAACAATATCGCCAATCTGAAACGGCTTCTCAGTTGCTTGACTCAATGGTGATTTCCTCCTTCGATGGGTTTTACATATCCTACAATGCAATGAAATGATTAACTATCCATACGCACAATTGTTAATTGGCTGATTGCAACACTAGCTTCTTAGACTCCAACCACAAGGTTACACCTTCGTCTACATAATTTAACTGTTGGCATATGTGGTGTGCTTGTTGTAATTGTTCTCCAACAGGTACAGGTGTAATTTCTACCAACGGGACTAACACGAAGGCCCGCTCATACATTCTTGGATGTGGAACAATTAAGCTCTCAGTTTCAATATTTTCATGATTGTATAGCAAAATGTCAAGGTCTATGATGCGAGGACCCCATCTAAATTTACGTACACGCCCAAGTTCCTGCTCAACTGATTGGCATATGGTCAATATTTCAGAAGAAGATAGGGCAGTTTTAATATGAACTGCAATGTTTAAAAAATCTGCTTGATCAGTGTAGCCAACAGCAGCCGTTTCATAAACAGAGGAAATACGGACAACCTCAATCCCTTTATTATCTTTTAAAAGCTCTACGGCATGTTGGAGATTTTCTAAGCGCTCCCCTATATTAGTGCCAATTGATAGATAGACATTATTCATTAAAACTCACCCCTCGTTACTTCAACTGAAACTTCTTTATAGTAACCATGTATGGGTGGGTCCGGTTTAATAAGCTCTACACGAACACCTTTCACTTTATCTGCGTATGTCTCTAGGATACTATTTGCTATTTTCGTAACAAGCGCTTCTATTAGCTTTAAAGGCTCACCTTCAACGATGTCACGGCATAGCGCATAAACTTCAGCATAGTTTACCGTATAGTTCAGATCATCTGTTTCCCCAGCCTCTGTCATATCTACCGCAAGTGAAACATTCGCTCGGAAGCGTTGACCAAGTGTTGTTTCTGCTGATAATACACCATGATAACCATAAAACTGCATATCCTTTAAATGAATATAGTCCATTACGCTTCCTCCTTATAAATACGTTTACCAACTAATACATCGATCATATGGGTAGCTCGTGCCATTTCCTGTACATCATGTACACGAATAATATGACACCCCTTTTCTATACCATAAACAACTGTTGCGCTAGTGCCTTCTATCCTTTCCTCAACAGGTAATTTCAAAACATTACCAATCATTGATTTACGTGATGTTGCTAGCAAAACGGGATAGCCCATTGTCACTAAATCGTTTAAATGTTGCATCATTTTTATATTTTGCTCTGTAGTTTTGGCAAATCCAATGCCTGGATCTAAAATTATATGGCTATCAGGAACTCCAGCACCATGAGCAATGGCGATACTATTCTCCAAATCCGTTCTTGCAGTTGTCCAAAAGTCTAAGCCGTAATCGGTATTTTCACGATTATGCATTAAAATAATCGGAACATGCAACTCTGCTGCGACCTTAGCAATCTCGGGCTCAGCCTTCGCTCCCCAAATATCATTAATGATATGTGCTCCAGCTTCTATTGCAGCACGGGCGACATTTGCCTTATACGTATCAATTGATATAACGGCTGGTACTTCAGCCACTAGGGCTTGAATCACTGGAACAATGCGGGCTATTTCATCCTCATCCGAGATACGTGTATAGCCAGGGCGAGTAGACTCTCCGCCAACATCAATGATTTTAGCCCCCTCAGCTACCATTTTTTTCGCTTGTGCAACAGCAGCTTCTACGTTATTGTATTTGCCACCATCCGAAAATGAGTCTGGTGTGACATTTAAAATACCCATTACAATTGTTTCTTTTTTATAGTCTAAAGTAATACCATTAATCGTTAATGGTGATATATATTTTTCTAGCATGATAACGCTCCTTCTATCCCTGCTCCACTTCTTTGATAAACGCTTCATGGATACTCGAATAAATAGGCCCTTCCTTGCCTAGCAATTGTTTGTTTGCTAGTTTACGAATTGGCACAAGTTCTTGTATGGAGTTCGTAATAAAGCATTCAGTACTATTCTCGACATCTTCCTTGGCAAAGAGCCCTTCCTTTACATAAATGCCTAGAGATGACGCCTTTTTGATCACCCATCCTCGGATAATACCTGGTAAAATGCCTGTGTCCAAGGAAGGCGTATATAGTATATCATTTTTTACCCAAAAAACATTTGATGTTACACCTTCAGCCACATAGCCATCTGTAGTTAAAAATAAGCCTTCCTGTTGTGCTAAGGATGGCATTTCAAAGCGACCAAGAACATTATTCCCATAATGATGTGACTTAACGCGGACTCCCTTTTCAGGAGTATTGCGTGGCGTCTCTAACCACTGTGCGTTTTTTTCTGTACCTCTAGGTGCTAACGGTAATTCTTTACGAAAAACAATAACATTTGGTTGTTTGTATTCCGCTGGCTGTAGCCCAATACCATGTTCCCCAGCAGATACATTTAGACGGAAATAACCATCCTGTCCATTAGATTGTTTATTTAAATGCTGAACAACCTCTAGTAATGCTTCTGAAGAATATGCCAAATGGATATGGTATTGTGATAAAGCAGCGTGTAACCTTTCCATATGCATGTCCCACTCAAATACTTTATCTCCATATGTCCGAAATGTCTCAAAAAAACCCAAGCCATATAAAAATCCATGATCAAATGGTGAAATACGCAAATCTTCCGCCTTTAGATACTCTCCGTTCATCCAACAATACATTTACTCCGCTCCCTCTACATACAATTCTATAAATTGGTGCAAAAGCTTTTTCCCTTGCTCTGTCATTATAGATTCTGGATGATACTGAACACCTTCAATAGGATAATCCCTATGGCGAATGCCCATAATTTCACCTTCATCTGTCCAGGCAGTTACTTCGAAGCATTCTGGTAGTGTTTCCATTTCTACAATGAGAGAATGGTAACGGGTAGCCTGAAACGGATTTGGCATGTTCTTATGTAGACCTCTGTCAGCATGTAATACAGGAGAAGTTTTTCCATGCATTAAACGTTCTGCTCGAATAACATTTCCTCCAAATACCTGTGCTATCGCCTGATGCCCGAGACAAACACCTAAAATCGGAATATTTCCCGCGAAATATTTAATAATGTTCAGGCTTTCACCCGCTTCATTCGGACTGCATGGTCCAGGTGAAATAACAATCATATCGGGTGCAAGTTGCTCAATATCCTTTACTGTTAATGTATCATTTCTTTTCACAACGAGTTCATGACCAAATTCCCCAAAATATTGAACTAGGTTATACGTAAAAGAATCATAGTTATCAATCATTAAAATCATTTTGCTCGCTCCTCCGCCATTGCCTTTGCCTGCCACATAGCCTTCGCTTTATTCAAAGACTCTTGATATTCTCGCTGCGGCACAGAGTCAATGACAATTCCTGCTCCAGCCTGAATATGTGCTACACCTTGTTTTATAAAGGCTGTACGAATAACAATATTGAATTCCATATCACCTGTGTAGCCAAGCCAGCCAATTGAGCCTGTATATAACCCACGTCTTACAGGTTCTAATTCTTCAATTATTTCCATCGTACGAATTTTTGGGGCACCTGTAATTGTACCGCCTGGGAACATAGCACGTATTACATCTGCATTTGATTTACCTTTAGCGATTTCTCCTCGCACGTTAGACACTATATGCATTACATGAGAATATCGTTCAATAACCATAAACTCATCCACCTCTACTGTTCCATATGTGGATACTCGTCCTAAATCATTGCGCTCCAAATCAACGAGCATTACATGCTCTGCTCGTTCCTTTTCGTTATCGATTAATTCCTTTGCTAATTCTATATCCTCTTCCTCAGATTTCCCTCTAGGTCTTGTACCCGCTATTGGTCGTGTAGACAATTCATTTCCATGACGCTTCACTAAAAGCTCCGGTGATCCAGAGACAACCGCAAAGTCCGGTGCTTCAATGTAAGCCATATAAGGAGATGGATTGAAAGTACGTAATGCTTCGTATACATCCATCGCTGAGGCAGTTAATTTTTTAGATTGACGAACAGATAAGTTCACTTGAAATACATCGCCTTGCGCTATATAAGATTGAATTCTACTTACTGCTTCTTCAAAGTCAGTTCCTGCAAATGATACTAGTAATTCACTTTCATCATTTACTATTTCTACAGCACTTGTTTTTTCAAATTTGCGGTCATTTAAACCTGCTACTGCCGCTACATGCCATACATTAGCCCAATCTTCTAAATTGGCATCACTGCTTTCTAGCTTCATAAGCGTTACTTCATTTGTGTTCACATCATGTACAGCCCAGCAGTCGAAAATATAAAAATATATATCAGGAACATGTAAATCGTCCTCTGCAGAATCTGGTAATTCTTCAATTTTTCGCGCATAATCATACGCTACAAATCCGATTGCTCCACCTTGAAATACTGGAAGGGTAGCATTGTATGAAACTTGATATTTTGCTACCAAATCCTCTAATAATGATAGGGATTCACCCAGTAGAATTTCACTATCACCATTTCGCCACTTCACAAGTAGTCCATCCTTAACTGATTGCGCTATGGCTAATGGATTCCATGCGGCTATCGTAAAATGTCCTCCACGTCCACTTTCTAAAAATACATGTGCTTGTTCTGCTGCTACTTGCTTTTTATAGCTATAAAAAAACGAATCTGCATTCATCGTTATTGTTTTCGTTCGTATTGTCTTCAAGCTGCCATTCCCCTTTAAATCATTTGATGTGATACCATCTTAACTTGAATATTGCTGAGAAGCGAATATTTTTAAATCGTTCCAATAAATTTCATACAATTCCCTTTAACAGAAAAAAGGCTCCTCGTTAAAGGAGCCTTTGTTAGCAAATCATAGATTAGTCTTCAAATTGATATAAAGGTGTTGATAAATAACGTTCACCATTAGATGGAACAATTGCAAGGACATTTGAGCCTTTTCCTAAACGTTTTGCTGTTTCAATTGCCGCATAGATTGCTGCACCTGATGAAATACCGCACAAAATTCCTTCTTCACGCGCTACTTTACGTGCAACTTCGAAAGCAATCTCATTTTCAACAGGGAATACTGAAGAATAGATATCTGTATCTAACACTTCAGGCACGAAACCAGCGCCAATACCTTGAATCTTATGTGGTCCTGGTTGACCGCCAGAAAGTACTGGTGAATCCTTTGGCTCAACTGCAATAATTTCAATCTCAGGATATTTTTCTTTTAATACGGCACCTGCACCTGTAATTGTACCTCCTGTACCTACTCCAGATACAAACGCATCAAGCGTTAAACCGTCAAATGCTTCAACAATCTCTGGGCCTGTTGTCAAACGGTGAATAACAGCATTAGCAGGATTTGTGAATTGTTGTGGTAAAAAGTAACCTTTTTCTGCGGCTAATTCTTCCGCTTTAGCAATTGCCCCCTTCATACCTGCTGGACCAGGTGTTAAAACAAGCTCTGCTCCGTATGCACGTAATAAATTTCGGCGCTCTAAGCTCATTGTCTCTGGCATTACTAAAATCGCTTTATAGCCTTTAGCTGCTGCGATCATTGCAAGACCAATACCTGTATTACCAGAAGTAGGCTCAATAATAGTACCTCCTGGCTTTAACGTACCGTCTTTTTCAGCTGCTTCAATCATCGCCAATGCTAGACGATCTTTTACTGAGCTACCTGGATTAAAATATTCTAATTTTACATAAACCGTACCTTCATTTTCGCCTGTTGCATGATTTAACTTTACAATTGGTGTTTTTCCAACTAATTCAGCTACTGAGTTCGCTAATCTACTCATTTATTAATCCACTCCTAATCCCTACTATTTTTATAGGTTTTACTTATTTTGTATTTTATCAATTTTTCCATTCGATTGTCAATAAATAAAGCATATATTTTCAGAATATTTATTGAAACATAGAAAAGAATCCGCCGAACTTTTGGAATATGCCAATAAGCTGTTGACGCAAAACGTCTGCAGTATTATTTGGCTCACCTATCCCGCAGATTTCTTGCAGATTCTTCCTAAACGCATTGGAGCTAGCTATTATTTATCTTTTTTCTCTTCTCCATAATACCAAGTTGCCTTGAATTCAGACCAAAATGCTTCTGGAGTAACAGATTGCGGTAATTGATCTAGCGCAAGCTCACGTTCAATATGCTCTTTCACATCTTCATATGTAAAGGATTGTCCTTCTACGATTTCTTGTACTTGCACAATTCCATAATGACCGTTATTAAGCTTAAAGGCTTTACTTACCTCTTTAGCTTTTAATGCCTTTGCAGCCTTTATAATTGCTGGATCAACGTTTTCCTGTTTTTCTGTGAGGAAACCGATATCTCCACCTAAACTAGCTGAGGCACTATCTAAAGAAATTTCTCGTGCTAGCACGGAAAAATCAGAGCTATTTTTTAGCTCTTTTAATGCTTCCTCAGCAGCTTTTTTGGAATCCACTTCTATGAAATTGGTGCGATAGCTTGTTTTCGTATTATACAGGGATTGATTTTCTTCATAATATTTTTCAATACTATCCTCTTTTATTACTACATCTTTTGTTAATACTTTATCCAAAATAAGTTGTGAGCGTATTTTTTGTCGCAGTTGCTCAGCAGACAGATTTTGCATTGCCGTATCAAACTTATCCTGGGCAGAGCGCATTAGTGCAAGCTCTAAATCAATTTCTTTATCTGTAACTTTAATTTTATATTTCTTAGCTGCCTTCTCCATCACAGATTCATTTACTAAATTTTGTAGTGTCTCTTTACCATAGCGTTCTTCCATGGCAATCATCCACTCCTGACGAGTGATAACCTCCCCGTCAATGGCAGCGACCTGTTCATCGCTGCCAATCTCCTGACCTTTGTTTGGGATTAACCAAGCAATCAACCATAAAATATTTCCTAATAACAAAACGGCTATAACTGTTAAAGCTGGTTTCGTTTTTAAACGTCGTTGCAATAGAGGCGTTTGGTTTGGCGTTGCAGAGATTGAAGGTCGGCGATTACGCGTTGAGCTCATCAATATAACCTTCTAGTTCTTCTTTGGAGAAATGATATGTTTCTAAACAGAAATGACATTGTGCTTCGGCACCGCCTTCTTCATCGATCATTTCTCGAATTTCTGCTGTTCCTAAACCTAAGATTGCTGCCCCAAAACGCTCTTTTGAACACTGACATTTAAACTCTACTGGCATGGAATCTAAAATCTGTAGATGGCCTTCCCCTAATACCGCTTCTAAAATTTGCTCAGGCGTAAAGCCCTTTTCAATCATTTTGGAAACGGGCTCTAATGTTGAAAGGTGCTGTTCGATTTCATTAATTGTCTCTTCATCACAGCCAGGCATCAATTGAAGAATAAACCCTCCAGCTGCAAGAATCGTATTATCAGGATTTACTAAAACACCTAACCCAACCGATGACGGTACTTGCTCGGATGTAGCAAAATAGTAAGTAAAGTCTTCAGCGATTTCACCTGAGACAATAGGCGTTTGTCCAGAAAACATATCTCTTAAACCAAGGTCTTTAACAACCGTAAGAGCTCCCTCTGTACCTACACCCGCGCGAACATCCAACTTACCCTGCTCGTTTAGATCGAAATGGACGTGTGGATTTGTAACAAAACCACGTACATCACCTTTAGCATTACTATCGATAACCATTGGACCAATTGGACCGTTGCCCTCAATTTTAATAGTGATTTTTTCTTCACCTTTCAGCATGGCACCCATCATTACAGCAGCGGTCATAGATCGACCAAGGGCTGCCGATACAACAGGCCACGTATTATGACGATGCTGAGCCTCCCCTACAGTCGCTGTTGTACAAGCTGCAAAAACACGAACTTGTCCGTTGAACCCTAAGCCTCGTACTAAATAGTCTTTCATAAATGAAATGTCCCTCATTTCCTATTGGTTGCGTTTATATAGCTTATATAAACCTTTTAATGTTAAAAACGGATCAACCACATCAATTACCTGTGTCTCTCCAGCGATTAAATTAGCTAAGCCACCAGTGGCAATCACGAATGGCTCTTCCTTACTTTGTGCTTTCATGCGATTAACGATGCCCTCAACTTGTCCAACAAAACCATAAAATATTCCGGCCTGCATCGCAGAAACGGTTGTTTTTCCTACAATATGCGTAGATCTCAATATTTCAATACGTGGTAACCTAGCCGCTTGCGTATAAAGGGCCTCCGTAGAAATCGTAATACCTGGGGCGATTGCACCTCCCATGTAATCACCTTTTTCATTTAAGTAACAAAATGTTGTAGCAGTACCAAAATCAACAATAATAATTGGTGCTTTATAAGCATCAAGAGCCGCAATTGCATTCACAATGCGATCGGAGCCAACCTCACGTGGGTTCTCATACTTAATATTCAAACCAGTTTTCACACCAGGTCCTACAACAAGCGGTTTTTTACGGAAATATTTTTGACACATCGCTTCTAACGAAAACATTATTGGTGGTACAACAGAGGATATAATAATGCCGGTTATTTGTTCAAATGAGATGCCTGCATGATTAAAGAAAGCTAAAACTTGCATTGCGTATTCATCTTCAGTCTTGTGAAGATCTGTCACCATACGCCAATGAAAGGCTAAATGATCGTTTTTATCATAGACCCCCAAAACGATATTTGAATTTCCTGCATCTAAAACTAATATCATAGTGACGCCCCCAATTTCTTGCACCTCATTGTCATTGTAACTGGCTCTATGCATTTGATACAACTATACAATGTGTAGTCGATAAAGTTAAAACACTTTTAAAAATGATACCATACTTTACACTCTACGAAATAGCATTCGTGCTCACTTTAAAAAGGAGCCACCCGTCTATTAAGTAGCTCCTTACAGTTTATTTAAAATTAAACTTTTCTGGATCAGGACCGCAACGTAATCCATCATGTAATGCATCTAACTGAGACATTTCTTTTTCAGTTAGTGCAAAATCAAAAACATTTAGATTCTCTGACATACGTGCAGGAGTCATTGTTTTCGGAATGGTTACTACCTCATGCTGAACATCATAACGTAACACAATTTGAGCTGGTGTTTTGCTGTATTTTGACGCCAGCTCCTGAATCAATGCTTCTTCTAATAAAGCTCCATTCATCAGTGGGGACCATGCTTCTACTTGGATTCCTTTTTCTTTGCAATAGGCACGTACTTCCTCTTGCGTTAGATGTGGATGAAATTCAATCTGATTAATAACCGGAATAACTGTTGCTTCCTTCAATAAATTTTCTAAATGATGTACATGAAAGTTACTAACACCTATTGATCGTACACGGCCATCCTCATATATTTTCTCAAGCGCTTTATAAACATTCATGTAATTATCATCGATTCCTGGCCAATGAACTAAATACAAATCTAAATACTCTAACCCTAATTTCTCTAAACTGCTTTCATATGCCGCAAGTGTTTCTTCATAGGAAAGTCCAGCATTCCAAACTTTTGATGTGACGAATAGCTCCTCACGAGTTACCAAGCCTTCCTCGATTGCTGTGCGAATTCCTCGCCCAACACTTTCTTCATTGCGATATACTTGCGCTGTATCAATACTACGATAGCCCTTTTTAATAGCTGTTTTTACTGCCTCAGCCAAATCATCTCCTTCAGGTACTCGAAAGACACCATAGCCTACTAACGGCATTACTAAGCCATTATTCAATGTTACATTCTCCATGTTTCTATTCACTCCAATCTTGTTTACTATACAAGCATAAGTAGCTTCCTCAAAATTTCTTTGATAACCAGACTGTTCTAGAATTCCTTAGTGAGAATCGCAAGTTGTAAAACGTCTATCTTGAAATTTATATCTATATCCTAATACCTGTTAACGAAAAAAGGCAAAGGAAAAGACTGTTCACTTAATGTAAACAGTCTTTCTTCATTTAATCACGTTTTTCATCGATACCTTTTGGTGCATTATGATTGAAGTCCGTGCCCTCTTTTGGTAAATCAGCCGTTGTTGGATTTGGTTCTTTGCTAAGCAATTCCTTTTTAACAGTTGGCTCACCAACGATATCTAAAGTTGGTTTAGTTTCAGCTTTAGGAGCTTTTTCCTCAATTACCTCAACAGCCTCTGGTTCTGGTAAGACGCCGTGATCACGCAAATGTTCGATTTCTTGCGCATTCAATGTTTCTTTTTCCATCAAAGTATTGGCAATTAAATCAAGTAATTGGCGTTTTTCCGTTAAGATACGCTTAGTGCGCTCATATTGAGAATCGATAATTTTTTGCATTTCTTTATCAATCTCATAAGCAATTGAATCAGAGTAGTTTTGATCTGAATTAAAATCACGACCAAGGAATACATTACCACCCTGACTTGAACCAAACTGCATCGCACCAAGATTCTCACTCATACCATATTCAGTTACCATAGCACGCGCAATACTTGTCACCTTTTGGAAGTCGTTATGTGCACCGGTAGAAACTTCACCAAGCACGATTTCCTCAGCGACACGACCACCCAATAGTCCAGCAATGCGGTCTAACAATTCTTGTTTTGTTGTAAAGAAGCGTTCTTCCTTAGGTAACATAATTGCGTAGCCTCCTGCTTGACCACGAGGAACGATTGTTACTTTGTGTACTGTATCGGCTTCATCTAGTTCTAAACCAACGACTACGTGACCAGCTTCATGGAAGGATACAAGCTTTTTCTCTTTTGCAGAATATACACGACTAGCTTTAGCTGGACCAGCGATTACTCGGTCAGATGCTTCATCGATATCTGCCATATTAATTGTACGTTTGCTTTTACGCGCTGCTACAAGTGCAGCCTCATTTAACAAGTTTTCTAAGTCAGCCCCTGAGAAACCTGGTGTACGCTGAGCAACAGCTGCTAAATCAACTGAGTCCGCTAAAGGTTTGTTGCGTGCATGTACCTTAAGAATTGCTTCACGCCCTTTTACATCAGGATGACCGACTGTAATTTGACGGTCAAAACGACCTGGACGTAATAACGCTTTATCTAAAATATCTGGTCGGTTTGTTGCTGCGATAATAATAATACCTTCATTCGCGCCGAAGCCATCCATCTCAACCAATAATTGGTTAAGCGTTTGTTCACGCTCATCATGGCCACCACCAAGACCCGCGCCACGTTGACGACCTACTGCATCAATCTCATCGATAAAGATAATACATGGAGCGTTCTTTTTCGCATTTTCAAATAAATCACGAACACGAGATGCACCGACACCGACAAACATTTCTACGAAGTCAGAACCTGAAATCGAGAAGAACGGTACGCCTGCCTCACCTGCTACTGCTCGTGCAAGCAATGTTTTACCTGTACCTGGAGGACCTACAAGTAAGATACCTTTTGGAATACGTGCACCGATTTCAGTGAATTTGCGGTGGTCTTTTAGGAAATCTACCACTTCTACAAGTTCTGCTTTCTCTTCATCAGCACCCGCCACATCTGTAAAACGAACTTTTTTCTTTTGATCATCGTATAGCTTTGCTTTGCTTTTACCAAAGCTCATTACTTTATTGCCGCCACCTTGCGATTGACTCATCAGGAAGAAGAATAAGAAAATGATAATGATGAAAGGAATAATCCCTGTAAAGAATTGAATCCATCCACTTGTTTCTGGTGCTGTTAAATAGCTAATATTACTATTCTTATCCTTAGCAGCCTCATCGATACGGTTCAATAAAGATTGGTTTTCACGAGGGATATTTACTGTAAAGCGTTGACCCTTCTCATAACCTTTCATCGTACCCTCAACGATATATACTTGTTTATCAGGTTGAATTGTAGCACTTGTTATTTCTTTCTTATCTAGAGCATCTTGAAACTCAGAATAAGTTAACTCTTTCGTTGGCGCATTTCCACCATTGAAAGTACCAAAAATACCGATAATCACTAGGAAAATCAGTAAATAGAATATGGTATATCGAAATATTCGATTCATCTCCAGCCTCCTCATTACAAACAGAAAAATTATAAGTAAAATCTTAACATATCATGATTTCATCATACAACGAAAAGCCTTATTTAAAAAAAGTTTGGTTCGCTTTTTGTCGAAATAGAAACATATTTATGTCATAATCACTGCATCCAAGCGTAAATGTACCTGTTCCTGGATCTCAGCACAGCTAAACAATGTGTCAAGATTTCGAATTATTATTAATTCAATAAAAATCTGACCCTCGCTGAAGGCTTACTTTTCATAGCTGGGGGTCTTTCGTTAACTCTTAGAAAGAATATACTTCTGGTTTTAAGATACCGATATATGGTAAATTACGATACTTTTCTGCGTAATCTAAGCCATATCCCACAACAAAGCCATCTGGTACTTCAAATCCTACATAATCAGCTGCTAAATTTACCTTACGACCTGACGGTTTATCTAACAATGTAACGATTTTGATGGATTTTGCTTTGCGGTATTTAAATAAGTCTACTAAATAGCTTAATGTTAAACCACTATCGATGATGTCCTCGATAATTAATACATCACGTCCCTCAACGCTTGTATTTAAATCCTTAAGAATTTTTACTTCGCCTGATGATACTGTGGCGTTTCCATAGCTAGAAACATCCATAAAGTCTAACTCAATGAAAGAATCGAAACGCTTCATCAAATCAGTCATAAATGGCATTGCTCCTTTAAGAACACCAACTGCTAACGGGAATGAATCTTTGTATTCTGCAGTCAATTGTGCTCCTAGATCAGCAATTCTTTCTTGCAATTGTTCCTCTGTAATCATAATTTTTTCGATGTCATTTTGTAACATATCGATTCCTCCTCGTGTGTATCAAAAAATCTTCAACCTTTATGGTGAAATGTTTTACAAAGACCTTAGTCTACGATGAGCACTGTATCATCGTTTGGTTGCGGAGTGGTTGAAAAAAACATACCCATACGCACACCAATTACCGCTACGACCTCATCAGATGGAGAAATCAGTAACGGCCAGCTATTTCGCTCATTTAAAGGAATCTTTTCATCTATAAAAAGGCGAGATAAGCGTTTTGGCTGATCCATTCCTTTTAACAGCATTCTATCCCCTTCCTTACGAGTTCTAACATAAAGAGGAAGTTTGAGTTTGCTAGCGTTAAAATAAAAAAGTTGTGCAGTATCCGTCAGCAATTCAGACGATAAATCAGGCAACTTGACTATGCATAAACGTTCACCGTTTGTCAGTGTTGTCCACCCATTAGCAGTCGAAATAATTTTTTTCTCAGGAGAAGTTTGACCTTCTAATGGTTCTTTCTTCTGAATCGATAATTTTCCGTAACGGCGAACTGCTAGAAATTCTTCTGGCAAGTGAACTTCAGCATATCCAGCTGTCGTATCACAAAGCTTTAACATTGAAACCAATAAAGCATAACTTTGTATCGTATTTGAATCTTTGTAAAGATAGTTTAATAGTATTAAAATGAGCCTCCTTTGTAAAGCAAGTGGTACCAATTGAAAAGCCTCAATTTCCATCCTATATGTATTTTCGTCTAATTTTTTTACTGTTCTAGAAAATACATCCTCTGCTAATGTCATTAAATAGGCATCATCTTCTTGTAATTGTTCTGTAAAATGGGTCACCTGCTCGGTTACTCGTGGATTTTCTGCCTCCAATAATGGCACCACATGATGTCTAAAACGATTACGTACATAGGTATCTTTAAAGTTGCTAGCATCTTCACGGTACTCTAAACCTTGTCTAAGTAAATATTCCCTTATTTCAGACTTTGTAACCGTTAAAAACGGACGAATTAATGATTTTCCTGCAAAAAAACGCTGTGGCCGAATACCTTGCATACTGTTAATCGTTGCATTTTTAGTCAGGGCCATTAATACTGACTCCAGTTGGTCGTCCGCATGATGTGCAGTTACAAGCTTGCTTGCATTTGTTTTTTGCATGACCTCTTTAAAATATTGATACCTTTCTCTACGACAAATAAGCTGTGTATTTCCATTTTCTAAAGCCATAATCTCTGGTATTGGAATTGCTTTTGCATGTAAATATATTTCATGATTATCACAATATCTTTGGACGAAGGCTCTATCCTCAACAGACGCTTCTCCTCTTAACATATGATCAACGTGAATTGCCTCTACCTTTATTCCCCATTTTTCTTTTGTTTGAACAAAATAGTGAAGCAAAGCCATGGAATCTATTCCACCCGAAACGGCGATGAGAAGATGGTCGTCTTGCTGTATTAATTGCTTTTCTTCAATTAGTGATTTGACCCTTAATTCAAATGACAAACGCTTCTCCTCCCCTTTTCGCTGATTATTTTAATCATTTAACTCATAGAATATTGAACTGGTCTAAAGACAGCCCAAGTAGGTACAACGTGTGTTACCTCTAACATCAATACTGTACAATCATCTTCAATATCATAGTGTGTTTGGAAAGACTGCATGATCGTCGTTAATTTTTCCTGAATGGATTTGGTCGTGCTTGCAACCTGCTGAGCATAAGCTAAAAAGGACTCTTCTTGTTCATCCCAATCGGCAATACTTGAAAATAACCCATCAGAATGCATTAGAATGACATCCCCTGCTTTCAGTTTTCTTTTTTCTGCCTCAATTGCTGAAATAGATAAAAATCCAACAGGTGCTGCATTACTTTCAACTTTTAGCACCTCTTTTCCACGTAAGATATACGTAGACATTCCCCCTGCCTTCCATGACCATAAATCACCCTGTTGTAAATCAACAAGGGCAAAATCCAGTGTTGCATACATATCATCCTGTTGCTTTAAGGACATGACATAATGCAATGTGTGCATTGCAGTCTCTGGATTCATATTGTAATTTAAGCATTCTCGCATTAAATGTATTAGTTTTCTACTTTCATGCTGTGCTTCTTTACTCTGTCCCATACCATCTGACAATAAAATTGCAAATAATCCAGGATGTAGTTGAAATAACGCATGGGAATCACCAGAATATAGTGTTGCGCCTTTTGACATACTATATATATCATACTCTACTTCAAAACTAATAGCTGAACTAAAGCTTACTTGTATGTGGCGAAATGGTACATCACACGTTACTACCTTTTCAATTTCAAACGGTTCTTCAAAAATATCATATAAAATCGGTAGTATCATCCTTTCTGCCAATGTTGTATCCTCTTCCCAATCGACTCGAGCTGGTGTGAGCGCACAGACAATTTTTCTTGCTCCAGGTTTATTACTCAGCACATCTAGCTGGAAGCATTCAATATGCGCCTCCTTTAGTTTTTGGATAATATCCTTTTCCACACTAACAAATGATACGGTGTCCTCCTTCATCTCTGCAATTAGCTGATTTAGATGATTGCTCATATCTCGTAGTTGAAGTGCAATCATTTTCTTTCCATGAAAATATTGTCCATTAATACGCTCCCTATACAGCTCTGTTTCTAGCTCCTCGAAAATTTTTGTAGATTTCACGCATTTATAACGAATTTGGTCCTCTGCCCGATGTATTGCAGATTCCTTCCCTACACCCTTCATATGGAACCAGTCTGTCATTAGCTTGTCCATACCGTTATTTTGAGCACCCCAACAGCGATCATAACGAAAACAGCTTAAGCATGTATTCATTGGTGACACTTCCTTAGAAGCCTCAACAGGAGTTGTCATAAAGCGCTCAAACACAAGTTCTTTCATGAATTGTACGAAATGTTGAAAATGCTCTAATTTATAAGTGACATGCTCCGTTAACCAATTTTGACGGGCGAGTAGGATCTCCTCTCGCTGTGGGAATAGCTTGTCCCTTACCTTATCAGAATACTTTCTGGGAATGGTTAGAAATGCGATACTACCTACAACAATGGATGTAAAATAAACGCTATCTAATGGTAATGTTGCGTCATAAAATAAAAAAAATACACTTGGTAAGATGCTACCAATCGCCACTCCAAAGCGCCCTGCACGTGCCCCCATTCCTGCACACAGTCCAGTTAACGTAGCAACCGAAAGCATACCGGTAAAAGACAGCTTTGCAACACCTATGAGCGTTCCAAGCACTGCTCCAATTACAGTTGCTAATGGTACACTTCCCACTAATGCACCAAAGCATATAAATAGCTGTAATAAAAAAATAGGCAGAGAAAAATAACTAATTACAACTGTTTGCATTCCAGTAAGCATGGCGGCAAAAACCACTAATCCAGAACCAAGCTTTTCATATGTCCAATGACTTGTAAACCATTCATAGGAATTAACAAAAAGGACTTGCATAAAAAGAGTCATAATAAGTGCTAATGCAGCTTCACAGCCAACATAAAATTGTACAAGCATGGGAGGTAAACCCTGATGCATGACCCCCTGCCATATCATTTGAACAAGCGATATGGCTAATGCAACTGAGATACTTTGAGGAAGCTTCCAGTACCGAAAACGTATGATACACTCATACATGGCAATTTGTAAGGCTAAAATAACAACCTGTCCAAAACCAAGAAAGAATCCCCCAATTAAGCCACCAAATAAAACATATTTAGCATACTCCTTATACTTCGTTCGTATAATTGCCCAAAAAGGAACCGAGAAAGGTACAGCTGCTTCAAATACAACAGACTGAGCTAAAAAAAAGGATGTTATAAAAAATAAAGAGCCAATAAACAACTGCCTTCTTTTTACTCCTAATTTATGATCAGCTACGTTTGCTGTGTCAAACCACTCAATACTTGTCATTTCACTATCCCCTTTCCACACTTTCGGTTATTATAAAAAATTATGCGTGGAAAGATTGTCTGACGGTGACAAGAAAAATTTTTAAAATTTCGACGAATACATATGCATAAATACGGGAAATGGCAGCAATCTCTACAAAAATTTTAGCTACTTTAACGATAATCTGTTTTTTTATTAAAATTAAATCATCACCACAAATTGTTTTCAGACCTTTAAATCTTAGCAACCATAGGATTAGGTACCGCAATTAATCTTTGATTTTCAATGTTTTTCCACTTTTCGTCATAAATATAATGGTCAGAATTTACGCTGATACGTTTCTACTTAAGAACAAAATATTTGCTAAAATTCCCACTTATAAATATAAATCCTTCATAACTATAGCTTTTTACATTACAAATTTTAAATCAATTTTATTTTGTTAAGAAAGATGCATATTTATTAATATTTTTTATAAAGCTACTTGACACTAGTGATAAAGGCTTGTATTATTTAATTTGTTGCTTTAAGAGTTTGCGGAAGTAGTTCAGTGGTAGAACACCACCTTGCCAAGGTGGGGGTCGCGAGTTCGAACCTCGTCTTCCGCTCCATATTTATTTTTGGCGGCCTAGCTCAGCTGGCTAGAGCGTACGGTTCATACCCGTAAGGTCGGGGGTTCGATCCCCTCGGCCGCCACCATAGAGAGGCCCCTTGGTCAAGTGGTTAAGACACCGCCCTTTCACGGCGGTAACACGGGTTCGAATCCCGTAGGGGTCATCATAAAAAGGCGTCTCAGATTATTTTCTGAGGCGCCTTTTTTGAGATTAGAAAAACTGTGATATAAAAGCATTTAGTTATATTAGAATTGTAGAAATTACCGATTTCCTCTATCCCTGCCTCCTAATAATATGGCATACTATAGAGAGAATAGAACATGATATTAGGAGGTTAATCCTTTGAGTTCATTAACAAAAGCCGCTTTAATTTGTGGTAGTGGCTCCATGATTATTCTTATATCTATCCTTATTAATTTACCATTTGTCGTACAGATATTTTTACTCCTTACTGGACTAGCCGTAAGTGCTTACGGTGTTCTATTACTTGTAAAAATGATAGTAAGGCCTACTGATAAATCCTCTGAGACTACTGTGGAAGAAGCAACCGTATCAACACTTAAAAAGAAAAAAAGGCCAACTTCAACATTATAAAAAAACAGAAACCTAAGTATCACTCTCGTTATTGAGGAAACGATGAGGGTGCAGTTTGTTTATTCTTGCACTAATTTTAAGTATCCATCATTTTGTTAAAATAATGGATTCTTTTTAAATAAACAAAAAAAGGATCAGCTCTTTTAAAAAGCTAATCCCAACTCTATTTCATACACTTTTTCTACGATTAAAACAGTCAGCAAACTACCCTCTTCTAGCTCCACGACCACCGCGTTTTGACTCTGTAGCACGTTTAAGCGTTGCTAGACGCTCATCACTATCTTTTAAGAAACGTGCCATTTTCTGCTCAAAATTCTCTTTTGGCTGGTGGCGCTCGTTGCGATCGTTAGAACGATTGTCACGACGTGGGCGTTGAGGACGCTCTGGTCTCTCAACTTGAGGCTTTGCTTTACGAATTGAAAGACCAATCTTTCCATCCGCTTCAACATTCATCACTTTTACTTCAACTTCATCTCCAACTTTTAGATGCTCATTGATATCTTTTACATAATTGTCAGCAACTTCACTGATGTGAACTAAGCCTGTTTTGCCATCTGGCAGCTCAACGAATGCTCCAAAATTTGTGATTCCTGTTACTTTACCTTGTACCTTGCTGCCTACTTCAATTGACATAAAAAAAATGCTCCTCCTTAAAAATTAAGCGACTCTTTTGAGCCATGTAATCAATTTAATCAAACTTTTTACTACAATAAGTTTCTCTTTTCATTATATATAACAATAAAAGTGTGTCAACAATACATAGCTCTTCAGTCGTCTTTTTTATCCTTCTTCTCAGGAATAATGAAAATAATTTCACCTTTTTCGGATAAGAAATACTCTTTACGTAACATCTTTGCGATATATTCATCATCTTCTAATTGCTTAATTTTAAGATTTAATGAATCTCGTTCATCTTTTAATTCTGTAAGATGCTGATTCGCTTCGTCCTTTTTCTTCTCTTTTTCAGCTAAAATTTCATTTTGATGGAAAAGTATATTAACGAGAAAGGCGATAATAACGACTGGTACAATCGCAAAAAAGACAATACGGCGTATTTTTCGTTTCCGAGCTTGTTTTTTACGATTAATGGCTTTATCCGTGTTACGGACATAGTCATTATCAAGCTTAGTAAAGTTTCGTTGGTCATCATTTGATGAATGACGTTTAGTCATGCCCGCACCTCCGAAAATTATTGTTGTTTCTTATTATACTTGATAAATTTAAATTTTTTTAAAAAAGTGTTGGACAAATACGAATAAATTTTGACAAAAGGTCTTAAAACAAACATACAAACATTTATAATTATTTTCAGTATTTGTCGAATAATGGCGATTATTAATCGTACGATGAACCAGAAGGGTCTCCATGTTATATTTACCAAAACCCTTGCTATGAAACGTAAGAAAGTTTGAAAAAACGTTTGATACAAAAAAATTCCAGCAATTTGCGCTAGCGGGTCATAAGCCCGCCAAGCGCCATCTTTCAGCCAAAATAGTAAATAATATGTCAGCACCCCCAGTAGAATCCAAGTAAGTAATTCAAATACCATCATCCACTTTCGAAGGCTTGACCTTTTTGGAGTTGAAAAAACAATGAGCCTAACACTATCAATTATAAAACCAACTGCTATACCGCTCAAAACCATGACTAATAGCTGAACAAATTGTTCACTAACAATCATCCAAACAATCTATGAAGGAAACCTTTCGAGAAGCCACTTTCTTCCTCGTCATACTGTAGGGTTTTTACAGTTCCTTCAAGTGTCAATAGTCCTTTATCAACATCTAAATGAACGATATGCAGTTCCTCTCCACGGATTAACAAATGCCCTTGGGACGTCTTGATGAAAAATTCTTCCTGATCAAAGCGTTCAATTGATTTTACAGAAGTCATGTCCATTCTTTTACGATTACGAATCGTTAAAATATGTTCTCCAGATGGAATTGTGTAACGATTACTTTCTTGATGTAGCGTCATTTTCTTCCTCCTTTAGTCGTCCTAGCTTCTGTTCACTTTATGCGGACAACCTTCAAAGCATGACAACTTTATAAAAGTTATCTACTACTAAGGAGGAATTCAGAAATAATAACTTCTTTCATTCAATTATTCTTCATCATCAATAAACTCTGGCTCTATTTTATCCAAACGCTCCTCTTTTAATATCGTAAACATTTTCGCAGCGTCTTCTTTTTTAACAGTGTCTCGTAATTCATCAACACGTGCAGTGACAATTTTTTGCCCAAAACGAATCGCTAGCTCATCACCAGCTTTTACTGTACTACTTGCTTTTGCGACCTTTCCATTTATCGTAATTCGACCTTGGTCCGCCACTTCTTTCGCTAGTGTACGGCGCTTAATTAAACGCGATACTTTTAAAAATTTATCTAATCTCATAATTTACTCCTTTTCTATCTGCTTAGCTTCATTCCAGAAAGCATCTAATTGTTCTAAAGTATACTCAGAAAAAGGCTTTCCGCTTTCTTTTACCCTCTTTTCAACATAACCAAATCGTCTCGCAAACTTCTCATTCGCATGTAACATTGCCTCTTCTGGAGATAGCTTATAAAAACGTGCTAAATTTACAAGTGTGAATAATACATCTCCAAACTCATCAAGACGTGACGCATTTGTACCTTTTGTCACTTCCTGACGAAATTCATGCCATTCCTCTGAAAATTTGTTCCAGGCACCATCCACATCAGGCCAGTCGAAACCTACTTTTGCTGCTCTTTTTTGATAATTAAAAGCCGTTTGAAGGGCAGACGATGACCTATATTCTTCTTCTAATAGTGGCTTATCGCTCTCACCCTTCTCCTGTGCTTTTATAGCTTCCCAATTGGTTACGACACCTTCCGCATCTTCTACAGAAACATCTCCAAAAACATGTGGATGGCGACGAATCATCTTTTCACTAATAGAAGCTAAAACATCTTCCAGTGTAAAGTAGCCCTGATCTTCTCCTATTTGTGCATGTAAAAATACTTGTAATAATACATCTCCAAGCTCCTCAATCATCGCAAAGTCATCCTCTGCATCCACAGCTGCCAAATATTCATGGGCTTCTTCAAGTAAATATTTTTTCAGGGATTCATGTGTTTGCTTTTGGTCCCACGGACAGCCGTTTGGACCTCTTAGCGTAGCGATAATTTGCCTAAATGTTGACCAATCTCGCAATGCCTCTTCCTGTGATTTTACTGGTGGCACATAAACCGTTGTTAAATTATTCACCTCAACACTTTGATCAAGCTCGTAAAGTGGGACGGTTATCAATTTTTCTTGTGAAGATCCTGCGGCTGTCACCACTGTAACAGGGTATTCATCATCATATTTTTCCATCAACGTAAGCTTAACTTCAGAGGCACTGAATGTGTCATATACTTGGGCAATTAAAATATGTTGACGCATGTTGATGTCGTGCATCGAAAAGCTAGTGCCATCAAGCAGTTGAAAGCCTTCAATTGGGTCAATTTTCAATGCCCCAAAGATTGGATCTAAGAAGCTTTGTCCACCCTCGATGACTAAATTTATTCTTCCAGTATCTGATGCAGCAATCAGTAATTGTACCGTTTGCTCAGCAACAAGTGGGTGACCCGGAACAGCGTACATAACATCTCCAAATGTTGTTGCCTCCACAAGCCTTTCTACAATTTCTTCATATACAGGCTGGAATGAACTATGTTTTTCATATACAGCATCAAAGCTTTCAAACTGTAAGCCCTCTGCCGACAATGCCTCTAGTACAGGATGATCCACTGTACGAACAAATAATTTTTTTGCTGCCTTTAATTTTTTATAAACGCCCATTTGTAGCTGATCAAAATCCCCTGCCCCCAAGCCAATCACTGTTAAAGTTTTCAATTAATCCACCTACTTCTTCCGATTTAACCATAACTGATAAACAGCCATTCTACGCCCAAACGGTAATAAATACCATTCTTTTTCTGCTAACACTCGTAGCTTAGCAATCACTGTCATCATCACAAACGCACCAATACTCACCGCTGAGAATCCAGCTATCACTGCCACCATTCGAGGCGATAAAAAGGGGTGTAGCAATGCTGGTACTAGCTGTAGCCAAAGTATTACCACAGCCGTCATAGAGATTGCTGCAATGCCAAATTTTTTATAAAAACTGCGAGGTGCTAATTGCACTGCTGTCATTTTCTTCAAATAGAAGACAAGCATTAGGGCTGTAAACAATAATCCCACATTGTTAGCAACGGCTGCTCCTAAAACCCCAAACAACCGTATAGTCAGCATGTTCAATATTATTTTTAAGTTAAAACCAATTATTAAAAATATAGCTGGCTTTTTTAATTTTCCGTAGCCTTGCAAAATAGCTGTGAAAGTCAAAATAATTGACAAAGGAACGATTTGTAATACATATACCATGAGTACTTCTGACAGAGCGTCCGTTTTAAAGAGCATTTCATTTATATAGGGCATAACCAGCACTAAACCTAAAGATGCTGCTCCTCCAAATAGTACTGATGCTCTATATGTTAGCTGTATAAATGGGATGGCATTACGCCCTTCCTTTTTCTTAGACATATGTGCAACGAGTGGCACAATTGCCAATGAAAGTGAAGATGCAATAATGACGCCTAACTGAACCAATGGTTGACCACGATCATAAATACCTTTTGTTTCCTTAGCCATTGTTTGATCCATGCCACTATCTAATAACAATGAATAAATTGTAAAGGAATCAACTAATTGATAGCCAAGCAATAACAAGCCACTCATACTAACACTTAGGCTGAGCAGTGTAACCTCTTTAATAATTGGATAGCCTGCGAAACGCTGCTGTAATTGCTTATCTTTTAATAATCCAAATCTTTTTTTAAAGATAAATGCTAACACAATAAAACCTACAACTTCACCAACGACAGTACCTATTATAGCCATTTGTCCAGCACCATATAGCGATTTTGTCGTCGCCATTATCATAAATGTACCTGCTAAAATAACAGATACTCTGACAGCTTGCTCTAGCACCTGTGCATAGGCTATCGGCTCCATAATTCCCCTTGATTGGAAGCCCCCTTTTAAAACAGCAAGAGCTGGCATAACAAGTACTATAAATGAACCTGTCCGTATTAAAGGCGCAAGCTTGGTATCACCCATTAACTGCGCAATCATATCTGCCCCACCAAACAAAGCTGCAAAGAACAACAATGATAATACTGTTAAATATCTAAAAACTATACGCATAATACTGTTTCTTTTTTTATTCCGCTCCAGTGGGTCCACAATACAATCATTGTCTGCAAGCATCTTAGAAATGGCTACTGCAAAGCCACTAGATGTCCATACGACAAAAATGGAAATAACCGGATACACTTGCTGGTAAATATAAAAGCCTTCATCCCCAACAAGATTTTGAAAAGGCACACGATAAATTGCACTAAGAACCTTTACTATAAGAGCTGCAATTGTAAGTAGGGCCGCACCCTTCATGTAGCTTTTCATGCCAAAACGTTCCGACATAAATTGCCCTCTTTCCTTCTTTAACAATGCCATTAGTATAGCATATCTCAAAAGTTTGACGCGCCCGATAGCATCACTTTTTATTATCGACATAAATCCTATGTACAAAAAAAAGTTATTGTTCAGCCCAAAAAAGGTCAGCGCAATAACTTTACATTTCAACTAACTATTCATTTGTTTAGCTAAGAAGTTTGCAGCCGTTTCGACAACTTTTACTTCTACTTCGCCTACAAAGTGTACTTTTGATAAAACGATAATACAGCCGATCGGATCACCATTTACCATTATAGGTGTTGCACAATATGACTTTACTTGCTCATATTGTCCAGGAACAATCTCGATAGTTGTTTCCATTTTTTCTATTTTTGTTGAACGCTCGTCCATAAAACCTTCTGCAAAGGAGGTAATGCGACGATTAATGTATTCTTTTTTACCGATACCTGCCACAGCGATTACTTCATCTCGATCGGTTACAAATGCAGGAGTACCTAACGTTTCATACAATGTTTCAACATACTCTCTTGCAAATTCCCCCAAATCATTAATAGGAGAATATTTCTTTAAAATGACTTCGCCTTCACGATCTGTATAAATTTCTAGCGGGTCACCCTCACGAATACGTAGCGTCCTACGAATTTCTTTTGGAATAACCACACGCCCTAAATCATCAATACGACGAACAATTCCTGTTGCCTTCATTCTTAATGCCTCGCTTTCGCTACAATGAAATTTTTATTCAACTATAGTATGGTTTTTTATAAAACAATCTATGCAAAAACTGAAGAAAAAGGATTTCACAGCCAACAACATTTCCCAAAAACCTTAAAATCATGCTTAAAAGGCTATTTGCATGTAGAATTTAACCTTAATCATCTTACCTTAGAATAACCATTTGCATAACTTTCTATTAGTGATTATTGAAAAAATTTGAACTCATTAAAGAAAAGCTGATTGTTATCCTATGTAAGATACAATCAGCTTTTCTTTTAAGGTTGTTTTTTTGCATTAAAGATCATTTGCATCAATTCTTCTAAAATATCAAAAGGCAGATATTTTCCGCACTTTCGTTCATCAATTGTTAATTTCAATTGCATGTTATCCATACCAAAGCCAACAGCACGTTCAAATTTCATGGATTGCTCCACAATTTTACCACCATCGACATTTGCTGTACCTTCCTCTGATAATAAAATGGTAATAATTTTTTGCTTCTCCTTTACTGACATTACACCCGCATTTAAGCCCCATACCTTCATACGTGCAATTTTTAGTAAGCGCTCCGTCTCAATCGGAAGATCTCCAAATCGGTCTTCTAATTCCTCAAAGATTTCATGATATTCTTCCACCTGATCCATCGCTTTAATACGTTTATACATTTGAATTTTTTGATAGCCATCTGGAATGTAGACATCGGGTATATACGCATCAACACTTACTAAAATTTCAATATCAGGTCTTTCTTCTTTTTTCACACCTGTTTGACGTTCTGCAATTGCTTCTTCTAGCATTTGTGAATATAAATCAAAGCCTACTGAATCGATAAAGCCATGCTGCTGGGCTCCTAGTAAGTTCCCAGCACCTCGGATAGATAAATCTCGCATTGCAATTTTAAAGCCTGACCCAAGCTCTGTAAATTCTTTAATTGCCTGTAATCGCTGCTCCGCCACGTCTGTTAAAACCTTATCACGTTGATACATAAAGTATGCATAAGCTACCCTATTGGAACGACCTACACGTCCACGCAATTGATAGAGCTGTGCCAAGCCCATTCGGTCAGCATCATGCACAATCAATGTATTTACATTCGGTATATCGACGCCCGTCTCAATAATTGTCGTTGTTACAAGAACATCATAGTCACCTTCTAAAAAGGCTAATATTACGGACTCTAGCTCTGATTCTGTCATCTTACCATGTGCATGTCCTACACGTGCTTCTGGTACAAGTACTTGAATTTCTTCAACTTTTCGAGCCATGTCCTCTACACGATTGTATAAATAGAACACTTGCCCTCCACGTGCCATTTCTCGTTCAATGGCTTCACGTACTAATGCCCCACTATGCTCCATTACATACGTTTGGACAGGAAAACGATTGGCTGGAGGCGTTTCAATGACAGATAAATCACGAACACCTACCATTGACATATGCAGCGTTCTTGGAATTGGTGTAGCAGTAAGTGTTAAAACATCTACATTTGTTTTTAACTGTTTAATCTTTTCCTTATGAGTTACACCAAAACGCTGCTCCTCATCGACAATAAGCAGTCCAAGGTCTTGAAACATTAAATCTTTCGATAAAATTCGGTGTGTACCTATTACAATATCAACTTGCCCTTCCTTTAATCCCTTTAGCGTTGCAGTTTGTTCTTTTTTTGTACGGAAACGAGATAGGAGACCAACATTTATCGCAAAGTCCTGGAAGCGCTCACGAATTGTTTCGTAATGTTGCTGAGCCAAAATTGTTGTAGGTACAAGAAAGGCTACTTGTTTTCCATCCTGTATCGCTTTAAACGCAGCCCGAATAGCAACCTCTGTTTTACCATAGCCCACGTCACCACATACAAGTCGGTCCATAGGGCGTTCACGCTCCATATCACGCTTAACTTCAACAATGGAACGTAATTGATCCTCTGTTTCTTCATAAGGGAAGGAAGCTTCAAAATTTCGTTGATCATCATTGTCAGGAGCAAATGAATGTCCCTTCTCTGCTTCACGTTTCGCGTAGAGCTTTATCAAATCATCAGCAATATCCTGCACAGCAGAGGATACCTTAGCTTTGGTCTTTTTCCATTCTGCCCCACCAAGTTTATGTAGCTTCGGTTCACGGTCTTCAGATGCCACATATTTTTGAATCAAATCGATTTGCTCTACTGGCACATATAATTTATCATCAGCTCGATAGCGAATGTGTAAATAATCTTTATGTGTACCATTTACCTCTAAGGTTTCTACACCTATATATTTACCAATACCGTGATGAACATGGACAACGTAGTCACCAGCTTTAATTTCAGTATAGCTTTTAATACGTTCTGCATTGGTCATTTTTTGAGGACGTGCTTTTTTCTTTACCTGCTGCTTAAAAAGCTCATCCTCCGTCACAATGGCTAATCGTTGTAGAGGTAGCTCAAACCCACTAGAAAGTGTACCATCTACAATATAGATACCTGGCTCAGTCGGCTTACCATTTACTGTATGAATATCATATTCCTCTAGCATCTGCTGAACGCGTTTAACACGCTCTTTATCTCGAGCAACGATAAGTACTGTAAATTTACCAAGTAACCAACGTTCAACCTCACTTTGTAACAATGCCATTTGCCCATGAAACTGTTGCATTGGCTTACAAGAAAAATTCGTTGTCTTATTAAATGTTACTCCTGCAAATGTTCGAGAAAATAAGGAGAAATACAATTTTTGCTGTGACAGCATTGCCAAAATTTCTTTTAAGGAGAAAGCTGGCTTTACATCATGAACCATCTTACCTTCTTCAATTAACGATAAAAACCATTCATCCTCTTCACGTTCCCAAGCATCCATAACTTCTTGAATACGACCAAGCTCATCAAATAACACGATTCCATCATGAGCAAAGTAATCTCCCAGATACGCAGTTTTCTCATACAACAACGAACCATATTTGTTTACATAGTCCGGTAAGTTCCCCTGCTGTAACAACTCAATATCATATTGAATATGCTGATACAGTAGCTCTTTTGTTTCCTGTTTTTTAACCTTCTTTAGGCTTGTTGCTAAAGCGGTTTCTAGGCGACCAGCCAATGCCATTCTTTCTTCCCTCGTTAAAATTGCTTCTGAAGCAGGGAGGATGCGGATTGTTTGTAATTTATCAATGGATCGCTGATCATCTGCTGAAAATGTTCGAATTGAATCCACCTCTGTATCGAATAACTCAATACGAATTGGGGACTCTAAATATGGAGGGTAAATATCTAAAATACCACCACGTAACGCAAATTCACCAGGTGTTGTCACCATTGAATTGCGGACGTATCCCATTTCCACTAATGTTTGTAGCCACTCATCAATTTGAATATCTTCTCCTATTGCAGTTTGTAAATAGTACTGTAGCCAATGCTCTTTTGGCTGCATCATTTTACGTAAGCCTGCAACTGGTATTACATAAACAGCCTTTTTACCTCTAGCTAGACAATCAAGTGTAGCTATACGTTCTGCACGTAACTCGGGTGACGCTACAGATAAATCTGCAGCAATAAATTCATCAGCAGGATAATAATGAACATATTCTTCACCTAAAATTCCAGCAAGCTCATCAACCATCTTTTGTGCTTGCAATAAATTTGGAGAAACTATATAGATCGGCTTTTGTACATATTCGAATAACGCATCGACCATTACTGGGCGTGCGCTTCCTGTTAGTCCTGTAATAAGCTGTGCTGCAGTATGACCGCTCTGAATCTCCTGTAAAAATGATGTAATATGTTTGTCCTGCGACACTAACTGTCGTAAAACTTCCACAGTCAAAAGCTCCTTTCAGCCGTAATTCTATCGCCATATACTATGAATCTAGTACGATAATACGTATCAATTTTTTGTTCATTATATTAAACGGAAAAAGCTTTGAACGCACACAATGTGCGTCAAAGCATCTCTCCAATTATTGAATCCATTTATTGAGTGCATGATAATCTGGATATTGTCTCAGCGAATCCTCACATTGCTCACAAATGCAGTGCACAGTCGTGTGTCCATGTTGGTCTTTCTCAACATAATCATCCGCTTCTCCCAATTCGAAAATATGCAGCTTTCGAATTGTATCATCTGCATCAAATGGGAGTGTCCCTATTTCTACTTCACAATGCCGACATCGATAGCGAACTGACATCTCCAAATCATCCTCCTTTAAGCAACTTACTACTTAAAGTATAGACATTTCTAAAAAGGATTATGCACCATACAATATTCACAAACATAAAAGAATAATCTTCGCTTTGTGTTGGAGACTATCAATAATACCACCTTTGATATTTGGTTATCCGTTAAAATGGTTCATGACATCAAGAAATGGCTTTGTAAGAGATGCTTCAACAGCATTTACACACTTCTCAATAGCGTTCTCAATGGCACCTTGGTCTTCTTTCGAAAATTTTGACAACACATAATCTGCGACCTTCATACCAGCAGGTGGGCGACTCACCCCAACACGAATACGATTAAACTCTTGTGTGCCTAAATGATGAATCAATGACTTAATTCCGTTATGTCCACCCGCACTACCTTTTTGACGAAGGCGCAATTTACCTGTTTCTAAATCTAAATCATCATAGATAACAATTAAGTTTTCCACATCAATATTAAAATAATTCATAAGAGGTCCAACACATTCCCCTGATAAATTCATATATGTTAAAGGCTTAACAAGTAGAACCTTTCCTTCTGGACGATGTACAGTGGCATACATGCCATTAAATTTTGAATTTGTTAAAGGTGCACCCCATTTTTCAGCTATTGCATCAATAATATCAAAGCCAATATTATGTCTTGTATGTTCATAAGGTTTACCTGGATTCCCTAACCCAACAATAATTTTCATAAGTACCTCTCTTCTTTTCCATCTAATAGTCATTATTTTACCATATCGTGCACTAAGAAAGCATTTTGTACATTCTTGCATATAAAATATTTAAAATCAATTTCGCCTTAGCGTAATTGCCATAGTGTTAAAAAACTAAATGGTCAAGGATACCTTTGTGAATATTTAGTCAAAATGAAGATGATTTCCGTTTCAGGCTACTCGCTTTCCTGTGGGCGAGCGACGAGCCGCTTCCTGCGCTGACGCTCCGTGCAGGGTCTCATCTGTCTCGCTATCCCACGGGAGTCGAGTAGCCTTGCACTCCAATCAGCAATAGTGTAGAACTTTAAATATTTTCTTCCCTTAAAAGTAAAGTAAAAGTATATTACTTACTATCATTAAATAGATAGAATAGTGGTACAATTCTTCTATAGTTGTAACCTACATTTTATGCATAAAACTACTTTTTCACTTTACATAAAGCCACTTATTACTGTCGCTCTGCATTCACATAGAAAAATGTTATCAAAGCTCCATTTTTGCACAATATAGTGATGGCTAAGACTTCAAATTTATCACTATTAATTTGTGTGAAATGCCAGAAGAAATACTATGAGCAGTGGTTGATTGGAGTGTAGACTGAGTGACTCCTCGGGGATTCAGCGTTACAGATGAGACCCTGGAGCGAGCAGTGAGCGAGTGAAGCGGCTCATCGGACGCCCCCAGGAAAGCACTCAGTCGGAACGGAGATCAACCCCTCGTTTTGAAAAAGGACTATACTTTTAATTTGTCACCTTGATTCATTGACATAATAGTATTTCAACAACATGTCAATTTCGCCTTAGCGTAATTGCGTCCGGTTTTTGAATTGTGCCTGCACAATTCATTCCTTTGAAAATCCGTGATATCTGCCAGGCTTTATCTTCATTCAGTAGATGTTTGATTACCACTGAAAGGAGCCAAAACCACATTTATCTCATCATCTGTAGAGATGGGAGTCTTCTGTATCTGCCCCCTACACTTACGCGCAAAGCCGCTATGCTTTCGATACAAAAACATTTGCTGAATGAAGATAAAAAAGGCTATTAAAGAAGTTTAGCCTCTTTAATAGCCTTAGCAATATATTGTTATTCTTGTTCTTCTTCTGTAGTTTCAATAGTAGCCGGAGCCATAAGTGTGACCAAAATATGATCATCTTCACTAACAACATCAAAACCAATACTTTCACGAATTTCAGCAACTGTGATGGTTTCGCCAATTTTAAGATTCGTAATATCAATTTCAATTACTTCAGGCAATTCAGCCGGTTTTACTTTAATTTTTATCTCTAAATTAGGCTGCATCAAAATGCCGCCCTCGCTGACACCAATTGACTCCCCAACTAGTTTAATAGGGATATCTGCTTCTAATGCTTCAGACATATTAATGGCAAGAAAATCAACATGGTTCACTTCATCTTTTAAAGAGCATTGTTGGATTTCTGACACAACAACATTTACTTTTTTCCCTTCTAACTCCATCGAGAACACACTGTTTTGTCCATTTTTTTGAATGGATTTTTTGAATTCCTTTGCTGAAATAGAAATTGGGGTCGAATCTAAATTATAGCCGTAAATAACCGCAGGAATGGCTCCCCCTTTTCTAAGTTGGGTTAAAGTCGAACGATGCCCAGCTTCGCGCTTTGTAACACTTAATACTGTACTCATATCTATATCTTCCCCTTCCAAGAAAAATTATTTACGCCTTACTACGAATGTCACTACATTTAAAAGGTACCCATGACATTTGTTGAAGGCTATAATAATATTCACTTCTCTCTTTGTAAGTCGTGAAATATTATTAAGTCACAATTACCATTATACCCTTTTATAAGAAAATTCACACAAAAGACGCCTATAAAAAAACAAATCTACCCGTGAAGATAGATTTGTTCTTTATTTAGCCATATATTTATTAATCAAATAGAGTACTTACAGATTTGTTTTCATAGACACGAGAAATTGCATCAGCCATTAATTTAGCTACAGAAAGCTCTGTAATTTTTGGCGACTTTTTCTCTTCAGCAAGCTGGATTGTATTTGTTACAACCAATTCTTTGATTGCAGAGTTTTCGATACGTTCAATAGCTGGGCCGGATAGTACTGGGTGAGAGCAGCAAGCATAAACTTCCTTCGCACCAGCAGCACGTAATGCATCTGCACCAATCGTAATCGTTCCCGCTGTGTCAATAATATCATCAATCAAGATTGCCACTTTACCATCAACATTACCAACAATGTTCATTACTTCTGCAACGTTTGGTTTTGGACGACGTTTGTCAATAATCGCAATCGGTGCTTTTAAACGTTCTGCCATTTTACGAGCACGTGTTACACCACCATGATCTGGAGAAACTACTACAATTTCATCCGCTGGAATACCTTTTGATTTGAAGTAATCAGATAATAAAGGTACCGCCATTAAGTGGTCGATCAAGATATCGAAGAAACCTTGAATTTGAGGTGCGTGTAGATCTAAAACGATAACACGTGTTGCACCAGCTGTTTCAAGTAAGTTTGCCACTAATTTAGCTGTAATTGGCTCGCGCGCTTTTGCTTTACGATCTTGGCGTGCATAACCATAATAAGGCATTACGACGTTTACTGTACGAGCAGATGCACGTTTAACTGCATCCACCATAATTAAAAGCTCCATTAAATGTTCGTTTACTGGTGCAGAAGTTGATTGCACGATAAACACATCACAACCACGAATACTTTCTTCAATGCTAATTTGAATCTCTCCATCGCTGAAGTGCTTAACAGAAGATTTACCTAATTCTACACCCATTTCTTGCGCGATTTCTTGAGCAAGTGGATTATTGGAATTAAGTGAAAATATTTTTAATTGTGAGTTTGCATAATGATACGGCATGATGGCCTCCTGTTTAGTTGATAATTATTTTGAATTTAATTTGCTTACATAATTCGGTTTGTTTTCTTGTCTTGCACGAGCAATTGCAAGTGCGTCTTCAGGAACTTCTTTTGTAATTGTAGATCCTGCTGCAATAAATGAACCTTTTCCAACTTTGACTGGTGCTACTAAGTTAGTATTACATCCTACAAATACATCATCTTCAATAATTGTTTGGAACTTATTTTTTCCGTCATAGTTGACAGTAATGGAACCACAACCAATATTAACATTGTTACCAATTTCCGCATCGCCAATATAGCTTAAGTGCGATACTTTTGTGTCATTCCCTAGATTACTTTTCTTCACTTCTACAAAGTTACCAATTTTCACATGGCTACCAATAGTAGAAAGTGGTCGAATATTTGCAAACGGTCCAATGGCTGTGTCTTCTGCTACAGCGCTTTCACGCACAACAGAAGAATGTACTGTTGTACGATCGCCAATGCGGCTATCTATAATTTGAGTGTTAGGACCAATTAGACAGTCCTCTCCAATTACTGTCTTCCCTTCGATCATAGAGCCTGGTTGAATAACCGTATCACGACCAATCACTGCATCTGCACTAATATACGTTGCTTCTGGATTAATAATAGATACACCATTACGCATATGCTGCTCATTAATTCTTGCACGCATCAATGTCTCTGCTTGCGATAAAGCAACACGATCATTGACACCAAGTGTTTCCTCGAAATCTTCCGTTACATACGCTTCAACAATCTCGCCTTGCTTTTGTAATATTTCAATGACATCAGGTAAATAATACTCACCTTGGGCATTGTCATTTTTCACAAGTTTTAACGTCTCAAATAACGCTTTGTTATCAAAACAATATGTGCCAGTATTAATTTCTTTTACTAATTGCTGCTCTGTTGAAGCATCCTTTTGTTCAACAATTTGCTCCACTTGTCCATTATCGCCACGTAAAATGCGACCATAACCTGTTGGATTATCCGCGATTGCAGTTAAAATGGTTGCTTTGGCACCCTTTGCTTGATGATGCTCAAATAATGCTTGCATTGTTTCAGGGCGAATTAGCGGCGTATCACCACAAACAACTAATGTTGTTCCCTCTTCACTACCTAAAATAGCCTCCGCTTGTTGAACAGCGTGTGCAGTCCCTAGTTGTTCTGCTTGTAAAACATATTCACTTTTATCACCAAGCTGTTGTTGTACTTTTTCAGCACCATGTCCTACGACCGTTACGATGCGATTAACATCTAACGTTTGAATATGATCCACCACATGTTGAACCATTGGCTTCCCACATACTGGATGGAGCACTTTATATAATTTGGACTTCATACGTGTACCTTGACCTGCAGCCAAAATGACAGCAAAAATGTTGCTCATCTGTAAGTCCTCCAATACGCTCATTTTCTCTTATGACTATATAGCAAAATTCATCTATTTTCAAGGTATGTAGACTTGACAAAAAGATGAATTCCTAAATCAAATGCACCTTATGCTCGATTGTTTATATGTATGTCCATAAACTACTGTATTTTTCTTATTTACAAATAAAAAGAACTCTCCGAATAAGAAGAGTTCTTAATAATAATTTTTCACCAGTAATATGCTGAATTTGGGGCAGTTAGGCGATTTGGTAAATCGTGTGATCCTTTAATTGCTCCAAACTTTACACAGCAGGTCCTTTGATCAATTTCGCCTTGGCGTAATTGCGTCCGGATTTTAAATTGTGCCCAGGCCTCATGAGGGCCAACACGATTCGGACCTGTAGGGTGGGAGTCTTCTGTATCTGCTGCTTTACTTTCGATACAAAAAACATTTGCTGAATAATATTTTTCTTGCTAAACGCCAATTCCTTCTAATTCTTCAGCTTTATCGGCCTCTTCTGATTCGCTTGAATTATGATACTCGTTTAAAATAATCTCCTGTATTTTATTACGAGTAGTAGAATTAATCGGATGCGCAATATCTCTAAATTCTCCGTCAGGCGTTCGTTTACTTGGCATAGCTACAAATAATCCAGTATTTCCATCAATTACTCGAATATCATGAACTACAAACTCATTGTCGAGTGTAATGGAAGCAATCGCACGCATACGACCATCCGTCTGAACACGACGTAATCTTACATCAGTAACTTCCATTTTCTCACCACCTCTCTTCTTAGATGCCTAAATGAAAATATAATATTCTTAATTACCGAATATTTTCCTTTTCATAGTCTATCAAATTTTCTAAAAAATTTGAATACTTATTAATATAATATTTTCTCTAATTTACGTAAATTTTGACAATTGTTTGTCAGCTCTAAAAAAAACTCGCTAAAAGATTGTTCTTTTAGCGAGCTTTACTGTTTCTTATTTAACGATGGCAATAACTTCTATTTCTACTTTTACATCCTTTGGAAGGCGTGCAACCTCTACCGCAGAGCGCGCAGGTTTATGATTACCGAAGTGACTTGCATATACTTCATTCATTGCCACAAAATCATTCATATCCTTCATAAAAACTGTTGTTTTCACAACATGATCTAAAGATGTGCCTGCAGCTTCTAATACTGCTTTTAAGTTGGCAAACACTTGATTTGTTTGAATAGTAATATCACCCTCTACCAATTCACCGGTAGCCGTTAGCGGAATTTGGCCAGAGCTATAAAACATGCCGTTTATAATAATCCCTTGCGAATATGGTCCGATTGCTGCTGGTGCATTTGTTGTTGCTACTACTTTCATTTGTCATGTCCCCTTTTAGAAAAATAGTTACCTTCACTTAATGCAATTGTACGGTCTTTTTCGTTGACCTCATGAAGCTTAACGAGTGAATAATAATCATCTACTAAAGTTTCATCTGCATGCTCAGCTTCTACAAGCACTGCGATACCTGCCAGCTGACAATCAAATTCCTCTAGTAAATTTTTCATGCCATTCATTGTACCACCGACTTTCATAAAGTCATCCGTAATTAGTACACGTTGTCCACTCTTCATACTTCTTTTTGATAATACCATTGTCTGAATTCTTCGGGAAGAACCAGAAACATAGTTAATGCTGACTGTAGAACCTTCTGTTACTTTACTATCTCTTCTAACAACTACAACAGGTACATTTAAATGTCTTGCAATAGCATGCGCAATAGAAATCCCTTTTGTGGCAACAGTCATAATAACGTCAATTTGTTGATCAGCAAATGCCGATGCAAAGACTTTTCCAACCCGGTTAATCAAATCTGGATTGCCGAGTAAGTCCGTCATAAATAAATAACCGCCTGGTAACAAACGATCTGAATGCTCAAGTTCTGCCTTTAAATCTTGAATCACTAAACGTACCTCAGCCTCGGACATTTTAGGAATATACTTTACTCCTCCTGCAGCGCCCGGTACTGTCATCAATAACCCGATTCCTTTTTCTTCGAAAGTTTCTTTTACAATCGTTAAATCTTCACTAATGGAGGATTTTGCAGATTGATATAATTCAGAAAAATAAGTTAGCGGGATCAGCTGATGTGGATGTTCTAGCAAATAATACGTCATATCCACTAGTCGTTCACTACGCTTCCATTTCATGCGACCCTCTCCTAAACACGAATATTTATAGGTAAAATTAACACAAATTTGCGGTTTTAAGCAAGCGTATTTCGTTCACCTAAAATACGCACAGCATATACTTCTTCACAAAAACCACGTAAACCATTATAAATGCGGCTTACTCGAGCCTCGCTGTCTACTAGACCAAAGACCGTAGGACCGCTTCCGCTCATCAATGTTGCATCCGCTCCAAAGCGCTTCATCTGTTCCTTTAACATTACTACTTCTGGATGTAGCTTAAATGTTACAGTTTCCAAAACATTCCCTAATGATGAACATAGTAGCTCATAATCTTCCATTTCAATAGCACGAATCATTTGCTTCGTATTTGGATGCTCTAATCCTTCAACCTTTAGTCCTCCATAGACTTCTGCAGTAGAAACACCTATTTTAGGCTTAGCTAAGACTACCCAACAGTTTGGCGGTGCAGGCAATTCTCGGATTTTTTCCCCACGCCCTGTGGCTAATGCTGTACCACCATAGACACAAAATGAAACATCAGATCCAATTTTTGCACCAAGTTCCGCTAATTCATCAATGGATAACCCTAAATTCCATAGCTCATTCAACCCCTTTAGTGTAGCAGCTGCATCACTACTGCCCCCTGCAAGACCTGCTGCAATTGGTATTTCTTTTTCTATAGTAATGGATACACCTTGTCCAATGCCGTATGTATCTTTTATTAGACGCGCTGCCTGATAAGCAAAATTACGATGATCATTCGGCACAAAATTATCAGTTGAAATTATTTCTATTGTGCCATCTTCTCGGGATTCCAAACTAATACGATCTGCTAAATCGACAGTTGTCATGACCATCTCTACTTCGTGATAATTATCTGGTCTTTTATAAAGTACATCTAATGTTAAATTTATTTTTGCAGGCGCCTTTACATAAAGCATCTTTCTTCCTCCCTTATAACTACACTTATCAATTATGCTTTGTCGCAATTATTGGCTGGCGCTCCTTCAGCTCTTCGCTTTCGCAACAACCCATCATCTTACGTACAAGATTATTCATTTTATTTTACCATAATGGGAAAGCGAAAATGGAAAAAAAAGAACCGTATACCCCTATTTGGTGTAACGGTTCTCTCTCGTCAGTTGTGTTGTTGTGTTAGCAGAAAAATTCCATTCCTGCTAAAAGAAATTATTTTTTATAAGTTGGCTATTTTAGCAAAAATAGTCTACTTATTTTGGTCTTGCTCATTACTTGCTCGCTCAGCCATTTCTATGGCACGTTTGACCATATTACCGGCGTCACGAGCTTTAATGCCGCCCCAGCCTTCTCGTTGCACAACATCATAAAATCCAAGCTCTTTTGCGATCTCTTCTTTTAATCGAGGTGACATGATACCTTTTCTAGGCATATAAACTCCTCCTTTAACAACTGACGAATTTAGTATGTCCCGAAAAACGCAAAACACTCATGCAGTTTTTAACATACATGAGTGTTTCAAAATATAGAAATAAGTACTAGAAACTATTTTGCGACAGCAGCCTTTGCTTCGTCTAAAAAAGTAATCTCTACTGCTTCAGTTAAAATATCTGTGTAGCTATACGATACGCGCTTGCACGTATTGTCCTCTTGATCAAGCTCAACTACAAAGATAGCACGATATGTCTCACGTAATATCCCTGCACACTCGACCGTTTTCTTGCGACCTCCGTTTGCTCTTAACTGCAAACGTTTACCCAAATGACAATCCAACGACTTTTTAATGTCCGCTAAAGTTTTTGGCATTTTCGCTTACACCTCACTACAAAACAGTATAAGCGATACGCCCAAAAATGTCAACAAAATATAATATTTTATCAGCCCTGAATAAATATTGTCAACTTATTTTTTATGAAAAATTATGTTTTTTTTACTTGTAAGAAAAAATGTTAACAAAATTTCTTACTTTCCAAATGTCGGATAGAGCGCATCTGCTAATTTTCCAAACTCTTGTATGCTAAGTGTTTCTCCTCGACGGGTTGGCTCTATATTGACTGCTGTTAAAGCCTCTAAAATTTTCTCTTTATTTTGCTTTCCATTTGGTAAACCCGATTGTAAATTATTGAAGATTGTTTTTCTTCGCTGCACAAAGGATGCACGTGTCACGACAAATAAGAAATCCTCATCAATCACTTTTACAGGGGGTTCATCATGCTTAATTAAGCGAATGACCGCAGAATCTACATTAGGCTGTGGCATGAATACAGTTTTTGGTACCGTCATGGCAATATCAGCCTTCACATAATATTGGATTGCTATCGATAAAGAACCATACTCTTTCGTTCCCGGTTTGGCCGTTATACGATCTGCAACCTCCTTTTGCATCATGACAACAAAGCCTCTTATCGGTAAACGATCATTTAGTAATTTCAATAATATCGGAGTCGTCACATAATACGGCAAATTTGCTACTACCATAATATCCTCAATTCCCGGCATCTCTTCCTCAATTATTTTAGCAACATCTGCCTTTAAAATATCTGAATGTACAATTGTCACATTATTATATGGACTTAATGTATCTTCTAATACAGGTAATAGTCGTTGATCAATTTCAAAGGATACGACCTTTTTTGCACTTCTAGCTAAGTGTTCAGTCAATGCCCCAATGCCAGGACCCACTTCAATTGCACCACTATTTTCAGTTAAATTTGCATGACTAACAATATTTCTTAAAATGTTTGGATCTATTAAAAAATTTTGACCTAAGCTTTTTTTAAATGAAAATCCATATTTTTTTAAAATTTCTTGTGTTCTAATTGGTGTTGCAATATCCTTATGCATTGTTTTCCTCCTGATCTAGCTGTGCGACAGCCGCACCAAATTGCTGTTCTGTAATTTGAAACATTTTTAATCTTTTGTGAAGCTGCTTACCATTTGTTGCGCCAATATTCAACAGCTCCCCAAGACGATCCCGACGATATTTTGCACGAGGATGTCCAATTAAACGTGCTGTCATTAAATCCTCTAGTGTAATGTCATCAGTTATCGGCTCTATACTACTTGGCGTATAGACATGTTGGAGTGCCTTTCGTATATCTTCATCTGCTGCGTGCTCAATTCCAAGCCCTTTGCCGTTTTTGGCAATTGTTTTTGCTTTTGGTAAGAAGGCATGCTTAACCCCTTTCACACGCTCTTCTATAATTGCACGAATTCGCCGTCCCGGATAATCAGGATCAGTAAAAACGATGACACCTCTTTTATCCTGAGCATGCTGAATTCGCTTCAGCGTTTCTTCTGAAATTGCTGATCCATTTGTTTCTATAGTATCTGCATGTACAGCTCTTTTAATGGCAGTTGTATCATCTTTTCCTTCAACCACAATGATTTCTTTTATTTGCAAAAAGGCTCCTCTTTTCTACCTTATCTTCAGACCATTTTACAACTGCACTGTTTGATTGTACAGAAATACACGGTTATGTATTCTAGGACAAAGTATTTACATTCTTTCTAAAAGGTACAAACTTTGTCCACTAAATAAAGATAAAAAGCTTTCCCGCCAGTCAAAACAGGAAAGCTCAATTAGTGAAAATACATTTTGATTAATTTTACAATTTTTTTAATTTAATACTTTTATACGCACTTTCTTTACGCCCCACTTACTAGCTTGGGCATCAGATTGTACAAGTATATCGATCTTATTACCCTTAATTGCGCCACCAGTATCCCCAGCTACCGCTGTTCCATAGCCTTCAACCCATACTTTTGAGCCAAGCTTAATAACAGATGGATCTACCGCAATTACTTTTAATCCAGCACCTGAACGTAAATTAATGCCAGTGGCAGATGTACCTGAACATCCCTTACAATACGGTGTATAGGCTGTTGCTGTAACATAAAATTCTTTACCGTTAGCTGGCTCTGCTGAACCACGTGATACAGTCGCTGCACTTGCCACAACAGTTTTAGTACCTACTGCAACCACTTGCTTCTTCGGCTCCTTTAGAACCTTTTCAGTTTTTAGATTTCTAGCTACCTCTTTACCATTTTCTTTCACGACTTCAAACGTTCGAGAAATAGAACCTTTCTCGCCCGTTGTCACTACTTTTTGTTTTCCCTTCTGCAACGAAGCATCCTGCTTCTTTTCAACTGCGAAATCTAAAGAGTCTTCCACTACATCGATAACCTTTTCTACGCGAACTACTGTGATTTTACTCTTCGGAGTAATAACGTCCTCGAGGTTATTTTCGACACGATCGGATTCATTAAGCTGAATTCCTTGTTGTTTTAAAAAGTTAGCGACCGTAGTCGAAGTGGACCATACTTGTCTTTCTTTTACACCATCGACAAGAGCTACTGGAAACGCTTTTTGAATATCAATTTTGCTATCTGCTCCTACTTCCGTATCCAGACCTTGTACTAAAGAGTCGTGCTCAGATACTTGAATATTCGCTTCTTTCAAAATGTCTTTCACTAGAGTTTCAGTTGTCCAAACTTTTGACTGATTTCCATCAACTGAAATAGTTACTTCTTTTGCCTGTTCCCATGAAATTGCTAATCCATTAACAATTTTGGTGTTCAGAGAGGGTGATATTTTGTCATGCTCTGCTATGTCTATATTTTGATCTTGTAATAATTGTTCTACAGTTTTGGCATGTGTTGCTACTTCGATTTTTTCTCCGTTTGCTTCAAGCGTTACGGTTTGTTTAGTACCTTGATAAAGTACAAATGAAATTACAGATACAAACAGGACAAGTGAAATAATTCTTATCACTGTTTGCTTACTCCTCAATGATCCTAAGAACAAGTTTTTCATGGAATTATTTGACATGAAAAAACGCCTCCTTAATACAAGGTTGGATTATACGGACTAGATTTGGCACTGTCAACCCGAAAGTATTTCTAAGAAAATTGACTTCGCCATTTCGACCAACCACAAACCCAATATTGGAGGCATGTCAGCTAGTTAAACGTCAATCCTAAAAAATTTTTTCGCATTGGCTGTTGTCACCTGTGCAATTTCCTCAATTGTTACCCCTTTTAAACGCGCAATTTCTTCTGCCACTAATGGCACAAAAGCTGGTTCATTACGCTTTCCTCGATATGGATGGGGCGCTAGATACGGTGCATCTGTTTCAATCATCAAATGCTCTAACGGTATTTCTGTCGCCACTTCCTTGGGCATCCGTGCATTTTTAAATGTCACCGGCCCACCAAGGCTAATCATAAAATTCATAGCAATACATTCATGTGCTGTTTCAACACTGCCACTATAGCAATGCATAACGCCTCCAACAGATGCTGCATTTTCTTCACGTAAAATTCGTACAACATCCCCTGTTGCATCCCTGTTATGAATAATGATTGGTAAATTCACCTTTTGCGCTAAATGAATTTGCTTGCGGAAAAGTGCTTGTTGAACATCCTTCGGAGATTTATCCCAATAGTAGTCCAACCCGGTTTCACCAATACCAACTATTTTTGGATGTGCTGTTAATTCCTCAATCCAATTCAAATCTTCTTGTGTACAATCAATCGCATCAACCGGGTGCCACCCTATGACACCATAAACAAAATCATATTGTTCAATCAGTTGCATAGTTTTTTCAATGGTTTTTCGGTCAAATCCAACCACAACCATTGTTTCTACCTTTGCCTCAAGGGCTCTATCAATAACCTCTTGTAAATCTTCTGTGTACTGATCTGCGTTTAAGTGTACATGTGTATCGATGAACATCGTCATTCTCCTAACATAGATTTTATTAAAAAATATTATTTCTTTTTTTGCGTAAGTATTACAAATATATTACAAACAATTTGGTATTGTGACATTACACATAATCCCAAACGCCTTGTTCGATACCATTTACCTATAAAAATACAAAATTTCCCTTCTGTAAATTATCTTAAAATAATACTTACTGAGAATTGCTAAAAGATTTTAAAAGCCTGCTGAATGTAAAAATTCAGCAGGCCCCCTAAAATTCTTTACTTAACTTTTGCTCCATTTTCAAGCTTTGAATCGACGGAAGCTAATTTTAAAATTCCATCTTTTTCACCAGCTAAAATCATACCTTGAGATAATTCACCTCGTAATTTCACCGGTTTTAAATTAGCAACTACTATCACCTTTTGACCAACTAATTCGTCAGGAGAATAGAACTTAGCAATGCCTGAAACTACTTGTCGCTGCTCATATCCAAGATCAACTTGAAGCTTTAATAATTTATCTGCTTTCGGAACTGTTTCACATGCAGTTACTGTTGCTACACGTAAATCGATTTTCATAAAATCATCAATTGAAATTTCAGGAATTTCTGGAATCTCGGAAGTTTCTGATTGATCTTTAGGCTCCTCTTCCTGCAGCGTCTTCACTGAACCACGCATTTCATCACGAATATAGGCAATCTCTACTTCACTCTCTAAGCGTGGGAATATCGGAATACCTTTTTCTACCACTTTAATGTTTGCTGGAATAGTATTGCCGAATGTTTCAATTGTATCCCATGCTAAGAATCTGTCATCCAAGCCTAATTGTTCAATTATTCGTTTAGGTGTAGATGTCATAAACGGTTGTAACATGACGGCAATTTGGTGTAAACTTTCCGCCAAATTTCGCATAACAGCGCCTAATTTTGGTTTATCTGTTTCCTCCTTTGCTAGAACCCATGGTTGAGTTTCATCTATATATTTATTCGTGCGTGAAACAAGTGTCCATAAGTCTGCCAATACGACACTAAATTGCATTTTTTCCATACTTTCTTCATATTTAATACGTACCGTCTCAGCTTGCTCTTTTAAAGCCGCATCAAATTCTGTTGGTAGAAGATTTTCTGTAGGAATAATACCATCGAAATATTTATTAATCATAGAAATTGTACGATTCAATAAATTTCCTAAATCATTTGCAAGATCAAAGTTAGTTCTTTCCACAAATGATTCTGGTGAAAATACACCATCAGAACCAAATGGTAGCTCACGTAATAGGAAATAACGTGTCGCATCTAGGCCATAACGGTCGATTAACATTTCTGGATAAATAACATTGCCCTTCGATTTAGACATTTTACCATCCTTCATCATAATAAAACCATGTGCAAACACTTTCTTAGGAAGCGGTAAGTCTAGGGCCATTAGGAAAATTGGCCAATATATTGTATGGAAACGAACGATATCCTTTCCAACTACATGTACATCTGCTGGCCAATATTTGTTGAATAATGTTTCATCGTCTGATAGATAGCCTAAAGCAGTGATATAATTCGTTAAGGCATCCACCCAAACATAAATAACATGCTTCGGATCACCAGGTACTTTAATTCCCCAGTCGAATGATGTTCTTGATACAGATAAGTCCTCTAGCCCTGGTTTAATAAAGTTATTGATCATCTCATTTTTTCGAGATTCAGGTTCAATGAACTCCAGGTTCTCCTCATAATAAGCTAATAGACGATCTGCATATTTCTTCATATTAAAGAAATATGATTCCTCTTTAACTTTATGCACTGGACGACCGCAGTCAGGACAGTTTCCATTCTCTAGTTGTGTTTCGGTAAAGAAAGATTCACAGGGAGTACAGTACCACCCCTCATATTCACCTTTATAAATATCATTATTATCTAAAAACTTTTGGAAGATCTTTTCGACAGCTTTCGTATGTCGATCTTGGGTTGTTTGAATGAAATCATCATATGAAATATCCATTAAAGCCCACAGTCTTTTTGCAGCATCTGCAATTTCATTTACATATTCCTGTGGATGCTTGCCCACTTCAGCTGCTTTCTCTTGAATTTTTTGCCCATGCTCATCCATTCCAGTTAAAAAACGTACATCATATCCACGTAAACGTTTATAACGTGCAATTGTATCTGATGCTACAGTTGTATACGCTGTACCAATATGAAATTTTCCACTTGGATAATAGATTGGGGTTGTTATATAGAATGTTTTGTTTTGTTCGCTCACAAGAACTGCCTCCATTGTTTCACAGTATACTTTCTATTCTAACGAAGTACGAAATTCGTTTCAATGAAAGTTTGAATCGTACGCGAAAATTGTCGAATCATATATTCAATCCATTAAATGTCTTAAATAAGAAGCTTTTTTACTATAAATTAAAATATATAATAAAAACCTTTTATAAAAATCAATATATCTGTTTTCTCCTCAAAAATTTTTTTAAAAACAATAATATTAGTGCATTAATTAATTGACGTTTATGGCATTACTTGGTATGATAACTATCAGACAAAGAAATTATGTCGAAATTTGACGAAATACCAATATAACTTTTAACATTAGGAGGAAAAATAATTATGAAATCAACAGGAATTGTTCGTAAAGTCGATGAGTTAGGTCGTGTAGTAATTCCTATCGAACTACGCCGTACTTTAGGTATTGCTGAAAAGGATGCTTTAGAAATCTATGTGGATGATGATAAAATCATCTTAAAAAAATATATGCCTAACATGACATGTGCTGTTACTGGCGAAGTATCTGATGATAACTTCCGTCTAGTTGGAGGCAAATTAATTTTAAGTCCAGAAGGCGCAGAAATGTTAATGAAAGAAATTCAAAATAACTTAAAAAAATAATGTAACTTAGTTTTTAATATACCCAAATTAGGAGACCCTTATAATGTCCATGTCAGACCTTTCACATTTAAGGGTACTATTTTTTACAATTATTATCAATTTAAACATTTATAATTAATAAAAAAACATAATTTCCAACTTGGTTAACTATACAAAAGAGGCTGCCTCTCTAAAGGCAACCTCTTCTTTTTATTAGTTATGATATTCATTATATACATCTCGTTTAGATACTTGACGTAGTTTGGCTACTTCTTTTATAGCTTCTTTTGATGTAACACCTTCCTGAGCAATAATATAATCGACATGTTCAACAAAGGACATTTTTTCCCAATACACTTCCTCGTTATCCTCTTCCTCAAAATTGCTATTTCCTTCAAGGATAATACAAAATTCTCCTCGGATTTCCTCATCTTGAGACCATTCCACCGCCTCATTGAGACTCCCTCTTAAAAACTCCTCGAATTTCTTTGTCAACTCACGCGCTAATACAATTCGACGATTTCCAAGAATAAGCTCCATATCTTTTAAGGTTTCCTTTAAGCGATGAGGTGCCTCGTAGAACAGTATTGTTTCCTGACGTTTTTTTAGCTGCTCTAATTGCTGTCGACGTTCCTTTTTCCCGCGATTCAAAAATCCATAAAAGAAAAACGGCTGGGGTGTTAATCCAGATGCAATTAAAGCAGATAGTGCTGCATTCGGGCCCGGAACCGGCACAACCGGAAAGTTCTGAGCGATTGCCTTTTCAACTATATCTGCTCCAGGATCAGAAATACAAGGTAAACCTGCATCACTCACTAATGCAATTGTTTTTCCCTCCTGTAATAAAGTTAATAATTTTTCTCCTCCAACAATTAAATTATGTTCATGATAACTTATTAAAGGTGTTTCAATGTCAAAGTAGTTACACAGCTTCTTTGTATTTCTAGTATCTTCCGCCGCTATGATATCTGCTTCTTTTAAAATACGTAGCGCACGGACGCTCATATCCTCTAGATTTCCAATAGGTGTTCCTACAAGATATAAACAGCCTGTCTGATCGTGTATGGCACTTTTTTGTGATTTCACGATTCACCCCTCCTTATATAATTAATTTTTTGTGCTCTTGTTAGTTGCTTAAAAGCATACTCTGCACGCATTGCCTCTTGTTTTGTTTCGAACTCCTCCATATAAATACATTCCACTGGTCCTCTGGCTCTTGTATATTTTGCCCCTTTACCAGCATTATGTACAGCTACACGCTTTTCTACATTGTTTGTATAGCCTGCATAAAGTGATTGATCTGCGCATTCTAGCACGTAAAAGTAGTGATTATTGTTCTTTTCCATAAAGAATTTCTCTCACCTCAGGTGTATATTCATTATTGGCTTTATAGACATACAGTGGTGGTAAAATTTTCAAATCTGGCTTTCCATCTTTTATTCCTTCTATTAATAACGTATTGGCCTCTTTCCCTTCTTTGGGATAAATAAATTGCATTCTTTTTGGCTCTAAACGATTTGCACGCATTGCTGTAACAATGTCTAATAATCGCCCTGGACGATGCACAAATGCTGCCTTTCCGCCTTGTTTTAGTAATTTACTAGCTGATTGAATTGCTTCTTCTAATGTTAAATATAGTTCATGTCGTGCAATGGCATGATGCTCACTAAGATTTTTATCACTTGCCTCATGTGCTAAGAAATAGGGCGGATTGCAGGTAACAACATCATACTTTTCAATGCCCAGTTGCTTTGGTATTTCTTTTACATCTCCAAGGATCATTTGAATTTGGTTTTCTAGCTGATTGTACTGAATGCTTCTCTCCGCCATATCAAATAAACGCGGTTGAATCTCTACTCCCGTTATTTGTCCTTTAGTTCGAGCACTTAAAAAGAGAGGGATGACACCATTACCTGAGCATAAATCAACAATGTTCCCTTTATAGTAAGGAACATTGACAAACTTCGAAAGTAATACTGCATCCAAAGAAAATGAAAAGACTGAGGGACTTTGTATAATACGTAAGTTCTCTGCCAACAAATAGTCTAGCCTTTCATCATCCTTTAACCATTCATCCATATTTTTTCTTCCTCCTACTATACAAAACAAAAGACTGATACCACCGTAGTGGCAATCAGCCTTCTATTACACATTTTGTTTATTTAAAAATGATAGACAAAACAGACAGTCTTCACCTTTACGTGAACTTCCGAAATGAACATGACATACATGGAAGCCCTCTTGGTACAAACGTGCCAGGTTATCATAGCCTTCTCCAATATCTAGTGAAGTCTCTTTCTTCACATCAGCAGCCTGTATGGAGTTATCTTTAGCAAGTAGTTCTTCTAGACGTGTACGAAGGTGATGATTTTCTGTTTCAAGTGCCTTATGCTCTTCCATCATTAACGCTACAAATTGCTTCAATGCACCAAATTGCTCCTGCATTGCTTCGAGCTGTTGTTCGAACTCCATAACGGTATCTAAGAAATTACGGTCCTTCACCCAAGCCACCTCGTTAAATTCTCTATCTCATATAAGATTTTTTTCGCATGCTAGCAGTTCTTCTAGTGTATACTCAACTGTGCGTTCCTGCTCTTGTAAATAAACTTGAATGAGTCTCTCCAGCACATTTAAACCTACAACTCTACCGCGTCCGTCTGGTGTCATCGTCATTTCGCCAATGTCAGGCATGCCCTCTTTCGCTTCCTCATATTCATCATTTTCATACTTTAAACAGCACATTAAACGGCCACATAGACCTGAAATTTTTGAAGGATTTAAAGAAAGATTTTGATCTTTTGCCATCTTAATAGAAACTGGATCAAAGTCACCTAAAAAAGTTGAGCAACAGAGCATTCGTCCACAAGGACCTATGCCACCCAACAATTTTGCCTCATCACGCACACCAATTTGGCGAAGTTCGATACGTGTTCTAAATACCGAGGCTAGATCCTTTACTAGATCCCTAAAGTCGACACGTCCTTCAGCTGTAAAATAAAAAATAATTTTATTACGATCAAATGTATATTCAACATCTACTAGCTTCATTTCTAGATTATGCTCTATAATTTTTGTACTTGCCAGTTCAAATGCCCGCTTTGACTCAGCAGCATTTTCCTCTACCTGAATACGATCACGTTCATCCGCTGGTCGTAGTACTTGTTTAAGTGGTAATACAACATCATTATCCCCAACAACCTTTTGTGGGACAACTACTTTACCATATTCTACACCACGAGCTGTCTCTACAATGACATATTGACTATCTTCTAGTAGATATGATGCTGGATCAAAATAATATATTTTACCCGCTTTTTTAAAGCGGACTCCCACTACATTATACAAATGTGTATCCCTCCTGCAGATTTAGCATTAGCTGCTCCATCAATAACGTCCTATTCATGTTACGCTGTAAAGATGCGCGCGCCTGTAAAATAGACTCCATTTGACTAGATAGGCGTTCATAAGTCGAATGTAACGCAGCTTCTTTAAATGTCTGTAACATGTCTGGATAAGTACAAGCTGCCTCGGGATTAGCTTTTATTGACACTATATCACGGTAAGCAAATAGTAGTAAATCCAATGCTTGTTCCATTTCACTTTTTTCTTTAAAAAGTGGCAACCATTCTTCATGCACAACTAGCATTGCTTCGTGTACACTTTGGCCAATTACCTCTACTAATTTTAACACTGTTTTTCGAGCAAGTGCAAACTGCTCGTCATTTGCTAAAAATATAGCTGTTTCGAGCTCATTCGTCATCATGCTCACTGTACAAGACATTGAATAAGAAATATTGCTTTCTTGCAAATGATTTAACAATACATGACGAGGCATTTTTTGAAACTTTACATGCTGACATCTAGAGCGAATCGTTGGTAATATTGACTGCATTTGCTCAGTTAGCAAAATGGCCGTAACCTCTCCATCAGGTTCCTCTAAAAATTTTAGAATCATATTTGCTGATGCAATATTAAGTCGATCTGCATGATGAAGTACATAAATCTTTCGCCCTTCTTCAACACCCATCATCTTCATCTCAGCTACTAAATCACGTATTTGATCAATTTTAATAAATTGACCATCTGGATATATTTGATGAATATTAGGATGATTGCCAGAATCAACACGTCTGCAATTTCGACATGTTTCACATGGAACATTTTGATTTGGTTGCTCACATAGCATTAATTTGACAAAAAACAGCATAATATCTACTTTGCCTGTCCCTTTTTCGCCATCAAAAATGTAGGCATGTGCTAATCTATTTTTGTCAAAAATCGTTTGAAGCTGCTTCATTACGACAGGTTGTAGTGAAAATAGCTCTTCAACATTCTTGGCCATATATTTAAATTCCTTCCTATAACAATTACAAATAGATATAATTGTTTACCATTGCTCTCTTCTCAATACAGAATTACTTGTAACAATAAGCAAAATATATTTGAAAAAAGCCCGCGCCTACAAGAGAACGAGACACGGGTTTTACATATACAGATTAATTAATAAGCCTTTTATCTCACCGATTTTATCAAGAAGATCAATTGCTTCTTTCTCTTCATCTAAAATATCTTGTGCTAACTCCACAAGGCGAGAATCAATCGTTTCGATTATTTTTAAACGTCTTCCCTCACCGAAACGATTCCACGTATGTGATTGCTTTAATTCCATACCATGTTCGACTGTTTCTTGTAGAAATTTTTTAACAAGCATTTTAAAACGAGCAAGCTCTCGTAAATTTCGAGATCTTGCAACTCGGTCACCCGCAGTAGAAATATCCCCTAGCAATCGTGTAAGCTGTTCAGTCTGCAATTTGGTTCCCTGCTTGACGACCATATCTCCAAATCGGTTATTTTGATTATTATTTTGTAGTGGCTCTTTGCGATTAGTATTTAACCCGACACGTATATCTTGATTGATCTTCAAGCTGTATTCGCCCCCACTTGCTTTCTTTATCGATACACAAAAGCTAATTTAAATTTCGTTCTGAACTAAAAATGATGAAACTGCTCAATTGGTAAAACAAAAACTGTCGCTCCTCCTACTTCAACCTCTACAGGATAAGGTATATAGGAATCCGCATTACCGCCCAATGGTGAAACGGGTGCCACCATTTGTTCCCGAGCTCGACAATTATCTCGAATAATATCTAAAACTTTGGGTATAAGAGAGTCTTCGGTTCCAATAAGAAACGTAGTATTTCCAGAACGTAAAAAACCTCCTGTGCTCGCTAACTTAGTTGCGCGAAACTGATTCTTCGTTAAAGCATTTGATAAGCGACTGCTATCCTGATCCTGCACTACAGCTACGACTAACTTCATTCGCACTCACCCCTTTTATAAAATTAACCTAGATCAATTTTTGTTACCATTATCTATAGGAAAATTTCAATTTAATGAGCGTTTTTTTCTCATTAAATAAAATAATAGATGTTACCATTATATCACAATGTGTTAGACAACTTCATGCTTTTACTGCAATGCATCAAATAATAATGCCCATACATCTTCTACAACACGCTCAATATTTTGCTCAGCATTAACAACATGTATTCGCTCCGGGTAACGATCCACTAGTTGTAAATAACCTTCACGAACTTTCTGATGAAAGGCTAAGCTTTCAACATCTAATCGATTTACCTCTCGTTCACCATGAGCATGAATACGTGCTAAACCAATCTCTGGTTCAAGGTCAAATAAAATTGTGATATCAGGCAATTTCTTACCGATTGCAAACTCATTAATAGATAATACCTCATCCACACCGATACCACGTGCATATCCTTGATAAGCTAATGAAGAATCAATAAAGCGATCGCAAATCACCATTTTCCCCGCATCTAATGCAGGTCTAACCTTTTCAAAATAATGCTGACTTCGAGCTGCTGCGTACAATAATGCCTCTGTTCGTTCATCCATTGCTGTATGTGCTGGGTTTAAAATGATTGTCCGAATTTTTTCAGCAATCTCTATACCACCAGGTTCTCTCGTTGCTAATACATCAATATTCTCCTGAGCTAGTCGCTCAGCTATTTTTTGAATGACTGTTGTCTTTCCGGCACCCTCTGGACCTTCAAATGTTATAAATAAATTGCTGTTCATCCTGTAATTGCCTCCAACTATTTCATGACCTCAATCATTTTTTCTTCTAAACGGTGATTTCCTTGGAATGTTGCACCTGTAGCCAATAATTCCTCAAGCTGGCTCAATTTTGCCACTGTTATCTTTTCCCCTGGAACAAGTAATGGAATGCCTGGAGGGTAAGGAATAACCATGCTTGATGAGATTCGCCCCATTGTTCGCATATACGGTAACCATTCCTTTTCCGATTTTTCAATTTCCTCAATAGAATAAGCTGGTTCGGTAATGGCTACAAAATTATAGGCTGTATGTGGAGCTGTTATTATATCTGCTTTCGGTGTATTTAACAATATTGTTATCGCTTCCTTAATACGGACACGAATTTCTGCAAAGGGATAGTTATGCCCCTGTTTTAATAAAGGTAGTACCAACAAAACCTGATTTGCATCTGCCAGCTCTACATATACTTGTTTTGCCTCCAGTGCCTCTTGTAGTTGGAAACCACTATAGCCCTCTACACGGAGTAATAATTTTATAGGGTCATCTACCTCGATAACTTTCAAAGATCCTATTGCCCGTAATGCTTCTACCCATTGATTCTTTTTTTCTATTATATATGCACCATCACTCTCCATATATGTCTGTATATAATAGCGTGCATCATCTAAAGAAGCTAATAAAAGATAGGATGGGCTACTAGATTGCAGCATACGTAGATAGTAATTTATTTTATCGACATTAATGATATCTGAATTAACATGCATAAAGGATGCCATTGTCATTGCAGGTAGAGTTTTATGTGCAGACTGTACCACTATATCTGCACCAAACGTCAATGCTGATGGTTGGAATAAGGCACAGGCACTAAAATGGGCTCCGTGTGCCTCATCTACTAAGACAGGAATTCCCTTTTCATGACAGTAGGCTATCTGCTGCAGAATTTCTTTAGATGTCATACCATAATAAGTAGGATATGTTAAAACAACGGCACGGGCCTCTGGATAATAATCAACTGCTTCTTTTAAATCCTTATAGGAAACATGCGTTGCTGTTAGTGTTTGATCATCCCACATGGGTGAGACAAATACAGGTCTTGCTCCAACCAGCTCAATTGCATGAAAAATTGACTTATGAGCATTACGTTGAACAATAATCGTATCATCCTTTTTACAGGTAGCATAGATCATTGCTAAATTCCCAACCGTAGATCCACCTACTAAAAAGAAGCTTTTCATTGTCCCATATGTATCTGCCAATAAATTTTCTGCTTCTAATATCATTTCCTCAGGATGATGTAGATCATCAAGACCTGATAACTCCGTTACATCATATCGCATAACATCTTTAAAGGCCTGAGGAAGATGAGATAGCGCACCGTGTTTATGCCCTGGGACATGAAAGGAAATATTTTGTTGTTGTCGAAAGCGCTCTAACCCTTCTACAATCGGCTTTTTCTTTTGCAAAACAAAACACCCATTTCCGTTATATTCTTATTTAATTATAACACGATAAAAAGCTATCCCACTAAGTAGGATAGCTTTTACATCAGATTGACATAAAAACTTTTTATCAAATAACCTTTCTACCAACCCAGTGTGCAAATAAAGCAAGTGGTATTAATAATAGACTAAATGGTAAGCAAATAAAAATGATGTTCCATGTTATAACATTATTCATTAATAGTGAATGATACAAAATTAAGCTATATGGAATAATGATAATTAACGATGTGACTGCACCAGGTGTTATAGATCGAAGAAATATTGTCTGCCCTAGATGGGTAAAAGCATGAAGAAAAAAGGTTAACGTAACAATAGTGAATATATAAATATTTCCTAATTGCCCTTGATTCACAAATTGACTGGCACTAAAAGTCGAACCACTTACAAAGAAAAATATAACCACTACAGCTACTGCAAACTGTGCTGTTGACATCGAAAATTGCTTAATCACTCTATCAGCTGCTTTTGTTGGTAGTTTTGCATACAAAATTGAAGATTTATTATTTAACCACTTCTCAACCAAAATAATTTCTTCAAAATCATGGAGGATAAACATAATAGGGAATAACCAAATAAGTGTATAAATATCAATCCATTGAAGCATAGATGTACCTTCCTTCACCGAAAAAAATACTGAGTATTTACTCAATTTTTTCTAAAAAATTTTTATGTATTTTGTATACCCTTTAAAATAACTGTAATTACCTCCTCTATATACTGATTTACTAATAGATTGTCGCCCTTTTTCCTTTCCTCAACTAATACATAGGTTAATATCGACGAAAGAAACATTGAGGCTGCTGTATCAATGACCTTTTTCTCAACGGAACATAGAATAACTCTTGATATGAATACACTAGCTTGTTCACGCATTATAGAAATAAAATCCACAATCTCCTCACCTACATCTGAGTTTTGTACGATTTCCGGAGACCAAATAAAAATTAAAAAACTTTTATTTTGTGACAAAAAATTAGCATATAATCGTCCAAATTGAATTAAAGCAGGATACGGCTCCATCTTGGTTAATTCCATTATTTCTTTTTGGAGAGAGCCAATAAAAGAAAATTCTCGAATGAGTTTATAGAGAAGATCCTCTTTATCTTTAAAATAATAAAAGATTAGCCCCTCTGCCACACCGCTTGTTAATGCGATTTCTTTAGTAGTCGTTGCATTAAAGCCCTTTTTAGTAAATAAATCAAATGCTGCCTCTAGAATTTTATCCTTTTTCGTTGTCAAACATCTTCACCACTATTTTCTTTGAGTATTTACTCAAATTTAAATTATATAAATGACTTTGTCAAGTTATTCCATAATACTTAAAGACAGATCTAAAACATTTGTTTAATGCGACATATGCTTACCTTCGATGATAAATTACTTTCCTACATGCAATGTACACCGCAACATAGAGGACTGACATTTACTAATCAACATAAAAAAATCATTGCTTTCTAAAGCAACGATCTTTTCAACTTATTAGATATAATCATTTTTACAAAAACTTAACTGCTCTAATAGTTATTCACTTTATAGGCTTGCTTTAAGTGCCATTTTTTGTACTAGTTGCTCTACCAATTGTGGAACAAATTTTTCTAATATAGGATTCATCATTCCGGCTAAAAAACCACTAGCTTTCATTGTTAAATTTCCTACAAGCTGACATGTATCTCCCTGTTCTTGTCTAATTTCAAAAAAGCCATCGCCATTTATAGGGTCTGATAACCCTATCAGATCAAACATAACTTGATTTGTAGTGGATTCCTTATATTTAAGTTCCACTTTTACAGCCTTTTGAATAAGGCCAAAATCACCTTGAAACACCCAAATCATATCTTGTTCATTGGGAAATTCATGATGCAAGTAACCTGGTATAAGTTCAGCCCACTCTTCTTTATTTTGAATAAATGCTTGTAATTTTTCCTTCTCAATTTGAATTTCCTTGCTATATAAGCCTGTCGCCATTTTAAGCACCCCTTTATTTTGAAAGCTATTTAAATTTTAGCATTTTATGGTATACGTTTGAATAGGAAAGTAGCGCTTTAGTTCAACTTAAATTGAGGAGTTCAAACTATGACATATGCTAAAATTTTTGACGATCTCAGGTTATTCATTTGTTTCTGATGAATACAAAATTAAATAGCTAAGCATCTACCTTTCGTGAAATTAATTTAATTAGCATTACTTCTACTCTATTATTCCAGGTTCCCACTCAACTAACTTCATTTTGATAGCCAATCGTAAAATAAAAAAACCACTGATTTCTCAGTGGTTGCTGTGTGCCTAGCGACGTCCTACTCTCACAGGGGGAAGCCCCCAACTACCATCGGCGCTAAAGAGCTTAACTTCCGTGTTCG
>NZ_JBXUNW010000022.1:0-61230 GCF_057196045.1 Lysinibacillus sp. DFXJR4 | reverse complement strand
CCTCGTTTTGAAAAAGGGCTATACTTTTTAATTTGTCACCTTGATTTCATTGACATAATAGTATTTCAACAACATGAAAAAGCGTGTTTTGAATTAATCAAAACACGCTTTTTCTATACTCAATTGTTATAAAAAGTTTGATAATTTACTATTATCTAAAGCTCTTTTTAATTGAATAACGAACTTAAAATGACCCTATTTCAATATTTAATTCCCAATAATATTAATAATTTTCTGTTGAGCATCTATGGCTTCAGGGATAGGCATAGCTACAAACACATGATTCATGTTAGGATAAACAAAGGTAGTGATGTCAATGCCTTGTTCTGTTAGTTGTTCATCAAATTTTATGGCATCTGGATATAAGCTTTCGTGTGTTCCAATAAAATGAGTAATTTTCCCAAGTCCTTTAAAGTCACCGTAAATTGGACTAATTAACGGATCCTTTACATGTTTATCAGCTGCCCAAATCTTTGTAATAACTTCCATGCCCACACTAGCTAGCATCGGGTCCTTTTCCTCATATTCAGGTAAAAGAGGATTTTCTAAACCCATATCAACACATGCTGATAGTAAAATAATATCTTTTGGTTGTGGTAGATCATTTCTCTTCAAAAGTTGGACCAGTCCAAGTGCTATATTTCCGCCTGCCGAATCTCCGATGATGGTCAATTGATGGAAGCCTTCAACAGTTCCAAGAATTTCTTTATATAGGTTTAGGATCTTTGGGTAGGTATCTTTATAGCTAAAATGTGGTACTTTAGGATAAATGGGCGCAATAATTTTCGCATTTATCGATTGCGCTATTTTATCCATGAGCATCCAGTGCAAATTTAAAGGTTGATTCGTCCAAGCACCACCATGTATATAGAGAATAACTTTTTGATTCAAAGACTTTTGGTCATTTAAAGTAAAAACCTGCATACCTTCAAATACCTGCTCCTTACTATCACTTAAAAATTTAACATCATCCCCAATCACATAGGGCTGAATATTTTCAATTCCCCTTTGCTTTATTAATTGCTCGGTATTTTCAATACTAGAAAAACTTATTTTATTACTCTGGGAAAATAACAATTTTTCAAATTGAACACTTTCCTCAGAACGCTCACCATTAAAAATTTCTACACTCATGTTTCTCTCTCCTTTAAACATTTTGTTTCATAATACAAAAGGTGTTTTGAAAAGTCTTAACAAGCTGGATAGTTTAACTGCGATGATTGATAGTAGAGCAAAGTAGGACATAACAAAAGGACTGTAGTGAATTTTACGCACCAGTCCTGTGGTTAATGAATGAAGTATCTATTCTTTTCTTGTTATTTAGGGAAGTAGCTCTACCTTTACCTTTAGTTTTATATCCATAGGAAACCCTTCCTCTTGTACAAGGTAAGATATGACATAAGCTCCTTCAGTTAATCTATCAAATACCTGTTCAAAATTTTCATTACTTTTTAAAACACCATTTATTACATTTGTTCCTTTATCTATATTTTGGATTTTATATAAAAAGCTTTCAGTACCAGTATTTGATAAGGATACTTTAACTGGAACACTCCAATTATTAATAAAATATGATTTACTTTCACCTATAGGAGATGCTATCTCTTCATCAATTACAAGTGGATGAAAAACTCCTATTGATTTTTCTTCTTTTTCATTTTGAGTGATATCTAATGCAACAGGTTCAGCATTTACAACTTCCGATATTAATTTTAAAGATGATTCTTCCGTTTTAGATGTAAATGTATTGCACCCTGATAAGAGTATAATAAAAGTACTTACACAAGCTAATTTATAAATTTTCATAACTTCTCCTATCTAAATGGTTAATAGTTATTACTATAGAGAAATTTTAATTTCTAGATAATACGATATTTACGTGAAGATTGCATAATAACCAAAATAATAGTTAACCCAACAATGAAATACCACATTATATTAAAAGGAACTATAAACATTAATCCACCAAAGAATATAGCTGTTATAGTGCTAACTAAAATTGATGTTATATTCGTAAATTTATCTGTAATAAAATAATATAAAGTAAATGGTAATGCTAAAGTAAATAACGGGATATAAATTGTTACAATAGATGTTTTAATGAAAGATATTGAAAGTACCGCTATTATGAAACCTACTGACATAATAATCGTTCTTCCTACAAATACTTTACTTGAAAAATAACCATATAGCATAATAAACAAAATCACTAAACAAGTACAAAATCCTATTATTAGAACAAATGAATGGCCCATGACGTAAGCTGCAATTGAGAAATAAACTAAAGAAACAAATGGCAACAGCAATATTGAAGTATTTTGCGATTTTTCTATATTCATTACATTTGTAAAACCTACAAGAACTAATAAAGTAAATGGAATCGTCAAATATCCTAATTCAAAGTGATTTCCTAGATTAATATAACTAACCTCGAGTTTGCCGACCACTATTAATACAAGCGACACACAAATTTGACCAATCAACCCCCAAATGCTTGATAATTTAAAAGCTTGAGTAAGCTTATCCATCATTACAATTAAAACGATGCAGATTAATAAGGTTAAATACAACAAATTATCCCCTCCAAAATAATTCTTTAGAAATACTTAAAGCAATAAATATATCCTAAATTTTACAGTATAGGTAATGAACAACCAAATACAATTATTGAACTAAACTGCACCGTTTGCTCAATAAAAAAGCTACCTTTGATTTCGGTAGCCTAATCTTTATCTCTTTACACTCTTTAATTTCAATTACAGTAACCCAATTGTTTTTACCTTAAATATTAAAAAGTGCGTTAATCTACATTTCATTAACTTCCTAGGAAAATAAATAACACCCGAAACCTATATATATCAAGGGTTTCGGGTGTTTTAGTGAAGTCGATTATTTGCGTTAATTTACATTATCAGCTCTGCGTCTTTGCGTCTGGCTCTTTGATAAATCATTTAAATCCTTTTACATCTACTAACGTTTCATTTTTACATTTAGGGCAGAATAGAGGAAAGTTTTTCAATTCAGTCTCTTCACGAACTTTTAATCTTGTTTTATTATCACAAACAGGACTATATACCCATTGTATTTTTACTACAATTACATCTCCGAAATTTTCTAACAATTAAACCTTTGAACTATTCTTATTGAATCTCATGATAAATAATATTGATACTGTTCCACATAAAATTAAACTTATTAAACTTAGGATAATCTCTGATGAAGTTGCTTCATAATATCCTGATATATTAAACACTGCTGTAATTGGATAGATAGCACGTAATGTACTTTGCATACTAGCAAACAATCCTAAAAAGGCAAAAACTTCTGCAAAAATCAGTGCTAACCAATGGCTTCCTTTTAACTTGTACACCAGTGTTATAATTGGAGAAACTGCCAAGAAAAAACCAATTCCAGTCAAAAGATACATCTTTAAATTATTCAATATTGTGTTGAGGTTCAGTAGAGAAAAATGGAGAGATAACTCAACAGTTAATGCAATCAGGAAAACAAAACCATATAGGAGCAATGAGTAGAATGCAGTCAAAAGCAGTTTTGCAATAAGCATTTTCGATATGCTCACTGGAATGAGAACAAGTGATTTCAATGTATCATCTTGAATTTCTCTACAAATGATATATGTTCCCATCAAAGCAATAATTGCAGGAAATACATAAAAACTTCCCAAAGATTGTATAGCTGTTAAATACCATTCAGGCTCATCGATGTATCTCTCACCATAATATATGAATTGTCCTTGCATAAATACAATCACAGCTACGATTATTGTTGAAAATATAGCAATCTTAAAGATATTAGACCTCTTTAATTTTAACCTTTCAGCCCATAAATATAGTGTCATTTCTACAGCACCTTTCCTTTTCTTAAAACATTTATTGCCAATGCGATTGAGGTGCCAGACCAAAGAGTAATAGACAATAGTGCTTTCCAAATCTGTACGGGGTCTTTCATAATAACGCCTTCAATATTTCTCATAAGAATACCAATAACACTTGATAATGGGTGGAGGTACATGTTTCCCATAAGTAAAATAAATCCAAAAAAGACATAAACTATTGTGGTAGACACAGGAAGAATGTATCCTTTTTGTGTTGTTGCTAGAGCAAGAATAGGAATCATCCCAAAGGGAAGTAAAGCTCCTATTTCTAAGCATTTCAGTATAAGATTAAGAACACTAGTGTTTGTAATTTCTATTAACCCCGAAACACTTCCTATGACTATAGAGCCACTGGCACATATCAGCATGAAACAAATGGAGTAAAGCCACATAACACAAAATTTGCTAATAATAAATCTAAGTTTTCCAACTGGAACAATCCACAGTTGTGTTAATAAATTGTTTTCTACTTCTTGATAAACTAACATTGTAATCAACATTCCCAATACAAACGGAAGAATAAGCCAAGTTGTATATGAAAATGCCGTCCATCTATAAAACTTAATAGGTGTCAGATCCACTTGACTGCCTGCCTTAAAATAAAGGACAGCAACGAGTGGCATGAGCAAAGCAGGGATAAACATAAACCAAATAAACTTTTTTCGTTTCAATTTTAGAAATTCAGTTTGAATTAAACTAAGCAATTCCCTCTCCTCCTGTTATTTTCTTAAAATAATCTTCAAGAGTGTCATTGCATAGTTGCGAACTAATAACGGATATATTCTCAAGCATTAAAGTCTTATTTACTAAAGCCATATCAATATGAGCTTTATAGATACGTAATATGTTATCTGCTTGAACAGAGTATTCTGATATGCCAAGTTTTTGTTCTAAAATAACCGCTGCTCTTGCAGTATCAGATACTTCTAATTGAACATATTTATCATTCATTTTTTGTAGATGAGCTAAACTATTTTCTTCAAGTAAAACACCATTATGAATAATACCAATGTCATCTGCCAAAAGTGCAATTTCAGATAAGATATGGCTAGAAATAAGAATAGTAATTCCACGTTCATTACATAGATTACGAATGAACTTTCGAACTTCTGCAATCCCAATAGGATCAAGCCCGTTTGTTGGTTCATCAAGTATCAGTAACTCGGGCTCATGAAGTATCGCATTAGCAATACCTAAACGTTGCTTCATACCCAAGGAATACTTACTGAATACTTTTTTATCTTTGTAAGGTAAACCAACAATTTCTAATGCGTGCTTGACTGCATCTGGTTTTGCAGTCCCACGAAGCTTAGCAAATATTTCAAGATTTTCAGTCCCTGTTAAGTTTGGATAGAATCCAGGAGTTTCAATAATCGCTCCAATGCGTGGATAGATTAGTTTTTCATTTCCTGTTATTGAGTTGCCGAAAACTGTAATTTCACCTGAATTGGTTGTCGTAAGACCTAAAATCATTTTCATAATCGTGGTTTTTCCTGCACCATTACGTCCAAGCAATCCATAAATACGTCCTTTTTGAACATGGAGATTGACATTATCAACCACTTTTTGCTCTCCATATATCTTAGTAAGATTTTTTGTTTCAATAATATTTTTCGTCATAATTAAATCCTTTCATTAAAGAGTTTGTTTTTTCAAGAGATAAAGAGAAAATACTAAAGACAAACCTGCAATTGCCAAAATACTTATAATGCTGACTGTGTAACTAGGTATTGTAATCATTGTTTCACTTATTTGTGTCATTCTAACAACCATATCATTTGCTACAGACGAGGAATAACTATAGATGGATAGTGAACTTGCTAACGGGTGCAATCCCATTAATGGTGCGGGTACAACAATCACAGGTAGGATATACATAAGTGTAATTCCTATTGGTAGCAAATAACTTTTCCCTGTTACTGCGAAAACAATAATTGGAAGCATTGATAAAGGAATTAAGATACTACCCTCTAAAAACAAAATGAACGCTTCTAGTATTGTCTGTGTATTAAAATCTGGAAAACCACCAGCAATATTTGCACCTACTATCGTTATAATGTAGGTATACATACAGATTAGATATGATAACCCAAATACCAAAGTAATCTTTGAAAAATAAATCTGTGTCTTAGTAATTGGAATAATTAACAATTCTTTAAGTGTGTTACCTGAATATTCGTCAAAGAATAGCGAAGTACCGAACATTCCAAGAACAACAGGTAGAAATAGAACACTCATATTCTTAAAAGCTAAAGTATATAAATCTCCAAAGCTATCCATAATCTCACTAGTTCTAGGTATATGAATAGCCCGCTCTACTGCAAAGACAGCAAGTAAAGTCGTAAAAACAAATATTCCAGTTTTTATCTTTTTTCGCTTTAATTTAGAAATCTCTGCTTGAATGATAGTAAACATGTTGTTCCTCCTTTCAAATCCAGTTTATCAAAGAAATCTTGCCATAACCTTGCAGAAATCTTGTTTGTTTCTTGCAAATAAAAAAAGCTCTCAAAAATTAAAGAGCTTTAAGAAATATTATGGTAAATGTCATTCCGCCATTTAATGAATTATTAGCACTGATTGACCCATTATGTAGAAGAACAAGTTCTTTAGCAATAGCAAGTCCTAAACCATTTCCGTTTACCGAACGTGATTCATCACTTTGATATAATCTATCGAAAATATGTGGTAAGTCCTTTGTTGGAATGCCTTTCCCATTATCACTTATTTGAACAATAACATCATGATCTTTATCATCAATTTGCAGATCAATCTGTGTTCCCTCACTATGAGTGAGAGCATTCTGAAGCAAATTATTGATAATTCTTATATATGCGTTAGGGTCTAACTGAATAAAACACTCTGTATCAGAAATATCAATGTTGTACTCAAAATTGTTCTCTTCAAAGGTTGGTATCCAATCTGTTAATATGTTACGAGTTAATTCGTTTATATCTTGTCGTTCAAGTTGGAAGCCCTGTTCTTTTGCGTCAAGTTTTACCCAGTCAAACAGAGATTCTACAAATCCTTTAAGATGGTGGGCTTTAGTCAAAGCCACCTCTAAATATTCTTCTTTTTCTTCTCCTGTTACAATACGCTCTTGAACTGCTTCTAAATATCCAACTAATGAAGTTAAAGGAGTTTTTACATCATGGGAAAGACTGGTCATAAGTCGTTTATAGGCTTGTTCAGATTGCTTTAACTTAATGAGCTGAACTTGATTATTAGTAACCATATCATTGATGGAATAACAAATTGTTTTCGTCATATCATTTTCTCTAACAAGAATACGACGATTTAAGTTTCCTTGCTTAATATCATCTAAAGAATCTTCAATAATAGAAAGCTGTTCAGAAACCTTAGAGAGTTTTAAAATCAAGTAAACAATAACTACAAAGCAAAGAATTAAAATAATAAGTAGAATGTGAATCCAGTTCATGATTATGCCTCCTTATTGAAACGATAACCTACACCATGTACCGTCAAAATATAAAATGGCTGGTCTGAATTAGGTTCTATTTTCTTTCTTAGTTTACTTATAAAGGACATAATATTACTGTCATCAAAAGCATAGTCATCTTCCCAAACTTGTGTGTATATTTGTTTCTTTGTAAAGACACGACCTTTGTTTGTTGCTAAAAACACCAACAAATCAAACTCTTTTCCAGTTAAATCAATTGGTTTTTCTTGAACATAAACAGTCCTTGTTTCTTTGTCAATAACCATACCTTTAAAGGTAAGAATACTGACTGAATCTCCATAATTAAAAGTAGTATATCTTCTAATGAGAGATTGTACCCTAGCGATAAGTTCGTTAATGCTAAATGGCTTTGTCAAGTAATCATCTGCTCCAAGACTAAGACCTGTTACTTTATCTGGCTCACTTCCTTTAGCAGTTAGCATAAGGACAGGAACGTTACTATATTTTCTTATTTCAGATAAAACTTGAAATCCATCTTTATTTGGTAACATAACATCTAAAATGATAAGTAAGTATGTGTCCTTTTCATTCATCAATTGCAGTAACCCTGTTTGCCCGTTATAAGCAACATCTGCTTCTAGGTTAACCTGTGATACACATTTTTTAACTAGAGAGCATAATTCTATATCGTCATCTATTATGAGTATCTTATTTGTCATGATTTTTCCTCCTAAATCTTTTATCTTGAGGTTTTGTTGCTGTCTTTGGTATCAACCACGTATTTCCAATCTTTATAGCACCATCAATGCGTCCAGAATTGCAATGATAAAGAACCATTCTGTCAGAAATACCCCATATACTCGCTGCTTCTTTCGTTGTTATGTAGTCCATTGTAATCCCTCCGATAATATACAGTATATTTCGTTTATCCGAAATATACAAAAAAATCATAATAAAACTATTGAGCCCGCATTTTATATCAATGAAGGCTATTTTGTAGGCAGAAAAGTGTTTTAGTTTTATAGTATAATTCCATGCACTTTTTTACAGTTAGTTTGACTAATAAAAAAAGATGTATAATGATAATAAAGTTATTGAATATTGATTAATAAAAGCTAAGAGCCTTACTACATTCTACGTAGCAAGGCTCTTTAAAATTTGTTTCAAATTACATCCATCTGTTCCTCCTTTTTCATAGGGAATGAGAATTTCCGTGTCTTTTTAGGTAATCGACCAGAAGTGAGTGTAATTGGTAAATGGTCATAGGTGTTTTGGTCGAAGCCAGCAATCAATAGATACGGCTTGTTGTCGTTTTTACACCATCAAGTTTGGCATAACCAAATGTTTCAAAAAAAGCGTTAATCTACATTTCATTAACGCACCATAAGTATTACAAAAAAATTTCCTATTTAGTTAAATGTGGTTAGTTCTTCTGAAATTGAATTTAAAAAATCTTTGTCAAACACCATGTAGTATTTACCATCTATCATATCATCTCTAATTCCATCAATTAAAGATAACGGTTTTATAGAATTGATTTCTATTTGATTCTCTAACCAATAATCTAGTGATGCATTTGCTTCTATTTGAGTAAGCAGTTCCTTTAATTGTGTCGGTGGAATTTCGTTTTCTGTTTTATTCATAACAGCATTCAGTATGTTTAATAGGTTTTCTTCATCTAAGCCCCTTCCCTCTCCCACTGTAGCAGCCATCATTAATGCCACAACTTCTTCTCCATTCAAACGATGCGGTCCTTTTTCGAAGTCAAATGCTACTCTAGTTATCGCTCTTACTCGAATATCTTCTGGCAAGTTGTAATCGATACCATTCACTGAATCAATTAACGTTGAAATGGTTTCTAAATCGATTACTGCATAATAATCAATTGGTAAATCTAATAGTTTTGAAACAGTAGTTCTTACATTTTCAGCACCACCAAAACTATAAGCAAATAACAATTTATCGTACAAAGTAGTTCCATCATTGTTATCTGCTATTGGCGCATACGTAAAATGAGGAATCGATAAAACTTTCATTGTCTTTTTATCTTTACTATAAGAAAGTAAAAGGTTAAGATATATTCGATTATCCATTTCTTTCGACTTCACCGTAAGTAAAGTGGTTACAAATCCAGCTTCCTCAACGACAGGTTCACTTGCAACATTTGTGTTAGATTTTTCATTAAAGTTTCCCGAAAGAATCGATGGCATAAACAAAAATATACACAAGCCTACTATTAATAAAGAAACTGTCAGTGGTGCGAATTTTTTTGAAGAAGAAACAAGAGAATTTTTTTGCGTATTATTCTTCTCGAGTTTATGAATTTGTTTAAATACTTCATTACGGTCTTCTTTCGTAAATCTTAGTTCTTGTTCAGACATATTATATAATTTATCTCTTAATCGTTTATCTTCCATTCAGTTCTGCCTCCTTTATCATCGACTCTAATCTTTGTTTTGCTCTTCTTAATCTAGTTTTCACCGTATTAGCTGGAATATCCAAAACTTTGGCAATTTCCTCTGTGTTTAATGAGTCATAGTAGTATAGATAAACCACTTCCCGATACACTTTTGGAAGAGAAAAGATAGTATCTTTTATTTCTTCATTATTGTATTTATTGATAACCGTTTTTTCTGTTGATGGTAATATTGATTTTGCTGTTTCATTGATAAAACTTTTCACCTGTACCATTTTGTAATTCCAACTTTTTAAATAATCTTTACATTCGTTGATTGTTATACGATAGAGCCATGTTTTTATTTGTGCATCAAATCGAAACGACTCAAGGTTTTTGTAGCATTTGATAAACGTATTTTGAACCATATCCTTAGCAATCTCTGTATCTTTTACATAAGAAAATGCCAATCGTACCAACTCATTACCATATTCAATCATTATTTTTTCTAATATAAAATCTTTTTCTTCTCTGTCCAATCTACTACCCTCCCCTTCAACCTACTTTAAATTCTGCTATTAGACGATTACCAAATCATAATAGGTTCAATTTTTAAAAAATATTTCTTTTTACCAAAGTTAGATTTATTAAGTAATCGTTACAGGCTTATTATTTATAGTTATTCCTTATTCTACCAAACTGCAAAAAGAGCTGTCTAAGCAGCCCAAAGAACTTTAAGTAAGCATCAAATCCCTATACATAAGATAGGAAAATCGTATTAAATGTAATAATTACATTAAATACCGATTATAAATAGATGATCTTTATATCTCAAAAAGGAAAAGAGAATGGTAACAATCGATTAAAGGGTGAATAAACAAACAATGGTGAATGAGAATGCTTTAAATGGTGAAATTTTACCTCTCTCCTTGTTGTTATTTGGACAGTCTTCTCAGATTAATCAAATGGCCAGATTGTTGAACACAAGTTAACACTCTCCAACTATCCTACTCCATTCGTTTAAGATAGATGATGTTAACTTAAATATCCAACAAAAAAATCAATTCACCTCTAAAAAATCCATAGAGGTGAATTGAATAATTCCTCTTTATAATAAATCCTTTTGATTAAATGATGCTAAGAACATAATTATGAAATGCATGTAGTAAGATGACAGTCCATAATGAACCCGTCTTTTTAAAAACAAATCCAAATAGTAAGCCAATGAGAAAAATGTAAATATGAGAACCAAATTGAAAAATGATATTATTGTATATCCAAATTGGATAATGTATGACTAAAAATAATAAAGCCGTCATTATATTCGCTTTCCAAAAAGCTAATTTTTTATTGAACTCTTGTAAAATTAATCCTCTAAATACAATCTCTTCAGCAAGCCCCGCCATTAGAACAGTGTTTAGATAGTCATCAAAAGATAATGAAAAATGAAAAGAAACACCATTAAAGAGGAATGCTTCTAAAATTAAAACGGCTCCTAACAGTAGCGAAAGAAGAATTCCCCAAAACACCCCTACCTTCACATTAACCTTCATTTTTAGATAGCTGATTGGATCTGAATGTAAATGGATTTTTATATAAATCGACACTGGAACAATCCAAATGAGACTCTTAACCAATGCCTCTACTAGAGGGTATATTATTTCACCGAATGAATATATGTATTCCAATAACCATAATTCTTTAATGGTCCAAGTTAAGTAAAAAAAGACTAGAAAGCCTATAATTATATTGATATCATTATTTTTTTCTTTGAATGTGGTACTCAAGTATGCCCACCTCTTTCACGTTTTATCTTTAATACAATTGAAGTTGAAGTAGGTTATGAGGTTTTTCGTGTAAACTTATCCATGCGATTGTACTAAAAATAGTTACGAAAAATTCAGTTTCATTTACTTCGTTAAACTATTCTAATGCGACGCTAGTGATTTGTTTCTAAAATAAATCTATGTTATTTCTTCCTATTAGAATACGATAAATAAGATTACTTTTAATTAGTGGCTTTTCATCCTCAATCAGGTATGACTTTTCCATTAGAAAACAACAATTTGGAGCGGGATTGATTTATGTGAATTTTTATACCAAGCGATAATATTACAAACCACAATATATTGAATGTACATTAAGCTTAAAATATCCCCTCATCTTTCCATACTCAGGCGGGATCGTAAACCATTTCGCATTTCCATTTGCTTGCAGCGAAACTTTGGATGATGGCCTTACATCCAGCGGTTTTTACGTTAGTTTCACTTACGTATAAAAATCCGGACATCTCCATATATTCATTACCGCCTTCTGTATAGATGGATTACTCTACATTCTTTTATACATTTGGTGTACGTTTCTCCATGAAAGTGGCTCTAAATGACCTTCACATAACCATGTGGGAAAAGCAATGTCCTTATCTTCAATAATCGGCTCCTTTCCTACCTATCATGTATATCTAACTATTTACCGAGTACCTCTGCCAAAACCGGGATAGAAGAAGATGAGCCTTTTCTAGATACTGCAAGTGAAGCAGCTTTTGAGGCAATTGTAAGTGCAAATTTAATATCATGTTTCTGATGAAATCATGCTTAGGAAATAACCCAAGAAAGTATCACCTGCTGCCGTTGTGTCTTTCACTTTGACTTTATAGGCTTCTTGCTTGTGTTCTTGTACATTGTCTCTATATATGACGCCATTTGGACCTAAAGTCAACACAATCTTTAAATGATTATAGTTCGATAGTAAGTGATCGGGTATTCTGTTAAGTGATTTTTCCCCACTAATTTCTTGTCCTTCAATCTCATTCAGTATCAGAAAATCGATTTTTGAAAGGTCTAAATTCTTAATAGAATCACTTATTGGAGAAGGATTTAACGCAATGGTTTGGTTAATGAAATCTAAACCAAGCAAACCATTGCCCTTGTTTGTTTTTGGTCACAAAAATTTGTCTGTGAGATGCATCATATGCCGGTAAATACTGTGGAAATAGTACTTCCACAAACCAAGAATTGTTAGCTATTTCCTCCCCACAATAATGTTTCGCCATTGCATAATATGCTTCCGGATGTGGTGCTTTTGAAAGATGTGCTATGGTTTCTATTTTCCAACCTTTATAATTATCTTCTTTATAAACCTCAGGAATAATTTTATTCAATGCATTTATAAGACCTTTATCTGAACGGACATGTCCCAAACTTTGCGCGTTCGGACACTTACCATTGTCAATTAAAAGGGTACTTCCTCATCTGTTTCAGCAAATGATATTTGAGCGTGTATCAATATTCCTAAAAAACACATGTAAATAATAACTCTTAAATAATACATGATTCATCACCCCTCGAATGTTATTATTCAAAATGAAGGGGGCTTTTATGCTAACCTTTATAACAATCTGGCCCTTTAATGAAAAAGAGCGCTGATCCTTATTACAGAATCGCGCCCGTTTTTTTAAGAACAATGTTTCACAAACTTTCCATTTTAATTGTAATCACATATATTTCTTCTGTTGTTCCCTATCGTAAGAAATCGCTTTTTCAATTGTAAATATTTTTTCATTAAACCAATTTTCTCCCATCTCTTTTACCAACAGGTGAACCATTCCGATTCTACTTACAATTGCTACATAATCAAGTAATACATATATAACGTCATCTTTTAATCCCATTAGTTGCAAATCCTTAACAAGCTTTATATCATCCTCGGTAACAGTACCGTAGCGTTCTTTTATAAAATTAAAAGGTGTTGTTGATTTCGCCTCATTAATATACCATTCATCGGGTGTCATTCCAGTTTTAGCTTTGAATTGTTGTTCGTTCCATTCCTCTATTGTCATTCCTCGTATTTCCTTAAAACGTTCTTCTGGTGTCTTACCATGTACTACTCTATTATTTGTCTTTTTGAAACGTTTTTTGTCTTTCATCATCCTTTTCACCCTTAATGTTTGTTTTTTATAAAAGATAATTCGATGAAGTTTCATTTTTCCCTTCTAAATTCTTATTGAACTAAAGCACTTAGTTTAAGTGAAACACTTCACAAATAATCTTTAATCAGTATTCTTACTCTTACTGTTTCCTCCATATTCTGGCCCTTTAGATGAAGTAAGACGCATTCCTTATAAAGAAAAGCCCCTTTAGTTGAACAAACAAGTTAATATTTCAAATCAACTTGTGCTGGTAGTTGATTTAAAATTAATTTCAATACCCTATCTTGTGACATATCACCAGTCAATTTCATTTCTCCGGCTACGCCAAGATAATCATTTGGATTCCACCAGGCACGTAAAGAATCCTCTCCGAATTCCATCTTTTTTTTCCTAGAGTTATGTCGTAAGACTCTCTCCTCAAAAGATAAATCAAAATAAAAAGCATAAGCCTCATGGTCATAGAACTGAATTAAATTTTTTAGCATTTCCCCGTAACGCTCTTTATATAAAATCCCTTCCACAATAATAAATTCACATTTATCTTTTCCGTATTCCGCAATTTGGCGAATTAAATCAATGGAAAGATTCCCTTCTCTATCCTGGACCTTCAACATTTCACGGCGCACAACATCCTGGGAAATCAATAGCGTTCCATTTCCCAAATAATTTTGAAGACTTTTCGCAGTCGTTGTTTTTCCACTTCCAGAGTTTCCCCGTATGATAATTAGTTTTGACTCCATATTTCCCCCCTGCGGTCATTAATAACATCTCCGTAAATAAAAGCATATTTCCAAAGTTTATTATGTAATTAAATGACCCGTTTGCGAAATAATGACTTTTTATAAAAAACTTTTAGTCTAAGCGTATCTAAAGGGGTATAACTTCGCAACTTTTTTATAAATATCGGACTTTGTTTTAAACATCCTGTCTTTTTTATAAACATCGCAACTTTATTTCAAAGCCACAAATACTGTTGATTTAAAATAAAGCTTGATCAAAAACACCTCACAAATTATCATTTTACGTTAAATAAAAAGAACCTGTTTTGAAAAAAAATGATCAAAATGGATTCGTCCTCTGTGAAGTATTGTTTAATTTTTATAAAAAAGTTTGATCCTTTTCTGTAATCTAATCTTCAATAAAACACCTTATTAGTATGTCTATTGATTATCCATTTTCGGAAATAGAAATTGAATTGAAAATCCCTTCCCGTATGACAGATGGGTTTCTCAATCCCAAAATACCTAATAAGAAAAGATAGTACTTTTTTATTGGATACAAATAATCCTAACAATCGAGAATAGAAAAACCCACGTATTTTGACAAAGACTGATCAAAATTCGTGGGTTTAAATTTAAATTCAATTTAACTTTATTATTACTCAACATTAGGAATCAGTGCAGGTGCATATAATGAAATAAAGGCCTTAATTGATGGTGGAATTATTGGTCAGAGGCTGCTACCCTTCTCTTTATTTTAGAAATATCCGTTAGCCTATTACAATTGCAATATTTGTAGCTACATGTGGTCCTGAAAAAGCTGGATAAAAAAACTGCTGTCTATTTACAAGGAATCTCATATTTTACTATCCTTAAAATATGAGATTCTTTATCGATTACTCATGTAATATATCAAAACGATAATGATTGAGTAACCATAAAGGAGCCGATTATATGATTACCTTTTTAGAAAACGTAATGAATTTAGCTTTAATTATTATTTTTATTTCTAGTGCGATTTATTGTAGGAAACTTACACTTACTAAGTGGAAAAGAAAACTTTCTAAATCTGAAATGTCATTGTATATTTTAACCACAACCGCACTTCCTATCTATGCACTTCTTTATTTAGTTTTTCTTTTTATAAAATAAAAAGCGTTTTCCTTCATGGTTAAATAAAAGTGATTTCGTTCCAAATCTGATAGAAATTCGTGCTGTTTATTTGTTTTAATACCTTTTAAACGCGACCTTTCGAAGACACATCTTGAATGTTTAACCATGGTTTATAACCCTCTCCAACTCCAGAGCCACGACCTTCTTTAATCCACTTTTCGAATTTAGATGTTCTAGTTCATTTTGATATAAAAATACCCCTTTAGATTTCTATTATCCAAAGGGGCAAAACGGTACATCTTTTTTATAAACGGTACGACTTTATTTCAAATCTACAACAGATGGCCCTTTTATTATCTTATAGACCGCATTTTAACTGTGCACCACAGTTTGTACATGTATTACAGCCACCCATTTCTTCGACTGTTCCTTTACGGCATACTGGACATGTATTCCCTACGTCTGAGCCGATAACCGTTGTAGACTCTAACGCTTGGATTGTATCTACTAATACGACTGGACGTTTTGTATGTTCTTCTACTAATTCTTCCTCGAATGATAGCTGATCCATATCATTTTCTTCAGCTTTTAGTGTAAGCACCTGTGAATCACGGCTACCATCTACATAGACCGTACCACCTTTAGCGCCGCCCTTGTAGAGTCGCTCATATACTTTTTCTACTTGCTGTACTGTATAGCCTTTTGGTGCGTTTACTGTTTTAGAGATGGATGAATCAATCCATTTTTGGATGATACATTGTACATCAGCATGCGCTTCTGGTTTAAGCTCCATCGCAGTGACAAACCATTCAGGAAGCTCTTGCTCGTTTACTTCTGAGTGACGATCTAAATATTCTTGAACAATTTCAGCTTTTACTTCAATGAATTTACCTAGACGACCAGAACGGTAGTAAGTGAATGAGAAGTATGGCTCAAGACCTGTTGCTACCCCTACCATTGTTCCTGTTGAACCAGTTGGCGCAACTGTTAATAAATGTGAGTTACGAATACCAGTCGCTAAGATTTGCTCCTTAATATGAGCAGGCATTTTCTGCATAAAGCCTGTCTCTGTGAAGGCTTTACGTAAACGAGCTGTTTCTTCGTCTGTAGCACCTACTAAGAATGGGAAGCTACCACGTTCTTTAGCAAGCTCTGTAGAAGCCTCATACGCCGTTTCAGCAATTGTTTTAAAGATTTTATCTACTAGCTCATTACCTGCTTCTGAACCGTATTCCTTCTCACAATAAATCAGTAAATCAGCTAAGCCCATAACGCCTAAACCTACACGTCGCTCACCAAGAGCTTGTACACGGTTTTCCTCTAAGAAGTAAGGTGTGGCATCAATAACATTATCTTGCATACGAACACCAACACGAACTGTTTCACGTAGTGCTTCATAATCCACAGTTTGATTTTCTTTATTCGCAAACTGTGCTAAGTTCACAGCTGCTAAGTTACACACAGAATATGGTGCAAGTGGTTGTTCCCCACACGGGTTTGTCGCTACAACGCTTTGACCATATGCCTTCGCATTGGTCATATCATTCGCGTTGTCGATGAAGAAAATACCTGGCTCTGCAGAATATGTTGCACATACATTAATTAAATTCCACAATTCTTTAGCTTTAATTGTGCGGTATGTGCGTATTTTATAGCCCATTTTCTCCCATTCACGAACATCACCAACTTTATGCCATTCCGTGTTGTAAACGTTCATTTCTTCTTTCGAATATTCTTCAACTGCTGGGAAACGAAGCTCGAAGTCAGTATCATTTTCAACAGCTTCCATAAATTCTTTTGTTAATGTAACAGAAATATTTGCACCTGTTAAGAATTCTGGATTATGAACTGTATACGTACCACCATCACGCAATTTATTTTCCGCTTCACGGATAATTGCTGTATCAAAACCGCCTAATCCCTCGATACTTTTATAGTTGACAATGCCTTGGTACATAGCTTCTTCTTGGAAAGAAAGAGGCTTAAAGTTTAATTTTTCTTTAGCTAGTCGAATGATTGTTTCATCCGTTGTATTTTCGATTAGGTATCTCAAGATACGTGGATTTTGCATTTTTGAAATAATAAATTCCACAATATCAGGATGCCAATCTGCCAGCATAATCATTTGTGCCCCACGCTTTTTGTTACAAAAAAGTATTTTAAGATACTTTTAGGATGTGGTCATTTCTGCCACATTCTTATGCTTTCACATAAGATCAGACTATATCATCAAAGAAGGATTTGATTTTTTCATACTTTCTATTGAGTTGTATGGAACCATGTTCATATAACTTACGAATAATCTTTAACACATCATCTTTTCGATAAATAAATAAGTCAACGCATCCTTGTTTTGGGTAAAGTTTATGGACCGTTAAAGCCAGTTGTTGATTATGCAAAAAATGAAGTAATGATAAAAGCATTTCGCGATTACCCGTAAAACCTATTCTCCCACGCTTGGAAAAATGGCCATCTGCATCAAAAAAACCTCTTAAATAGGTCCATTGTAAATCCTCATTTTTAAAATCAATCCAACTTTCAAAGCCTGTTTTTCGAGGTTTAATTCCCAACCTCATTAAATCATTGCACATTTCTGTTGAATTAATTATTAAAGAGTATTTGTTTTGTTCATTTGGTGCACTTCGTTTACGGAATTTAATCGCTTCTTGCATAGACAATTCATTTGCGATATCTTCAAGCAATTGCCGGTCCTGCTCAGCAAGTGATAAAATCAGACGTTTCGATTTACCACGGTCATATATAGTACCATCACCTGTAATATAACCTACTAAATAAGCCTTATTTGCTGTATCAATATTTTTAAAGTAGTTTTCATCGTAATGATACTTCTTATTTTTCAGCTTTCCCGCTTGACCAGGCTTTCTCGCTTTAAAAAGCTCTAATTCTTTGTTCCATCTAAGGATTGTTCCTCTTCCTATGTTAAGTGTTTTTGCAATATCCACTTGGCTCATACCATTTTCATGCAACTCAATAATTCTTTTAATCAATCGTTCCTTGTCTCGCGCCTCATAAGGACGTCTCCGTACAATACGATTTACTTCTTCCATGCTTCCACCTCCGATGTGGTCCAAAAGTTTAGGAAGGTTCAATAGTCGTTGAACGTTCATCTACGTTTCCATAGATGCTTCGCTGCTGATTGCCCAATCTTTTCTTTTTTCAAGCATTCACGCTTAGCTTCGCAGCTTACGTTGTAGCAAGAAAAGCTCTAAGGGTGTTCCAGCAATTCACGAGATTTTAATCCCGCCGTTATCGGTTAACGGGATCCACCTTGTTCAACAAGATGAGTCAGTTTGGCAATATCATCTAACCATGAGACAGAACCAGATGATTTACCATTTACACCACGTGCTAAAGTGTTTCGTGGACGTAATGTCGAACCATTTGTCCCTACACCACCACCGCGGCTCATAATTTCCATTACTTGCTTACGGTGATCACTTATCCCTTCACGTGAATCTGCTACAAATGGCATTACGTAACAGTTGAAGAAGGTTACATCTGTTTCAGAACCAGCTCCATAAATAACTCGTCCAGCTGGAATAAATTTTAATGATACTAACTGATCATAAAACTTCTCAAACCATTCTTGGCGTTTCTCTGGTGTTTTTTCAACAGCAGCAAGCCCTGTTGCATTGCGTTTTGCGATTTGTTCATAAAAAATTTCAAGAGGCTTTTCTAACACGTCAATTGAACGCGTAATCACACCTGTTTCTTGCTCTTTTGGATTATCTAAAGCGCTACGGTAGTCTTCCTCAATCAAAATATCTGCTGTTTTTGCAGACATGTCCAACTTCTGAATTGTCCCTAAACCACGGGCAGGAAATTTTGGATCTGCCTTCACTGTTAATACGACAAAATCACCAGCTTTTAGCGTTTTCTTTTCCGTATCCTTAAACGAGTAGCGATCGATCATGACAAGCCTTGATACACCCTTATGCGTAATATGCATATCAGGTGTTACAGGGTGAACCTGAGGAAATAGCTCAATATCTTTGTTTAACTGTTCAATTTGTTTGTTTACTTCGGGTTGATGATTTGTGAGTACCATCGTTTTGCCTCCCTTATTTTCTGCCTTACACACAATAAATACACAATATCATGTGTTGTTAAACACTACATATTGTGTATTTGTCTTTAAAAAAGATACTATATATAGTTTTTTAATTCAACTCTTGCAATTTGGAATAGAATCAGAACTGCTTGTCATCACAAGGTTTGAACGATAAAAAAAATATTTTTCTTATACCATTTTTTACTTTTTGAAGTTCCAATCGTCACATGCATATTTTTTTTCTTCTAGTGCATGGACATATTCTAATTGCTCCTCAGAAAGTGTAAATGGTTTTAAATCAATTTGCAACGATTTTGCAAAGCCATCCCGAAAAGCTATCACACATTGTTCAATTGTTACAGGTTCTTTGACAAGACTATTAATAGCAACGGCCTTCTCTGGTAGCTTTCTACGCATACGGTCCTTCGCTTCTTCACTTGAAAAATTAAAAACGGATAATAATTTTTCCTGATCTAAATCTAGTAAAATGGCTCCGTGCTGTAAAATAACACCCTTTTGACGTGTTTGTGCACTACCAGCAACTTTTTTCCCCTCTACCACAAGTTCATACCAGCTCGGAGCATCAAAACAAACTGCACTTTTCGGATTTTTTAAATCTGCCTTTTTTTCCTCTGTGTCCGGTACGCTAAAATATGCATCCATCCCGAGATTATGAAAGCCTTGTAGTATACCTTCACTTAACACTCGATAGGCCTCTGTCACCGACTCTGGCATATTTGGATAGCTTTCAGTAACAATGACGCTATATGTCAACTCATGCTCATGTAAAACGGCTCTACCCCCTGTTGGACGACGAACAAAACCAAGTCCTTGCTGCTCCACTGCCTCTATATTAATATCTCGCTTTGCTTGTTGAAAATAACCAATGGAAAGCGTAGCTGGCTCCCACTCATAAAAACGAATAACGGGTGGAATCAATCCTTCACTATGCCAATCAAGCAATGCCTCATCTAATGCCATATTAAAAGATGGACTACATTTTCCTGAATTTAGAAAATACCAAGTTGTCATATTTTCATCTCCCACAACTATTTAATTAATCTTAGCGAAAGGGCGTCAAAATATACCATAACATTCAATGTCGAATTATCATAAATAGTGACACTCATCTACTTCTGTAGCGTTGATGAACTACATCCACGTAAACCAATGCATATAGTTATCTTAATTCTAGCCACAATCTAGTTAATTTTATCAAACTCAATGGACTATCGCTAGCGCATCTTTTATAATAATAAAGAAGATAGAAAGGGGTAAGAAAATCTTGGACATACTTATCACAATCGGTGTTGTTTTAGTAGTCCTAATTGCATATATCGGAATAAATGCAATGAGACTAAAAAAAGCAGTGACAAACCTAACACAAGAACAATTTATTGAAGGCTATCGTAAAGCTCAGCTTATTGATGTACGAGAGCAGAAAGAATTTGATGCTGGTCATATCCTTGGTGCCCGCAATGTTCCTTCAACTACACTACGTCAACGTTATAAAGAAATTCGCCCAGATTTACCAGTATATTTATACTGTCAAAATACAGGCCGTAGCTCACGTGCTGCATTGTTTCTTAAAAAGCGTGGCTACAACCAAATTTACCAGCTTCAAGGCGGCTTCCGTACTTGGACAGGTAAAATAAAATCAAAAAAATAAGCATGTAGCAGAATCGTTAAGGCGCGAGGACCGCGTTCTTTCTCAATCGAGAAGTAGATTTAAACATATTTAACTACGCTGCGTCGTTTCGACAAAAAGAAACCATCCCAAATGACTATGAGATGGTTTCCTTTTTGCAAAAAATTCAGAGTTTCTACTATATTATGTCCATTACATACAATTACTCACCTATCTCTTGCTCACCACAACTTTGATCATGCATTGGGCAGAAAAAGGTAAAGCAACGAGATGCAATATACAGCTCATCATCATTCGAGAGGCCAACCTGCAAATGAGCATTTCTCACATGCTCCATATCCGCTAGCAATCTCTGCTCCTCTTCCTTCATTTCCTCACATGTCATTTCATATTCCACTGCATCCTCTGGTAATTTCAATAATTCTGTTGTTAATGTTTCCAGAAAAGCGGCGCGAATATCTCTTACTTGCTTTTCATGCCCCAGTTGATGCAGTACCCATAAATAATTGGAGATCCAGCAAGCCGTATGTGCATAATGCTGATAACCTTTAGCATACCATTCGGCGGCCTCTTGATAGTGACCTAGGCTTTTATATAACTCCGCTAGTTCGACTTCTCCAATAAAGCGTTCCTGATCCCGCTTAATAACATCAATCCATTTATAAGCACTATCTGTATCCCCAGCCAAGACAAAACATTCAACAGCCCTCATTAGCCCATAATCCTCTGATTTATAGGATTGGATAAAATATGTAGCCGCTTCGTTAAACTTTTGTTGCCGTTTATAAATACATCCTAAATTATGAGCGACAACTGGGGACTCAAATAAAGTATAGGCTTTCTCTAGCCATGGCTGTGCACTTTCATCGTTCACAAGTCGCATCATCAATTCGCCAAGTAATGCATACGGATAATAAGTTTTAGGTTCCATAGCAACAGCCTGTTTGGCATAGTCTAACGATTCTTCATAATCTTCATTTTCCTTCAATAAATCGGCTAAATTATGGAGGATTATAACATTTTTATCTTCAGCCAGCACATCTAACAGCATATGTTTAACCTGTTCGTACCCTCCTTCCTTCGCCAATATCTCTGCAGCCATCTTTATTCGTTCCATTTACTCACCTCATGAATAGATTATTAATGCACCATATCATTGGACGTTTTTACCTCTTTGTTGAACATTTGAATTCTTCATTTGATGACTCTCCTCATTTTTTTGACCGCTCGTACTCTCCAATTGTCCTCTCTCCCCCCTATTTTAAGCATTCGAATTTCCAATGTAATCACTCTCACATCGTATCAATCCAAAATTAAGAAAACAATTGTATGACCTAAAAATACTATTTTCTATAATTTATTTCTCTATCTAAATCGCATTCTTCTATTTTTCTGAAAATAGCTAAAATTTGTTCTTGAATAATGATGCAACCATTGATAGGATGTATAATATCTTAAAATAATGTCATCACGACAATATAAGCTATGAATGCTATGGATTAAACTATAGCAGGAGCAGTTCTGGAGAGAGCGCAGCTTGCGTCGCCGAAGGGTTCACTATCTCAGGCAAAAGGACAGAGGAGTAATATCAACTTTCATCATGAAAGATATACCAACCGAATGTTTACCTTATCGTCAACATCCATAAATGGTATTTGTTATTCTGACGTTTACGAGACTAGTGTCATGACTAGTCTTTTTTTATTTTCCAGTCATATTTTCTACATCATTGAGGGGGATTAACGTGGAACAACAGCAATTAAAACGAGATTTAAAGAATCGCCATGTGCAGCTTATTGCCATTGGAGGGACAATCGGTACAGGTTTATTTTTAGGATCTGGGAAAGCCATAGCACTCGCTGGGCCTGCCATTATCTTTGCCTATTTAATTGTCGGCATCGCTCTATTTTTTGTGATGCGTGCATTAGGTGAACTATTATTATCAAAAGCTGGTTATACATCATTTACTGATTTTGCAACAGAATATATAGGACCTTGGGCAGGCTTTGTCACAGGCTGGACGTATTGGTTTTGCTGGATTATGACAGCCATGGCAGACATTATTGCTGTTGGTGTATATACGAAATATTGGTTTGATATACCTCAATGGATACCAGCGATAGGCTGCTTAGTTCTACTATTAATCTTAAATTTATTAACGGTAAAATTATTTGGGGAATTAGAGTTTTGGTTTGCCCTTATCAAAGTTATCACGATTGTTGCACTCATTATTATTGGGCTTATCATGCTATTTACAGGCTTTCAAACAAGCTCAGGCACTGTGTCAGTGGAAAATCTTTGGGCACACGGTGGAATGTTCCCGAATGGTGTTAACGGTTTCTTGATGGCATTCCAAATGGTTGTTTTCGCTTTTGTTGGTGTCGAATTAGTTGGCGTGTCGGCTGCAGAAACAGCTGATCCTAAAAAAAATATTCCTTCAGCCATTAACAAAATACCATTACGTATTTTACTATTTTATGTAGGGGCATTATTTGTCATCCTTTGTATTAACCCTTGGTATGAAATGTCTGCTGCAAGCAGTCCATTTGTACAAGTATTCACTTTAGCAGGAATCCCAATCGCAGCTGGGATTATTAATTTTGTTGTTCTCACATCTGCCGCTTCTGCAGGTAATAGTGGTCTATTCTCTACAAGCCGCATGCTTTATAATCTGGGCAACAATAAGCAAGCGCCAGCATCATTTGCCAAGCTTAATAAAAACAGTGTACCAAGTAACGCGCTTATCGTGTCGGCAATTGTGGTATCGATTGGCGCCTTATTAAGTAAATTAATGCCAGAAAACGCCTTTAGTGTTGTAACAACCATTAGTGCTATTTGTTTTATCTGGGTATGGAGTATTATATTAATCTCCCATATCATCTATAAACGAAAGAAACGGGCACTACATGAAGCATCTAGTTTCAAGGCACCTTTTACGCCATTCGTTAATTACTTAGTGCTTGCCTTCTTCGCATTTTTATTAGTAGTAATGTTCATCTCTGAGGCCACACGTACAGCCTTACTGCTAACACCTATTTGGTTTATACTACTCACGTTTATTTATAAAATGAAAAGGACTAAACCTATAGGCTAAGATAACTGCCCTGGATAATTAACAAAAGTGAACCTATCCAGGGCTTCTTTAAAAAAGTGAAGTTTCTCCCTACACTAAAATCACGTCAATTATATGGCTTTAAAATATATTCATATCCCATTCAGTTGCAAGATGCTTTAATAGCTTTACTCCTGCCACACTATTGCCGATTGAATCAATCGCTGGTCCATAGATACCAATACCACAGCCATCAGGAAATGGAGAATTTAAGCTTGCGTGACTAGGCACAGCTGCAAGAATTGCTCCAGAAACACCGCTTTTAGCAGGTAGCCCGATAAATGCAGCAAATTTTCCAGACGCATTATACATACCGCAAGTAACCATCAAGGCCTTCGCTAATTTCGCGACCTGTTTTGGGAAAAGCTGTGTTTTTAATTGGGGATGGTAGCCATCATTGGCAATTACTAATCCAATCATCGCTAAATCAGTTACATTGACTTCTATCGCACATTGTTTTAAATATACCTCCAATGCCTCCTCTACGGGGCAATCTAAAAAACCAGAATCCATTAAATAATACGCTAAAGATCGATTTCGATTAGCTGTTTGCCATTCAGATTGAAAAACCTCTTTATTCACCTTCAATTTTTTACCAACCATTTGCTCTATAAAATAGAGAATTTTCTCTAACTTCTCCTGTGGTGAATTTCCAGAAAGCATAGAGGATACTGTTATAGCACCCGCATTAATCATGGGATTAAATGGCTTCCCTGGGCGATGGCTTTCCAGGCGAATAATGGAGTTGAAGGTATCACCTGTTGGTTCAACATCTACTCGTTCTAAAACATAGGATAATCCTCGATCCATACACGCTAAAATAAATGTAACTACCTTCGACACACTCTGGAGGGTAAATAGTTCAGTAGTATCCCCTGCCTTCATTTCATTACTAGATGGTCCAACAATTGAAATAGCTAATTGGAGAGGATTTTTTTCGGCAAGTGCTGGAATATAGTTTGCGCACTGTCCATTTTTTGCAAAGGGACGAAACTCCTCGACCCAGCCAGAGACAAGTTGTTGTTGTGAATTTGTATGTTCGGTTACCATAATCTAACTCCTCTCATATTTGAAAAAACAGAGCCTTCATAGTCCACCTATGAAGGCTCTATCCGAATCTATACTATTATTCTAACGCTTTGGAGGTTTTGTACCTTCAGGAATTAGGGATGCATAAGTCTCTCCATCCAAACGTTCCTCCCATTCCTTTTTAGCCTCCTCAATCAGTGCTGGATTGTGAATACACTCTATAGCGGTGCAAGCCATAATTTTTGCAGCCTGCAACATCCCCTTATGTGCTATCGGCATAACGCCCTGTGATACAACCTGCCACGTATGAAGCGGCGTCCCCAATGCCATACATACCGTTGTACATTGAACAGTTGGAACATTCCAGCTAACATCTCCAACATCTGTAGATCCGCCCAAAATAAATTCTGGTAGAATACCTGGAATATGTTGTGCAATCACTTGATCTTTTAACAACATCGTATCCTCTTTCGATAAGCCAATTAAAGCAGAGGCCTGAATGTCGGGTGAAAATGTCTTAAAAATAGCTTGTGCATGCTGTTCATCTTCTATTGTATAAGTTGGCATACCGATTTCAAGTAATTGCTTATACATTGCATCATAAAGTGTTTTATTTGGAATAAGATTTGACGCAGCGCCTTCAAATTCGATTTCTAATGATGTTCCAGTCATAAGTGTGGCACCTTTAGCAATATTTTCAACACGCTGATAAATCTCCTGTACTTGCTGTTTTTTGGGTGCTCTTACTAAGTAAGTTACCTCGGCATATGGCTGTACAACATTTGGAGATGTTCCTCCTGAATTTGTAATGGCATAATGCACGCGTGCCTCTGGAATAATATGCTCACGTAAATAGTTTACCCCAACATTCATAAGTTCAACAGCATCCAATGCACTTCTTCCTAAATGTGGTGCTGCTGCTGCGTGTGCACTTTTTCCAGTAAACTTAAAAGTAACTGCATAGTTTGCGAGAGAGCTACAAGTCATGACTGTTGAAAATGTTCCAGGGTGCCACGATATGGCAATATCAACATCATCAAAAAGACCTGCCTTCGCCATATATGCCTTACCTGAACCATTTTCCTCAGCGGGACAGCCATAAAAACGAATCGTCGCTGATTGATTATGTTGTTCTAAGTAATCTTTCACAGCCACAGCCGCAGTAAATGCACCTGTTCCCAATAAATTATGGCCACATCCATGACCACTACCACCCTCTTCTAGTGGCTCGTAAGAAGTGGCACCACCTTTTTGACTTAGTCCAGGAAGAGCGTCATATTCACCGAGAAAAGCAATAACAGGCTTCCCAGAACCAAATGTGCCCATTAGTGCTGTTTCAAGACCTGCTACCCCAATCTCAGTTGCAAAGCCCTCTCTCTCTAAGGCTTCTTCCATAAATTGTACCGATTTTTTTTCTTGAAAATGAAGCTCAGGTACTGCCCATATAGCATTACTTAATTCAATGCTCGCCTCTCTTTTTGATTCGACTAATATTGAAATTTTTTCTTGAAAACTCATCTTTTTTTACCTCCTTAGAAAATGGGATTCAACTATGAATTCAATAGCTTCCCTTTTTGATCATTTAATGTTAACAGTGAAATAATACAGATTGCTGCAAATCCAATTAACATCCAAAAGGCTGCATCAAAGGACCCATTAAAGGCATCTACCATAAAGCCAATTGCCATCGGTGTTACAAAGCCCGCTAATTGACCACCTGTATTGGCAACGCCCATTGCTGAACCTGTAATGGATGATGGCAATTTCTTTAGCACAATAGCAGGGAGCAAGGTAATAACAAAGGCAATAAATATAGAGACTACCGTTTGATAGCTGATAAATAGTGATACAGATTTTGCTGTAAACATTAAATACAATAAAATGCCAATGACTGCACATGAAATGGAGCCTAAGATTTTGTCCATCCCCCGTGGTAACTTATCAATGATCAAACCGCTACCATAAACGCCTATAATTGTTGTGATGGCAGGGATTGTTTGTGCCCAGCCAATTGACATTAAATCAAGACCTCGATTTTTTTGTAAATAGGTAGGAATCCATGAAACTAATCCCCAGTTCACGGCATAGATACAAAAATAAGCAATAATTAAATTCCACATCAGTGGTGTCTTAAATAATTCCTTCAAGCTCACTTTCGGGGAAACATTCTCACCCCTCTCTACTTGAACGGCTTGCTCCTGTGGTAGCTTGATATATTTCCAATAGAGCAAGGCAATAATGGCCCCTATCGCTCCGATAATGATGAACATCATGCGCCAGCCAATTGTTCCTAATAAATAAGCAGCTAGTAATGGTACAATCAGTGATACAATTCCTCCAGAGGTAAGCATAATGGACATAGCTCTCCCTCTCTCCTCCTTCGGAAAAATTGTTGCAATAATTTTAGAGCTTGCCGGCTGGAAGCCCCCCTCTCCAATACCAAATAAAAAGCGAATAACAATCATAGCCGTTAATGACCATGCAACAGCGGTCAAACCTGTAAAAATTGACCACATTATAACAGCCATCAATAAAACTCGCTTAGCGCCAAATTTATCGGCAAGCCATCCACCAGGAATTTGCATAATGGCATAGCCTAAAAAGAAAGCGCTTAAAATAATTCCTGTAGAAGAGGCATCTAAGCTCAAATCACCTGTAATGGATACAACCGCATAGTTCATAATGTATCGATCTAAATTTCCTAACGACCATCCTAAAAATAAAAGTGCAAGTATTAAATTTCTGGATTTTTTTGTTACCGAATTCATTGTCATTACATTCCCTCCCATATCTTGTAGCTCTATTGCTGCAATAGTTGTGCAAAATGATGATCGTCTAAATTTTCATTGTATCCTTTCGCTTTCCTTTGCAACCTACCAACTTTGGCTATCCATCTCTCCCGTCTAATAAAATCAAAACCCCTTAAATAACGACAATTTCGTTATATATTCGTATAATAATCAAATTTTTATGAAATGACAATATTTTTTTGAAAATTCCTACTAGATAAAACGTAAAGAAGGCTATAAGACATCTAAAAAACCACGCTTAAATCCTTATAAATATGGAACAAAAAAAATATCCCAAAACCGTAAATGGTTTGGGATATTTCTTTATTTAATAAGTAGGACGATGCATAACAAGCTGATACATTTTGATAGGTCTACCTCGAGTATGCTGTAGTTCCTCTCCAGCGATCTTTGCTAAACCTACACTACATAAATCAGCTACAATACGCTGAGCATTCCGTTCACTCATTTGAAGCTGTGTCGCTAAATCCTTTGTCGTAAAATGCTTCCAACGCATCTTTTGAACTAAAGCCTGTATCTTCGTATAGGTTTTGATGCTAATACTACCTCTTTTCAATTTTTCAAGTATATCTGGATCTTCCGCTCGATAGGAATAGGATAACTCTTCTATATTCCCAACGGATTCAATAATCGTACCATCGTCCTGTACCATAACAATATCAATAGATTCATTTGCTTTCGTTTGACGTAAACCTCTATGTGCATGTAATTCTGCGTTAAATACAGTTTGCGCAAAGCCAATCCCTGCTGTTACCTTCCCCTCCATTTCAATAGACAGCTGATACATTTTCTCTGTGATGAACTGAATTTGACCTTCAATAGCTCCCCTAGTGCTGAAAATTGTATATCTCCCATTTCCTTCCACCACTAAAGAGCCATCAATTCGTTCGCATAATTGCAATAAATTTTCCTTTATGCGTAATTCCAAATATTGAATACGGTAGCCCTGCTTCATTCGCTCCTTCAAAGAGTCGAAATCCTTTATTTCCAGCATAACAGCACCAATCTGTGTTTCTTTATAATAGGATGTTTTAATTTTTTCCGTAAACAACTGCACAGTATGGTAAATTTCCGTTTTTGTAGGAGAAACCCAATATGATGGAACCCCCATCCTTCTTAATTGCTCATCTACTGACGGATAACAGGTGATGGCAAAATCAATTTTTCCTTCTTGCCAAAGCCCAAAATGGAACTCAAATAATTCCTTCGGATCAATGGCGACATCAAATTCTTTAAGATACATGTTCCTCACATTTTGTTCAATGTCCGCTAATCCTTCTGTGGCCATTTGTGCAGGAGATGGAATAATATCAATACTAACATTCTCGATAAATTTTTTTCTTTTATAGGATTCCTCTAAAAAACCTTTATAGATAGCTGCCTCCGAAAAAATAATATGTGCCAGCTTATCCTGTGAAATACTTGTCTGACTAGCAATTTTATAAGGTATGTATCCTGAAAAAAGCCAAAAATCTACATCTTGATTATGGCTCTCTACAATATCTTTCGTTTCAGTGGCGATACTATAAATATATGGAATAAACGTCATATCCTGATCAATTTCATGTGCTAATTCGATAATTTTTTCCACGGATTTAATTGGCCCAACAACACCTATTTTATACATCATAGCTCCTACCTTCTCTATCAATTACTCCGTGCATTTAGCACTCCTACTATTTACTGTAAATAGTATAGCGAATATGTTATAGCCTAGACAATTGAAAGCTATAAATTCTACAGAAGATTATGCTTTTCCTCTACAAAAAACCCCGAATAATAAGCATATTCGAGGTTTGATTAACACAATATTGAATTAAAGTATCTTAAACATCATTGCTATACAAATTCTTATACAGAATTTCTAGTTTCTTCGAGAGCTTCCCATAGGCTGTTTGCCAAGCTTTACGTGCTTCTTCTTTTCCTTCACCGGCAGGAACATAAAGTGCATGAATCTCTGCTACCTTTTTCAAGTCATTCTCTGCCTGCGTTAGCTTCGAATAATTTTTTACAACTTTTTTCTCAGAGGCACTAAGGGCATCATATTGAGTACGGATTTCTTTTACCTTCGTCTCCAAATTAGCTATATATTCACCATTTTCAAGCAATCCATTGATCGTTTCAATTAAATTTAAAGCTGTATCATTCGATTGCTGCTGCCCTTTTTCTTTATCAAGAATAGCTTGTCTTATCGCAGGGCTAACTAAACTCATTTGTTTAGCAGTAAGTTTCGCATAGGCTTTTATAACGGTTGTCGGGTTGCTATTAAATGATTTTTCATACTGCTTCATGAAGGAATCTACTTTCTTCACATCAGAAACGGCAGTGGTTAAAATCGAGGCATTCGTAATACGCTTTTTATCACTAGAACTCAGCTTACTATATTGGGCTGAAAGCTGATTAATTTTATCGATAGAAACGATATACATATCATTCGTAACAATTGTTGCAATCTCACTATTTAGCTTGGAGATATCAGGTGCGCTGCCATCTACTAAACGATTATTCAGTAAATCATCATATTGTTGCTTTGCTAAATGCTGCTGATTTGCAGGCAGCTTTGCATATGCCGTCTCAACTGTTTGAATTTTTTTAGCCTGCTTTGTAGCATCCGTTTCCTCTCTAGCCGTTTGCACCTTTTTATGGAAGGATTTCACACCAGACAAATCCTTACTAGCAGCTGTTAATAAATAATAGTTTGTCACAAATTTTCGTGCAGGAGAAGATAGATTTTTATAGGTTGCTGTTGCTGCATTGACAGCTGTTTCGAATTGTGTAAATGAATATTTTGAAACATCAGCAAGCTTCGCAATATCTCCCTTTAATGCTTCGGCAGCAGCCTTATCAGTAGGTTCCTTGCCATTTGTGTCAACTGTAACCTTTGGTGTATTCAATAAAAAATCGTCAGCATTATATACAAGCGATTGTTGTAGATTCGTTAATTTATTATAAGCTTTCAATATACTAGTATAGTTTGAATTTAGTTTACTTTCCGCTACACCAGTCGTTTGACTTAGCTTCTTATAAGCATCCATGTCCTTTATCACTTTTTCAGCTGCCTTAAAGTCCTTCTGGAGTGTCAGGATATCCTCATACCCAATAATTTTTGCTGCAGAATTTTTCGTTAAGCTCTTATACTCATTTATAATGCGGTTTACATTATTAACATGACTCTGCCAAGAGTAAACGGACGGGTCTATCGGATAGCTATCGATAGCGCCACCTATATAACCTGCTATGTCTATATTCAGCTTTTGGATTTGATTATCTTCTGCGTCTTCAGCTTGAAGTAACGCTGTCACATAATTGGATGGCACTAATTGTAATTGTTTAAATGTCAGCTTTTCATAGGCGGATCGAATGGATTTGGCTACAGTAACCTGTTTGTTAGGCGTATTATTTGGTGATAATTTCTCAAATGATTTGATAAATTGCTCAACCTTTTTTATATCCGCCTTTGCATCATTTAAAATAGCTTGATTTTGCACTGTTGAGCGGTAATTTTGCGCTAGTTTGGCTTTATCCTTTTCAATTGCCTCTACAGCCGTTTGTAAAGCTTCTTTACTTGCAGGAACATACTTAACAAAAGCATTTTCGTATTTTAATAAGCCTACAATAGCTTGATTTAATCTTCTTACCTCATTAATTTGCTCAATATCGGATGGATCTTTTAGAAGGTTTTTAATGCTAGTATATAAACTATCATTCACATCCAAGCTTCGCTGTAATAAATCCAGCTTATCGTATGAGTCCTCAATATCTTTCAAATACTTCTGTAAATCCTTCTCACTAACTTCTTTTATCTTATCTACTTTTTCAGCAAGTTTACTAATTAATTCAACATCAGCAACAGCTCTTTTTAAAACATCGTAATTTGTCACATTTGCCTTCGCAGGAGCTGTCAATGCCTGATACTTAGCATCCATCGCTGTTACTTCACCCTTAAATGCTTCTAGGCTTGAAACATTGTATTGATGGTCGTTTTTAAGCAATGTTTTAATTTCATTAATCATTGAATTTGTCGGTTCATTCGATACTGTGATGACATCAGAAAAATCTGATTCTACAATTGCAGAACCAACTTTTGCTTTTACCTTAACCATAATCTCTTGCATGCTTTTATCTAAAGCATCTTTTGGAATTGTATATGTGCCGCTAGTAGCCCCGTCAATGATCGTGAAGGACTCACCAACTTTATAAAACCATTGATAGCTATATGTAATTTGACTACTTTGTAATTTGGCTCCTGCAGCATCCGTCACTTCGGCTGTGGCCTTTAACACTTCCCCAGGAACAACATATTTAGAAGAAACGGCAAATGTCGGCTTTGCAATTGCCAGTTGAAGCGTATTGATTGTTAGTGGCGCACTTTTATATTTACTATCATTCGTTGTAATGGCTTCTACAAATATTGTTTTCCCGGCTGCCTCTACTGGTACTGTAAAGGATGCAGCAGTTGCACCAGAGATTGGTTTATTTGTATTGTCGTTTTCAACATAATACCATTGGTAACCTTTCACGATTGAATTCGCTGGTAAATTCTCAATAGAAGCCTTTAACACACCATTTACCATATTTTGTCCTAACACTGTCACTGTTGCTTCCTCTGCACCTGCCACTGTTGGTACAATAAGAGCTGCTGGAATAGCGGCTACTGTGAAAAATAATTTTTTATTCAATTTTTTTACCTCCTCTATCCATCTATTCAATTATATCGGTCAAAATTTTGGAATTTCCTTCGTTTTACGAGATATTTCTAAAAAGTGTATTTTCTCCTATTTCTAAATAAAAAATAATATTTTTATGATTTTTTCTATACTTAGACCTTATGAGTGTTTAAATACTGATGCCAAACTTTCTGCTCCTCAGCTGTCATTCCACCAACAATAGTAGAAAAGTCAATCGCCTGATGAAATAGGTCTTTTAAGTAATTAAATTGTTCAAATGATCCTGTAAATATTTGAAGCGAGGAAGATTTTGCAATCACCTTAAGATTCTCAATTGTTGTCCCATCTAATTTTAAGCATTTGAGATTTTTTAGTGCACCAATTGCAGTTCCATCCTCAAGTACGGTATTTTTTAAAATAATTTCTCGCAGCTGACGACTGGATGATAAACAATCTAGATTTTTCAAATAGCAATTTTCAAATGTTATTACTTGCAAATTTTCAAGGTGACCTAACTGCAATAAATCCACCTCTTCAATATTTTTCAATTGATGGATACCTAATTGTTTTAAATTGCTAATTTGAGTGATTTGTCTTAACTGTTCTATATTTACGATTGAAATGGATAAGGATTCTAGTGCCTGACATTGTTGAAGGATTGAAAAATCTTTAACATCTGTTTGATCCATTTCTAGATTTTTTAATTGTGAGATACTAACTAACGGGGTTATATCGAAAACCTGTGTATCATTAATATTTAATTCTTGCAAATGCTCAAGGTTCTGTAATGGCGTTAAATCACTTAGCGGATTCTTAACTAAATAAAGTTTTTTTAAAGAAAGCATGTTCTTTAAAGGGGTTATATCAGTCAATTCATTGCTGGTTAAAATTAATTCTTTTACTTCTGTACAAAATTGTAATGGTTTAATATGCGTGAGTTTTTTCCCAATTAAGTAAAGCTGCTTTCTTTTGATAAAATTCTCTGGATTAGAATACTCTTCTTGTATTATCTCTTTCCATCCAAAATCTAAATCTTGCATCCATTTGGCAGTTTCCTCTTTGAAAGTTTGAGATTCAGGGTGCAGAACAGGCAATTCAAGGGTTTTTAGCGTATCCAAAAAATGGGTGCTGTTTTTATAATTCCAGTAGATATCGTCCTCTTCTTGTTCAATTTGATAATTTCCCTGAAAAATGGTTTCAGCAATAAATTCTAGAAAATCTGATAATTGAGTAGCTATTACATACTTTACTTCTTCATCACGACCAAAATTAATGACCTGGCCTATTCGCCCTTGATGATCTGGATCGACATCAATGCCAATATTATTGCCGCCAAAATCCTTACTAATAGGTATCCAAAAACGATTAATATACCTTTCTTTTATATATCCAGTTGGGACTGAATATGAACTCCCTGTCATTGCAAACTCGTCTTCTAACTGCTTCCATACATGCCATTCCTGCAAAACATCATTTAATGGTAAAAACGGTAATCCGAAAAACAAACCTGGTCCATCTTCCCGCTCCCCATTATGTATTAGATAGAGCTCTCTTATTTCATCAGGAAATTTTATAGCCATCTCATTTTCAACCCTCTGTATCTCTTCCTCTGAGGCTGGTGGATTTAAAAAGGGCGAAAATATTTGGTCTAACTGAACCTTTAATTTTTCCATTGTCAACTTAATCATAGTCGTTTACCTCCCTATTCAAAATTCGAATCATTTTCTTCGTTTAAACAGTTTTCAATAAATTCAAAAAGACTCTTTGCATCAGTTGTTCGCTTCCCCCAATCATGCCAAAAATACAACACCTGTCCCACCACTCCTTGTTCAGTGGGATCAGTATCAAGACAAAGATAATCGCCTCCACCATTTTCAGCGATAGGAATCCATTTTTTATGCCAAAGCAATGGTTGAACCTCAACGCCATACTCTATATCTGGAAGCAGATCATCTGGGTCAAATTCCTCCTGTAGGAATAACCAATTATCCATAATTTCCGCAAGAGAGGAAAGTGTTAGATTTCTAACAAAAGACTCTACACCCACGTCCCATGCTTGTCCATTATAAACACTATAAAAACTTTTCATCTCCTCTGGAAGAATCACACCTAAGGTATTTTCAATTAGCTGAATTTCTTCTGCCGTTGCGCCAGGCTGGAGATTCAATGCATCCCTATCCTTTTTCTCAATGATACATTTCCATAAATTGTCCGCTTGACTTTTCAATTTCAAATCCCCTCACTCTAAAAAAGATTCATTCACATCTCTCACATATATCGACATGTTCACACATCATCTTGATGCAATTTCCTCGCCTGATGAGTAGCTATATCTGCATATCTAACAGGGATTGGTAGACGGCTATCTTTGTCAATAAAGTGCATTGTTATATTTGTGGCTGTGTCTAAATCAATCCAGTTTCCACATGATACAAATATTGGCTTCACATTCTTTCTACTTCTAAGCGTACGCCCAAATACCTCTCCATCAATGACAATATCAGTAAATGCTCCAGCAATATTTTCAGGCATCGTGAAATCAATATTTTCAATTTTGTAGTAAGTTTTTGCTACTCCTATTGTTGGTTTCTTTAAGTAGAAAGAAGCATGTGTGGCAATTCCCATATGGCGCTTATGTAGATAACCATTCCCATCAAACATATATAGGCTTGGTTGAGTCTTCAGCTTTTTCACAGCTTCTAAAATAAGAGGCAATTCTCGAAAAGCTAAGAACCCAGAAATATAAGGAATAGTAATTTCATTTATATATGAAACTTGCTCTATCAAATTTTTTGATCTAAAATCAAAAACTTGTATACAACAGGCTCCATATTCTTTATTATTTTTATGCCAATAGGCAATATCTACGCCAGCTACAAGGCTAATTTGGTTCTCTAAGAAATGATTTTGTAGAGAAATATGCTCTCTTAAATCATTTTGTTGTGCGATAAAGTTTTGTACCATTTCATCTTTTTCCAAGACTAACAACCCCTCTCTTCTACTAACTAAGCATAAAATTTCCTAATTTCAAAGCAAAAACCTTCTAATCTTTACTTGTGCTTGATTTTGCACATTAGAAAAGATTAGAAGGTATGAAAATGATTCATGTTTTGCTTACTATTCATAGATTATCCTATGGTTCTATGAGCATGCCTTTTATTACAGATATCGTAGTCATAGGTAGTGGAAGTATTTCCTTCATTCACTATAATTCGAATGGACATTCCTTCCCCTAAATTCGTATTGATCGAGAACTGACCATTAAAAGCCTGTACCCGTTCTTGCATTCCCCTAATCCCCATGGAATCAGCAAGAATAATATCATCCATCTTACAGCCCACACCATTATCAGAATAATTAATCTCAAATCCATCGTCTGTTTCAAATAGATTAATTTCAACCGTATCAGCATATGAATGCTTCAAGGCATTATTCAATAGCTCTTGGAAAAGACGATAAATCATTAAGTTTAAACGCTCATCCTCTAAGTAAAGGCGATCAATAGCATAAACTAAAACAAATTCAGCACGTTTATGAATTTTTTGAATAAGCTTCTCAAGGGCAGCATTTAGGCCCAATGTATCTAATAAAGGAGGCTTTAAATTTTCACAATAGCCTCTTAAATCATTTAAAGAAGCTAGCATATGTTCATGAATCTTCGAAAGCTTTGTTTGAAGATCATCCGTATTCTTCGTACGGACAAGCACATCCATTTCTCTAGCGATATGTAGCTGTTCTTGTAGGTTTGTATCGTGTAATTCTTGTGCCAATTGATATTTTTCTTCTTCAAAACGCAGCCAAAGTAATTTATTGAGCCATGGCAGTTGGTTTTTATCCGCTGCTTTCATATGCTTTAGCTGTTCTAATAGACCCTCAACCATTTTCGTATTTTCAATAAAATTATTTAAATACAGAAGCACTAGCTCTAGCCATAATAATTCCTCTTCTTTTAGATAAATAGATTGATTATGATCCACAACTAGAATTCTTTTATAATTCGTATCTTGATGAATAAAGGCAACGTAAAAATGAGCCGTTTTCTTAATATCCCCTAACCGTAGCTGCTCAATGAATACTTCATCCACTTGATTTTGTGTATATTCTTTTAATTTGCTCGTTGAAGTAACGGCATGTGTATGAAAATCATAGGTGAGTACATAAACATGATGGATTTCAAGATGCAGGGAGACTTCCTGAACAAATCTTTCTAGTAAATCTTCAATTTTCACCACTCTACCTATACTATCAACAGTTGTATACAATCGATGGATATAATCTCCCTTTGTGGAAAACAGGATTTTTCGCTTGCGATAATCGATCTTCTCTTTTATATAAAAAAGAGCGATTAAAGACAAAAAAGTAAAAAAGAAGATTTCTGTCATTCTTGAAATCGATAAATCAGTAATCCAATAAAGACCAATCATTAGCCAAATCGTAAAGGCAAAGGAGAAATTAAAATAATGACGTAAGCGTGTAATGAAGTATTCCATATCAAATAGACGTTCAGTGAGCTGTGTACAAATAAAACTATAAGGTATTAATACTAAAAAAAGAGAACAAATATCTGCCGAAAGTATTTGTTTATGAAAGATAACTTCTGGTAACGCGTATAGAAACAGAAAGGGCATAAAAGGAATAATAATACTGCTCAATAATATTTTTAATTGTGGTATTTTATATTTAAAATTCCCTGAAATCATAATCCCAAGAATTATGATAAGTAGTAAGAAAAATATCCCTAAGATTATATTTGAAAGCGCAACATGAGTAGAACTATTTGTAATACCATAAATGCTTAAAAATACTACTGATAGAGGGAGTACATACAGAATCTTTATATTATTGATAAACAACCATTTTATATTTAAAAAATCAAAGTAAAGCCTTAAAAAATGTATTAAAAGTACAGGACATAGCAACATACTACTACGATTTACAATAATCCCCACATTGTTTAATATTCCAGACGCACCTATACTTACATATGCTAATGAAACTGTTAGTATAAATAAGATTAATAGATTTAATAATGGTGTATTTTTCTGTTTAAGGTACAAATATACGGAAAGTATTAACGATAAGAAGTAATATATAGTAGGTACAACAAATACATAATAAAATTGTTGAGGAATATCGAATGGTTTTATCCTTACATGTACTATATCACCATTAGGTTTCTCTAAAGTTAATTTATTTGCTGTACGTATTACGAATTCATACTTTACATTGGAAATATTTTTTATATCTTTCCCATCTACTTTTAATATAATATCTCCAGGCACTATTTTAAACTTGTTAGCCCAATCCTTGTAGTATGGATTTGTTACTATCCAATTTCCGTCTTTTTCTTCTATTTCAATATTTAAAAAGGGCTTACTATAAGATGTAAATAATAAATAAATCCCTATTATTACATATATACCTATAGTAAGCCAAAACCATTTAAATTTAGTTGACCTTAGTTCCACAAACGATTTTCTATACACAGTTCTTCATTAAACGAATCTAAGATCGCCTTTTGTTCAAGTTCTGTAATGCCAATAAGAGAAGCCTTATTTTCTTTTAACAAAGATACTACTGACGGATTTTGCTCCAAAAATTGAATCATGTTAATCATAAAATCTCCTCATTTCATATGTTTTTTATAGTTACACCTATTTATATGTTAATAATATCCTTAATAAGGTATTTTTAACCAACATTGTAACTACACCTTCATTATACTATCTTTTTACATTTTCACAACAATATTTTCTAAAAATTCCTAAAAAATAATAGATTATGTGCTCATTCTGCTTAATATGCCAATTTGTATGCTAAGACAAAATTAGTACACTCAATATGAATTGAAATTTTTGTTGAAAAAGATAGACTCATACCAATAGAAAAAGTAACGGTAGATAAGCTTTTAAATAAATCTGCCGTTACTTTTTCAGTAAACTACTCTATTAAACTCTGTAGCTATTTTCCAAACTCAACGTCAGTTATAGGCAAAACTGTAGAATGTTTGATTTCTCTTAATGATAAATTAGTCTGAATTCTTGATATACCAAGCTTATTTAACTTTCTTATAAAGCTATCGAGCTCCCTCCTGTCTCTTATTACTACCTTTAGCAGATAATCGTATTCCCCTGTTAAACAATGACATTCTAATATTTCTGGCATTGCCTCTAAAGCATTTTCCAAAATATCTAATTGTTCAGCTTGATGGATATTTGTGCTGATAAAAACATAGCACAGTAAATCAAATCCAAGCTTCTCCTGATTTAAAATCGCTACCTGTCTATTAATAAACCCTTCACTCTCTAAGCGTTTTATTCTTGTATGTGTTGCTGGTGGGGACAAATTAACACGTCTTGCAAGTTCGGCATTACTTATTTGAGATTCCTTTTGTAAAATATCTAAAATTTGTATATCGAGTGCATCTAAAATTTTGCTGACAAATGATTCCACTTACATTCTCCTTTTATGTTTATTCTAAAAACAAGCTTAAAAATAGCTTTCAAATTAATTTTATTTCCTTAAACACACATTTCATTTTCTTTTATTTCGTTTTTTTTGAATTATACAAAATAGTATTCCTTAAAATCAACAAAAACAATATAATAATTAACAAATTCATATAGGAAATGTCATTGTGCACAATGGCTTCTATTTTTCAGCTAAAGCATGAAAAATAAAAGGAGCTAAATGATATGTCAAAGTTTTATTTGTTATTGTTACTCTTAACAAGCTTGCTTTGGGGAGGAAATTTTGTAGTTGGCAAATCTCTAGTAGATCATGCTTCACCGCTGACATTAACGAGCTTAAGGTGGATCATTGCTATTGCTGTTCTACTGCCTATGGTTTGGTGGAAGGACAAAAAAATAATCCCTTCTTCACATGCAGTTTTACCATTAATTTTAATGGGCATCTCAGGTGTTGCGCTATTTAACCTTCTCCAATTTTCAGCATTAGAACAAACTACCTCAACCAATGTTGGGTTAATTTCAGCATTAAATACTATTTCCATTGCTATTTTTTCATATTTCTTTTTAAAAGAAAGAATCAATATACGCCAAGTTTTATCTATGATGATTTCACTTTTAGGTGTCCTGATTGTTCTGTCCAAGGGAAAGATTAATTTACTATTTTCAGCAGATTATAATATGAGGGATTTACAGATGGTACTAGCTGTAGGTGTTTGGGGGATATACTCCGTATGTAGCTTATGGGCGATGAAAACGACTTCTCCCCTAATGTGTACCTTATATTCAGGTTTATTTGGCCTTCTTATTCTTCTACCCATGAATATCTTTGATTTTCATATTTATAATATCAATTATTCTTTTATTTTATCAATTTTATATACAGGTGTTATCTCTACTGTTGTTTGCCTTGTCCTTTGGAATATTGGCATACAAAAATTAGGTAGCACAGCATCTGGTATTTACTTAAATTTCAATCCCATTTTCACCGCCATCCTTGCGTTTTTGTTTTTAGGCGAACAATTGACTTGGCTACAAGGTGTTGGAGGATTAATGGTCATTTTAGGGTGCTATTTATTCACATACTTTAAAAAATTAAAAGGAGTTTCTATTGACAATTTTAGCTTAACGGATCAAAGAAAATAATAGTAAACCGTTATTTTGATGTTTTTTTCAAAATAACGGTTTTATAGATATGATTATTCGATTCTTGTAGGATACTCTTCTATATATAATTTCTCTAACTGATTAGAGAGTTTGTTGAAGGCATTTTGCCAGGCCTTTCTAGCAGCCTGTTTGTCATCGGCGTTTAAAATTGCCTCCTCTAATGTACGAACTTCAGCAACCTTTGCTAAATCATTTTCCGCTTTTGTCAGCTTTGAATAATTTTTCACTAAGCTTTTTTGAATTGTTGAAAGTCCTTCATATTCACTGCGCAAATTACCAACTTCCATCTTTAGATTGGCTATATATATGCCAGAGCTCACTAAATTGTCAATTTTACTTACTAACCCCAATGCTACATCATTTGATTCACGCTGTTGTTTTTCTTGTTGAATAATTGTATCTCGAATTTGACTTGGAACGAGATTTGCTTGCTGTGATGTCAGTGCATTAAAGGCTTTTATCACATTTGGACTATTTTTTGCAGGGTTTTCTTGCATTCTATTATATTGAGTAATGAAAGCCTCTACCTTTTTTACATCAGCCATTGCTTGTTTTAAAATTGAATAATTGATAACTTTCTTTTGCTCCGCTGCTGAAAGATTTTTATACTTACCTTCTAGTTGTTTAATCTCCTCTATACTTGCATTACCGTCAGAAAGCTTAGCAATCGCTTGATCTAACTCGGTCAAATCTGTATATATTTCATTATTTGTTAAAGAAGCAATTAAATTTTTATAGGTTTCATCTGCACCAGCAAGCTTTTGCTGGTTGGCGGATAAGCTTGAATAAGCCTTTTGGACACCTTGAATTTTTGCATAACGCTTTTTCAAATCAGCCTCCATTGCTGCCGTTTCAGCTTTCTTTATAAATGACTGCACCGCTTTCACATCTTTTTCCGCCGCTTTTAATTCATTATAATTTGTCACATATTTACGTGCTGCTGATGTAAGTCCGCTTTTATACTCATTCACTAATTTTTCTATATCTTGGGCATAGCTTGCAAAATTACTGTTTGGTACCGCAATAATAAGATTGATTTTAGCCACAAAGGCAGTTCCCAATTCCTTTGCCTTTACCTCAGCCTCTGGCAATGGTTTACCACCTGGTGGCTGCTCAGATGTTGAAGGTGAGAGTAATGTATCACTATTTTTCACTAAGGATTTTTGCAGCGTCGTTAATTTATTGAGTGCACTCAATGTACTGTTATACGTTGAATTTAGTTTGGAATAACTGATACCTTCTGTATTCAGCAGTTGCTTATATTTTTCAATTTGTGCCGTCACCTTGTCTGCAGCTTTTATATCCTTCTGCAATTGTAAAAGCTCTGTATAGCCTGTTATCTTTTTGGCATTTTCCTTCGTCAGCGTTTTATACATTGTAAGAGCTTTATTGATTTCCTTGGTGTCCTCTATCGTATTAATTCCTTTATACGCAGTAGTTGGCCCTAATGTAATATATTTATCTATCACACTTTGAATATTGGTAACATCTTGTTCCTCAGCCGTCTCTGCTTTGGCAAGATTACTACCCACATCGAAAAGGGTACTAGGTACTAGGCTTTGCTGTTTCACATTAAGCTTTTCGTAGGCTGTGTGGATGTTTTTTGCTGCAGCGACCTGTTTTTTGGCAGTAGTATTGACATCTATTTTATTAGCTTTATCTAAAAAGGCCTGCACTTTTTTAATATCGGCCTTTGCTGTATTTAAAATATCCAGATTTTGAACAGTCGATTTATATTCACTGGAAAGCTTGGCAATACGATCCTCTATCGCCTTAATGTTTTTCTGTAAATCAGAAAGTGAATTTTTATATTTTACTAATTCATAGGATGATCCATTTACCAGTGAATCTAAAAGCCCTAAAATTAATTTATTAATCTCTATTACCTCTGCAATATCTGTATTCTGTGATGCATTTCCTAAGCCACTCTGAATGTCAGTATACATGCTCATATCAATACTTCTTTGCAATAAATCTAACTTTTCATATTCTGAATCTAACGCTTTGAACTTTTGGATTTTAGCCGTACCATCCACTAATTTTTGTGCCTCTAGTATTTGATTTTTTAAAGACTTCACTACTTTATAATCATCTATAGCACGCTTTAAAATATCATAATTGGTCACATTTGTCTTAGCTGCTGCTGTTAATGCTGTATATTTACTTGTTAGGCTTGTTAGCTCATTACCAAATTGCGTAAAGCCTAAAGATTTATAGACAATAGCCTTATTTGAATTCCTTTCTAATAACTCGTCGATAGATTTCATTAATCCTTCAGCTGGATTATTTGCTACTTCTACCACCTCGGAGTAACTAGGACCTGCTTCCGTTGTGCCAACCGTTACTATCACACGGACTACAATTTTATTAATTTGATTTTCTAATGCGTCTGTAGGAATCTTATAGGTAGCACCTGTTGCTCCAGCAATAAAGGAATAGGAATCACCCATTTTATACATCCATTGGTAAGCATACGAAACCTGCTCTGCTTTTAAATCTCTCGTATCATCTTTAACAGTCGGCGTCACAACGGATAATGTATCTCCAGGCAATACAAATTTTTCTGGTGAATACCCATTAATTTGTAATGGCGTAATAGAGGGATCAGGATCTAACTTCAACTGTAGCGCATCGATTGAGATTGGTGTACTTGTATAGTTTTTTCCATCCTCTGATTTTGCCTCAACAACTAACTGTTTCCCCGCCGCTTCAACTGGAACGGTAAGCTCTATATTTGTTGCACCTTTAATTGGTGTTTTCTTACCATTGTCAAAGAAATACCACTGGTAGCTCTTCATTACAGGTTTAGGATTGAGATTATTAATTTCCGGATAGATTTTACCGTTTACATAGGTATTTCCAGCTACTTGCAAGGTAGCATGGACGATCATTTTGTTACTTAAATACTCCGTTCCATCTTTTGTTGTCACTTTCACAATAATGGCTTTATCAGCAGCACCTGCTGGTATCGATATCTTATGACCTACACCTATTTGAGTTTGGTTTTCGCCCTCAACAGAAAACCATTGATAGGCATCAATTTCTTTATCTTTCGGAATCAATGAAGTATCGGCTGTTATTTCAGACCCTTCAATATTATTTCCAGTAATTTTTACAATACTCGCATCAGCCGCTTGTACTTCCATTGGCACAATTAGAGCCACTGGAGCTGCTGCCATTAAAAATAGTTTAGCTTTATCCATTTTCTCGCCTCTCTTACTACTATGTATCAATCAATACCCATTATAGCAATATTTTTTGCATATTAGCAATAATTGCCTAAGTCATCTAGTCATAGATAAATAGGTATTTTTATTGATATCGATAGTAAAAAAGTAGGTTTTTAAAAGCTAATTTATTCTCATTAAAATTTAGAATTTAACAATTTATCAACTTTATTAATTCTAGAAACAGTAGGATTTTTTATCAAATGCCCTTTTATCAAGACCATCTTTACCTCTGATAATGTTTGTATCACCTCTAATGGATTTCGCTCTAGAACAATTAAGTCAGCCTGTTTTCCAATATCTACAGTTCCAGTAATATGATCAATTCCTAAAATTTCTGCATTGGATTTCGTTACACAATCAATAACTTGATTTGGACTAAGGCTTGTATACTTTAAGAAATGATTGAGCTCTCTCCATAAATCATAATGTGTAACATAGGGCATAGCAGCGTCAGTTCCTACACCTATTTTGATTTGATTTGCAATGGCTTGTTTTAAACTAATAAGCATTCCCTCATAAACTAGTTTGGAATTCTCTTTGACAATATGATTGACCTTCGTTATTGCTGGATCAAGAGTCGCAACAGGATATCCAGCCTGACAAGTTGGAATTAAAGCAGAATAACCTCTTAAAGCTTTTGGATTATGTTGATATAAGGCAATAATCTCTTCATCCATTTCAGCTCCATGCTCAATTGTATCCACCCCACCTTTTAAGGCGATTCTTACACCTTCTGTACTTTCTGCATGGGCTGCTACGAGTAAACCCATTTTATGTGCCTCATCACAAATAGCAGCTACCTCTTCTTCCGTCATTTGTAACCTACCAGCCTCACCTATCGCTTTTGCATCGGTCACACCACCTGTCACACAAATTTTTATTAGATCAACACCATGTTTACTATTTATTCTTACATTTTTTCTTCCTTCCCATGGTGAATCACTTACTAGTGCTAAGTATGGTGCACCATGCCCTCCAGTAACACTAAGAAAATAACCGGATACAAGCAAATTTGGACCAATAAATTTATTTGCCTTGATTTCATCCCGTAAATGCACATCCGTGTAAAAGAATTCACCCACACTACGCATCGTTGTAATACCAGCATGTAAAGCATTTAGGGCATTTCTCTTCATTCGTTTCTTTAATAATGCTCTACCCATTTTTGTATCTAACAGCTTATGCCCCGTTTTCAACATGCTTTCATTCGATGACATTGTAAATGGTTTTCCATCTGAGAAAAGATGTACATGTGCATTTATTAATCCTGGCATCACATATTTACCAGCTAAATTGATGGTTTTATAGTTTTTAGAAATCTTCAATTCCTTCGTTTTTCCGATATGTTCAATGATGCCATTTTCATTTATTAAAATGGTCATATTATCTTCAATAGACTTATTACTATCTCCATGAATGATATGACAATTTTTCAATGCTAATCTTTTGTTCATATTAATCCTCCATTAAGTAGTATACAAAAATGAATAATTAATTCATTTTTGAGCTAAAATAGAATGTAGGTGGAGGTTTTTCACCTACATTTTTTAAACTATTCATTTAAATTTTTCATGCCATATAATCGATAGATAGTCAATGCCTCAAAAATTCGTTTACGACTATCTTCACTTAGTTCCCGTTTTAATAAATCTAACAGCATATCTATTACATTATTCGAGATAATATCCAACAAAATTATATTTTCCTCACTACTGATTTCATAGCTCTTATAACTATTTTTTAAATAGGGTCTTTTCGTTTCAAGCATTAAATCAATTAGCTCATTTTTAGAATTTTGATAGATTGTTCCTTTGTTTCGCTCAAAAATAATAACAATCTGCATACGATATTTGGTTAAGGCATTCATTTGTTCTTCTAACAATGCAACGTTTTCAGCAATTTTAATTCCATCAAAATATGCCTGATTATAGAGATGTATGCTTTCCACTAAAACATTCTTTAAATAATCCACTAGTGTTGGTGAGACAACAGCATAAAACAGTTCCTTTTTATTTTTAAAATAGGTATAAATATTTCCGACTGAGATATTAATCTCCTTCGCTATATCGCTCATTTTAGCATCTATGTAGCCCTTTTTAAAAAACAGCTTGAGTGCAGCAGACTCAATTTCATTCTTCACTTCATCCTTTTTTGCTTGCAATATAAACGCCCTCTCAATAATGAATAATATATTCATTATTATATTAATTATTCGTCATCTATTTGTCAATAAATCTGTTAAAATTTTGAACCAAATCATTTCTTCCTTATAAAATCCTGATAAATAGGATTTAAAATCACTAAATAGATAAAAAATCAAATTACAACAAAAGGATGGATGGAAATGAAACAAAAGCTTTCTCCTATATCTGCCAAAGAGCGGATAGAAGCACTTGATATTTTAAGAGGGTTCGCTTTACTAGGAATCATACTTGCGAATATTGTTTGGTTTCTTTACCCCGTTTACATGCAGGAGGATCCAAGCTTTAACAATGAATGGACCTCTTTTTGGAACCAGGCAGATTATTTAGTGAAGGATTTGCTTGCTATGTTTATCGATGGTAAGTTTGTAATGCTTTTTTCCATGCTATTCGGCTTTGGAATGGTGATTATGCAGGAAAGAGCCGTTGCAAAACAATTAAATTTTTGGAGCATATATAGTCGACGCCTTATTGCCTTATTTATCTTCGGCTGTATCCACGCCTATTTCATTTGGTTTGGGGACATTTTAACAGACTATGCGATTTTAGGATTATTACTCCTTCTAATGCATAAGTTAAAGCCAAATGCTATGCTACTTATCAGTGTTGCTTTATATAGTTTACTTTTTGGGCTTTTAACGCTGGGTGCTCTATCCACTGATCCAACGATGACCATGACGATGTCAGAGGAAAATCGTCAGCTTATGCAAGCTACGATAGATGCCCATCAAAACGGGACTATCCAAGAATTACTCGATGCAAATTTAATGGAAAGAATTTTTTATACAATGCGAAATGGGCTCTACGTTCTTTATTTAGGCAACCCTCTATTGTATATATTCACCAATCTCCCCTTCTTACTTATGTTCTTATTTGGGGCAGCGGTTGCAAAGAAAAAATGGATTCATCGTTTTCAAGAGTTACGAAAAGGCTTTTTCATTACGTGGCTCATCACTTTAATTTTGGGTGGAACACTGAGTTGGATACTTCCCTTCGTTTTAGACAATCCATCAGCCACACCATTGATTCAATATATGAGCTCACCACTTCTTACTATCTTTTATGCCATTAGCCTCCTTTTCATTTATCAAACATTACATGGAAAGAAAGTATTGCAATGGCTCGCATACCCAGGAAGAATGGCCTTTACAAACTATATCAGTCAATCCGTTATTTGTACGTTTTTATTTGGACCATTTGCGTTTGGTGTTTACGGCAAACTACACTTAACGACAGCTATCTTAATTGCCATTGTTATTTTTGTATTACAAATAATACTTAGTAAGCTATGGTTATCCAAATTCCGCTTCGGACCATTAGAGTATATTTGGAGGTCATTTACTTATTTAGGTATAAAAGAAAAGAGCAAATAATTCTTGCTCTTTTTTATGCTTCCTACAAACTTGTCCAGCAAGATCTGCCTCTTCTATCCTTCACTCTATTCATTTTATCCACCACTTTATCGCTCTTATCCACCACTTTGCTCATTCTATCCACCACTCTAACTGTTCTATCCGCTAGAAACCATAAGAAAAGCGTCCAATAAGTACGGATACTTATCGGACGCTTGTAGTTCTATGCCTTTTGATAACGAAGCACTGGTGTACGAGCAGCGCGTGTTTCGTCTAAACGAGATACGACTGTTGTATGTGGTGCTTCTTGAACGATGGATGGATTTTCTTCTGCTTCTTTTGCAATTTGAATCATCACATCGCAGAATGCATCTAACGTTTCTTTTGATTCTGTTTCTGTTGGCTCAATCATTAACGCCTCTTCCACGTTTAATGGGAAGTATGTTGTTGGTGGGTGGTAGCCAAAGTCTAACAGACGTTTTGCAATATCTAATGTACGTACGCCAAGTTTCTTTTGACGACGACCCGATAAAACAAATTCATGTTTACAGTGGCGGTTATACGGTAGATCATAGAATGGCTCTAAGCGACGCATCATGTAGTTTGCATTTAATACAGCATATTCTGTAACAGCTTTTAAGCCGTCTGGACCCATTGTTCGAATGTACGTATACGCACGTACGTTGATACCAAAGTTACCATAGTAAGGTTTCACACGTCCGATTGATTGTGGACGATCGTAATCGAAGTGGAATGTTCCATCTTCTGTTCTCACAAGTACCGGTTTTGGTAGGAATGGAATTAAATCTGCTTTTACGCCTACTGGACCTGAACCTGGACCACCACCACCATGTGGACCTGTGAATGTTTTGTGCAGATTTAAATGCACGCAGTCGAAGCCCATATCGCCGGGGCGTGCTTTACTCATAACGGCATTTAAGTTAGCACCATCATAGTACACTTTACCGCCTACAGAGTGGATAAGCTCTGCCATTTCAATAATATTTTCTTCAAATAGACCTAATGTATTAGGGTTTGTTAGCATTAATGCAGCTGTATCAGGACCTACTACTTTACGAAGATCTTCAATATCTACTAGACCATTCTCATCAGATTTAACAGTGATTGTTTCAAAGCCTGCAACTGTTGCTGATGCTGGGTTTGTACCATGAGCTGAGTCAGGAACAATCACTTTATTACGATGCCCCTCACCATTTGCTTCATGGAACGCACGAATCATCATTAATGCTGTCCATTCACCGTGAGCACCTGCTGCAGGTTGTAATGTTACTTCATCCATTCCTGTAATTTCTACTAAAGAAGTTTGTAAATCATAAAGCAGCTCCATTGCACCTTGTGCTGTTGACTCATCCTGTAATGGGTGAACATTGGCAAAGCCTGAAAGACGTGCAACTGCTTCGTTAATTTTCGGATTATATTTCATCGTACAAGAGCCAAGTGGGTAGAAGCCAGAGTCTACCCCATGGTTTCGACGAGAAAGTGCCGTGTAATGACGCATAATATCTAGCTCAGATACTTCAGGTAATTCCGCAGCCTCAGCACGTACTAGGTTTGCTGGTAATAAATCGGCTAGGTCAACCTCAGGTACATCCAGTGCTTCTAAGCTATAGCCAACGCGACCTTCTTTTGAAATTTCAAAAATGAGTGATTGATTTTCGTTATGCATGAAGAGCCCCCATTTCTGCAACAAGTGCATCAATTTCTTCTTTTGTGCGTAATTCCGTAACGGCAATCAGCACATGTTGTTTAAGAGAGTCATAATTTTGACCTAAAGGATATCCACCGATAATACCCTTTTCGATTAAGCCTTTGTTGATTTCTTTCACACACTTATTCGTTTTCACAACGATTTCGTTAAAGTGTGCACCTTGGAATGCTACTGTAAAGCCTGCTGCTTCAAAGGCATTTTTCGCATAACGTGTTTTCGCGATATTTTGCATAGCCATTTCACGAATACCTTGTTTACCTAGAGCTGTCATTGCTACAGAAGCTGCAAGTGCAAGTAGTGCTTGGTTTGAGCAAATATTAGATGTTGCTTTATCACGACGTATATGTTGTTCACGCGCTTGTAATGTTAATACATAGCCACGACGACCTTCGCCATCCACTGTTTCACCAATCAGACGACCTGGAACCTTACGCATTAATTTATTCGTTACCGCAAAGAAACCACAGTGTGGACCACCGAATGCTTCAGAAATTCCGAAAACTTGTGCATCACCTACACAAATATCAGCTCCAAGCTTACCAGGAGGTGTTAAAATACCTAATGAAAGTGGGTTAGAAGAAACGACAAATAAGCTTTTTGCTTCATGTGCAATATCTCCAATTACTTGAATGTCCTCCACTTGACCAAAGAAGTTTGGATATTGTGCAATAACAGCTGCTGTGTTGTCATCAATCAACGCTTTTAATGCGTCAATATCTGTTACACCATCTTTGTGTGGAACAGTCACGATATCAATCGATTGACCATAGGCATATGTAGCCACAACATCGCGGTATTCTGGATGCACCGTTTCAGACACTAAAATTTTCTTACGACGTGTATGACCAGCTGCCAGCATACCCGCCTCTGCTAATGCCGTACCACCGTCATACATAGAAGAGTTAGCGAGATCCATACCAGTTAGCTCAGCAATCATCGTTTGGAATTCAAAAATCGCTTGTAGTTCCCCTTGTGAAATCTCTGGTTGATATGGTGTATAAGCTGTATAGAACTCTGAACGAGAAATGACATGATCCACGATTACTGGTTTATAGTGGTTGTAAACACCTGCACCTAAAAATGATACATTGGCATTTGTATCCTTATTTTTGGCAGCTAATGCTGTTAATTCTTTTAATAAAGCCGATTCTGATTTTGCTTCCTTAATGTCATAAAGGCCTTTAAAACGGACTTTCTCAGGGATATCCTCAAATAACTCATCAACTGAGGATACACCGATTACGTCTAACATTTCTTTTTGATCTTGTTCCGTCATTGGTAAATAACGATGTTTCATAAATGTAGGTCCCTCTTTTCAACTATTATTTTGAACGTTTGTAAAACGGTGTTTCAACTGTTATTACTTTTAAGTGCTTTCCACGGATTTCAATTTCAAGCTCAGTTCCGATTGTTGCGAATTGACTGTCAATTAATGCGTGACCAACATTACGTTTAGAGGAAGGAAGTTGTGTACCAGTTGTCACTTCACCGATTTCCTGACCATCCTTAAATACCTTGTACCCATGACGCGGAATTCCTTTATCAATCATTTCAATTCCTACCAGTTTGCGTGGAAGACCATTTTCCTTCTGAGCTACTAATGCATCATGACCGATAAAGTCCTCTTTATTCAATTTCACAGCAAAGCCAATACCAGCCTCTAGTGGCGAAATCGTTGCTGATAGCTCTTGTCCGTATAGTGGGAGACCCGCTTCGAAACGAAGTGTATCACGACAGCCTAGACCTGCAGGAACAACCCCTTTGTCTTGACCAGCCTCTAAAATTTTACCCCATAAAGCTTTAATATCTTCTGGAGCACCATACAATTCAAAGCCATCTTCTCCCGTATAACCGCTACGAGAAACTAATGCTTTATGTCCTGCAACCTCTACATCCTCTTGGAAGCGGAAATATTTAATGGCACTAATATCAGTCGTTGTTAAAGATTGAAGAACCTCTTCTGCTAATGGACCTTGTAGAGCAATTTGTGCATAGGCATCTGATTGATTGTCAATCGTCACATCATATTGATGTTGATTCTCCATCATCCAATCATAATCTTTTTCAATATTTGCGGCATTGACGCATAATAAATAGTGATTGTCTGCTAATTTATACGTTAATAAATCATCGACAACACCACCATCTTCATAGCACATTGCATTGTATTGCGCTTGACCTACTGCAATTTTCGAAATATCATTGGACAAAAGATTTTGTAAAAAATCTAATGCTTCGGGTCCTGTTACTAAAATTTCCCCCATATGTGATACATCAAATAAGCCTGCACGATTACGCACTGCATCGTGTTCTTCTTTAATAGAAGAGAATTGAACTGGTAATTCCCATCCACCAAAGTCAACTGTTTTAGCACCGTATTTTGCGTATTCTTCAAATAGAGGTGTACGTTTTAATTCACTCGCCATTCATTTTTGCCCCCTTATTGTTAGTTACATTCTACTTAGTAGTAGTTCGTCTGCTTCTTGTATGAATACAGTCTATACTTGCCGTATAAAGACATAAAAAAAGACAGACGAACCCCTTTTTCGGGATTCTCTGTCCTTGCACCTGAAAGTTACACCAGACTGGCTCGCATTGTCTCTTTGCCAATCAGCCGGCTTTCCCCTTTGGTGGCTGTTATTGTTATACTACAGCTCTCTCCAGAGTTGCGTCTTGTACGAGTCCTTTTACCTGAGAGATTCATAGCCCTTTGCTACTTGCTCCTTCGGCGGCGTCTCTACGCGCTCTCCCCGCACAATCATCCGCCCAAGATTCATCTTGGTACTATTTAGTATTCAATGAACATTTAGTTACTTATTTGTCTATATCCTAACATTAAATATATTGAAAAGGCAAACATTTTTTAAACTATAATAAATGACGAATATTATAGTTATTTTCACTAATCATCGTTCGCCTTTTAACCTTTTAACTTGGAATACTAAATACTCAAGAATTTGGCGGATCGTTCTCCCCTCTGTTAACACTTGAATATGTCCTGCATCACGATAAAACTTCCTTCTGTAATGATACAGCTTCTCTAGCTCTTCTTTCGTTGAACTTTGCACAATCGGTCGGTTTTGATCATGCTGTATTCGCTTATAAATATCTTCGAATGTCGCATCTAAAAAAAACACTAGTCCACTGCGTCTCATTATTTTCCTGTTTTCAGCATTGACGGCAACGCCACCACCAGTTGAAATAATACAAGCTTCATCACGGAAATTTTTCAAAAATTCTGTTTCTATTTCTCGAAACCGTGTCTCTCCGTATTTTTCAAAAATCTGAGGAATTGTCATACCCTGTTGTCTCACAATTTCATGATCCATATCATAATAGGGCATCTTTAACAAATAGCTTAAACGTCTTCCTAACGCACTTTTCCCGCAGCCCATAAAGCCAACTAAATATATTTTTCGCATTCGAATCACCTTCTTATAACTACGATTCTACACTGTCTGACAAAATTTGTCCTAATAAATTTATCGTAGCGCGAACATTCATTTCTTCAAGCGAATCATATGTTCGATACTGAATTTCATAAGACGTACAATACGTAAGAACAAAAGTAGTTACAAAAAATAATAATGCAATTGCGATTAAAAAAATAGCCCCTCTGTCATTTTTCAATAATTGGTACATAGAAGGTTCGCTCCTTTTGGATACCACTTGGAAATTCAACAGCTACAGTGACCCTATTATTTTCATATTGAAATTGGCATTTATTAATACCAATTAACATCGGTACATGCCCACCGTTTACTTGGTCACGAATTAAATTATTATAACAATCAATATTATGAATCGTATTCCCCGATTCAAAGGTTATCCTTTTTTGGTTCTGTCGAATCGTAAAAAAACTAATATTCTCAAAATAACTATTTAAATCGTACACAAATAGCTCCCACTTTGATTGTTCATCAGATAATACTGTCGTTTTCATCTCGGCATACCAAAGCATAACTAACACAACAAGCTGCATAACTAGTACTAACACGACTAATTGAAATAAAGCTTCAAGTAATGTATACCCTTTCTCATTCATTGACTTCACCTGTCAGCTGTATACATTTTTCACGTATTTCACGTGTATTTTTAAAGGTTACACATATTTCCTGTCCCTCAAATATCCAATGAAAATTCACATTTTCAATTGTTTTTGAACCTTCCTGTTGCCGTGAATGCCAATATTGCTTTAAACCCTCATAGGCAGTCTCTGCTGCGATAACCTCTAGCTTTTTGTTAGATAGATTTGTTTTCATTGAATAGCTAATTGGTAATAATGCCACACATAGTAACATAAGGATGCCGATGGATAAAATCGTTTCTACAAATGAATAGCCTGACTCATTCAACTCTAGCTCTCCCTCGTCCAAGCGTAATCACAACTCTTTTAATGCCTTGAGGTGTTTTAAATGTTACAGTTCCTGCAGTCATGACATTGCCACTATAGTTATACATAATGGTTTGCACGGAACTCGAAGCCGGCATTAATTCAACCCCTTTCGGAAAAGGTCTGTCATATAAATGAGTATAAAAATCTTTTTTGATAATATAGCGTTTTGTCGAACTTTCAAACTTCATCGAGATGTATTCCCTATGATGCATACTATAGGTTTGAATATATTGAATATCCAATTGCACTTGTGTAAAAAAACGCTCAAGTTCTTTTATTTCTGCTTGTTTCAATGAGTACTTCATGACAATCGCAGTTAAACACATCACAGAAAATAACACAATTAACATTTCAAGCAACGTATATCCTTGATCATTTTTTAAGCTGTTCACGTTCATCCGCCGCTAGAGTCCGATCCTGAAGAGGCATTTGCCAATTTAACCTCCCCCTCATTTGTAATCATAATTTCTTCCTTATTCGGACAGCTCGTTTCATTTTCCTTTAGATACCCCTTTGTTACTAAATCCTCGATTGTTGGATAAGCCATAAAATCCACCCGATATGCTTCTACCTGCCCCTGTACCATACTGATATAGGCTTTACAGCCCTTCTCATCGATTGTGGCAAAATGCTTCGTCACATTTGGGATTGTGATTAAAATTAAGATAGAGATAATTAGAAGTACAATTAACATTTCGATAAGCGTGAATCCAGCTTGTTGTTTTATTTTTCTCATTATTATCCTCCTATACTAGTTCAATCATATGATAAATCGGTAATAGCAAACTAACATATGCAGCAACGATACAGATAGCAATGATGATAAAAAAAGTTGGCTGTACAAATGCAAGTATTCGGTGCAATAATTGCTCCTGCTTATCTGTCAATAATTCGCTATAGAGTAAAAGCTCTTTTCCTAAATAGCCACTTTTCTCACCATGCTCAACAAATATGGAGAAATCTCTCTGCCAAACAGCTGTTAATTGAACAGCCTGTGTCAAAGTATCTCCAAAAACAACACGCTCTTTGAGACATCGAGCCAAATGCTGTAAAAGTGGCTGTAATCGTTGCTCTTCCAATATTTGCAGACTGGCCTGTAATGAAAAACCACTTTCAAGTAGACTCCCTAAATAGGCAGCAAATTGCCTAGTTAAAGATAATCGCACATAAATTTGGACCAGCGGGATTTTTGAGATGATTGTAAGCTGACGGGCAATTGACTGACGTTTAAGATAGAGCTGAAAAAACAGAATACTACCAATCGAAGCTATGCCTAATAAGACAAGAGCATCTGGGAAATGCAAGAACATTTTTGATAGCCCAATCATTGTTTGATCATTGCTAGGAGTTCGACTTGAAATCATTTTTTCTATATTTGGAAAAAATACCGTACGAAACACAAAAAACAATAGCAACAAAAATACAATGAGTACTACCGGATATAAGAGAAGTCGCAATAATTTTTTCTTAGTTGCCTCACTTACAGCCATTTGCTTTGCTACTCCTTTTAAAGCCTCAATCATATGACCATTATTTTCAGCAACTGCAATCGCCACTAAATGATGCCTTGCAAGCCTTAATGTTTCCAAAATTCCTGTAACACCTATCCCTTGCCTAAGTTTTTCGTCGATTCGTTGCTGAATTTCTTCATGTGCCTCAATATGGTGTGGTAGGAGGATTGAAATTGCTTGAGGAAATAAGTAACCCTCTTGCATTAGCACACTTAATCGGCTAAAGAAATGTGCTTGCTCCTTTACCCGCCATTTTGTAGCTTTTTTGTATTCAACTAACATCTTGTCAGTGTATTTTCGTAGTTGCATATTTTTGCCCCTCTATTAAATCTCTTTGACCTGCAAGTGTTAAATCATATGGCAGCTCATAGGTAGTATTTTTCATGATTGCTTTAATGGCCTCTTGAAGATGACTGTCGCTTAAAATTTCAAACAATGCGCGACGTTCTTCCTGAATAATTGGTGACTGGAAAAGTATTTGTGCAACAATACCTATTACTGTTTGACGAAGTTCTTCGACAGAAACACCTAAGTCGATTAGTCGATAAAGACAGCTGACCGAATCCTTAGCATGAATGGTGCTTACCACTAAATGACCTGTTAAGGCCGCCTCTATTGCAATTTTGGCAGTTTCTTTATCACGTATTTCACCAATCATAATAACCGTGGTTATATATGCAAATAAAAAGGTTAATTTTATTCCATTCAATAGTTTCAACTGTTATATGAATTTCACCCAATATCCAATGGTTAGATATACGTTTTATATGAAGATAAATACAAAAAAGCCTCTGTGACTATTCATATAAAAGGCATAGTAATCCCTTAAATGAATCAGTCACAAAGACTGGAAATTGTTGAGTCATCGCAGAACATAAGAAGTCTGCAAAAAAAAATGTTTAGTATATTTCTTATACTATCATTTTAATATAAATTAATCTATAAACAATATAATAAAGTGCTATTTTAAAATAAACACTTTAATGATAGATTTTCTGTAATCTCCCCATACTACAGTCAAAGATGTGCTATATGTGCTTGTATAAGGAACAACATTATCACCAACCTTGTAAAATGACTTAAAATCAAAAGCAAATTTGCATCCTCAAACAAATAATAAGGATTTTAATACTTGTAAAATATCATACTAGCCACGTCTTCTTAATATTATCCAAATGTGTTTTATATTTTTTATGATGTTAAACAGTTCAAAATATCATTAGCTAAAATTTTTGAGCCTGCTGCTCCCTTTAGATATTTCAAGTCTCCAGTCGATAACCAGTCAATTTCTTTTAAATTTAATAGAATCTGAGCGATTTTAACTGAATCTGGTTGTTGTGATTTCGATAAATAGTTTTCATTTATTATCTTATTGCCCGTTATTGCAAGAGCATTTAAACAAGTTATATGTGTCATTTTATAAAGTTTATTATCGTCCCATTCATTCGGAAATAACTCTTTTATCGTATTGAAGTAAAACAAGCATAAGTTAAGCTTCTTTTCCTTCGACAATTTATCTAATTGGGATTTTTTTGTTAAAAGTTTCACGATATTATATAAGTTTTGTAAAGTGATATTCTTTTCCTTACTCCGCTTTCCTGTAAGTGTTCCTTTATTAAAAAATGGGCTTTCTGGTTTTAAAATCAAATTCGTTGCTATCCAACTAATATCATCATTATCTCGATTTAAATAACGGCTTAAAGATGTTCCAATTCCTTTTGCTTTGGTATTAATTACATCAAATAATTTAATTTCTTCGTCATCATCTAAATAATGAAATGCTAAAAAAGGGACATTTAATGTACTATCCGTTTCATTAATATACTCTTTAATTCCTCCAAGGCGATGTTGCCCGTCCATTAAAGTTGCTCTCTTTTTACAGATTAATCTCCCTAGGTTAGGACGATGCTTATCATAGGCATGAAAATCCCAATTTCCTGCTGCATTTAACAAAATAGGTGTATATAAAGAATCTTCTCCCTGTGATAAATAGTTTGCGAAATCATGACAACGTTTCTTATTAATTGGTCGTTGATATCCCTTCCCTGAAGGATCGTTGTACAACTTGGAATATGAAAATGTAACAGCTACTTGTGAAGATACAAAACCTTGATACGCTACTCTACCACGCATTTTTGATTGAATAACATTTTCTATTGCTATATTTGAAATTAAATCGTTATTCATTTGATTTCTCCTTTTTATTATATTCAATATCATTTTAATACTAAAAGATAATATAAATCAATCAAAAATAACTTTAAAGTTATTTTTATTATATTTTAATAGGATGTCACATTTATTTGACCTCACCTAATCTTAAAGTGAGGTGATTTCATGTATAATTTAACAAAAAGAGTAGGAAGAAATATTAGAGCTATCAGGAAATCCCAAAATTTAACAATAGATGAACTGGCCGAAAAATGTGATTTTCAGCCCCCATATTTATCTGACATAGAGCGTGGAGAAAGAAATATTACTTTACAAACTTTAACTAAAATATTAGTTGCTTTAAATGTGAATCCAGGTAGTGTGCTAATTCCAGAAAACAGAATAGAAAACGAAAATATAAGAGAAGAATTATTACAAATTCTATTAAACTCTCTTGAGGATAAAAATGAAGAGGATATAAGAATGTTGCTAAATATATCCAACGAAATCTTTATGAGGTATAAAAACGAATCAGAACCACCAGTCTAACTGGTGGTTTGCTCTACGCGTGAAACGCTGGGGTACTGGCCCATGTCTAAAGACACACTGAAAGGTCCGCCAACCGCACTCCGTTTTCACGCTACCACTAAAGTGGTTTTATTATTTTCGCTTCTTTGCTTTTATTTCTTCTCCTGTAAATGGATCAATAAATTCTTTCATACTCATTTGATCCTCAAGAATATCCTCTTGCAATTGATTTTTATATATTCCTGAATGACTTTTCTGTTTCTTCCTACTGTATCTACATAATATCCGCGACACCAAAACTTCCTGTTTCCATATTTATATTTCAGGTTCGCATGTCGATCGAATATCATTAAACTACTTTTTCCTTTCAAATAACCCACAAACGATGAAACACTTAATTTTGGTGGAATACTTACCAACATATGAATATGATCAGGGCAGGCGGTTGCTTCAATAATTTCTACTCCTTTTCTTTCACATAACTGACGAAGAATTCTACCTACATCTGCTTTAATTTGTCCATAAATAATCTGCCTTCTATATTTTGGTGCAAAAACGATGTGATACTTACAATTCCATGTTGTGTGTGCTAAACTTTTATTATCCATTTGGATCCCCTTTCGTACGAAGTCGGTTGACCAGACCTGAATTCATTGTACGGCTGGGGGTTTTTTCTTGTCCATAGCTAGAAGCTCTTTAGAACCCCTCGCATAGCAAGGGGTTTTCAAAAGATACAATAAAATAGCTTGTGATTTTTATAATCACAAGCTACATTCTGTTGAAAAACAAAATCGTCTATAGACAAAATGTGAACATTCCAATAAAATCCTCTCATTAATGAAATAAGTGAAGTGAGGGGATTTTTTATGTACGTTACATACTCCAGAAGAGATTGAGGAGAATCGAAAGTTCTACGAGATGATGTACGCCTCCTCGCATCAGTTAGTGAAGATGGATCAAGTGATGGACTGGAATTTTGTATCGAAACAATTGGAAGTTTTTTATCCATACAGCATTGGTCGCCCAACAAAAGATCCGATTGTAGCTTTGGAATAAAGATTGATTAAAAAATATTCCTTAATCCTTATCTAATAGCAACATCAAAAACTCCATTTTGAAAAAAGTTTGATCAAAATGGATTTACTCTCTTTAGATAAGTATGAGATTTTTATAAAAAAGTTTGATCATTTTTCAGCTATGTTGTTCCACAATTGCGCCCTTTAATGGAATAACTAAGATGTTTATTAAATCCTATACTCATTAGTCATACTCTAATGAAAGTTCCTTGTTAACTTCTTCAATACTCGTTTACAAAAGGCGTTAAAATGCACAGCGAACTTGCCATTCGGTACGTTCGTTCTAACATGCATTTCCTCTCCCTTCGCAACTGCAAATGCGGGTGATGATTTCCCCCTTCCATAACCTTCAACAAGATTTTTTATAAAATGCCAAATTAAAAGAATAAAAACCCAACTGAATATCAAGGCAGTTGAGTTTAGAAATCTATATAAACATAGCTACGATAAACTTTTCGAGATTTTTCAGAGTGTGTTATCTGAATAAAACCTGTATATAGAGACAATTTATTAAGCTGTATACCAGCATTTTTTTATCGTTCCTATACTTCAATTACAGGGGCTATACAACTTTTTTCAAAATGGAGTCTTTTTATTTATAGAAAAATGCTGGTTTGTGAGATGTTTTTGATCAAACTTTATTACAAAGCTACATCTTAATGTTCCCGTCCAAATGCTTTAGTATCAATATTTTTCTTATCAAGGAAATCTTCTATTTTTTTTTGTTCTCTGCCATTCACTACTTTACCTTTGTCAATTATTGATTTAATGTTTACTTTTGGGAGGAGCTCATTTAAAGCTGTAATGTACTCGCTAATTCTTTCTGACTCTTCTAGATAACCTTCAGGTAATGTATTATTTAAAATATAGTTAGAAAAGTTCTCATCATTTTCTTTTGTAAGTTTGTTAATTTTGTCTAATTTCTCTAGTTCTTCTGTAGTTAATTTTTCTTCTTCATCTATATAATCTTGAAATGGTTCACTAGCATTAGATAACTCTTCAAAACTATCTAGATAGGTCTTTATACTTAATTTCATTTCCTCTTCATTAATTACACTATTTTGTTTTTCAGAAGTAAAAATAACATTAGGAATCTTCACATCCTGTATAGAAAGAACTTCATCCTCTTCTTCATCCTCAATAGCATCAATATTTTCCCTCTGCGAACATGCGCTTAATATAAATAGAATAAAAAAACTAAAAAACAATTTTCTCATAATAATTTCTTCCTCCTTGCAATTGATGTGTTCCATCTCAAGTATTTAATAAATAGTCTAACAAAAGATTTCCCTATATAATAACCTAGGAATGCGAAAAAAGAACCTAAAATAAACCCTTTTCCGGCTTCGAAAACCTCTCCAAATCCAATTGTACTAAATCCATTAACAAATACCATTACAATTAAAATCAGTGGAGATAGAATCATAATGGGTACACCAATGATATAAGCTAATATAAATGGTGAGAGCATTAGTAGCATAAATAAACTCATAATAATAATAATAGAATTCATTACACCTAATCCCATAATTGACAACAATGCTGAAAACATACTTCTAATGCTCTTATTCTCTTCAACCTTCTTAATAGAATAAACAGCGTTTAATTCTTTAGCTAATTGTTTAGGTGAACCAAGGGCTTCTACAATCTGACTTTCTGTTTTTCCTTCCTCTACACCAATCGTAAAATATTCCTCATAATCTTGTAAGATTTCCTCTTTTTCATTTTTGGGTAGCTTCCTTAAATACTTTTCCAAAATTGATAAAAATTGTTTTTTACTCATGGGAGATTCCCTCCTTAATTAATTGATTAACTCCCTCAGAGAATTCCCTCCACTCGTCCACTAAGTGATGTAAATATGCACGACCTTTTTCTGTAAGCCTATAATATTTTCTTGAGGGACCTTCACTGGATTCTTGTAAATATGTAGTAAAATATTCTTCTTTTGTTAGCCTTCTTAATAAAGGATAAACAGAACCCTCCGATATTTCAATTTGGTCAGAAATTTTCTGGACGAGTTCATATCCATATCGATCCTTCTTATCCAGCAGTACAAGCACGCATAGTTCTAGAACGCCTTTTTTAAATTGCACGTTCAACGTATACTCACCTCGTCTCTTCATTGTTTTATACTCTTTAATAAACAGTACTATTTAATAAACAGTACCTATCTAAAAAATAAAGTAAGTGGTTATAGTATAACAATAGGTACTGTATATTGCAAGGTACAGTATATAACCAAACCCTCTTTAAAAGTGTCATACCGCAAAATGGCCCTTTCCATGAATAAAGACGCTTTCCTTATTACGGAAAAGCGCCCATTTGTGGAATGGTTAATGAAATCTAAACCAAGCAAACAATTGTCCTTGTTTGTTTTTGGTCACAAAAATTTATCTGTGAGATGCATCATATGCCGGTAAATACTGTAGAAATAGTACTTCCACAAACCAAGAATTGTTAGCTATTTCCTCCCCACAATAATATTTCGCCATTGCATAATATGCTTCCGGATGTGGTGCTTTTGAAAGATGTGCTATGGTTTCTATTTTCCAACCTTTATAATTATCTTCTTTATAAACCTCAGGAATAATTTTATTCAATGCATTTATAAGACCT
>NZ_JBXUNW010000021.1:0-67054 GCF_057196045.1 Lysinibacillus sp. DFXJR4 | reverse complement strand
CCTGGAACGGAAATCACCTTCATTTTGACTAAATATTCACAAAGAGTCCCTTGACCATTTAGTTTTTCAACACTATGTGGAGTTGTCCCAAATTTAATTTTGAGACGACTCCTTTTTTCTGTTATACTAGGTGAGATAAAAATGAAATCCGAACGGTTAGGAGAGAATTCCTTTGAGCAAAGTATATGTATTTGATCATCCACTAATCCAACACAAGTTAACTTATATTCGTGATAAGAATACGGGAACAAAAGAATTTCGTGAGCTAGTTGATGAGGTAGCTACTCTTATGGCATTTGAAATTACTCGTGATATGCCAGTGGAAGAAATCGAAATTGAAACACCTGTCACTATAGCGAAAACAAAAGTTCTTTCTGGAAAAAAACTTGCGATTGTCCCAATTTTACGTGCAGGAATTGGTATGGTAGATGGTGTATTAAAGCTAATTCCAGCGGCAAAAGTAGGTCATATCGGTCTATATCGTGACCCAGAAACATTAAAGCCGGTTGAATATTACGCAAAGCTTCCAGCAGATGTTGAGGAACGTGATTTCATCATTGTAGATCCAATGCTTGCAACTGGTGGTTCAGCAGTGGAGGCTATTAACTCCCTGAAAAAACGTGGAGCGAAAAATATTAAATTTATGTGTTTAATCGCTGCGCCAGAGGGTGTAAAAGCAATTCAAGAAGAACATTCAGATGTGGATATTTATATTGCTGCTCTTGACGAAAAATTAAATGACCATGGCTATATTGTGCCAGGTTTAGGAGATGCAGGAGATCGCCTATTCGGTACGAAATAAGGTAGATCTCTAGTGTATGACTTTTTTAGGCAACTTATAAAACTTCAAAGCGTCCTTCAATATTGAAGGACGTTTCATCGTATGTTTAGGTGGCTCCCACTTGAAGTTCCGCTATTTCAGTAGGTGTTTGGACACCCACAGAAAAGTAACCAAATCCACTCCATCATTTGCTGAATGAAGACAAATGCATTTCAACGGGGAAAAACACTTTTCATACAATAAAATAAAGGACGGTGCAAATCGTTTTGACTAAAAAATGGAAAGTAATGACGATTTTTGGTACAAGACCAGAGGCAATTAAGATGGCTCCTCTTGTATTAGAATTACAAAAGCATCCTGAGCAAATAGAATCGATTGTGACTGTAACTGCTCAACATCGCCAAATGCTAGATCAAGTTTTAGAAACATTTAAAATCGTACCTGACTACGACTTAAATATTATGAAGGATCGTCAAACATTAATCGACGTGACAACGAATGCATTACATGGTTTAGATCAAGTCATGAAAGAGGCTAAGCCAGATATTGTTTTAGTACATGGCGATACAACGACTACTTTTGTTGCAAGTCTTGCAGCATTCTATAACCAAATTGCAATTGGTCATGTGGAGGCAGGGCTACGTACGTGGAATAAGTATTCACCTTATCCAGAGGAAATGAATCGACAATTAACAGGAGTCATGGCTGATCTTCATTTTGCACCGACTGAAGTATCAAAGAAAAATCTATTAGATGAAAATAAAAAATTAGAAACTATTTTTGTCACAGGTAATACAGCAATTGATGCATTAGCTACGACCGTCAGTGAACAGTATACACACCCTGTATTAGAGAAAATTGGTAAGGATCGCATGATTTTATTAACAGCGCATCGTCGTGAAAATCTGGGTGATCCAATGCGTCATATGTTCCGTGCAATTACGAGAATCTTATCCGAGCACGAAGATGTACAAGTTGTGTATCCGGTGCATATGAACCCAGCCGTACGTGAAATTGCTAATAACATTTTAGGGGATCATAAGCGCGTGCATTTAATTGAGCCGCTTGAAGTATTCGATTTCCATAATTTCGCGGCTAACTCTTATATGATACTTACAGATTCAGGTGGTATTCAGGAGGAGGCGCCTTCATTAGGGAAACCAGTTCTTGTGCTAAGAGATACTACAGAGCGTCCAGAAGGAATTGCGGCGGGCACTTTAAAGCTAGCAGGGACAGAAGAAGAAACAATCTACTCTCTTGCAAAGGAATTATTAGAAGATACAAATGCCTATGAAACCATGGCAAAAGCATCAAATCCTTACGGTGATGGACATGCCTCTGAGCGAATTGTAAAAGCTCTCTTAGATTTTTTGCATAAAAGCAAATAATATACTATTTTAATGAATAAAAATGAGTCTATTTTACCTAGTTTGATGGGTAGGCTAATTTACGAGCGAAATCCTGTCGTAAATTAGCTTTTTTTTGCATAATTCTAAAAATAAATTTTGAATCTATGAAATTTCATACACAAATTTGTCAACAATTTGACAAGAGTATAGTGGCTGTGAAGTTTTTCTCCTTTACTAATTGACTTCAAATACCTCCTATTGTATGCTTACAAAGGGTAAGAATGATAAGGGTTTCTATTCGTTGAAAGGCGTTGAAACACTTGTTATATCAAGTTTCTACTAAATTGACAGTTCAAAATAAAAGCTGTCGATTTGCAACGTTTTGTGCGTTTCGGTTTTTTACCGAAGTAGGTAAGGGGTGTAAGGCATTTTTTAGGAATTTACACCTGTAATTGAAATGACTCTCCCGTTACTATTCCGCTGTGAGTAGTGTTTTTCACTGCTCTTTTCTGATTTCACATGGTGGTCAGCAAACGTTTTCAATACTCGAAAAAATGATTCAGGAGATTACAACCAATGCTAGATTTGCATCACATTTTTGCTATGCAGAAGAGAGCGTTATTTTTTTTGCTCGCACTCTGCGCACTAGGCTGGGGCTTTACGCCTTATCAAACGGTTTTTGCGGGCATCGCAATCGGTGCATTCTTTGGTACGTATAATTTTTGGATTTTAGTTCGCCGTATGGAGAAGTTTGACAGGTCCATTAGTGAAGGGAAGAAAATAGGCTCACTTGGTACAGCACTTCGCTTTGCATCAGGTGTGGCGGCAGTCGCTATAGCCATTTCGTTGCCAAACTATTTTCACTTAATTAGCACGGTCATAGGGCTAATGATTCCGTACGTTTTTCTCTTTGTCGAGAGAATTGTGTCACATGTAAGGAACCGCTAATGTGCTTAAAATTAGAAAGAGAGGTGAAAAAATAACAATGAATCACGAAGCTCCGTTATACCCTGTAGATTTAGGTTTTACAACATTAACATTTAACTTATCTACAGTGATGATGTTACTAGTTGCAGCAATTATCGTATTTCTAATTGCGTTCATTTCAACTAGAAGTTTAAAACTAAAGCCAACTGGGATGCAAAACTTTATGGAATGGATTATGGATTTCGTAAAGAATATCATCAAAAGCAACATGGACTGGAAAACTGGTGGGCGATTCCATATTTTAGGTATCACACTTATTATGTTTATCGCAGTATCTAACTTACTAGGTCTTCCATTTTCTATCGCCTATGGTCACACACTATGGTGGAAATCTCCAACAGCTGACCCAACAGTAACAATGACTCTTGCGACAATGATTTTATTAATGACGCACTACTATGGTATTAAAATGAAGGGTACAGGCCATTATGTTGGGTCATACTTCAAACCAATGGCATTCATGCTCCCATTAAAGCTTGTGGAGGAGTTTTCCAATACGCTAACTCTTGGTCTACGTCTTTACGGTAACATTTATGCTGGTGAGATTTTACTTGGCTTACTTGCTGGTTTAGCAATAACAGGTCCTATGGGCTTCATTGGAGCAATTGTTCCTATGATGGCATGGCAAGGTTTCTCAATTTTCATCGGCTTTATCCAAGCCTTTATCTTCACAATGTTAACAATGGTTTACATTGCTCATAAAGTGAGCGATGACCATTAATATAAAGCATATATCCTATGCTTGAACCACAAAAACAAACAATTCCAAGGAGGAAATTTTCAAATGACAGGTTCATTAGGTTTATTAGCAGCAGCAATCGCAATCGGTTTAGGTGCACTTGGTGCAGGTATCGGTAACGGTCTTATCGTTTCAAAAACAGTAGAAGGTATCGCTCGTCAACCAGAAGCACGTGGCGTTCTTCAAACTACAATGTTCATCGGGGTAGCATTAGTTGAAGCCCTACCAATCATCGCAGTAGTAATCGCATTCATCGTATTGAACAAATAATTCAGTTGTATACTGAATTCTAGTGGCGAAGCAGGAATCTCCAGATGAAACTTCGCCCTTCATTTTGGAACAGATAAAAGCTATGTGAAAATATAGCTTTTTAAAATAGGTAGTTTTTCAAGTTATTAAATAATGTTGAAGTCAAAGCTCTTGAAGGGAGTGAAACAATCGTGTTTTTAGATTATCTTGTACTAGGTACCAGCGCTGGTGAAGGATTTAACAATGGTGACATCATCTCAACATTGGTTATCTTCCTATTATTAATGTTTTTACTGAAAAAGTTCGCTTGGGGTCCTCTTATGGGCATCATGCAACAACGTGAAGAACTAGTAGCTAGTGAAATCGAAGCAGCTGAAAAAGCGCGTAAAGATTCGCATCAATATTTAGAAGAACAAAAGAGCCTTCTTAAGGAAGCTCGTACGGAAGCACAATCGATTGTTGAAGGCGCTAAGAAGCAAGGCGAACTACAAAAAGAAGAAATTCTTACTGCAGCACGCAATGAAGCGAACCGCTTAAAAGAATCGGCTTTACGTGAAATTGAGTCTGAAAAAGAAAAAGCTATTGCAGCTGTACGTGATGAAGTCGTTTCATTATCTGTACTTGCAGCATCTAAAGTCCTTAGCAAAGAGATTTCTGAGGCAGACAACCGTGCTCTAATTGAAGAGACGATTGCGAAGGCAGGGGAAGCTCAATGAGTAATTCAACTGTAGCAAAACGTTATGCTCAAGCGCTATTTGAATTAGCGCAACAAAAAAACATTCTTGCTGAAGTTGGGGCAGACTTAAACGAGCTTACAAAGGTTGTCAAAGAGTCTCCTGATTTTTTAACACTTTTAAATGCTCCTAAGTTCTCTATCGAACGTAAAAAACAAATGCTTGCAGACATCTTTGCTGGTTCAACACCAGAGGTTTTACACACAATTCAACTACTTGTTGAGAAAAAACGTGTAAACGAAGTCAAGCTAATTGCAAAAGAATACGCTGAGCTAGCTGCACAAGCACAAGGTACGGCAGATGCAACAGTATTCTCTACTCGTGAACTTTCTGCTGAAGAAAGCGCAAAAATTTCTGCAGTATTCGCGAAACTTGTTGGTAAACAATCATTAAATATTACAAACGAAATTGATCCATCACTTCTTGGTGGAATTCGTGTTCAAATCGGTAATCATATTTATGACAGCTCAGTAGCGAACAAACTTGAGCGCTTAAAACGTGAATTAATCGGTTAATAATTTAGAAATGTGAGAGGTGACATACATGGGCATCAAGGCTGAAGAAATCAGCAGTCTGATTAAACAACAGATTGAGAATTATGAATCTGAACTTAAAGTAAGCGAAGTTGGTACAGTTATCCGTATTGGTGACGGTATTGCTCTTGCTCATGGCCTCGACAACGCCATGGCTGGAGAGCTTTTAGAGTTCTCTAACGGTGTTATGGGTATGGCTCAAAACCTAGAAGAAGGTAACGTTGGTATCGTAATCTTAGGTCCATACACTGACATCAAAGAAGGCGATGAAGTTCGTCGTACAGGTCGTATCATGGAAGTACCAGTTGGTGAAGAACTAATTGGCCGTGTTGTAAACCCACTTGGTCAACCAGTGGATGGACAAGGTCCTATCAACACTACAAAATCTCGTCCAATCGAAAGTCCTGCTTTCGGTGTAATGGCTCGTAAATCAGTACACGAACCACTACAAACTGGTATTAAAGCGATTGACGCATTAGTACCAATCGGTCGTGGTCAACGTGAGTTAATCATTGGTGACCGTCAAACTGGTAAAACATCAGTAGCTATCGATACAATTCTTAACCAAAATGACCAAAACATGATTTGTATCTATGTAGCAATCGGTCAAAAAGAATCTACTGTACGTGGTGTAGTAGAAACGCTTCGTAAAAATGGTGCTTTAGATTATACAATCGTTGTGACAGCTTCTGCTTCTCAACCAGCTCCATTACTTTTCCTAGCACCTTTAGCTGGTGTATCTATGGCAGAAGAATTCATGTTACAAGGTAAACACGTGTTAATCGTGTATGATGATCTTTCTAAACAAGCATCAGCTTACCGTGAACTTTCACTTCTTCTACGTCGTCCTCCAGGTCGTGAAGCTTACCCTGGTGACGTTTTCTACTTACACAGCCGCTTACTTGAACGTGCTGCGAAGTTAAATGAAACATATAAAAATGGTTCGATTACAGCTCTTCCATTCGTTGAGACACAAGCTGGGGATATTTCTGCATACATCCCAACAAACGTAATCTCAATCACTGATGGACAAATTTTCTTACAATCTGACTTATTCAACTCAGGTGTACGTCCTGCGATTAACGCTGGTCTTTCTGTATCACGTGTAGGTGGATCTGCTCAAATTAAAGCGATGAAAAAAGTTGCTGGTACGCTACGTCTTGACTTAGCAGCATTCCGTGAGCTTGAATCATTCGCTCAATTCGGTTCAGATTTAGATAAAGCAACACTTGCTAAACTTGAGCGTGGTAAACGTACGGTTGAAGTTCTTAAACAAGACCTTAACAAACCACTTAAAGTTGAAAAACAAGTTGCGATCCTTTATGCATTAACTAAAGGTCATTTAGATGATATTCCAGTACAAGATATCGTTCGTTTTGAATCTGAATTCTTAAGCTGGTTAGATACAAACCACACAAATGTTTTAGATCATGTTCGTACTACAAAAGAACTTGCTCCTGATGCAGATTACGTAGCAGCTTTAACTGAGTTCAAAAAAACTTTCGCTAAATCAGAATAAGTTCGAGCTAGTCACTTGATTAAAAAACAAAAGGTGGTGAAATACCAGTGGTAAACTTACGCGAAATAAAAGGTCGTATTACTTCTACAAAGAGCACGAAGCAAATTACGAAAGCGATGCAGATGGTTTCTTCTTCAAAGTTACGTCGTGCAGAGCAAAACGCTAAAGCTTACGTTCCTTACATGGAAAAAATCCAGGATGTAGTAGGCGCGATTGCTTCCGGGACAAAAGACAGTGGACATCCAATGTTAACTGCTCGTCCTGTTAAGAAAACAGCTTACTTAGTCATTGGTTCTGACCGTGGACTTGCAGGTGCTTACAACTCAAGTATTCTGCGCCAAGTACAGCGTACAATTAACGAACGTCATAGATCAAAAGACGAGTACGTTATTTTAGCTGTAGGACGTGTTGTTCGTGACTACTTTGTGAAACGTGATCATAATGTTATCAGCGATGTTGTCGGTCTTCCAGACCAGCCAACCTTTGCTGATATTAAAGAAATCGCTCGTAATGCTGTTGGTATGTTCATTGATGGTACATATGATGAACTTTATATGTACTACAATCACTTTGTCAGCGCTATTGCCAGCGAAGTGACGGAGAAAAAACTTCTTCCATTAACAGATATTGCACCTACAAGCGGTAATGCCTCATATGAATTTGAGCCATCGGGCGAAGCAATTCTTGAAGTATTACTGCCACAATATGCGGAAAGCTTAGTGTACGGGGCATTATTAGATGGAAAAGCAAGTGAACATGCTTCTCGTATGACGGCTATGAAAAATGCAACAGATAACGCATCTGATCTTATTTCAGATCTATCATTGCAATACAACCGTGCGCGTCAAGCGGCGATTACACAAGAAATTACAGAAATCGTTGGTGGAGCTGCAGCCTTAGAATAGGCCAGCTTCCCAATGTCGTATAAGAATACGATAGGAGGGTACACAGTAATGAATAAAGGACATGTTATTCAAGTAATGGGTCCAGTTGTTGACGTAAAATTCAGCAATGGTCAATTACCAGCAATCTATAACGCATTATCAGTTAAGATTGAACGTCCTAATGAAGAACCAACAATTCTTGCATTAGAAGTTGCGCTTCATTTAGGTGATGATTCTGTTCGTACAATTGCGATGTCATCTACTGATGGCTTACAACGTGGAGCAGAAGTTACAGACTCAGGAAAAGCAATCTCAGTACCAGTTGGTGAAGTTACGCTAGGTCGTGTATTCAACGTACTTGGAGAAGTAATTGACTTAGGTGAAGAGATTCCAGCTGATGCACGTCGTGATTCAATTCACCGTGAAGCACCATCTTTCGAGAATCTTTCAACTTCAGTTGAAATTCTTGAAACAGGTATTAAAGTAGTAGACTTACTTGCACCATATATCAAAGGTGGTAAAATCGGTCTGTTCGGTGGTGCCGGCGTAGGTAAAACAGTATTAATCCAAGAATTAATTAATAACATCGCACAAGAGCACTCAGGTATCTCTGTATTCGCTGGTGTAGGTGAGCGTACTCGTGAAGGGAACGACTTATTCTTTGAGATGAGCGATTCAGGCGTTATTAAGCAAACAGCGATGGTATTCGGTCAAATGAACGAACCACCTGGTGCACGTATGCGTGTAGCGTTAACTGGTCTTACAATGGCGGAATACTTCCGTGATGAACAAGGCCAAGACGTACTTTTATTCATCGACAACATCTTCCGTTTCACACAAGCAGGTTCTGAGGTTTCTGCCCTGTTAGGTCGTATGCCTTCTGCGGTAGGTTACCAACCAACACTTGCAACTGAAATGGGTAAATTACAAGAACGTATCACATCTACGAACAAAGGATCTGTAACTTCTATCCAAGCGATTTACGTACCAGCCGATGACTATACTGACCCGGCTCCAGCAACAACTTTCGCCCACTTAGATGCAACTACTAACCTTGAGCGTAAATTATCTGAAATGGGTATCTACCCAGCGGTTGACCCACTAGCTTCGACTTCTCGTGCATTATCACCTGAAATCGTTGGTGCTGAGCATTACGCTGTAGCTACTGGCGTACAACGTACAATCCAACGTTACCGTGAATTACAAGATATCATTGCTATCTTAGGTATGGATGAATTATCTGATGAAGATAAACAAACAGTAGAACGTGCTCGTCGTATTCAATTCTTCTTATCTCAAAACTTCCACGTTGCGGAACAATTTACTGGTCAAAAAGGTTCTTATGTACCTGTTAAAGAAACTGTTCGCTCATTCAAGGAAATCCTTGATGGCAAATGGGATCACCTACCAGAAGATGCTTTCCGTCTAGTTGGTTCTATTGATGAAGTAGTTGAAAAAGCGAAAAGCATGGGCGTAGAGGTTTAATACTAGGGACGAGGAGGAAAAAATATGAAGACAGTTCAAGTCAATATTGTCACTCCCGACGGCCCAGTATACGATTCTGAAGTATCAATGGTAATCGCTAAAACAACTTCTGGAGAAATCGGTGTTCTTGCTGGCCATATTCCTATGGTTGCTCCACTAGCAATTGGTGCTGTGAAGCTTAAAAAAGAAAACGGTTCTACTGAAATTGTAGCTGTAAGCGGTGGTTTCATTGAAGTTCGTCCAGAAAAGATTTCAATTTTAGCTCCTTCTGCTGAAGTTGCTGAAAACATCGATGTTCAACGTGCAAAAGAAGCCGTTAAACGTGCTGAAGGACGTCTTCAAAGTAAACAAGACAACATTGATTTCAAACGTGCTGACCTAGCATTAAAACGTGCGTTGAATCGTATCAACGTTCATGAGGGTAATATCTAATTCAAATTTTAACGGGCAGATTCAACATCTGCCCGTTTTTTAACATTATTCAGTGTTTTGAGCAAGTGAGATAAATGACGCTTAATGAATATGGAGGGATTACAATGGAATTATATGAATCGATAGGACAAGAAGCTTTGTTAGGTATTTTGTCTCATATTTTTTTTGTCGCTATTACTTTTTATGCGCTACAAGCCTTTATGCTTGAGAAAATATTCAAGAAAAATAAAGTATTTCAAATTCAGTTGATCTATATATTATTGAGTATTGCGATTGGAACAACTGTTTCGAATTTTTTCCTCCAAGTGTCAAATTGGTCAGGTAAGCTCCCTTATTTATTTTAATATATTATATAGCCCCTTATTACTAACCTAAAATGAAGAAAATGAATATACATATTTCACAGGGCTTTATAACAAAAATGTAATCCCTGCATAAAATCGGCAGTAATTTTTCTATACAGAAAGCTTTGTCAGGTAGATCCCATCTCAAGATTTAAGTGAAGTTGGGGATCAATAGCCTGTAAAAGCCCTATTGAGGCCAACACGATGTTGGTCACACAAGCGTTTCTTGCAGGATGAGAGTACTGAGCTCGTGTTAATCTACAGCATTCAAGGGGATTAAGTAAAACCTCTACTGATTGTAGTTTCACTTATGTGGTCCTTTGAAATATGTAAAAAATATGGATTATTAATTTTAATAGATGTTGTTTTTTGTTCATAAATCTTTGGGTATGTATTAGAAAATAACGCTTTCGTTCTATGTTATTGGTCATTCACAAAATAAAATTTCATGCGTACAATAAATAAATAGCAAAATATTAATGAATGGCTTAAAATAGTGATTTTGATGCTTGAATGAGCGTTAGAAAAGTTGTACTATAGAGTTGTTTGTTTACTGATTATGACATTATACTTCTTTTTTAAAATAAAATTTTAATAGCTTAATAGATTAAATTCGGAGGGACATAGGGTGGAAAAAATAATAGTGACTGGTGGCCAAAAGCTACAAGGAAAAGTACGTGTAGAGGGCGCAAAAAATGCAGTGTTACCAATCCTAGCGGCGGCTTTACTTGCTTCTGAAGGAGAAAATGTAATTAAGGAAGTCCCTAACTTAGCAGATGTCTTTACAATAAATGAAGTACTTAAAAGTTTAAATGCAGCAGTTACATATATACCAGAAGACAACGCAGTATATATAGATGCAACAAAAGAACTTTCCAGTGAAGCCCAATTTGAATATGTAAGTAAAATGCGTGCATCTATTTTAGTAATGGGTTCCTTACTTGCTCGCAATGGCTATGCTCGGGTTGCTTTGCCAGGAGGCTGTGCAATTGGTTCTCGCCCAATCGAATTGCATTTAAAGGGCTTTGAAGCAATGGGTGCGAAAATATCATTTGGTCACGGATATGTAGAGGCAAAAGTAAATGGCCGTTTAAAAGGAGCAAATGTGTATTTGGACTTCCCTAGTGTTGGTGCTACAGAAAATATTATGACAGCTGCATCATTGGCACAGGGAACAACTGTAATTGAAAATGCAGCGAAAGAGCCTGAAATTGTAGATCTGGCAAACTTTATTAACAGTATGGGTGGTCGCGTTATCGGCGCAGGTACCAATACCATCCGTATTGAAGGTGTCGAAACATTATATGGAACAGAGCATCATATTATTCCTGATCGTATTGAAGCTGGCACATTTATGGTTGCAGCAGCCATTACCAAAGGGGATGTGACGATTGAAAACGCAGTCCCTGAGCATATGACAGCATTAATTGCTAAAATGCGTGAAATGGGCGTTGAAATTATCGAATTAGATGAAGGCATACGTGTACGAGTTCCCGATAAATTAAAGGCTGTGGATATAAAAACAATGCCACATCCAGGATTCCCCACAGACATGCAATCACAGATGATGGCTTTAATGCTAACTGCTGAAGGTACGAGTATTATTACGGAAACTGTATTTGAAAATCGTTTTATGCATGTTGAGGAGTTCCGTCGCATGAATGCGGGTGCTAAAATCGAAGGACGCTCTGTCTTTATTGAGGGACCTGTAAATCTTCAAGGTGCTGAGGTCATGGCAACAGATTTACGAGCTGCAGCTGCTCTTATTTTAGCTGGCCTTGTATCTGAAGGCATGACACGTGTGACAAAGCTTCATCACTTAGATCGTGGTTATGTAGATTTCCATGAGAAATTGGCTGCACTTGGTGCTCATATCGAACGTGTACCGGTTGAAGATGTTGTAATGAAAGAGAAATCTACGGTGGAATTACCAACAAACTAAATAGTTGATTGATACCCTATGACTATAAGCATAGGGTTTTTTTTATTGAAGGATCAGGAAGCCATTTGGAAGACAAAATAGCTCATTATGTACTTAAAAATAGTAATTCTTAATAACCTACTCAATATTGTTTTGCTAAGGTTCACATATTTAGAAGAATTCTAGCATATTATTCCTTATGAAAAAATGGATAATGAGTGTTGGTATCATTTGTTTGATTGGGTCATTGTATGTGCTTCCTGTGGCATTTAGTGAAAGACGTGCAACTGAGGAATCAGTCCAAACCACAGACAATGCTTGTGAAATATTTATAGAAGTGGAGGGACAACAGGAGAAAATCCCTTTAGAAACATATGTTACGGGTGTAGTAGCTGCTGAAATGCCTGTTTCATTTAAAAAAGAGGCGTTAAAGGCACAGGCCATTGCAGCAAGAACTTATGCATTAAAATCGACAAATTACGGTAGAGAAGCAATTGCTCCCACAGTTGCTAGACAAGTCTTTTATAACAAAGAGCAAAGAAAAGCGAATTGGACTAGCAATTTCCCAGGAAATGAAAAGAAAATTGTCGAGGCGATTAATGAAACGAAAGGACAAGTTCTTCTTTATAATAATCAATTAATCACAGCTATGTTCCATTCTACCAGTAACGGTAAAACGGAAAGTGCCTATGGTTATAGTGGTAATGATCTTCCATATTTGCAAAGCGTAGCAAGTATGTCTGATCAATCCTCTCCAAAATACTCTGCGGTCAAGGAATGGACATTAGCAGAGTGGAATACAATCTGGCCTGATAAATGGCAGGTAAGTGATTTCTCTCGCATCCAGTATTTTTTTAATGATTCAGGACGAGTTGAACGTTTACAGCTAGGTAAAAATGTATGGTCAGGACGAGAGGTTCGAACACTTTTGCAAATACCATCTACTGATTTTAATATTTCCTATGATACTAATACAGGAAAAATACAAGTAAGTACGAAAGGATATGGTCATGGCGTAGGGATGAGTCAATATGGAGCTGAGGCAATGGCAAGTGAAGGAAAAACTGCTGACGAAATTTTACACTATTATTATCAGGATATTGAGATAAAAAAGATAGATGCATGTTTAAAATAACTTCTAGTTGTTCACACTGCAACTAGAGGTGATGAAAATGAGAGAGGATAAAAATAGTAAAACTTCTCAAAAACAAAATGAAAAAGGTCAATTACAGAAGAAACCTTGGTTTTGGCCAGCAGTTTATGCTGGTGGTGCACTTATGCTAGCAGGTATGTTATTTGGTTACAATAGTCTCATATCAAAGGTAGAAGAGGCTCCATTACCAGATTTGGCAGAAGTAGATCCAGGTCCTGTAGTTGAAACAAATGCTCGTGCAGAAACAATGAAGTACCCATTCAAAGAAGCAAATCTTAGTAAAGTACAAGTTTTACAAGAATTTTACGAAGTAGAGGCAAATGCAGAGGCACGTGAAAATGCACTAATGGTATTTAATCAAACATTTACAACGTCATCTGGTATTTCTCTTGCTATGAATGGTGAAGAATTCGAAGTACTAGCTGCTCTAAGTGGTAAAGTACTAGAAGTAAAGCTAGATGCATTTACAGGCAATAAAATTGTTATTGAGCATGCAGATGGTAAGCAAACACATTATAGCTCAGTAAAAGATATTGCTGTAAAAGAAGGCGATGAAGTTACACAGGGTCAGGTATTAGGAAAAACGACTGACAATGAGTGGAATCAAGCAGCAGGCGTTCACTTACATTTCGAAGTACTTGAAAACGGAAAATATGTGAATCCGAAAAAATCACTAGCCTTTTAAAATAGGAAAAATCAGCTGCCACAATGACAGTTAAAGATATTTATGATATATGAAAACTTACTGTCAATTGATGCAGCACAAATCATCAGCAATTTATCGAGAAAGTGTAAAACGTGTTCTGAATAGCTTTGTCCTTACATAAGGTGAAGAAATGCGCATACGTGCATCTGATGCCAAAGCCATTTTGTGAAATTGTGTGGAAAGGACGAAGAACGTGCACGAGCACATTCGGAAGCGCTGCATACGCCTCGGTGAATTATTGATTGAGACGCGTGAGACTGTGCGTGTCCTCGCGAAAATGACAGGTTATTCAAAAAGTACGGTGCACAAAGACTTAACAGAGCGATTGCCAACAATTCATGAAGGATTAGCAGAGCAGGTGAAGGAAATTCTCGCCTACCATAAGGCCGTACGTCATATTCGCGGAGGAGAGGCAACAAAAAACAAGTGGAAAGAAAGAGCGAGTCAAGAATGATTCGTTCTTTTTTTGTGGTTAAAAAGAAGGAGATGGAACCATTAAAAGATTATTTTAAACGTATTATTGTTTTCTAGAATTGTTCATATAATATAAAGAAAACAGCCACATTCACTAAATTTAGGTGAAATTACCAATAGTGTATGATAAAATATTCTAGATAAAGAGATAAAGTGAAGCTTCAATCAGTGTGGATTATCCTCATCTCACACTGATTCTTAGGTGAACGAACCGAACTATTACGGGCAGTTGATTTCCCAATTATATGATTTACTTGACTTACGTCTGGAAGTGGGAGTCACCTGTCCGTTTATGCGGGATAAAAATGAACGTTATGTAGTGGGAACTGGCGGGAAGGAGAAATTATAGAATGTTTTCGAAAGATATTGGCATTGACTTAGGAACTGCAAATGTATTAATCCACGTGAAAGGTAAAGGAATTGTTTTAAATGAACCATCTGTAGTGGCGATTGATAAAAAAACAAATAAAGTATTAGCAGTAGGGGAAGAAGCCCGCCAAATGGTAGGGCGCACGCCAGGTAACATTACTGCAATTCGACCATTACGCGATGGTGTTATTGCAGACTTTGATGTTACTGAAGCGATGCTAAGACATTTTATCAATAAATTAAACTTAAAGGGATTCTTAACGAAACCACGTATTTTAATTTGTTGTCCAACTAATATTACTAGTGTCGAGCAAAAAGCTATCCGTGAGGCAGCAGAAAAATCTGGTGGTAAAAAAGTATATTTAGAGGAAGAGCCAAAAGTCGCTGCTATTGGTGCAGGAATGGATATTTTTCAACCGAGTGGCAATATGGTAGTGGATATTGGTGGTGGAACAACAGATATAGCAGTTCTTTCAATGGGAGATATCGTAACAAGTGAATCCATTAAAGTTGCAGGTGACGTTTTTGATAATGATATATTACAATATATTAAAAAAGAATATAAATTACTAATTGGTGAACGTACTGCTGAAGCAATAAAAATGACAATTGGTACAGTATTTAAGGGCGGTAGAAATGATTCCATGGATATCCGTGGCCGTGACATGGTGACAGGTCTCCCACGCACAATAACGATTCAATCAGAGGAAATTGAACGTGCTTTACATGAATCAGTAGCTATGATTGTTCAATCTGCAAAAAATGTTCTAGAAAAAACGCCACCAGAGCTATCAGCTGATATAATTGATCGTGGAGTTATTATTACTGGCGGTGGTGCGTTACTACATGGTATGGACCAGCTCTTAATTGAAGAGTTAAAGGTACCTGTTTTCATTGCAGAGCAACCAATGGATTGTGTAGCAATTGGTACAGGCATTATGCTTGAAAATATTGATCGAGTGCCTGCATCCTTATAAAAATAAAATGAGGTGATTCCTTTGTTTAAAGGGTTCTATACAGTTGCAACGGGTATGATTGCACAACAAAGACGAACAGAATTATTAACAAATAATTTATCAAATGCGAATACACCAGGATTTAAAGCGGATCAATCAACAATTCGTTCATTCCCAGACATGCTAATGTCAAGTGTCGGAAATACGAATGCAACTGCCAAGCAACAAATGGGCTCTCAATATATGAGTCAAGTGGGAGCATTAAATACTGGGATTTATATGCAAGAAACATTGCCAAACTACATACAGGGTCAAATCTATAATACAGATTTTTCAACAGATATGGCCTTGATCGATGGATACTTACCGCAAAATGAAGAGGGCATCACTGGGTCTATTTTCTTCCGTTTAGCACATCCAGATGGTGGAGAGGCATATACACGAAATGGGAATTTTACGTTGGATGGTCAAGGCAATTTAGTCAATGCACAGGGACTGTATGTTTTATCAGATACTGGCCAACGCATCCAGCTTCCAAATGATGATTTTCGTCTAGATGAGACCGGAGCGATTTACGTCAATGAGCAGCAAGTAGCACGTGTTGGCGTATCATTTGCGGCTAATCCGAACATGCTACGTAAACAAGATAATGGCTTAGTTCGAACAGAGAATGGAGAAAACTTGCCTACTGCTTATGGTGCTAACGGTGTCGCATTTTCACTTCGTCAAAATTATCTTGAGCGTTCAAACGTAGATTCTGGTCGCACGATGACAGATTTAATGACAGCTTATCGCGCATTTGAAGCCAATCAAAAGGTGCTACAGGCTTATGATCGAAGCATGGAAAAGGCTGTCAATGAAATCGGAAAAGTATAATATGCGAACTGGAGGCGTTAGAGAATGCTACGTACAATGATTACTGCAACAAATACAATGGGACAATTACAAAATAAATTAGATACGATTAGTAATAACATTGCTAATAGCAACACACATGGCTATAAGACAAAAGAGGCTTCTTTCAACGAGCTTCTTTATCAGCAGTTTAATAATGACAAGCAAGATCGTGCAGAGCGTCTATCTCCGCTAGGTATTCGATACGGTTCGGGTGCAATGCTTGGACAAATACAATCAAATGAAAAGCAAGGCTCATTACAAACAACAAACCGAGATTTAGATTTAGCTTTCAATAAAGCAAAACAATATTTCAATATTTTAATGCCAGATGGTGAAAATGGTACAAAAACAGTGTATACTCGTCAGGGTGACTTTTATTTATCACCATTAAATAATGGAACAGTAATGGTTGTGAATGCAGATGGATATCCATTAGCTAATGCTACAGGACAAGCTATTACATTACCGGATAATGTAAAAAACTTTGCTGTACGTAATGGAGGCGTCTTAGAGGCTTCCTATCCAAATGGAGATATTATCCGTACAGATTTAGCCGTGACAGAATTTCAAAAGCCACAGCTAATGGAGCACATTTCAGGCCAATATGTTGGATTGCCAGATAATCTCGCTCAACTGGGATATACGCAAGCTGAGGTCGTTACCGAATTACAAGGTGCAAATCGCCAGCAGATTGGCATGCAAAGTGGCACGCTAGAAATGTCGAATGTGAATCTTTCAAAGGAAATGACGGATTTAATTCAAACACAGCGCTCTTATCAATTCAATGCAAGAGCTGTAACATTAGCAGACCAAATGCTTGGGCTTATTAATGGCATTCGCTAGTAAATCCATGATTACTGTTTAGTAGGAATGAAGAGGAGTACAATCTATGACAAACGATTCACGTCGACGTTCTGTGCCGACAAAAGAAACCGATACGTCACCAGAAGAGAAGGAACGCCGCTCAAATGGAGAGCAACGAGAGGTTCGATGGGTGCAAATACGGCTGATTCCGATTTGGCTACGCGTTGTACTTGTTCTCGTATTAGTCGTTGTTGCCGCAGTTTTAGGTGCAATATTTGGCTACAGTGTTATTGGACAAGGGCAAGCTATGGATGTATTTAAAACAGAAACATGGCAGCATATATTTGATATTATGAATGGTAAAGAATAAATTTTATTCTTTACCATCCTTTATGTTTACATACTTTATTAATAATTGAGGGGGAAAAGAAATGTTATCAGCAGAGCAAATTCAAGCGATTTTACCACATCGTTATCCTTTTTTATTTGTTGATCGTATTGTTGAATTAGAAGAGGGAAAACGTGCAGTAGGTTTAAAAAATGTATCTATCAATGAGGATTTTTTCAATGGACACTTCCCAGGCTATCCTGTAATGCCTGGTGTTTTAATTGTTGAGGCACTAGCACAAGTTGGTGGTGTTGCATTATTAAACGCGGAAGAATTCAAAGGTCGCTTAGCCTTCTTAACAGGTGTGGATAATTGCCGTTTCAAACGTCAAGTAGTACCTGGGGATCAGCTTCGACTGGAAGTAGAGTTTGTTAAACTAAGAGGTGCAATGGGCAAAGGTCACGGTGTAGCAACAGTTGATGGAGAGCTGGTTTGTGAAGCAGATATTCTATTTGCTATAGGACCTGAACAGCCAAAATAGGCTTAATTTGCATTTATAGGCTAAAAGTTATAAAATATTTATGTCGAATCATGTCCTTGCTGTTAATTTTTTTAGCAGTTTATTTATGTTCTAAAATGCGATGGCGTATTAGCGATTGTAAATTGAAATACATGTAATTTTAGGTTTTTTAAAACGTAGGAGGATTATATAGATGTATAAGGATCTGTCTTCAGGTGTTAAAATTAGCATTACGCGTTCGATTTCAACATCTTTTGAATCATACTTAGCAAGTATTGATTGGGATGAAAAGCGTTTCTCTATGGAAGACTTCATTGCTAGCTGGCAGACTTATTTTCAAGAGAATGCCGCATGGATTGAAAAAATTCCAGCAAATGTTTTGCTGAGCACTGAATTTCATGAAGAAATGGCGCAAAAAATCGATGAAGTAATTGCGAAAATTTTAAATGAAGAGCCCACAGCAAAGCAAATCGAAACAATCGAGACATTGCAAAAAGAGCTAGGTACAAAATATACGTATGCTTGTAAAGCAGAAGCAGCTTACATTGAACAATTGTTAAAAGAAAAACAAAAATAGTTTTTACGAAAATCGGATAGTTCCCTCCTTTCCCGGGCAATCTATGTAGGATCACAAATACACCTGTTGTATTTGCTGACATAGCACCCAAGAAAGGAGGTTTTTAATATGTGGAAAATGTCATTTTTGACTATTCTTTTTGCTACGCTATTCCTTGGAGGATGTAACTGGGGAAACAGAGCGGTTGAAGAAAGACCTGTGGAGAACGTTAAAAACGATGTTCGCCGAGGTGTTGACAGGGTAGAAGATGTGGTAGAACCAGCTCGAAGACATGATGTTTACGATCGTAATGTGAATGGTGTTGAGCGACGTGGTACAGTTAACGAATCTACTGTAATACCTGAAGCTACAGCGCCAGGAACAAACGCAGATTTAAATAGTACAAATGGCTTTGACAACGCACCAAATGCAAATGGTGTTGAACGAAATAACACTGTTAAAGAAAATGTCGTGGAAGAAAAAGTAGATATTCGCGAGCGTAACAACATGAATACGCGATAATAATAAAAAGAGTGTATCCAGAAATGGAACACTCTTTTTTTTACAGTTAAAATAGATCGAAAAAATAACGATGCAATTAGACAGCAACGTTAATTTAATCATTTTTAAGTTTTGGACGTTCTTTCATATCATGGGAGAAGCGATCAAGTAAATTATCTAAAGAAACGCCTTCCGCTAGCAGTTCAGCTAATAATTGTTCAGCATATTTTGAACGTTTTGTTTTAAGTTTACCCTTTAAGAGCACAGAAATATGTTCTCCGATTTCTTGAACAGTATGTACGGCAACCTGAAAAGGAGCAGGCTCATTATCTGGAAATGAAATTACAGCACGCACATTAAAGACAGCAGCTTTTTCTAATAGATGTTGAAAAGTTGAACAATATTGTCTATCCATAAACAGTTCAAGAATCCATGATTGATGGCTGTTTTCCTGATTAATAATAATGCCATCGACTAAAGGAAATGTTTGTATGCCATCTTTTGTGACAAGGTCAAAGGAAAGCATTTTAAATGTTTTCATTATGTATAATCCTCCTAAGTCTGTCATCTTTATTAGTATAACACATTAAATTGGGCCATGTGATGATGAGGCCTTTGCTTTGCTCCTAGCCAATAATGAAAAAGAAAAAACTGTGAAATTTCATATTTCTTGAAATAGCATTTGCTATTACAATCAAAAGCATTCAGCCAATAAATTAATTTGATTTTTGCAAAAGAAAACGGCTAATATAACCAATTTATGATTAAAAACAAAAGGAAATGATAAAAACCGACTTTTGCCAATTCAGTATACGTCCTTGTAAGATGAGAACATCAAAAGTGAAGGAGGTGAATTGATGAATCAAGTCGGACTGGTTGGAAGATTAACAAAAGATCCTGTGTTACGACACTTATCTGAGAATCGCGTGCAAACACATTTTTCTTTAGCCATTAATCGCAATTACAAAAACAATCGTGGGGAAGTAGATGCTGACTTTATTCTTTGTACAGTATGGGGAAGACTTGCAGAGCATATCGTCAAATATTGCGGGAAAGGCTCATTAATTGGAGCAAATGGCCGTATCCAATCAAGGTCATTTGTAAATGAACAAAGTACGAAGATTTTTATAACAGAGGTAGTCGTTGAAGAGGTCCGATTTTATCACCTTAAGCCAAGAGACAGTGACGAGACTATTGTACCCACAAAGCTGTCTGATGAACAGGAAGGCTTGAAGGATTTCGTGTTACCAGAGGCAGAGGCTGTATTACCAGTAGTTTAGCAGTATGCCAAGTGTTACATACGGGGCAAGTGATAATGTTGTCTGATCCGCCATTCTCCTAAATTTGCTTGCACCGTAATGCATGAAGAAAAGAAAGGAATGATGTATACCTATTATTGAAGTTCATTGCTGAAGACCGCACAGCGATGAGTATTTTACAACTTAATAAATGTATGAAGTAAGCAGGAAAAGAAGTAATCAAATTGTCCACTGATATTCTCAAAACTAAAAGAGCGCCAAGAACATTTTTGCTCTTGGCGCATCTAAATAATTAAAAATCAAGTGTCATTAATGCTCGAAGCTCATCATCTTCAAGTTCAGTTAACCACTGACTTGATTGAATTAATTCTTCTGATAATGCAGATTTCTGCACCAGCATTTTATCAATTTTTTCTTCAATTGTTCCAATCGTCACAAACTTATGCACTTGCACAAATTGTGTTTGGCCAATTCGATATGCACGATCTGTCGCTTGATTTTCCACAGCGGGGTTCCACCAGCGATCTGCATGTAAAACATGATTTGCAGCAGTTAAATTCAGCCCTGTTCCACCTGCTTTTAAGGAGAGGATAAATATAGGGAAATCTCCTGCCTGAAAAGCCTCAACTAAGCGATCTCTCTGTTGCTTAGGCATTGCGCCAGTTAAAAATGGTGCATCAACGTTATATAGCTCGCTAAAGCAGTGCTGGAGTAATTGACCCATTCCTATATATTGTGTAAAAATGAGACACTGCTCCCCATTGTCCACGATTTCTGCTGCCATTTGCACGATACGCTCTAATTTGGTAGAGCGTGTTAGCATTGTTTCAGCATCCTCGAAAGGTTCTTTTAAATACAAGGCAGGATGATTACATAATTGCTTTAATTTACTGAGCATCTTTAAAACGCGCCCTTTTTTCTGAAAGCCTGTTAATTGCTCAAGCTGATCGAGCGTTTCTAGAATATATCCTTCATAGAGAGACGCTTGCTCAGTTGTTAATGGGCAATAAGCATGAGATTCTTGTTTATCTGGTAAATTAAGCTGTAAATTCGGGTCCCTTTTTGTACGACGCAATAAGAAAGGCTGTATTTTTGCACGTAGCTTTTGTTTATGAGACTCTGATTCATCTCTTTCAATTGGTAAAATAAATTCTTCATTAAAACGACCAAAGCTACCAAGGTATCCCCTATGAATAAAGTCAAATATTGCCCAAAGCTCAGATAAACGGTTTTCAACAGGCGTTCCTGTTAGTGCAATATGGTGAGCACCATGTAATTTACGGATCGATTTTGATTGTAATGTCTGCATATTTTTAATATTTTGCGCCTCATCAAGTACAACTGTTGCCCAATTCATCTCTTGCAAAAAGTTTGCATCCTGTGAAACGGTACCATAAGTTGATAAAATCACATGTGGTTTATCTCTTTCCACTAGCTGTTTAAATACATCCTCCTTTGCTCGATTGGCCTGATAATGTGTATGCACAATTAACGAAGGCGCAAAGCGGGCAATCTCCTTTTGCCAGTTACCCAGTACTGACGTAGGACAAATGATAATAGAGGGCTTTGTAAGATCGGCTGTTTCATAAAGGTGAAGCAAATAAGAAATAAGCTGAACCGTTTTTCCAAGACCCATATCATCAGCTAAGCATGCACCAAAGCCCTGTTCACGCATAAAGACAAGCCATTCAAAGCCCTCCTGTTGATAGGGCCGTAATTCAGTCTGTAATGTTGAAGGAGCTGGTACTGTTGGAAGACCCTTTTTCTCCTGAAGCTGCTCCATATAGGATTTAAGGGATTGCTGTAACTCGAATGCAAAAATTGGATCATCTCGCATTTCATCATCAGCTTCCTCTTCTTCAGGGGGGGAAGATAAGCTTTCTGGCAACTCATGGAAGAGCAATTCACGAACTGTCCAACTCTCATCCTCTGCTTGCTGCATCAGTGCTCGCATTTCCTGCATCCAGTTTGCATCCACTCGAAACCATTCGGTACCAATACGAATAAATTCACGTTTTTCATCTACAAGCTTTTTAAATTGTTCAGGTGAAATGGATTGTCCATTCATTGAAAATTGCCATTTAAATGTTAAGATATCATCTAGCCCAGCTACCCTTTTGGTTGCTATATTACCAGTACTCACACGTACACGGATTTTGGATTGCTTTAAATCCTTAAGCCAAGCGGGAAGTACCACCTCATAGCCCAGCGCCTGTAATCTAGCCAGATCCTCACGTAAAAAAGTTCGTACTTGTAAATCCTCTAACATCACTCGGATAAAAATATCACTACGTAACTCTTCTAAGGAAAGAAGCTCAGCAATTTGGGCTTGCTGCTGTTCAATGTCCTCAGCGAATATCTGCCATTTTACAGGTAGGGCTTCAACTATTGGATGAGACTGCTTACGAATGGCAGGTGTCCAATAGTTTTTAGTTGTAGCAGTGCTAAGGACTGTTTCTAAAAGCCAAACATCTGCATCCTCCTCCGGTTCACTCAAGCGTAAGGAGACTGTAATTGCACCAGCCTGACGATTCTGTTCTAATGGCCAGCCACCACGTTGGAAAAATGGCATCAGCTTTGGTAAATCAGCTAATACAAGGCCAGCATGATTGAGCTTTTGCTGAACAGCTATTTCTAATAATGCTGTATCTATACCTGCAATAGAGAAAGTCAGCGCGGAAAAGTCATCTGCTATATCGGCGTATGACCAAAGTTTTGGCTCTTGCCAATACGCTTGCAAAATTGAGATTTTTTCTAGCCAAATGTTACTCTCAGTATTTTTTCCACGCCACTCTATAAATGGATGCTGATAGCGTGGTGAAACTATATCAAGAAGCTCTGACGAGGAAACTTCAACAGTAAAATCTGTCCGATTACTTAACAAACCATAGACATTTTCTTCATAGTTAAAAAATAATGAAGAAATAAGTGCATCTGCTTCTAGTGCCACGTCATCAGCTGTAAAGCCTTGTAATGTAAAATAACCTTCCTGAGCGACTTCAATCTGAAGCTGTAGTTTTTTTGAAAATGGGGAAGGAGCATTGATAGTCATCATCCTAAGTTTCCTTTCTCAATTTCTTCCTGTAATGCACGAAGTCGTTTAAATTCACTACGAATTGTTTGCATATAGGTTTCAAAATAAGCCACTTTGCCAGCCCGTTTTGCAGCGCTGCGCATACTTTTCCAAATTCGAACTGCTTGCTTATAGTTCATGCGAGATTTTTGCGTTATTTCAGCCATGGCATATAGATGGTATAAGGGCATTACAGTCGCTGGGGCAACTTGTAGAACATCCTTTAATCCACACATTTCTAAATAAGATAGAGAAGAAGGATTTAATTGGTGAAGGGCAGCCCAATCCTGATAACGTCCTTTTTTAATTAGAAAGAATGAAAATGGCTGAAGCCCATAAACACCAAAGGCACTATACAAGAGGGCCTCCTCTTCGTCTGTGAGCTGTATATCTTCATACAAAAGCTGGAATTGCCGTACATATTGTGCTCTCTGAACAACTGGCACAATTTGCTGTAGAAACACTTCAGTAAATGGTAGCATGGCTCGCAGTATAATCGTTTGAGCAGGTAACTCACCAGCTCTTTTTGCAAACGTAGCAAGCTCAACTAAATCAGCCATTTGCTGCAACTGAATATGTGAAATACCCTCTTGCAATAATTCTTCTTTTTGTAACAGTACATAAAATAGCATTTTTAATGACTGTAAAGAGATCTCTGAGGAAGGCTCATCAAGTTTGTTTAAGAGTGCTAATTCCTGTTCACGCCTTGGCTTCTCATAAAATAATACCGCCCACAGAAGCATATATATTTGTAATCGATTAGCAAATAATCCTTGACGCTCCAATAAAATTTCTCTCACTAAATGCTGAAGTGCATCATAAAATGGATCAGTGGCAAAAAGTCGTGATCGCCCAGTTAGCTCTGTCAGTATACTTTCCAATGATTGAACACTTTGATCAATAAAATATTTCATATATGGAGAATCGATTGAATGTCCTTGTGTTTCATTGACATGACGCCAAATGGTATTAAAGATCGAAAGCTCTACAAAAAGCTTATAAAGTGGCTGCCATTCACGTTCGAAGGGCATATGACGTTGAAGTCGTTCTAATACATCTGTTCGTATTGCAGAGATACCGTAGCCCTCTAAAATACGACCTGGTGGTAATAGGCGACGCATCACTTCATGGACCATTCGCTGCCAGCTTTCCGGACTACGTTCATCTGCTAAAAATTTGAGCTGAACTGTTTTTTGGGAGCGCCAAGCACTGGACCAGTTTTGAACAGAATCAAAATATTGATAAAGGGCGAGCAATGCACCTACCTGATGCCGACACCATTTTAGCTGAGGGCAGTTACAGCTTAAATGCTCATTAGCAAAATCGATTTCTACTGAGGCAGGTCTGACATCCTGTACGCTTGCATATAATATAGAACTTGCCCCATTAAAACGTTCAAATATCACTGATTTGTTCCGTACTGAAAAAACAGCACGACGCACTAGCTCTTCGTCTTCAGTAGAGGAAGGGTGTAACGCCTGTTCAGCTTCCTTCAATTTGGTAAGGACAAATTCTTGATGCTCCTTAGCTATTTGAGAAATAGACAATGCCATAACCTCACTCCTTTCAAAAATATAGCTAGTGGCTTATGCTTTTTTAGCATCTACGTATGGAAGAAAAAAGACTGTCCTTCCATTATACGATTAAAATCCGTACATGATAAGCTGAATGGTTAGAAAGAAAAAAATCATGGTTCAGATAGTTAACAAGCTAATTGATTTGTGTTAAAATCTGAATAATCAGATAAATAGGGAGGGATGAAGGATGATGCAAGTTCAATATATGAAGCCATTCTATACAAAAATCACGGGAGACAAATTACGTCTCGTATTTGCTTATCAATATTTCTCTATTTTAAAAGAGAATGAGATTTTCCATTTCATTCCCATAGAAGGTAAAGAGATGATTATCAACTTGAATACTCAGCAAATTGAAAATTTATCTGAGGTCTTTGTTTTCCAAAAGGGTAATCGCTTTATTCGATTACCATTATATCAATTATTACTAATCACAAATGTTCACGAGCATCTAGCACCAATTCTTGAAAACGCTACACCAAAGCCACAGCTACCTCTTATTTCCTCTGTAACTGCTGGTGAAATCGATCAGCTTATTGCAGAATTGGAGCAAAAAAACCTAGATTATTTAATTGATCAGGCATTACTAGATCATAATAAAACACTCTTTTTTGAGCTTCTACATCAAAAGAGCCATCAACCTGGGGGTTTCGAAAATTGAATACACGGTATTTTAGTTAGGCACCTACTTTTCGTATACGAGAAGCGGGTGCTTTTATATACTAACGCCCGCGCTCGAAAAAAAATTGGACGCAATTACGACTAGGTCTAAAGTTAAAATGGTAAGAATAAATTAGAAATTTTTACTATATAAAACCCATTAAATTAGAATACATTACCAAAAAGACTAAAAAGATTTTTAGGTATTCCGATATAAAGAACAATAAAGGTGGTGAAATCATGCTTGGAAAGTGGTCAGCTACAGGTATGTCAATTTTGAATAATATGAACAGGCATTACGATACTATGAGCAGGGCCATGCTTCGAATTTCTTCTGGCTACCGAATCAATAGTGCAGCCGATGATCCTGCAGGACTTGCGATTTCTGAAAAAATGCGTGCCCAAATTCGTGGACTGAATATGGCTGCAAAAAATATTCAGGATGGAATTTCACTTGTGCAAACAGCTGAAGGGGCATTGAATGAGACACATGATATGATCCAGCGTATGCGTGAGTTAGCAATTGAAGCAGCCAATGATACATTGACAGACGATGACAGGCAAAAGCTTGAGCTTGAGTTCCAAGAGTTAAAAAAGGAAATCCAACGCATCTCAACTGATACAGAATTTAATACAAAAACATTACTGAATGGGGATCATGCTACAAAGGGCATTAAAATTCAGGCAGGGGCAAATTCAGGTCAAAACATTGAGCTGTTCATTAATGGTATGGGCTCAGAGGCACTAGGCTTGAAGGATGCTTCTATAGCAACCCAAGAAGATGCTGATAAAGCCATTTCTACAATGGACGAGGCTTTAAAACGAGTATCAAACGAGCGTTCTCGACTAGGTGCCTATCAAAATCGTCTAGAGCATGCCTATAATGTGAACGTGAACACTGCAGAAAATTTACAAGCAGCCGAGTCCCGTATTCGTGATGCAGATATCGCAAAAGAAATGATGAACATGGTCAAAGCGCAAATTTTAATGCAGGCGAGTCAATATGTGCTGGCAATGCATATGCAGCAGGCACAGTCCATTTTAAAATTACTTGAAAGTGGAACAATGAGGAATCCCCGATATTAATGGTGATTCCTTTTTATTTAGGTGAATCAGAGAAAAGATTAAAAAGCGACTGATACTATAGAAAAGGAGAGTATTAATTGATCATAAAACCCTTCGAACCATCCCCGTTGACAAAAGGACTTCAAGCGCTTGTGACTCGTTTACACCCCACTCATCCACAATATCAAAAACTTCAGCGTGAACTTAAAAATAAAGAAGCGGGTGATTTTGGTGAGCAATATGTAGTGAAAGAGCTACTGCAAATGGCCCTCCTTAATGAATGTTACATTTTCCACAATGTTATGCTTCCCTCTGTTTTTCCCATGCAAATTGATATTTTAATCATCGTCCCCAACGCTATCATAATACTAGAAATCAAAAACATTCGAGGAACAGTCCATTTTAAAAATAATCCTCGTCAGCTCATTCGTACTTCTGAAATAGGAGAAGTACAAGTCTTTACACATCCTGAAATACAGCTTGAACAATATATCCAAGGATTGAAGCATTTTTTAGGAAAGCATCATATTACGATACCTGTATATGGGGCTGTTGTGTTCCCATTTAATAATGTACATATTCTTAGAGCGTATGAGGGGCTGCCTATAATAATGGCAAAAGAGCTACCGTTATTTCTGCATAAACATATAGAAAAAAGCAAAGAGACAACAACAGAAATAAAACAAATTATTTTGTCGCAGTTACAGCATAGAACACCATTTCCGCTTTGCCATTATTATCAGATTGACAGTTCGGCTTTGCAACAAGGCGTTTATTGTGAGAGCTGTGGTCAGTTTGGCATGTTGAAGTTACGCATGACTTGGTATTGTCAGCATTGCCAAAATAAATGTACAAACGCACATATACAGGCACTACTGGATTATTACATGCTTATTGGAGATACGATTATGAATGGGGAATGTCGAGAATTTTTAAAAATTGAAAGTCAATATGTTGTAAAACGCATTTTACAAAAAGTATGTGCAACTAGTACTGGTTCAGATCGATATAGGCAGTACAATTTATCCAGTTTATATTTGAATCACCGCTAATTGTTTAAGTTCCGCCACTTATTTTGTGTGGAACGCCGCTAAAACCTCTGCTTGCGCCACTTAACTTGTGAAAATCGCCACTAAAACTCATAATTCCGCCGCTAACAAACAAAACTTTTGCTAATCAGACACAGAAAGCCTCTTCAATATAACAAATTGATTCACACTTTCCTTTGAAAGATGTATACTATAATGCAGAACAAAAATGTATGATACATTTACAGAACATATATAACTACTCGTTTTTGATAACGGAAGGAAGAATAGAGAATGACAAAATCAATTTGTGTCGTTGGACTTGGCTATATCGGTTTACCAACGGCTGTAATGTTTGCCAACCACGGCATAAAAGTACATGGGGTGGACGTAAACCCAGCAGCAGTAAAAAGTATTCAAGATAAAAAACTTCATATAGAAGAAAATGGCCTGCAGGAGCGTTTGAACAAAGCCGTTGATGAAGGTTTCCTTACAGCATCAACAACGCCTCAGGAAGCAGATGTATTTATCGTTGCGGTTCCATCGCCGATTAATCCTGACAATACAGCAAATTTAGAATATGTACGTCAAGCTACAGCTTCAATCGTGCCATACTTGAAAAAAGGCAACCTTGTAATTCTTGAATCAACAGTACCTCCGAAAACAGTGGAACATGTGATGCTGCCTGAACTAATCAAGGCAAATCTTGAATTTGGTGTGGATTTATTTGTATCTCACTCCCCAGAACGTGTAATTCCAGGTCGCATTTTCGAGGAATTAGTGAACAACGACCGTATCGTTGGTGGTATTGATGAACAATCTGCACTAATGACAAAAGAGCTTTATCAAACATTTGTTAATGGAACAATCCACCTAACAGATGCAACAACAGCTGAGCTTGTGAAAGTAATGGAAAACACTTATCGTGATGTGAATATTGCATTTGCTAATGAGCTAGCAAAATTAGCAGAGAAACTGGACGTTAATATTTGGGAGGCGATTAAATTCGCAAACTACCATCCACGTGTGAATGTCCACTTCCCAGGACCAGGTGTAGGGGGTCACTGTATTGCTGTTGACCCATGGTTCTTAGTAGAGCTTGGGGGCGAGCAGGCACAAATTATTCATCTATCACGTAATACGAATGATAGTATGCCGAGCTTTACAGCACAACAAACACAGGCTATCTTAAATCAAAACAAAATTGCTGGTGGAAAAGTGGCAGTACTTGGACTAGCCTTCAAAGGAAATGTCGATGATATGCGCGAAAGCCCATCAACAATTGTTATTGAAGAATTACAAAACCTTGGATTAGAGGTTATTTCATACGATCCACATATTAAAGAGAACAAGCATGCTACACAAACACAAAGCTTACAGGAAGCAACTAAAGATGCAGATATCATTGTGGTTCTAACAGATCATAATGAATTCAAGGCATTAAATGCTGCGGATATCACAGCACAATCAAAAATCGTCTTCGATACGAAAAATTGCTTAAACCGTGAAAAATGGGAGGATGCAGGCTTCCAGTTCCACCTATTAGGAGATGCGAAAAACCGATGAAGGAAACAGTACTTGGCATAAACGTCAATACAGAAGGCTACGATGAATTAATGGAATTGGCATTTGAACGCATTGAAAAAAAGCAAAAGGCGCTTGTCGTTGCCATCAACCCAGAAAAAATCATTAAAGCAAAAGAGGACCCTGCTCTCAAGAAACTTCTAAACGAAGCGGAATTTCAAATTCCTGATGGCATAGGTGTTATACTTGCCTCAAAGATCCAAAAAGGGCAAATACGTGAACGCGTTACAGGTGTTGATATGATGATGAAGCTGTGCGAGGAAGCGTCAAAACGAGGCAAGCCTATTTTCCTTTATGGTGGCAAGCCTGGTGTGGCAGATGCAGCTAAAGCAAAGCTAGAATCATTATTTCCTTCTATTAAAATAGTCGGCACACAGGACGGCTATGAAAAAAATGAACAAAAGGTAATCGACCGTATTAACGAAGCACAGCCTGATTTACTTTTTGTTGCAATGGGCAGTCCCAAGCAGGAAAATTGGATAAACGCAAATCGAGATCAATTGCATCCGACTATTTATCAAGGTGTGGGGGGATCATTTGATGTACTCGCAGGCACAGTGAAGCGAGCACCAGAAATTTTCCAGAAATTTGGCCTTGAATGGTTTTACAGATTATTGAAGGAACCCAAGCGTATCAAGCGTCAAATCGCTCTTCCATTATTTTTATTGGAAGTTGCTAGAAAGAAACATTAGTAATTTTTGAAAATTGGTATTGTCGTTTTAGAATGAAAGTGTTAGACTGTATGTGTATAGGAATTTCCTCTATGAAATAAATAGAATTCCCTGCAAGGAAACAACGGTTGGTAGCCCAAGCGAAAAAAGCTCAAGCATTTATATGCTTGAGCTTTTTTCGTGCTTTAATATGTGCAACACTAGAATTTTTGAACATTTATTGATAGGGTATCAGAATTTTGTTGGAAAAGTTGCGTAATATCACTTGAAAAAATAGCGCAAATAGATAACAATGGTAAAAGAGAGTTGTGTGTCCTTATTTTTCCGGAAACTAATTAGAAACTTTCCCAAAATATGATTGACAACTTTTAGGGATACTACTATACTTTTATGTGTAGTTGTTTATTTACTGCATTTCTATGTAGTAGAGACATAATTTTTGAACTTAGAGGAGGAAATTTTTCTATGGCTAACCAACCAAAGAAATACAAAAAATTCGTAGCTACAGCTGCGACAGCTACATTAGTAGCTTCTGCTATCGTACCAGTGGCTTCTGCTGCAGGATTCACAGATGTAGAAAACAATACTCATAAAGATGCAATCAATGCTCTTTCTGATGCTGGTATCATCAATGGATACGCTGACGGTACATTCAAACCAAACCAAACAATTAACCGTGGTCAAGTGGTTAAATTATTAGGTCGTTGGTTAGAAACTGAAGGTTATGAAGCTCCATCTGATTGGGAAACATCTCAACGCTTCAAGGATCTTCCATTAACAGCTGAAAAAGAATTAGTTAAATATGCTGCACTTGCTAAAGATGCAGGCGTATTCGCTGGTTCAAACGGCAACTTAAATTACACACAAAACATGCAACGTCAACAAATGGCAGTTGTATTAGTACGTGCTATCAACGAAATCTATGACTTAGATTTAATTGCTGAGTACAAAGAAGCTGGATTCAAGAGCGAAATCTCTGACCTAGGTGCTGCTTACTCTGCTGAACAACGTGAAGCTATCACTGCTTTAGAATATGCTGAGCTTACAAATGCTGCTAACCTACCTGGTAAAGCATTCAAACCAGCTGATTCAATCACTCGTGGTCAATTTGCTTCATTCCTATACCGTACAATCAACCTTGATATCGCAGTAGATGTAGACGCTACTGTTAAAGCTATCAACAACACAACTGTTGAAGTAACATTCGATGAAGAAGTTGGAAACATCAAAGATCTTGACTTCAAAATTGAAGGTTTAGAAGTTAAAAATGCTGCTGTAAAACAATCTAACAAAAAAGTTGTTGTTTTAACTACAGCTGCTCAAGAAGTAGGTAAAGAATACACTGTAACTTTAAACGGTGAAGAAATTGGTAAATTCAAAGGTGTAGAAGCTGTAATTCCAACTGCTATCGACATCGTTGAAAAATCTCAACAAGAGGTTGTAGGTAACCAAGTAACTGTTAAAGCTAAAGTAACTGTTGCTGAAGGTCAATCTAAAGAAGGTATTCCTGTAACATTCAACATCATCAATAACTATGGTGATAATAGCACAGGTACACTAAACCAACCAATCATTGCTGAATCAACAACAAATGCAGATGGTGTAGCAACTTATACTTACACTCGTTATGCACAAACTAGCCAACAAATCGCTTCTTCTGATGAAGTACAAGCATACTCAACTGGTAAAGCTTCAGTACGTTCATTTGCAAAAGTATACTGGGCATCTATTAAACCATTAACAATTACTGAATTAACAACAGGTAACTCAGTAAATAATGGCGCTAAAAAGCAATATAAAATTAAAGCTGCTCTATACCACACAGAAGGCTATACTGCTGCATTCACAGAAAATGGTCAAGTATACCCAGCAGGTAACTACGTAAATATTGCTTACAAAGAAAATATTGATGTAGCACCTGATAAAGCAGTAAAAACTGTAGATGTAATTGATGCGTATGGTAAAAACTTAGGTTATCCAGCTCAATTTACAACATCTTTAGGTGATCAAAACCAAGGTATTAAAGTTGTGAAAATTCCAGTTGATAAAAATGGTGAAGCAATCGTTACATTAACAGGTAGCAATGCTGACGTTACGCCAATCGTGTTTGTGGATAATAAAGAGAACCCACAAAATGCAACAGGTAACCGTGGTCGTTTCAACCCAACTGAATTATTTGCAGAGGCACCAAAATTAACATTCGGTAAAATCCAAAACTTACAATTAACTTTAGATTCAGTTGGAACTGAATATGCAGCTGCTTACATTGGTAGCTTAAATTCAAATGTTTCAACATATACGTATGAAAATGCAGCTGGCGACAAATTATACCGTGATGGAGCAGGACACCTAGCTATTCTTGCAAATAATGCGACACTTCCAGCTAATGCAACTTTAATTAACCAAAATAGTCCATTACGTGCAGGTGAAATTGTACCAGCAGGATTCACTCAAAAATTCGTTAATACTAACGTTACAGTTCCAGGATTTAACAGTCTTTTCTCAGCTACAAAATCAGTTCACACATACTACAATATTCCTAACGGTGACTCAGCTTCTAAACAATTAGCTGACGCTCTATTCAATGCAGGTGGACGTGATTATAAAGCTGTATTAAAAGATGAAAAAGGTAATCTTGCACCAACTGGAACACAAGTACGCGTATCTGTAGAAATTGGTTCTGGTGTGAAAACAAATAGCGGTCCTGTTTATTTAGTAGATAAAAATTCTAACTCAATTCACCGTCTAACTGAGAATGCATATAATGCAGATAAAGTAGTTGCTAACCTAGCTACTAACGCAAAAGGTGAAGTAGCATTCACTTTAATTGGTGCAAAAGATGCATACGCAACACCAACTGTATTCACTGAAACAGGCGATAAAGCTGGATTAGATAAAAACGATTTACAACAAGTTGGTGGCATTGCTTACTTTGGTGATGCAATTGTTAAATCAGCTACTTTAACTGTAGATGGTAAAGATGAAAAAACTGTAAGTGTTGGAGATTTAGCTGCGTTCACATATCAAACAGTGGATCAAAACAACAAACCATATAACACTTACAATCAATCAAATCTACGTGTAACATTCCAATTCACATCTACATTTGCTGGTGCTGAAGTATATGCAGCAAAAGATGTTGTTAATGGTAAATTAGTTGCTGGTGCACAACCAATTGGTTATGTAAATATGGGTAGCGCTAATACGTCTCCATTCCCAATTGATGCTGTTGATGGTAAAGCAACAGTCTATGTAAAAGCAACACGTGGTACAACAGTAACTGCAACTGCAAGTGCTAATACTCCATCATTACCACAAAACTTAACAGCTTCAGCTGTATTTAACTTAAGCAATAATGAAGGTGTACAACCAGGAGTACCTGTAACTGGTAAAGTTATCGCAACAGATCTTGAAAACAACCGTTTATTACTATTATTAAATGATGGTGTAACAGTTCGTGATGTTGACTATAGCGGAGCAAATACTAAGTTCTATGAAAGTGGATCTTTAGTTGATATTTCTGAAACAACTTTTGAAAGTAATCCAACTGTAAAATTATTAGGTAAAGAAGTAACATTCACACTTGCTAAAGATTCAACACCAACAACTGTGAAAAACTCTGGCGTAACATCTGCTATTCAATTTAAAGATGGTGCGAAAATCCATTTAACAAACCCTAACGCTTCTTATGATTTTGCTAGTGCATATTCAAATGCTACACCTTCAGTGCCAACTCAAGGTTTAGTAGGAAGTTCAACTAAAAAAGTTGACATTTATATAAATGCAGATAACGTTACAGTTAAAAATGCAGATGTATTTGGTACTTTAACTGTTGGTGGTCAAGGTTCATCTTCTGATTACCAAAATCAAAAAACTGTACGTAAATTTACAGCAGATAACGTTAAATTAAATGGTAACGCGTATGTTCACACAGACGCTAAAGAAACATTTAACCTTATTAATGGATCAGTATTTGAGCGTGTATTCTTAGAAAAAGCTGAACGTGTAAATATTCTTGCATCAACTATTAAAGAATTAATTGTTAAAGTAAGTGGTACTGAAGTTACTGGTAACGGTACTGGTATTATTGACTTTATTACAACTATTGGTTCTGTGAATGGACCTACAATTGGAAATAATGTTTTAAGTAATACACCAGTTATTACAACTGAAACATTAACATCAGTAGTTACAACTTCAGGCGATACAATTACTTTAACTTTTGTAACTGGCTCTAACTTAACAAATAATGATATTTCAGTAACTGATGGTACAACTACAGGTAGTGGCACTGTAAGTGTTACTTCAGGTGATGCTGCAACTGTAACATTTACATCTCCAGTTGCTGGTAAAACTTTATATGTAGCACTTACAAAAAATGGTGTTACTAAAGAATACTCATTAGTAGTGAATCCAACTATTGGTGGTTCAAGTACTATTACACGTAAATACTAATTTTCAAATACTATTTTTGAATCTAGTATCTAAATTAAAAAAGGCTCTATAGAGATATTTCTCTATAGAGTCTTTTTGCATGAAATATTCATATGTATAAGTTATGAAAAGTTATTAAATTCTATAAAATCTTTTTTTAGGCATGATATTAAAAATAATCTCTTTGTGTCGCTTTTTCTATATAATTTATAGTCATATTATAAAATAATAGGCAATACTAATGGTGATGTATGTTGTTATACATACAAATGGATACTCTTTTTTATGAAAAGTAAAAATATTTCTATTGAATCTTTCGTGGGCAAAGAAAAGAAAGTGGGTTATAGTAACTATTTTTATGACAGAGTAAGAAGAGGGGGTGATTAGATTTTAGTTAGTGGATATTCAATTAATTTGCTGGTATTTATTAAAACAACAAAATATAACGAAACTTAGATCATTTAAATTTTTTTGCAATTCATAATTCTTGATTGCTTGTAACCTCCGTTCGGAACAAATAATTTTATTTAAGTACACTTAATTTCAAATAAATTCTCTTAAAAGTAACAATATCTATTATTAACTGGTAGTCTACCCTACATGTGGATGCTATTTTATAGTATAATAACCATATGCGAAAAAATGACAAAGTGTGAGAAGGGTAGAGTTACAATGACATTTACTGAACCAATTAGAAAATATATATTATCGGGCTTGGTGGCATTTGTTGTAATTGGTCTAATTGTGGCAAATGTGATGGCCAATAAGCAAGATGACAAATTTAAAATAAATGAAGCCTTATATACACAAGCTATTCAGCTCCAATCGACTGGTGACCTAGCTGGATCAGCAGACGCCATTAAAAAAGTTCTGAAAAAAGAGCCTAATTCAGAGATGGCAAATTATGCAGCAGCTTTAATCTTTGCACAAAATGGCGATATGAAGCCAGCCGCAATTCATATGCAAAAAGTCTTAGATATTAACCCACATAAGGTGGAAGATCCAACATTTATGATTCAATTAGGAGAAATTTTTGTAGGTGCAGAGAGATTTGAGGAAGCTAAAACTGTTCTCTTACGCTGCCAAGAATCTGCTTGGGCACCAGAAGATATCCCTAATTATCAGGAGCAGATAACAACATTGCTAGCCCATATAGAAAATTCGCAATTAAAGGAAGGTACTAAAAATGAGTAAGTTCTACGAAAAAGTCGCCTATCGTGATACTGAAGAAGATATACAATCTCAAAAATCTGTAGACAAATGGATTTTTGGGCTACTTCTTATTGTCATCGGAATTGTACCTTTAATCGTTATGGCGAGCGTAGTTGAGGTTCAATCACCAATGATAACTAATGTAAGTGCACTAACAGGTGGAACAAAGGGTGACCTTTTTACGCACTATAAAGCGTTAGCTGTATTAGTTATAACAGTATTAGCAGGGATTATGTTCTTGGCCAAAATTTTATTTATGAACGGTAAAGTTCGAAAAACTAAACTAAATTATGCAATAGGAGCATTTGCTGTAGCAATTGTGTTATCAACAATTTTTTCACCAAACATTTCTATTGCATTGCATGGTCAATACAATCGTACTGATGGTGCAATTAGTTGGTTATGTTATTTAGCGTTATTCTTTATTGCGATGAATATCGACTATCCAAAAAAAGTATTAAACTATGTTTTATATTCTTTATATCCGTTTGTAGTAATTAACTTATTTATTATTACAATGAATTTCTATGGAAATGATTTATTACAAAAGGCAGCAGTTAAAAAATTAGTTATGGCATTTTTACCTGTCGGAGCAAATATTGGTGAAGGCTCTATTCTGGTAGGTACGTTAAACCAGTGGAACTATATGAGTGGTATGTTTGCCATTATGACTGTTATGTTTTTGGCAGCAGCAGCTTTAGAGAAAAGTATTGGACGAGCAATAGGACATTTAGTGATTGCAGTTATGTCTGTTGCGGTTATGCTAATGTCTCTTTCGACTAGTGGGTTTTTAACAGTTTCTGCGATGGTGCTCGTTATACTTTTGGCAGCATTTAGATTTGAGAAGAGAGTGCAAAGCTTTGCAATAATTGTAGTCTTTTTAGTTGCAAGTGCACCTGTGTTTCATGTGCTGGCTAGTAAGGATGCTCGTGTTTGGACGGAATCGGTTGGTTTTGTCTTGAAATCAAATCCGTATGTTAAGGAAGAACCCGCACCAGCGATAAGCCTAATTAATAATATAGAATTTGACTGGATGACGAAGGCGTTTGCTGAAAGGAAATTTGAATTACCTGTTTTACCAGAAAGAGCATTAGGAGCAGGTTCAGGACGAATTTATATTTGGACTAAAACTGTAGATTTGGTAAAAGAAAGACCATTATTTGGTTATGGATTTGATACATTTATGTATAACTTTCCTCATTTTAATATTGATGCACGTGCAAGCATGTGGGAGGAAAATACTATTACAGATAAACCACATAGCATTTATATTGGCTGGTTATACGGTACAGGAATAATAGGTTTTTTATGTGCAATCGTATTATTGGTCATGTCATTATTTTATCCATTAAAGGTTGTTATTAAAAGTAATCAATCTATAATTTGGATACTAGGAATAGCTTGGGGTGCTTATTTAATACAGGCATTATTTAATGATAGCTTGCCAGGGACATCAGCTGTAATGTGGGCTATTGCGGGTATTGTACTAGCAATGACATTTAAAAATAAGGAGCAGTTAAATGGAAGATACGATTGAATTACGAGAGTTACTAGAGATTGTTTGGAAGGGAAAAGCTGTTATTGTAGTATGTACAATTGTATGTATGCTTTTAGCAGGAATTGCAAGCTGGTTTGTATTAGATGAAAAATATGAATCAAAGGCTGTTGTACAAGTAGCAAGTGCTGTGCAAGATACAGGAATTATGGCTAACTATGTAGCGACGGAATTTACACCAACTATTTATGCACAACGTATTCAAAATAAACCAATTATGAAGCAGGCATTAAGTGAAGCAGGCATTAAAATAATTTACAATGAAAAAAATTTAGTTGCAACAGTGGATGCGGACCCTACTAAAAGCCTAGTTGAATTAAATTTTACTTCTAGTTCACCAAAAGAAGCTCAACAACAATTGCAAATTTTAATGGAAGCAACGAAACAAAAGATGAATGAATCTGTACAGAATACCTTGCAAGATTTGGAAGTGAACTATAATACAAAATCAACTACTTTAACTAAAGAAATTGATGGTATTATTGAACAATATAACAAAATAATCCTTGAGAATAATTTGCCAGAGCTGTTAATATTGCAAACAATTCTAAATACAGAAATTACATTAAATATCTCTGAAGAACAAACAAAGGCTTTAGCTAATGTAACGGGAAGTTTACAAAATCAATTATTACAAATGCAGGCTCAAATACAAACAAAATCAGAAGAATATCGAAAAGCACTGGCTGACTATCAGTCGGTTAAATCAGGTTTAGATAGTTTTAAACCAGATCCATTTATTCGAGTAATCGCAGAGCCAACATTACCTGAAGGACCTTCTTCACCAAACAAAGTGTTGAATTTAGCAATTGGTTTTATGGTTGGTATGATGCTTGGGCTAGGTTTAGTATTTTTCAGACATTATTGGAAGAATAGTGCAGTAGTTAAATAGATATAAGAGAGGTCAGCTTTGAATGAGTTATCGAATGCGTTATATGCTATTTTTTATCATTGACTCCTGTATAGTGTTATCAGCTATATTTATGAGTTATTGGCTATTAAATCCAACGATCAAAGGCTATTCTGATAAAGTTATTTTAGTTAGTGCTGTAACGCTATTAGTTAGTCATCATATTGCCGCATACTTTTTTCATCTCTATAATCGAATGTGGAGTGTTGCATCTGTTCGAGAGCTATTAACAATTGCCTATGCCGTTACAATATCTGTTGCAACTGCTAGTGGCATACAATATTTAATTAAAAACGATGTATATGTTCGTATTATGGCAATTACTTGGATGTTACACATTATTATGATTGGTGGCTCTCGCTTTTTTCTACGTGTTTTAAATGATCGAGAATCATTTCAGAATACAGCGAATCTCAAGCGAGTTCTAATTGTAGGGGCAGGGCAAGGTGGGACAATGCTTGTTAGAAATTTATTACATGTTCCGAACCCAGATCGATTACCTATTATATTTGTTGATGATGATGTCAGCAAACAGCAACTTAAAGTAATGAATGTAACTGTGGCTGGTACAACTAAGGATATTTCGAGACTTGTAGTTAAACATGGAATTGATGAAATCATAATCGCTATCCCTTCGCTTGGTCGTATTGGTATAAAGAGTATTTATGAAGATTGTGCAGAAACTAATCTTCCTGTAAAAATCATGCCTAGTATTGAGGATGTAATGACAGGTAAAGTGGCAGTCAATGAAATGAAAGAGGTTCAAATTGAAGATTTACTTGGACGAGATGAAGTAAAGCTTGATATGGTCGCAATTTCTAATAAGTTGACACATAAAGTTATTCTGGTGACAGGTGCAGGAGGATCAATTGGTTCTGAAATATGTCGTCAAGTGATGAATTTCCAACCGAAGCGACTTATCCTTTTAGGACACGGGGAGAATTCCATTTATACAATTCATATGGAACTACAACAAAGAAGTTCAGGTTTTACAGAGTTAGTGCCAATTATTGCTGATATTCAAGACAGTGAAAGAATCTTTGAAGTAATTGAACATTATAGGCCTGATGTAGTCTATCATGCTGCAGCACATAAACATGTGCCATTAATGGAATATAATCCACATGAGGCTGTTAAAAATAATATATTTGGGACGAAAAATGTTGCGGAAGCATCCCACCAGTTTAATGTTGGTAATTTTGTAATGATTTCTACAGATAAGGCAGTAAACCCTCCGAATGTTATGGGAGCTACAAAACGTATAGCTGAAATGGTAGTTCAGAACCTAGCAAAAGAAAGCTATACAAACTTTGCAGCTGTACGATTTGGAAATGTACTCGGATCACGAGGCTCAGTGATTCCGCTTTTCAAAAAGCAAATCGCTGCTGGTGGTCCAGTCACTGTAACACATCCAGATATGACACGTTATTTTATGACTATTCCTGAAGCCTCACGTCTTGTATTACAGGCTGGTACCCTTGGAGGGAATGGAGAAATATTTGTCCTTGATATGGGCGAACCTGTGAAGATTGTGGATTTAGCTCGTAATCTAATTCAGTTGTCTGGATTTTCAGAGGATGAGATAAAGATTGAATTTACGGGGTTGCGTCCTGGTGAAAAGATGTTTGAAGAACTACTTAATAAAGAAGAAATTCAAGAGGAACATATATTTCCAGGTATTCATATTGGAAAGGCAAATCCTTTAATTAATACAGAATTAAAAGAAGTGCTTAACTCTCTTATAACATTAAGAGAGGAAGAAATGAAAATATTACTTATTAATATTGCGAATAACCAACAATTTATATTAAAAAAGGAACATGTTTAATGAATCAAATAAGGTTGGGTGCTATACTTTCGTACATCTCAATTTTCTTAACATTTATTGTAGGCTTAATATATACACCAATATTAATACGGTGGCTTGGTCAATCAGATTATGGATTATATTCCTTAGTTCTATCCGTTGCAGCATATTTGAGTCTTTTAGATATGGGGTTAGGAGACGCGATTGTTCGTTATGTTGCTCGGAATAGAAGGACGGGAGATTTTAAATCAGAGTCTAATCTAGTTGGTCAGTTTTTAAAGTTTTATGGTTTTATAAGCTTACTAACAGTAGTTGTAGGTTTTTTAATTTATAATAAAGTACCTAATATATTTCAAAATGGATTAACACCTAGCGAAATTACGACAGCTCAGAAAATGATAATTATTTTAATAATTAATTTTGCACTATCATTTCCACTGAATGTATATAGCTCAGTAATGCAAGCACATGAACGATTTCTTTTTTTAAAAACAAATAATATTATTCGGATTATCTTAGTTCCAATATTAAGTTTAATTGCGTTATGGTTAGGCGGCGGATTAATTACAATGGTTATTATAACAACTATTGTAAACCTCAGCCTATTATTCGCTGCATTTGTCTACTGTAAAATTAATTTGAAACTTAAAGTCTCATTTGTACCTTTAGAAAAAAAATTAAAGAAAGAGATATATGTATATTCTTCCCTTATTTTACTAACAGGTATTGCGGATAAGATATATTGGCAAACAGACCAAATTCTTCTGGGTATTTTAAAGGACTCTGATACTGTGGCTGTATATGCAGTGGCTATGCAATTTATAACTATATTTATTTCGCTTTCCATTGCGATTAGTAGTTTATATTTGCCTAAAATATCTATGCTTGTGTCAGAAGAGAAACATCTGGATAGATTAAATCTACTATTTGTAAATGTGGGACGGTATCAATTTATAATAATGGCTTTGGCATTTAGTGGGTTTATATTATTTGGAAAAGAGTTCATTGCATTATGGGTAGGAGCTCCCTATAAAGAAGCATACTTTATAGTAATAATTATAATGATTCCTTTCTTTTTTGAATTGATACAAAATATTGGCCTAATAATACTGAAAGCAAAGGGTCTTTATGCTTTTAGGACAATAAGTTTATTGGTATTTTCTTTATTAAATATATTGATTTCTATACCTATTATTAATATATATGGGAGTAAGGGAACTGCAATTGTAACTGCCATATCCTTAGCTATCGGTAATGTGATAATTCTTAATATATATTATAGAATTAAAATTAAATTAGATTTATGGTTATATTGGAAAAATATGATTGAGATGATTTATCCAGTGATTTTCCTTGTATTTATTATATATATTTTAAAAGTTAAGTTATTAAATCTAAATAACTACTTTTTACTAGCAATAACTATAATAGTTTATTGTTTTGTTTATCTTTTTGTCTTGTGGTTATTTTGTTTGAATAGCGAGGAGAAAAATAAAATTTTTGTTATAATTGATAAATTTAGAAGGTTATTTCGTAGACAATAGTAGAATTATTAAATTCTACTAATAATATTAGGAGATAATCGATCTTTTATAGTGATGTAAGACTGTTTATTTTTTGATAAAAATATTTTATCTATTTCGAGGAGAACTTAATGAAGAGGTTACTTGAATTGTATTCTTTTTTCGTTTACTTAAAGAGGAAAATTTTAAATAAATACATGAAAATATCAATTTTAGAAGACGATGTAACTATTAGTAAAATAACTAATGAAAAACTATCAATGGCTAGATTTGGAGATGGTGAATTAAAATTAATAATAGACAAATCAGGAATAGGTTTTCAAAATAGTTCTTCAATTCTTAGTAAAAGACTTGAAGAGATTCTATTGCAAAAAGAAAATGAAAAAATACTAATTGGCATTCCTAAAATATTAAAAGAAGATAAAGAATATACTTTACATGCCCGGCTATTTTGGGCACCATTTATTGTGAAAAGATATTCATCGATATCAAAACTAATGACAAAAGAGAAGGTTTATTGTAATGCTAGTATTACTAGACCATATATAGATTATATTGATAAGAGTAAATCAGAAGGAAGATTTAAAGACTTAAAAAAATTATGGGAAAATAGAAATGTTTTAGTTGTTGAAGGCGATAAAACTCTCTTTGGAGTAGGGAATGATTTGCTAGATAACACCAAAAATACTACTAGGATAATATGCCCTTCTATAAATGCGTTTGAAAAATATGATGATATTTATGACTCTGTAACAAGTAATGCAGAAGTTGATTGCCTAATATTAATTGCATTAGGACCAACTGCAACTATTTTGGCGTATGATTTGTCTTGTGTAGGTTATCAAGCTTTAGATATAGGACATATAGATATAGAATATGAGTGGTTTAAAAAAAATACTAACAAAAAAGTAGCTATTGAGGGGAAAAATGTTAATGAAGTGAATGGTAAGAATAATGAAAGTGACTTAAATGTAATCAATGAATCATATGAAAAATCTATTTTATTGAAAATACAATAAGATTTCCTTTGTATACATTTAAGTGAATTAATAGGATATTAATGGGATGGGTTTTGATGATACAGAATCAAAATTACATTGACATTTTTTCTATTATATGATTCAATTAAACGTTAAATTTCATCGGAGTAAAGTATTAATTCTGATTAAAATTAATCGTAGACTTATAACAATAAAAAAATAATTTATTTATCATGCTTTACTAGAAAGTAATGGTAGAAAGGGACTGCGATGAGAAAGGCATTTTTATTAATATTTATTTTCCTAGTCTTGTGTGCCGACTTAAAAGTGACCGTTTTTCCATATATACATTGGGTAGCATGGGGAGTGTTGTTATTTCCTTTCATGATAAGTGATTTTTTCAAGAAAGGCTTTGTAGTTAGCCCATTTTTTGGAGGGGGGCTAATCGTTTTCTTTGTAGGTTGTATAAGTAGCTTTATAAATGGTGCTTCTTTAGAAACTTTAATTCAGGTTATTAAATTTTTTCTTATTTTTTTGACATTATATCACTTTCTTTATTATATCAAAATTGAATGGGCAAAAATTTTTAATGTAATTAATATGGCTGTAGTAATAAATTCTTTATTCTTACTACTAGGGCTTATAGGCGTTACGAATGTAGCACACCTAATGACCAGTGATGGAAGATGGGGTACTTTTCTTGCATATCCAGGTTCTTTGGTTAAAATCGGAACATATGGTTTATACTTAAATATAATGAAAATACTTTTGATAAAAGGTAATCATAAACTTATTTCAATTTTTTTAATACTTTTAAGTATATTTATTATGTATATGGATGGATCTAGAACTGGAATGTTATTAACATTTATCACAGGGGTTGTAATTTTACTTTTATATTCTGTAGTGAACTTTAGAAATAAAATAAAATCTGTCATGATTCCATTTGTAATCACTGTACTTTTTTTAGGCTTATTTATAATCATGGTCCCATATTTATTAAAATCAAGACTAGGGAATAGTATTTCTAATCTGATAAATTCTACCTCATTGGCTCAGGGAATGGAGTCGATAGATTCGATCCGATATATAATGCTTAAATCGGCAATTAATAAAATCCACGATAACCCTTATATCGGCACGGGTGCTTTTACAACTACTGGAATGCATGAAGATGGTAGTAATATGGTGGTTCATAATACATATCTTCAGTTGTGGGGGGATTTTGGTTTTTTAGGCCTGTTAGGGATGATATCCATCTATTTTGGATGGTTAGTCTTAATGCCTAGAATAATGGTGAAATTGAAATTAGTTAATGATAATTATGAAAAAGCAATTGCATGCAGTTCAATAATAATGTTGATTTATTTTGTATTAAATGGACTATTTCATCCTTATAGTACAGAATTTTCGGAATGGATAACATTCATTATACCTTTAGCATATGTTTATAATTTTTACAAAGGTTCCATTCAGAAAGGGATGACACATAACAAATGAAGATACCGCTAAGCATCGTGATTACAACATACAATCGTGAAAAAGAATTACGTAGATGTATAGAATCAATAATAAAACAAAGTTATGATGAATATGAAATTGTTATCATTGATGATCATTCAGTACCAAACTATAAAAATAACATTATTAAAGACTTCCCTAATGTAAAATATTTTTATCAGCAAGTTAACACAGGTCCAGGTCATGCTAGAAATCTTGGGATTAAAGAAGCTAAATATAATTATATTGTAATTATGGATGACGACGACGTTTTTGTGAATGATGCTTTTGAATGTATAAACAACTTTTTAGTAGAAACCGAAGAACAAGACCTTCCCGTATACAATTTTTTGAGATCTAATGCCATTTATACAAAAAAAAATAATTTTTCTATATTTACTTTTAAAGATATGGTCAATGGGCAAATCCAAGGTGATCTAACTCCAGTAATAAATAAACGCATATTTTTAAAAAAAGAACGATATATGTATCCTAATTCAAGGATTGGAGCAGAGTTATTACTTTGGTATAGGATTGCAATTGAATATGGTTATCCTATAGTTAATAAAACAATAGTAACTTTAATGGAAGATGCTAGCCAAAGACTTACTGATATAAATAGACAAATTAATAAAGCTAGTCTTTTTGCAGAATATCAGCAAGATATAATAAATAATTTTGAAAAAGATATTATTAAAACTGGGGATATAGATTATTTAATTATGAGGTATAGGGGAGCTATCACTTATTCTCTTTTGGGAGGGAATCGCAGGAATTCATGGAAATATTTTAAAACGTCCTTAAAGTATTCAAAAAAACAGATTCTCTTTATACCATTATTTATACTTCCAAAAGAAATAATAATAAAGCTTTTTTATAGATACAGACAGTAGGGAGGGAGTTAATGAAAATACTACATGTCATAACAACATTAGATAGTGGAGGCGCTGAAAAAATGTTGGTTGATATAATAAGTGAAATGCAAATTCAAGGCATTACTTGCGAGTTAGCTGTGCTAACTAAATCGAATAATTTCTTCGGCCAAGAAGTAGTGAAATTAGGCATCCCAGTTTTCTATGGTCCTACTCCTAAAGTATATTCAATTAAAAATATATTATTTTTAAAGAAGATAATTAGAAATAATAATTATGATTGTATTCATACACACTTGTTTGCATCTCAATTATTTATGCCTATAGCTCTAAAGTTGGCAAGACAATCTATTCCTTTGATTACTACTGAACACAGCACACATAATAAACGTAGAGACAGTAAAAAGCTTTATTTGATAGATTATTGGTTATATCTTCAATATGATATTATAATAGCTATCACAGGAGAGACAAAAGATAATCTGAAGAAGTTTTTACCTAATATAGGCTCAAGAATTCAAGTTATTGAAAATGGGATTGAAATAATGCAATATGCTAATGCCCTTCCTATTGAAAGAAAACAACTATCTGCAAATATAGGAGAAAATGAAAAGATTGTATTAATGGTAGCCGCAATGCGTGAACAAAAAGACCATGAAACTTTAATTCGTGCAAGTAAACTTTTGCCTTTAAATTACCGAGTTATTTTTGTAGGTGATGGTGAGCGTATGAAAGAAATACAACAATATACAGAAAAATACGGTAGGGATAATATACTTTTCTTAGGTAGAAGATCGGATGTTCCTTCTATAATGAAAGCTTCAGATGTATTTGTTCTCTCTTCTAAATGGGAAGGATTTGGTTTGGTAGTTGTAGAAGCTGCTGCTACAGGTTTACCTGTTATAGCTTCTAATGTAGATGGGCTAAATAGCGTAATTCAAACAATTGGTGGACAATTATTTGAACCATATAATGAAAAGGATCTTGCCGAAAAAATTGTAAAACAGCTTGAAACAAAAAAAGAGGCATTGAATGTTTCAAAATATACAATTCAAAACACAGTCAAAGAGTATTTATGTGTTTATAAAAATTTATTAGATAAATAATTACGTTGAATTATTTTAAATAGAAAATGTAATCTTAAAGAAGGTGATAATGTGACAATATTAGTTACTGGTGGACTTGGTTTCATAGGCAGTCATACAGTTGTTCAATTGATAGAACAAGGTGAAGAGTGTATAGTAATAGACAATTTATCAAACTCTACAATACATGTGCTAGATAGAATTGAATCTATTGTCGAAAAAAGAGTTCCTTTTGTTGAGGTTGATTTATTATGTCTTTCTAAACTTAGAGATATATTTTTAAATTACGATATATCAGCAGTAGTACATTTTGCTGGCTTAAAATCAGTTGTGGAATCTGTAAATAATCCGCTAATTTACTATCAAAATAACTTGATTAGTACTCTAAATTTAATAGAAGTGATGAAGGAATTTAATGTAAAACAACTAGTTTTTAGTTCTTCGGCAACAGTTTATGGAGACTTGCAAAAACCTCCTTTAGTTGAAAGTTATTCACTAGATGCTCCAAACCCGTATGGTCGCACAAAATTAATCCTTGAAGAAATTCTAAGGGATATAGCTAATGCAGACACAAGTTGGAAAATTGTATTTATGAGATATTTTAATCCAATTGGTGCACATGTAAGTGGTAAACTTGGGGAAATTCCCTATGATTCACCAAATAATTTAATGCCCCATATTTTGAAGACTGCTAGTGGTGAGTCAGAACGATTAAAAGTGTTTGGGGGTGATTACGATACAGTCGATGGTACCTGTGTACGTGATTTTATACATATTATGGATTTAGCGGATGGGCATGTAAAAGCTCTAGAATTTATAAAGTTGCATTCAGGTTGTGAGGCTTTCAATCTAGGTACAGGTGTTGGCTATTCAGTATTAGACCTTATTCATACTTTTGAAGAAGTAAATGATGTGAAAGTACCATATGATATTGTTCAACCGCGAAAAGGAGATATTGTTGTTAGTTATGCAGATGTTACTAAAATAAAGGAAAAACTTGGTTGGCGGGCTACCAAAAATTTAAGTGATATGTGTAGAGATGCATGGAGATGGGAATTATATAGAAAGTGCGTGAAGTCATGAAAATATTGTTTGTTGCAACAGTTTATAGACATTTAACAGCTTTTCATATACCACATATGAAATATTTTCAAAGTTTAGGTTATGAGGTATGGGCAGCCTCTGGAGAAGGTTTATATGATCGCAAGTTGCTAGAAAAGGAAAATGTACGGTGTATTGATATCTCATTTTCGAGGAGCCTGAAAAGCAAGGATAATTTAAAAGCTATAATGCAAATGAAAAAACTGCTAAAAGAGGAGAGATTTGATTATGTAGATGTACATACACCTATTGCTTCTTTTATCACTCGATTTGCAGCTAAAGATTTAATGGATATTAAAGTAGTATACACCGCTCATGGATTTCATTTCTTTAAAGGTGCACCTCTTATTAACTGGCTTTTGTATTATACTGCAGAAAAAATTGCCGCTTCATGGACTTCGCATTTAATAACTATTAATCAAGAAGATTATAATATTTCAAAAAAGTTAGGCTATCCAAAAGAAAACGTTTCATATATTCATGGTGTAGGGGTTGAGGTAAAGAAGCAAAGTATCTCTATGGAAATTCAGGAACAATTAGAGCGAGAATTTAATATTCAGAAACAACATGTTGTTATTTCATATATTGCTGAGCTAAATGATAATAAAAATCATATGTTTTTATTGAAAAATTGGCCAGCTATAAAAAAGCAGGTACCTGATGCAAAACTATTGATTATTGGAAAAGGTAGTCATGAACATATTTTGCGCAGATATGTTAAAGACAAGTTATTGGATGATATTACTTTTACGGGATATCGTCGTGATGTAGATGACATTTTAAAGGTTTCAGATATAGTAACACTTCTTTCAAAAAGGGAAGGATTACCTAAAAGTATTATGGAAGCTATGGTAAACGAACTTCCTTGTATTGTAAGTAATACAAGGGGATTAAGAGATTTGATTCATGATAAAAAAAATGGATATGTGGTAAATTTAGGAGATAACGAAAGATTAACAAAAGTATTTACCGAGCTGGTAAATAACCCCTCAAAAAGAGAAATTTTTGGTGAACAAGCAAAATCGGATATTGAAAGTTATTTATTAAAAAATGTTATGTCAGAGTACCAAAAAGTTTATAAAAGAATAAAAGATGGGGTGTAAAATTGATATTAGTTACTGGAATATCAGGTAATACAGGGACGAATGTATTAAAAAAACTATGCGAATTGGTTCCTAAAAATAAAATTGTTGGTGTAGTTCGATCATATCAATATGTAAACCTATTTGATATTCAAGTTGAATATGGAGATTTAACGGATTTAGCTTTTTTAGAATCATTATATAAAAAATACAATTTTAAGGAAATAGTCCATGTAGCTAATATTCGTTTCTCCAATGCTTTAATGGAGCTATCAGAAAAATATGGTGTAAATCGGAATATACTTATCCATACAACTGGTGTTTTTTCTAAATATCAAGAATACAGTAGTTTATATAATCTGATTGAACGTAGTGTTATAGATACTGACTTTCGAAATACATCCTATGTAATAGTTAGACCGTCAATGATTTATGGAAATGATCGTGACTATAATATGCATAAACTTATTAAATTTTTAAAAAAATCACCTATTTTCCCTCTTTTTGGTGATGGGAAATCGTTGATGCAACCAATTCATGTTGAAGATTTAGCAAACGCAATATGTGAAATTTACAAAAAGAAAGATATTGTAAATGATGATTTTAATATTACAGGCGCATCAGTTCTAGAATACCAGCAAATTGTAAAAATAATTTCTAGGAAACTAAATAAGTCTGTTATTCTAGTCAAAGTACCTATACCTCTAGCAATATTTATAGCAAAATTAGCTCGAACAATATTTAGAAAAAGCTTTATTACTGTAGAACAAATTGAAAGACTACAAGAGAATAAGGTTTATTCTCATGAGAAAGCGATCAAAGTATTTAATTTTAAACCCCGTACATTTGAACAAGGGATTTCTGAGGAAATTGAAATTTTGAGAAAAAAAGGTATTATTTAACAATGAAGAGAAGTTTAGATATTATTTTGTCTTTAATGGCTATTGTTATTCTTATAGTTCCAATGATTATTTTGGCTGTTTGGATTAAAGTTGATTCCAAAGGTCCAATTTTCTTTAAACAACAACGGGTAGGTTTAAATGGCGAATTGTTTAATATTTATAAATTTCGTTCAATGTTTACTGAAACCCCGAATTTATCCACAGAAGCGTTAGGAGATCCGAGTGTATATATTACGAAAGTTGGGAAAATTATACGTAAAACTAGCTTAGATGAGCTACCACAGCTATTCAATATCCTAAAAGGCGATATGGCTATAGTTGGACCAAGACCTGCTCTATACAATCAGTTTGAATTAATATCGATGCGTGACAAAATGAAAATTAATACTGTCAGACCAGGATTAACTGGTTACGCTCAAGTAATGGGGCGCGATTTTATTTCCGATAGAGAAAAGGTAAAGTATGATAAGTATTATGTAGAAAACATGAGTATTGCTTTTGATGTGAAAATTATCTTTATGACTTTTGGCAGTGTGTTAAAATCTGAAGGTGTGAAAATGAAATGATTAGAATACATATTGTGTAGATCTAATTATTAAAGGAGATTGAATGATGGACAATCTACCATTAGTAAGTGTTATTATACCTACGTACAATTGCGCAGCTTATATTGAAGAGGCAATTGTAAGTGCTTTGAATCAAACTTATCCTAGTAAAGAGATTATTGTAGTAGATGATGGTTCTACAGATAATACTAATATAATCTTAGAAAAATACAAGAATCATATAAAAATAATTTATCAACAAAATCAGGGAGTTTCTAAAGCAAGAAATAATGGGATATTTGCTGCACAGGGAAAATATATTGCTACATTAGATGCCGATGATAGATGGATGGATTCACGTTTAGAAAAAACAATACCAATTCTTGAAAGTAATAAATTTGATATAATGATCACCAATTTCTATCATGTTGATGAAAATAGAGACAGAATTAGGAAGGAAACAGCATTTTCAAGCGAATATCGAGAACCTCCTTTAAATCAACAGTACGAGAGATTATTAAAGGAAGCTACAGCTTTTGCATTAATGATTATTAATAGAGAAAAATTAGTTAGTATTGGTGGATATGATGAATCACTTAAAGGAGAGGCAGAAGATTATGATTTATGGCTTAGACTATTAGAAAGTGGTTGTAAATGGGGTTTTTATTCTGAACCATTAGTTGAAATGATGTTTCGTTCGGGATCGTTATCAAAAGGTTATTCTCCAGAGCGTGCTAAAGCTCTAAAACAAATATTTAGCAAACAAAAATCTAGGGTTGGTATAATTAAATCATATAGATTATATCGTTATCATCTTGGTGGATATCGTTGGGACATGATATTAGTATCTTTTAAAGAAAAAAGCTTCAAAAAAATAATTAAGCATTTGATAATAATGTTCCGTTCTCCTTTTTTTATTCCAATTATATTTTGTCGTGTGTGGAAAAAAATGTATAGCGAATTTTATTCGGGTAAAATTAGTGAATAATGAGGTGATATTATGAAAAAAATCAGAAAAGCAATTATTCCAGCTGCAGGACTTGGTACACGTTTCTTACCAGCTACAAAAGCAATGCCAAAAGAAATGCTTCCTATAGTAGATAAACCGACAATTCAATACATTGTAGAAGAGGCGATTGCATCAGGAATTGAGGATATTATTATTGTTACAGGTAGAAGCAAACGTGCAATTGAAGATCATTTTGACAATGCACTTGAGCTTGAAACGAACTTAATTGAAAAAGGGAAGCTAGAGATACTTGAAAAGGTACAGGAGTCTGCGAATGTGGAAATTCATTATATTCGTCAGAAAGAGCCACTTGGTTTAGGGCATGCTATTTGGTGTGCTCGGAAATTTATAGGAGATGAGCCTTTTGCAGTGCTACTTGGCGATGATGTTGTAAAAAGTGAAGAACCTTGTTTAAAACAATTAATGAAACAATATGAAAAAACAATTTCAAGTGTGATCGGTGTGCAAGAAGTAACAGATGAGGATGTACATCGTTATGGAATAATTGACCCTGTTAACACAAACGATCGTCTAATGCAAGTTACGCAATTTGTTGAGAAACCAGCTTTAAAGGATGCACCTTCAAATTATGCTATTATTGGGCGTTATGTGTTAACTCCTGAAATTTTCCATTTCCTAGATGAAAAGAAAAAAGGAAAAGGTGGCGAAATACAGTTAACTGATGCTATCGAATCTTTGAATGGTATTCAACGAGTATTTGCCTATGAATTTGAGGGACGACGTTATGATGTAGGTGAGCAATTAGGCTTTATCGAAACCACGATTGATTTTGCATTAGAACGTGAGGATCTAAATGAAGGTGTGAAAGAAATAATTTTGAGAAAGGCACAACAACTAATGAAATAACAAACCAACTCGAGCTTGAGTTGGTTTTCTTTTTGTGATATGTCATAATATACATATCAAAATTTACCTTAAGAAGTGAGGATTCTATGGTGTTTGCAGAAATTGTAAAAACAACATTGCTGAATTGTTCGCTAGATGATAGTGATCTTATTCAATATAAAGATCGAGTAAAAAATATCCATAACGCATTACCGCATTATCCATTAACCGGCTGGATCGAGTCACCCTTACAAAATCAAGAGGGACTACTTACCTCTATTGAACGTGTGGCAAGTGAAATAAGAGCTTGTGCGGATGTCCTGGTTGTTGTAGGCGTTGGTGGTTCCTTCTTAGGTGCGCGTGCAATTCAGGAGGCGCTGATGCCTTATTTTGGGCTGGCTAAGGGTGGCATTGAGGTTGTCTATGTTGGCTTGAATATGAGCGGTGCATATATTAAAGAGCTTCTCGCTTATTTAGATACAAAACAAGTATATGTCAATGTGATTTCGAAGTCAGGCGGTACAATGGAGCCAGCGTTGGCCTTTCGTGTAATGCGTTTATATATGGAAGAGCGTTATGGCGAGAAGGTAACGGAGCGGATTATTGTCACGACGGATGCGGAAAAAGGCATCTTAAAGGGAATCGCTGATAAGGCTGGGTATCGTCAATTTGTCATTCCTGCTGATGTGGGTGGGCGTTATTCTGTATTAACACCTGTTGGTTTATTACCTGTGGCGGTGGCAGGTGTGGATATTCGTGCTTTAATGGATGGTGCACGTTATGCGGCAACAGAGTTAGCAGAAGAGGATTTGGCGCATAATGATGCCTACAAATATGCTGTAATGAGACATATGCTTTATGAGCAGGGCTATACCATTGAATTGCTTGCTTCCTTTGAGCCTGGACTCAATAAATTCCACGAATGGTGGAAGCAGCTTTTTGGTGAAAGTGAAGGGAAGGAGCATAAGGGACTTTATCCTTCTACTGTTAATTTCTCCACTGATTTACATGCTATTGGGCAGTTTATTCAGGAGGGGAGTCGTGTTATGTTTGAGACATTGCTTCACTTCCATGAAATAGAGGGCGATTTAGCTGTACCATTCGATGCTCGCAATGAGGATGGCTTGAATTATTTGTCGACTCGTACTTTTAATGAAATTAATGCGATTTCTAAGCAAGGAACGGCCCTTGCACATGCAGAGGGGCAAGTGCCTGTTATTCAATTAGAATTACCTAAGCTAGATGCTTATCATCTTGGGTATTTGATTTACTTCTTTATGAAGGCCTGTGCAATGAGTGCTTGTTTACTAGAGGTTAATCCATTTGATCAGCCTGGTGTGGAGGCCTATAAACGTAAAATGCTAGAGTTGCTGAAAGAAGAAAAGGTGATAAGTAAATGAAGAATGTCCATGAATTATATAATGGCTGGTTAGAGCAGTCTCTTCCTAGCTATTTAGCTGAGGAGCTTGCCTTAATTGCAAGTGATGAACAAGCAGTCGAAGACCGTTTTTATCAATATGTGTCCTTTGGTACTGGTGGGATGCGTGGTGTTTTAGGCGCTGGAACGAATCGTATAAATGTTTATACGATTCGTCGTGTTGCTGAAGGGCTTGCTCGTTATATTGAATCCAATGGTGAAGCTGCTAAACAGCGTGGTGTTGTTATTGCCTTTGATACACGCCATTTTTCATATGAATTTGCCTGCGAGACTGCGAGTGTACTAGGAGCACATGGTATTCGTTCATATGTTTATAAGGAAGCAAGACCAACACCACAGCTGTCGTTTACGGTTCGGAAATTAAATGCTTATGCAGGTGTGGTCATTACAGCCAGCCATAATCCGAAGCAATATAATGGGTTTAAAGTTTATGGTGAGGATGGTGCACAGTTAACACCCCAATTTGCTGAAGCTATTATCGGCTATATGAACGGAATTGAGGATATTTTTTCTATTCAAGTGAAGGAACTCCCGTTTTTAGAACAGCAAGAGCTTGTTACTTGGCTTGGAGGTGATATGGATGATGCATACTTATCGAGTCTTTTAAGCTTAAAGGAAAATCAAGATATTGCGTTAGATATGAAACTCGTTTATACACCTTTGCACGGTGCTGGCTTGGTGCCCGTTAGTGAAGGGTTGCGGGCATTTGGTTTTCAACAGGTTCATATTGTAGAGCAGCAAGCTGTGCAGGATGGAGATTTTCCAACAGTTTCTTATCCTAACCCAGAGGAATCGAAAGCTTTTGAGTTAGCTATGAAGCTTGGTACACAGGTTGGAGCGGATCTTTTGCTGGCAACTGATCCAGATGCGGACCGTTTAGGTGTGGCTGTTAAAAATGGAGATAGTTATGAGCTGTTGACAGGCAATCAGCTTGGTGCATTATTGCTTCATTATTTATTGTCTACTAAGCAACAACTTGGAGTGCTACCAAGCAATGGCGTTATGCTAAAAACAATAGTGACATCGGAATTAGGCACTCAGATTGCCGAAAAATTTGGCGTAACGACAGTAAACACGTTAACAGGCTTTAAATATATTGCTGAGAAGATTGCAGAATATGAGCAATCTGGAGATTATTCGTATGTATTTGGCTATGAAGAAAGCTATGGCTATTTAATAGAAACTTTTGTACGTGATAAGGATGCTGTACAGGTTGCACTGAAGGTTGCAGAAATGGCTGCTTTTTATGCCAAGAAAGGGCAAACTTTATTAGATGGTCTGCAAAGCTTATATGAGCAATTTGGTACCTATCAGGAGGCACTGGTATCCCAAGTATTTGAAGGCAAAAATGGTCAGGAAGAGATGAAAGCTATCTTAAATAACCTTCGCCAGAACGCACCAGCATCTATAGGTGGGATAGCGGTTAAACGGTATGAGGATTATTTAACAGGTATTTCGACTTTAGCAGATGGCACTACTGAGAACATTACATTACCGAAAGAAAATGTGCTGAAGTATGTTTTAGACGATAACTCTTGGGTGGCTATTCGTCCATCAGGTACAGAGCCAAAATGTAAATTTTATTTTGGTGTTGTTGGACAAACAGCAGATGAGGCAAAAGATAAATTAAAGCGACTTCAGGTTGCATTTGAGGTTTAAAGAAGTCCTATAAAAAACGCCCACTTCTTTTTAATCTAAAAAAGTGGGCGTGCATTTTATTGAAGACGTTTTAATTCAGCTTCCTGTTGAATAGACCGCACTGATAATAGTTCGATAATGCGATGCTGGCTTTCTTGAATGGCCTCAAGTTTATTCACTTTTTCATTTGTTTCTAAAACAGCTTGTTTAATTTGCTGCTGTTCAATTTCTATTATTTCAAGACGATTCTCCACAGACTCAAGACGTTGATTGATTTTTTTTAGTTCGCTTAAAACTTCCTCCATTCCTATCACCTCTCTTCTATTTTAAATCTATCTATTTTTTTAATCTCTCTCTATAAAAGTAATCTCTCTAATTATAGCATAGAAAACAAGCTTACAAGTATCACCATTGCAATCATCGACAAAATATGACATGCTTAAAAGAGAGATAAAAGAACTAGGAGAATGTTGTAGTGATTAAAGAGTGGGATTACCTACGTGTGGTGGCGTGTCTGTCTATTTTACTATTACACACATCTTCATGGGTTATTATGGAGGTTGGGGTAGAGCCAGAGCAGACGATCTATCTTTTTTTAAGGATTGCGTTGTGCTATGCGACACCGACGTTTATTGTATTGTCTATTTTAATATTGGCTAATCGTTATCATGAGAATATACCGAGAAATTTTTGGTCAAGTAGGATTCAATATATTTTTATTCCCTATTTAGTATGGGCTTTTGTCGATGCATTAGTTGTTGAGACCATTTATCAAAAGGGTTTATTATGGGAAAAGTATTTTGATAATATTGTTTATGGAGAGTTTGTTGGCTGGTTTGTTGTGGTTATTATGCAGCTATATGTGATTTTTACGCTGCTAACACGTTTTAAATGGTCTATAGCATGGTTTTTACCATTAAGTGTGTTGGTTACGCTTATTCATCATACTGTGATTTTATTGCCCTATCCTATTTTTCAAGAAAATAGTATTTGGCTACGATTTTTCTTTACGGGCTGGCTTGGTTATTTTGCTGTTGCCTATGCAATGGGTATCTATTATGCACAGATTGCAGCATTAGCTCGAAAATATCGATATGCGACGATTGTATTAGTTGTGCTGGCTGCTGTCTTTTTGTATATTCGTTTACTTCTGGGTTACGTAGAGGTGCATTCAAGGCGTCTCGATTTAATACCATTTGTGATTAGTATGGTGCTATTTGTGATTGCCTGGGGGCAGTCTTTACCGTATATAAAAATTGTTAAAGTACTTAGTCAATATGCGTTTATGATTTATCTCATGCATTGGGAGGTTTTGCGTATATCAACTGGCTGGTTTGTAGAGCATTTCGATAGTACGCTAGTCCGTGTACCATTGTTGTTGCTATGGACGTTAGTTGTTTGTTTACTGTTGACCAAAATCATTTCATTACTGCCATTTAGTCAATTTATTGTGGGGAAAATAAAAAGACGTGCTACACAGTAAAAAGCAGTGATTTCTTTTAAAGTAGAAATCACTGCTTTTTTGTATCATCGCCAGTAGCTTCACCGAGATCGCCGCTAGAAGTTTTAATATCGCCGGTAACCTCAACACAATCGCTGGTAAAAGTAAAAATACCACCACTAGTTTACAAAGTAAATCATTCTGGCATTAATTTTAAATTTCGATCATTGTATGCTAGCACGACATAATCTGGATGTAGATTTTGTAAATATGGAATAATATCCTTCTCCAAGTATCGTAAATCCAAAATGGTTAGCTTTTTAAAATGGCTAGCTACATGAAATTGAATAGCATTAAAATAGGAATCTTTGATGACAACAATATGTTTATCACTGTCATAGTCTTCATTAACTATTGTCAGCTCTGCAAAGTCTCTGCTATAGGCATCTGCGTAATTTACGACTGTGTCAGGGCTCATTTTTTTTGCGCGACCATATACAGCTTGATATGGGGCCGTTACGCCTCCCTCGATTGTACCGTCATAGATTGTGAATTGTGTTGCAAACGAAGGTGATTCGTTGTAGCAAATTTGATCGTGGTTATCGACGGTCATGTATAAGATTTTATTCCAGGAGCCAGCAAACTTATTGGATAAGCAATAGACGTTGTCTTCCTTGTAGGGAATGGGCTGAATAGCTTCACCAAGTCGCTCGCTCATTGTTTTTATTAGTGCCTCGTAGCCTGTGTATGCACCGTGCATAGTCCAGTGATGATCTGTTTTAAAGAAGTACTGTTCTGCAGAGAAGTCAGTCTTCATTTCATCATAGAGACGGATATTGTCGACGCCAGCAGCCGTAACAAGCTTATGTAAGCGCTCATTATTGGCTATTCCAGCATCCTCTGGCATATAGCTAGGACTCGGCTCCCGTGAGTAAGTTGCCTTCGCTGGCAGTGAGTAAAACGTAAACGGAATTTCTTTTTCAGCTAATCCCTCACTGAGCTTTCGCAAATCATGGGCAAAGGCAGCAAGTTCCTCATCAGATTTTGCTGGGGCTGGCTTTGAAATAATCCAGCCACTAGTATCGTCTACTGCGTACTTATCGTTTAAATAGGTTTTGCCAATTACTCGCTGGAAGTGCACATAATTGCGCATCCATGTATCACGGGCAGGAAATTGATCAGAAATATAGGATTCTACCTGTTTTGACCATGCGCCAGAGAAGATTTCCTGTGAGCTAGGTGATAGATTGGCAGTTTCTAATGGACGATTTTCCATTTCTGACTGTTTACGATCCACAGTCATAGCATGTATGACAAGACCACCGAAAATGATGCAAAAAAAGGTTATTGGTAATAGATACATTTGAATTTTTCGCATGCTGTCCCACCTAGAATCTAAAGTATATAAATGGATTATGTGTTGCGTTGACTAAAAACATTGTAATAAAGAGTAACAGTGCACCATAGTAAATTGTTTGTCCAAGACGTAGGCTCCAGTCAAATGTTAGAGAACTAGTAGCTCTTTCTTCACTCCAAGTTTGATATAGTCGATAGATTGGCATTGCGAAAATAATGGCAATGACAAAATAAACTGCATAATCCTTTGTTAGTAATATCGTTTCATAATTATAAAGTGCTGCATCGGATAGTCCAAACATCGTTTTGATAAAGCTAAAAGCATATGCAAAGTCATTCGCTCTAAAGAATACCCAGCCGATCATCACAATAATAAGTATATAAATATGGCGTAGGAAACGAGGTATACGTTCTAGCCATTTTAAAAGCACCCATTTTTCAAGGCAAATTAATAGTCCATAATAAAAGCCCCATGCCATAAACGTCCAGCTGGCTCCGTGCCAAAAGCCTGTTAATGTCCAAACTATTAATAGATTTCGATAAAGCTTCCATTCATGGCTAACACGACTGCCACCAAGTGGGAAGTAAACATAATCTCTAAACCAGCTGCTGAGTGATATATGCCAACGACGCCAGAAGTCTGTTACTGATTGTGCAATATATGGATAGTTAAAGTTCTCCTCAAATTTAAAGCCAAATATCCTCGCTAACCCGATGGCCATATCACTATAGCCTGAGAAGTCAAAATAAATTTGAAGCGAGTACGCTAGAATTCCTATCCACGCAGTCCCTGTTGTTAAATCTCCGCCTGATAAACTAAAAACATGATCAGCAACCTCGCCCATTGGATTGGCAATCAATACTTTTTTAGCTAACCCTTGTACAAAACGACGGGTACCAATCATCCAGTCCTCCGCTGTGGAGAGTCGTTTTTTAATTTGCTCTGCAACTGTTTGGTAGCGTACAATCGGTCCTGCCACAAGCTGAGGAAACAATGTAATGAAGAGTGATAAGTCCAAAAAGTTACGTTGGGCTTTAACATCCTTTCGATAAACATCAATTACATAGCTAAGAGCCTGGAACGTGTAGAATGAAATACCAATTGGAAGAGGTACAGCCTGCCATTCAATTGCTTCCACTAAATAGTTGTTTATGATATCTACAAAAAAGCCGGCATATTTGTAATAGCCTAGAATAGCTAAGTTACTGAAAATTACTAACCAAAGAAGGGCTTTTCGTTTAGACTGCGAAATCGTATTTTCAATGACTATGCCCAAAATATAGTTAAGTAAAATCGAAATCATCATTAAAAGTACATATTTCGGTTCGCCCCATGCGTAAAAGAATAGGCTAGCCAATAGTAAAATCGTGTTGCGTAACATCTTTGGAGAGATGAAGTACACAATGAGCACTAATGGCAAAAAGACATATAAAAATATAAGGCTACTAAAAACCATTCCTTCAAATCCCCATCTCTTATTTATTGTAAATGCATCTACATGGTCACTGTGAAGATTGCCATATACATTGCTTATACTGCTATAAACGGTTTAAAACATTCAAAATAACTGATAATCGTGATAATCTGCAAAACTGCTAGAAAGTTCTAATATAATCAAGGAAATGCATGAATAAATTACCTACCTTATTGTAACGTAAATTCACGAATTGTTCACCAGTGGATTTTTACTAAATAATGGGTAAAAGTCGATTTTTGTCGAAATTTAGTTGGTAAAAATGACATGGGCAATATGGTATATTTTTCGCATGGCAGTAAGGTTTGTATGTTAATTTTAAGGATGGATGCTCCCCATCTATTTAAGTAAAATATGGTTATAAACCCTCTATAAATCTAACGTTACCACATATTTCATTCCAAATCTTGCCCTTTGAAATTTATTATCTTGTAATCTTATAATAGATTCGTAGTCACCAAAAGTGGCTAATTTATCTAGGAGGTTATTGCATATGAAACAAAAATATAGTAAGTGGGTTGTCGGCGCAGCATCAGCAGCCCTAGTAGCATCAGCAATCGTACCAGTAGCAAGCGCAGCAAGCTTTTCTGATATTGAATCAAGTGACCACAAGGAGGCTATCTTAGCTTTAGCAGATGCTAAAATTGTAGCTGGTTATCCAGATGGAACATTCAAGCCAAATGCAGTTGTTACTCGTGGGAACGTAACAAAATTCTTAGGGAAATGGTTAGTATCTGAAAACTATGAGATTCCTACAGATTATGCTACAGAAGCACGCTTCACTGACCTACCAACAACAGCTCCAGACAAAGAGTTATTACAATATGCAGCTCTTGTAAAAGATGCTGGCGTATTCAAAGGCTCAAATAACCAATTAATGCACACAAATAACATGAACCGTGAGCAAATGGCAGTTGTTTTAGTACGTGCTATCAAAACGGTTTATAACGTAGATCTAGTGGCAGATTATAAAGAATCTGACTTCAAATCAACAATCACTGATTTAGACAAAGCTACAGCTACAGAAAATCGTGAAGCAATCATCGCGTTAGAATATGCTGGACTTACAAACGTGAAAGCGTTCAATCCTAAAAACACATTAACACGCGGTCAATTTGCATCATTCTTACACCGTACAATTTCTAACATCGGTGAAGAAGCACCTTTAACTGTTAAAGAAGCTAAAGTTGTCGATGCAACTACATTAGAAGTTACACTTTCTGATGACAAAAAACATACAGTAACATTACCAACTCCACTTCCAGAAAATAAAGAAACAAATGTAGAGTTTGTAATTGATGGTAAAACTTATTCAGCTGTAGTTACATATGTAACTGAGTTAAAAGTAAAAACTGTTGATGCAGTCAATGCAAAAACATTAGCAGTAACATTCAACAAACCAGTTGAAACAGAAAAAGCTAAATTTGAGCTTAAAAAAGATGGCTTCAAATCTAACTTTACTTCTATTACATGGAACGAAGACAAAACTGTTGCAACAATTGAATTAACTAGCAAAATTACAAAAGGCGAATTCACAGTTAGCGTATCTGGCGTTGCTGATCAAGCAGTAACTGGCACTGTGAAAACGGAAGATGAAAAAGTTGCTGGTATTGAAATTCTTGGTGAAGTAGCACCATCTACAAGCAACACAACAGCTACAGTTGGCTTCCAAGTAAAAAACCAATATGGTGAAGATATTACAAAGCTTAATGCTTCTGCTTTAACATTAACTGCTGCAGGCGCTGATTCAGCTGTTGCAAATGCAGATGGCTCTATCACAATTACAAAAGCTGCTGGACTTAAAGAAGGCGATAAAGTAGTTGTGACTGCTATCCACGGTCAAACTGCAACAACAACTACTAAAACTGTAACAGTTTCTGCTAAAACTGTAGCATCTGATATTACTATTGGCGCTCTTTATAATAAAGATGGCAAAGCATTCAGTGAAGATGTTAATTTAGCAAAAGATAAATTCTATCTTCCTGTTACTGTAAAGGATCAATATGGTAAAGAAATTACTGATCTTAACCGTTTAAATGGAGCAAATTCTGAGGTTCTTGTAACAAACACAAACCAAGCTGTTGCAACATTCGGTGCGTTTGAAAAACAAACTATCGACGGAAAAGATGTAATCGTATTACCTGTTACAAACATCGTAGCAGCAGGTGACACAAACGTAATCGTGATTGCTAAAGCAACTGGTAAAAACGGTCAAACTGCAGTGAAGGTAGCTGAGGGTGTACGTGCTGATTCAGTTACATTAGGAGCGCCAACAAAAGTTGTCACTGCTGGAGCAGATATTTTATTCCCATTATCTGTATTAGATAAACAAGGCAATGCTATTAAAGAAGCTACTGCATTAAACGGCACTAAAGGTATCACAATTACTGGCGGTACTTTATTTGAAAAAGACGGTGAGCTTTATGCAAAAGTAGCAGGCGCTGGCGTAGTAGAAAACACACCTGTAACAGTTGTTGTTACTTCTTCAACTGGTAAAGTGGCTACACAAACAGTTATTCCTAAAGCTGCAACTGCACCTAAAGTAATTACTGGCTTAGATAGCAAAGTAAGCACATCTATCCGAGAACTTACAGGTGCTAAAGTTGACATCTCAGCAAAAGACATCGTAGTGGAGGATCAATTTGGTCAAGTAATTTCTACAGACGAACTTCTTGCAAAACTTGCAACTGCAGACTACACAATTAAAGCATTTACAGATGCGGATGCACCATTTACTGTAACTGGTGAAATTAAAAATGCTGCTAACAACAAAATTACAGTAGAATACAAAGCAGGCGCTACGAAAACGACTGCAAACGTTACATTTAAGCTTGTAAAAATTGCAGACAACACTGCTAACGAAGCAAGCTCTTACTCAAAACAATTCTCAGTAGTAAAAGATAGCTCATTCACTTCTTATAAAGTAGAAGATATCAAACCTATCTATGTAACTGATGGTGCTATCCCAGCTGGTTATGGTAAAGATATCGTAGTAAAAGCTATAACAGCAAATGGTGGAGAAGTTACACTTTCAGCTGGCTCTGATTACACTGTAAAATCAGCAGTTCTTACAAGTGTAGCTGATGGTAATATTACGACTACTGACGCTGCGAATGTAGTGTTTGATAAAGATGCAAAAACAGCAACTGCAAAAGTAACAATTACAATCAATGCTACAGGTGAAGAAATCGTTAAAGATGTAACTTTCTCTAACGTTGCACCTAAAGTTGAAAAAGTAGCTGTTGTAGAAAACAACAAAGCTGCTAACTTTATTGCAGGTGAATCTGTGAACCTTGTAACAACTCACTCTTACAATGTAGATACAACATTCAATTTAGATGCATTCTTCGGTTTAGCGGACGTAGTTGTTACTGACCAATACGGTGTAATGGCACAAGTTGATGAGAATGGTGCTAACAAAGGTAAAGCAACATTCAACGGTGTTGCAACTGCTGCTACAACTTTAACTTTATCTAAAGTTTCTGGTGAAGTAGTATTCAGCAATAACGGTACTGATACTGCAGCCGCTACAGGTAAAGCAAACGACGTATTCAATGCTCGTGTGAACATTGGTGGTCAAAGTGCAACACCTGTAAAAGTGACAGCAAAACAGGACTTCAATAAATAAGATAGTTTTTCTAAACAGTGGAGATTCGAGTAAATCGAACACTCCACTGTTTTTTTCTGGTTAAAATACTAGAAAAGCTGGGCTATCAGTGTTGTGTTGGTATATTATGAAACTTTTGGTTTCTCTTACACGTATTATCATAGTAAAATAGATAAAACGTGTTGAGGAGTTGAACTGGTGAAGAAGCATACTTTATTTCAGGGCGCATTAATTGCTGCTCTAACAACAAGTGCTATTGTGGTACCGACTGCACAGGCAGCAGAAAAATTTACGGATGTTGATTATACACAGGAATATGGGGCTGCTATAAAGGACTTGGCGGTGCAGGGGATTATAAAAGGATATGCGGATGGTACATTTAAACCATTTGCTGATGTTACGCGTGGACAGGCTGCGAAAATTGTGGCCAATGTATTACATTTAGATACAAAGAATGTAGAAGACCCTAAATTTACGGATGTTAAGCCGAGTGACGACTATTATGGAGCTATTGCAGCCTTGGCAAATAAAGGGGCGTTACTAGGCTTGGCTGATGGTAGCTTTGGTGTCAATCAAGCTATTACACGTGAACAATTAGCACAAATGTTAACGGCTGCTTACCAGTTAGAAAGCACTGACGTGGATAATTTACCCTTTACTGATATTGTGAAATATTCCGAAGCTTATTATGCGATAGCGCCATTGTTTGAAAATCAGATAACGAAGGGGATTACGCCAACAAAGTTTGGATTAAAGGAGACTGTAAAACGTTCACAGCTTGCAGTATTTATTCAGCGTATGGAGGCGATGCAGGCTAAACGAGTGACCCAAACGTTTACGGCAAAAGATCTTGATTCTAATTTTATTGAGGCATATGCAACAGACAATCAGTCGATAGATGGTGAGCATGAATCTTTCCGTATGTATCAAACTAATAATGAAGTGAAAATTGAGGCATTACGAGAAGGATCAGGCTATTTTATGCTAATGGGCTACAATATCGATAATGAAGAAAATTTTGAAATGATAGAGATGATGAAATATAAAGTTACTGTTAGCAAAGTAGATGGTAAGCTTCAGATGAATTGCCAGCAATCCGATGAGGTGACTCCAGGCATAGCAATGCTGTTGGAGGAGGATTTAGGCTTTGATCCAAAAAACATTCAGCTAACGACGGCTGGAGGACATGCTGTAAGTGAAAAAGTATACAGCTATCAGCCAGTGAATTTTGAGGGCTGGGAAGAAGAAATGATTCCGAAAGGTGGAAGCTATGAGCTAAAGCTGTTGCAAGCAGGTGATTATATTGCAACATTATCAGACGATAAAGGCCAATCCGTACGAGTTGGCATTCATGCCGAATCGAGCGGCTATGATATATATACAACGTCCGCAGTTGAAATAAACAGTGCATTTATTTCAATGAGTGATATTGGCTTCACAGTAAAGGATATTAAAGTAGAGCAATATACAGGAGCAAGATATGATCATCAAATCATCGATGCGGAGCTTTCACCAGGGGGTGTTACGATAAAGGGAGTAGCTAAAGAGGATTCGCTCTTCTCTATTCGTCTAACTGGTACAAAAGGTGAGAAGCTTTATGTTCATGGCATGATCTATGAAGTAAGTGGAGTCACAACGATGTATTATGAGTTTGCAACAGAAGAACAAATGAAGAATACACCCTTTTATTAAAAGGTACCACGTTGTTGAAATCCTACTATGTCAATGAAATCAAGGTGTCAAATAAAAAAAGTATAGCCCTTTTTCAAAAGGTGAGGTTTGTCTCCGTACCGACTGAGTGCTTTCCTGGGGGCGTCCGATGAGCCACTCAGTCTACACTTCAACCAACCACTACTCAAAGTATCTACTTTCGGCATTTTTGTAGTGATAAATTGATGACTTAGCCATTTCATTATTTATTATTGAATAAGTATAGTGCCTTGGTAACATTTTTCTATGCAAAAGCAGATTAGCATTTTATGTAAAGTTACGAAGTAGTTTTATGCATAAAATAGGTTGGCAGCTAAAGAATTTTACCCCTATTCTATCCATTTAATGATGATGGGTAACATGCCTTTACTTTACTTTTGAGACAAGAAAATATTTAAAGTTTTAACTATTGCTGATTGGAGTGGAAGGCTACTCGACTCCCGTGGGATTAGCGAGACAGACGAGACCCTGCACGGAGCGTCAGCGCAGGAAGCGGCTCGTCGCTCGCCCACTGGAAGCTTGGCTCTGTGCGAAAGCGAAGCGTCAGCAACAAAGCGAGTAGCCTGGAACGGAAATCACCTTCATTTTGACTTAGTATTCACGAAATTTCCATTTTGATTTTCAACACTAAAAAACCTCCCTAGCTTACAGGGAGGTTTTTGATATGTTAAAAGACAATATATTTTACATAGTCTTTCCATCCTATTTCTTTAAACTGTTGCCATTCAATTCTTTTTACTGGCATAGAACGGAAGGTACGGGCTAAGATATTACGTTTTTCATTATCAATCATCGGTGTCCCAGCTTCCATATAGCCTGTAAAAATTGTAGCATCTGCCGTTTTGAAGGCAACATCTATATCCTCAAGACGAATCTTACCGTCTTCACCAATCATATAAACACTCTGTTGGCCCTTCTTTGTGGACTTTACCCAAGTAGAATCAATTTTAAAGGCATCAAAGGCTTCATTCACAATTATGGAGGCCTGACCAACTGTAGAGAATGGAATGTTGTCTAAAACATTGTCCTGCTGCAATATGACCTCATAGCTTGAAGGCTGTGGCAGCTTTACTGATTTAGTTAATTCATTCGCCCAATGCGATTCATTATTAGTCGCTATAAGTTGTTTTTGAAGCACAATGCCAGATAAATCATCCTCATAATGTTGCAAGTCAAAATTAACAGTTTGTCCATCATTTACCTTCTGCCATTCATCCTCAGATAAATAGGCAAGCATGGATTTTTCTAATGAATAAATTTCAAATGTTACTGCACCAGCTTCTTCTATTATGTTTGAAATAACGCCGTCAACTGGACTGATAACACCTTGACGTGCCTGAATTTGGGCTATTTGAGCATCCATTAATGCTACTTGTCTAGTTGCCTCTGCAATATGACGATTTAATATCGCCACTGCAGATGAAGGCGAATTTTGCTGGCCTAATTCTAATTTAACCGTGACATTTAGCTTATCACTAATTTGATCTGTATCGATAGAGCTTTTAGGATTGCTTTGCCCACCATATTCCGATTCTATCTGTGCTAAAGCGGATTCTAGATCATTTAATTCCGTTTCATAAGCATCACGCTCAGCTTCAAGCTTTGTTAATTCATCGTCAACTTCTTCCGTTTTATAGGTAGCTAATACATCGCTGCTGCGAACTTCCTGGCCACGTGTTACATCGATCGCAGAAAGGCTTTTTGCATCGGCAGAGATGGTATATGTTTGTGCTGGAGCAACTATTGCATCCTTTTTGATTGTTTCTACACGATCACCAACGGTAGCTCTTTGGAATTCATCGATAAAATAGGAACGAGCAACCTTACTGTCATCTTTAAATACAAAATAAGCATTCACGCCGATTAGTGTCGCTAGCACAATCATACTTAAACTAGTCCAAGGTCTGGATTTAAAAAAGCGCATCATCCTAACCCCCTTGTAATCCATTCTTGTAAAGGCAATACACTAATCATTCCTACAAAAACAGCCATTAGCACATGAAGAATAATTATTTTTGCTAGCAAAACCTTACGATCTGATTCTTCTTCCCATTTAGAAAGAAAGGTATATTGCACAATTATAGTGAATAGAGTTGCTATAGTTAATTGATTAATAACAAATAATACTACATCTGTCTCTAAGACTTGCTGAACAAGAGGTGCAAGTGATAGGAAGGAGAAGGTTGTTGTATAGCCTACTAAATAGAACACAGTAAATAATATTGTTTTTTCAATTAATAACAATACCATGACATAAAGTTGTACTTTTTGTATCCATTTATATGGTATGTCAGTTAACAGATGCAACAAATATGTAACGCCATAGTAATGAAAGGCATAATAAATGATTCCCCAGGCAATAGCGCCTACCATTGAAAGTAAACGAGCAGTATAGTATTCATCCTGATGATTCATTGCAAATAATGTTGTTAAGCTTTCAGTTCCCATGCCCCAAAATTCACGAACGATGAATAGTAGCATGAAGAGTATAAAAACAGTGAAGGATCGTTTTTTATAGCCTCTTATTTCTCCTTCTTCAACGGCTTGGGTAAAGTAATTGGGATGCGTTAAGCTATGCCAAAACTTATAGTGATAAAACATATAGAGCTCCCTTTCTAGTAAATTAAATAGTAGAGATGTAGTATACACCTGATTACTGGTAAATAACATAGGATAAATGCTTATTTTCCATGGAATTTTCTCGATTAAGAGACATTTCTAATCAAATTTATAAGATGTATCATCAAAAGCTTTTTTTCTAGTAAATTCACTGGGTTGCCAAATTATGTGCAGGATCAATGCACATAATTCCATAGTGTTGAAAAACTAAATGGTCAAGGGACTCTTTGTGAATATTTAGTCAAAATGAAGGTGATTTCCGTTCCAGG
>NZ_JBXUNW010000020.1:0-73296 GCF_057196045.1 Lysinibacillus sp. DFXJR4 | reverse complement strand
GTGGCTAAACGCGGCGGACTGTAAATCCGCTCCTTAGGGTTCGGCGGTTCGAATCCGTCCCCCTCCACCAGTTTTATTGAAATAGGGGCATAGTTCAACGGTAGAATAGAGGTCTCCAAAACCTTTGGTGTGGGTTCGATTCCTACTGCCCCTGCCAATTAATTTTATGGCGATTGTGGCGAAGTGGTTAACGCACCGGATTGTGGTTCCGGCATTCGTGGGTTCGATTCCCATCAGTCGCCCCATTTTCTATAAAATTAATAAAAATCCAATAAAATATAATTATGGCGATTGTGGCGAAGTGGTTAACGCACCGGATTGTGGTTCCGGCATTCGTGGGTTCGATTCCCATCAGTCGCCCCATTAAACATTTTGGGGTATAGCCAAGTGGTAAGGCAACGGATTTTGATTCCGTCATTCCCTAGGTTCGAATCCTAGTACCCCAGCCATTTTTGCGGAAGTAGTTCAGTGGTAGAACACCACCTTGCCAAGGTGGGGGTCGCGAGTTCGAACCTCGTCTTCCGCTCCAAATATGATGGCGGCATAGCCAAGTGGTAAGGCACGGGTCTGCAACACCCTTATCACCGGTTCAAATCCGGTTGCCGCCTCCATATTATTTTTGTTAATCGGTGTATCCGATTTTTTTTATCTCCATTATGCCGGTGTGGCGGAATTGGCAGACGCGCACGACTCAAAATCGTGTTCCTTTGGAGTGTCGGTTCGACCCCGACCACCGGTATCTTTAGATTAATTATTAAAAAAGTTAAGAAAGCTCATAGACCTTGATATGATAGGGTTTATGAGCTTTTTACATTTCCTTAGAAGACGATAAGAATTGGTTTTGTTTTACACAGTTGTTATCCAAAAAGGGTTTTATGAGTAGAATTCTTTTAAAGGGGGATGAAGATGGAGTTTAAGGATTATTTGATGCAGGAGTATAACATTAGCGAAAGTTCTGCAAAGGACTATGTAGGGCGTTTTAACGGTATTTTCAATAGAGGGTTGTATAATGGAGAAGATAAAATGACTAACACTCTAAAAGAAGCTATTGAAAAAGAATTTCCAAATTCAAAAAATCATTATTTCCTTACACTTGAAAGATATATTAAATATAAAAAAAGAATAAACTAAAAGCTCAGGTTAGCTTATGACGAAATAGTTGTACTTATGCAATATGAGATGTCAATCACTACTCATTATACTTTTATGTAAAAGTTTCGAATGCTTTAACTTTCGGGATAGAAATAAAAATATATTAGTTTGAGTTGAATAAGAAAAAAGCGTATTTGGAAGATAGTAATTCCAAATCGCTTTTTTCTGTTTAAGTAATGATATAGGTCCTTTATCTTAGAATTACTTCTTTTCTGTGGCAAAATAAAAAATAGAAAATAGGGGGAAAACTATTCCAACCCATAATGAAGTACTCCATCCTCCAATTGCATAGGTCCATCCTCCGATTGCTGATCCAATTGCACCACCAAAAAAGAAAATTGCCATGAATAGTCCATTAAGACGGCTACGAACTTCGGGGCTCAACGAGAAAAGTGCACGTTGGCTGATCACAAGATTTGCGGATACCCCAGCATCTAACAATAGGGATGAAACTACTAGAACAGCTATTCCAATAGGTGAGCTAGTTTGAATAATAAGCGGCAATAAAAGGGAAATAATGACTGTAAGAAGTGCTATTCCTGTTGCAGGTCTAGTTAAGCCACTATCAGCAATTCGTCCTGCAATAGGCGCGGCTACTGCACCAGCGACTCCAACAAGCGCGAATACCGCAACTTCTTTCTGGGAAAAGTGAAAGGCAGGGCTAGTTAGCAGTTGTGGAACTGTTGTCCAAAATAAACTAAAAGATGCAAACACACCTGCATGATATACAGCACGACGGCGTAATATCGGGGTTGTTCGTAACAAATGCCACATAGATCCGAGCAGCGCTATATAGTGTGTATCCGCTGAAGGCTTTCTTGTAGGTAACACTTTCGAAAGTACAATAGCTAAAACCAAAATAGTTATGGCAGACAAAATGAATATTTCATGCCAGCCAAGAAAGTCAGCAACTAAGCTCGACAAAGGGCGTGAGAGCATAATTCCTAGTAACAAACCGCTCATGACATTGCCGACAACACGGCCACGTGAAGAATCGGATGCAAGATATGATGCAAAAGGTACGAGTACTTGCGTAGCTACCGAGCCTAAACCTATGACAAACAAAGCGACTAAGAACAACAAAATTTGTTTCGTCATTGCTGTAGTAGCAAGGGCGACTGCGGTGATAATTAAAGATGAGACAATCAGCTTCCGATTTTCAAGAATATCTCCTAAAGGCACGATAAATAGCAAACCGGCAACGTAACCGATTTGTGTTAACGTAACGATTAAGCCAGAACTGTTTGCTGACAACCCGATTGATGAGCTAATTACCCCAACTAAGGGTTGCGCGTAATACAAATTAGCAACAATGATACCACATGCGGTAGCCAAAAGAATGGTTAACCACGAAGGAATGTTTTTTTCAATTGTTTGTTTCTTAGTATCCACCATTTTATACAACTCCTTGTAGTGTTTAACAATTAATAATTAAAACGTCGTGTAGTTTTCTCCATAAGATAGTTGATTATTTTATAATACTGAACGTTTAGTATATTAAATGATTAACCATATAATATACTGAACGTATAGTTTTGTAAATAGGTAATTTCAACTTTCTGTTTTTCTAAATAATTGATATACTGAACATACAGTTTATTAATTTTGGAAGAAAGGTGGTATCTATGATGAATGGAAAAAGAGGCAGACCACGTAATTTAGAAGCACAAAAGTCAATCCTTTCCGCATCTTATGAATTATTGTTGGAAAATGGATTTCAAGCTGTCACAGTTGATAAAATCGCTGATTATGCCCAAGTGAGTAAAGCAACTATTTATAAATGGTGGCCAAACAAGGCTGCAGTAGTGATGGATGGTTTCCTATATGCTGCCTCTGAAAGATTGCCCGTGCCTGATACTGGTTCGGCGTACAATGATATTCTAATTCACGCCACAAACTTAACCATGTTTTTGACGAGTCGAGAGGGGACTATCATTACACAGTTATTAGGTGAAGGACAGTTTGATGAAGGATTGGCAGATGCCTATCGTGCTCGATATTTCCATCCCCGCCGACTTGAAGCAAGGAGTCTTTTTGAAAAAGGAATTCAACGCGGTGAATTGAAAAAAAGTATCAACATTGATATCTGTATTGATTTAATTTATGGTCCTATCTTCTATCGATTACTTGTGACTGGTGAAACATTGGACGAACCATATGTACAACAACTAATATTAAACGCTTTTGAAGGAATTCGTTCTACCTAGTTGTAAAATAGGTTTAATCATCGCATTTTCAAGAAGTATTCCAAAAAAAATGATGTGACTTTGCTGAAGGCTGTTCTAAGCTAGGCTTATACTTATTGTAGTAGTGTGGTAATGAAATTGCCTTCCACTGAGGTTCCTCAATGCCCCACTACATATCAGAAATTATAAATACAAAAAATAATTAAAGCCCTCTCTAGAGAGAAGGGCTTGAGTTTTCTATCTTAAACTTGAGGAAGGGCTTTTACAATTAAAGTTTCTCTTCCCATATCCAAATTGGCTTCTGAAGAACGATGGAGGTAAGATGCCGGTTGATTCTTTTCGAATTCATTGTCATCTCGTTGCTCAGAATGATCACTGTTAATTCCTCGTCATGTAGGCATGTAACATAATGACGGAAGCCACTTGGATATCCTCCTGGGTGTCCAACTGCTTTTTTCCCCATGACATCTTGAGTATACCATCCGTATCCATATTCAAACGGAAATTTTTTAGCATGGGTTGTACTCATCAGTTCTGATGTTTCTTTGCTTATCATTACATTATTATTTAAGGCTCTGTAAAACAGTTCTAAATCTTCAACTGTAGAAATGATATCCCCAGCTGCATACGCTGCAGAATTATGCATTAAGGGTCCTATTTTCCCCTCCACATGTCCTTCCGCTTTCGGTGTGTCAGCGGGAACCATAAACATAGAATTAAACATGTTGCTCGGCTCAAAAATATTTTCTTCTATATAATTTGCATATGACTGTCCACTGACTTTTTCAATAATTAGCCCTAACATTACATAGCCAGTATTACTATAACTAAAGCTTTTACCTGGGATAAACTCTAATTCCGAATCTTTAACGGTATTAACAATATCATGTGGATTCCATTCTTTGCTGTAGTCAAATTTGAAATCCTTCTTTAGATAATCTGGAATTCCTGAGCTATGACTTAGTAGATGACTTATTGTAATAGTCTCTCCATTCGGAAAGTCTGGGAAGTATTGCGAAATTGGATTATCTAAGTTTAGAAGTTCCTTTTCTACTAATTGCATGACTGCTACTGAAGTGAATGTTTTAGATAATGAAGCTATCTGATAGAGTGTGCTTGGGCTATTAGGTAAATCAGTGCCTGCCAATCCGTAACCTTTTGTAAATAAAATTTCACCCTCCTTTGCAATGAGGACCGTTCCCTGAAATTTTTCATTTGTCAAATATTGATCGATTTTTTCAGAAACGCTTCCAGATAAATCACTATGGTTGTTACGTCCAAATAATAGCAAAGCTACTATAGACACGATTACTAAAACAACAATAGTAATAGAGATAATTTTTAAAAATTTTTTCATATTATACCTCTCAATCTATTTCTATAGCCTATTAAACATTTCTATTATAAGACGAAATTTGACATAATACACGAAAATAATGGAAATATCACCAAATTCCTGGTGATTTTAAATTTTTCGGAAATTTTGGGTAGATGTTCGACGCTGACACTGGTATCAATTGAGGAAAAAACCATAAAAGGAAAGTTTGGAAAATTTTAAAGGAAGATCAAAACGAATCTAAATTGAAGAATAAAAATGTTTCATAAAAATAGTTAAAAGTTGGATTATCATGTGGAATGAAAAGTATAGCTACCTTATAATTAAGAAAAAAACGCAATAAGATTTAGAAAAATTACAAAAGTTAGTCAAATCTGCAAGCCTTTGTAAAATAATGAATAATGGAGTGTTACTAGATGTCAATATGGGTACAAATTTTGTTATTTGCTATACCAGGCATTACGATATATTATGGCGTATTTTATGGTACTCCTAAACTGGTCAGCAAAGGTATCCCTTTAATTTATTCTTTCTGGTTATGGTTGTGGATTCCAGCTCTGCTGTTATTACCTTTATCCATAGGTTTGTACAATTTTCTTGAAGATGGAGTTTTGACTATCGAAGCAATTAATCAACGATTCCGCTTAAATCCAATAAGTAGAGTTGATTGGTTATGGATTGTCCTGGCGGTTATACTAACTATAGTTTTTGACCAACTTTTAGAGCCCATAGGAAAAGTACTAGCAAAGTATAAATTATTTTCACCACCCAGCTATTTACCTGAACCGTTTAATCCATTAAAAAAATTCAATATGCCCCCGAAAGAGTTTTTTGGTGTCTCATTAAAAGGTAACTGGAAACTACTAATGATTTTTATGCCCATTCACTTAATTGCAATGTTTAGTGAGGAAATGATGTGGCGGGGGTATCTTTTACCGATTCAAGAAGTAATGTTTGGAGATATGGCCTGGGTATTTAACGGGCTGCTATGGGCCTGGGTGTTACATATAGCATTAAAATGGCACGTTATTGGAATGATTCCTAGTATGCTGATAGCCCCTTTAATTGCACAATATACGCAATCTACATGGGCTTCATTTGCAGTTCATGCCATAGGAAATGCTCCCCTGTGGATAATACTTTTAATTGGGATAATAAATACAACAGAAACATTAAATGAAATGAAGCAAGGGTAGGATATCTTTTTTAGCTAAAAAACATGATGAAAAAATGTAAAGGAACATCCCAATATTATGGTGCGTAATTAGAATTTTAAGACCAAATAGTCCACTTCAGCAACTTACATCTTAAATTTCTGAATATCACTTTTATTCATAGTGTATACAATAATTTAATAGACTATTTGTTTCTATAATTTTAATTTTTTAAAATATACACTTAATATAATAGGACTAGTTATGGTATGATTGACCTAAGTCATGTTTAATAAAAGGGGAAATATAAAATGAAAAAAGTATTGTATTCATTATTCTTTGCTTTGATTTTGTCTATTTTTTCATTTAATGCTTTTGAAGCGAAAGCATCAGACAAATTATCGAATCGTGCAGAGGCGATTGTTGAAATTGGAAAATTACTTGGTTTAGATGGCACTCAAAAAGAAACACAATTCAAAGATGTTCCGAAAAGTCACTATGCGAGTGGTTATATACAGTCTGCTGTTGACAAAGGGATTATAAACGGATATCCAGATGGCACTTTCAAGCCTTCACAAGAATTAACAAGAGCTCATGTTGCTATCTTTATTTCAAGAGCATTTGGATCAAAATTACCAACGGGAAATCAGGCATTCAAAGATGTAAAGAAAGGTGATAGTGCCTATAGTGCGATTCAGCAATTAGTGGCAGCAGGAATTACAGCTGGTTATCCAGATGGCACGTTTAAGCCTAATGATAAATTAACACAAGCTCATTTAAAAACATTTATCAGTAGAACAGACAGCTACTTAAAGACAGGGAAAAAACCTACAACAAATAATACAAGCAAGGGAAATGGTACTTTAAAAGGTACCGTTATTTGGAAATATAACGATTTTATTGGTACTAAAGGAGATACTGGTGCCGTAATTTATCTATTCCCAACGAATGCTACATATCCTAGTTATACGAAGCAACAACTATTTGATTGGTTAGAGAAAAAAAATGAGTTAAAGGATGTATATAGAACTTTAGCTGACGCAAATGGTAACTATACTTTTAATAATCTACCTGCTGGTAAATATATTGCAGTTATTTCATCTAAAAATACACATAGAAATGTTTTAGAAACTTTAAATTCGCACAATCAATTGAAAACTTTATTTGGTGAGTTTAATTATTCAATTTTTGAGGCAAATGCTATGACAATTTTTAAGCATCAAATTAGAGAGATTGAAATAAGTGATAAATCGACTGTTGATTTTAGTGCAGATTTTGGATACACTGCATGGTGATGATTTAAAAAAGAATTAAGGGATTACAGTGTAATTTTTTATACTGTAATCCTTTTTACTTTTATATCCACCTTTTCATTTTCATCTAGTATTATTAATAAGATATTGTGAATCTTGTGATATTGCATTGCAAACTTAATTTTTCATCTCAGGTCATTTAAAGACAGATTAGTATGCTTTCTTTTAAACTGTCTATAATAATAAAGATAGGAAATATGGAGACCTGTAGTTTTGTATAATATTCAATCATCAGAATGACAAGAGGTGAAGGAATTGAAAACAATGAGATACATAAGACGTGCTTAAAAAGAGAAGCACTTGAATAAATGGGGATTGGATATTGATATTAGTCGTTTTATAAAGAAGTTCTAAAATATAACTATGAATCAAGGTAAAATGTTCAACATGTTTGTCACAGCTCTGTCATTGAAGTTGGTTTGGCAGTATTATACAATAGGAATGAACGTTCATTCTTTATCTTCATTCAGCAGAATACCCCACCACTATAGGTGTTGAGATGAATACGGTTTTGGTTTCTTTTCAGGGGTGTCCAAACACCTACTGAATGAAGATAATGCCTCCGGCGGATGTCGCGGATTTTCAAAGGAATGAATTGTGTAGGCACAATTTAAAATCCGGACGCAATTACGCCAAGGCGAAATTGATTTGGAGGAAAATTAATGTGACTACGAATAAGAGAGAGAATATAATGAAAGCTTCCTTGATGCTGTTTACTGAGCGTGGTTTTGATGCAACAACTGTTCCAATGATTGCTGACAAGGCACAAGTTGGTGCTGGCACAATATATCGTTATTTTGAAAATAAAGAGGTGTTGCTCAATTCGCTGTATCGGGAATGTGTGGAACAACTATATCAAAGATTGACGGAGGATTTTCCTGTATCCGCCTCAGTTCGCGAACAATTTCATCATTTGTTTCAGCGGTTAATCCATTTTGGTCAGGAACATAGAGAGAAGTTAACTTTTATTGATTCACATATGGAGCCAAGGATATTGGATGAAGAAAGCCAAAACAAGTTTTATGAGTGTTTGGGTTTTTTACAGAAATTTATCATAGAAGGGCAGCAGCAGGGAATTATCGTACAATTGCACCCTGATGCTCTAATTCCGATTTTTTATGGCACGATTATTAAACTGTTTAAAGTGACACGAGATAGCGACTTGGAAGAATCCGCTGATTTGTTTGCAGGTATTGAAGAATGCTGCTGGAATGGCCTTAAAATTCATTGATTTTTAAATAGGTAGTTCTTATAAAATTGTACGGTAATAGAGTCACAATTACCGTACGATGCAATAAACGGAATGAACGTTCATTCCTAAGGAGGTATAGGGTAATGACAATAATGATTCCACAACCTAAAACATATGGACCATTGGGAAATATTCCACAAATGAATGCCAATACACCGTTCCAATCATTGATGAGTATGGCTCAGAAACATGGTGAAATTTTTAGATTAAAGCTGCCGGTTGGTAATTTACTCATTGTCTCTGGTTATGATTTAATGAAAGAAATTTCCAACTCTCCGTGCTTTGGTAAAGTGGTCGAAAAAACAGTATTGGAGAAGGTACGTACTTTAGGAGGAGATGGACTATTCACTTCAGAAACAAATGATCCAAACTGGCACAAGGCTCATAATATTTTACTTCCAAGTTTTAGTAGAACAGCAATGCGTGGTTATTTCGATATGATGCTAGATTTAGCAATGCAGCTTATACAAAAATGGGAGCGATTAAATCCAGACGAAGAGATCGATATTCCTGAGGATATGACGAGGCTCACACTTGATACAATTGCTTTATGTGGATTTAATTATCGCTTCAATAGCTTTTATCGAGAGGATTCTCATCCATTTGTAGCAAGTATGGTTAGAGCATTGGATGAAGCACTGAATCAGGCACAGCGACTGGGTATACAGGATAAATTAATGGTTAAGACAAGAAAGCAGTTCAAGCAGGATATCGATTTTATGTTTTCGCAGGTGGATAAAATCATTGCCGAACGCAAAGCTAATGGCTCACAAGGAGAGAAGGATTTATTGTCTCATATGCTTCACGGCAAAGATTCTGAAACAGGAGGAACGTTGGAAGAGGAAAATATCCGGTATCAAATTATTACTTTTTTAGTTGCTGGGCATGAGACGACAAGTGGTCTTCTTTCCTTTGCGATTTACTATTTACTAAACAATCCCGATAAACTACAAAAAGCATATGAAGAAGTAGATAGCATTCTTACAGATCCAATCCCAACCTATGAGCAAGTTAAACAGCTTAAATATATCCGAATGATTTTAGATGAGTCTTTACGTTTGTGGCCTACCGCTCCTGCATTCAATCTAGAAGTGAAGGAGGACACAGTATTAGCTGGTAAATATGATTTGAAAAAAGGAGATCGGCTAACAGTGCTTATACCTCAGCTCCATCGAGATGTGACTGCATGGGGAGAGGATGCAGAATTGTTTCGGCCAGAGCGCTTTGAAGATCCAAGCAAAATTCCATTTGATGCATATAAACCATTTGGTCTTGGGCAGCGTGCTTGTATTGGACAACAGTTTGCTTTGCAAGAAGCAACACTTGTGCTAGGATTAATCCTTAAAAATTTTGAGCTAATTGATCATACGCAATATAAGCTAAATGTGAGAGAATCACTGACGGTGAAACCGAATGATTTTAAGTTAAAGGTGCGTGCTCGTAAAAAACAAAAGAGGCATGTTACTGAAGCAAGTGGAAATATTTTGAGCACAGAGTCCAGGATAAAAAAGATTGAGGAAAAAGTAATCGAAGCTCAACATAATACACCGCTATTAGTGTTATATGGCTCAGATTTAGGGACAGCAGAGGGTTTGGCAAGAGAGCTTGCTGATGCAGGACGTGTTCAAGGCTTTCAAAGCAAGGTCGCATCTTTAAATGAATATATTGCTAAAATTCCAACAGAAGGAATTGTCTATATTGTGACGGCATCATACAACGGGCTACCACCTACGAATGCTAGTCAATTTGTTCAGTGGTTAAAGGAGGAACAGATTGATTTAACAGGGGTTCGATATTGCATCTTTGGCTGCGGGGATCGCAATTGGGCGAGTACTTATCAAAAGGTGCCGATGCTAATTGATGAGCTAATGGTATCTAAGGGAGCACAGCGTATAGTACCACTTGGGGAAGGAGATATGAATCGGGATTTTGAAACAAATGTCGAAGAGTGGCAGCAGGAGCTATGGCCGTCTGTAATGCGAACAATGGGGCTAGAGATAAATGAAAAGGTGAATAAAACATCTCCAGCTTTATCCATGGAAGTTGTAGATCATCAGATAGAAGTACCACTTGCTAGAGCTAACAATGCCTTTAATGCGAAAATTGCCAAAAATCAAGAGTTACGACATAGTATAGAAGGAAGCACTCGGCATATAGAAATAAAACTGCCAGAGGGTGTCACATATCGCGAGGGCGATCATTTAGGTGTCCTTCCGCGAAATCGTCAGTCGTTGGTGAATCGAGTACTCCAGCGTTTTCAATTGAATGGTAATGATTATGTTATTTTAACAAAGACTGGTCTAAGTATGGCTCACCTGCCTCTAAATCAGCCAGTTAAATTATTCGAGCTACTCAGCACTAATGTTGAATTGCAAGAGGCGGCAACAAGGGCACAATTACGAGAACTGATGGCAACGACAGACTGTCCACCTCATAAGAAGGAGCTAGAGGCTTTACTGGAGGAACAAGCCTATCATCAAAAAATATTGAAGAAGCGGATATCGATGCTTGATTTGTTAGAGCAATATGAAGCTTGTGAAATGACATTTGAACGATTTTTGGAGCTACTTCCACCACTTAAAGTGAGGTATTATTCAATTTCAAGTTCACCAACTATACAACCAGAACAGCCTAGTATTACGGTTAGTGTAGTAAAGGCGCCAGCGTGGAATGGCAAAGCTGAGTATCGAGGAGTTGCATCTAACTTTTTGGCCGAAACAGCAATAGGTGATTCAATTGTTATGTTCATACGGGCACAACAATCAGATTTTCAGTTGCCCACTAACCCTGCCACTCCTATTATTATGGTTGGACCAGGTGTTGGAATTGCACCCTTCCGAGGATTTTTACAAGCACGCCTTATGTTGAAGCATAAAGGCGAACAGCTTGGTGAAGCTATTCTTTACTTTGGCTGTCGTAATGAATCAGACGATATTTATGCTGAGGAGTTAGAGCATTACGAGCAAGAAGGGATTGTAAGGGTATATAAGGCTTATTCACGAAAAGTTGGGCAATCGAAGGAATATGTACAGCATCTAATGGGGCAGACTGAACATGCACAGGAGCTCATTAAAGTACTAGATCAAAATGGGCATTTCTATATATGTGGAGATGGTAGTAAAATGGCTCCAGATGTTGAACGCACATTACTTATGGCTTACCAAGTAGTTCATGATGTCAATGAGTCTGCAGCGAAGCAATGGCTAGCTGGGCTTAAAGAACAAGGGCGTTACGCAATGGATGTATGGGCAGGTAGTAACCAATAGCTGCTAATAGTAAAATGAAAAAACATGATCCTAATGAGAGGTAAATAATATGAACCGACATTTTTTTATTGCCGTTCCACTTCCGTTATCTATTAAAACTGCTCTTAAAGAAAAATGTGAAATGCTAAAAACCAATTTGCATTTTAAAAGGTGGGTTCATCTGGAGGATTATCACATTACATTAGCTTTTTTAGGGAATGCAGATTTAGAGCAATTACAAATAGTGTTAGAGGAAATAAAGGAAGGCCTAAGGAAGCTTCCACCATTCGAGTTAAAAATTCAAGAGTTGGATATTTTTGGCAGAAAAGAATATCCAAGAATTTTGTGGGCTAGTATTTTTGAATCTCAGCCATTAAATAATGTAAGAGCCATTGTATACAAGGAATGTGTAAAGGCAGGATTTGATTTAGATAATAAACCTTTTGTTCCACACATAACAGTAGCAAGAAAATGGAATGAAACTCACGGTAAAATGCCTATTGACTTAGTGATGACTGAAGAGCTGGAGCTTCCAAAGTTTTTAGTAGAAGAAGTGGTGCTATATGAAACAAAATTTGAGGAAATTCCAAAATATCATCGAAAGGCTGTCATTCGTTTAGATGACCTGTCTTGACAGTTGAAATAAATTCAATACCCATAGCTCATAACCTTAATTTAAGGTTTATGAGCTTTTTTAATATTTAGTTCACCCTCCGTTCATTTAAGAATTTTAAGCTTAGGGTATTCAAAGAATGGAGGCGTTTAATATGAATCTTGCCTGGAAAGAAATGAAGAAAAATAAAGGAAGGTTTTTAATATTAGGCTCGATTGTTTTTCTTGTTAGTTTTTTAACTTTTATTATTTCTGGCTTGGCCAATGGATTATCACAGGATAATGCCGCTTTAATTAAAGATTTACCACAGGGGCAATTTTATATGGATGAAGATGCAGATCAAACTTATAATCTTTCAAAGATAGATCGTAGCATTCAAAATGAAATATTAAGCAATGAAAAAAATGCTGTAGCTTTTTCGATACAAATGGGCTTTTTAAATGAAAAGGACAATAAGCAGCAAAGCGTTGCCTTTACTACTGCTACGGCATCAACGTTATTTGCAAATGTGAAGCAAGGGGAAGTAATTTTAGATAGTTCTTTAAAAGACAAAGGGATTAAAGTAGGAGATACATTAACAAATAATCAATTTAATGGCAAGTTCATTGTCAAGGGATTTGTAGAGCAAAAAAAATATAGTCATGCCCCAGTCGCTTATATAAATAAAGAAGATTATCAAGAAATATATCGCGTTGATGAAATGCAATTGATTTTCGTACCAAATGGAGATTCTTCAAAGGAATATACTGGATTACATTCATTCTCAAATAGGGAATTTCTTCAAACAATTCCAAGCTATAATGCGGAACAAATGTCTTTAAATATGATTGTATGGTTTTTAATAGTCATTAGTGGGATGCTATTTGCGATTTTTTTCTATATGATGAATGTCCAAAAAATCGGCTTGTATGGAATCTTAAAGGCCATTGGTTTGAAAACAAACAAATTATTCAAAATGATATGGATACAGATGGCTATCATTACAGTTGTTTCACTCATTTTGTCTGTAGGCCTAAGTCAGGCATTTAATATAATATCGCCAAAAGAAATGCCATTTACTTTAACGATTACTACAACCATTCAATTATCGATTGTGTTTCTAATTATTGGATTTATTGGTGCTACAATTTCAGGAATGCAAATTAAAAAAGTTGAACCATTACAAGCGATACAGCAAGGAGAGGCTTAATATGACTTTATTGAAAATCGATGGAATTAGAAAAACATTTACAAATGGGGAGATAGAGGAAGAAATACTTAAGGGAATAAATCTTTCTCTAAAAGAAGGAGAAGTAACGGCAATGGTTGGTGCTTCTGGATCTGGTAAGAGTACGCTTCTAACAATAGCTGCTGGACTTCAACCTACATCAGATGGGCAAGTTATCTTTGAGGGGAAGAATATGTCCATCATGAGCTCTGAAGAGGTTCGAAAAGTACGGGCAAGCAAATTCGGGTTTGTTTTCCAGTTTGCATATCTTGTACCATTTCTTACAGTTGAGGAGCAGCTACAGTTAATGCTAGACGTTTCAGAAACCAAATTAAAGAAGCAGGAACAAAAAAATGAAGTGAATCGAATACTTCAATTAGTAGGGATGGATCATCGAAAAATGGCTTATCCTTCCTCCTTGTCAGGTGGAGAGAAGCAACGGGTTGCTATTGCCCGGGCAATTATTCATAAACCAAAAGTTCTATTTGCAGATGAGCCAACTGCAAGCTTAGATTCAAAAAAATCAGAGGAGGTAATGTTACTTATTAGAGATTTAACTAAAACATTAAACATTACTACTTTAATGGTAACACACGATGAAGAAATGCTCGTTTATACGGATCGTATTATTAAAATGAGTGACGGTATCATTTTGCAAGATGTTATTTAGATTAAAGGATAAAAAGCAATAATCATGTAAAAGTCGATTTGCCACAAAAAACGTGATGCAAATCGATTTTTTAGTTTTCAAATCAAACAATATATTAAAGTGAATTTTTCAATACCCTCTGTGTGTGTTGATAAACAGGCATTTCTCGATAATGTGGAGTTGATTTCCGTTAATGATGGATTTTTTTATAAGTCTAGTGTTAAGTTACCAAATCACCAAACAAATGAAGCATATTGTAGAAGGAAGGAGGTGATTTGACATGGCGTTTGTTATTGCCTTATTGATTGTATTAGCAGGTTTAATAGCAGTATTCCAATTAAGCGAGGGAAGGTCAGAAAAAGGAAAATTTATCATTTGGGGCATTATTACAATGATTGTATTTGCACCATTTTTATCTTTCTTAATTGGTGTAACGTTTGGAATGATGGCTAGAAATGGTTGGGCTATATCGATGATGATGTTTTTATCTCCTGTTATTTTTATTATAGGACTTATTATATTACTATTAGGTATATATAAGAACAATGAAGAGGAGCATAAATAACTAGTTATTTATCTCTTAAATGGGGTTAATTCGTTCAGTGTTTTCGTTATCTTAACTAACAAGGTAAAAAACCGCGAGACTCCTGTGAATTGTTTTTGCGATATATAGCGAAGGAGACATAAGCCTCCGATCCAATATTTTTTTTCACTCGTTTTTTGAAATAGCATAGCGGTTTTTTACCATTTAAAATGATTACGTTAATCGTGCATTTCGGCTTACTTTACAGACCATTCTCATTAACACCCTGTGTAACGAAGGGAAAAGTGTAAAGACAATATCCATTGTTTTACGCATTGGCATTGGACAAATAATTGGCTTATTTTTGTGCACTCCTGCAAGAGCGATTTTTGCTAATTGCTGTGGTGACATCATTTTTTGCTTTTTCAATTGCTTGGACATTGCTGTTTTGTCAATATTAATAGCTGTTGCTTTATCAAAAATAGGTGTATCAACAAAAGTTGGACATAAGGTGCTTACCTTGACACCATATTCCTCTGCCTCATAGTGAAGTGATGTTGTTAAGCCTACAACAGCATGCTTTGTCGTTGAGTATGCCGCAGAAATAGGAGACGGCCCTAATCCTGCTGCTGATGACGTATTGATAATATGTCCAAACCCTTGTTCTTTCATGATTTGATAGCCAACTTGTGTACCATAAACAACGCCCCACAAATTTATATCCACAATGTCTTGCCATTTGTCTATCGACATATCGTAAATTTCACCATACATTGCTATACCAGCGTTATTGAATAAATAATCTAATCTTTGAAATTCCTTATATACATTTGTAATAACATGTTCAACACTTTTGTAATCGGTTACATTCAATTCAACAAATCTAGCATTTAAGGCATCTTTATTTAGTTCTGCCTCTAGAAGATGCCCATCTTGTTTGTTGATATCTGCAATAAATACAAATACATGACGATCTACTAGCTCTTTACAGATAGCCTTTCCTATACCTGATACACCACCAGTAACAATCGCAACCTTTCTCATAGTCATCACCTCTCGTATGAATTTCTAATGAACAGTAACTTCCTGCAATAGAAGCTGTTCAATTACAGTTGTGTATTGATCCACGACTAGTTCTGCTCCTTTACTATTTAAATGAACACCATCCAAAGTAAAATGCAGCCCTCTTTTTTGAGATAATCGATCAATTCGCAAAGGATTTTTATAAAACAGTACATCTTTCATCACTTTCAGAACATTAGTGTTAATATAATCTGAGCTATCAACTTGTTCCAGGTGACTTTCAAAAACCTTTTGCATATTTAAAAAACTAACATTTGCATACTTAGAAGAGATAGAATGAATAATGGAGGAAAGCTCTTTTAATTCCATATTTGAAGCATTTCTTATTTCCTCTCCTACTAAAGCTGGTGTTACTAAAACTACATGTTTCGAAGATGCTAAAATCATTTCTAAAACATTTACATAGTTTTCTTTAAATTCTTGATGATCTTCTGTTACTGGCTGTGCCTGCACTTTCAAAAGCTTGGCATAAACATCATTAACACCAATCCAAAGAAAGCTAAGGTCATAATAACTAGCTAGTTTCGATTTCTCTAATCGCGTCTGTAGGCTTTTAACTGTTTCGCCTGGTTTACCAAGATTATCAAATTCTAAATGTGGATGTTTTGCTGTTAATTGTTTAAAAAATGAAACCCCTGGTCTTCCTTCTGTTAAGCTGTCTCCTATACAGGCAATTTTCATTTATACCCCACCTTTTTTGATTTCTTTTAAAAAAATGGTAATTGCTTGTTGAAAAAGTGGCTCTAACTCTTTAAGCTCTTGAGTATTTGTAAGCTGACATAAGCCTCCTAGCCAAGTGCCTAGTAGAATTGTCCATTCATCAATATTTCCATGAATAAATTCTCCTCTATCAATTCCTTCTTGAAGTATTGCACGATAAGCACCCATCGGTACAACCGCTAAATTGAATAATTGCTGTATGGATTCAGGGCTAGATTTGGGATTGGCAGCTAGTTCTTGCCCAGATCTTAATAAAGGTGTTTGGTAATGATAGAGAACATGCATAGCCATGCCATATAATTTTTCTGTTGCTGTGGAGTAGGTAATTTCCTTTTCCAGCCATTTGCTGTGCCAATCTTGCATTGTTTGTTGCGCTAAAAGAACAAAAAGCTTTTCTTTGTTTTCAAAATGGTAGTAAATATGTCCCTTGCTGTAGCCTGAAGCGGTTGAAATATCTCCAACTGATGTTTGATTATAGCCTTTTTGAGAAAACAAACTAACCGCATGTTCCATAATTTCAACTTTTGCTTTCTCGCTATCATAACGTCTTTTGCTCAAGAATTTTCTCCTTTTCAACATTTGAACGATTGTTCTAATTTGATTATACAATAATTTACTAATTAATAAATAGGTAAATTCCTAAGTCATTATGTTGTCACAATTGATTAATGCTGGAAAACGCTTTTAGTCGATGGGGAAACATTAGGTATGGAAGTCTCTAACTTATGTCGATGGGCTGAAGGAAATATTGACCAAATTGTTGAACTATAAAATTAGTACTTTTAAAAATCAGAAGGGGGAATTAACGCTATGGGGAGAGTAATCGGATTTGAATTAAATAGCCAGGAGCCTGAAAAAGCAGCTGAGTTTTATGCTAAGGTTTTTGGTTGGGAAATAGCTACACCTCATTGGAATTATTGGGCTTTAACGACCGGGGATGATAAAAAGCTAGGAATTAACGGTGGTATTGGAAAAGGACCGCATGATTTCCCTTTTGGAACACGTATTCAAATTGAAGTTGATTCTATCGATGAAGCAATTTCTAAAGCAAAGGAGAGTGGCGCCATTATTGTTCGTGACAAAATGGAGTTCGATGAATTTTATCTTGCCTATATGGTAGATCCAACTGGGCTTGGCTTTGGCATCATTCAAAACAAATAATCTAAATGATTGTAGGGGCTTGGAAAAAATGATTAATAGAGAAAGCGAGGGGGAGTCATGAAACAGATATTGAAAATAGCTTGTGTACTATTACTAGCTGTTTGTTTAATACCACTAAAGGATGTACATGCAGCAAGTTTTAAAGATGTATCTGATGATAATACTTTGATTACGGAAATTGATTACCTAGTGGAAAAAGGAATTATTAATGGTTATCCAAATGACCTTTTTAAACCGAATGCCTATGTAACAAGAGCGCAGGCGGCTGTTATGTTATCACGCGCTTTAGGATTGCAAACAGCAAATGTGAAGGATCCAAAGTATCAGGATGTCCCGACTACACATGCCTATTTTAAAGAAATTGCAGCAGTGCACAACTATGGCATTTTCGATTCAGCGCAGAAATTTAATCCAGAGGCTACTCTTTCAAGAGGGGACATGGCTATTGTGCTGCAAAGAGCATTTAAATTAAAGGAATCTGAGCGATACTATTTTTCAGATGTGACAGAAAAGACGAAGGGCTATAAGGAAATTTACACAATAGCAAGTAAAAATATAACAAGACGCTATACGGATGGCTCATTTAAGCCTGATTTACCTTTAACACGAGCTCACTTTTCAGCATTTTTGGCTCGCGCATTAACATTATCGAATTCAGATCTTTTAAAAGATACTAAATATGACTACATATATTCATATTATTCGTTGAATGATAAGAATCGCTATACATTAAAATATGAATATAGTCATAATAACAATAAGAATGATGTATGGAAAATAACTGATTTAAATTCAAACGAGTTATTTGATGAAGAGTATCTATTAAGTGAGGGTCTTCACTATGCTCAGGGATTAGCGAGTAATGAAAGTACACATTATGATATATATTTCTCACTACCGATTAGAATTGGTGTTATTAGACATGAAGATGATGGCGGAGTTATTTCAGGAATACGAATTACTGTTAAAGCGACAGATGGCACTGTTCGAGCAGGTGGTGTCAATTATAATAATGTCATTGTACTAGAGGAAAAATCCGTTTACAGTGATAATGTATGGACATATTACTTTGTTGATGGTATTGGTTTAGTTAAAGAGCTTTACAATTATGAGGTTATTTACGAGCTTCTTGATCGTACAAAAAATTAACTCTTCCCTACAGAAAAAGCAAGTCTTCTATAATAAGGAGGCTTGCTTTTTTGTCATGAAGCATCTAATCCAATGAAATATGAAAAAAACGATGAAGGGCTTGTAGCCATTCTTTTTCATTCTGGGTTGTATAGGTTGTTAGGGATTGTCCCTCGTAAATTCGGAATTCATTGTTAAGCATTGTATGTCGACCATGAGGAGTACGAATCATAGCAATTTTATTTTTTTGTTTTGAAAGTCTTGGAGCGAACTTTGCATCATTTGCGTCATCTAAAAAACTATAGAGTAAACGCCAATTATGTTTTGTTTGTTCATACAGCATCCAGCCATTTACATTGTCTTGTTCAATTTTATAAAGCTCGTTACCTTCGCGATGTTGATGACCTGCTATTAGTGGAACGGGCTTACACGGAGCTAGTGCACCTACGCCAACATCAGTGATATATGATTGTCCAGCGTAATTGACGAGCAATAGCTGATGCATAGGTACATCCTCGATAGGTGTATCTGCTTCAAGATTACGCCAAAACTGTGCGTATCGGTTTGTCACTGAATAGCCAAGCTCACGAAGAAGCCAGCTAAATAAAATATTTAGTTCAAAGCAATTGCCTCCGCGCTTATGAATGATTATTTTTTGAAAAATATCAGGAATAGAGAAGGAGATGCCTTTTTTCAAAACAACATCTAAGTTTTCATATGGGATTAAATTTAAATGATTTGTTTGTAACTGCCCAAGTAATTTAATAGTCGGCTCAGTTAAAGGACCTTGAAAATGAATATGTTTCAAATACTGTAATATTTGTGAATTCATATACTATCGCCTCACTTCCTTATTTATTAACATAACCGAATTAGCTTGAGATTACACGTATAATCTTTTTAAAAGAAAATAATAGAAAAGTAGATAGATAACTAGTAAAATTTAAGTATTAGCTACTATTTAGTAAACTATTTTCCAATTAAGTTCACAATAAATTATTGTAAGGTAGGTATATAAATGACAACAATGAAATGGATAGAAGTCAATTCGTATGATGAAATGAGCAAAGTGGCAGCAAATATTTTTACTAAGCAATTGCAGGAAAAGCCTACAAGCATTTTAGGACTAGCAACTGGTGGTTCACCTGTTGGAATGTATGAGGAGTTAGTAAAGCGACAACAAGCTGGACAGGTTTCATTTAAAGATGTTATCACGTTCAATCTAGACGAATATGTAGGTTTGGATCAAACAAGTCCAGCTAGTTATTGGACATTTATGCATGAGCAATTATTTAATCATGTAGATATAAAAGAAGAAAATATACATTTACCAAACGGCAAGGCAGAGGATTTAGCTGCGGAGTGTGTAGCGTATGATGCTCGAATTAAGGAAGCAGGGGGCATTGATTTACAGCTTCTTGGTATTGGCGTGAATGGACATATTGGCTTTAATGAACCAGGCACACCCTTTGAATCGCTCACGAACATAGTCGAACTTACTGAATCAACCCGTACTGAAAATGCGATTTATTTTGATGATCCTAAGGATGTTCCAACAAATGCCATTACAATGGGAATTCAATCGATTATGAATGCCAAGGAAATCGTGTTAATTGCATTTGGTGAAAAAAAGCTAGAGGCAATTGAACGATTAAAAAGTGGAATCATCAATGAAGATTTCCCTGCAAGTCAATTACTAAATCATCCAAATGTAACGGTTATTTACGGCGGAACAAAATAGATGCCTAGCGTAGAACTCAATTTAATTGGAGTCTACGCTTATTTAAATGGATAAAAACATAAACTGCTGGATTGATCTCTTGCACCAATGGATAGAATCACTAAATCGATGGATAGAATTAAAATTCAGCTCACTTTTCTGCCTGATACGATGACCCCTGCAACAACAGCAAGTCCTCCAACAATTTGAAAGGCATGAAGCTTTTCATCAAGAAACAGTACTGCAAATATGGAAGCGAATACAGGGATGAAGTTTAAATAAATACTTGCCTTATTTGCACCTAACTGTACAACCCCACTATTCCAGCTTAAAAAGGCAACAACGGATGCGAAAATTCCAACATAGAGAATGGCTGCTATTGATGACCACTGCCAATGAATCGAATTCGTAAGCGTAGCGGTTTCATAGATATAAAATGGTAATAGCATAATGGCTCCAGTAAAAATGGTTACTAGGAATGTCGATTGCCCTGGTAAGCGTTTGGCGTAATGCTTAATGAGGAGGGAATAAATACTCCAGCAGAAGACTGCTATAAGTACAATTAAGTCTCCTTTATTAAAAGTAAAATCAACTAAGCTTGCAATGGAGCCTCCTGAAATAATGAAAGTGACACCACTAAGTGATAAAGCAGTTCCAAGCAATTGATATTTTGATAGTTTTTCCCTCAAAAAAATAAAGGATAGTATGTAGATCATAATAGGTGTTGATGAATTCATTAAAGATGCATTAATAGACGTTGTATAGTGCAGACCGATATAAACAAGGGTATTAAATGTTGCAACACCTGTTAGAGATAAAATAATAACGATTGGCCAATTTGCCTTGAGCATATGCCATTCATGCTTTAAACTCCGATAAGCAATGGGAAAAAATACGATGAAGGCGACACACCATCTTAGAAAGGCTAGTGTAAGAGGTGGGATGTCTCTACTAACTGCACGTCCAATAACAAAATTACCACCCCATAAAAGAGTTGCGAGCATTAATAACACATATGGTGGGATTTTCATGATGCTATAACTCCTCTACAGTAAGAATATTATGGATAATTATAGCCACTAACGCCATGAATAATCAATGCTCTCCTTATAATCAGTATGCTAGAATAAGGAAAAAAGAAGGAGGAATTCGGATGAAAAGTACAGTACCACATTTGCAAAAGGGCGATACAGTTGGCATAGTGGCTTTATCGAGTCTTGTGGAACCCGAAAAGCTAGGAGAGGCACTATCTTTTCTTGATGATTTAGGTCTTCACTATATTATTGGGGATACGATTCAAGCAAAGCATGCTTATTTAGCAGGTAGTGATGAGATGCGACTAACTGATCTTCATGAGATGGTTAGAAATCCAGAGGTCAAGGCTATTTTCTGTGTGAAAGGTGGCTATGGCTCTGCACGTATTGCTGAGAAAATTGATTATGCTCTATTCGAGGAAAATCCAAAAATTTTCTGGGGTTTCTCTGATCTTACATATTTACATTGTGCCATTAATGAATATGCTAATTTAGTAACGTTTCATGGACCTTTACTAATGTCTGTTGGAAGAATTGATGAGCTATCAAAAAAGATGTTTTTACAGTTATTTTCACCAATAGAAATACAATATACTGAAGAAATTTCACCATTAACAACAATTGCAAATGGTGTAGCCCGTGGGCAAATTATTGGAGGAAATTTACGTCGTCTTGTAAGCTCAATAGGGACAAAATTTGAAGTTAGGACAGAGGGTAGAATTTTACTGATAGAGGAGATTGCAGAGTCCATTCCACGAATAGATTCGATGCTGCAACAATTAAAGCAGGCAAGAAAGCTTGAGCAGTTAGCAGGAATTGTGATTGGTTCCTTTACGCAGACAGGAGCAGATGAAGCAGCACTTCTTATGTTGATGAAGGAGTATTTTGGAGAGTTAGGAATTCCTGTTGTAGCAGGCTTTAAAATCGGCCATGAAACAACAAATATTGCCATTCCATTAGGGGCTGAAGCCATTTTGGATGCACAGGAAAAGGTACTAAAAATTTTACCTGGTGTGCATTAAAAAAGCACTCTGCATTTGGGCATTTGTCCCTTATGTAGAGTGCTGCTTTATTATTCTTAGTATGGCTCTGCATCATGTCCATTATTAATTGCATCCTTAGGAGCATCGTCACCATCAATATTGCCAAGAGGCTTTGATGTAGATGAGTTTTTTTCAGCCTTTTGTAATCCTTCTTTTAGCAAGCGACCATATTCTTTATCAGCTTCCTCTGCTAAAGCAATCATTGCCTTTTGAATAGCCATATTACATACGGACAAATCACGAATTAAGTTTTCAAGAAGCTCGTCTCGCTCCCATTGCTCAAAATTCCGATACGTTTCGCCAGCCTGTTTAGTATTGCTTTGACGATCAATAGACTCCCGTACAAGTTTGCCTTCTATATGTGGTGTATATTCTTTGTCTGTTTGGGTTGCTTCCTTTAATCCATTTAGCATAGAAGGCTCATAATTAATATGTGGATTTTGTCCAGGTGCTAAATCACGCTTATACATCATTTGACCACCATTTAGATTGGTAGCTACTCGTTTTTTAGGAGCATTAATTGGTAACTGAAGATAATTTGTCCCTACACGATGACGCTGAGTATCAGAATATGAGAAGGTGCGACCTTGTAGCATTTTATCATCTGAGAAATCCAATCCGTCTACTAATACACCTGTACCGAAAGTTGCCTGCTCAACCTCAGCAAAATAATCTTCAGGGTTTTTATTTAACACCATTTTACCCACTGGATACCATGGGAATTGATCATTCGGCCAAAGTTTTGTATCATCTAATGGATCAAAATCTAGCTCAGGATGCGGTCCGTCCTCCATTATTTGTACATTTAATTCCCATTCAGGAAAATCACCCTGTTCAATTGCATCGTATAAGTCCTGTGTAGCATGATTAAAATTCTTCTTTTGAATCTCCTCAGCTTCTCTTTGGGTTAAATTTTTAATACCTTGTAAAGGCTCCCAATGATATTTGATAAGGACAGCTTTGCCCTCACTATTCACCCATTTATATGTGTTAACACCAGAGCCTTGCATCATTCGATAATTTGCAGGAATGCCCCATGGAGAATAAACGAATGTGACCATATGGAAGGTTTCTGGGGAGCTTGCGCAAAAATCAAAAAAGCGTTCTACATTCTGAATATTTGTAATTGGATCCGGCTTAAAGGCATGAATCATATCTGGGAACTTCATCGCATCACGTATAAAGAAAATCTTTAAATTATTGCCCACTAAGTCCCAATTTCCATCCTCTGTATAAAACTTTACAGCAAAGCCGCGTGGATCTCGTAAAGTCTCTGGGGAATGCCCACCATGTATAACGGTTGAAAAACGTACAAAAACTGGTGTCTTTTTCCCCTTATCTTGAAAAACCTTTGCTCTTGTATATTTAGAAATAGGCTCATTACCAACACCACCATAGGTTTCAAAGTAACCATGTGCCCCTGCACCACGAGCATGTACAACTCGTTCAGGGATTCTTTCGCGATCGAAATGGCTCATTTTTTCTAAAAAATCGTAATTTTCTAGTGTAGCAGGACCTCGATTACCGACAGTTCTTAAATTTTGATTATTGGTAATGGGGTGCCCCTGTCGATTCGTTAAAGTTGTATCATCTTGATGTGTTGACTCATTTTGGTTTGTCATTGTTTGACCCCTTTCTTTTGGATATCCACATTCTGTCCTTTAGTAGGGCAAACTAGACATAAAAAGCTCTCCTACATACAAGATGTAAGAGAGCTTTTGGATGGTGTTTTCAAAAAATAATCAAGTTAGCTGAGTATAGCCTTTGCCTATAGTTGGTTATCGGTCATCGGTCATACGGTAACAGGTCACATGTTATTGGTTTTTTCAAAGTTTGCTTCAAAAAGCGAAATTGAAAACAACGCATCCAAGATGGAGTACAATTCGACTCCATACATCTATTGTATACAGTTTCAAGGAATATGGAAAGCCTTAACAGCAAGAGGACTAAAGGTAATATAAAATATTGTAAATTAGTTAATAAATACTATGGAAATATTAGTATTAGTTTATCATAATTGTAATGTGCGAATGCGGAAATATTTTATAGAATAATAATTTCGATTTGTATATTTAGTAATATGGAAATGAATTTAGGGGGAAATAAGTTAATGAAGAAGGCTTTGTTTTTACTACTAGCCCTAATGCTAGTTGGATGCTCTGGCGAAGGAGCCGAGAAGGAAAAAGAGAAGAATGTAAAAGAAGAAGAGGTAGTACAAGAAGAAAAAATTGTTCCAGTAAAATATGATGAGGTAGATACTGAATCGAAAGCTGCTGTAGAAAAATTTGTTCAAAAATACAATGTCAGAGTTGATTTATATAAACAGGATGCAGAGAACTCTATAACATTAGAGAAAATTCCTGAGCCAGTAACTAGTGATTTAATGAAAGAGGACGACATCCTTTCACAAACTTTATTGGAAGCGGACTTTATAAAATATAAGGGTCATTATAAAATAGTGGCTAAATATAATGAGGATAAAAAATTAATTGGCTATAATATTTCCGTAGAAGGTAGCCCTGCTAGTGAGGTAAGTGAAGAGGGTGACGAATGGGAAGAAGGATTTTTATCAGCAATGTCAATTACTGATGCAATTGGCTTAGATTTAGATAAAAATGAAGAAGAATTAGGTAAAGCTTTAGATGAAGAGAAGAAAAGTCATACATATACTGATTCTAATTATAATATAACTTTCCTTTTAGCTGATCTGGATTTAGGGCAATTTGAAGTTAATTATGATTTAGCTAACTAGAGAAGAGTTTTTCATAAAGTGCCCCAAAAGTTGAAAATCTAACTTTTGGGGTGTTTTATTTGTTTAAAAATATCGAGAGTCATCGAAGTTAATAGTAACACTATAGTTTTTTGAGTTGATTAGATTTGATAATTTATGGGCGTCTTTTTCTAGTTGAATGGCACGCTCACGATATGCATCTGGCTCATACATAGCAATCTCATAAAGCATTGTATTTTCACCATAACCCATTCGTACACTTTCTTTTTCATGCATACTAAATTGTTTGCAAAGCTCAGCGTCTGCACGGAGCTGTGTTGCGAGCTCGATAGCTTCTACTAAAGCCAATGTTTCACCCTTAAATTCTACTAAATTATTGATATTTGCTTCATAGACTAATCGATCTAATGTACGAGCATCGAGACGTACTTGAGCTAATTCTTCCTCAATGGTCTTCATTGCACGATTACTTGTTTTTGGGGTTTGTCCCTTCTCCACAGTTACAAAGGCACTTCGGTGTAATTCACTAATAAGCTCCTGAACTTTTTTTCCTAGAATACTTTTAAGTTTAACGGCTTCCGCAAGATTAATCATTCAAACACGTCCTTTTTAAAGTGTCGTTGCCGGTACTACGTTTGTTAATAGGGTAACTTTATAGTCGCCTCCATGAATTTGGTTAAACATTTTTCCTGCTGAGGCTAAGAGCTTAGTTGCATTTTCTTCTGTTAAGGATGGTCGAAGGTAGAAAATCTGTAGTGCCTCAGTCGTCTCTTCTGAAACAGAAGTACGCTTAGAATCGACAAATGGTGACCCGAATGCTCCTTCTGCATCATAGCTATAAAGAATTTTATTTAATGAATTAAAGCGTCCATTTAAGCCTTCATAGCCAGTATCTTCATTGCCCAATGCAATTTCTATATCTCCTTGTAGTTTATCTACATCATATAAGCCTACTGGAATTTCATATTGGAGGGAAAAGAAATTATTTAAATCTACACCTGAATGGTAGGGTGTTAAATAATTTTGTTTACTAATACGACGCATTAAGCTTTCTGCTGAGTGACGGTATCGATTTGGATCAGCACCAAGCTTTTTCCAGAGACGTCGCCATTCTGCAATTCCTTCACGTTGCGTAACAGGATTCTCCTGCACTTCTAGATAGAGATTTTCTTGATACAATTGCATACGACCCTTAATCATTTGAGGCGATTCTGCTACAACAATTTTGGTATAATGGATAATGCCGAATTTTAGCTCGGGATGTTGTGTCAATAGGGATTGATTAATTGATATATCCATAAAACACCACCTACTTTATCTATTTCTATTATTGTATCATGTAAGGAGTTGGAAATAAAATGAACATACATGACCTGCAACATGAGTTTGTAGCGTATGCAATGTCCATTGGTATAGACAAAATTGGCTTTACAACAGCAGCTCCATTTACAGAATTGAAAAATCGACTGCGCCGCCAGCAGGAACTTGGCTATCAGTCCGGCTTTGAGGAAAGTGATATTGAAAAACGAACTGAACCCCTACAATTGTTAGATGGAGCAGAGAGTATAGTGGCGATAGCTGTAGCCTATCCGTCGCGTATGCAGAATGCACCTGTTGGCAAAAAAGGAGCAAGACGCGGGATTTTTTGCCGTGCTTCTTGGGGAATCGATTATCATACAGCCTTACGTGAACGATTGACATTACTATCGGCTTGGCTAAAAGAGCGAGTAGAGGGTGTCCGTATCGAATCAATGGTGGATACGGGTGCTCTAGTTGATAGAGCAGTTGCTGAACGTGCGGGAATAGGCTGGAGCGGGAAAAACTGCGCCATTATTACACCCGAATTTGGTTCCTATGTCTATTTAGGAGAGCTTGTCACAAACATCCCCTTTGCACCAGATAAGCCTATGGAGGATGAATGTGGAGACTGCCGCTTATGTTTAGATGTTTGTCCAACAGGAGCGTTAATAGAGGGAGGGCAACTAAATGCTCAGCGCTGTATTGCCTTTTTAACGCAAACAAAGGGAACACTGCCTGATGAGTTTCGCACACATATTGGCAATCGATTGTATGGCTGTGATACATGTCAGACCGTATGTCCGAAAAATAAAGGCAAAATCAATTGGATACATGAGGAATTTAAACCAGATCCAGAGCTGGCCAAGCCATTGCTGACGCCTCTTTTGAAGATTTCAAATCGTGAGTTTAAAGATAAGTTTGGACATATTTCTGGCTCATGGCGGGGGAAGAAGCCCATTCAACGTAACGCTATATTGGCCCTTGCCCATTTTAAAGAAGAAGCGGCTGTACCAGATTTAATTGCACTTCTAGAAAAGGATGATCGTCCTGTTATTCGAGGGACAGCAGCATGGGCTTTAGGTAGGATAGGCGGGAAAGAAGCCCATTCCGCATTATTTCAGGCGAAGGGTAAGGAAAGTAACGAAGAGGTACGCATTGAAATCGACAAAGGGTTACAATTTTTTAATAGGGTGAATGAGTGAATATCTCTCAGGATAACTTGATAAAGGGAGCACTTCATGTGAGGGTCAACGCTTGAAAAGTGTGGTATACCGTTCAATTTTGGGGAGAAATCGCTCAAAAAATTAATGACAGAGAAGCACCAACCTAACAGTAGGCTTTAAGATAAGAATTACTTTTACATTTGAAATTTTTAATAAGGAAGTGTACCTTATGCCATTGCATATCGTTTTATATCAACCAGAGATACCAGCAAATACAGGTAATATTGCACGTACCTGTGCCGGAACAAATACCTCACTACATTTAATTCGTCCTCTTGGCTTTTCTACAGACGATAAAATGCTGAAGCGTGCTGGGTTAGATTACTGGCATAGTGTCAATGTTGTGTATCACGATTCACTAGAGGATTTTTTAGAAGCATCAAAAAATGGTGATGTTTATTTAATTGAAACATATAGTGAAGAGCCATTCACAACACATGATTTTAGTGATAGAGACAGCGATATTTATTTTATGTTCGGAAAAGAAACAACAGGTTTGCCAAAGGATTTTGCTTACGAGCGTCGACATATGTGCTTGAGAATTCCACAGAGTGAGCATGTACGTTCACTGAATCTGTCGAATACAGCGGCTATTGTTATATATGAAGCATTACGGCAACAAGGTTACCCAGGGCTACATTAAAAAAGGCAGTTCTCCAACATGTGAGAACTGCCTTTTTTGGATAGCACCTTAAAACTGACGGATAGAATCCAAAAAGAGGGTGATAAAATTCAAAAACTGACGGATAGAATGTCCTTCCTAAAATTTTAATAAAATTTTATTTCCAGCAGGGTCCTCTGTTTGGAAACCCCCAGCTATATCAGTAACAGGAGCATCAATAGCACGAAGATTTTCTTTCATTGTTGCTACTTGTTGTTCATTATCTAAACGCAAAGAAAAGGTTTTTAAGCCGACTTGATGTTCACCAAGTTTTGGCGCATTTTCTGAGTACCAAGTATTTAAGCCGATGTGATGGTGATAGCGGCCTGTAGAAATAAATAATGCTTGTGTGCCATAGCGTGTGACAATGTCAAAACCTAATCCTTTTGTATAAAATTCCTCTGCTTCTGTTAAGTTAGATACAGATAAATGAATATGACCCATTACTGTACCAGTAGGAAGTCCACTCCATGTATCATTACCTTCTGCTAATATCGATTGAATATTAAGCGGTTCAGTAACCATATGCACTTGGTTAGAATGCCAAGTCCATTTATCTTCAGGTCGATCAGCATAAATTTCAATGCCATTTTTATCAGGATCACTTAAATAGAGCGCTTCACTGACATCGTGGTCAGATGCCCCAAAATATACACCATTTTTATGAAAATGACTAATAACATTTGCTAAATCACGACGTGAGGGCAATAGAAGTGCGAAATGGTAAAGTCCAGTAGTAAATCTCGTTTTTTCTTCTATAGTTTCAGGTTGAACGATTGTTAGTAAAGCTGTTTTTCCATCTGCAGTGAAAGTGGCTTTATGGGATTCTTGGTGTAAGACTTTAAAGCCAATAACCTCCTGATAATAGGTTAATGAACGTTGTAAGTCGCTCACTTTAATTTCAACATTAGTGACATAAGTGTTTGGTTTTTCATGAAAATGCATAATGACCCCTCCATATATTTAAAAGTTATCTTTTGTTATCAACTTACTTTATGTAAGTAAGTTTATTTTAAAAAGTACATAAAGTCAAGAATTTTATTTATCTTCATTCAGCAAATGTTTTTGTATTGAAAGCAAATCGACAGATGTTTTATCGCGTAAGCGTAGCGGCAGCTATAATTACGCCAAGGCGAAATAAAAAAGAGAAGTACCTGAAGTGGTTCTTCTCGTGGAATATAAGGAAAATCACTAAGCAATTCATATGCTTAGTGATTTTCTAGAGGTATTATTTGTCTGATTTGTAGTCGCCTTCGTAACCAGCAGTGAAAATAGCAGATAAGAATGCAATAGTTACACCAAGAATTAATATTAATTTCATGGAAGAACCCTCCTCATGTTTATAAAGACATCTTCATTTAGTATAGCTTATCTACTAGAAAAATAAAATGACATAGTGAAATAAAATATGGCAGAAATGGTTCAGTCATATTAATTTAGGGAACACTATTAGAGAGGTGATGATAATGGAAAAAAAGGTTCCGAATATCGAAAACGGCACAATGGCTAGAAATTTTAAAGATTTGCATGATTTAGGAAAGCAGATGGAGCATTTACGTGATGGCTTAGAGCTAGTGGAGGACGAACGTATTCCAGATCCTATCCAAGTAGACGACCCTGAAGAAGAGAAAAAGGACTAGGTTTTTAATGGCGTAGATATGACCTCTCAAGAATTTTCCTTATTTTCTTAAAACCAATTTTTTGTATAATGGAACTAGGAAAAGAAAGGGGTTGTTATTCTTGAATTTACAATCAACAAAAACATTAACAAATGGTATAGAAATGCCTCGCTTAGGTTTAGGTGTCTATAAAATGATAGAGCGTGATGAAACATTGCAAGCTATTGATAAAGCACTTAAATTTGGTTATCGAGCAATTGATACCGCCTCTCTTTATGGTAACGAAGAGGAAGTGGGCGAAGCCATTCGCTATTCAGGCGTTAAGCGTGAGGATATATTTGTTACAACAAAGGTTTGGAATAATGACCAAGGTTATGATGAAACGTTACGAGCTTTTGAAGTGTCGTTGAAAAAATTAAATATGGATTATTTAGATTTGTATTTAACACATTGGGCAGTACCTGAAACATTTGAAGAAACGTATCGAGCCATTGAACGTCTATACGATGAAAAGTTAATTCGGGCAACAGGTGTTTCGAATCATCATGAGCATCATCTACAAAAGCTATTAGCAAAAGCAAATATTCAGCCGATGGTTAATCAAGTTGAGGAGCATCCATATTTACAGCAAAATGATTTAAGAGCTTACTGTAGTGAGCATGATATTGCTGTGACTGCATGGTCTCCACTAGGGCGTGGCGGTGTGCTCGATAACACAGTTATTACAAGGATTGGACAAGAAATTGGCAAAACAGCTGCTCAGGTAGTACTACGCTGGCATTTACAAAGAGATACCCTAATTATTCCTAAATCTGTTACACCAAGTCGTATTGAGGAAAATGCACAGGTTTTTGATTTCGAGTTATCCTTAGCACAGATGGATCAAATAGCTGCTTTAAACCGTAATGAACGCTTTGGGCAGGATCCAGATAATTTCAAATTCAATTTTTAACTATTTAAATTTAGCTGATCCCGCTCTTCTAAATAAGAGGGCACTAAAAAGCTAACTTTTTATATTAGAAATCTGTCTTTTGTTAAATTGGAAAATTAAAAAAAGTCGATTTGCACCATATTGAAGCAAATCGACTTTTTCAGTTATATTATTTTGATTCTTTTACATAAGGAATATAGTTAGAAAGCATTTTTGCCATATGAGCACGTGTAGCGTTATTGCTTGGCATAAACTTACCATTTGAACCATTAACAATCTTTAAGTCTTTCATAAGTGCAATTGCCTCTTGAGTTTCAATGTTGTATTTGGCAATATCACTGAAATCAGCTTTTAGTCCAGCTTTTGCATCATGTTGAAGATTGTATGCACGAGCAAACATTAATGCAAGTTGAGCACGAGTTACTTTTGTATTAGGATTGAATTTACCATTTACACCTTTAACAATGCCTGCTTCGGCAAGAGCAGTGATTTCCTTTTGTGTTGCAGGATTTACATTTCCAAGATCCGTAAATGTTGTTTTGCCTTTTGCCTCCAGCTTTAATGCACGTGCGATAAATGAAGCGGCCTGAGCACGAGTTAAGTTAGCATTTGGAGAATATGTTGTTGCAGTCGTACCATTTGTTAAATCTCGGTAATAAAGATCACGTACATAGCCCTCTGTTTCGGAGCCTTTTGCGATATCTGTAAATGGAATTGTTGCGATAATACGTCCTTCTACTTTTGGATCAACATTTTTCAATGTAGTTAAGTGTTCGATAAACATTTCATAATCAATTGTACCAGGCTCACTTACACGGCCATCGGCATAGGCTTTTTCAAGTGTTTCGTAGCCGTCTCCACCTTTAGCAGTAAAGGTATTCGTTGCAGCTTTATAGTATGTTGCTTTGTCTAGCTCTTTACCATTTAATTTAATAGATTTTACACGTTTACCAGCCGGAGCTTTTCCATCAAATTCTACTTGTAAGCCAGAGAAGTGTAAGAAGCCACCAGATTCTTTTGGAAATTCTTTTACACTATGTTCGGCAATGTCATAGATTTCAGCTCCTGTTAGTTTTACAATACCAAGTGCATTACCGAAAGGCATGACAGTCATTACTTCACCAACTGTAATATCTCCTGCATCAATGCCTGCACGGATACCACCGCCATTTTGGAAGGCAAATTGTACTTCTGGGTCAATTTTCTTGGCACCCGCCAGCATACCATCTGTAATTAGGTTTCCAAGGTTTGTTTCACCAGCACGAACGCCCCAAAGACCACGTTTACCATCCAATACTGAAACAGCTGTATTACCTGTAGATTGTTGTTTAACAGCAGTAATTTTGTCTGTATATGGAGCTAAAATTTTAGCTGCTTCAGGGTCTGCTGCAACCGGATTATCTTTATCGTTTAAAGCGTGTAATTGACCAAAGTATTTAACAACAGCACCATTATCATCAAACGTTAAATCAAGCTCACCTAAATTCTCACTATATTGACCTGTTTGAACGATAATTGTAGGATTTTTAAATGATGTTTCTGCTTTCACAGCTTTGTCTAATTTAGTATGTGTATGGCCACCAACAATTACATCAATACCTTCTACAGCTGCCGCTAGTAATTGATCGTTATCGAAATCTTTTGAATCATCGAATCCTAAATGAGTCACAGCAACAATTTTATTAACACCTTGTTTTTCAAATTCTGCTACTGCTTTTTTTGCAGAGTCGATATAATTGGCAAATTGAACATTAGCAACGCTTGAAATAGAAGGAGTTTCTTCAGTTGTTAAACCAAAAATACCTACTTTTTCTCCATCGACTTCTTTAATAATACCGTTATAAATTTTACCTTTTTCGAAGTCTTTTGTGACAGTTTTAAATTGTAAGCCATCAAATAAAGAATCCTTTGAAAAGTCTAGGTTTGCGCTTAATATTGGGAAATCGGCTCCCTTTACAAATTTAGCGAGTGCAGCATGTCCCTCTGGGCTTGACCCTAAATCAAACTCGTGGTTTCCAAAAGTCATGGCATCATAACCCATTAAGTTCATTAACTTCATATCAACTTCTCCAGAGAATTGATTGAAGTAGAGTGTACCTGAGAAAACATCACCAGCATCTAGTAGAAGAGTGTTAGCGTTTGCAGCGCGAAGCTCCTTTACTTTTGTAGCACGCTGTGGAGCAGCTTCAACATGTGCATGTGTATCATTGGAATGTAAAATTGTTAGTTTGAAACCATCCTTTGTAGCTGCAGGTGCTGTTTCCGCTGCATGAGCTGCAAAACCTGGAGTTGCTAATAAACTAGCAACTAGAGTTGTTGCTGCAATACTTTTAACCCATTTCATCAATGAATTCCTCCCTCATAATATGTCAGATGACTGACAATTTACTCTTATTCTATCATGAAAGAAATTCTTCGTCATTACCATTAATGGTAAATGTATATTAAATTTGTTGTAAAAAATAGATTAAGAAATATCAAATAATATATTTATACTTTTTTTGAAGTATAAGTAAAATTTTTTACCTCAAAAAAGCGCGGGAAATCAACCTTTTTGATTTCCTGCGCTTTTTAAGATTTTGAGCAACTCACTAAACCTAAGCAAAGGTTTACTGTTTGTCCTTTACAACAATTTGCTTATTTAAAAATGGATGTTCAAATTCTAATTGGATGGCATGAAGCTCATAGTCTCCACTTGCTGTTTCTCTTGCACCATACATTGTATCACCAATAATAGGATGCCCAATATAAGCTAAATGCACTCGGATTTGATGTGTTCTACCTGTTTCAAGGATGAGATGGACAATACAAGAACTTTTAAAGCGGGCTACTACCTCATAGTGGGTGACTGCACGCTGACCAGTTTTGGAGACAACACGTCTTGTTGCGTGATGCCGATCTTTCCCAATGGGTTCAGTGATTGTACCTGTAGAAGCTTGTAAATTTCCTTGTACCTCTGCAGCATATGTGCGAATAATAGATTTTTCTTCAATCATACGATCAAAGATTGACTTTGCAAGAGGATGCTTTGCCACCAGCAATAAACCTTGTGTGCCTCTATCCAGTCGATGGACATGCTCTGCATAAACTCCACCTTGCTTTTTAATATGTGCCATAACATGGTTCATACAAGTATGAGTATCACGAGCATCATTTGGATGTGTTGCCATACCTTTTGGTTTGGAAACAATTAAGCAATGGTCATCCTCATAAATAATATCAATTGCACATACTGGTGTAGGCTGATAATTGGATGAAGGTATCGGAAACGAAAATTTTAAAATTGTACCTGATTGAAGTGGGGCTTTCCATTGAACAGGCTCATCGTTCACTGTTGTAATTGCTTTTGACATTCGTAATTCATGGACTAATTTTTTACCAAGTCGCCAATGATTACGTAGCAGTTCCTCAATAGTTAAATCATCTTCATTAATTTCATAATGAAACATAAATCATCCTCCGTAGAAAAAACCGTATTCCCAATTGTAGAACACGGTCTCTTAATTATTTTGCAGCTTTTACAGCCTTCATTACATAAAAGCTTGCCCCTGCAATTAAAATAAATGCAGTTAGTGCTAAAAATGGGATTGTGATAAAGCCTAACCAATTAATATATTGACCAGTACAGGAAACAAGACCACAAGAAGGAGCGGTATCTGCTAAAAAACTAAGCTTTTGAATTCCGTAATGATAAAGAGATACACTGCCACCCATAATGGCAAAAACAGCTGTTGTAGCTGCAATACGTGCATTTTTTTGTATAAAAGCAATTGTTGTCATAATGACAATTGGATACATGAAAATACGCTGAATCCAACACATTTTACAAGGTTCATAGTGACGAATTTCAGAAAAGTATAAGGACCCTAGTGTTGCAACGACAGAGACAATCCAAATAAATAATAAACCATTTTCTACTTTTTTAGACATATCTATTCTCCCCTTTATTAAACCATATCCTTGTACGATTATAGTTCTTCTAGTTTTATAAGTAAATTAACTTACGCAAAATAAGGCATAACTTTTTAAAAGAATTTCAGTCTAAAGTATGAACGGGTCAGGCAGACGTTTGAGACTTTGAAATGTTATCATTAACATTAGTAATGCCGAAGAAGAGGTGTTTTTGTGAGAGAGAATGAGCATTCGAATATCAGTATTTTAAAAGAGATTGCAGAGCTATTAAATGAAGAAACTGAAATAGTGACAATGCTAAAGGGTGCACTTGTGAGATTTTTAAATGGGACAAATTTTGAAACAGGCTGGATTTTTTTTATCAATGAGAAAGGACGATCAGAGCTTGTTGTACACGAAAATTTACCAGATGCATTGGAATTCAAAAACTGCCATTACTTAAAAAAGGGAGGCTGCTGGTGTGTTTCCCGCTATCGTAATGAGGAATTAAAGAAAGCCTCCAATATTATTGAATGCCAGCGCATTGAAAGTGCGATTGCAGCGAATGTCGGGGATCATGAGGGTATTACACACCATGCTACAGTGCCTCTCCAGTCAGGACAAGAACGTTTTGGGGTCTTAAATGTTGCCTCAAAGGATAAAGTGCGTTTTTCTGAGGAGGAGCTAGCTTTACTTGAATCTGTTGCTTTTCAGATGGGGTCAGCTATTAAGCGAATTTTACTGACAAAGCAGGAACAAGAAATGGCACTCGTAAAGGAGCGTAACCGTCTAGCTAGAGATTTACATGATTCGGTTAATCAGCTGCTTTTTTCAGTTACTCTAACAGCGAGAGCCGGTATTGAAATGACAAATGATCAAGCTATTAAAGAAACATTTAAGGAAATTCAACATTTAACACAGGATGCCTTAACGGAGATGCGAGCATTAATTTGGCAGCTTCGTCCAAAGGGTTTAGAAAATGGTTTGCTTGAAGCGATTAAAGTATATGCTGAAATGCTCGGCTTAAAGTTGCATGTAACAGTTTCAGGTGTATTGCAATTCCCCTCTCGTATTGAAGAAACGTTATTTCGGGTAGCACAAGAAGCACTTAATAATGTACGTCGTCACGCAGGTGTGCTGGAAGCAGCATTATATATAACGGTTACATCTACAGACATTTTGCTTGTGATTCGTGATGAGGGACGAGGCTTTGTCATCGATAATAACACGAAGTTACTTTCAATGGGGTTGCAGTCAATAAAGGATCGTGCAAAATCAGTTGGCGGTGCAGCTGATTGGGTTAGTGAAATTGGCAAAGGAACAGAGCTGTTAATCCGTTTGCCATATTAGGAGGGAAGAGAATGATACGTGTATTAATTGCAGATGATCACCATGTAGTACGTCGTGGATTATTATTTTTTTTAAAAACGCAGAAAGACATTGAAGTGGTAGGGGAAGCAAAAAATGGACTGGAGGCAGTTGCTTTAGCAGAAAGCATACAACCAGATATTATCCTTATGGATTTAGTCATGCCTGAAATGGATGGTATTCAGGCTACTAAGCGCATTAAAGCGAAATTGCCACAAATTGAAATTTTGATGCTTACAAGCTTTTCGGATCGGGATCATGTCGTTCCAGCTATGGAGGCAGGTGCCGCTGGTTATCAATTAAAAGATATAGAACCAGATGAGTTGGTATTGTCTATTCGTCGAATAATGCGTGGCGAAAATACTCTTCACCCAGAGGCCACATCAACGCTAGAAATGGATCGACAAGAATCTGAAAATGCACCTCATGCATTAAACCCACTAACACCTCGTGAACAGGATGTACTTGCAGAGCTAACAAAAGGGAAAAGTAACCGAGAAATTGCTTCCTCCTTATTCGTTACAGAGAAAACTGTAAAAACCCATATATCTAATATTTTCACGAAGCTACAGGTGCAGGATCGAACACAGGCGGCTCTTTATGCTGTAAAGCACGGACTGACAGAGGGTAGTGGTGTGTAAAAGGTAAATTAAAACGGCGAGTTCCTACAAATATGTAGTAGCCCGTCGTTTTTTTATCTTCATTCAGCAAATGTTTTCTGTAGCGAAAGCGAAGCGACAGCTGCAGATGGTTTTTGTATCGAAAGCAAAGCGGCAGATGTTTTATGCGCGTAAGCGTAGCGGCAGTGGCAGCTACAATTACGCCAAGGCGACATTGATTGTTTATTTTTGAATAAAAAATTTATTTGTAATTTCTAGTAATGTTGAGCTTGGCGAAAGGCCTAAATCTTCTTTTAATTTTTGTTCATAGTCTTGAAATACCCTGTATGCCTGTTCGTATAGCCCAGTGTTTATTAAAATGTGTAAATAGTGTTGAAGTTTTTGTTCATTATATGGGTCAAAATCTAGTAGGCTATTTAAGAACTCAAGTGCCTTTGACGTATCCGTTAAGATGGAAGCTTGAAAACCTTTTTCTAATAAATCTATGTATGATTTAGTCAATTTATCTTTATAGGCTGTGGCCCATTCATAATCGTCAAAAATAAGAAGCCCATTTTTATAAATGGAAATACATTGATTAATTAAGGAAATAGGTGGAAACTCCTGCTTTGAAAAATCATCATAATATCTTTGAAAATCATATAAGTCGCAAAGAATATTAGGCTTTTCAAAGATATAATATTTATTGGAAAATATTATACAGTTCGCATAACCTATATTGCTTAAGGTTTTTCTTAAATAAGATAAAGCTGTATGAAGATTCGATTTTGCCCGTACATAGTCTAAATCAGGCCAGAGAATTTCTATTAAATAATCACGGTGAATAGGAATGTTTGGATGTAAAATAAAATATACAAATAATTCCTTTGTTTTCTCCGTTTTGAAGGCAATTAAACTATTGTTGCTATAGGCAGCAAATTGATCGAAACATTGAACGTTTAGCATCGTTTTCGAAGCCTTCTGAATGAGTTGCTGTATGGAATATTCATGCTCAATTCGAGCAATAGCCTTTTCTAAACGAGCATGATTAATTGGTTTAAGTAAATAATCAAGCCCTCCGATATCATATGCCTGTAATGCAAACTCTTGATGGGAAGTTATAAAAATAACACTAACATATGGACGCTCCGTTTTGACGATATCAGCTACTTCCAGTCCAGTCAGTTCATTGAGCTTTACCTCTAAAAAAATTGCCTCAAATTCTAATGTTGGAAGCTCCTGAAGAAATGTCTCTACACTAGTAAAGGTTTTCATCACCTGTATTTGCTGAAATGCTTGTAGTTTATTTTGAAAATAGTGTAAAGCTAGTGGTTCATTGTCTATTAAAACGGCTCTAATCACATCAAAATCTCCTTTTTACAATTAAATTGAAAACCATTAAACTCTAGTTCATTGTGTTTGAAAAGGCTTCCTAATATATAGTGAGCACTAAATAAGTGAATTTCACTTAAAAATAAAAATTTGACACTAAGATTTAGTACTCGTAATTTTACTTTTCATAATCCTATTGAGGTTTCATAAAAACAAAGCACTAAATTCTTTGCCACAAATAGATACTATAGTTTTCAGCGCTCTATAAAGAGGATGGAAGTTTTGTCTGTTGTGTTAAGAGAATTGAAATAATTGTATAAGCGTTTATTATCAAACTATTCTTAGCGAAATCAAATAATTCCTGATAAATTCTTGTATTAAACTTGTTTTTTTCTTATATTGTAAAAATAGTATAATGATTGTAATAATTTATCAGGCGTTATTATAGTACATTCGACTTAAATAAAACTCAAAAAGTACTTAAAAAATACTTAAAAAAGATAGGATATTAGTAATTAAAATGCAAAACAAAATAGTTAATTTGTGATGAAAAATGCTTGATGGATGACTAAAATGACATTATGCAATAAAAATAGTAGCAGCAGGGATGGGTGTAACATGAAATTAGAGCGTCTTTTAATGATGACAATGATTTTAATAAATCGAAAAAAAGTGACGGCACAGGAGCTCGCTGAATTATTTAATGTATCCGTTCGTACCATTTATCGTGATATCGAAACACTTAGCTGTGCTGGAATTCCTGTTTTGAGCCAGCAAGGGGTTAACGGTGGAATAAGTTTGATAGAGGGATATCGTGTCGATAAACAGGTTCTGACAAAGGAGGAGCTTGCCTCACTTTCCATTGCTATTAAAAGTGCACTTACAACCTATGAAGATGCCCATGCGGAAGCAGTGCTCGAAAAATTAACAAGTGTTGCTGATGAAGAAATAAAACAATCCATTGATCAACTATTTATTGATCTTAGCCCTTGGGGACCATCTATTGTTTTTAAGGAGCAGATTACACTATTAAAAAAAGCAATTGAACAGGCACATTGTGTAAGCTTCACCTACTCTACAACACATGGTCAAGTAACCACTCGTTTTTTAGAGCCACATACATTAGTACAAAAAGGAAAGGTATGGTATGTCTACGGTTACTGTACATTAAGAAAAGACTTTCGCTTATTTAAAATAGCTAGAATGAAAAATTTAAAAGATGAGATGATAACCTTCCAGCGCAAAGAAGTTCATTTGTCTGAATTACCGTGGAACAAAGAGTGGCATCGCCCCCAAAATGTCATCAAGCTAAAGCTATTATTCGATACAGCAATAACAACTTTAGTGGAAGAAACATTTGGCGCAGAGCATATAGATCATGAAAATTTAACAGTTAATATTTCATTGCCAGAGGATGAATGGCTATATGGTTTTCTCTTAAGCTTTGGTCACCGTATAAAAGTTATAGAACCGCCCCATGTTAGAGCTATTGTGCAAAAGCGAGCACAGGAAATTCTAGAGCTATATAAAGGTATTTAATTTTTATTTAAAAAAGATGACATACAGCTGTCAGGTTTCCTTTGCTATAGTCGTAACAAATAGTATGAAGGGTGGATGAAATATGCAAAGTTATTGTCAAAGCTGTGGTATGCCATTAGCAAATGAAGCATTGTTAGGAACAGATAAAGAAGGTCAGAAAAGTCAGGACTATTGCATGTATTGTTATGAATTAGGAGAGTTTAAGCAGCCAGGATTGACAGTTGAGGAAATGGTTGAGATTTGTGTACCACATTTAAAGGAAGATGGTATGGCTGAAGAAGAAGCACGCCAAATGTTATCTTCTTTCTTACCAGGTTTAAAAAGATGGAGAAGAGAAGAAATAAAACAACCAACCATGATAGAACGAGAATCATTTCAAATCGTAGGGATTTCAGCTCAAACGAGCAATGCCAATGAAATTACGCCTCAAGCTAAAATTCCTAAATTATGGTCAGATTTTTATCAGCAAGAAGTGATGAGACAAATAAAAAATCCAGTCAATAACGTTATATTCGGTCTATATTCGGACTATGAAACAGATGTTAATGGGGATTATTCAATTACCCTTGGAGTGGAAGTAGCAGCTACAGATGAAATCACACAAGGGATGGTCGTAAAAACAATACCGGCTGCTAAATATTTAGTTTTTACTTCAGATAAAGGGTCAATGCCAGACATTGTAATTAAGGCTTGGCAAGATATCTGGGCTTGGTTTGCCAGCTCAGAAATAGAAAGAGCATACACAGGTGATTTTGAGAGATATGATGAACGATGTGCCAACCCACAAGAAGCACAGGTTGATATTTATATAGCAATCAAATAACAACAAATCTCCTGCCATTTACTTGGTAGGAGATTTGTTGTCGTTTGCTGGAGGAATGATTTCAATATGTGGTTCAATATGCACGAGTACCTGACAGAATCGATTTTCACGAGTAATCGTTTTTTCAATCTCCTCTGTAATACGATGACTTTCAAAGACGTTTAAGTAAGGGTCCACAGTAACGGTTACATCGATAAAGTACATATTGCCATGGGCGCGCCCCTTAAAGTCTAACAACTCGATGACTCCATCAACATTACGAATAAGGACAGACAAAGTCTCAACTTCTTCGATATTAAATGCATCAGTTAGACTTTGAACAGCCTCCCAAAAGATTTCAATTGCTGTTTTAATAATTAGAAGTGCAACGAGAAGTGCAGTAATTGTGTCTATAATAGGAAAGCCGAAAATAGCTCCGAAAATCCCGATTGCTGTACCAATACTTACTAGCGCATCTGAACGATTATCATAGGCTGCTGCCTTTACAGCTGCACTTTTTATTTTTTTAGAAAGTGCTAAATTATAGCGATAAACGATATACATCACTACAGCACTGCCAATTGCGACATAGGCAGTTACTAATGATGGTGCTGTACTAACAGGCTCCCAAAGACCTTTTATCGAATTAATAAGTACCTGTAAGCCAACAATTAACATAATAAATGATGCGACAAGTGAGGCAACTGTTTCGGCACGCAAATGCCCATATTGATGATTAGAGTCAGGTGGAATTTGTGCGATTCGTAATCCAATAAGTACTGCTATAGAGGCGATAATATCAGTAGTATTATTTAATCCATCTGCCTTTAGCGCTTCTGATGCACCAATATAGCCGATTGTTAATTTTATAGAACTTAGTACCAAATATGTTGCGATGGATAACCAAGCACCTTTTTCCCCTTGACGTAAATTTGTATAAAGCTCCATTTTGTTTCCTCCTCGCAAAACTTTCGGGCATTATAAAACGACTCCCTTCTTTGAAAGGGAGTCGTTGCTACAGTTTATCATGTTATTGCTATAAGCTCCCCACCACTATAGGTTGTGAGCTATATACATTTTTTATAGCTTGTATCTGTTTAGTGCGATGTTAATCGTAACACAGTAAATAAAACACTCAAATTTTTAGTCATTTACATCTTCATTTTCATTTGATAAATCACGTTCAGGTAACTTCAGAACTTCTAAGTATAAAATATGGTGACCATCTAATTCTTTTGCGATAAATTCATAGCCTTGTTCTTTAATGCTATCTCCTTCGACTGCATCAAAGCGCTTTGTCATAAACCAACCGCCGATTGTATCTATATCATCATCTTCTATGTCAGTACCTAGCATATCATTTACATTTTCTACTAGCATCTTTGCATCTAAAATAAAATGATCTTCTGCAATTTCTTGTACTTCAGGGATCTCATCCTCATCAAATTCATCTTGAATATCGCCGACAATTTCCTCAATAATATCTTCAATCGTCACTAAACCAGATGTTCCACCATATTCATCCATTAAAATGGCCATATGAATACGTTCACGCTGAATTTTAAGTAGTAAATCGTTAATTTGTGTTGTTTCCATCACACGAATTATCGGCTGCATATAGTCAATCACAGGCTTATCACCATTTGCAGGATCTTTAATGTAAGCGGTTAATAAGTGCTTCATATTAACTAAGCCGATAATATGGTCTTTGTCACCATCGATAACTGGGTAACGGGTATATTGCTCAACGCCCATTAAATCGAATACTTCTCTAATCGTTAGTTCTTTTTCAATACCAACGATTTCAGTACGTGGGACCATGATTTCTTTCGCAAGACGATCAGAGAACTCAAAAATGCTGTTCACATATTCATATTCTGAAGTATTAATTTCTCCACCTTTTAAACTATCCGACAAAATCATACGTAACTCTTCTTCAGTATGGGCTACTTCTGATTCTGACATCATTTTCAAGCCGAAAAGGCCTGTTAAGCCTCGTGCAGATCCGTTTAATAGCTTAATGATTGGATACGTAATGTTGTGGAATAAAATTAATGGGCCAGAAAGATTTAATGTTACAAATTCTGCTTTTTGGATGGCAAGTGTTTTTGGCGCCAATTCCCCCATAACTACATGCATAAACGTTACAATTGAGAATGCAAGTATAAATGAAAGGACAGTAGTAATGTTTTCACTCAAATTTAGAAATTCAAACACTGGATTCAAGATAATCTTAAATGTAGGTTCACCAAGCCAACCTAAACCAAGTGCTGTAATGGTAATACCTAGCTGACATGCCGATAAGTATTCATCTAAATCTGAAATTACACGTTTTGCATTTTTTGCTTTTTTATTCCCTTCGGCAAGCAATTGATCAATACGTGTAGATCTTACTTTAACGATTGCAAATTCAGTTGCAACGAAAAATCCTGTCATTATTATTAGTAGGGCAAATGCCGCCAACCTTATGGTTATTTCCATTATGTCTCCGTCCAAATAATTCCTTTGTCCCCGCCCGAATGAGGGAGGTAAACAAAGTGTACACCTCCTATGATTTAAAAAATTGTTGGATGATTCAATCATAAAATATTTAGATGCAAAACACAAATATTGACAACCACTTTTTATGATCAATCCGTATTTTACTAACGTCAAAATATTGAAAATCAAAAATCATTGTGCTACCTTTAAAAGGAGCAAAGATAGTTTATTTAGAGAAGGAAGCATTTTATCTCATAAAAAACGACACGTCAAAAATCTCAAGAGAGCTTTATCTGCGAATTTTTTAAATGAATTATTTTTAATAGCATCAAACAAAGGAGCCTTCTCAGCAAGTGAGAGGGCTCCTTCTGCTTTAAATACTATTCTTGTTGGAAGCGTAATTTTAAACACGCTTTTTCAACATCATGAAGTGGTTCTTTGAATGGGATTTCGCCTGTAAAGGATGATATGGTAACAGGTGCCTTTTCCGTAATACCTTGCTGTGTTAAAAGATAATTTTTTCCATTAAACGTTAAATACATATTTTTTACAGATTTTTTTCCGAATGAGCTAGTCGGAGTGTCGATTAAGGCTTTTAATTGGCTGCAAAATTCATTGTAAAAATCACTTTTATAGCCAGAAAGTAACTCGAATTTTTTACTATTGATAGTGTCAGCTTCATCTACTAATTCAAAAATTTTAGCAGAAAATTCGGAAAAAACTTCTTTTATTTTTGCACGAATTAATGCTTTTGAATTATAACTGTTTAAGTCATCTAAAAGTGTGACTTTACTCATTGAAATAGCCCCCTGCATACAAAACATTTATTATCAAGTTGATAACATAAATGTATAAGAAAAATGCGGCGATTTCAATAGATGGAAATATTTTTAGCATAAATGATCTGCATTCACTAGTAAAAAATGGGTATATTTAAAAGCTGATTACACGAGAAAGGTACTACTTTTTATTATTCGTACACATGATACAACATAAGCTCATGAATCATTTTTTTAACATCTTCTTCGTTTGGTGGAATAGATCCAGTCCATTGGATATTGCCATCCTTTAAATACTCAGCTGTATAGCGTTCGCGTTGATAGAAGAAAGAAATAGCCCAGCCAGGAAGCTGCGAATTTTCAAATAAAGGCTTAAAATTGAAATGCTGAATCATAAACAAACCCCATTTCTTATATATGTAGTTATTATTATTCAAGGATAGTAGTAAATTTGCAACTATTCCACCTAAAGAAAATGATTGAAAGGTGTTGAATTATCTAGGGGTTTTTCTTTCGCTGAAAATCCTTGCTCTGCTATAATGAGTGCAATAGGCGACAAAATCCGCCAATCGTGAATACAATTGAAATGAGAGGGTACTAATGGATAATTTTCTAGTGACTTTACTATTTATGGCCATTATTGGAGCTGCTATCGGTGGTGTAACGAATCACCTAGCTATAAAAATGCTTTTTCGTCCACATGAAGCAATATATATTAAAAATTGGCGTGTACCATTTACACCAGGACTTATTCCAAAACGACGTGATGAATTAGCGAGGCAGCTTGGACTAACGGTTGTAAATTATTTATTAACACCTGAAACCTTTAGGAAAAAATTCTTTTCTAAAGATATTCAGGACAAAGTAGAACAGTTTGTACAAACAAAGGTAGAAGAAACTATTTTTACAAATGATAAAACGATTCAAGATTGGCTTACATTAGCTGGATTTTCTCATATGCCAACAACAATTGAAAACAAGATTGAAGCAATTGTTGAGGGACAATTTGAGTCGATGAAGAATACATTATCAACGAAGTCAATTCATACACTGTTATCGGCAGATATTCAACAAACAATTGACGCAAAGATTCCAGTAGCAGTTCGTCATATATTAGAGAAGGGTGAGGATTATTTTTTATCACCTGAGGGCGAGTTAACTATAAAAGCAATGATTGATGATTTCCTGTCGTCTAAAGGTTCACTTGGTGGAATGATCAATATGTTTTTAGGTGACTCTTCTTCGCTTGTGGCAAAGGTTCAGCGCGAGCTCATAAAATTCTTGCAGGCACCAGGTACAACAGCATTATTAACGAAAATCTTTACACAGGAGTGGGATAAATTAAAAGAACGCCCTGCGATGGATTTTTTACAGGATATTCGATTTGATTTAATATTAATGAAAGTGCAAGGTTATGTAAAAGAGCAGCTAGCAGTTGAGGAACGCTTGGAACAACCTATTTCATATTACTGGCCAGAGGGTAATACATGGATGAAGGAAACAGTCATTCCTCAGGTTATTGAAAAAGCTTTTGTTAAAGCAGAAGAGAAATTAGAGGATGTATTAAAACGCTTAAATTTACAGGAAATAGTTCGAGAGCAGGTTGATTCTTTCCCTGTGGCGAAGCTAGAGGAGCTTGTGCTAGGCATTTCAAAACGTGAGTTTAAAATGATTACAGTACTAGGTGCAGTTCTTGGTGGCTTGATTGGGATTGTGCAAGGGTTAATTGTCTACTTTATTTAAAAAGGGGAAATAAAAGAATGGTTAATATTTATAATGAAATTAATGCTTTAGAGGCAACTTTCCGTAAAACACCGGAATTCGAAGAGTTGCAAAAGGCGGTTTCAGTTGTAAAGAATGATGAAGAGGCATTAAATGTTTTTAAAAACTTCCGTAAAATTCAAATTGAGCTACAGAAAAAGCAATTAGCGGGTGAGGATTTTTTGGAAGATGAACTAGTGTACGCTCAAAAGGCGTCTCAGCTTGCTCAGCAAAATGAAAAAATATCTTCAATGCTTGAAGCAGAAATGAAATTAAGCAAGGTGATTGAAGAGGTAAATCGTATTTTAGTAAAGCCTATACAAACATTGTATGAGGGAATATAAAGTAACCTTCGCTAATTAAGGGTCTAGGAATAAATAAACTATTATTTGCACATATAACAATTAGGAAAGAAACGTGTCTCCATGTCGAGGCACGTTTTCACTTTATACACTAATTTAAAAAATATGGAGGTAAGTACTATGCATGTAATTATTGAATGGACATATAAGGCGCTAAAGGGTGCAACAACTGTACTCCGTTCAGAAGAAATGCCAGCAGCTCAAGCAGTACTACTAGCTGAGGATATGGAGCGAACAGGGAGAGTTAAATCGTTGCATTGTATTGATCGACAGGAAACAAACTGGTCGCTAAAGGAGCTGAAGGCCTATTTAAAGGAAATTGAGACAGAGCCACATAACATTACTGTTTATTTTGACGGTGGCTTTGATCGCGCTACAAAACAATCAGGGCTAGGATGTGTCATTTATTATGAGCAAAATGGCAAACCATATAGATTAAGAAGAAATGCCTTTTCATCAGAGCTAAATTCCAATAATGAGGCAGAATATGCAGCGCTTTATTTAGGGATCGTTGAGCTTGATTTACTGAATGTGCATCATTTACCTGTTTGTTTCATTGGTGATTCTCAAGTCGTAATTAATCAATTAAGTGGGGAATGGCCTGCGCTGGAAAAGGATTTATCGAGCTGGGCAGATAAAATTGATGCGAAGTTAGAGGATCTTAATATTCAACCAGAATATCAGCTCATTTCCAGGAAAGAGAATTCAGAAGCGGACCGTCTAGCTACACAAGCCTTAAATGGCATAGACATTACAGGATTAAGCGAAACTGAAAGATAGTAACTGAACCATTGTCCAAAAACCATCTTGGTCATTAAATAGACTAGACTAGTAAATGCAATGGACAACCCTTATACGTGTCACACCCCTTTGAATGGGAATTGTAATAATATGGAGGAACCACCTTCCTTTGATTGAAAAAATTCCTTCATCTAAAATGAGTATAAAGGTATTTAATTCTGATAAGAGCCTCGCTACAAATCATATTGTAGAAGGCTCTTTAAGGCTGTTTAATTTCTAACTATCTAAACGACTTGTTAACAAGATAGTTTAATGAGGTTTTTTTCATTTAAATAAATTTAATTCAACCTTTTGAATTATTAGGATTTTCAAGAATAAAACTAAAGATAATAATGTATACATTATACTTAATATCATCAATCCTGATGTGACATCTGGTTCTTTTTGAAAGTCGAATAACGAAGGAACTCCCACGTAATAAGGAAATAAAACATAGATATAATACATTACTCCGAAGTACAATGCTAGCAATGAAATGATCATACAAAATTTACTAAAACTTGGTTTCACAAATGTTACTGTATGTCTTCCTTTTGCTAAATTATAGAATGTTGTTCCTACTAAATAGATTAAAATAGTACAAATGAAGATTGTAATACTAAGAATTATTTTAGCGGCAGATTTCACCTTTGGAAAATCCTCACCTAATAAAGGTTTAGGAGTTCCTCCTTCCACTATTCTAAATAAATTAAAACCAGAATGGAATGTTATATCTTGTTTCGAATTTGATAGGAGAACAAGTCCAAATGATTTATCAGAATTTAAAACCATCGTTGAAGTGAAGCCAGGTAATCCACCCTCCATATACATATTTTGCGGATATATATACCAATTGTACCCAATACCATAATTATTAGCTTGGAATACTTCGTTAATACTGTTTGAACGAATCAGATTACCCATAGGAGTTACCCCCTCGTTTAGTAGACACATCATAAACTTTGCTAAATCTGTGACATTTGAGGATAACCCTGCCGAGCTAGAGGTAGCATAAACTAACTCTTCCTTATAAGGTTTAATTTTACCCCAGTGATAACGATGTCCAATTGCTGTATTGGAAAGATGTTGATCATCAAATGTAAAATACCCTGTTCTGTTCATTCCGAGAGGTTTAAAAATATTTTCATCCATATATTTTGTAAAAGGAACATTTGAAACTTCCTCAATAATTATTTGCAGCAAATCTGTATTCATATTGGTGTATTCAAATGTTTCACCGGGTTTCGCAACTAACATAACATTACGTAGTTTATCACTAATTTGAATTTTAATTTCCCATCGATCTACACTTTTCACTTCATGAACATTGAGGCGACTAGGCAAACCACTTGAATGATTAAGTAAATGCTTAATAGTAATCTGATTTGACATTAAATCATCACTTGTTTTAAACCAAGGAAGATAATTAACAACAGGATCTTCTATACGTAAAAGTCCTTTCTCCTGAAGCTGCATAATAGCTATTGTGGTAAACACTTTAGAAAGCGATCCTAAGTTAAAGTTTGTATTTTCGTCAATCTGCTGTGTATCTTCTCGGATATCTAATGTTCCAAAACCTTTAGAATAAATAATCCCATTAAAATCAACAAGTGCAAAAGCCATTCCCGGAATATCATGTGTTTTCATGTTGTTCTCAATTTCAACTTCAATTTGTTTTATTTTCTGGTCCCTATCACTTATTGTTGCCGAAAATTTATCTGTAGACGTGAATGGTAAAATACAAAGAATGCAAATAATTAAAACAATAATTTTTTTAATCATACTCCCCCCTATTCTTTACTATCAAACTGCTTTACTACAAACGAAGTTGATTTTGCTATAATCACATTTTTCAACTATTATATTTTTAAATTATAGTAACTAAAATCGCAAGAAGAAATACTATATGACTATTTACGAGGAAATAGTAGGCAAGATTCAACCCGTAGAATACAGCAAAGGCATCACGAATAATAAATATTGTTAACCGCATTTCCTAGTCCATCATACCCTTTATATTTTATGCTTTTTACAATTTAGGTCCTGTTAAATCAAATGATGGTTTTTTTAAATGAAACTTTTACCATTTAAAATCGACTACTACTATGTATCTAAATAATAAGGAGAGATTTTATGAACATGAAAAAGTTTGCACCTGTAGCAATGATAGCATTATTATTTGGAAGTGTAGTAGTTCCAGTCGCTTTAGCCAATGAAAAGCCTACAGAAGCACCGCAAATTCAAATTGATCCTGTACACATTTTCAACAATACACATGGGATAGTTGAGAAAGTCCATACTGGTGAAAAAATTACATATTACACGGTAAAAGCTGGCGAACAAACGAATGTTTTAGAAATTACAAATGAAACACCTGTTTTCGATAATACAGGGAAGAAAGTGGATCTTAAAGAGGGAGATAAAATAGTTGCCTATACATTTGCAAACAAGCCTCAAAAATTAATCTATCCACCACAATTCAATCCTGATGTTGTCATTGTTGAAACAGAGGAAGTTGGATTTGTTGAGGTTGATTATTTCTTTGAAGACTTAAAAAATACTTATGATATTTTAAAATTAAATATTGGAGAAAAGACGGAGCTTTTCAATTCACAGGGAGAGAAAGTTGCAGCTAAGGATTTAGCAGAGAAGCATTTAGTGGTTTTCTATACAGCTTCTACAAAAAGCATCCCAGCTCAGACCACACCTTCGAAAGTAATCATTCTTGAAAACAAATTTGCTAATACAGCAGAAAATACTGTTGAAGCAGAGATTACAGCCATTATTGAGGCAGATTCATATGAAGTAGAAGGAACGAAGATGGTTCCTTTGCGCCTGATTGCTGAAAAACGCGGTTTTACGGTAGAGTCAACGGGTAAAGGGGCAATTATAACAAAAGGTAATTTATCTTTCACAATTACGCGCGGTGAAAAAATGTTTGGTGTGAACAAAGCCTTACATCCACTTCATGTAGCACCTGCATTACTAGAAGCGAATAAAACATATGTACCAATAGAGTTTGTTGAGGAATTCCTAAAATAATATGTTTCAAAGTAAAACAGTAAGCTAGAGGAGGTATTCTAGCTTACTGTCATAGTGTTGAAAAAAACTAAATGGTCAAGGGACTCTTTGTGAATATTTAGTCAAAATGAAGGTGATTTCCGTTCCAGGCTACTCGCTTTGTTGCTGTCGCTTCGCTTTCGCACAGAGCAAAGCTTCCTGTGGGCGAGCGACGAGCCGCTTCCTGCGCTGGAGGAACGAAGGCTAAGTGCGTCACGTCCTGTGACAACGCCTTCGTGACCAACCTCGTGTTGGCCTCAGTTTCTCATCTGTCTCGCTATCCCACGGGAGTCGAGTAGCCTTGCACTCCAATCTGCAATAGTGAAGAACTTTAAATATTTTCTTCCCTCAAAAGTAAAGTAAAAGCATGTTACATACCATCATTAAATTGAAAGAATAGTGGTACAATTCTATAACTGCCAACCTACATTTTATTTTTATGCATAAAACAAATTTCTACCTTTACATAAAGTTACTTATGGCTGTCGCGCTGCTTTCGCATAGAAAAATGTTATCAAAGCTCCATTTTGAGCAAAATAGTGATGGTTAAGACTTCAATTTATCACTATACATTTATGTGAAATACCAATGAATGAGCAATGGTTGATTGGAGTGTAGACTGAGTAACTCCTCGGGGATTCAGCGTCACAGATGAGACCATGGAGCGAGCACATTAGGGGAACAAAGGCTAAAATCGTCACGTCCTGTGACAACGCCTTCGTGACCAACCTCCTGCTGCTGACGCTTCGCTTACGCGCAAAAAACATCTGTTGCCCCAAGTGGCTCATCGGACGCTCCCCAGGAAGCTCTGCTCTGCGCGAAAGCGAAGCGTCAGCGGCAAATGTTTTCTGTAGTGAAAGCAAAGCGACAGCTACAAAGCACTCAGGCGGAACGGAGATTAACCCGTCGTTTTGAAAGGGATATACTTTTTAATTTGTCACCTTGATTTCATTGACATAATAGTATTTCAACAACATGCCAGTAAGCTAGAGGAGGTATTCTAGCTTACTGTTTTTGCTTTTAGGAGTATTTAAGATAAATGTCGGATACTTCTTTGCAAAGATTTGAACACTTCGCTTGAAATGAAAAGTTTGCATAAAATTTCTCGCTAGTATTAATTCATCTGAATACAGTAAAGCATGTCGAAAATGTTGCTGGATAAATTTTCGTGCCTGTTCATAGTGCTTGTTGATAGAGATAGCACCGTAAATCTCTTCTTGATCCATAATATAAATAAGATCACAAGGAACTTTATGCAAGCGATATTTTAATAAAATAGTAATGTAAATGGTCTTTTCATCACATCGTTCTAAATTAAAGTGATGAAATAATATTTCTAGCTGGTGAATAAAGCTTGGAGCGGAAGAAAAATAATTATTTTTTATAAGAACCATTATCAACACCACCTTTATTAAAAATTATAAAGTGAATAACTTACATTGTCTATTATTAGACGGAATATTCTGTTATTTAAAACTTCTATTTGTAACTTTGCTTAACCTAATAAAAATTTGTTACACTATGGATGCCGTAATTTTGAAAGAAGAGAGCGAAGAAAATGAAAATTATTCACATAGATCAAAATTATCCAGAGGATTGGATTCGCGTATTAAACCATATAGCAAATTTATTTTTTGAGGATTCCAAACTAAAAGCAAAGTCTGATGGAGCCGACATGTCCGTATCCTTCGAGCATCATGTTGCTGAGGATTGTTCTATATCTACAAAAGCAGTATTAGAGGTAGAGGGAAAGCAATTTACAAATGAATATCATATTCAATATGATACACAGGCTGAGGGACGTGAGCTAAATATCCGTATTAAACGTGCTCTGTCTCATGTATTTTTAGATGTGCTTGAACAATATACAGGGATGCAACAGCAATGGGGTATTTTAACAGGTGTCCGTCCGACTAAGCTCTATCATAAATTTAGAAAAGAAGGTAAGACAGAGAAAGAAATTGCTGACATACTTATTCGTGATTTCCGGTTGTCTGCACAAAAGGTAGCACTCTTAAAAGATATTGTTGAACGACAATTAGTGACGATTCCTGATATCGATAACATTGGAAAGGAAATAAGTGTTTATATCGGAATTCCTTTCTGTCCCACAAAATGTGCCTATTGTACGTTCCCCGCATATGCGATTGGAAGTAACCGAAAGCATGGCCGTGTCACTACATTTTTAGAGGGGCTACATATTGAATTAAGAGAAATGGGTAAATGGCTGAAGGACAACGATATGAAAATCACATCTATTTATTGGGGTGGTGGCACGCCAACATCTATTGAGGCACATGAAATGGATGCATTGTATCAGACGATGTACGATTCTTTTCCACATCCTGAAACAATCCGCGAAGTGACAGTTGAGGCGGGTAGACCAGATACGATTACTACAGAAAAACTAGAAGTGTTAAAAAAATGGGGGATTGACCGCATAAGTGTTAATCCACAATCTTATACAGATGAAACGTTAAAGGCAATTGGTCGCCATCATACGGTTCAGGAAACAGTTGATAAGTTTTGGCTTGCGCGTGAATCAGGAATGAACAATATTAATATGGATCTGATTATCGGCTTACCAAATGAAGGTATCGAGGAATTCCAGCATTCTTTAGAGGAATCTGCTAAGATGCAACCAGAGTCATTGACTGTTCATACACTATCATTTAAACGTGCATCAGAGATGACTCGTAATAAGGATAAATACAAAGTAGCGGATCGCGATACTGTTGCAGAAATGATGCAGATGGCACAAAATTGGACAAAGGAAAATGACTATGTTCCGTACTATTTATATCGACAAAAAAATATTTTAGGTAATTTAGAAAATGTCGGCTATAGTAAAGCTGGTGAGGAAAGCATCTATAATATTGTGATCATGGAAGAGGTACAGACAATTTTAGGAATCGGCTGTGGCGCTTCTTCTAAATTTGTTCATCCTGAAACAGGGAAAATTACGCAGTTCCATAATCCAAAAGATCCTGCTGCCTATATCATGACATTTGAGGATGCTATAGGTAAAAAAATTGAGTTTTTAGATGAATTATATAAAGCATAAGGTAGAGGCAATCTGAGTTGTTCAGGTTGCCTTTTTCAAGCTCACAAGAGTGTTTGCTCTGAAGTATAATCATGTTAAAAATAAAAGAGGAGGGATAAAATGAAAGTCATTATTAGTCCAGATTCGTTTAAGGGAACCCTGTCAGCCCTCGAGGTAGCAAATGCAATGCAGGCAGGAATCATGGAGGTGGACCAATCAATTCATACTGTGATGTTACCAGTTGCAGACGGTGGAGAAGGCACATTGGAATCGCTTATTATGGCTACTGATGGTCAGTATTTTTCGGCGCAGGTGCTTGATCCTTTAGGGAGAGAAATAGTGGCGAAATATGGTGTACTTGGTGATAATGTTACATGTGTTATTGAAATGGCTCAGGCATCTGGCATAGTGTTACTTCAGGATAATGAAAAAAATCCTCAACGGGCATCAACATATGGAACGGGTCAATTAATAAAAGCTGCTCTAGATCAAGGATTTAGGAAGTTTATTATTGGCATTGGCGGTAGTGCTACAAATGATGCTGGTATTGGCATGTTAAAGGCACTAGGACTGCAATTTAGAAAAGAGGATGGCTCATTAATTGATGATGGAGTGTCAGCTTTATTAGAGCTGGCCATTATTGATAGTAGTTGTCTAGATTCACGATTAGCTGAAGCACAATTTACTATTGCATGTGATGTGGATAACCCCTTTATTGGAGAGCAGGGGGCAACTGCTATATTTGGACCTCAAAAAGGCGTAAAAGAGCATCAAATTGCTTATTTTGATAACTGTTTAAAGCAGTTTGCGGACATTGTTGAAGAGCAATATGGCATTCGATTACATGATTTCAAAGGGGCAGGTGCGGCAGGTGGCGTGGGTGGTGCATTCATAGCCTTTTTAAATAGTAGCTTCTCAGCAGGTATTGATATTGTAATGGAAGCCATTCAATTAAAACAACATATAGAAGGGGCTCAATTCGTTATAACAGGGGAAGGGAAATCAGATCGCCAAACATTACATGGAAAAGCACCGTTAGGAATAGCGAAGGCAGCCAGATTAGTCAATGCTCAGGCAATCTTATTGTCAGGGAATATTGATGATATTGATAAACCAGCATTGTATACTTATTTTACTGTTGTTGAGTCTTTAGTAGATAATAAGGTTAGTGTTCAACAGGCAGTGCAAGAGCCTTATGAATGTATTCGTTTGAAAACCAAAAAAATATTTGAGAATCTCTTACAAAAGAGTAGTTCATCATAGAAGATTTTAGAAAATAGTGGGCAGTTCCAAGCTACTCTTTTTTGTATAATAGAAAAATAGAAAGGGAGTAAGAAGATGAAAAAATTAATAATAGTACTTCTTTGTATTTTTTTATTAGCGGGCTGTACAGAGGTTTTAAAGACAGAAAAAGTACCAGTAACTGCTGGACAAGAAATGCGTGTTCATTTCCTTGATGTAGGGCAGGGAGATTCTATTTTTATTGAGTCAGCAAATGGTAAGACAATGCTTGTGGATGGAGGTGTTAAGGGTGCAGGCCAGCAGGTGGTTTCGTATTTAAAAGAGCTAGGTGTAAATAAGCTAGATATAGTTGTAGCAACACATCCAGATGCTGACCATATTGGGGGCTTAATTCCTGTGTTACAATCATCAATTGATATTGGTCAATTTTATGATTCTGGAAAGGTACATACATCACAAACCTTTGAAGAAATGCTGACACTAATTGATACGAAGAATATTCCCTATCATGTTCCAACAACAGGAGAAAATATAGCGTTTGATGATGATCTTACTGTAAAGGTCTTAAATGCTAATGAGCATGCAACGGATAATAATGATGCATCGATTGTGTTAAAAATGGTATATGGCAATGTTTCGTTTTTATTAACAGGAGATGCGGGGATAGCATTAGAAAAAGACATGCTGCAAAATGATGTACAGGCAACAGTCTTAAAGGCAGGTCATCATGGCTCAAATACGAGTAGCTCGGAGAAATTTATTCAAGCAGTGCATCCAGAAGTAACCGTCTTAAGCTATGGGGAAGGAAATAAATATGGGCATCCTCATGCTGAAGTCGTTGAGCGTTTGCAAGCTGTTGGGAGTAAGATTTATGCTACCGCAGAAGCTGGAACGGTTATCGTATCTACAGATGGGGTAAACTATGATGTGCAGTCAAAAGAATGGTCAGGAGCCAATATCTCAACACCTCCAAATGCCGCAAGTGTAGAGATTATTAGTAAGGATTTAATAGATGAAATTGTTGGTATTAAAAATAATGGTAGTGAAGCAGTATCGTTGAAGGATTGGCAGCTTATTTCAATAGAAGGGAATCAAGTATTCAAATTTCCAAATGTGACATTACAGCCAGGTAAGATTATTTATGTGACAAGTGGAACAAATGCGCGAGATGGTCAAAATTATTTAAAGTGGACGAAGAAACAAATTTGGCTAAATGATGGAGATGCTGCACAATTAAAGAATGCGAAAGGGGAACTTGTTAGTGAGCTCGACTAAATATACCTTAGACCGTATTGAAGATGGCTATGCAGTTTTCTTGAAGTACCCAGAGGAAGAGGAACAACTAATCATATTACAGTCCGCCATGAATAAGCCAGTACAGGTGGGCGATCGTGTGTTAATTGAAGAAATAAACGACATTTATCATATTGAAATTTTACTAGAAGAAACAGAGCAAAAAAAAGCTGAGGTAAAGAGCTTAATGGAACGCCTGCGTAATAAAAATAAATAGTACGTGACAGGCTGTGCGTAGGGTACGCATAGCTTGTTGATTTTAGAAGGAATGTACATAAAATGCCATCCTAAATATTTTGAAAATATGCTAAAATAAGCAGTATTAAAGGAAGCTAGGAGCTGACACAATGTCAATTAATACAATTATTTTTGATTTAGATGATACACTGCTGTGGGATAAAAAATCGGTTAAAACAGCATTTGAAAAAACATGTCAATATGCAGCAACTATACATAAAGTAGATCCATCAGAGCTGGAGGAAGCAGTACGAAAGGAAGCTCGTACGCTTTATGAGGGCTATGAAACATACGACTATACAGTGTTAATTGGTATTAACCCATTTGAAGGTCTATGGGGAACATTTGATGATCCAACAGATTCCTTCCAAAAAATGAAGGGAATTGTACCAGAGTATCGTACTGCTTCATGGACAAAGGGCTTAGCAGCGTTAGGGATTGATGATGCGCAATTAGGAGAAGAGCTTGGTGAGCGATTTGTGGTTGAACGTAAGGTATCGCCATTTTTATACGAGGATACATTTACTGTGCTGGATGAGCTAAAAGGAAAATATCAGCTCATTTTATTAACCAATGGTGCTCCAAGCCTACAGAACTTAAAGCTGACAATTACACCAGAAATAGCGCCATATTTTGACCATATTATTATTTCTGGAGACTTTGGCAAAGGAAAGCCAGATGCCGCCATTTTCGAGCATGTTATGGAGAAGGCAGGTATTACAGCTGATGATGCCATTATGGTGGGCGACAATTTAAATACTGATATTTTAGGCTCATCACGTGTTGGGATGCGGAATGTATGGATTAATCGTGAAAACAATGTTCCAAGTGCTACTGTAACACCAACTTATGAGGTAGATTCTTTAACTGCACTTTTAGAACTTGTGAATAAGCTATAAATCAAAAATGTACTGATTCATCAAAGGATCAGTACATTTTTTTGCAGCCTATCAATGCAAACTCAAACTTTACCGGAATTCCATTCCAATAAATTGAATTATCAAAAAAATAAATTTATACTAAATAAAAGTAAACACTTTCAATCTAGTGATTTCGATTTGGAGAAATGTACAAGCCTTTTTCGTTGTAAAGACTGCATGTTTATGGGGGTGTATATAGTGAAAGCAAATCGTTTAGTGTTTGAGAATGCCATTGATATTAATCCACGTTCGGGCATTATAAAGTTCAATGGGAATCGAATGATCTTAAAATCAGCTGAGGCACTTGGTTTTTTTAGGCGTGATATTATTCAAACGTTGAATATGGAGCGAGCAAAGGGCTTTTTATTACGCTATGGATGGGCATGCGGCTATAGTGCTGGTGACTCTATTGAGAAAATGTACAATTGGAAAGAGTTAAAAGAGTTAATAAAAGCTGGCGCTGCAATCCATACTTTAGAGGGTGTTGTCAGTGTAGAAATTGATGTACTGGAAATAAGCGATGATAAATTTGAAATGGAAGGCAAATGGTTCCATTCTTACGAGGCGGAGGAGCATGTCCGCCATTTTGGCTTTAGTGAAGAAAGTGTATGTTGGACATTAATCGGTTATGTAGCAGGCTTTCTAGCAAAAACTTATTCAAGAGAAGTCGTTGTTTTTGAGGAAAAATGTCGTGGTAAATGTGATGACTATTGTAAATTTGTTGTTCGGACTAAGGAGCATGCAACAGCAGAGCAATTAGATTTATTACGATATTTTCAAGAAACATCCTTAGCTGATGAATTAGACGCTACTTATAATGAGTTAAAATCATTGAATAATTCTATCCTGCATTCTGACACCATCCACAAACAAATGACACATGCAATGCTAGAGGGCTATACGTTAAATCAACTCTTACATCTTTTAAGTGATGCATTGCAATGTAGTGTAGCAATAGAGCGTAGATATTTAATGAAGCCAATTGGCTATTATTTTATGCAGAAGGATGATGAGCACCTCTATCTAGAAGGAAAACTTAGGAAAAAGGAGTTTCGACATGAATATGAAATTATGACGATGAAAAAACAATTGGGGACTTTAGTGATTCTTAGTCATAATGACTTAACGAGAGAACAGGAAATGATTATTGAACGCGCTGTGACGGTATTCTCAATTTATTTATATACACAGATGCAAATTGCCCAGTCCCAATGGCAAAAAAAGTCCGATTTTTTAGATGAAGTCATGAGTAGACAATCTTCCACAGAGGCACTCATTAAAAAGGCTCGCAGCATTTTCTATTTTGATCCGAGTAAAAACAATCGTGTAATTGTCATCACATCTGAGTATGAGGAACCAGAAATTTTGCATAGCTTTTTAATGACAGAGTATTTAAATATTGAGTGTTTCATTAAAAATCAAGAAATTTTACTTATTCTAGAGGATTGTGAAAAGGATATTAGATATATGTCGGACTTTGTTAGCATTTTAACGAAACGATTAAAAGAACGATTTAAGCAATCTATATTCCAAATTGGTGTAGGGAAAAATGCTGATAGGTTAGAGGAAATTGGAAGCAGCCACAATGAGGCTAGACTGATTTGTCAATTTCTACAATATGCAGCACCTGGAAAGACACAATCTGCTATTTACGAAAACTTTCAGCATATTATGCTATTTTTAAAGACGACAAATCCAAAGGAGCTTCTGCATTTCTATGAAGAGGTGCTAGGTCCGCTAATAAAATATGATGAGCAAAATAATGCAACACTTGCCCATACGTTAGAGGTTTTTTTAAACAATAGCGGTAATGTCAATAAAACAGCAAAGGCTTTGAGTCTTTCAATTCCAGGTTTTCGTTATAGAATGGAAAAAATTGAATCTTTATTACAAGAAGATTTACGTACAGGAGATGGGCGTTTTCGATGCCAATTAGCTTTAAAAATCTATTATGTACTGAAAGCATTAGAAAATAAAAAGTAGAGAAAGTCAGCGTATTTGCTGGCTTTTTTCTATTTTTTGCACATATTCCTTTCAAATTTGAAGGAAAAATGGCGGAATTCTATACTTTTTATTAATTATCTAAAAATTCCGAAAGAACTATATTTAAATAGACATGTCAAACAAGAAAAATAATTGTAGGGGGGAAGGGAATGGTCGTAAAACAAGGTACGAAGCCATTGACAGGGCAAGAATATTTAGAAAGTTTAAAGGATAGTCGAGAAATTTGGTTACATGGTGAACGTGTAAAGGATGTCACGACTCACCCAGCTTTTCGGAATTCGGCTCGATCGATTTCACGTTTATATAATGCCATGCATGACCCAAAATACAAAGATATTTTAACTTGTGAAACGGATACGGGTAGTGGAGGTTATACCCATAGTTATTTCCGTGCAGCACGAAGCGCGGATGATTTAATGAAAGGACGGGATGCTATTGTAGCTTGGGCCCGCCTTACATATGGGCAAATGGGGCGGACACCAGACTATAAAGCTTCCTTCCTTGCAACACTTGGTGGGAATCCTGAATACTATTCACCTTTTCAAGAAAATGCGAAGCGTTGGTACAAAGAGTCACAAGAACGAAATTGGTTCTTTAATCATGCAATTGTGAACCCACCTGTAGATCGGCACAAAGATGTTCATGAAGTGGGCGATGTTTTTATCCAAGTGGAGCGTGAAACAGACAAAGGCTTGATTATTAGTGGTTCGAAGATGGTAGCAACAGGATCAGCTATTACTAATTACAATTTTGTGGGTACGTATGGATTACCAATTAAAGATAAAAAATTCGCGGTTGTTTTTATTGCACCAATGGATGCTCCTGGTGTAAAGCTTATTAGTCGAGCATCGTATGAAATGACGTCTGCGATTATGGGTAGTCCATTTGATTATCCGCTAAGTAGTCGTTTTGATGAAAATGATGCAGTACTTGTATTTGAGCAAGCGCTTATTCCGTGGGAAAATATTTTAATTTATGAAGATATGCAAAAGACAACTTCGTTCTTTGTAGAAAGCGGTTTCATTAATCGCTTTACTTTCCAAGGTGTCACACGCTTAGCGGTGAAATTAGATTTTATTATTGGTGTATTGTTGAAGGCATTAAAGACTGCAGGCACTGACCAATTCCGTGGTGTTCAGGTTCATATTGGAGAAATTATTGCTTGGCGTCATATGTTCTGGTCATTAAGCGATGCGATGGCATTGAATCCCGAGAAAAAAGAAAACGGCATCGTTATTCCAAATTTAAATGGTGGACTTGCATATCGCGTATTTCTACAGGAAGGTTGGCCAAAGATTAAAGGCATTATTCAGCAGATTGTAGCAGGGAATTTAATTGTTCAGCCATCTAGTGCAAGAGATTTTTTAAACGAGGAATTCCGTCCGACATTAAATAAGCTCTACCGTGGTTCTAATGGTATTGAAGCACTTGAAAAAATTAAAACAATTAAGCTACTTTGGGATGCGATTGGTACTGAATTTGGTGGCCGTAGTGAATTATACGAACGAAATTATGCTGGAAATCATGAAGATATTCGATTACAAACATTGTTTGGTGCACAAGGCAGTGGTAAAGCAGATGAGTTTATCGCGTTTGCTGAGCAATGTATGGCAGATTACGATTTAACGGGGTGGACAGACCCTACGTGGGTTAATCCTGATGATGTAAATTATTTTACAAATAAATAATGAAAAAATTAGGGGGAATGTTTGATGTCAAATTTTGATGTAGCACAATTAGCGCATGTGGAGCTTTTTACACCAAAGCCAGAGGAATCTTTAAAGTTTTTCACAGATTATATGGGATTACAAATTACAGCGCGTGAAGGGCAATCGGTATATTTACGAGGCTATGAAGATTTTTATCATCACACATTGAAGCTTACAGAAGGGAAAGAAGCAGGTCTTGGACATTCTGCATGGCGTGCAAGTTCACCAGAAGCACTGGAGCGTCGCGTCGTAGCTTTAGAAAAAAGTGGTTATGGGAAAGGTTGGATTGATGGTGATTTAGGTCACGGTCGTGCCTACCAATTCGCCACACCAGATGGCCACAATCAAGAAATTTTGTGGGAAGTAGATTATTTTCAGCCAGCTGAAGATCAAAAAACATTGCTAAAAAGCCGTCCACAAAAACGTCCATTAATGGGTGTGCCAGCCCGACGTTTAGATCATATCAACTTAATGTGTAGGGATGTGGCTAAAAACCGTGAGTTTATGTCTGAGCATTTAGGCTTCAAGTTACGGGAACAAATTGTGTTGAACAATGATGAAGAAATCGGAGCATGGATGAGTGTTAGCCCGCTAGTACATGAGGTAGCGTTAATGAACGATCAAACTGGCAATAGCGGCCGCTTCCATCATATTGCATTTTGGTATGGCTATCCACAGCACCTAATGGATACAGCTGATATTTTTGTAGAAAATGGTATTCAAATTGAAGCTGGGCCTGGAAAGCATGGTGTGAGTCAAGCATATTTCATGTACGTGATGGAGCCTGGTGGCAACCGAGTTGAATTATTTGGCGATTCAGGCTATCTGATTTTCGATCCCGATTGGAAGCCGATAACGTGGCGCGAGAATGAGTTAGATGAAGCGATTATTTGGTACGGCTCTCCACTACCAAATGAATATTTCCTATATGGTACACCAGATCGAGCAGTAAAGGTTCCAGTGAAATAAACAATACTAGAGTTATCACAATGTGGGTTGATTTCCGCGGAGCAACAGATTTTTTTGTGGAAAGCACAGTGTAACATAGCGGCAGCGACACGATGTTGGTCATGAAGGCGGTATCACAGGACTTAGCCTAAGTTCAATCTATCTCTAATCCTAAGAGAGTCGCTCAGTCACCATATCATCGCTAACTTTGATAATAAATAAGCTTGTATTGTATCTGTAAAAAAGTCCAAACAGCTGTCTTAAATACTATTTCAGAGTATTTAAGACAGTACTAAATCATGAGGAGGTTATGTAATGGAGGATCGTCTATTTAGAAATGCGATGGGGAAATTTGCAACAGGTGTTACTGTGATTACAACAAATGTTAATGGCAAAATACATGGCATGACTGCAAATGCGTTCATGTCTATTTCACTTAATCCGAAATTAGTTGTCATCTCTATTGGGGAAAAAGCTTCTATGCTAAAGCATATCCAACAAAGTGGAACATTTACTGTCAATTTTTTATCTGCCCAGCAGCAAGAGCTGTCAATGCTATTTGCTGGACAAATCAAAGAAGAGCGTCATGTAACATTTGGTGATTTACAAGGTGCTCCAACAATTGAAGGGGCTATTGCACAAGTGAGCTGTGAGGTGGCAAGCACGTATATAGAAGGTGATCATACATTATTTATCGGACGAGTAAAAAATATTCATCTAGAAGATGGGGAGCCATTGCTATTCTTTAATGGACGATATGGTGCACTATCATCGGAAACACCGGTGCAAATCTAGGAGGTAGAGGCTATGGATAGACAATTATTTGCAGAGAAATTACAGGAAGCTCAGGTATTGAAGCAACCTATCGCCCCCTTAACTTCTACTATTCCAGATATAACTGTAGATGATGCTTATGCTATTCAATTACTTCAAATTGCTTCAAAGCAACAGGAGGGGAAGCATATTGTTGGTAAGAAAATCGGCTTGACGAGTAAGGTGATGCAGCAGCAATTTAATGTGTCGGAGCCAGATTATGGTCATATTTTATCGAATATGGTGGAGGTTGATGGTGCAACAATTTCTCTCAATCATTTCATTCAACCAAAACTGGAATTTGAGATTGCTTTTGTTTTAAAGAAGGACTTATATGGACCAAATATTACAGTGGAGGATGTTATTGAGGCAACGGATTACATCGTCCCTGCACTAGAAGTAATTGATAGTCGAATAGCTGATTGGAAAATTCGATTTGAAGATACGGTTGCAGATAATGGTTCCTCCGCCATGGTGATTATTGGTGGGAGGCCAACAAAATTGCTAGATGTAGACTTACCACATATTGGTATGAATGTTTATCGAAACGGCGAGTTGTTTGATAGCGCCGCCGCTGCCGCTGTAATGGGTGATCCATTGCGTGCAGTTGCATGGTTAGCTAATAAGCTTAGTAAATATCATATCGGTTTGCAGGCAGGTGAATTTGTGTTAGCAGGCGCTTTGACAGCCGCAGTTACCATTGAGGACGGAGATACGTTTGTTGCAGAGTTTGCTCATTTAGGTGCTGTGTCCGCTACGTTTAGGCTGAAGGGGGAGAAATGAAGATGGTAAAACTAAAAGTGGCGATTTTAGGCTCTGGTAATATTGGAACCGATTTAATGTACAAAATCGAGCGTAGTGATTACCTATCAATGAGTGTCATGGTAGGAATTGACCCTGCTTCTGAGGGAATTCAACGTGCTAAGGCTCGTGGCTATCATACAATCACCAATGGAATAGAAGGCTTAGTGGCCAGTCCAGAGCTCTTTGATATTGTGTTTGATGCGACAACGGCAAAGGCACATTTGATGCATAGTGAGAAAGTACTTGCTCTTGGTAAACAGATTGTTGATTTAACGCCAGCAGCTATTGGTCCGTTTGTTGTACCATGCGCTAATTTGAAAAAATTCGTAATGGCCGACAATGTCAATATGGTAACATGCGGTGGGCAAGCGACTATTCCAATTGTCTATGCGATTAACCAAGTAGCTGATGTTGAATATGCGGAAATTGTTGCTACCGTAGCAAGCAAAAGCGCTGGACCTGGTACTCGGGCAAATATTGATGAGTTTACACGGACCACAGCAAAGGCAATAGAGGACGTGGGTGGAGCGAAAAAGGGTAAGGCCATTATTATTCTGAATCCAGCTGATCCGCCGATTATAATGCGCGATACCGTGCATGTTTTGGTAAATGAGCGTAATAGGGAGCAAGACATTTTAAAAGCAATTGAAGATATCGTGCAAGCTGTTCAACAATATGTACCAGGCTATCGACTGACAAGTGCTCCTATTTTTAATGGTCAACAAGTATCCATCTTTTTAGAGGTAGAGGGAGCAGGAGATTTCTTCCCAACCTACTCGGGAAACCTCGATATTATGACGGCCGCAGCAGTACAAGTAGGAAATGAGATCGCTAAACAGCAACATGAAACAGTGAAATCGAATTAAACGGAGGTGAGTGAAATGAAAAAAATAACAGTTTTAGATGTGACATTGCGTGATGGCAGTCATTCTATGCGTCATGCATTTACAGAGCAGCAGGTGAGAGAGGTTGCGCGTGGTTTAAGAAAGGCAAAGGTGAACTATTTTGAGGTGTCACATGGAGATGGACTAGGGGGCTCCTCATTACAGTATGGATTTTCCAAAGTAGATGAACTGAGGTTAATCGAAGCAGCGCGAGAAGAATGTGGGGAATCAGCTATTTCGGTGCTAATTTTACCGGGCATTGGTGTAAAGGAAGATTTAAAAAATGCAGTGAAGGCTGGTGCTAAAATGGCTCGCGTTGCAACCCATGTAACCGAGGCTGATGTGGCTGGTCAACACATTTACTTAAGTCGAGAGCTAGGATTGAAAACAGTTGGATTTTTAATGATGGCACATATGGCTCCAACATCTGTAATCGTTGAGCAGGCAAAATTATTTGAGAGTTACGGTGCTGAGATCATTTATGTAACAGATTCAGCAGGTGCTTTGCTTCCGCATGAGGTCAAGGAACGAGTAGGTGCACTAAAGTCGCATGTTTCTTGTGAAATCGGTTTCCATGCACATAATAATTTATCACTGGCTCTAGCAAATACTCTAGCCGCTGTTGAAGCAGGAGCTACATATGTGGACGGAAGCTTACGCTGTTTAGGTGCTGGTAGTGGTAACACACAAACGGAAGTGATGGTCGCTGTTTTTGATCGACTGGGCTATGAAACTGGTATTGATTTATATAATGTAATCGATGTTGCAAATGAAGTGGTTGCACCATTTATGCCCCAACCTCAAGAAATAACTGGCTCTAGTTTAATAATGGGCTATGCAGGTGTTTACTCTAGCTTTTTATTATTTACGCAGGAAGCGGCGAAAAAATATAACGTAGATGAGCGTGAAATTTTAGTAGAACTTGGCAAAATGAAGGCAGTAGGTGGGCAAGAGGATTTAATTGCAGAAATTGCTCGTGAGATAGCCAATCATAAGCAGACAGTAAACTAGAAGCGGAGGAACGCGCGATGATGAAAACCGATACGTTAGATCAAATTGCGTATGCGTTGTATAAAGCAGAGAGAGAGAGGACAGAAGTTACGAAGTTTGTTGATCAATATCCAGAGCTGACGGTGGAAACCGCCTATAATATTCAAGATAAATTAATCGAACTAAAGTGTACGTATGAGGAAACAACCATTTCGGGGCTAAAGCTAGGGTTAACGAGTAAGGCAAAACAACAAATGATGGGTGTTCACGAACCTTCCTATGGAGTGCTATTAGCGAATATGGCGTTAAATGCAAAGCAGCCGATTTCATTAAAGTCTTTCATTCACCCGAAAATTGAACCTGAGATAGCCTTTGTATTTAGGCAGGATTTAGGTGGCCCAATTGTAACCGTTGCACAAGTGTTAGAAGCAACTGATTATGTTGCTCCTGCAATGGAGATTATCGATAGTCGTTATTTAAATTTCAATTTTACATTACCGGATGTGATTGCTGATAACTCATCTTCCTCGCGTTACATAGTGAGTTCGCAAAAATATGCGGTGAACGAAGTGGATCTTGTGAATATGGGCTGTATTTTCACACAAAATGATGAGATTTTTGCGACAAGCACAGCAGGTTCAGTAATGGGGCATCCAGCACGAGCCATTGCATGGATGGCCAATAAATTAATCGCTCGGGGACAACATATTCGAGCAGGAGATATTGTGCTAAGTGGTGCATTAACAGGCTCTGCAACAATGCAAGCAGGGGATAACTTTACTGTAAGCTTTGACGGTATGGAGTCATTAACAGTTCAAGTAGAACGATAGCAAAGGAGGCAGGTGTAATGCCATTTATTCAAATCACATTCATTGATGGACGGACACCAGAGCAAAAAGAACGGTTAATTGCAGAAGTAAGCAAAACCGTTTCATCTGTATTAGAGGCACCACTTGAAACAGTTCGTGTGTGCTTAAATGAAATCCCAAGTACACATTGGGGAATTGCAGGAAAGTCTATCCAACGTCGTCAAAATGAATAATAAGGAGTGGTCAACGATGGAGAATACACAAACGAAATTGAAAGAAGTTAAACTATTTATAAATGGAGAATATGTAGAATCTTCTTCTCAAACATTATTCGAGGTGAAAAATCCTGCGACCCAGGAAATTATTGCAAAAGTTCATGAAGCAAGCTTTGAAGATGTGGATCGGGCATGTGAAGCTGCACGGCAAGCTTTTGAAGAAGGTCCATGGCGTACAATGCCTGTATCCGAGCGTTTGGCAAAAGTTCGCCGGATGGCAGAAATTATTCTAGAACGCAAAGAGGAGTTAGCACGCCTTGAAGCATTGGATGTAGGTAAGCCTTATCAAGTGGCATTAGAACGTGAAATACCTCGTGCTGCGGAAAATTTGAAGTTTTTTGCTGATTTTATGGAACAGCAAGGCGGTGAAGTATATCCCATGGACGATGCTTATTTAAATTATACGCGCTATGAACCAGTTGGGGTTGCAGCATTGATAACTCCTTGGAATTTACCGTTTATGCTAACAACGTGGAAGCTTGGTCCATGCTTAGCTTCAGGAAATACAGCGGTCATAAAACCAGCAGAAATTACACCATTAACTGTATCGTTACTTGGGGAGATTGCACAACAAGCGGGTATTCCAGACGGTGTCGTAAACGTTGTCCACGGCTTTGGCGTACAATCAGCTGGAGAATTTATGACAACACATCCTGAAGTTGATTTAATTTCCTTCACGGGGGAAACAACGACGGGGAAAGCAATCATGAAAAACGGTGCTGATTCATTGAAAAAGGTTTCCTTTGAGTTAGGGGGAAAGGCAGCCAATATTATTTTTGAAGATGCCAATTTAGAAAAAGCCATCCCCATATCGATTCAAGCCGCATTCATGAATTCCGGTCAAGTTTGTTTAGCAGGATCGCGGATTTTAGTACAAAGAGGGATTTTAGATGAATTCCTTACACGTTTTAAAGAAGCGGCTGCAGCATTAGTTGTTGGTGATCCTCAAGATTCTAAAACGAATATGGGACCAGTTGTAAGTGAAACACACTATAACAAGGTAACAAGCTATTTAAGTATAGCTGAATATGAAAATTCTACGCTTATTTATGGTGGTAAACGTCCTGAATTACCAGCTCATTTAAGTACGGGTTATTATTTACAGCCCACAATTTATTTACAGGAAAATCCGCAAGCTCGCATTTGCCAAGAGGAGATTTTTGGTCCTGTCGTTACAATTATCCCTTTCGATACAGAGGAAGAGGCACTTGCAATAGCTAATGGAACAGAGTACGGTTTAAATGCAGTTGTTTGGACCGAAAATTTACAGCGTGCCCACCGTATTTCACATGATGTACGTGCAGGTACAATTTGGGTAAATTGCTGGTTTGTGCGCGACTTACGAGCTCCTTTTGGAGGCTTTAAAAAGAGTGGCATAGGACGTGAAGGCGGCCACCATAGCTTAGAATTTTTCACAGAAGCAAAAAATATATGTATTGCGTTGAAATGAGGATAATCAGTGGAGGACGAATTGGCCCTCCACTGATTAAAATGCATTTTATCGAAAAAATTTGATGGAGTATCGAAATAAATTGAGGTTTTATCGAAACTTTTTAGAGAAATATCGAAACAACCCAAACTTTATCGAAACTTTCACTAAAAGTGTACATTAAATGCAAGATACAGCCATGTCAAGGCAGTTGCAATACATAGTTGAACCACAGCACTGGCTATTAGGTATCCTCGCGGTTCACCTGCTTTTTTACGATAGTATATTTGCATAATAGAGTAGAGCGTAAATAAGCTGTATATAATCGTAGCGTGTATGGAATGCATCAGTAAATAGATAGCAAATAAAATACCTGCACACAAGACAAGCATAATGGCATTTGCGATGGCATGTTCAACTGTAGCAGCAAAAAAGCGTCGTTCGGTATGAGGCATTCTTTTTTTTGCAAGCCATAGTATTAAAAATGAAACAAATAAAAAGAGTTTTGACACGATTAATTTGTAAGGACGCTGATAATCGTGGGAATTGATTATCATGTCAAAATGCCTGTCGAATTGAATGGCACGCTTAGTTTGGACATTAAAAAGGGTATCGTTGTTTAGTACCTTCCATTTCTCTAGAGATCCATCTGAATAGACAATCAATAAGTCTTGAGGCTTAAAATAACCATTTGCTTCCCACTGTTGAGCTGTTACAGAAACTGTAGGCGCCTGTTCCATATGTTCTTCTAGCTGAGATAATAGTTGTTTATTAGCATAGCATTGCTGAGGTATATAGAAGCATGATGCTTTTGCGATAAATGTTTTTTTATTTTCATTAGTATGAACATAGACTTTAGCAATTGTTTTACTCGAATCCGATGTGAGTGGTAAGTTGGACGTTCCTTGTATGAATGTCAACATTAATATAGAAAGAACTGTAGTAAATAGTAGAGACACTACAGGAATCTGCCAAGCCTTTTTAGTTGGTTGTTTTTCTATCCTATTAGGTGTAGTAATATGATGTAGTATTTTTTCCTGCTGCTGCTTTGTTAGGTTTAGGTCACGTAAATGTTGCCAGGATTTTTCATAGCTCTTCATCAAATTCACCTCCAAGCTGCTTTTTTAATGCAACAAGTGCACGTTTTAAAGTGTTTTTTACTTTTCCTTCATTCCAGCCTAAGACATCACAGGTCTCCTGAATGGTTAAGCCCTCAATCTTTCGTAAAATAATCACGTCTCGATAAGTAAGCTTCAGTCTACTAATGGCAAGATAAAGCGTCTGTGCATCTTCCTGCTGGGTTATCCATTGATGTGGAGAGGTAGGGTCATGCTCCTCATGATCATTTAAAAAAGGGACAAATTGAATAAGCCTTTTGCGGCGGTAATAATCGTAGGCTAGATTTCGTGCAGTACGCCTAAGCCAAGCAAGTTCAGCACCTTCTTTAATTGTTTGCTGGTATTTGAAAAAGCGCATAAATGTCTCCTGTGTGAAATCCTCCGCTAATTTTTCATCATTGAGTAAGTAATATAAGTATTTAAAAATGGTTTGATTATGTAGGTAAAATTGTTCTTCAAACATCCAGCCTCTGCACCTCCTTTTCTTTAAAGACGGATGACTTAGCAAAAAGTATCGTTTCAATTAAAAAAACGCCTTGCCGAAAAAGGCTAAGGACTACGAAAAGATACCTTCTTCTTATTAAATCTAGAAATAGAATGTAGCATATGTTTGAAAATTTCCTGTGAGCAGATTACTGTACACAATCCATCTTAATCCCATCGCTTCATTTATAAAGTTTTTGAGTAAGTACATAAAAAAGGACCCAAGTATTTAACTCAGGCCCTTTACCATAAACTCTATTAAATTATAGACTTATCGCTCTTACTTCATCAATATTTTCTAATTGTGCGACGAATGTTAAATCTTCTTCTGTTACCACATTGTCGATTGTAAGCATCATGATAGCTGTTCCGCCAACCTGTGCACGGCCAACCTGCATTGTTGCGATGTTGATATCTTTTTCAGCTAGCTTTGTGGCTACACGACCAATTGCACCTGGTTTGTCTGTGTTTTTAATGTAAAGTAGGTGACCTTGTGGAATCACGTCAACAACATAGTCTTCTACTTTGACAATACGTGCACCTAGACCGTTTAATAATGTACCGGCAACAGTATGTGTTTCATTCGCTGTTTTAATTTCAATTGTAATTAAGCTAGTGAAGCCTTTAGCTGTCGTAGTCTTATGCTCATTAATTTTCATGCCAATACGCTCAGATAAGTAGCGAGCATTTACATCATTCACATGGTTACCATGATTTTTAGATAATAAGCCTTTTAATGCATTTGATGTTAATGGTCGCACATCATAGTTTGCTACCTCACCAGCATAAGATAAATTGATTTCCTTTACCGGCTCAGTTGTCACTTGAGATAAGAATGAGCCTAGTTTTTCCGCTAATTCAAAGAAAGGTTCAACTTGTGCAAGTAGCTCTTTTGGAATAGATGGCATATTCACTGGGTTCGTAACAGTGCCAGTTTTGTAGAATTTAATAATATCATTTGATACATCCACAGCTACAGATTCTTGAGCTTCAATTGTAGAAGCACCTAAGTGAGGTGTTGCGATTACTTGCGGTAAAGTTAGAAGCTTATGATCTGTTGCTGGCTCAGATACGAATACGTCAAGAGCAGCTCCTGCTACTTTACCTTCTACGATAGCATCATATAAATCATCTTCATTGATAATACCGCCGCGTGCACAGTTAATAATACGTACACCATCTTTCATCATAGCGAATTTCTCTTTGTTAATAAGATTACGTGTTTCTGGAAGAAGTGGTGTGTGTACTGTAATGAAATCTGCATGTTCACAAATTTCTTCAACAGTTGATTTTGTAACGCCTAATTCTTTTGCACGTTCATCTGTTAGGAATGGATCATATGCCATTACGTTCATACGTTGACCTTTAGCACGATATGCTACTTCCACACCGATACGACCGAAGCCTACTACACCTAAAGTTTTATTTTTAAGCTCAACCCCAACATATGATTTACGATCCCATTTTCCATTTTTTAATGTATTAAATGCTTGTGGAATATGACGTGCAAGGGAAGTCATCATGGCGATAGTGTGCTCAGCAGCAGAGTTTGTATTACCATCTGGAGCATTCACTACGATAATACCATGCTCTGTTGCTGCAGTAAGGTCAATATTGTCCACACCTACACCAGCACGTCCAATTAGCTTCAAGTTTTTAGCTGCTTCAATTACTTCGCGTGTTACTGTTGTTTGAGAACGCACTAATAGTACATCTACATCAGCAATTTTTGCCATTAATTCCTCTTGTGCTAAACCAGTATCAACAATGATATTAAGATCTAAATCTTGTTCTTGACGAAGTGGGAAAATACCATCTTCACTTAGTGGATCAGCGATAAATACATTAATTGTTTTTGTTGCAGTAGTCATTTGTAATTAGCTCCTTTTAATTAAAATTTAATAGTTTCTATATTCGATAGTTTGAAATTTGTAAAATTCGTACATCTTACAGCATGCAAACAATCTCCTTTCAAAATCCGTGACATCCGCCAGAAGGTTTATCTTTATTCATCCGTGCTACAAAACATTTGGCTTTTGTACAATAAAGATTTTCTGAATGAATATAAAAAAGCCTTTCACGCCTTACAAACACAATTATTGCGTTGTAAGGGGCGAAAGGCTGAATAAACATTGGTTCGCGGTACCACCCTTAATCACTGCTTGAAAGATTTCTTGCAGTCTTAGCTATATGCGTAACGTGCATGTGACGGATAAGCTTACTTTGAAATATTCTGCCTATCTATTCAGGAGTGGAACTATTATCGTAGAAATCACTGATTTACACCAACCATCAGCTCTCTTGAGATTTTCTTGCGACTAGCGTGTCTCCGTCGTTATATTTTTGTGTAATTAAATTTGATATCATCATAATCCCTATTGTTCACCTTTGTCAATAATATTTCTGAAAAAGTTAAAAAATAATGACTTCAAAAGTCTGAAAAATACCAAAAAACGAACTTTTAATTGTTTTTGTTGAATTATAGTTCGTCTTTTAGGGGAGGACAATGAAAGCGCTAACGAAATGTCTTAAGTCAAGTAAAATGGGCATTTGAGATAAAGTCGAGCTGAAAAATTATATGGCAATTTATTGGGAGATGATTGTTGAAGTGAGTGAAATTTTCAATATTTTCAAGAAGAAGACGAACGTTATTTTCTTGTCACACTTTAGTCAAAAATATAAAAAGTAGAAGGTAAACGAACTATTAGGGAAGAATGTAAGTAAAGGAATGACCGATTTTTGGGGGTGTAAAATGTTGTATGATGTTGCAATTGTCGGAGCAGGGTTAGCAGGTTTGGTCGCTGCGTGTGAATTAGTAGATGCCAAGAAAAAAGTATTGTTGGTAGACCAAGAGCCAGAAAATTCAATGGGGGGACAGGCTTATTGGTCTTTTGGTGGCATATTTTTAGTGAATTCTCCTGAGCAAAGACGACTTGGTATTAAAGATAGTAAAGAGCTAGCGTGGCAGGATTGGCAAGGGACTGCTGGCTTTGATCGCTTGGAAGACGAGGATTCATGGGCGTTTAAATGGGCAAAGGCCTATGTTGAATTCGCAGCAGGTGAAAAATATGAATGGCTAAAATCGTTAGGCATAAAGTTCTTTCCTGTAGTTGGTTGGGCTGAGCGAGGAGGCTCATTAGCTGGAGGTCATGGTAACTCGGTGCCTCGATTTCATATTGTATGGGGAACAGGACCTGGGATCGTCAAGCCTTTTGTAGATAAAGTAAATAAGGCAATAAAGGATGGTTTTATAGATTTTAAACCAAGACATCGTGTAGATGAATTTATTCAACATGAAGGAAAGATTTACGGAATAAGTGGGACAATTTTAGCTGAAAGTTATGCAAGCCGTGGTGAGAAAAGTTCAAGGATTGGAATAGGTGAGTTCAACTATGAAGCCAAGGCTGTAATTGTAGCTAGTGGTGGTATAGGAGCAAATTTTGATTTAGTAAGAAAAAATTGGCCACAACGACTGGGCACACCACCTAAAAATATGGTCTGTGGTGTACCTGCCTATGTAGATGGCAGAATGCTAGAGATTACAGAGCATGCGGGAGGGCGTATTGTGAATCGAGATCGTATGTGGCATTACACAGAGGGCTTAAGAAATTGGGACCCGATTTGGCCCAATCACGGAATTCGTATTTTACCTGGCCCGTCATCCTTATGGTTTGATGCAGAAGGAAATCGTTTTAGTGCACCCAATTTCCCAGGTTTTGATACATTGAGTACGCTAGAAGCCATTCAAAAAACAGGCTATGAGTACTCATGGTTTATTTTAACGGAAAAGATAATTGAAAAGGAGTTTGCTTTATCGGGCTCTGAACAAAATCCTGACTTAACCAATAAAAGCATAGGAGAAGTCCTTAAACGTATTTTACCAGGTCCGCCAGCTCCAATTCAGGCTTTTAAAGAACATGGGGAGGATTTTGTAATAGCGGATAACTTAAAGGAATTAGTGGATGGTATGAATAAATTAGCGGGTAACGAGCTTCTTAATTTTATGAAAATTAAAGAACAAATAATGGCAAGAGATCGGGAAATGGATAATAAATTTACAAAGGATTTGCAAGTTAATGCCATCCATGGAGCAAGGAATTACATTGGGGATAAATTAGTGCGCGTTGCCAAGCCACATAAGATATTAGATCCTCATAACTGGCCGTTGATTGCTGTACGTTTAAATATTTTAACGCGGAAAACGTTAGGGGGCCTACAGACAAATTTAGATGGCGCTGTGCTCGGGATAGATGGTCAGCCAGTACCAGGTTTATTTGCTGCTGGCGAAGTAAGTGGCTTTGGAGGCGGTGGTGTTCATGGTTACCGTGCTTTAGAGGGAACATTTATCGGAGGTTGCTTATTCAGTGGGCGACAGGTTGGGCGCTACTTAGCTAAAAGAGAATAAGAAATTGGAAGAAAGCCCGATTGTGATGAGAAATAGCTCGGGTTCAGGAAGAAAGTGCTCAGGTAAAGGGTAAAACTGAGGTTAGTATAAAAAGTGGACACGGAAAACTGAGAGTAGCTATGATAGAAATAACTATTTTAAAGGACGTGTACC
>NZ_JBXUNW010000019.1:0-92286 GCF_057196045.1 Lysinibacillus sp. DFXJR4 | reverse complement strand
TTTATGTATGGATAATATTGCAGAAAATTCAGTTTTTTTGAAGTATGTTGAATTATTTTAATGCGACGCTAGTGATATTGTCTCTATTTTTAATGATTATATGTAGTGAATTATTTCAGACTATGAAAAGCTTAAATGGATCGCTCAATGATTGGAGGTAGTGTTGGGAGGAATGTCACTATTGTTTCTCGTTATATTTTAAATAAAAATGGCTACCATTATTGTTTATAAAAATTGAATTATTCCTTTCGGTATGTTTGATACATATAGTTTTTGATATTCTATAAAATTACATGAAAGCCATCATTAAATTTGAACAAACTATTTCATATATGCAATATGTATGTTTTTTCTAAAGATATTTTCGTGGTGCTTCCTGTTTTGTTCCTCTAATATGAGGGTAGGTGGAGGAATCGACATGAATATACAGGAGATACAACAGTTCTTAAATCTATATCAGGCGGAGCAAAATGAATCTGAATTTTGGTTAGAAAATAGATTACAACAGATTAGAAGTGCAGGAGAATACAGTCCAACAACAGACGAACTAATTTTTGGTGCACGGGTTGCATGGCGTAATAGCAACAAATGTATTGGTCGCCTGTTCTGGCAGTCATTACATGTAGTAGATGCACGTGATGTTTTAGAGGAACAGCACATTTTTCAAAAGCTACTAGAGCATATTGACTATGCAACAAATAGTGGGAAAATTCGTCCAACCATAACCGTGTTTGCTTCAGATCGAGTACGTATATGGAATCATCAGTTAATTCGTTATGCAGGCTATGAAACGGAAGCAGGTGTTATTGGTGATTCAAGTTCCATTGCGTTTACAAAAGTATGTGAATCATTAGGCTGGAAAGGTCAGCGAACACCATTTGACGTGTTACCACTTGTCGTACAGGTAGATGGGCGTGCTCCACAGCTGTTTACAATTCCAACAGAAAATATTTTAGAGGTACCAATTCGTCATCCCGAGGTAGTGGGTGTGGAGAAATTACAGTTGAAATGGTATGCCGTACCTATTATTTCAAGCATGCGTTTTCAAATGGCGGGTATTGATTTTCAAGCAGCCCCGTTTAACGGCTGGTACATGGGGACAGAAATCGGTGCACGTAATTTAGCAGATCATGATCGCTATAATATGCTACCAGCTATTGCAGAGATATTTAATCTTGATACGAGTAAACAAGCCTCTCTTTGGCGAGACCGTGCATTAGTGGAGCTCAATATTGCTGTCCTTCATTCTTTTAAAGAAGATGGAGTGAGCATTGTGGATCATCATACAGCAGCACAACAGTTTAAACTGTTTGAAGAAGCAGAGGAATCGGTAGGGCGAGAACTGACAGGCAACTGGACATGGTTAATACCGCCGCTTTCGCCTGCAACGACTCATATATTTCATAAACCTTATATAAATATTTATCATACACCAAATTATTTTTATCAAAAGCCATGCTATTAACTGTAAAGGAGCTGTTAAATATTCCAACAGCTCCTGAAGGGTTTTACGGAGATCTCCATTAATTCCACTATCCACAATTATCGCCTCCTTTAGTTACCTATATTATTCATGCAGTCAGAAGTATCAGCAATGATGCATGTTTATCAATAAAATACTGTTCTAGGTTGCCTCTCTTAGTACCTATATACAATCGCAATAATCCCATTTACACTTAAGCTATCTTGTTTTTTAGGAGAGGAGCAATCCAAATTTTGAACCAGCATATCCCGAATATCCCATGGCAACAATTGACGACACCTTACGGTAGAGGAACAGCTATCCCTCAGCTGATTGAACAGGAGCAATATCAAAAACTTGCTGAATTAATTGAGCATCAAGGCACATTATGGCAGGTGACACCATGGGTTTTACTTATCCTTTTAAAAAAGCTTGCCAACAAAAACATGGAAGACGTTTCATTACAAGAAATAGAGCTTTATTTAGCTGTGGCGCAAGTGATTACTGAGGATTATTTAGACCCAGTACATACGGTTCAAACAATGCAGGAGCTATTAGATGCCAAATATTTATGGATAGAAGATGAGGAGGATGATGAACTGGGATGGGGGGAAGCAACGCCAAAGGGCTATGAGCAGCAGGCTTTTTGGGGCTATTATTATTTTAGTCATTTACTCTTACAAGAGGCTCTTCCAATTTTTACTGCTATAAATGCTCATAACAAAGAAGCAGCAAAAGATCTTGATGAACTGATAACCATATTAAAACAGCATGATCAATAAAAAAGTATAAGCAGATGGAGAACAAGACTGGTTTTCCCATCTGCTTTAATTTAATAGACATATTCATCTTTAGAGGCTCTAAATGAACATAAAAAGAGTATTACCGCTACAACGACAAAGAGCCAGCCAGCAATATTCCAGCCACCAAATAAATCATGCAAGTAGCCAAAAAGAATAGGACCAATTGCAGCAAATAAATAGCCTAATGATTGCGCAAAGCCTGATAAATCAGCAGCTTCAAAGGCTGTACGAGTGCGGAGTGTGAAGAACATCATGGCTAAGGCAAAGGAAGCCCCACCTGCTAGGCCTAATAGAATCATCCAAAGTACCCCAAGGCTAGTCCACTCCATGACAACGCCAACAAAGCCTATTAAGTAAAACCCTGTAAACATTAAGACAAGAGGTCGCTGAGACGTCATTTTACTAGCAATGATTGGCACAGCTAAAGCCATTGGAACTTGCGAAAATTGCATGATGGAGAACATCCAACCTGCACGATCAGCAGCTAACCCTTGTGATATGTAAATTTCAGGAATCCATGCTGCAGTTGTATAAAATAACAATGATTGTAATCCCATAGCACCTGTTACTGCCCAGGTAACTGGGGATTTCCATAAAGGTGAACGTTCTTTCGTTTTCTTTACAGTGGGCTCGGGTTTATTAAACTTTAATTGTGGAATCCAAATTAAAATAGTTAACACAACTAGAATAAGTGCAATAGCCAGTGCTCCTTGCCAACCTAGAGATGATTGGGCGATAGGGTAGCTAATCCCAGCACCGAGTCCTGCTGTTAAATTCATGGACATTGTAAAAAATGCCATAAGTAAGCCTACATGATAAGGAAATTTTAACTTGAGTAATCCCGGAATAAGTACATTTCCAAATGCAATAGCAACTCCAATTAGCATAGTTCCAAACACAAGTAGACTTGTTGTTCCCAAAGAGCGTAATACAATACCTAATGCTAAAAGGATAGTGGATAAAAATAGTGTTAGCTCAAGTCCCAATTTACGTGCAACAACTGGTGCAAAAGGCGATATAATGGCAAAAGCGAGAAGAGGAATAGTGGTTAGAAATCCAGCTAATACATTTGATATACCTAAATCTTCTCGTATAAAAGAAATAATAGGTCCCACAACTGTTAATGGCATTCGTAATGTCGAGGCAATACAAATAACGCCAATGACTAATAATAAGGTAGCTCCCCTCCAGCTAATTTTCCTGCTAGGATAACTAGTTGAATCTTCATTTGTTGTCAAAATAAATCCCCCCTGTTTGCATTCAATTATAATTAAATCACTATACTACTTTATCACAATATTAAAAATAGTAGAATATTCATAAAATACAGAACTTTACTTATTGTATTGAAATGTAAAATGTCTTATGTTAAACTAGTACACATCATAAATTTAATATTTATATGCCTCATGTTAGTATTGAGGTAGAGGTCGCGGTATTTAGGAGTATGCTAATGGAAATGACAAGCATTGATGAGATTAGCTGAAAGGAAATACTGCCGAAGTGTGAGGGGACTTGAAAGCCTCATGCTGGGGCTGTCTCCGAAAGGAACAGAACTGTCACGTTTGAACAACGTGTTGTGCTATCATTTAGAAAAAACTGAGGATTAACTTAGCCATCACAGTGTTCATGTGATGGTATTTTTTTGCCTCTTATATTAGGAAGGAAGCTATATCGTGAGTGAGATAAAAGTGAATCAGCTCGGTCATAAAGCGCCAAAGCTGAAAAAAGAATTGAAAAGCCGTCATATTACAATGATTTCTTTAGGCGGTACAATTGGCACGGGGCTTTTTTTAGCCAGTGGTGGTGCCATTGCACAGGCAGGTCCTGGCAGTGCATTATTAGCCTATGCCCTAATTGGTATAATGGTGTACTTTTTAATGACAAGCCTAGGTGAGATGGCAGCCTATATGCCATCCTCAGGCTCGTTTAGTACGTATGCTACGAAATTTGTAGATCCAGCTTTAGGTTTTGCACTGGGCTGGAACTATTGGTATAACTGGGCAATCACAATTGCGGCAGAAATCGCAGCTGTATCATTAATTATGAAATATTGGTTCCCAGATAGTTCATCTGCAATTTGGACAGTATTATTTATTGCTGTTGTTTTAACCTTTAATTTATTATCTGTAAAAAGCTATGGGGAAAGTGAATATTGGTTTGCTATGATTAAGGTGGCAACTGTGATTGTGTTCATTATTATCAGCATATTAATGATTTTTGGTATTTTAGGTGGACAGGCACCTGTGGGCTTTACAAATTTCTTTATTAGTGACGGACCGTTTCATGGTGGTTTCCTTGCTACATTCGGTATTTTTCTTGCAGCGGGATTTTCATTTCAAGGAACAGAGCTTCTTGGGATTACAGCTGGTGAAACGGATGATCCTGGAAAAAGTATTCCGAAAGCTGTAAAATCTGTGTTCTGGCGTATTCTTTTATTTTATATTTTAGCGATTGGTGCGATTGGGATGTTGATTCCATTCACAGATGAGCGTTTATTATCAGAAGATATTGCTGTATCGCCATTTACACTAGTATTTGATCGCTTAGGCATTGCCTTTGCTGCTTCCTTAATGAATGCTATTATTTTAACGGCCATGCTATCAGCAGGAAATTCAGGGCTTTATGCCTCATCTCGTATGCTATGGCAATTAGCTGTGGATGGACATGCACCAAAATTTTTCACAAAATTAAGCCGTCGCGGTATTCCAATCTATGCATTAATGGTGACATTAGCTGTAGGGTGCCTTGCATTTTTAGCATCATTCTTTGGTGATGGAGTAGTATATATTTGGCTTTTAAATGCCTCAGGAATGTCTGGCTTCATTGCTTGGCTTGGTATAGCATTTAGTCATTATCGATTCCGCCGAGCTTTCGAAGCGCAAGGCTTAGATCCACAAATGCTACCATATAAAGCAAAGCTATACCCATTTGGCCCGCTTTTCGCCTTTACGGTTTGTATGATTGTTGTCATTGGACAAAACTATTCAGCTTTTATGGGAGACAAAATTGACTGGTATGGCATTCTCGTTTCTTATATTGGTATCCCACTGTTTTTACTGCTATGGTTTGGATACAAAATCAAATATAAAACAAAAATGCTTCCGCTGAAAGAATGTGATTTAAGAGTGGAGGATTAAATTATTGAGCTGTTCTATAAGCCATCATCAATGGCTTATAGAACAGCTTTTTTATTATTTTGTAAATATCGAATGAAACGAAAAAAATATTATATGGTAAATTATATATAATCGATTTCACCTTGATTTCGTGTTTTTTAACTTCTTTCAGCGGGTGTCACGGAATCGGAAAGGAGTACATAAAGGATGTTAGCCTAAAATCATCGCATCCATGTGATAACGGCTAACTGACCTGCTTCATGCAGGCCTAAGCACAAAGCCGATTCCGGACTCAATTATGCCGAGGCATAATTGATAGTAGTAACAGTACTATAGATTAAACTTGGAAGCTCACGGTATAGCTAGGTCAATAATAAAATAAATAGATTTTAAAAGTGAGGTATATGAAAGTGCAAAAGCGTATTTTACTAGTAGAAGATGATGAAGCCATTAGGGAAATGGTGCATAGTTATTTAACGATGGAGGGATTCCTTGTTACTTCTGCAGTGCATGGAGAAGAGGCATTACAAAATTGTTTAAATAAACCCTTTGATTTAGTGATTTTAGATATTATGATACCGAAACTAAATGGATTAGAAGTTTTAAAGATAATACGAGAGCAGGCATCACTACCGATTATCATTATGTCAGCGAAGGATAGCGATGTAGATAAAGCCTTAGGGCTAGGATTAGGCGCAGATGATTATATTGCAAAGCCATTTTCAATGCTGGAATTTTCAGCACGTGTCAAAGCTGCCATTAGAAGGGCAACTAAATACGCCAATCAAATAGAGGAGAAGAAAGATTTAATAGAGATAGATAACCTATCAATCGACCTTATTAATTTTTCAGTAGAGAAGAGCGGACAACAAGTAAAGCTCACTTCAAAGGAATTTGCCATCTTAAAATTATTCGTGACAAATCGTAATCGCGTTTTTACAAAACAGCAAATTTATCAATTGATTTGGAATGACAATTACTATGGAGATGAAAATATTATTAATGTACATATAAGAAGATTGCGCGAAAAAATGGAAGATGATCCGTCCAACCCTCAATATATTAAAACGCTTTGGGGAATTGGCTATAAGTTTGAAGGATAAACAGATGGTTATATTTCTATTATTACTTATAGTGTTACTCATAGGAATTATTATGTTTCAAGTTAAAGCAAAAAAACAACAGAGCGTTACTATTCAGTACGTGCATAGAAAACTGCAAGCAATCATTAACGAAGAAACAAGTGAAAAAATCTTAGTACCGACAGCTAATCAAGAAATCCAGCAGCTTCTTATTGTGTTGAATGCATTGCTAGATCACAATCAAAAAGTGCTGGCAACACATCGGAAAATGGAAAGCTCTATGAAAAAGATGCTGGCAAATATTTCGCATGATCTTAAAACACCATTAACGGTTGTCCTAGGCTATACTGAAATACTACAGCTTAATCACTCGATTAGTGCGGAAGAGCGGCAGCGGTTATTAACTGGCGTCCATTCGAAAACATTGGAAGTATTAAAAATCATCCATACATTTTTTGACCTAGCGAAGTTGGAGGCTGGAGATACCAATTATCCAATGACAAAAATCAATATAAGTGAAATTTGCCGGAAAAATATTTTATCATTTTACGATATGGTTACATCTATGGGGTTAGAGATAGAGATTGTAATACCAGAGACATCAATATATGCGCTAGGTAATGAAGAGGCATTAGATAGGGCTTTGAACAATTTATTGTCAAATGCAATTGCCTATGGGGCAGGTGGCAATGTAATTGGACTGTCCGTAAGAAATGATGATACAAGCATTTATATTGATGTTTGGGATCGAGGCAAGGGAATAGATGAATATCATATAGATAATGTCTTTGAAAGAATGTATACGCTTGAGGATTCCAGAAATAAATCCTTCCAAGGTAGCGGTCTTGGCTTAACGATCACCAAACGACTTGTAGAACTAATGGATGGCTCTATTCAGCTCTCCAGTATTCCATATGAAAAGACTATTTTTACAATAACGTTAAAAAGAATGGTGTACTAAAACAGAAGGCTTGTAGAGCTTTAAATGCTTTACAGGCCTTTCTTCTGTACTTAAGAAATTTGTAAGAATCAATTAATAAATTAGAGAGCTTCATTTTTTATAATAAATTTAGCTACATTTGAGGGAGAGATTGACATGACATATATTGTGAAAACAAATCAACTTACGAAAGTGTTTGACGGAAAAGAAGTGGTTTCTGCTGTCAATATGCATGTGAAGAAGGGAGAGATTTATGGTTTCTTAGGTCCCAATGGAGCCGGAAAAACGACGGTGATGAAAATGCTAACGAACCTAACAAAGCCAACAAGTGGGGATATTGAAGTCTTTGGTCAAAAATTAACGGACCAATCATACGAAGTGCTTAAAAGGTTGGGCACGATTATTGAATATCCAATTTTCTATGAAGATTTGACAGCAAAAGAAACTCTAGAATTACACTGCGAATACATGGGCTATTATGATAAGAAAGGAATTAGCCATGTTCTCGATTTAGTGAAATTAACAAATACAGAGGAGAAGCGTGTTAAAGACTTTTCTTTAGGAATGAAACAACGATTAGGCATTGCAAGAGCTATTATTACGAAGCCAGAATTGCTTATTTTAGATGAGCCGATTAATGGACTAGATCCTGTGGGTATTAAAGAAATACGAGAGTTATTCAAAATGCTTTGTAAAGAGTATGGTATAACACTCATTGTTTCTAGCCACATTTTAGGGGAAATTGAACAATTAGCTGATACGATTGGCGTTATTAAGAATGGAAGATTGATCACGGAAGTTTCAATGGAAGCTGTGAATCGTAGTCAGGTAGATTATATAGAAGTGATTGTGAATGATGGGAAAAAGGCAGCCCTAATTTTAGAAAGTACATTAAATATTACTAATTTCAAACTAATAGATGTCAATTGTATTCGTATATATGAATCGACAGCTTCACAAAAGGTACTATCTAAAACATTAATTGAACATGATATTGAAATCGAGGGGATTAGTAAAAAATCAAGCTCATTAGAGGATTATTTCTTAAAGTTAATCAATGGGGGTGTAGTTAATGCTTAACTTAATGCGTCTAGAGATGAAAAAATTTCATATAGGTTCCTATATAAAACGTGCTATCTTCGCAAATTTTGTGATATTAGCTATTATGTTTATGCTTTTATTCATCGCAAAAATAGAAGGAGATGCTGTCTTTGAAAATTATCAGACTGTTCTTAGTCTAATAGATTCTGCTGTAAGGGCTGTATTTATTATCTTTGCAAGTGCATTAATCGCCAAACTTATTATTAGCGAATTTAAATACAAAACAATCACTTTAGCATTTATGTACCCAATAAATAGAAAGAAATTAATGGCTTCAAAATTGGCTATTATTGTTCTTTTTACCTTTAGTGCAATAATCGTATCAAACGTTTTTGTATCAGCAGTTTTTTGTACCATTATTAGTAATCTTCATTTATTTTCAGATACATTAACAATTTCTGTAATCATTCAACAAATCCCTATTGTTATAATGAATGCCATTGCAGCATCCTGCATCGCATTAATCCCATTGTATTTTGGAATGAGAAAATACTCTATTCCTGTAACCATTATCTCATCGATTTTCATTGTATCAGTTGTATCATCCAATACAGGGAACTTCTCTTTAAATGATATTATTTTTATACCAATTGCTTTAGCAATTATCGGAATAAGCGTGGCCTATGCATCATTTCGAAAAATTGAGAAGATGGATATTTAAGAATTGCTTTGAAAGTCTAGTGCCACCCATAATGTAAAAGCCAGACACAAAGATTATTGTGTCTGGCTTTTATTTAACCAAATATCGTTTCCCATAATAAATAAATATTTAAAACAACGACAATGACAACTACAAACCAACCTAAAATGGTTGTTATACGATGGTTGACAAGGCTCCCCATGATGTCCCGTTTACTTGTAAACATAACAAGAGGGACAAGAGCGAATGCAATACCAAAGGATAGAACAACCTGACTAAGAACCAGAGCATAGGTTGCATTGACACCAGAGGCAATGATGACTAGCGGAGGTAACATGGTAATTGCCCTACGTAAATAAAGTGGTATCTTTCTACGAATGAATCCTTGCATGACTACATCACCCGCTAATGTCCCTACAGAGGAACTGGCTAGCCCTGCAATAAGTAATCCAAGACCAAAGGATACAGCCGCCATTGGACCGAGAGCATCCTTTAATCCATTGTAAGCTACATCTAAATCTTCCACTATCACGCCTTGTGTGTGAAATACTGCTGCGGCAATAATGAGCATACTCATATTGATCGCTCCAGCAATAATCATGGCGATGATAATATCGATAAATTCAAAGCGGAAAATGCGTCTTTTTTCATTTTCATTACGACCAATAATACGACTTTGTGTTAATGAAGAATGTAAGTAAATAGCATGAGGCATAACAGTTGCTCCTAAAATACCTGTAGCTAGTATTAAGGAGTCTACCCCATCAAAATGTGGCGTGAACATGCCGAGTGTTACCTCGCCCCAGTCTGGCTGTGCTAAAAATGTCTGGAAGGCAAATGCCAATACGACGATTAAAACCATGCCAGAAATACCTGCCTCAAAGGCTCTAAATCCTCTTCTTTGAAGTTCTAAGATAGCAAATGAACCAACTGCTGTAATTAATGCTGCTGGGAGCATAGGAATATTAAATAGCAAATAAAGACCTAATGCTGCACCGATAAATTCGGCAAGGTCAGTCGCAATGATGACTAATTCTGCTTGTATCCATAAAAAAATAGATGTTTTTTTAGAAAAATGCTCACGCGCCACCTCGGGTAGATTTTTCCCAGTTGCAATCCCAAGCTTTGCAGATAAGGATTGAATTAACACAGCCATTAAATTAGAGAAGGCAATCACCCAAAGCAGTAAGTAACCATATTGAGAGCCAGCTGTAATATTAGTGGCAAAATTGCCAGGATCAATATAGGCGACGGCTGCAATAAAAGCAGGTCCAAGAAACGGTAAAAAGCGTCGCCAACCTTTTATATCTCCATCTAAAACCGCCTCGGCAGACGATTTAGTGACTTGTTTGTAAACCATATTGTTCCCTCGTTTCAAAAAATATCATAAACGAAATAAAGTTTCCTATAGGAAAATAAGATATTAGTATTCTAACGCTAGGCTTAAAAAATGTGAAGTGGTTTGCCTCAACTTTTATAATATAAGTATGCGCTATTTAAAGGAAGTGATAACGAAGTAAATAAATGGAAAAAATAACTGGCAGGAAAATTCAATAATATATCGAACTAAAGAATAAGGAGAAGGGAGGGTAAAGGGATGGACATGGTATGGGTAAATTCTAAGGTAACAATCCCACGTACAGTACCAAATGCTATTGAGAGAAAGAAATTGTTTACGATTCTCGCTAACAACCGAATGAAGAAATTAACCATTATTCAAGCACCAGCAGGATATGGAAAGACAACTCTTCTATGTCAGTGGTTGAGGCATATTGATGAATCTGTGGCATGGTTCACGATTGATCGAAATGATAATGAGCCTAGACGATTTTTTAAATATTTAATACATACCTTATCTGTAAGTACATTAAATGATTTAGAACAAAAATTAAGCAATTTACTTGATGAAATACCCTCCTTTGAGACTATAGTAGATATACTGTTAAATGAACTGGATACATATAAAGAAAAAATTCATATTGTATTTGATAATTTTCAAGTCATCCAACATCCTCAAATTCATCAGATTTTCATCCGATTAATCGAGTATTTACCAGCCAATGTACGAATATATATCACGACTCGAACTAATTTAGAACTACCACTAGCAAATTGGCGTGTTAAAGGGTGGATGCTAGAAGTAGGAATCGGTCAATTATGTTTTGATTTAGAGGAGTTGCAATATTTCTACTTCAATTCTTTTTCGAATGTTGAGCAGGTTGGAGCATTAAAGCCTTTGTTAAAGATAACTGAAGGCTGGGTAGCAGGCATTCAGCTTATCAAAATATCAACAGGAAATGTAAATAATCTAAACAGCAAAGAAATATTATTGAAAGCTGGTCCATATATCCATGAATTTTTCATGCAAGAGATTCTTAGTTCATTGCCCTCATCAACACAGGATTTTCTAATTCGAACGTCCATATTAAATCATTTAGAGCCGGATGTTTGCGTAACTATAACAAATAAAGTAGATAGTTTAGCTACCCTTGTGGATTTAAATCAAAAGGGTTTGTTTATTGAATGTATACAGATACATCCTCCTGTATATCGTTACCATACTTTATTTAGGTATGCATTACAGGATGAGCTTAAAAGGCAGTATTCATCCGAGATGATTAATTCTATTTATTGCGAAGCAGCCACAAATTTATGCGATAGAGGAGATTATGTAGCTGCAATTGAGCTTGCTCTAAATGGAGAACTATATGAGCTAGCGCACGAGTGGATTCAAAAATATTTGGTGGAAATATTTGCTGAAGGACATACATTATCATTTGGACAATGGATACAGATCTTAAGAAATGTACAGTACTCAGTAGACATTAACATGCTTGTGCTATATATCACTACGTTGTTTTCTATGCATGAAATAGAGAAGGCTTATGAAATTATTGAGGAACTGCTTTTTAAACAAGATGCATCTAAATGGATGGATGGATTTAAGTTTATTGCTGTATCAAAAATCTTTGAGATTATTAATGCCTATGTTACCTATATGAAGGACGGAGATCTTGAAAAAGCTAAAGTAGGTCTACAAACGCAAGTAAATGTAAGAAAGGAAAAATCATCCCTATATCATATTTCATTAAAATATAATCAATTTGAGCCAAGAATTTTGCGTACTATTGCAGGCTCAAAGGGTAAATTTTTACCTATTGAAAAGATAGATGCCCTTATTCATGTGCTATGTGAAAGTGAAATAAAGGATCGAAATATTACTGGGGTTACTTACGGGCTATTGGCAGAGGTATTGTATGAAGTAAATGATTTAGCTCGAGCAAGCAAGGAGTTGGAAACAGCCTTACAATATGGGTTGCGTTTTCAAGATCCAGGATTATTTATACCCATGTATCTTTTAAAGGCTCGTATTTGTTTAACTAGAAAACAATTTGAAGAGGCACATTTATTGCTGATTAAAGCAATGAAGGAGACGGATAAGCCTTATTGGATTGGTGTACTGCATATTATGAAAGCACAGGCTTATTTATTGGAAGGGAATATTTCATATGCACAGCAAGAGTTTTTTAGGGTCACTGATTTTATCAATTATCGAATTGCATCTAAAAATCCATTTTATTTATTAGTTCAGGGCAGAATACTCTATGCTAAAAATCAAATAGAGGAAGCGTTGCAAATTGCTATTCGGTTGAAAGAGGGGGCAATTCAAGAAAAGCAAGTTGTTACGTTTATTGAAGCAGGTTTACTAGAAGCTACTTGCCATTTTGAGCTAGAAAAAGAGGAGTCTGCTTTAACCGTTTTACATGATACCCTTGAACAGGGGGCTTTGTATGGTTATTGTCGTACATTTTTGGAAGAAAAGTACGCATTACCGTTGCTTCATAAATACTGGCGTATACGTCGGCATAATAAACGACATAAATTTAATTCAGTGCCATCAGCTTATGTAAATAAACTATTACAAAAAAACTATTTAGTGGATGAATTTTTAGATAGCTTTACATCTAGAGAAAAGGATGTTTTACAATTACTCGCGGAAGGTGCATCCAATTATGAGATTGCTCAGCAACTACAACTTACAGAGGGAACCATTCGTGTCTATTTGACAGAGATATACGGAAAGATAGGTGTAAAATCACGTATGAAGGCAATTCTTTGGGCTAAACAATGGTTAGGCTATTAAAGCAGTAAAGCGGAGGGAGGTTAAAAGATGCCAAATATTTTATTAGCCTCAAAAACAACTGTACCAAAAATAAACGAGCAAATTATTGCACGAAATCGTTTAACAGCCATTTTTCAACAGACTGCTGCAAAGTTAATCGTAGTACAGGCGCCAGCAGGATATGGAAAAACAACCTTGTTAAGTAGCTGGTTTCATCAACTTGATAAAACAGTTGCTTGGTATACAGTTGACCAAACAGATAATGATCCGATTCGCTATTGGAAATATTTAATTCATTCTATTGGCCATTCCTTACAGCCAGAAGCAGCAGCTCGGATTAATACCATACTACATGCTCAGCCACAGCTACCACTTGAATATTTAGTAGACGCCCTATTAAATGAAATATCATTATCTACTGAACAAATTCACATTATGATTGATGATTATCATCATATTTACAATGCAGCTATTCATCAAATGATGACTCGTCTTATTGATTTCTTACCTGAACAGTGCTTTATTTACATGGCAAGTAGATTGACTATTTCATTACCTGTTGCAAGATGGAGGTTAAATCATTACTTACTTGAAATTGGTGTAGAGGATTTACTTTTTACGTATGAAGAAGCAAGGGAATTTTATAAAAAGGTAAATATACAATTGGATGCTAAGGAGCTACAAAAAGTTTTTAATGTAACAGAGGGTTGGGCTACAGGTTTGCAATTAACTAATTTAGCAAGATTTAAAAATGTTGGTGACGAACCATTTAGAGAAAGTAATTCTAATGCAGCGCAATATTTAATGAAAGAGGTTGTTACCAAACTTACTCCATCTCTCCAAACATTTCTTCTGTATACTTCACTTTTGGAACAACTAACTCCTGAGACATGTAATGTTCTAACGAATCAAACGAATGCTCAACAAATTTTGTTTGAGCTTGAGAAACAAGGATTATTTATTAGTAGAGTTGAAACGGAAGATCAGGTTTATCGATATCATAATTTATTAAGAGAAACATTACGTCAAGAATTGAATCATCGTTTTTCTCAGAATGATATTTTGGATTTATATAAAAAAGCTGCTGTTGCTTTATATCATAATAGGAATTTTTTATCGGCCATAGAGCTTGCGTTAAGCGGTGGGTTATTTACCTATGCTGAGCAATGGATTCATGAACATATTGTCATGTTTCTTTCCTGTGGGCATTCAACATCTTATATAAATTGGATTAATAATTTATTGACGAATGGTTATGAGGTACATCCAGAATTGATGGTCATGTATGCCTATACACTTGCTGCATTACACAATCTAGAGGATGCATCTCATATATTATTTGAGCTAGAACAAAAGCATGAGGTAAATCAGTGGATGGATAAAGCCGAATATGCGTCTGCTGTAGATGACTTTTTAGGTGTGAAAGCCTATGTTTTTGTCATGAAAAACGGCAATCTTGCAAAAGGGGCAGAATACATTCGGCAAAGATTGGAGAGAAAACCTGTAGGATCAAAGTGGGATGCTATTTTTATTCAATACAATCAAAAAGAGCATATTCTGTTTCGGACGAATATTGGCTCCAAAGGAAAACTGCTTTCAGATGAACAGGCTATGTCCTTTTTTGCAAGGTTTAGAACAGGTGAATTTAAGAATTTAAGCATGACTGGCTATAGCTATGGAATGCGCGCAGAAAAATTATATGAGTGGAATCGCTTTGATGAGCTACCAACAGAATTAGAGGAGGCTTTACGTTCTGGTCATCAATTCCGAGATGCAGGATTATTAGTGCCGATGTACATTCTAAAAAGTAAAGTTGCTGCTTTAGAGAATCAGTTTATAGTGGCTCAGGCCGTGTTAGATCATGCAATGGAGAATGTAAGTGAACGTCATTGGATGAATGCAATAAGAGTAATGAAGGTACTATTATTTTTACGTGATCATAATATTGTCCAAGCAGAACAGGAGCTAGCTAAGATCAAAGAAAATGCTGATATGGATTCTCCATTTTATTCACTAGTAAAAGCTCGTTATTTACTTATGAAGGGGCACCTTCTAGAAGCACAGCAACTTATCATACAGGTGCAATTACAGGCAGAACAACAAGGGCAGCTATCCACTCGAATTGAAGCAACCATTTTATTAGCTATATGCTTGGCAGAGCTAGGACAAACAGATGAGGCACTGTTGGCATTCCATCAAGCCTTAAAATTCGCTGAGCCATATAACTATACACGAACCTTTTTGGATGAGTGCAATATTTGTTCTCTCTTAGAAAATTACGTTGATGTTCGACAGAAAGCTTCTAAAGGTGAATGGGATGAGGTCTCCATTAACTATGCTTATCAATTGCTAGAGTGTGCTCATAAACATAAACAAGTACCAGCATTAGAGATTCTTTCTGCGCGCGAACAAGAAATATTTTCACTACTTTCAGCAGGTGCCTCTAATAAAGAAATAGCAGAGCAACTATTTTTATCTGAAGGTACCATACGTGTCTATCTTTCAGCCATTTATAGTAAGCTAGGCGTTAAAAATAGAGCGCAGGCATTATTATTAAAACAGCCTTAATAAAACGATCCGCTATCCTTTTTGATAGCGGGTTTTTTCTTGGTTAGCAATCTATTAACATTCCTCAATACTAAAAGTAAATTATTATCTTTAAGATAAGAAAGAGTTATGTCATTACAAGAAAAGCCTGTTAACATGCTCGTAATATGGCAGTGCAAATTCACAATGAGCTGTATACTTCTTACCCTTTAAAATCCGCAAACGACAATAAATTATTTAAAAAGCTATAGGAGGAGTGAGGAATAATGAAGAAAATCTCAAGCATCGTTATCATATTCATACTATTTCTTTTCCAATGGGGACAACTACCAACCTTTTATGCTAATGAGCTTCATGAAAACGATGCCGGGCAGGATATTAATGAAGACGAAGATATGGACATAAGAAAAAATGATGTAACAGTCTTTAACACAAAAGAATTCCAAGCAGAACCAAACGGCACTGGAATGACCATCGTTGCCTATTTAGGAGAAGGTGGACATGTCGATATTCCCACCATAATTGAAGGGAAGCCAGTTACAGAAATAGGAGAGCTCGCATTTTATGATAAGAAGCTAACGAGTGTAACGATTCCTAAAAGTGTGACAAGAATAGAGCATGGAGCATTTCAAAACAATAGATTAACCAATGTTAATATACCAAATAATATCACCACTATAGGAAATCAAGCATTTTTTGAAAATAATTTAACAAATGTGTTTATCCCAGATAGTGTGATAATTATTGGTGATTGGGCATTTTCCACGAATCAGTTAATGACTGTGAATGTTCCAGCAAGTGTTGTATATATAGGGGATTGGGCATTCCATTCTAATCGATTACAGTGGGTTCGCTTTAATGAACCATTATCTCTAGGAATAAATGTATTTATTAACCAAGGCAGCTCTTTTACTGGCTGGTATGAAGATGTAGCATTAAAAAAAGAATGGACAAATCTAATTACACAGCCTCTGACAATTTATGCAAAGGGAAATGTTGTACAGTATACACTTTCATTTGAAACAAATAACGGCACAAATATGGATGAACAGAAAATAGTGGCTGGAGAAAAAGCAGAAATACCAGTAACACCAGTAAATTCAGGCTATCTATTTGCGGGATGGTTTAAAGATAAAGAATTAAAAACACCTTGGAACTTTGCGACAGATAGAGTGACAGAGGACATAACCTTGTATGTTAAATGGGAAGCGGATCAATCACAATATGTGCTAGACTTTGATGCTAATGGTGGAAGTCCAGTTCCAAGCCAAACGATTACCTCCCATATGACGGCAACTAAACCGCCAAACCCAACAAAAGAAGGGCATATTTTTGCAGGTTGGTATAAGGATGAAGATTTTAAAACACCATGGAACTTTGAAATAGATAGAGTGACAGAGGACATAATCTTATATGCAAAATGGTCAAAGAGAATATATAATGTCCAATACCATACAGATCGGGCAACATTCATTACTCGCGCACAATATGAAGAGAAGCTGAAAGAACCAGATACCCCAACTAGGGTAGGCTATACATTTGTGGGCTGGTATAAGGAAAAGGAATCCAATACACCATGGAGTTTTGCAACAGATAGGGTAACAGAGGATATAAGCTTGTATGCGAAATGGACGGTAAATGCATACATCGTCACCTTACATTCAAATGGAGGAACAGCCATTTCCCCTGTTACAGTAATGTACAATGAGCAAATGAGCGAACCAACAGCCCCAATGAAAGAAGGTCATACATTTGAGGGTTGGTATAAGGATGCAGAATTCAATACACCATGGATTTTTGAGATAGATAAGGTGACAGAGAATATAGCCTTATATGGAAAATGGAAAGCGAATGAATATGCTATCGTCTTTCAGACAAATGGTGGAACAGCTATTTCTCCGGTTACAGTAATGTATGATAAGCTGCTGAAGAAACCTGCAAATCCAACAAAAGAAGGTCATACATTTGAGGGTTGGTATAAGGATGCGGCACTGACATTGCCTTGGAGCTTTGATACAGAAAAAGTGGCGGGGAATATAACTTTGTATGCAAGGTGGGAAGTAGCACAATTGCCATATACGCTGAATTTTGATACAAATGGCGGAAGTCCAGTCCCAACCCAGCATATTGCTGACAATGCAACAGCAACGGAACCAGTAAACCCGACAAAAGCAGGTTATACATTTGCAGGCTGGTATAAGGATGCTTACTTTACAATACCGTGGAATTTTAACTCAGATAAAGTAATGTCTAATATCACTTTGTATGCTAAATGGATAATAAACGGTTCATCGGGCGGTGGAGGAATTATAAACCCAACTCCGAAGCCATTACCAGAAGAGCCAACACAAACATCAACCCCAGAGCAACACCAGCCTGAGAAACCAAATCCTGTGCCAGTAAAACCAGTAGAGCCACATCCACTAAAGCCAACATCTCAACCTGAAGAAGACATCACTTTCTCTGATGTTCCTAGGAATCACTGGGCAAGGACAATGATTCAGACAATGGCAAATCGAGGCATTATTACAGGCTTTCCAGATGGCACATTCAAGCCTAATGCCCCTGTTCAACGCCAGCACGTTGCTCTAATGCTAACACGTGCACTGGAGTTAGAACAGAGGATAGAAGCGGAAGTATTCAACGATATTCCTGAAAGTCATCTATACTTTGAGGAAATCGGTAAAGTGCAACAAGCAGGACTGTTTGTGGGAATTGATGGAAACTTTCGACCAAAAGCTTACATGACTCGTGCTCAAATGGCGAAAGTATTAGTAGTGGCTTTGAATTTGACTTCAACTTCAATAGAAAGGGATACATTTTATGATGTACCAATGACACATTGGGCACATGATTATATTTCCATTCTAGCAGCCAATGGTATTACAACAGGAGATAATGGTAGCTTTAGACCGAATAATCCTGTAACACGAGCAGAGTTTGCAGTATTTTTACACCGAGCTTTAAATAATTAAATTTAAAAACTCCTCCATGGCTTAAATCGTTGATGAGTTTCTTTGTTTAGCAAACTATTAACATTGCTCAATAGTTTTAAAAAAAGTAACTCTTTATCATGAAGATATATCTTTTGCTATATGAAAAGGAGGATTTAAATGAAAGGACTGCAGGTTGGATTACTTTTCACAGTTATCTATTTTATTTTTATAGTAAATCCCATATCTGCTCATGCGAATGAAGCAGATTATGTCTGGACAAATAATAAGGATGGGACAGTGAAGATTAAAGATTATATTGGTACGAATACGTCAATAATCATACCTAATGAGCTAGGGGGAAAGATAGTTACTGAAATAGGTATGGCAGCATTTGGTGAAAAAAATCTTACGCAGGTTGTTATACCAGACAGCGTCCTAAAAATTGGGGATCTTGCATTTGCAGAGAATCAATTAACATATGTAGAACTATCTAATAATCTCACAAGTATAGGTGAAGGTGTATTCTATATGAACAAGCTTACCAATATAGAAATACCGGATAATGTGACAGAAATTGGCCTATATGCATTTTTAGACAATGAGCTTTCTACTGTAAAGTTACCAAATGCGCTTAAGATAATTAGTGATTACGCATTTACAGGGAATCAGTTAACAAGCATAGAGCTACCGCAAACTTTAAAGACTATAGGAGAAATGGCATTTTCGGAAAATCAGCTTACCTCTTTAGAGATTCCACCTAGTGTCACAAGCATAGGACCATATGTATTTGCCACGAACCAACTTTTGAATGTGACAATTCCATTAAGCATAACAAACTTAGCAGAGGGTGTATTTCATGATAATCAACTCACTAGTGTAGAAATACCAAGTAATGTCACGAATATTGGTAGATGGGCATTTGGTAAAAATAGGCTAAGTAGTTTGGAAATCCCTAAAAATGTCATTACTGTTGAAGATAATGCTTTTAATGATAATCAGCTTATAAAAGTAAGAGTATTATCAGATTCTATCGTTCTTTTAGAAGACACTTTTAAGGCTAATCCAGTAGATTTAACTATATATGGTCATGATGCATCAACGGCTCAAGCATATGCAAATCAATACAATCATTTATTTGAGCTGCTTACTTATAAGGTAATCTATAATGACAATGGCTCAGTACAAGGAAATATTCCAGTGGATGCGAATATGTACCAAAGAAATTCAAAAGCAACTGTTCTGGATAATGTAGGTGCATTAGAGAAGACTGGCTATTTATTTAATGGCTGGAACAGCACTGCTAATGGAGATGGTGTAGATTATGCAGTAAATAGCATAATTGATATTGGGGAATCAGATCTTACGTTGTATGCGAAATGGACACCCAATGTATATACCGTGACATTTAATACAGATGGTGGCACAACAATAGACCCGGTTACAATAATGTATGATAAGGAGCTTATTCAACCAGCAGACCCAACAAAAGTGGGCCATACATTTGTGGGATGGTATGTCGATGATACATTTAATACGCCATGGGATTTTGCAGCAGATCGGATAACAAGGGATCTAACATTATATGCAAAATGGACAGCTATAGGATATACTGTTTTCTTTGAAACAAATGGAGGAACAGCTATTTCTCCTGTTACAGTAATGTATAATGAGCAAATGAGCGAGCCAACAGCCCCGACGAAAGCAGATTATACATTTGTGGGATGGTATAAGGATGAAACACTGACTAAGCCATGGAGCTTTGATACAGATATAGTGTCGGAGGATCTAACTTTGTATGCGAAGTGGGAAGTAGCACAGTCGGAATATACGCTAGATTTTGATACAAACGGTGGAAGTGCAGTACAGTCCCAACGTATTGCTGGCAATGCAACAGCAACTAAGCCGATAAATCCGACAAAAGCAGGATATCTATTTGTGGGATGGTATAAGGATAAAGCACTGACTAAGCCGTGGAGCTTTGATACAGATAAAGTCGTAGAGAATATGACTTTGTATGCAAAGTGGGAAGTAGAACAATCACAATATACAGTGGACTTTGATACGAATGGTGGAAGTGCAGTTCCATCCCAACGTATTGCTGGCAATGCAACAGCAACTGAACCAATGAATCCGATAAAAGCAGGCTTTACATTTGCAGGTTGGTATAAGGATGCTAATTTTACTTTACCGTGGAATTTTAACAAAGATAAAGTAACTACCAATATCACTTTGTATGCTAAATGGCTAGTAAATGGTTCATCGGGTGGTGGAGGAAGTGTAATTCCAATTCCAACACCAACACCAGAAGAACCAACACAAAAACCGACTCCAGAGCAGCCCAAGCCTGAGAAACCAGATTCTGTGCCAGAAGAGCCGGTTGAGCCACAACCACCTAAGCCAACACCTCAACCAGAAGAAGACATCACTTTCTCAGATGTTCCTAGGGATCACTGGGCATGGACAATGATTCAGGCAATGGCTAAAGAAGGCGTAATTACAGGGTATTCAGATGGCACATTTAAGCCTAATGCTCCTGTTCAGCGTCAGCACGTTGCTCTGATGCTAGCAAGGGCAATGGAGCTAGAGCCGAAAAAAGAAGCGTTGGCATTTAATGATATCTCTGCGACTCATCCATACGCTGAGGTTATCCAGCGAGTACAACAGGCAGGGCTATTTGACGGAGTGAATGGAAACTTTAATCCTACAGCCAATATGACACGCGCTCAGATGGCAAAAATATTGGTGCTAGCATTTCATTTAACGTCAACGGAAAAAGAGACATTTCATGATGTCCCAGCAACGCATTGGGCATATGATTATATTGCAATTCTTGCAGCGAACGGTATTGCATTAGGAGATAATGGCTACTTTAAACCAGAAGATCCTGTGACACGTGCACAGTTTGCAGCATTCTTATATAGAGCTCTTTATAAATAAAGAAAACTTCCATTGATGGTAATTAAACTATTGATGGAAGTTTTTTGTATTTGAAAAAAATATTAACATTCCTCAATGGTAGAAGTAAATTATTATCTTTAAGATGAGGGAGATATAGAAAGGAGAGTTTATATGAAAACTAAAAGTATAAAATATGGGATACTTTTTACGTTATTTTTCATCATGATGATAATAAAAATACCCTTTACTTATGCTAATGAAGGGGAATATGAGTTTGATGTTAATCCTGATGGATCAGTAACAATAAAGGCTTATACTGGTACTGGTGGAACCGTCGTGATTCCTGATCAATTGAGTGGTAAAGTGGTAACAGGAATAGATTCTTGGGTGTTTAATAATAAGAAACTGACAAGTATAACAATACCAGAAACGGTAACGACTATTGGAGCTTACGCTTTTTATCAAAATCAACTAACAAGTGTAAAACTCCCAAGTGGTATAACAAGTATTAGTGATGGGGCATTCTCTTTAAATCAACTAACAAATGTGACGCTCCCTAATAATCTAATCAATATAGGTTCCTATGCATTTTCTGGAAATTTATTAGAACACATAGATATCCCTAATAGTGTTATCAATATAGGAAATCATGCTTTTTCTAATAATGATATTGTGAGCGTGAAAATCCCAAATGGTATGGAAATAATAGGGGAAAGTGCATTTGCAGGGAACGATATAGAAAGTATAGATATCCCAGAAAGTATGAAAATAATTGGAGCTGAAGCATTTTCTCATAACTATTTAAAAATTATTCGTATACATTCTAAGGATATAGAAATTGGTGATGATGTTTTTATAGGACATCATCCTAATATGATTATTTATGCTCCAAATTCTTCTACTGCAAAAGAGTATGCAGAAAAGTCGAATATAAAGTTCCAAGTGCTCAAATTTACTGTACTGTTTGAAACAAATGGTGGGACAAGTATTGATTCTCAGGAGATTGAATTAAATAAAAAAGTGAATCAACCTAATAATTCTGTAAAACTGGGCTACGCGTTTGAAGGCTGGTACAAAGACACATCATTTATTGAACTTTGGCAATTTCATTCTGACTTTATTACTGCCGATACAACGCTGTATGCCAAATGGACAAGTAAACCAGATGTTGAGGTATTATTTGAGTCAAACGATGGATCAGTTGTGGCACCAGAACATATTAGATATAATGACATGTTACCTGAACCAAGCAATCCGACAAAGGCGAATTTTATTTTTGAAGGCTGGTTTAAGGATGCTGACCTTACAGAGAAATGGAATTTTGCCACGGATAGAGTACAAGCAAACATCGTTTTATATGCTAAATGGGGGATAAAAGAACACACGTTGTCCTTTGTATCCAATGGTGGAACAGCAGTCTCCCCACAGACAATCGCATATAATGAAAAAGCTATAGAACCTCAAAATCCTATTAGAATTGGTTATGTATTTGAAGGCTGGTATAAAGACCAAACTTTTACAACGCAATGGTATTTTGATACTAATGTAGTAACAGAGGATACAAAGCTTTATGCAAAGTGGAGAGTAGATAGCTCAACAGGTGGCGGAGGGTATAGTCCAAATCCTACACCTAACCCAACTCCAATCCCTAAAGAGCCAACACCAGTACCAGAACATCCAAAACCGACTCCAGAGCAGCCCAAGCCTGAGAAACCAGATTCTGTGCCAGAAGAGCCGGTTGAGCCACAACCACCTAAGCCAACACCTCAACCAGAAGAAGACATCACTTTCTCAGATGTTCCTAGGGATCACTGGGCATGGACAATGATTCAGGCAATGGCTAAAGAAGGCGTAATTACAGGATATCCAGATGGCACATTTAAGCCTAATGCTCCTGTTCAGCGTCAGCACGTTGCCCTGATGCTAGCAAGGGCAATGGAGCTAGAGCCGAAAAAAGAAGTGTTGGCATTTAATGATATCTCTGCAACTCATCCATACGCTGAGGTTATCCAGCGAGTACAACAGGCAGGGCTATTTGACGGAGTGAATGGAAACTTTAATCCTACAGCCAATATGACACGCGCTCAGATGGCAAAAGTATTGGTGCTAGCATTTCATTTAACGTCAACGGAAAAAGAGACATTTCATGATGTCCCAGCAACACATTGGGCATATGATTATATTGAAATTCTTGCAGCGAACGGTATTGCACTAGGAGATAATGGTAACTTTAAACCAGAAGATTATATTACACGTGCACAGTTTGCAGCATTTTTACACAGAGCCCTTCAACAATAACTTAAAATCCCATCAATAACAATTTGAAAAAGTTATTGATGGGATTTTTATTTTTAGCAAACGATTAACATTGCTCAATGGTGCTCGAAATGTAAAGTCCCTATCATAAGAGTTATAACCGGAATTTCATCAGTCTCGCTTTGACCAATTGGGGCTTTAAGCGTAGATTTTTGCTACATAAACATCCTGAAATGGAAGTCTTATTACTTGTTTAGGTGGCGAATTTTCCCTGATCAAAAAGGAGTGATTCAAATAAAGCTTATTCAATTTATATTTTTTGTTCTGTTTATTGTTTTTGCCGCTGTGTCTATTAATCTTTCCATAAAGGAAGCTGAAAGAAATTATGATTGGAGAAATAACCCTGATGGTACTGTTACTGTAATTCATTATAATGGGGAAACCAATGCATTTTCTATTCCAGATGAGCTGAATGGTAAAAAGGTAGCTAAAATAAGTGCTGATATATTTACAAAACGTTACATGGATCGTTTTTCGCTGATAACGAATGTTGAAGGTGAAAGAAGTAAGTAAATCAAAAGAGATTCCAGCCATGCTATAACATTTAAGGGTAAGAGAAATTACTTAAGGAAATAAAATAATAATTTCCAATTATGAAGTTATTAAAGGGTTTAATTAATGTGCTTTAGCTATCTTAAAAGTGGGAATATACTTTTAAGATAGCTTTTTTCGTATAAATTCCATAATCAATTTTGTTATTTACATGGCTAAAGAAGCTTATGTTTTTCACACGTTTTAATGAAAAATTTTCTTCTTTACTTTTTTAATCGACAGGCGTAATATGACATCATTATAAAAGTTTCAAATTTCTAAATCGCTGAAGCAACTAAACGCGGGGGACCCAATTTTTACGGATGACTAGGTAATCCTTGGGGTGAATCTCTTCAATTATGGAGGGTAGGGCTACTCAGGCCCGAATCCGACAGCTAACCTCGTAAGCGTTAAGAGCAGAAAAGTGGAGCTTGGCAGACGAATGAACGTCTACAAGTCTTATTTCGTGATGACTTGTGGACTTTTTTTATCCCATGTATCTTCATTCAGTAGAAGACTCCCACCTTTACGGGTGGAGAGATGAATGCGGTTTTGGTTCCTTTTCAGTTTGTCCCAACACCTACTGAATGAAGATAATGCCTCAGGCGGATGTCACGGATTTTGAATTGTGCGGGCACAAATCATCCGGACCTAATTACGCCAAGACGAAATTGATCGTCTAGGGATAAAAAAGAAAGCCCCAGTGTATAACCGATTATGCGAAGGCGTAATCGATTTAGAAATGCGAAACACACTCTATGAAACTAGAAGGTGTTTATTATGAAATCTTCCTTTAAACGTTATGTTATCGGCAAACCATTAAGATCCGACGCATTAGGGGAACAAAAGCTAAGTAAAACAAAGGCACTTGCCATTTTATCATCTGATGCTTTGTCATCGGTGGCATATGGGCCTGAGCAAATTTTAATTGTACTTATGACTGTAAGTACAGTTGCCTTTTGGTATTCACTCCCGATTGCTGCTGGGGTTATTGTGCTACTAACAGCACTCATTTTTTCGTATCGTCAGGTAATTTTTGCTTATCCACATGGTGGAGGGGCATATGTTGTGTCTCGGGAAAATTTAGGCGTCAATGCTGGTCTTGTTGCAGGAGGATCATTACTTGTTGATTACATTTTAACAGTTGCTGTTAGTGTATCAGCGGGGACCGATGCGATAACTTCGGCATTTCCAAGTTTACATTCATATAATGTTATAATTGCTGTGTTTTTTGTTATTTGTCTAACGATTTTAAACTTACGGGGTGTAACGGAATCAGCATCTGTTCTAGCATATCCCGTTTATTTGTTTGTAGTAGTGATGCTGGTGCTGATTGGAGTAGGGATTTACAACGTCATGACTGGTCAGGTGCCTGCAGAACTTCATCCAAAGGTTGGGACACCAGTAGCTGGAATTAGTTTATTTATATTATTAAAGGCATTTGCATCAGGTAGCTCTGCTTTGACTGGTGTTGAGGCTATTTCAAATGCCATCCCTAATTTTAGAGATCCGGCTCCAAGAAATGCCTCAAAAACATTATTAGCAATGGGGGCAATTTTAGCAGTACTATTTATAGGTATTGTCAGCCTAGCTTATTTTTATGGAGTTGCCCCAAATGCAAAAGCAACAGTAGTTTCACAAATTGCAGAGGCAAGTGTTGGTAGAAATATTTTTTACTATATTGTTCAGGGAACAACGGCAATGATATTAGTACTTGCTGCAAATACAGGATATTCAGCCTTTCCTTTACTCGCTGTTAATTTATCAAAGGATGGTTTTATTCCTCGAATCTTTCAAATTCGTGGAGATCGCCTAGGCTATTCGAATGGTATTATGATGCTGGGCCTAGCAGCAATTGTATTAATCATTTTATTTGATGGGATGACAGAGCATTTAATTCCCCTCTATGCGGTTGGGGTGTTTATTCCATTTACTTTAGCACAGGCAGGGATGATGCGAAAATGGTGGCGTGAAAAACCTAAAGGCTGGATACCTAAATTTACAATTAACACAATCGGAGCAATTATCTCATTTGTTGTTGCCATGATGTTTTTTGTGACGAAATTACCTCAGGTATGGCCCGTATTTATCTTTTTACCAATCATTATTCTAATGTTTCATCGCATCAAGCATCATTATCAGGCAGTAGGTGAACAGCTTAGATTAGTGGATCAGGAGCTACCAATTATTGAAGGAAATGTTTTCATTGTACCTGTGGCTGGAATTACAAAGGTAGTGGAAAACACCTTACATTATGCACAGTCATTAAACGTAGATAAAATTATTGCCTTTTATGTAGCTTTTGATCAGGCTGATGCGAAGGCTTTTGAGGAGAAATGGAAAGTGTGGCAGCCAACTATACGGCTTGTAACATATTACTCTCCATATAGAAGTATTACACAGCCGTTAATGAAATTTATAGATAAGGTAGAACATCAATGTCTAAAAACAGGGCATCAAGTAACTGTTGTGATTCCACAGTTTTTACCGAAAAAAGGATGGCATCATATATTGCACAATCAATCGAGTCTATTAATTCGGGCTTCGCTGTTATTTCACAAAAATGTCGTCATTATGACAGTACCTTTTCATTTATCAAAATAATGACTAGCAAGGTTGAAAATTGTCTGATATAATCAGTACGTTGATTGTAAAACACGAACGTTTACAATTAAAAATTAATAGAATACCAGTAAATTCCGAAAAATCAAACTTTATTCGAGGTGACATATAAGCGCATACCGAATGAAGTGTGGATTGAAAAACGGAATAGCCATAAGGAAGTTTTTACAGTTTCATACCGTTTCACTCATATAATAGCGAGAATAGGGCTCGCGAGTTTCTACCGATTTACCGTAAATAAATCGACTATGGGTAGCAATGCTTTAGGAAACCTCATACAGGGTAATGATGTTTTCTATTCGTTTCGACGTTTTCCGCTGAATGCTTTGCTCCACTCGTAGATGAATGGAATCAAGGTATTCAGCGTTTTTTTTATCTTCATTCAGCAAATGTTTTTTTTATCGAAAGCATAGCGGCAGCGGCAGATATAGAAGGGTTTTGGTTCCTTTCAGTGGTTGTCCAAACACCTACTGAATGAAGATAAAGCCTCCGGCGGATGTCACGGATTTTCAAAGGAATGAATTGTGTAGGCACAATTCTAAATCCGGACGCATTGTTTATCTGTGCGAAAGCGAAGCGACAGCAACAATTACGTCAAGGCGAAATTGATCACTTGGAATGAGCGTTTTTAGATTTTCCTATAATGGGTGTTATTAGCTCATAATAAGTTATTACTATAAGAAAGAAGGATAAAAAGGAAATGAAGTTACTACACGACAAAATTACGCAAGAGGGAAAAGTTTTATCTTCATCAGTATTAAAGGTAGATTCTTTTTTAAATCACCAAATCGACCCAATGCTAATGAAAGAAATTGGCCATGAATTTGCCAATCGCTTTTCGGACCAAGTTATTACAAAAATTTTAACGATTGAATCTTCAGGAATTGCACCATCCGTTATGTTAGGGCTTGAAATCGGTGCTCCAGTAGTGTTTGCACGTAAACGTAAATCATTAACATTATCAGATAATCTTTTTTCTTCAAAAGTACATTCATTCACAAAAAATGAAACAAATGATATTTCCGTATCACGTAATTTCTTAAATGCTGAGGATAATGTACTAATCGTTGACGATTTCCTTGCCAATGGGGAAGCGGTAAAGGGATTACTTGACATTGCAGCTCAAGCAGGTGCCAATGTGGTTGGTGTTGGTATCGTTATCGAAAAAGGCTTCCAAGATGGAGGGAAATTATTACGTCAACAAGGAGTTCGTGTAGAATCATTAGCCATTATCGACTCTCTAGAAGATGGCAACGTAACATTTGCTGCGGAGGCTCGCGCGTAATGAATACCTTTAAGTCGACAACGCTAGCGATTCAACATTTACTTGCGATGTATGCTGGAGCCATCTTAGTACCACTCATTATCGGTGGGGCTATTGGCTTTGATTCTGCACAAATGACATATTTAGTGGCGATTGACATTATGATGTGTGGGATCGCAACACTATTACAAGTGTATTCAGGTAAGTTTATCGGTATTGGCTTGCCAGTAGTACTAGGCTGTACGTTTACTGCGGTTAGTCCAATTATTGCGATCGGGACAAATCCTGAGCAGGGGATTACAGATATTTACGGTTCTATTATTGCTTCAGGAGTCATTGTTGTTATTATTGCTGGCTTCTTCGGAAAGCTAGTAAAGTTTTTCCCACCAGTTGTGACAGGTTCTGTAGTATCAATTATTGGTATTTCTTTATTGCCAGTAGCATTAAACAATATGGCAGGTGGACAAGGGGCAGAGGATTTTGCATCAGGCGCTAATGTCGCTTTAGCATTCATTACTTTAGTTATTATTTTAGTGGTTTATCGTTTTTCTACAGGCTTTGTGCGTGCGATTTCTATTTTAATCGGTCTAGTTGCTGGGACAATCCTAGGAGCAATTATGGGAATGGTCGACTTTAGTCCAGTTTCAGAAGCAGATGTGTTACACATGGTTCAACCTTTCTACTTCGGTATGCCAACATTTAATGCATCCGCAATCGTCACTATGACACTTGTTGCGATGGTATCTCTAGTAGAATCATCAGGAGTTTATTTTGCACTAAGCGATATTTGTAATAAAAAATTAGATTCAAAGGATTTAGCGCGAGGCTATCGCTCAGAAGGGCTTGCCTCTGTGATCGGAGGTATTTTCAATGCCTTCCCATATACGACTTTCTCACAAAACGTGGGACTTACACGTATGTCTGGCATAAAAGACCGTAAAGTCATTTACATCACAGGTGGATTACTAGTAGCACTTGGTTTCCTACCAAAAATCGCAGCATTAACAACGATTATTCCAACACCGGTACTTGGTGCGGCAATGCTTGCGATGTTCGGTATGGTAATAACTCAAGGTATGGGCATGCTAGTACCTGTTATGAATGAGTCAGCGGAAAACGCCATGATTGCTGCGATTGCAGTAAGCTTAGGTGTCGGTGTATCAGTGGTACCGGGAATTTTCGATGCACTACCAACAAGCGTTTCAATCTTAACGTCAAATGGTATCGTCTGTGGTTCAGTCACAGCGATTATCCTTAATATTTTATTCAACATGATTGGGCCAAAGCACAAAAAAGACCCAATGCATGGGGAGATATAACCATCATATAAAATACCGGCTGCTTCTAGATATGACTAATAAGCAGCCGGTATTTTTATATTATTTATTCAGAAACATTACTAGCATCACTTAAAGATAGTGTTTTAGTTTCTGGAGCCCAAGCAATCGAAACAATGGTACCAATGACTAAAATACCCGTTAAACAAAGCATTGTATTTTGTACACCAAGGTTAGCCATACTCATTGGAAGCAGGAACGTACTAGCAGCAGAACCTAACCGACTAATTGCTGTAGCAAAGCCAACCCCTGAGGAACGAATGTCTGTTGGGAAACTTTCAGCAGGGAAAACACCTACAAGATTACTCACGGCAGATAAAATTAATGTAAATACAGAGAAAGCAATAATCATAAGAACCGTTAAATTACTTGGTAATACACTTAAAAGACCCAAAGAAATAACCAATATAATGAAGGAAGAGATTAAGAAACCACGTCTAGAATATTTAATAGTAAACCAAATTCCTAGCAATGCTCCTATAATTAGTAGGCCATTTAATAAGAAATCTGTAGTATGACCAGCCCTTAAGCCTATTTCATCTAAAATGATTGGTAAAAATGTGTAAATAGCGAAATAAGGCATTACTAGACATACAAAGAAAATACAGTTAAAGGCAGTGCGCTTAATCATATCTTTGTGGAATAAAGATGCAAAGCTACTTTTCTTAGCATGTGCTACTTCATCATCCAAAATAATGTTGGGTCCTATATATTTTTGCACAATTTGAAGAGCTTCTTCATGTCGGCCCTTGCTTACCAGCCATCTTGGCGATTCTGGTGTGCCCATGCGGATAATTAAAATAATAAATGCAGGTATGGCAGAAGAGGCTAGCATCCATTTCCATGCATCAGGAGATGCGTCTGTTGCGAAAATTCCGACAATATTGGCGACAACATATCCAATTGTCCATATCACGCTAAAGGAACCAAGTAAAACCCCGCGATGTTTACGAGGTGAAAATTCAGCAAGCATAGTATGTCCAACACTATAATCTCCACCAAGACCAATCCCGATTAATATCCTATAAATAACTAATTCAGTTGGTGAATCAGCAAAAAATTGAAGAATAGAAGCAGCTGTTATAATCGTAAAACTGAGAACGAATATTTTTTGTCTGCCAATATAATCAGAAATCCAGCCTAAAACCAAGCTGCCTAAAAATAAGCCGATTAAGGCGGAGCTTCCTATCAACCCCACCCAAAATGAAGACAAACCCATTTGTGGAGTAAGTAATGTAAGTGCAAAACCTACAATTCCTAAAATATATCCATCAGTGAAATGCGCTCCAAATGTTAAGCCGGCAATTTTTATATGAAACTTATTAAGTGGTGCATCATCTAGCTTAATCTTTAACGAGTTGTCCATTGTCATTGTGTTACTACTCATATCAAATTCCTCCCATCGCCCTTTAGTCAACATATTCTTGTTTGAAGTAATATGAATAAATCTTTAGTAGAGGAAATTGTTCTTAATTAAAGTTCATAATACGAACTATATGGTCGTTATGCGAATATGTAAATTATATGTCTACGGTGAATATGTTGTCAATTGCTTTTTGAAAGCGAATTCAATGCGAATTCTTCTCTTAAATGACATTATTCTCTTTATTTGTTGAAAATTGCAGAAATAATTCAATAAAAAAAGACAATGCCGTAAGTTCGACTTTGTCTTGTTTACTAGATAAATTATGTTAACTGTCTTTCAATATCCTTAGCTGCATTTAATACCATATCCTTAAGATTTAATAAATCTTCTTTTGAAAGTCTAAAGCTAGGTCCTCCCAATGTTAAAAATGCTACTAGGTTCTTCCTACTATCGAAAATAGGTACAGAAATAGCATTTTCATTTTCATCGAACTCCCCAATTGATAATCCTACCTGATGAGAACGTACCCATTCAAGTTCTTCTTGCAATTTCTTAGGATCTGTTATGGTATATTTCGAAGTTGCAATAAGCTCTTGCTCTAAAAATTGTTCGAGTTCTTTTTTAGAAAGTAAGCTTAATTGTACTTTTCCATTAGAGGTGCAATGTAAAGGTGTAACAGTATTTGTATAATCAACTAATCTTACACTATGATTTGTATCAATTTGGTCAATTGTTAAAATACCGTTGTGCTTTGGAACGCTTAATAATACTGTTTCACCTACCTTTTCTCTTAAGGCCTCTAATGTACTTCGAGCTCTGCGAATTAACGAACTATATGGGTTATTTTGTGAAGCTAGTCGATAGAATGTAAACCCAAGCTGATAGCTATTCGTTGCAATGTCTTTGTCAACAAAACCTTCATTTTCTAAACTTCCAATTAACCGCCAAACAGTTGTCCTATTTAGACCGCTTTTGAGGGACAAATCTTTTACAGAAATAGGTGAGCTGTTTTCTCCTATAAGCTTTAGTAGGAGTAAAGCTCTATCTACTGCTTGAACTGTAGTGCCGTCTTTTCCATTTTTATTTGTTATAAGTTTATTCGTTTTCATATTTTTAATTATACATAGTTAGTTTTGAAAATCAAAGCTGTCCGTGGTTACAGGCAATTTATTTGAATGGTGCTAATTAAAAAAGTCAAAAAACAAAGCTTTTTTTCGTGTTGACTTTCGTAATTTTCAGACATATAATAGCCTAAAGTTCTTAATGTGAATAAAAAGTTCATAATATGAACAATTAATGATGTAGAGGTCATTAATTGTTGTTGAGGGAGCCATCTAGACTATGCGAATAGAAACTGATTTTTTTGGGACTGTTGAAATTCCCGATGAAGCTTTATACGGTATTCAATCTGTTCGAACAAAAGAAAACCTATCTTTTTCAAAAAACATACTAAAAGATTATCCAGATTATATCCAAGCCTTAGCAATGGTAAAAAAGGCCGCTGCTATGGCAAACTATGAGGCCAAGATAATCTCGTTATCAATTAAAGAAAAGATTATATTAGCGTGTAATGCTTTGATTGATGGTAAATATACAGAGCATTTTATTGTAGACGTATACCATGGTGGGGGCGGCATTGGCATTAATATGAACATAAATGAGGTAGTAGCTAATCTATCAAATGATATGAATGGTACCTATGCTCCTGTCCATCCAATCGAACATGTAAACGCTTCACAATCGACAGCAGATGCTTGTCATACTGCTATCCGATTAGCGTTAGTGAGTGGCTACAAGCGTTTAGATGAAGAAATACAGTATTTATCGCAAATTTTAAGCCGTAAAACAGTACAATTTATGCCCATTACAACTATTTCACGAACATGCTTGCAGGATGCTTCACGTATTCTGCTTGGGCAGAAATTTAGCGGCTTCGAGGCAGTTATTAAAAGAAGGCATCAAAAATTACAAGCATCCATAAATGAACTATTGACGATTAATCTTGGAGGAACTGTTATAGGTAAAGGTGATGGTGCTAGTGAGGATTATAAACAAATAGTCATTAAAAAATTACAGGAAGTTACACAATTACCGATAAGGCGCCGTGAGAATTTATTTGATGCTGCTCAAAATATAGATGATTTAGCTGAGGTGTCTAAGCAGTTATGTTTGTTTGCTACAGCATTATTGAAAATGGCTAAAGACCTTCGATTGTTATCTTCAGGACCAGAAGCAGGTTTTGCTGAAATATCATTGCCAGCTATACAGGCAGGGTCATCTTTTTTCCCTGGAAAAATAAATCCCGTAATGCCTGAAACAATAATTCAATGCTGTAGTGAAATCATTGGCATTGAGCGAGTAGTTCAGACAGCATTTGAGCATGGAGAATTGGACTTAAATGTATTTGAAAACTTTGCGGGTGTGCATATATTAGATGGCTTTTATATGCTTTCCAATTGCTTAAAAAGCTTCACACATCTTTGTCTTGTCGGTATTCAAGCCAATGAGCAAAGATGTCTAGAACTATCTAATACGCGTATACCGAAAATTTGCGATTTAAAAGACAAAGTAGGATACAGTGAGGCTACAAAATTACTGAAACAACAATCTTTAGAGAAATGGGAGGATTAAAAATTATGAATCAGAAAATTTTTGAGGGCATTGAACAGCCCAAGCTAGAGTGGGCTCACGATTGGTTATCAACAGCAAAAAGAAGTTATATCAATGGACAGTGGATAGATAGTGGTAGTCATACAATTGATTCTATCAATCCTGCAAATGGAAAGATAATTGGCAGTTTCTATTGTACTACTAAAGAAGATGTAGATTCAGCAGTTCAAGCGGCGAGAGAGGCACTTTCTAATCCTGAATGGAAAAATATGAGCAGAAAGCAACGCGGCAGAGTATTACGTAAAATTAGTGAGCTAATTGCTGAGCATCACGCAGAGCTGGCAACCTTAGAGACACTTGATAATGGCAAATTATATACAGAAGCCTACAATGATGATGTACAAGAGGCACACGATTTATTTGAATATTATGCTGGATGGACTGATAAATTCTATGGTGAAAATAATCCAGTGGAAGGGGATTTTTTAAGTGTAACAACTCGTGACCCAATTGGCGTTTGCGGTCAAATTGTACCATTTAATTTTCCGATTCAAATGGCAGTTTTAAAAATGGCACCCGCCCTAGCTATGGGGAATACCGTTATTTTAAAGCCTGCTGATAAAACTTCTTTCTCTGCTATACGACTGTTTGAAATTATAGATGAAGCAAAGCTATTACCAAAGGGTGTTATTAACTTAATTTTGGGAGACGGTCAAGTAGGAGCCTATATTAGCCAGCATATGAATATTGATAAGCTATCATTTACAGGTAGTACTAAAATAGGTAAACAATTATTGCATGATTCCGCTGATAGCAACTTGAAACCAGTCACTTTAGAATTGGGTGGTAAATCACCGAACATCATTTTTGAGGACGTAACAAATTTAGAGGGCGCAATTGAACGTTCTTTCTATGGTTTATTTACACATAAAGGTGAAAAGTGCTCTTCACCAACACGATTATTTGTTCAGAATGCTATTTATAATACAGTTGTCGAGAAGATTGCTGACTATGCAAAAAATTATCAGTGTGGTGACCCGTTTGATCCAAACAGCAAGCAGGGTGCTCAAATATCAAAAGAGCATATGGAGTCAATTTTAAGCTATATCGAAAGCGGCAAAGAGCAGGGGGCAAGAATTGTTGCTGGTGGTGAGCGTGATCTAACGGGTACAAATGCAGAAGGCTATTTTGTACAACCAACTATTTTTGCCGATGTAGATAACAATATGAAAATTGCACAGGAAGAAATTTTTGGCCCAGTACTTTGCATCATTCCTTTTGATACAGAAGAAAATGTGATTAAAATGGCGAACGACACAATCTATGGCCTAGCTGCGGGTCTATGGACAGGTGATACATCACGTGCCCACCGTGTAGCCAATCAATTAGATGCAGGTATGGTATTTGTTAATAAATATGGTTGTTATGATTTTGCGAGTCCATTTGGAGGCGTCAAGCAAAGTGGTTGGGGTAAAGAATACGCCATCCATTCTTTATCTGCTTTTACCAAAACAAGAGCAATTTGGTTTGCATATTAATTTGATATCGTAAGGGGAAATCATCATGAAAATGAAAGCTGCTGTTATGACAGAAATAAATAAACCATTAGCAATTTTAGAAGTAGAGCTTGCGGAGCCAAGGCACAATGAAGTGTTAGTAAAAATAGCGGCTACAGGCGTTTGCCATAGTGATTTAAATGCATTGGGTGATGCAACAACACCAACGCCAACCATACTTGGCCATGAGGGTGCAGGAATTGTGGAAGCTGTTGGTTCAAGTGTAACGAATGTGAAAGTCGGCGATAAGGTGGCGCTGAGTTGGGTACCTTACTGTGGTACTTGTGAATTTTGTGTAACAGGAAAGGTCCATCTTTGTGAATCTGCATTTGGACCAATGTTTGATGGTACCTTATTGGATGGTACTTCTCGATTAAGTATGAACAATGAGAAGGTGTATCATAATTCGTTACTTTCAACATTTGCTGAATATGCAGTTGTACCAGAGATGTCATGTATTAAAATACCTGATGAAATGCCACTTGCACAAGCATCACTTATTGGCTGTGGTGTAGCTACTGGCTATGGGGCTGCAGTCAATGCAGCGGGTGTAAAACCAGGATCCACAGTAGCGATTTTCGGAATTGGTGGAGTTGGTGTAAATGCAATACAAGGAGCTGCCATAGCAGGTGCAGCTAAAATAATTGCCTGTGATGTAAAAGATGCCAATCTTGAAATTGCTAAGGAATTTGGCGCAACACACATTATTAACACAAAAGATCAAGATATTGAAGCAATTGTCAAGGAAATTACAAACGGTGTGGGTGTCCATTATGCAATTGACTGTTCAGGACATACGATTGCTACTGAAAATGCATGGAAAATAACACGTAAAGGTGGAACTGTAGTTGTAGTAGGTGCCTTTAATCCAGAGCAGAAATTAAATTTACCTGCTGGTGGATTCCATCGGGTTGGAAAGGTACTAAAAGGCAGCTTCTATGGAGATACACAGCCATTCCGTGATTTCCCAATGATTGCACAATTATATTTAGATGGGAAGTTTAAGCTTGACGAGCTAGTTTTAGAGCGTATTAAGCTTGATGAAATTAATAAAGCATTTGATTCCTTCCATGATTGTAGCTGTATCAATGTTGGTCGAGCAGTCATAGAGTTCTAACTTCTATCAGTAAATGTATTTTGTACCGAAAGCGTAGCGGCAGGTACAGAAGTCTCCCACCTTTATAGATGGTGAGATGAATGCGGGTTTAGATTCCTTTTCAGTGGGTGTCCAAACACCTGCTGAAAGAAGGTAAAGCCTCCGGCGGATGTCACGGGATCGGAAAGGAGTTCTTTGTACAAGCACTAAGCCGATCCCGGACTCAATTATGCCGAGGCATAATTGATGTAAATTCATAATAGAAGAAAAGGGATTAAAAGATGCGTATAGAAAAAGATTTCTTAGGTGAAATGCAAATTTGTTCCGATGTATATTATGGTATCCAAACAATGCGTTCCCTAGAGAATTTTCCTATCTCAGGGAGAACCATTGAAAGTTATCCCTACCTCATAAAGTCTGTGGCTTATATAAAAAAAGCAGCAGCACTTTCAAATCATCATGTTGAAGCACTTGATAACCATATCAAAGCTGCCATTGTAGAGGCGACAGATGAAATTTTAGCAGGAAAATTTGAAAATCAATTTCCTGTTGATATTTATCAGGGTGGCGGAGGACTTTCAACAAATATGAATGTTAACGAGGTCATTGCCAACCGAGCGAATGAAATTATTACTGGTGAAAAAGGCTATACTTGTGTACATCCAAATGAGCATGTGAATATGTCTCAGTCCACAAATGATGTATTGCCAAGTGCTATGAAAATGGCTAGCTATCTTTATTTGGAGGACTTGATTAAACACTTAGAACAGCTTGAAAATACGCTAGAAAGTAAAGTCAATGAGTTTCAATCAAGCATTAAATTATCTAGAACTTGCTTGCAGGACGCTCTTCCAATGACTTTTGGTCAGCAATTTAATGCTTATTTAACATTTATTACAAGACAGAAGAACGAATTACTAAAGGTCCAACAAGATTGTTTAAAACTTGTGATTGGTGCTACTGCAGTAGGTACAAGCTTAGGCGTTGCGAAAGGCTATATTGAAGCGATGTACCAATATTTACCTGAAGTTACCGGAATGACAGTGACCAAAATAGAAGATTATTTTGATGGCTTACAGCATACGGATAGTTATATAAAAATATCTGGCTGCTTAAAGGGATTGTGTAGTGGGTTATCTAAAATGGCAGGTGATTTTAGACTACTTGCCTCAGGACCTAGAGCAGGCTTAGCTGAAATTACTATTCCATCTGTACAGCCAGGTTCATCCATTATGCCTGGGAAAATCAATCCGTGTATTCCAGAGATGATGATGCAGGTTTGTTTTGATATATATGGGAAGGATCAGACGATTACAATCGCTGTTGATCGAGGAGAGCTAGAGCTAAATATATGGGAATCAATTATTATGAAAAATTTATTTGATGCATTTTCGCTTTTAATAGCAAGTATTCCTATATTTAATCATAAATGTGTACAGGGCATTCAAATAAATGAGGCAATAAATCAGATGCACGCGGAAAGCTCTTATTCGATATCTGTTGTCATTTCTAAATTATTTGGCTATGAAATGGCAAATAAAATAGTAACCGAAGCTTTTAAAACAGATGCAACCATTAAAGAAATTGTTATTAAGAATGGTTTGCTAAGTAAGGAAGACGCTGAAGAATTACTAAATCCGATGAATTTAGTCCATGTAGATGTTTGAAATAAAATGAATCGGGAATTGCTAAATAAACGGCAATGCTAGTTTTTTATAGAATGTAACTACTTATTTAAACATATATAGAGTATATCCATTACTTTTTGAAAGGTCTCTTACAAATGCAAAGTATAGTTCTGATTTTAATACTTCAATTGGTTTATGTGCCTTTTCTAACATTACGAACAATATTTTTGGTAAAAAATATTACTTTTCTTGCTGCTTTATTCGGTATGATGGAGATGTTAGTGTATGTATTTGGCCTTTCCCTAGTTTTTAGTGGAAAACAAAGTATGTTAGCCATGGTCGTTTATGCCATTGGTTTCGGTCTAGGTATTTTTTTAGGTGCAAAAATCGAACGAAAACTTGCGATTGGCTACGTTTATACGACTATCAATACTCAGAATAAAAACGAAGAGCTCATAAATTACCTGCGGAATGAAGGCTTTGCTGTAACCATCTATGTTGGTGAAGGACGAGATAGTAATCGCTATAAATATGAAATATTAACAAAGAGAAATCGCGAGGTGGAGCTCTTTCAAATCGTGGAGCAATTTGAACCAAATGCGTTTATTATTTCTTATGAGCCTAAGTCTTTTAAAGGTGGATTTTTGCTAAATCGAATGAAGGTAAGGCAAAAATAATGGGATTTACCACAAAATAGACCTCTGCTTTTTTGGCAGAGGTCTATTTTTAACTATTATGAAACTTTTCGTTAACCCATTCTTTAAATAATTCAAAATCAGTATAAACGACTTCCTTGTAGCGCATTGCTTGTAAAATACTACTTTCCACAAATACACGGCGCTCTTTTCCAATGGCATTTAAAATTTCCTCTTCACTATGGTAGGTGAAAACCTGTGAGTAATCAACATCGGCACGGGCATGAATTTTAGCGGCAATTTGGCCCATAGTTGCAGCAGTTGTAAAATAATCCTCTAAATCCTGATAGTTTTTCGGCTTAACCTTTTTCTTATAAGGAGAGCGCTCTCGAATGTAGTATTCTTGACCATCCATTGTAACATAATCAAGATGTGGGTCCTCTAGATGATGCATTGCTTTTTGAGTGCTGATTACACGGGCCCCTTGATGCTTATAATTCTCCCAAAAAACCTCATTATATGGCAAAAAGTAAGCTGGAATGGCTGTGCGGACCTCCTTCATTTCAAGCACTAAATCATCTACTCCTAACGCATCTGTTTGCCCCTCAACTAAAATATAATAACGTTTCAGGCCTATAGATGCTGTTCCTGAGCCGTATTTGATGGCAATATCTTTAATTTTATAGCTTGGTAATACAGTGGTAATAGCAGCATATTCCTCAGCAGAGACGGGCTGTACTTCATCATTCCATTGGAAAACACGCTGACCAGCATCGTTAATATATGTTATATCCTGTAAAAAATGTGAACGTTGCCGTTTTTCCAGCTTTTTCAGCACTCGTTTAATCGGCCCCTTTGTATTATGTTTAGTGAATGTTAGTGTCAGTGGATCGTCCTGCTTACGTTGAAATCGTTTTAATTGATGAATATAACTATGTAAAAAATGATGAATAGCTGTTTCCTGGGCAGCCTGCTGTAAGCCCTGCTCCTCAAGATACAGTGCAATACTAACACTCATGCGAATAATATCATAGAGGTAAGAGCCAACATAGCCTTCATCGAAATCATTAACATCAAACACAATGTCGCCTGTTTCATTTTGAAAGGCGCCAAAGTTGTCCATATGCATATCACCCTGTATCCATGCAGGTTTAACATCAGAGGTATGGAAGATAGAGGGGGATTTTGTCACATCAAAATAAAATAAGTAGGCACTTCCTCGGAAGAAGCGGAAGGGACTTTCTAGCATCGTATCATACTTTTCTTTTCGTTGCTTTTCGCTTAATTGCATTCTCTGTACATCAAACTCTTCAAAAATAGTAGCTAGCAAAGATTTTCTTAAATGTAAGCGTGTATTCTTTACACGCTCTAATAGTGCATGTTCCATATTTATACCTCTTTTCATTTATTTACAACTATATACTGAGAATAAAGGAATAAGATTTGATTGTTAAGTAGAAGAATGAAATTTTTTAAGTGTACCTATTATTAAGAATTTTATCGAGCGGACTCGATAAAAAAATTGGGAGTATTCTTGTACAAAGGCGTATTTGATAACATGTTCATATTAAAATTTTCATACTATATTTACATGCTAAGTCCCGGAGGGGGGTTGTATGTATTTTTTTACGAAAGGCCTGGTTATTCTTATAGGAAGTACTGCTGTATCGTTAGGAATTAATTTATTCTTAACGCCCTATCAAATTTTAGATGGGGGCGTTGTAGGAATAGCACTTATTTTATACTATTTGTACAAGTTAAAAATCGGCTTAATGATTATCATCATTAGTATTCCGATTTTTATAATAGCTTGGTATAAATATAGAGCGTATTTTTACAATAGTATACATGGATTAATTGCTTCTTCACTTATTATCGATTTATTGAAGCCTGTTCGCAATCTTATTCAAATAGAAGCCATCTATAGTGCCATATTAGGTGGGATTCTTATGGGGTTTGGGATAGGTTTAATGCTTAGATTTCAGACAAGCACTGGCGGTACAGATTTAATAGCACAGTTCATATGCGATAAAACTGGCATTAATGTAGGGATTCTTATATTTATGATTGATTCCATTGTTATCGTTGTAGGAGGGTTCCTTTTATCCTCTAGTACACTGATGCTGTCCATTATCACAGTATTTGTTGTCGGCATTACTACCAGCTTAATGACTAGTCATCCAAAATAAAAAAATAGCTTCAGTAAGACTGAAACTATTTTAAAGTACTAGCGAGAGCTTTTCATCATTCTTTTTTTGGGATGAGCGGGTTTGACCTCCGCAATTAATATAGCAAGCAAAATTAGTATCGCACCTACAACCATGCGACCTGTTAATACCTCATGTAAGAATATGACTGACAATACCATACCGAAGAAAGATTCTGTCGACAAGATAATTGCAGCCTTTGTAGCAGAAGTATATTGATTAGCCACATTTTGAAATAGATAGGCAAGGGTAGTTGAAAAAATAGCTAAGTATATAATAGAATAAATAGCTTCTTTTTCAAGCGTAGTAGGGATGTCACCTTGACTGACTACAACCAGAATACCTAATAATGATGCTGTGATAAATTGAATAATTGTTAGGGCAATGGCATCTTCCTTTTGGACAAAGAGGTTTGTACAGAAAATATCAAAGGCGAATGCAACAGCACATGCTAAGGAAAGTGCGTCTCCTATATTCATTGTCAATGAGCCCTGTAGTGATAAAAAACCGATTCCGACAATAGCCATAATTGAACCAATAATTTCATAGCCATCTATACGACGTTTGTAGACGGCATATGCGATTAGTGGAACAACAATAACATTGACTGCTGTTAAAAAGGCATTTTTAGATGGGGTCGTATATTGTAAACCAACAGTCTGAAGAGCAAAGGCAATGTACAATATGGTGCCTAATATAATCCCTTTCCAAATTACTGATTTTGAAGCTTTTTTTAATCTATAGCCAAATATAATGGTTAGTATAATGGCGGCTAATAAAAATCTCCCTGCCATAACTTGATACGCTGTTAAATATTCTAAAGCGATAGCTGTTATAACAAATCCGCTACCCCAAACGATAGCCGTAACTAAAAGCATACCGTCAGCCATATATTGTTTCATCTATCTTCCTCCTAACTTTACTAGAATAGCATGAGATGGAGGAAATTATTTTGATTTTAATTCTAAATTTTCAGGCGTTTCTTTGTACTTATTCCAAAGCTGCTAATTAATTATTCATTTTGCTATGTAATAAGTACAATTTAACGGCTGCTGCCAGACGTTCATAGAAAACATATTCATTTTCCATAGGTGCTAATAGCTGACGAATTTTTGCCATTCGATAGCGAATAGTGTTTGGGTGGCAAAAATGAGCAACCGCCACTTCTTTGATATTCCCTTTTTTTGTAATATAGGTAACGGCGGTTTTAATTAAATCTGGATCAGCCTTTTCCTCAAGTATGGGGCCTAGATAGCTATTCACATAGTCCATAGCAAATTTAGCGTCCTTACGATGTAATTCAATTAACAAACTGTCTGATGCAAGGGTTTGGTACTGAAGATGAGGGATTGCTTCGATTTCAGCCATGATGCGTGCATAGTAAGCCTCACGAACAGCAATGGCTAGTTCCGATTGAGCTACATGACAACTGCTATAGCCAAAGGTTAATGATTCAGTTGAAATGGCATACATCCCTAACCATTCATTTAGAAATTCTTCAAATTGAAACTGCTCAGATGAATGTGTAAATAAAACGAAGAGACTCTGTTTATAAGAACAAATCATCCCAGATTTCATTAGGGGCTCTAATTGAAATAGGGGTTGCATCCATTGACTTTCGACATATTCTTGTATTTGAATATTGGCGACAAATACATATTTATCAAAGGGCTTATTGATTTGCTGTAAGAAGGACTTGATTTGTTCATCAGGGACATCCTCCTCGATAAGACGTCTCATCATCGTCTCTAAAAAAAATGAATAATCCTGTGTTTTTGCATAGGCCATCGTTTCTAAAATGATTTTTTCGAAAAATTCATCTCCCCCAAATCGTAATATTGGGAAATTGTTTTTATCCGCATACATTAAAACTTCCTTTGGTAAATCTTCATAGATTACAGGCTTATAAGCTAAAGCACTTGCCCCGAGTTCAATAAGATTTTTCACTGCATTCAATAAATATTCTGGCTGCTGCTTAGCAAATAATAAGCTGCTTAACACAACACTATTTGGTGTGAAAATCGTGTCACGCACAGTTTGAATATCAGGTGAAAATTCAAAGTCTAGAATTTCAACATTTTGAACTGATTTATGTAATCCATTGCGACCAGCAACGACTGTAAAAGCTTTTGTAATAGGTAGTTGTAAAAAGTTCTCCACGTTCATAAGGATATCAAGCAACCTTTCTTGAGATTGAGCTTCTACTACTTATTATAAAAGTAATTGTCAATAAAATTCTATTAGAATTGATGAATCACAGATTTCAACGAAAAAAATCTGCTGACGATTACAATCAGCAGATTTCTAGTAAAATATTTAATGCTTAAAGGTTTGCAAAAATATTAGGCTTTTTATTTTTCAGTGGATTTGTTTGCTCAATGGCATAGCCAACATTCAGAATAAGACCTTCTTTAAAGGCTGGCCCTATGATTTGTAGGCCTACTGGTAAATTGTCTTTAAAGCCACAAGGGACGGAAAGGGCAGGTAATCCTGTTAAGTTACTTGGGCCTGTAAAACGAATGATATTGTCAATTAAATCAACCTTTTCACCATTTAAAGTGGCAAAATTATCACCGATAGTACTAGCTACTACAGGCAATGTAGGTGATATTAATACATCTACCTGATTAAATATTTGTGAAAACTCTTGTTTAATTTGTCGACGCACTTGCTGAGCCTGCAAGTAATCCACTGCAGATGGTAATTCACCTAGCTCAAATAACAGACGGATATCATCACCAAAATCCTGTGGTCTGCTTTGTAAATCTGAATGATGGATGGCTGCAGCCTCTGAAAGGGAAGTAACCAGCTCAGCCCATTCAGCATATTGCAGGGAAGGGATACGAACAGTTTCAACTTTTGCACCCTGATCCACTAAGCTTTGGATACTTGCTCGCACAGCCTTTTCTACATCTGAATCAACGCGATTAAAGAAATAATCTTCGTTGATGCCAATAACTAAACCTTTTACATCGCCTGTGATTTGCTGGCTGTAATTCTCAGTTTTGACATCTACACAAGTAGGGTCTCTATGGTCAAAACCGGCGATAATTTCTAGCATACCTGCCGCATCTTTGACTGTCTTAGTCATAGGTCCAATATGATCTAAGCTCCAGGCAAGCGGGTAGCAGCCATACTTACTTACACGTCCATGGGTAGGCTTTAAGCCAACAATTCCACAGGCTGATGAAGGAATTCGAATAGAGCCAGCAGTATCAGTACCTAATGAGGCAACACTAGCTCCTGCCGCTACTGCTGCACCAGAGCCACCACTAGATCCTCCTGGAATCTTCTCTAAGTTCCAAGGGTTGCGAACAGGTCCATAATGGGGGTTATTATTAGTAATCCCCCAAGCATATTCATGCATGCTTAATTTTCCTGTGAAAATCACACCAGCATCACGAAGCTTTTCTACGACAGTCGCGTCATAGCCTGATACGAAATCTTTATGAATCTTGGAAGACATCGTTGTAATTTTATCTTTAAAATACAGATTATCTTTTAAAGCCATTGGAATTCCATGGTACATTCCACGGTATTGTCCGTTTAAAATCTCTTTTTCTACAATTTGTGCCTGTGCTAAGGCCTCTTCACGGTAAAATGCCATAAATGCGTTAATCTTTGGCTGACTTTCTTCTGCAAAATCTAAGATTGATTTCGTCAATTCTACGGGAGAAAGTTTTTTAGCCTCCAGTAAAGGTGCCAGCTCTTCAACAGACTTTAAATGTAAATCAGTTGTCAATATGATCACCTCCAGGGAGATTACGGATAGCAATATCAGCGTCATCGATAGCGATTCCCTCTAAATTACCTCGAAGCGACTGCATGCCTTCCCACCGTATTTTTAATTGTTCAAGGTGTTCAGATTTTGGTGTAATTCCTTTGTTCTCCAATATTTGTTGAATAGACAAGCTCATTAACAGGATCCTCCCTTGGAAAAAAAGTTTTTATCTAAATAGGTTTCCCTACTAAGAACAAATTTTTATAAAAGTTAATAAAATACTATTATTACAAGCATACACTAATTATGAAATATATCAAAATTATATTTGAATAGTTTGTATATTGCGAAAAATGTACTATGATTAAATATAATTAAAAAAGCTTACTTTTAAGAGAGCAATGAGTGTGTTTGATAGAAATCTAGTGCTTGGGCTACCTCTTTTTACATCCTCTTCACAGTACATTTACAATAAAGGGGTACAATAGATCATAATAACCAATTTAAGAGGTGCAAGAATGGAGTCTGTTGTGAGACAAAGCATAAAAAATAATAATGTATTTTCTTATTTGAAGCATCTATACGAGCAGCATCAAAACAATACATTGTTTATAAAACGTTTAAAGATATTAAAGCAAATTATTCAAGAAAATGCTTTACATACTTATTTTCAACCAATTGTTGATATTCAGTCTATGCAGACTTTAGGGTTTGAAGCGCTAAATCGTCCAGAGCCTTCTCAACTGTTTTCAAATGTCGATCAGTTTTATGAATTCGTTGGACAGACTGACTGTGTTTTTTTATTTGAATGCTTTTGTCGTAACCTTTCATTGCAGCGTTTTAAAGAGAGATTACCCGAAGATTTGATAAATAGAGATTTTTTAGTTTTTCTAAATATACATCCGAATGTACTACTAGATAAGAAATATCATAGTGGTGAAACCTTGCAATTGTTAAAGGAGTTGGGAATTAAACCGCAGCAGGTTGTATTTGAGCTTACAGAGCGTAGTGCAGTGGTAGATTTTATAGAGTTTGAACGTGTGTTATCACATTATCGATCACAGGGCTATAGAATTGCAGTGGATGATATGGGTTCAGGCTATAACAGCCTAAAAACACTTATTTATTTAAAGCCCGAATTTATTAAGCTAGACCGCTCATTAATTCAATTTATCGATCAAAATAGTGAACAGCAACAGCTTGTGACATTGTTGATGGGATATGCAGAGCAGGTAGAAACAAAAATTATTGCAGAGGGTATAGAGCGGCAAGAGGAGCTTGAATATTTGCATAAAATAGGTATTCATTATGCCCAAGGATATGTGATAGGAAAGCCCGCAAAGGAAATACATTTGGGGGAAATAAGGATGGGTGACCATGAAGATAGGGGAAGTCATTGAAACGGTTCCTTGTATTGATGAATTTGTGAAAAACAGAGAGGTGGATTTACTGTTTACTAATAATCTATCGTTGCGCAGTGTTGTTGTTGTCAGAGATGAGAGACCAATTGGGCATATTACACGCACACATTTCTATCAAAAAATTGGTACACGTTATGGCTATAATTTATTTATGGGACGTCAAAACCAGCTTGTTATTAAGGACAATCCTTTAATGGTAGAACATCATGCACCTATTACTGAAGTTAGCACAGTTGCAATGAGTAGACCTCCAGAAGATTTATACGATGATGTTATAGTTACACGAAATGGTTTATATGTTGGGGTAGTTAGCATTCGCGAACTATTACTAAAGCTTGTAGATACCCAAGTAGCTATTGCAAGCTTCTTAAATCCATTAAGTAGCCTTCCGGGTAATAAATTAATTGATGAAAAACTAGAAGAAGCGTTGGTATTACCACAATATAGCTTAATCTATTTCGATTTAGACCATTTTAAAACCTATAATGACACGTACGGTTTTAATAAAGGAGATAAAATCCTACTATATTTAACAGATATTTTGAAAAGAAATATCGTTGGTGTAGAAGATTTTTTAGGGCATATTGGAGGAGATGATTTTGTCGCAATTCTCCCTCATTTTGATACCCTTCCTATTTGCGAAAAAATTATAAATGAGTTCGATGCTCAAATTTTAGACTTTTATAACCCAGAGGATTTAGCTTCATTACAATTTCATAATAGAATGGGGAAGCTAGAGCCCTTTAGATGTACATCTCTATCAATCGCGGTGATTACCAATCAAAATCAACAATTCACCTCTGTCGAGCAATTGTCAGATGCTGTGACGCGTGTAAAAAAACAATGCAAAAAGATTTCAGGAAGCTGTTATTTAATTAATGAATACAAAAAAGAACCCTACCTCATTCATTAATGGGTCCGCACTCCAAAAGTTAGAGCTAACAAACTAACTTTTGGAGTGTTTTTGTATGGCAAAATATAGCGAAGAAATTAAAGATGATAAAAGAGTATTTTGAGGGTAATCTAGGATACCACTTACTTACTTAAAAATATGATCTATCGGATAGCTCTGTCCATGCGAAGCTGGGTTCGTAATTATAAAGAATTTGGCCATGAAGGACTTTCTGTAAAAACGACATTTATTCTGTTCAATTCAAATTGAATGTATTACATTTTATATTTCTTTCCTATTACTACACCATTACCAGTCTTTATCTTGTATTTTCTATATAAAGAACTTCTTTTTCAAAGTAAAAAGATTTAACGTTAAACTAAATTTATTATATTTTGTGTTTGGGGCATAATCAAAGACAAGGAATCGCTTTCATTTTAGGAAATTATTAATCTGAATAAAACATACTTGAATTATAGGGATTATGGGTATATAATTCGATTTACATCTTAATTAAGCATCTTAGGAGGATTTCCATTGTCTACATTACAAATAATTCTTAACGTAGCCGTTTTGCTCGTGTTCGTTGGAATTTTATATTTTATGAACAAAAAACATGTTAAGTTTTCAAATCGTGTTTTTACAGGTTTAGGTCTAGGAATTGCACTTGGTCTTGGACTTCACTTAATTTATGGTATCGATTCTGAGGTATTGGCTAAAACGACTTCTTGGTACAATATTATCGGTACGGGTTATGTGAAATTACTACAAATGGTTGCTATGCCATTAGTGTTTATTTCAATTTTAATCGCCTTTACAAAAATGAAGGTGGGTAAAAATTTTGGTAAAATGGCTGCACTCATTTTAGCCATTTTAATTGGTACGACGGCTGTATCAGCAGCAGTAGGTATTTTATCAGCAACTGTATTTGATTTAGATGCATCACAAATTATGCAAGGTGATGCAGAAACTGAGCGTGGTGCATATATCGAAGAAAAAACTTCCGGATTAGCTGCACCAGATTTACCAACGCAAATTATTGAGCTGTTCCCAGCAAACCCATTCCTTGATTTAACGGGAGCTCGTTCAACATCTACGATTGCTGTCGTAATTTTTTCAGCATTCCTAGGCTTTGCCTATTTACGTGTAGCACGTAAGGATGAAGCGATGGGTGCAACGATTAAGAAGGGTCTAGATGCCATCTATGCATTAGTAATGGGTGTTGTAACAATCGTTTTACGTTTAACACCATACGGTATCCTTGCCATTATGGCACGTACAGTAGCAACATCTGATTTTGGGGCAATTTATAATTTAGGTAAATTTGTTATTGCATCCTATGCAGCACTATTTATTGTGTTAATAGTACACTTATTAATCTTAACATTAAGTGGTTTAAATCCATTTACGTATTTGAAAAAAACCGCAGAAACACTATTATTTGCCTTTACATCACGTTCAAGTGCTGGTACTTTGCCAATGAACATTAAAACGCAAACTGGCCGTCTAGGTGTACCAGAGGGAATTGCGAACTTCTCAGGTTCATTTGGTTTATCGATTGGTCAAAATGGCTGTGCCGGTGTCTATCCTGCGATGCTAGCCATCATGATTGCGCCTACTGTTGGCATTAATCCACTTGATCCAGTGTTCATCATTACTGTGATTGCAGTAGTGGCAATTAGTTCATTTGGTGTAGCTGGTGTTGGTGGAGGTGCAACATTTGCAGCAATTCTAGTCTTATCAGCTCTTGATTTACCAGTTGCGCTTGCAGGTATTTTAATCTCTGTTGAGCCATTAATCGACATGGGTCGTACGGCACTAAATGTAAGTGGTTCTATGACAGCGGGTGTAACAACTGCACGTGTAACCAAAGAATTGGACACAGACATGTACAATAATAAAGAATTAGGTGCCCAAGTATCAGACCTATAAAAATTAAGAAGGAGCTATTCTCTATTGAGAGTAGCTCCTTTATAACTGCTTGTGAATAGCCATTGTTTTTAATAATTGGGCATTTAAATTATTTTGACATAAAAATCCTTACCATTAATTAGTTCGCTAAGTTCAATGGCATAATTGGTTTTATAATAATCGTATATATCGCGTGCTAACCCGGAGTGACCATTTAAATATGTTCCCTTTATAATTTCCTTGCGTGGATTATGAAAATCAAAATACAAGCGTGAATCGTGGCACATTGTATCCAAAATAGCTTTAAACTCTTGCTCTTCAATATGAATTCCGCGCGTATATTTGCATTCTCTGCGGTACGTATCATGGGAAACATTGACTGGGAAAGGCTCAAGAATCATTTCGATTTTTTTATTCAAATGTCAACAGCTCCTTTTAGGATATTAGCAACATGACTAGATGAAATTCAAAGATGGTTATTTTAATGAGTTAATCTTATAATTAAGTATATAATTGTCAGAAAATTATATCAATATTTTTCTACCAATCTTGCTGCGCTATTTCCTCAGCTATTACCTGTAAATCGTAAGCATTAATTGTTATAAGTGTGTAGTCGTGAGTGTCCATATATTTTTCTGCTAGACGCTTCATATATTTTGGGGAGCCCTCGTTTTCTTCATCATAAACAAGGAGCAGACCATCTGTATTTTGAATGATAAATTTATCCTTTTCGATAAATTGCCAGGGAGCCTCATATGGCTTTTTCGTAACACTCGTCACAAAATCTGCTTGACCTAGTAAGGCTTGATATTTTTCCTTTTTATGGTCCTGCCAATTTTTCTCCTGCTCAAGGAAGGGAGTAATAACAGCATATTTTAAATGAGGGAATTCTTTTTTTAATAGCAAGACAATTTCAGCTCCCCAAGTTTCTACACCGGGCTGTCCACTAATGATAATCCACTCTAATCCTTCATCAATTAGTATACGTAGACGGGTTTCAAGCGCTTTTTTGATAATGGCTATACCTGGATGCTTGTCATTGAAAATTCCGAGTTCATGAGGCTTATAGCCAGTGATAATGAGTCGTTGTAACAATAAAATGCCCCCTAATCTGTATAGTAGTAATAGTATACAGTAGGAGGCAATAGAAAACGAATTCCTTTATGCTTTACAGTCGTTATAAAAAATTAAAATGCAAATAGTGTTAGGACTACAGCTACAGCCGCACAGATGCCTAAAAACCACCATGTGTCTGTAAAGTCCTCTTTGGTGTCACTATTCATGTGTTACCTGTCCTTTCTTTTTAATCTGTCCATTCCATGACCAATTTGTCCATGCTCGGAGTACAGCTTCGAATGGTCCACGCTTAAATTTCTTTAAATAGGCAATGCTAAACGCGCATTGCAAGCTATAAACTATAATCCCGAATACAATGCCGCCAAGAACGCCCAGCTTACTATATAATCCTAGGCCATATCCGTAAAAGATTGTTGTACAAATAATGGTTTGCATTAGATAATTAGTAAGTGATAATTTACCAACACTTTCAAAGGCAGGGGAGAGCAATTGAACAGGACGTGATTTAAATAATAGTGCTGCTAGGCAGACATAGCCAATTGCTAAAAGCTGTGAGCCTCCCATTGCTAAAAGATTTGAGAGATTATTTTCTATAAAACTAAAACTTTTACAAGCTAGCCCAATCGGAACAAGTAATGCACCTAGTTTATACCATTTTTTCTCGCCCTCCATATTCACAAATGCTTGCTTTTTAGCGAATCCCATACCAAGTAGGAACAAAGGAGCGTAGAAGATAGGTGCAAATATAAGGATGATGAAAATATAGGAAGGATCATCCATTCCAGGAGGTAAAGTATTTGCTCGAAAATCATAAATATCTAAATAACTTCCATTTGCATACACATGATCGGCTTGCTCGATGTAAGTCTCTAATTCTTTTTGTTCCTTTTTAGTTGGGTCCATGTGACCGAATGTTAAAGCGGTTGTCAGTACAAAAAGAATCCCAGCCCAAATAAAAAGCGTTTTTGGCTTACGGTTAATAAAAGGGAGTAAAAATAGAGTCATACAGCCATAGGATAAAAGTATATCTCCTTCCCATAACAGTGTTGAATGAAGCCAGCCAAGTGCAATAAGCCCAGTGGCACGACGTAAAATGGACCAGCGACTTTTATTTTTTCTTTTACGAATGGATTCAATCATTTTAATAAGAGAGAAGCCAAATAAAATTGTAAAAATAGGCATGAATGATCCTTCAATGAAGATTTTAACGAAATATAAAGCACCATTATCGATGGTTGAAAGATGTTGAAGCTCATCTTTACCATACATGCCAAATTGGAAAATCAGTAAATTCGCCATTAAGATGCCAAATAAACTAAAGCCACGCATTGTATCAATGAAGGTTACACGGTTTGTTGTCATTGCGTTTTATCTCCTTAATTGGTTATCTTATACATAGTGTAATTAATAAAGCTTATGGCTAAATAATGACAGCCTTAAAGTAATCTTAAAAGTAGGTGGTAGAATGCAAGATGCATCAATTTTAGTGTTAGAGGATGAACGTGCTATTGCGGAAATGATTGAAATTATATTGGGGAAAGATGGATTTTTAAACATTACATTATGTAGCACTGTAGAAGAAGCGAAAAAGAACTTAGAGATGAAAACCTTTGATTTTTATTTATTAGATATAATGCTACCAGATGGAAATGGGATAGAAATGGCGAATTTAATTCGTGAGCGTAGTGATGCGCCTGTATTCTTTTTAACTGCCAAGGGTAGTGATGCTGATAAGCTTCGGGGGTTTATGAACGGAGCAGATGATTATATTACAAAGCCATTTAATCCACTTGAGCTGGTAGCGAGGGTGAAGGTACAGCTTGGACGCTATCTTAAAAAGAAGGATGTATCACAAAACCATCTCTTTGTATGTAGTCGATTTACATTTAATATCGATGCAGCAGAGATAACTGTAGATGGGACAAAGGAAATTATTAGTGGGCGTTTATTTCATTTATTAAAATATTTATGTGAAAATACTGGGCAGGTATTATCAAAGGAGCAAATTTATGAGCGTGTATGGGGCGATTGCTTATTTGATGATAATACTGTGATGGTGCATATTCGAAAACTGCGAGAAAAAATAGAAAAGAATCCAGGTAAACCAACTTGCATTATAACTGTAAGAGGCATTGGTTATAAACTTGTTGGAGATGCTCTTTCATGAAGCCAGCCAGAAAATTAACACTTCGCTTTGTATCTTATTTCATTGTCTTTTATTTGCTAATTATCTCAGGCTTTGTCATTAGTTTGGTGTCCTTCGGGATCTTTATCAATAAACGAGTGGGCGATAATATTCATGTAATGACCTCCTACGAAATTAAAGATGATGCTGTTGTAGAAAAGGGAGCATCTATTAAAATTGCTGACTATTTAGTGAAGAGAGCGAATGAGAATGCAGGACAGCTATACTTATTTGATCAATCCATGAACATCGTTGATTACACAGGAGACATATGTGAGCTATGTGGAATGACGGATAGTGAGGTATTGAATCTTAAGAGACTAGGTATGCATACATGGGAGATTCCTGACTATTATTTATTATTTCTGCCAATATCACCTGTTCAGTCAATTATTGAGGATTCACTTCAAGGTTGGGAAGAAAAAGGAGAGATACCGTCAGAGCTACTTCCACGTATTCAGGATAAAAAGGCATCTATTGAAATCTATAATGAGCAATGGGACCGTGTAGAAGTCATTGGAGAGCGTTATAAAAAACTCAATAAGCCACAGTTGCTAGAAGAAAAATACGATATTTTTGAGCATGCAGAGTTAATACAGAGTGCAGCTTTAGAAAATGGTTCAACACTGGTTGTGCGCATGCCAAATCCATCGTATAAGCCATTTGAGGAGCCATTTAATAAAGCAATGCTGTTATTTATCTCCACCTTTTTTGGAGGGCACATTATCTTGTTAATTGGTGTAATATTTTTATCGATAAGCATTTCTCGTCAATTTGTACGACCACTTGTTTATGTATTATCTCGAATCGACCGACTTACTCAGTTTGATTATAGTGAGGTAAGTGACAAGAATATTCATCATCAGAAGACAGGGAAGCTAAAAAAGAAATTTAAATTATTTCAACCTGTGGATGAATCTCTCAACCATTTATCAGAACGACTTTCTTTTAATGAACGGCAAATTAAACAAGCAGAGCAATTACGCGAAGAGTGGATTACAGGGCTATCACATGATTTAAAAACACCTCTTAGCTCAATTTATGGTTACTCCACTATGCTTGCTTCAGAAGACTATAATTGGTCAATGGAGGAAATGCGTATTTTTGCAAGTACAATGCAGGAAAAAGCAACGTATATGGATGCACTTATTCAGGATTTAACCTATACGTATCAATTAAAAAATAAAGCCATTCAACTTGAAAAAGTATTGATACCACTTGCTTCGTGGCTACCAAAGTTCGTGGATGAGCAAGTATCTGTAAATGTATATGGAGATGTTATGTTGGAAGCTGATGAGCTTTTGTTAAAACGAATTTTAGATAATTTGATTACCAATGCGAAAAAATATACACCTAAAGGCACCAAAGTAATGGTAGATGCACAGCAAATCAATAAATCTGTAGTAATGACAATCACTGATCAAGGACCTGGCATACCACAGGAAGAGTTAGATAATTTATTTGAACGATATTATAGAGGTACTAATACTACGGATGATACTACTGGTACAGGATTGGGACTAGCTATTACGAAACAATTAATTGATCTGCATAATGGATCGATCAGCGTTCGAACAGACTCGGATGGCACAGTTTTTGTTTTAACGTTTCAATGTCAATCATTATAAAGAAGGGTAGTACAGGTGATGATTCACTTTGTACTACCCTTTGCTTTATTTTTTGCATCTCTCAGATGGCTGCTCAACTTTTACATATCGCCAAAGGCTATTGGCAATATCCCGTGCTTCTGCTACGTGCTCCGTTCCAACGAAAGCTTTACGGAAAGGTGTAAGAAGTGATTCAATGATAAAAAGCTTTGGTTTTTCACGCTGTAGTTCCTCTAATAAAAATTCCACGTATTCTAAGCCTTCCACTGTTTCATTCTTAGATAAACCCTTTTTAAAGCCTCTTAATTGCTCAATAACTGTGTCTTTATTAACTGCTTTATAATTCACAACATTTTGGATGGTGTTAATCATTTCAACACTGACAATGATTTCTTTTGATTCAAGCATAGCAGGTATAATTACGCTAATATTGCGTAATGCTACACGTACAATTGCCTCGCGATTTATATATTTATAATCAGCAATTAAAACAGCCCGCAATGTCAGATTAATCATACCGAGCGTTTGCACGGCACATTCATAGCTTATTGGACTAATTTCTTCTCCAAATACTTGTACAAGTCGATTTGCAAGCCACTCCAGCTCTTGTAAGTGATAATTTATAATGATTTTTTTAAGTTCATTATCCCGAGAATGGAATATAGACTCAAAGATTTGGATTAAATTATGCTCACGATTGACATACATAAGTACTGCTACTTGCTGAGTTAAGACTTCCAGGTCTGTAGGATCTTTCCCGTATAGAAGTTCGTGACGACGATTACTAGCTTCCTCACGCCCCTCATCCAATATGGCGATTAAGCATTCATTTTTAGAAGAAAAATGATTATAAAATGTACCCTTAGAAATTTTAGCTGCACCGATGATGTCGTTAATGGATGTATCAACGAATCCTTTTTCAATAAATAAGTCTCTAGCTGCAGAAATAATTTGTCTTTTTCTTTTATTCATAACCTCACCTTTTTATCAATATTATACTCTTATTCTATAGCCTAAATGCTTATTTATCAACGTTTAAAATTTTTATAGACTTAATTCTTGAAAAAAGTAGACTGCGAGTATAAAATAAGTTTTATCGAAAAACAAGAAAGAATTGAGGGATTTATATGGAAAGTGAGCAAACAATGAAAAAGCCCCCATATGGAATGATTTCGATTTTATTTGTGGGGGCATTTGTTGCTTTTCTAAATAACACATTGTTAAATGTTGCTTTACCAACAATCATGAATGATTTTGGTATAACGTATTCAAAGGTACAATGGCTCGCAACAGGTTATATGCTAGTAAGTGGTATTCTAGTGCCAGCTTCAGCGTTCTTCGTAACACGCTTTAAAAATAGACATTTGTTTATTGCAGCGATGTCAGTCTTTACAATTGGTACAATTATGGCCGGCTTTGCACCTAACTTCGAAGTATTACTAGCAGGTCGTATGGTGCAAGCAGCTGGTGCTTCAAGTATGTCCCCGCTTTTAATGAATGTAATGCTGATTAGTTTTCCAAAAGAAAAACGCGGTGCAGCAATGGGGATCTTTGGTCTAGTAATGATATCTGCGCCAGCAATAGGTCCTACACTATCAGGATATATTGTTGAGCACCATGATTGGCGCATGCTATTCCAAATGATTATTCCGTTTGCTGTTATTAGTTTGTTGTTTGGAATTTGGAAATTAGAGAACGTGATGGAGACACGTAAGGTTCATTTAGATCTACTTTCAGTCCTATTATCAACAATTGCATTCGGTGGTATTCTATATGGTTTCAGTACTGCAGGGGATAAGGGCTGGTCAAGTCCTTGGGTTTATGGCCCAATTTCAGTTGGATTTATTGCTTTACTGATATTTATCTTTAAACAGCTACGCATGGATCAACCTTTGCTAAATTTACGTATTTATAAATATCCAATGTTTGCATTGGGTTCAGCTATCTCAATTATCGTGTCAATGGCTATGTTCTCTGGTATGATTTTAACGCCTGCTTATGTACAATCGATTCGTGGAATTGATCCATTTAAAGCAGGCCTAATGATGCTTCCAGGAGCACTTGTAATGGGGATTATGTCGCCGATTACAGGGAAACTTTTTGATAAATTTGGGCCGCGTATCCTAGCAATTATCGGGTTAGCTATTACAACAGCTGCAACATTCGGGTTAACAAAATTAGAATTAGATTCAAGCTATACATTTATCGTGTCTATGTACACAATTCGTATGTTCGGTATGTCAATGGTTATGATGCCAATTATGACAAATGGTTTAAATCAATTACCACAAATGATGAACCCGCATGGTACAGCCATTAATAATACTGTACAGCAAGTGGCAGGAGCAATTGGTAGTGCTGTAATGGTTACGTTTATGAATAATCGTACAAAAGCTACAGCCCAGGATTTAATTGCAGAAGCTAAAGCGAATGCAGCGCAATCTGGAGTAGCTCCAACACCTGAACAAATGCAGCAAATGCAGGACCAAATTATGCAAAATGCCTTATTGGATGGGATTACGCACTCATTCTTTATAGCAGCTTGCGTTACAGTAATTGCCTTTGTCCTTGCATTCTTCTTAAAACGTGTAAAAATTGAAAGTACAGCTGCACATATGGATTTGAAAAAACCAACTAAATAATTTATAACCTGCCAGAAAAAACTCTATACTGGCAGGTTTTTTCTTTGTAGTAGGCATAAAAATAACCCGTTTTTGTAGACACAATAGTGAATACAAAACGGGTTGATATTAAATATCTTTTTTAAATAATGCCCCTGGCCAAAATGCATATTTACCCAGAACGGTAGTGATCGCTGGAACTAGTAAAGGACGCACAATGAATGTATCTAGAAGTACGCCAATTGCTGTAACGACACCAAACTGCACTAATACTTGAATTGGTAATGTTGCAAGTACTGCAAATGTTCCAGCCAAGATTAGCCCAGCAGATGTAATGACACTACCTGTTCTAACAACACCTTCTTCTACTGCAGTTAAATGATCTGAAGTCTTACGTTTTTTCCATATCTCTGAAATCATAAAGATATTATAATCTTCTCCAAGTGCTACTAAAAAGACAAAGGCATATAGTGGAATAGCTCCTGAAATGGCTTCAGCTCCCATAACATGATGTAAAATAAGCCAGCCAGCCCCAAGTGCACCGAAATAGGAAATAATAACAGTGGCTAATAAATAAACTGTCGCTGTAAGGGAACGAAGATAGATAAATAATAATAGAGCAATCAAGGCAATCATCGTTGGCATAATAACTGTTTCATCCCTTACAGTAATTTGCTGCGTATTATATTGACTAGCTGTCTCGCCGCCAATCCATAGATGCTGATCTGCCTCCTTAATACCTTCAGTTTCAAGCATTTTTCCAACTTCTGCTTTCAGCTCTGGAATATGTGCTAATGCCTCCTTAGCATAAGGGTTTAAATTTAAAGTCAGTTCATACAATTGTATATGATTATTCTTTTCTCCAATTTGAACATCTGAAACACTATCAATATAAGAGATAGATGCTAATTGCTGTTGTAAGTTAATATCTTTTCCGTTAGTGTCAATGACTAGCTGTATAGGTGCTAATTCACCAGGGGAGAAATTTTCTTCTATTAAAGTAAAGCCTTCACGTGACGGCATATCCTCTGGGAAGGAAGATAATAAATCAAATGTATATTGAATGCGTGGCACAAATACGGTTAAACCACCTAATAATAATAAAGTTGCTACAATCACAATCCATGGTTTATGTGTCACGAAATGCCCGATTTTATGACTTGTTTTATGGGAAGGCTTGTTTTGTTTTTTGCCTTTCCTTTGAGCCATGTCCACTGTTCTAGGTACAAATGGGAAGAATGCTACGCGACCGATTAAGACAAGAATTGCTGGTAGGACAACAAGTGCCGCAATTCCCATTACAAGTACGCCAAAGCTAAATGGAACTGCAAAGCGTTGAAATGCACCGTAATGGGCAAGACTAAGAGTAGCTAGTCCAATCACAACAGTTAAGGCACTCATCAAGATTGCGCCGCCAGATTCCCTTACAGCAAGCTTCATAGCAGTTGATTTATCCTCAACCTCAAAGAGAATTTCGCGGTACTTTGAGATTAAAAATAGACAATAGTCTGTACCTGCACCAAAGAGTAATACGGTCATAATAGAAACAGCCTGCGAATCCTTAGCAATCCATCCCTGATCAGCAAAGAAGCCCAGTGTCGGACTGATGACACCATAAGCAAGACCAACGACGATTAAAGGAATAACAGCCAATAGTGGTGAACGGTAAATAATAATTAATAGCACTAAAACAAGGAGTACAGTCGCCATTAATAATTTTGTATCAGCTTTTGAGAAAAGGCTGACGGCGTCTGTTGCAATGCCAACTGGTCCAGAATAACGGACATGAAGTGCATCACTGGCCAAGTCCTTTTTTGATTGGACATTATATTCATCCATTGTTTTCGTTAATGCATTTAAACTCTCTTGCAAAACATCTGTTGCTAGTCCTTTTTCAAAGAAAACAGGAGTAACAATGGTTGTGCTGTTTTCAGATGCGGATGCAGCAATGGCTTGTGTAGGCATTTGATCATAAGGTGGAATCAGTGTTTGGTGAGCTAAAGGTTTATCTGTTAGCTCTCCATAAATCTTTTGGATAACACCAAAATCATCAGTAGTTAGACCATTTTCTCGGTGCCAAACAAGTAATAAAGGTGTACCTGCTTCATTAGGAAATTGTTCTGCAATAATAGCAGCAGCTTGTTCTGACATTTCTGTACTAGGTAGATTTTTACCTGATTCACTTTCAATGCTATTGATTTGTGGCCAAGCAAGGGATAGAACAGTAACAAGTAAAACCCAAAAGACAAGAGTTAAAATGCGCCCCTTTTTACTTGCTACCATCGAGCCCCATTGCTCGAGTGGACGTTTTTTCACGAGAAGACCTCCATTCCGTATGAGTATTATTAATTATATATACTAGTAGGTTAATTAATCAATTACGAAATACTAATATGTTATACTATGTTTAACTTCTTTCAGCAATATTTTTTGTATCGAAAGCGTAGCGGCAGATGTTTTATGCGCGTAAGCGTAGCGGCAGCGGCAGATACAGAAGTCTCCCACCTCTATAGGTGGTGAGCTGAATGCGAATTTAATTTTCAGAGGGTGTCCAAACTTCCGCTGAAAGAAGTTAAAGCCTCCGGCGGATGTCACGGAATCGAAAAGGAGTTCTTAAAGGATGTTAGCCTAAAATCATCGCATCCATGCGATAATGGCTAACTGACCTGCATCACGCAGGCCTAAGCACAAAGCCGATTCCGGACGCAATTATGCCGAGGCATAATTGATAAACAATGCTTTAAAAGGAGGCGATATGATGAAACAGTCGCCGCGTGTTCTCGGAAGACCTCGCCATAATGAAAATGCAAAACCAACAAAAGATATTGTCCTTGAAACGGCCACAAGACTTTTTATAAAAGAGGGCTACAAAAATATTTCGATGGATGATGTAGCAAAAGCTTGTAACGTGACAAAGGCAACAGTCTATTATTACTACCCAACTAAAGGCGATCTATATACATCTGCATTAATTGCAATGATGGATAGGATTAGACTAGCTATTCTACATATTTTAGAGCAGCCAAGCCCCTTTAAAGAACGACTAGAACAACTTGTTGAAGTTCACTTATCTGCTACTGTAGATATTGATATGAAAAACTTTATGAGAGAGGCATCCATTAATTTATCGGAATCTCAGTTAAAGGAAGTACATATCTCGGAAAATAAAATATATCAAACAATTGAACAGGCCATGCAGCTAGAGATGGAGAAGGGGACAATACGTAAAGGAAATGCTACCTTCTTTGCACATACGTTTATGGCGATGATGTCCATTGGATATTTCAAAGATGGGGAAGGAAAGCGATTGTTTAACACAGTACAAGAAACCGCTAAAGAAGTGACCACTTTCTTTTGGCAATCTGTTCATAATAATGAATAAGCACCTTTAAACTCCTTTCGAAAGGTATTATCCGGTAATGTCCTAAATAATCAAAAGTCAAAATGGGGGAGATTTTCGTTCCAGACTATCGCTTTGTCTCTAACGCTTCGCTTTCACGCAGAGCAAGACCCCAATAGACGAATGACGACCTTAATAAGCACTGTTTATCTGCTTCCAAAAAGAGGGAGACAAAAGGATGGACGACAAAAAAATGACGATTCTTACGTTTACTGCTTTGGAAAATTTATTATAGTCAAACAGTTAATAGTTGACTAAAACAATGAATTTTGAAAAGATTGTCGAAATTGTGATTTAGCTCATTGAAATAATGGACAAACAGTCTTATAATGAAGGTTGTAATGTCACCAAGATAAGATAAGGATGGAATTATGATGCGCTTTTTGCGGATTGAAGTTAACACTGTAATAACAAGTCATACGAATTGCTATCCAGCCCTTGTGACTGGTGAATGTGGAAGATATACGCTGTAACGACTGTTAAGTTTTACCTTAATGGTCTTTTTTACATGTAAGTAATAAAAAAAAGTATTAGTGATGGCAAAGGAGAGTTCAACATGTCAGAAACGAATAACCAAACACAGGCTGAGCAAGTAACTGTGAGTAAAGAACAATTAGATGTCCTAGATCAATTATTAAAGCCTGAAGTTCAAGAATCTCTTACAACTTTAGTTGAGCAATTACCAAAGTTAACTGAAATGATGACATTATTAACGAAATCATACGAGTTTGCTCAAGCTGTTGCAACAGACGAAGTGCTTAAAAACGATACAGTTGGAGCAGTAACAGAAATGGCTGGTCCTGTAGTAGGCTCTGCAAAAAACCTTGCAGCAACTGCAATTGAAGCAAAAGACCGTGCATCTGAAAGCCATGAAGTAATTGGTTTATTCGGTCTTGTGAAAATGTTAAAAGACCCTCAAGTTCAAAATGTTTTCCGTTTTGTTAATGCTTTCTTACAAGTAAGCTCAGAACGCAAAGCTAAATAAGACTCAAGGTAAATTCAATTCGTAAGGACGGAGGATTAATTAATCATGTCAAAAGAAATCGTCATCTTAGGTGCTGGTTACGCTGGCGTTCTAACTGCATTAACAGCACGTAAGTATCTATCAGCTGATGAAGCTAAAATTACTGTAGTAAACCAATTCCCAACACACCAAATCATCACTGAACTTCACCGTTTAGCTGGTGGTACAATTGCTGAAGGTGCTGTTGCATTACCACTTAAAAAAATCTTTAAAGGGTTAGACATTGATCTACAAATTGCGAAAGTAACAAAATTCAATGTAGACACTAAAAAAGTAGACCTAGATACAGGCTATACATTAACTTACGATACACTTGTGGTATCTTTAGGTAGCCAAACTGGATTCTTCGGTATCCCTGGATTAGAAGAAAACTCAATGGTCCTTAAATCAGTAAACGATGCCAATAAAATTAACAGACATATTGAAGACCGCATTAAAGCATATGCACAATCTAAAGATGAAGCAGATGCAACAATCGTTATCGGTGGAGGCGGTTTAACAGGTGTTGAGCTTGTTGGTGAAATCGTGGACAACTTCCCGAAAATCGCTGCCAAACACGGTGTTAACTTTGCTGATCTTAAAATTAAACTTGTTGAAGCTGGTCCAAAAATCTTACCAGTACTTCCAGATACACTTATCCAACGCGCTACTGAAAGCTTAACAAAACGCGGAGTAGAATTTATTACAGGTACGCCTGTAACAGGTGTAGATGGTAATGTTATTTCTCTTAAGGACCGTGAACCAATCGTTGCAAACACGCTTGTTTGGACGGGTGGGGTAGCACCACTTCCAATCGTAGGCGAATCAGGTCTTGCAGCAGATCGCGGTAAAGCAACAATCAATGAATTCTTACAATCTACATCTCACGAAGATGTATTTGTTATTGGTGACGCATCTGTTGCATTACCAGCTGATGGTGGTCGTCCACTGTACGCTCCAACTGCTCAAGTTGCATGGCAAATGGGTGAATGTGCTGGCTACAACGTATTCGCACAATACAAAAACCAAGAAATGAAATCATTCTCTGCTGTAAACTCTGGTACACTTGCAAGCTTAGGTCGTAAAGATGCTGTTGCTACGATTGGTGCTAGCAACACAGAGCTTAAAGGTCTTCCAGCAACATTAATGAAAGAAGCTTCTAACATTCGTTATTTAACTCATATTAAAGCTTTATTCGGTTTAGCATATTAAAATAAGGAATCTCCTTAAATGCAATTTGTGTTTAAGGGGATTTTTTTATGTGTAAAATACTGGGATAACATTGATTAATTATAAGAAAATGGATAAAATCAAGGAGATAGGAAATTTTGCATGGGGTGATAGGACGATGTTCACGATATTTCGATCAAAAGAAGAGGATGTTGAGCAATTTAAAAAGAAAATTGATGAATTGAATGAGACGCTGGATAAAAAGGATAATGAATTTCAACTATTTTTAAATCTATTACATAAGGATATCATTGAAACCATTGAACAGCATAATAAGGTAAATAATCAGCATGCCATTTTAGGAGAAATGGTTACTGATATTGTTGGAGAATTTAATAAAGTTGAGGTTAGCACAATTCAATCAAATAAAATTTCTGAAAACGCACTAGATAAGGGTAATTTATTAATTTCTTCCTCCAACCAAATGATGACATTATCAGTAGAAAGCAAGCAGGCTGTCCATGAAGTAGAACAGCTTATTGATGCATTAGGAGAGCAGTCTCAAAAAACATCTTTAAGCATGACTAATTTAAGTGAGCGATCAAAACAAATTGCAGAAATTGTAAATGTTATTGGGGAAATTTCAAATCAAACCAATTTACTAGCTCTGAATGCATCTATTGAGGCAGCAAGAGCAGGAGAGCATGGTAAAGGCTTTTCAGTTGTTGCTGAGGAAGTTCGCAAATTAGCTGAAAGCACGAAGACTAGCACAGAGGATATTGCAAATTTAACAAAGAAAATTGAGGAGCAAATTGGAATTGCTTACGAGGATAATAAAAATAATATGCAGCTAGTAACGGAAGGGATTGATAAAAGCACTAAAACCTCAGTAAAAATTGATCAATTACTACAAATTATGACCAATGTTCAAACTGGGATTAATGAGCTACTAGGCTCCATTAAAGATCAAAAACTATCAAACGAAGATGTTATGCATAAATTTAAGACGACAACTGCCTTATTCGATGAAACAAATCGTGTTCTAATAAGCCATATCGATGAGTCCGAAATCGTGACAAAAAAATTATTAGAAGCAGTAGAGCAAGTGAAACATTTTCCTACCGAAAGTAAATAATAAAACTTCGTAAATGAAGATATGTTTAACTCTTGAAACCACTCTAAAATTTTTAAGGAGATTTTAAAAAAGAAAGTACCCTGCAGAGCTCCTTCTAAAGTGTCTACTACAGGGTTCATTTGATTATTTAAAATCGCCAACTTTTTCTTTTAATGCGGCTAATTGATCTGGATAGTTCTTTTCAGTAATTTCAGTCCATAATTCTGCATCTTTAATACCGCATCTTTCTGGAATAAAGACTGGATCAAGGCCCATCTTCTTTTGTTCTTCATAATCTCTTAACGTAGCAATACCTGGCTTTGTTAAGAGGATAATAGCAATTAAGTTTAACCAAGCAAGAGTACCTACACCAATATCCGCAAGATTCCAAGCAGTTGAGGATGAACGAATAGTTCCAAAAAAGATAGAAATAACCAATAATACTTTTACAACAACTGCAATAGTCGGAAAGTTTTTATTGTTTTTAAATAAGTAAGCAACATTACTTTCTGTATATACCCCAAAAGCAAGCATAGTAGTAATCGCAAAGAAAAATACAGCGATAGCTACAAACGGGCTTCCTAAGCCAGGGATAAATGAGTTGATTGCCTCTTGAGCGAAAGCAGTACCAGCTTCAACTCCTGGAAGATTTTCGACTATAAATCCACCGTTAGGATGGGCAATATTGTAACTACCTGTGGAGATAATCATAATGGCTGTTGCTGTACAAACAAGTAATGTATCTACATAGACAGAGAATGCTTGAACAAGCCCCTGTTTGGCAGGATGAGATACCTCTGCGGTACCGGCTGCTTGTGCTCCTGTACCTTGACCTGCTTCATTTGAATAAGCACCTCTTTTTACTCCCCACATAATTGCATTCCCAAACACAGCCCCGAATGCAGCATTTAAATTAAAGGCAGAGCTAAAAATTAAAGCAAATATAGATGGTACTTCTTTGATATTGATAAATAAAATGATGAATGCAAGAAGGATATAAGCAGTTGCCATAAACGGTACAGCATACTCAGCAACCTTACCAACTCTTTTAATACCGCCAAAAATAGCAAATCCAAATATTGCAGAAACAATAATACCTGTGATTATTGGTGAAATACCGAATGCATTTTTTGTAGAATCTGCAATGTTAAAGGCTTGGACACCAGAGCCAGTGAAACCAGTTGCTAAAATAGTAGCGATGGCAAAAAGTATAGCAAATGGCTTGTTTTTTAGCCCCTTTTCGATATAGTAGGCTGGTCCTCCACGATATTCTCCCGCAATTTCTTGTTTCCAAACTTGTGCTAAAGCTGATTCAATATAGGCAGCTCCAGCTCCTAAAAAGGCAATGACCCACATCCAAAATATAGCTCCAGGTCCTCCGAAATAAATAGCTGTAGCTACCCCTGCGATATTCCCAATACCAACACGTCCACCTAATGCCATAGCAAAGCTTTGAAAAGATGAAACGCCATTAGCTGAATTATTTCTATCAAACAATTGTGTAATCATATCTTTAAAAAGACGTAGCTGGGGAAACTTCATAAGAAGCGAGAAGTAAACGCCAGCTCCTAAACAAAGAAAAACTAAAGCATTACTCCATATGATTCCTGCTATTTTCCCTGTTAAAGTGGCAAAATCCATATAATAACCTCATTTCTACTCAGATAAATAGGTAACAATTCAAATTGGAGAAAGTGGAAACCATTTTTGTATGAGGTTCCTCTTAAAATAAACTTTTAATTAACGTATCAATCATCATAGGCATTTCTTTAAAAGCACTATCTACATGCAACCTTTCTGTTTTTTGGTGTGCATCCTTGCCAAATGGACCGACATTTAACACAGGACCTTGTAGGGCTGTCATTTCTTTAAATGGAATACTATACGTATCCCCCCATACTGGTGTGTTCCGTTCAAATGCTAGCCACTCATTGGAATTATCTGTATAGTTCACATAGCTTAAATCACAAATACCATTAAAATAGTGAATTTGCTCCACTTCAACGTCGAAAGTTTGTGCCGTCTTTTTCATTAATTCAATCGACTGTATCACTAATGGATGATTGGATGAATTAATGGCAGGGTAGTAGGGTGGTGCATATAACAGTACCGTCGCTGGTGCTAATTCCTGACAGCGAATCATGAGCTGATCCACGATGCGAATCGATTTTTCACGATCATCCCATTCACTATGCTGCAGAACTTGCTGTTTAATGGCATGAACTTCTTCAGCGCCTAATTTATGAGTAGCGTGCTCCAATAGTGCTTCGTAGCGTAATACCTTTACGTTGCCCACACCCTGAACTTTTTCTCGTGTACAAATTTGCTGATATTGCTCATTACATGCAGCCATAGCCTGTAACGCTACTTGCTCAAAAATAGTCATGACTTCCGCAGCTGTACGCTTTAGCAAAAAGACATTGTAAAGTGCCGCCGCACGGTATGGTGTTTGTGTAGAATACTCCATTTTCAAATCTTTTAATTGTAAAGAGACTGGTAATGGTGTACTTTCACCCAAATCTGTTTCACGGAAAAGTGGGTTCCACTCCATATGCTGTGTCATATAGGAAGCAATAAAGTTAGCCGTCATCCCTTTTAATGGTTCACCTACATGGGTTTCCTTACCATAGAACAGTGCAGCTGGCATGATCTTACCAATTGTTCCTGAATAGATATATTCATTCGTATCGGATGGCCCTTGTGAAAAGGACGGTTCACTATTTAAAAATAATTTATAAGTTAAACCATGTTGTTCTCGTATTCTCACAAGCTCTACAACTGCTGCTCTCATTCCAGCAGAGTTGACTTCCTCGTCAGGAACAGCTGTCAAAATCAGATTAATGGGCCATTGCTCAAAGCTTGCTTTTTCAACCAACTGCATGTGTAATGCCAGTCCCATTTTCATATCCATTGTGCCGCGTCCAAACAAATAATTGCCTGACTCCAAATCCATTCTAGCTGCCTCTGGTAAATCTTTTTTATATTTAGGTTCCATCAACTTTTTAGTTAATTCTTCTGGATAAAAAGCTAATGGCTCTAGCTCTCCGTATTCCTCTGTATGCACTGTATCAAAGTGACTTATTAACACAACTGTTTCAGTTGCAGTTGGATGCTTATATAAGGCCGTAACAGCATTTCTTCCAAGTCCTGCATCGTGTAACTCAATGAACTCAGGATGTTTTTTATAGTATGGAAGCGTTAACAATTTTTCTTTTAATTTATAGGCGAATTCATTTTCTCCCTTTGTTAAAGTTCTGCTTTCCCAGCTAACAATTTCACATAGTAGGGCACGTAGTTTTTCAGGTGTATTCCACATATAAGTATTCATTTTATTGCTCCTTTTATAGTAGACTGTGAATTTTTTAGATATTAATTATTAAGCAAGATATTTTTGATCACTATATATTCCACTATACGAAATTTAATCTGCATAGTGGAATATAAATTATCGTAAAGGGAAAATATAAAATTGTCAATTTTAATTTTTATGAATACTTGTAATTTTCCGTACTAATTAGGTGGATTCCTATATACATATTTCATCTAGTATCTATTTAAATATTTAAAAATTAGTTAAAATTAAATGAAACTACGTTCAAAAGCAGGGGCTTTATTTTAAAGTACATCAAAGGCATGTATTGTAATTTCTTAATTATTCCCCTAACAGCTATTTTGGATCTGTAAAAGCATTAGAAAAGAGGTCAATACAGGATAATGGAAGGGAGAAAATGTAATGATTCAATCAATAGAAAGAGCAATGTTAGTCATAAATATGCTGGCAAGACATCCAAAACGTTTTTTTTCTGTGCAGGAAATTTTTAATGAAACAGAATTACCAACTAGCACAATTTACAGAATATTATATACATTAGAAAGCTTTGATTTAGTAGAGAGGAATGACAATAAAAAGGAATTTAGACTTGGCTATACTTGGTTACAGCTTGGCATGAAAATGTATCACGAAACAGATATCAGGGAAAAAGCGCATCCTCTCTTAGAAAACCTTGCCCATAATGTTCGTGAAACTATCTACTTAAGTATTGCGAAACAGTTTGCATCCATTATTATTGATCGAATTGATAGTCCTAAAAATGTTCGTATTATCGATATGATTGGCGAGAAAATTCCATATCCTATTGGAGCTCCTAATAAAGTATTGCTTGCATTTTCTAAAAGTGATCTACAGCAGCAATTTTTAAAACAGCTTAAGGAGCAGGAGAAAGAAGAATTGATTGAGAATCTGAATGGTGTGAGAGATAAAGGCTTTGCCATAAGCTTTGGGGAAAAAACAAAGGGGACAGTATCAATAGCAGCACCTATTTTTGATTCAAATAAACAACCTATTGCAGCAATTAGTGCAGAGTGTTTTGAATACGATACAGATGCTGAAAAATTAGAGAGTATAGCACAAGAGGTCATGAAAACGGCACAGCAGCTATCACATGAATTAGGATTTATATAAAAACTTTTTAATAACCATCTAGTGTCAATATGAAGCCGACATTAGATGGTTAATTTTTTTATCTACTTCCTTTTTGAATTACTGTTTCCTACTACTCACAATACCTTGATAGTAGCTTCTTTTTGAACGTTGTATCGTTAACAATAGTAGTATAACGGCGATAAACAACATCATATAGGAAGCACTAACGACAACTACACGGATTGTCATCCATTCAGCAACTAAACCAAATATAGCAGTAAATATAATAATAAAAAGAGCTTCAAAGAATCCATAAATACTTCCAATTCGGCCCATGATCTTAGAAGGAATGTTATTTTGATAAAATGTATAAAACCCTGTATTCGCAAAAGCCGTTGCAAATGACAATAGAAAGCATCCCAAAGCTGCAATAAGAAAAGTAAAGGATGAAGTAAACACTAAATAGCCTAATGCTGTTATAAGAGCCCCCATACCGATCAGCCATGCAGTAGGAATTTTTTCAACAAAAGCTGAATTGGTTAAAGAGCCAATTAAAACACCTACTCCTGCGAGACTGACTAACATTCCATATTGCCCCTCTGATAAAGCTAGTACTTGTGTTGCAAAAGCTGCCTCTAAAGAATCCGTTGCTGTCATTAAGACGACGGTAGCACTAAACAACATATAGATCATCATTACGTAGCGATTTTTAAAGCTAAAGCGTATGACCATTTGCCAATCATGCAGTAATACACGATAAAGCGATGCTTTTTCTGTATCACCATCAAATTTTTCATGGGCTTCAACATTTGGCATTTTAAAGGTTATACAGGCTGATAGAGATAAAGCAATTGCATTTAAGTATATTGCCATATTGGGTGTCCCAAGTGTAAAAAGCAAACCAGCAATAGCAGGCCCAGTTAGAAATGCACCAGAATCGAGAAGGCTACGCAATGAATTAAAACGTTTCCGTTGTGCAATAGGTATCAATTTAGTGATATAAGTCATAGAAGTTGGATGATACATAGAGCTAGCAGCTGTAATGATAAACACTAAGGCATAAATCGATACTAAGCTAGAAAAGAAAGGGAGTAAAACGATTAGTATAGATTGAAAAAGGTTTAAAATAATCATTAAATTTTTCTTATTATAACGGTCGATTAGGCTTCCTGACCAAAAATTTGTGAGCAAGGATGAGCATGCTCTGACAATATACAAGCCAGAGACAGCAAGAGCTGATTCTGTAAGCTTTAAAACAATGAGATTTAAGGCGATAAAATAGATCCATTCACCAATACTAGAGATACCAATACTACACAATAGAATGACAGGATAGCGCCATGTCTCTAAAGATTTTTTCATATAAATTCCTCCTTAAGCAAAGTCATAATTTGCAAAATAAAAAAATCCCACCCCCAAGACGATTTGTCTTAGGGACGAGATTGTGGAATTTATATTCACGTGGTGCCACCCTAGTTCGCCATTATGTCACCATAATAGCCTTTTCAGTACGGCATAACGACTTATGCTTATACTGTTCCTCTGTAACGGGAGCTCCCGTCGCACCATCATTCTATGCAGAAATCCAATGCGCTACTCCGAGACTTGTTTCAATAATTCGTTCTTACTCGTTTTCAGCATCCCGAGTTCTCTGGGAAGAACAGCCTTATTTACTCTTCTCTTCATTGTATTTTGCATATTGTAGCATAAATCTATAATTTTGGTAAAGCACTAGTTTTCTTTAGGTATTTTTTTAGCTCTGCTAATAATGTCTGACATATAATTATGGATTCTACGATGTTATTTGTTATTTCAAGAGAATGATCCGCACTTTCGATAATAGAAAGATGATGGGAAGAAAGTTGCTCGACTATTTCCTTCGAATAATGAGGATCAGCCGTTCCAATTGCTAGAAATGTATTTTTGTCTATAAGGCTTTGTCCAATATGCTCAAATGACAGCAGTGGGGTGAGAATAACATAGCGGGCGGGAAAATATAGCTGGACACTGCTGCATATAAAAATCAATAATCGGTAATGTTCCAAGTGACTTGCCTATGTATACAGCTTCCTCATAAGGTTTTGTGCGTAAAATATATTCTAGGATAGTGTTTGCTTTTTGATAAACCATATCTGATATAGCTTTTGGATCCTGTTCAAACTGCTGTTGCTCAAATGTATAGCACACCTGTACAACATCATAGCCCAGCTCTAGCATTAATTGAGTAGAGTAATAAAGAAGCGGCCTGTCATAGGTATAGCCCGTGCCAGAGAACATAAAGCAAACTTTGTTACTCGTATTATCAAAAAAATTGTATGGGATATTATTGTATTGAGTTTTTCTTTGTTTAACTTTCATAAAGATTCCTCCTTATCATACCAAATGGTTGAAAAATCAATATACCCTAAGTAATTAAAGTTTAATTCTAAAATATCATGAGCAAAAGGTATTTCATCAATATTTGTAAATAATGGTATCAAAATTGCTTCTTCCATTAAATAGTTGTTTAGAGCATCATACAGTAATGGCCATTCAGTTTTTGAAGCACATTTGAATTGGTTAAGTATATTGCTAAAATATAAATCATCTTTGCAGACTTTATAAATAGGAGAGTCTGGGCTGAACATAGCCTGTAATTTATGAAAGGCTGTTGGAATAGATACAACATTCGTATACACAAATACATCATGATTAAGCTGTTGTAGACTATATTTAATATATTGAGATAGTGTTAATGTATCCACTTGTGGTTGAAAACCATATCGTTTAAAAGATGAAACTAATAGTTGGTTCAATTTGCTCTTTCTTTTAGAAACAGCAATTTTTAAATTTTCATTTCTACATAGTGTTGGAATACTACTACTAAAATAGCTTAAATGATTTTTTAAGGATGAATCCTTTTGAAGCAATGTAAATAAATGCTTATGTATGATGTTTTTTAAGTGCTGTCTTTGAGCTTTAGTTGAACAAACCTCTGTGTTTTTATTTAATATAATGGCACAAATCCCATTTTGGATATTCATCTTTTTATGATGAATAGAAGTAGAGAAATTTGTTTGAAAAAATGAATTTAAGGTTTTGGGTAGTAAGTTTAATTCCACTGTTTGCAATAAAGCCTTCATACCAAAATAATTATCATAAGCTTTTAATATAATTTGATCGTCTGTATATGTAGAAATTGCAAATGAACCTGTTCCGTAAACGACATTATCTTCAATTTTATAAATACTTGATTGAATATCGGTCAGTAAGTCTAGCACGTATGTGCAAGATTCCGAAAGAATAATATCTATTGTCCACGTATCCACGATTGTGATTTCTTGAATAGGCTTCCATAGAGGAAGGTGAAGTAATTGGCATAAACACCATGCGACGTCTTTTGCTGTTAGTAAATCACCATTGTGGAAAGTAACATTTTTTCGCAGATAAAGACGCAATTTTTGATCATTCATTTTCCAGTGATGAGCAAGAGACGGAATAATAGCACCATTAGTATCTGCTTCGACCAGACGATTTGTAATATTGGATAAAAGTGCGGCACTATAAGCATCATTCACTTGATTGGGTTGAAGATTATAAATAGGGTGATAGATTGGCACTATCAATCGTTCATTATATAGGATGTTATTTGTAATATTTTGTTGATATAGTTGCTTTAAGCTTATAGCTAGAGAATCTGTTAAATGGGGAAATGCAAATAACTCTTCCCAATCCATCATCGTCATTACTGAAATATGAGGTTTCATAGCATCTACAATCATTTTTTCAATATCCTGGTGCCATTGAATTTTGGATAAGTGTCCGCGTCCATTTCCTGCTTGATAAGTTAGCCAATTGTGTTGCTGAAATAATTTAAGATAACGATTTAATTGCTTCGTACTAATATGTAGTAAAGCTGCTAATTGCTGTTGATTGAAAGTGCTACCTTTTTGATGGCAATAAAGTGAAAGTAAATAGAAAAGTGTTTTATTTTTTGAAAGAAAGGTGGACATTTACTATCTCCTTTTGTCTCTTTTTATAAAAAATATTCTCTTTTATAATGTTACCATAACAAGGAGGGGACATTTATGAAGGCTGTGATTTTGAATGAGTTTGGCTCTGCTGATGTTTTGCAATATGTAGAATGCCCAATACCTAGTATAAGTTCTGGGGAGGTATTAATACGTACAACCTACACAAGTGTAAATTTCGCTGATATTAAAAACAGAACAGGGAATAAGGCTAAAGCAAATTTCCCAATGATTTTAGGCTTAGATGTAGCAGGGGTAGTTGAAAAGGTTTTTGATGAGAGTAGTATGTTTAAAAAAGGAGATCTTGTTATTGCGTTTCCGAAAAATGGAGCCTATGCGGAATTTGTAGTGGCAAAGGAGCAGCTAGTATTTCGTATCCCTAATGGTGTGCCAGTGGAGAAGGCAGCCGCAGCTCCAACAGTTTTATTTTTATCCTATCTGTTGACACATCAAATTGCGCCAATTCAAAAAAGTGATGCTGTTTTAATTCATGCAGCTTCTGGTGGAGTAGGGACAATGCTTATTCAAATGGCCAAAAATCTAGGGGCAAGAAAGATTATTGGGACGGTTAGTAAAATGGATAAAGCAAGTATTGTTTATAAGCTTGGTGCACATCAGGTGTTAACCTATAAGAATTTTAGCGAGCAAGTCAATGACTATACAGATGGACTAGGTGTAAATATCATTTTTGATTCCATTGCGGGCCATATAACGGAAGAAAGCTTAAGCTGTTTAGCTCCATATGGTACCCTTGTGCAATTTGGGAATAGCGGTGGTAGAGCTGGGCAAGTCATGACCTCAGATTTACATAATAGCTGCCGGAATATCAAGGGCTTTAGTCTAGGAACTACCCGAAAGCTTAAGCCTGAGTTATTGCAGCAGGTTGCCCAAAATATTTTTACTATATTAAAGAATGAGAGCTTCCAAGTACCAGTTGCTAAAGTTTTTGCATTAGAGGATATGCAAGAAGCGCATAAGTTAATGGAAAGTCGTCAGCATCAAGGAAAGATTTTAATAAAAATATAAAATATGTCAGCCCTCTGTAGGATGATTGTACAGAGGGCTGATTGTTTTTATTTTCCATCAGTGACGGTCAAGATGCCACGTTGAAGCATACCGGCAAATCCAGCCATAGCCCTATGTTCAGCAGCCTCGCCTACGCGTGCATACGCGACAATTACGGATGAGCCGTCATTGGCCTCATTTGCTAAAAAAACAGTTTCGCCTGTAGTTCTAACAGCCTTGTCCAATGCTATTAGAAAAGCCGCATCGCCATTCCAAGAGAGGGTATATAAATAACCGGTAGAGCTATCAAGATGAGCAGAGCGCAATTGATCAATCTCTGTTCTAGTGTACCCTTGCTCTACAACTGCAAGAATGGTTTCCTCTTTTAATTGCTCACCTGTAAAATCTGCTGGCTCACTTATTTCATAAGCCTTCATGTCAGGCTGAGAATCAAAAGTATTTCTATAAAAATTATTTATTTTTTGTGAATCATTGATTAAGCGACAATCGGGTATGACTCCCGTAGAGCCAGTATAAGCAATCCCATGAGCTAACCAAGCTAAGCCCATACCAACATAGGCATTATATCCTGATGAAGGGAAAAACTTGCGACCTGAATTTATAGTTACTAAGCCACCTATAGCTACAGAGGCCATTGTGTCTGAGGGGTCCAAGGTAGACCACCTGTCCATCACGTATGTTCCATATTTATATAAAACGTCATATTTTGGGTAATCGGTAGCGGAAGCATGACTTGACAAAACATCTAAATATAAACCAAGACCCCCAACATGCAAAATAGGGCCATTGACGGCGAAATTGGCAAATTTTTGATTTCTCCAGCAATCAACAGTGTCCTCTAAAGCATTGAAACTTGGATTTGCTGTGCTATCCATCCAAGAGGCAATTTGATTGGCCAAAGATTCTGTTGCATGCAGTAGACGGTTTTGGTCGATAGTATCCAAATCATTGTAAACATGCTCGTAAGCTATTACTAAGCCTGCTAACACAATACCACCAGATGGAGAGCCTCCTAAAGTAGCATTGCTAAATAAAAGTGATTCACCGGAGGCATTCTGTAATTCTTCCATAGCAGTTAAGGTAGCTAAAATGGCTATTTTCACCTGTTCCTTTATGGAAGGGGCCTTATCGTATAAACTTGCTAAAAACTGTAATTGATTGCCCAAACGCTGAAAGCGAAGATTAACTTCTTGACCATTACTTCCAGAACGAATGGCGGCTACTTGTGAATAATTTTCATTATAGGAACAGCCCTCAGGGAAATGCTCATTAAAAAATCGGATAGCTTCATCTGATGTCAATTTTGTTGTCATGATTTCACTCCTCGATAGTAATTTGAAGGTAAAAAATCTTTTTCATATCATCTATTAATTCAACATATTAAGTTTTTCAACGATTCTTCGTTTTCGATAGAGCATAATTCCTGTTTCAGATACATCTTGCATCATCCCCTTATTAGCATAGGCACCGAAAATCATTCCCGCAATAGGAATCATCTGAAATAGCTTCTTCCAGCCTAGCTGATCTCGATACGTAAAGAATACTTCCTGCCAGCCCTGAAGCTGTGAAACCATGTTTTCTGATGCATGATTTGTATCATGCATAGAAGAAAGCTCCTTTAATATAGCCTCCTTGCCCACGATATCAGCAGAAGTAAATTGTAGGCATTTCACAATAAAAATACGCTCCATTTTATCATTTGGATCATAGCCATGAATAATGGCGATTTCTTGTAAGGTTTTTAAAGCCATTCCTAAAATAAATGGGATATCAATGGCCAATGTAAAGATACCGCCAAAGCCAGTAGAAGCACCTTGCACAGTTGCTAATTTCACACGTTCTTCCTGTAGCTTGTCACTAAGAGCAATCATATCCTCTAAAGGCATTTGTCCAATATCGGAAATATCAAAAATATGCTGAAACGAAGAAGTGCTACGGATTTTTTGCATCATGGCCTGTTCATTAATTAAATATTTACCGCCAGATTGAACATAGCTCCCTAATTCATCGACAAGTAAGGCTATCTTATTTTGAAGAAAAGAAGGAGTCATCTTGTCTAAAATTTTAAATGGAATACGTCCAAGTTTCTCCCAAAACCATAAATCCTTTTGATCCTTTTCCCAAGCTTGAATTTCTTGCAAAAGCTTTTCTAATTGCTCTTGATTATCCATTTTGTTGATTCCCCTTTGTTATGCATTATCCTGCATAAAACGGACAGTATGACCACCACTTCAAAAATTAAGAGATGAACTGCCAGTGATAGCTCGATTTGTTTAACTACCATTCAGTAGAGATGAGGAAAATCTTTACTGAATGAAGTCTTCTTTATTTACAATACGAGGAAATTCGGTAAAAGGTTTCGATAGTTTAGTGAAATTTTAACTAGCTTTACGTTTGACGTGTTGTAGTTTTGCTTAATCCAACGAAAAAAAGATTCAATGCTTTGTGTCCTAACTAACAGTATACATGAGAATCTCTCTTTTTTAGCATTATTGGTAGAAATTAGATAATAAACACGCGTGGTTATCTTATAATAGAAGAAAAGAAGAAGTTATCTTGTCTAAAATTTTAAATGGAATATGTCCTAGTTTTTCCTAAAATCATAAATCCTTTTGACGCTTTTCCCAAGCTTGATTTTACTTATTCTACTTAGAATCTTTAATATGTATAGTTAGATAAGGCTTATTTAGATTAATATTTTCAAAGCTAATATTCCAACTATCTTTTTGTTTTTCATACTGTATTTTTGTTAAAATTGGGAAGAAATAATGTTCTTCAGTAAGTTTGTCAAGCTCAATAATAGCTTTTTGAATAACTTCTTTTTTTGTTAAATTTGTTCTTTGTCTTTCTTGCTCTTCTATAACAAACTTTGTGGCAGTAGCTTGTCCTGGGTACGATAAAAAGGAAGCACCACTCCAAACATGCAAATAATCCCCGATTTCAACATCTTCACTTTCCTCTGATGAAAACCAAATGGCATCAAAGATTTCATTGTTGTGTCCATCCTTAGATTTTGGGGATTCACTCACTACTAAAAACTTTCCTTCTTGTAAAGCTGTTACATAGCCAGAAATGGAAGAAGAGGAGTAATCCTCGATTGTTGTTGTTGGATTGGAGCATCCGCTTACGACAAGTAGTATTATCAATACAAAGTATTTTTTCATACAGACACCTCTTTTATTTTAGCAAAGTTGTATTAAATTGGAATTTAGATAAAAGGTCATTTTCTAATACTTTCATTGGATATAATAATATTTTAAAGATTGTCTAGTTCAATAAATAAGCAATTTCTATAAAACATAACGCTTCATGAACTATTGAATCGCTTACCAGATAGACGCAAGTAAAGCGATACCTTCTTGAATCTGTTCAAGTGTTAACCCACCATAGCCTATGATGACCATTGCATCTTGAGAATCTTGTTGATAAGAGGTTGAGCACGGATAGACAGCAATTCCAACTTGCATGGCTAGCTGTATGGCATTTTGCTCGGAAAGCCTTGATGGTAATCTCACAACAATATGAAGCCCTGACTTTTCACCAATCACCTTGAACTCTTCTGAAAAATGGGTATGTATAGCTGCAAGTAATACCTGTTGCTTTTTACGATAAATCGTACGCATTTTAGCTAAATGCTTATCAAATAAACCCTGTGCAATAAACTCGGCTAAAGCAAGCTGATCGATTTTTGACACAACCGATTTTTGATCTTGATGAAAAAGCTGGTAATCATTTACTAATGAATGAGGTAAGATCATATAACTTATACGCAGAGATGGGATTAGCGTTTTAGAAAACGTGCCAAAATAAATTACACGCTGAAGCTGATCCATTTTCGCTAATGAGGGAATGGGAAGCCCCTTAAAGCGAAATTCCGAATCATAATCATCCTCAATAATAAAGGCCTCTTTAGATGTAGCCCATTGCAAAATAGCAGCGCGGCGCTCAATAGGCATGACCATTCCAAGTGGGAACTGATGTGCAGGCGTAGTGTATAACAAGTTTAGAGATTCATTCGGGATTGTAATACCTGATTGATCAACAGGAATAGCGTGGGTGAACAATCCACATTGCTGTACTGTTGAACATACCCGTTTAAAGCCAGGGTCCTCTATGCCCACATGTGATTTTGAGCCAAAGAAATGGCATAATGCTTGAAGCTGATTTTGCGTACCACTATAAACAAACACCTGTGATGCCTCACATTGCACACCTCTTGAACGTGCCACATAGCGTGCAATCTCTTCTCGCAATGTCCATTCACCTTGCCACGGACTAATTGTTAAATTTTCCATATTCAAGTGTTTTTTCAACAACTTATGCCAGCTTGCAATAGGGAAAGCAGTTTTATCCACATGCCCGTTGTGAAAGTCATATTTGATCGTATGAGAGTTTGCTGTTGATGCTGAGGAGGAGTGATCCTGTAAATGCTGATTCCATTCAAATTCAAAGGGAGCTATAAAATAGCCTAAGCGTTCCTTACTATAGATGTAGCCTTCAGCTAGTAATTGTTCATAGGCCTCCTGTACCGTATGGATACTAACATTCAATGTTTTAGCAAGAGCTCGTTTGGAAGGAAGCTTATCCTGGGCACAAAGTTTTTTGTTGATGATAGCTACTTTGATTTCTTCATAAATTTGAACATATTTTGCTGTATCTTTAGTAAATGAAATGGAAAGTTCCATTATGCACCTCGCCTGGTATGGTGTGTTTTTTTACTTTTGGTTCTATCTATCATATCAAAATTGCCGTTTAATAGTTAAAAAAGGAGTGAAGCCTCATGAATTTTATTGCATTAGAAAATGAAACAGTCTTATTAAGACCACTGGATAAAGGGGATGTACAGGGTATTTTAGAGGCTGTCAATTTTCCAGAAATATGGCTGCACATGTCTACTGCTATGGAAAATATAGAGGATGTGAATGGCTTTGTGGATCATGCCTTAGCGACGAAAGAGAAGAAAACAGAATTTCCATTCATCATTATAGATAAGGTATCTGGACAAATTATCGGTTCAACTAGATTTATGGATATAGATGATAAACATAAACGGCTCGAAATAGGCACAACATGGCTGATACCAGCTTATTGGAGGACCGCTATCAATACAAATTGTAAATATTTATTATTACAATATTGTTTTGAAATCTTAAAATTGCAACGTGTACAAATTAAAACCGACCATGAAAATTACCGTTCTCAAAAGGCAATTGAACGTATTGGAGCAATAAAAGAGGGTGTTTTACGTAATCATATGATTCGTAAAGACGGTACGATTCGCCATACAGTTATGTACAGTATCACAAAAGAGGATTGGCCAGAGATTAAAACGCATTTACAGAAATTATTGGTTTATTCTCCTATTAATTAGGAAAAATATAGTATTTAATTACGCTATATATCTATTTTTATCTGAAAAAGTGTTGAAAATAAAGTAGAAGGGTAGAATACCTAAAACTTGAAAGAGGGTAATCTACTTGAAACCAAAATTGACACTAAGGCAAATTTACGGTAATCATGCTGTGTATACACCAAGAACGCCATACAGTGATAATCCCTGGATGATGGATGATCCACATAAACTAGACGCCTTAACATCTAGGGAAGTGGCAATAGCAGATATACCTGTGTTAGTACATCGTGCTACGCAAACAGGAAAAGCACAAGAGCTTCATGAATTGGCAGGGATACCATGGGTGGAACAGCCTTATAGTTATGAAACACAAGAAGAGTATATTGCACAAGTTCAAGCTTGGTGTGAGGAGGGGAAAACCATTGTCTGCCAATATATTCATGATATGGAACATATGAATCGGGATTGTTATTGGATGGATGCAGAGAAATTTAATGAGCTAAATACAAAAGCATATATTGATCATTTAATTGATAGTAAATTTGTTCCTAGTCGTTTAAATGTGGAAACGTATAGACTGTCAGATGCTATTAAAAATTGGCAGCCACCCGTCGTATTGAAGCCCGGTGATGATTCTCCCACTTCCGGAGGGTATGGGGTCATTATTTGCCAAAACAAAAATGAGCTCACAGATGGGTTACGACAGTTTCGTATGACTGGTACGGAGAGCGTTATTATTGAGGAGCTATTACAGACAAAGGATAACTATAGCTGTCAGTTTGTACATTCGGAAGAGCTAGGTATTCAATTTTTGGGAGCCTCTCAGCAAATAACGGATGATAATGGTATCTATGAAGGAAATATCATCATTGATAAAGTACCGAAAAAGGTTATCGAGGTGGGACGACATATTATGGAAAGAGGAGTAGCGGAAGGCTTTGTAGGAGTAGCAGGCTTTGATTTAATTGTTACCGAGGCTGGAGACGTTCAGGCAATAGATTTGAATTTCAGACAGAATGGCTCAACCTCTATGCTAATGTTTCATGATGCATTGGGCAAGCCTATTAATAAATTTGCCTCCTATGTAGCTCAAAGTCCTCAACAAAATGAATCCTTTTATCAAACAATCAAAAAATTCATAGCACAAGGAGTCCTATTTCCATTATCCTTTTATGATGGGGACTATTTTCCTGAGTCTGTTGAATCGAGATTTGTGGGAATCTGGTATGCTGATACATTAGAGAAAATTGAAACATTTGAACGTGAATTGTTATATTAGAAAAAGAATGGTCATTAGTCGACCATTCTTTTTTTATAGATAAATGCTGTGATTATCCAAGCAAAAATTGACCATACAATGATTGTAACAATCGGGATGATCACATCTGTTGCTGAATAGCTTCCCTCTAAAGCCTCTGCTAATAGGACCAACTGGGAGCTTGGTAACCATTCCATAAATTTCAAAGCTGGGTAAATTGTTGATAATAGTGAAGCATAAGAGCCTAATGGGAAAATTAGAATAACAGGTAGGATGATTATTGATCCTTCCATAATAGACTTCGCAAATAATCCACACAATGTTCCAAGTGCAATATAGAACACAGATGAAAGCATTAAAGCAATAGCTATGATGAATATGTTGGCAGGATTATAGCCCACAAGAAAAATAGTGATTCCCACTACTATCATTGTCATAATAAAGACAAACAAGCTTTTACCAATTAAAATATCTCCAAGTGAAGCAGGAGAAAGCATTAAATTACGAAGCGTATTTTTTTCTTTCTCCTCAGCAATTAAACAGCATTGTACATAGGCAGTCACCATAGAAAAGCTTATATTAATTGGTAGAAAATACTCGCTGATAGAAGAGATTCCAGTTTTGTTATAAAAAAATGCTAAAACAAATGGTACAAATATCATAAGAGATACTGCATAGTTCCGTGAAAACTCCTTATAATCCTTCATAAAAATAGCCTGAATACGTGTCATTGAAATGTTCATACTAAATCACTCCCTGTTATTTGCATAAAAATATCACCCAGTGTAGGTTCGTTTGTATAAATACGAGAAACTTCGTTAGATTGCATCCATTCATACAATTTTGATGCATCTTCTGAGCCATTTTGAATAACGGCAATCTCACCATTTTTTAATTCGACTGTGATAGATTCATCGCCAAATTTCTTTTTCAATTCTTTAGGTGAGCCCATTGCCCGAATTTTTCCTTTGTGTAAGAAGGCTACACGATCACAAAGTATTTCTGCTTCACTCATATCATGAGTTGTTAAAAAGATGGTAGTTCCCATTTCATTTAATTTACGTAAACCATTATAAATATGCTGTGTATTAACAGGGTCGAGTGCGGAAGTTGGTTCATCTAAAAATAATAAATCGGGTTTATGCATGATTGCTCGTGCAAGTGTTACTCGTTGAATCATGCCTTTAGAAAGCTGACTAACCTTCTTTTTACGCTCAGTATATAAGTTAACAAAATCCAAAGCCTCTTTTACAGCTGTTTTAGATAATTGGTATAAATCACTATATAGAAGTAAGTTTTCCTCGATTGATAATCTAGTATACAAACCGCTATTATCTGTTAAAATGCCAAAGCGTTTACGATTTTGGCTTTTTTTCATTTCTTTTGCTGGACGACCAAATAATAATACATCCCCATCTGTTTTGTCTGTTTGTGCAGTTAGTATTTTAATAGTGGTTGTTTTTCCAGAGCCACTCGGTCCTAAGAATCCAAATATTTCCCCTTTTTGAATTTTAAAGGAAACATCCTGTAAAGCTGTTTCCTTTTGAAAGATCTTTTTTAAATGTTGAACTTCAATCACTGCGTTCATGTGTTAACCTCCTGTGTGTTGTTGATATCTAAACTATAAACAACAATCAAAAACACAACAGTAAATTAAAGGTGAAAGGCAGAAAAATGATCTTTAGTGGAGAGATACTTCATCTGACAGGAGTCGTTTATTTCCTGGGAAATCTCCTAAATTCCGAGTATTTCCTTTAAATCTGCTAGTTTATTTTTCGACAATGGTACTACTGTTTTTTCAGTGCTGTGAAGGGAAAGACTGTAGCTATTACGTGTCCATGTAATGATTTCACGCACCTTTTGTAAATTGACAATATATGAACGATGACTTCTGAAGAAGCCGAATGGTGTCAGTTTCCGTTCAAGTTCATTTAAGGATAATGTACATGGATAGGCTTCACCTGCAACATATACAGAAACAGACCCTTCAACACTTTCTATGTAATCAATTTCTGGAGGATTAAATAAAATGATCTTATCATTCTTTTTTGTTGGAATTTTATCAAGTCGAATGGGTGTATTTTCAATTGAAGGAACAATCGTTTCAGATTCATCATCTTTTACATCTAATGCATGTAATCCATTCGTATCTAATCTATATATTTCTGTACTCGAAATAATTAAATTTTCCATGTTATTTGATAGCAAAATAATTTTTTTCTGCTGTTTTTGAAGAACTTCCAATAATTGCCGAACATTTTGCTTAGAAAATTCATCAAGATTTTGAAATGGCTCTTCTAACACTTGTATTCGTGCTGGATGGAGATATGTATGAATAAGCTTTAAACGCTGCTTTTCTCCATTAGAAAGTTTGTCAATTCTTTTGTTTTTTTGCTCCACTAAAGCAAACAACCCTAATAAATCCTCTGTTTTTTCAGAAGGAGCATTAAAAAGCTTTATGTAAAATCGGATGTATTCTCGAACTGTAAGTCGCTCATACAAAGCACATTCACGAAAATGTGTAAAAGCTTCATTGTGTTTCATAAACCAATTCATTAAAGTATGTATTTTAGAAACATCTGTATAAATACCTATAATACTTTCTGATTGTAGGGAAAACCGGAAACTTGGATAAATGACATTGCCTCCTTCAATATAAGGGTCAATAATTATCTCCTCATTTTGCTTCATTTTGTTGCCCCCCTTAATATTGTTTGTTTTCTAAAAATTGGATGATATCGAAATGCGCTTGCAAATAGCTTTCATGACAATAGTTCGGATTATGACAGTCCATAAAACCGTGTAGACCAATAAATTGCTTCGTTTCAACTGTTGAAAATTGATCAAGGGCTTCCTTTAATTCGTGTATATTAAAGCCGATCTCAGTACTAGGAAAAATAACGAGTGTTGGACAAGCAGGAATGACATCAAGATATTGACGAATACGTGAACCATATACACAAACAACTCTATGTATTGGGAGAGAGGATAGCCTCCATGCTAATGTTGCTCCGACACTATATCCTACTAACATAACCTCATCATATTGCTTCTTCGCTTCTAGCAATTTGTGAGTAAGTAGTTTAAGTGGGGCATCAAACCCAACATTATTGATGAAATGCATATATGCCTCTTGTTCTTGTTCATAGGTAAATATTTTATTTTCTGGATATAAAGAAATACACTCAACCTTAGTGTTAGAATTTTCATATGTGTTAGCTTGCATTTTTATAAAACTATTAATGCCATATATTTCATGTAGAATAAATACTTTTCGCTTCATTTTGACCTCGTTTTGACTTTTTATAATAGTGTACCAAAAAGAAATTATAGTGTATATTTTAGAAAATTCTAGGTATGTATTTATTATTGTAGAAAAATTATTTGAGGATGATAATTAAAAATACAAGCTCTGAAAAAATAAAAAATTTTTTGACTTTTTTTATTTTGGGTGGTAAAACTAGCTTTATCTTTTACAAGGAGGATGAGTGGAATGAAATATCAAGCAATAAATGTGAATGGTAGCGAGTTACATTTTGCTGACTACCCAGGAGAGAAAGGTACAATTATTGCAGTACATGGCCTCACTGGTAATCACATGCAAATGCATTATTATGCAGAGCTATTAAAAGGCGAATATCGTTTTATATCCGTTGATTTAAAGGGGCGTGGCAAAAGTGCTCCTGCTGGGATAAATACAGGAATAGAGTTACATACACAGGATATTTTGGCTTTAATGGACGCATTGAACATTAAGCAACCCATTCTAATGGGCTATTCAATGGGAGCATTTATCATGGCGAATGTTGCTAGTAAACGTACCGATGTCAAAGGGGTAGTTTTACTTGATGGGGCAGCAACCTGTACGGATCATCAGCGTAAAATTGTTGAACCTTCACTTGGTCGTATTAGTAAGCATTATGAAAATGCCAATGCCTATATTCAAGAAATTAAAGAAATCTATGGTCGACTTGGTGTTGTGTGGACTGATCATTTAGAAAATGTAGGTCGTTATGAGATTGCAGAAAAAGATGGTCATTGGGAAAATAAATCTGATGAAGAGAAAATACGTCAAGATTTTCAAAGTTTTTATGCCTATAAACCAGAGGAAGTTTTCAAAAATATAGTATGCCCAGTTCTTTTAATACATTCTACAGGTGAAATTGGCACTATGCCGGCATTATTTTTAGCAGAATCCTATACTGAAACATTGAAAAATGCTAAAAATATTTGGAAATACACATCTAGCAGCAATCATTACACATTAGTCTTTGAAGAAAGAAAAGATGTTAATCCAGTTATTCAATGTTTTTTAGAGAATTTATAAAAAACTATTGCAGATTTTTAAATTTTGTGTAAATAATTAAATAACTAAAATAAATGCCTATCGAGCAGCTATAGAAAAATGACCTTTTTCTATTTTCCCTGCTTGACTGTTGGCTACACTTTTTCTAAATGTGCGGGTAAGTCCGTGCTTTAGGTAAGTGTGGCCTTTTTTTATTCAACCTTAAAAGGAGAGTTGCTAGATGACAACAGGCTTAGCGTATTTTAAAAAAGTTTATGGTGCTGTACCAGGATGGGTACAAAAAATGCACGATTATAATCCAGCAATGCTTGATCATTATACTGCGCTTAGAGGTGCAGCGATGGCACCAGGGGCTCTTTCAGTGAAAGAGAAGGATATTCTGTTAGTTGGTATAAATGCCGCAAGATATTATGCACGTAGCATGGTGTATCACACAAAGGGGGCAGTAGATGGTGGAGCTACATTAGAAGAGCTAATTGAGTATTTACTTGTAGCCTTTAACTATGGTGGAGAAAGAGCATTACAGCTTGGCTTGCAATCATTTGAATATGCCTTAGAGCTAACAAATATGGATGCAGACAAGATTTCTCATGAAGCATCAGCCATTGATATTGTACGTTACTACAGTACATTCGCTTCAACAGAGAAAAGTGAAGCATATTTTGAAAAATTACTGTCTTTCTTGACAGCAAATGATGAAAACGCTTTAAAGCAAGAACTTCTTAACGGTAATGTGGTATCAACTCAAATGAAATTCATCCTAATGACAGGGATATATACAACTACACTACAAAATAAAGAAACAGATGATTGGGCTAAAAAATCGAGGGATGTAGGTGTAGTGGAAGCTGAATTAGCAGAGCTAGGCTATATTTGCCTACTGACAGCGGGCATACCTTCTTGGTTTGAGATGAGTGATGCCCTTATTCAAAAATAACGGAGTGAGTACAATGAAAATTTATGATTCTGTAGAGCAAGCATTAACATGCGTAAAGAGTGGGCAAACAATTATGGTTGGTGGATTTGGTCTAGTGGGTGGTCCCCTAACGTTAATTGATGCTCTTGTGGAACTGGATGTAAACAATTTAACTATTATTAGCAATAATCTAGGAGAAAAAGGAAAGGGTCTAGGTAAATTATTAGAGCAAAAGAAGGTTAAAAAGGCTATTGGCTCTTATTTTACTGGGAATCGTGATGTCGGTGAGGCATTCCAACGAGGTGAAATTGAAATTGATTTACTACCTCAAGGCACTTTAGCTGAATCAATCCGAGCTGGTGGTGCCGGGATTGGTGGTTACTATACCAAAACTTCCGTAGGGACTGACTTAGCAAAGGGCAAAGAAACAAAAATGATTGACGGTGAGGAATATGTGTTTGAAAAAGCACTGAAGGCTGATGTAGCTATTATTCGTGCTCATAAGGGAGATAAGTTAGGAAACCTAGTATACTACAAAACTGCACGAAACTTTAATCCTTTAATGGCGACGGCAGCTAGCACTGTAATTGTTGAAGTGGATGAATTAGTAGAGCCTGGTGAATTAAATAGCGATGAAATTATAACTCCACATTTATTTGTAGATCGCATTATTTTAGCGAAAAAGATTTTAACGAGGGAGGGTGTAGTAGAAAATGATTAACCCAATTCAAGAGCAAATAGCAAAAAGAGCAGCAGAAGAGGTGCAGGATGGACAAATTATAAATCTAGGAATTGGTATTCCTACATTGGTGGCTAAGTACGTTGACAATAACAATGTCTTCTTCCATACAGAAAATGGGATGCTTGGCGTAGTAGGGGTCGATGAGGAGGATGTTGATCCCAATATTGTGAATGCAGGAAAAATGCCAGTTGGAGAGGCAATTGGCTCTTCCTTTTTTAATAGTGCAGAATCATTTGGCATGATCCGTGGAGGTCATGTTGATGTCGCGATATTAGGAGTGCTTCAGGTAGATGAACAGGCACGTATCGCTAACTGGGCAGTCCCGGGGAAAAATATTATCGGTGTTGGTGGTGCAATGGATTTATTAATCGGAGCTAAAAAGGTCATTGTCACGATGTCTCATACTTCAAAGGATGGGAAAAGTAAAATCTTAAAGAATTGCACATTCCCTATCACATCAACAAGAAGCGTAGATACGATAATTACTGAGCTAGCTGTCTTTAGGTCTGTTAAAGGGCAATTACATTTAGTCGAATTAATGCCAGAAGTTACATTAGAACAAGTGCAAAAAAGTACAGAAGCAAGTTTTGTGAATGCTTTGAAATAGGGGGAGGAAACATGAGAGAAGTTGTTATTATAGATGGCGTTCGTACAGCTATTGGTAAATTAGGTGGTTCATTAGTCAATGAAACAGCAGATCAACTTGCTGAAAAAGTGATTCGTGGTCTACTAGAACGAACAAAATTAGATTCAGCCATTATAGATGAGGTAATTTTGGGACAAGCCAAGCAAAGTGCGGATCAATCGAATGTGGCACGTGTGGCTTCATTAAGAGCAGATTTACCAATCTCTGTACCAGGGTATACAGTACATCGTCAATGTGGATCTGGGTTACAGTCCATTAATAATGCTGCCCAACAGATTGCTCTTGGCTACAGCGACATCATTATTGCTGGAGGGACAGAATCAATGAGTACGGCGCCATATTATTTGCGTAATGCTCGCTATGGATATGGTGTAGGAAATGCTTCGATTCTAGATCCGAATACAGAAAGTCAGCCAGGGTCTCAGCCCTTTGAAGTATATGGTATTACTACAATGGGCGAAACAGCAGAAAATTTAGCCGAGAAATATGCTATTACTCGTAATGAACAGGATACCTTTGCTCATCGAAGTCAGGAGCGAACAGCTAATGCTCAGCAAGAAGGGTATTTTATTGAACAAATTGTTCCGTATGAAGTGAAAAAGAGAAAAACAGTTGAGATTTTTAACAAAGATGAGCATCCATTTTTATCAAGTGAAGGGAAGTTGAGTACACTAAAACCTGTTTTCCGTAAAGGTGGATCTGTTACTGCTGGAAATAGTAGTGGACGGAATGATGGTGCGTCTGCATTGTTACTAATGTCCAAAGAAAAAGCATTAGAGCTAGGATATCGACCAAAAGTAAAAATTCTTGCCCAAGCATCTGCTGGCGTAGACCCTACAATCATGGGAATTGGTCCAGTACCATCAACAATCAAAGCTTTAAAGCAAGCGAACTTAACGATACAGGATATAGATGTCATTGAATTAAATGAAGCCTTTGCTGCCCAATCAATCGCAGTAATCAGAGAGCTTGGATTAGATATCAATCGTGTTAACCCCAATGGAGGGGCTATTGCAATGGGACACCCAATTGGTGCAACAGGTGCTATTCTAATGACAAAGCTCATTCATGAGCTAGAACGAACAGGTAAGCGATATGGGCTAGTCACTTTATGTATAGCTGGGGGTCTAGGTATAACAACTATCGTTGAAAATTGCCAGCTATAAATAAACACCGAGTATTTTGACTCGGTGCTAGATATTTAGTAATCCTTTTGAATTTTTTCTAGGTATCGCTTTTGTGCAGATTTTAGTGCCACTACAACAGAACCGCTTGATGGAGCATAATAGTGGTCATCTACACGAGCAATTAACTCGTCAATATTGGCTGTAAGATCAAAGCCAATCAACATACGTTTAAAGAAATCTTGGGCAAGTCCAGTGATAAATGTAAATTCTGCATTAATAATATGATGAGTTTCTTTATCAATTTCTAACACAATGCCAGCATGCTTGTACATTTCATACATGGATGTGCCTTGGGGAGCTTTTGCATAAGCAGTCACTAAAATACTAGTAAGTTTTTGCAAGGAAATGACCTCCAAAATGGATAGATTGTGATTATAGTTTACCATTTTTTATCGTGGAAGAGCCACTTCCCAAAAATTACTTAGTCATACACAACAAGGGGGAGAATAGTATGGAAAAGTTAACGAATTTTTTCACAAATATTATGAAGAAATATTTGCCAGATCCTTTTGTATTTGCAATTGGGTTAACATTAGTAACATTTGTTTTAGCATTAGTTGTTGAGGATATTAGCTTTGTAGATTTAACGACAGCCTGGGGTGGCGGATTTTGGGATTTACTAGCATTCACAACACAAATGGCCGTTATTCTTGCTATGGGTTATGTACTAGCTACAGCTCCTATCACTGATAAATTTTTAAATAAAATTGCCAGTATGGTTCATACACCTAAGACTGCAATTATAGTGGCAACACTTGTAGGCGGTATTGGTAGTTATTTAAACTGGGGTTTTGGTTTAGTAATTGGTGGGATTATTGCGAAAAAATTAGCATTACAAGTTAAGGGAGTTCATTATCCATTAATTATTGCTGCAGCATACTCTGGCTTTACTTTTTATGGATTAGGTTTATCAGCTTCTATCCCAATCCTCATTTCAACACCTGGGCATTTTTTAGAGGATTCAATGGGCCTAGTTACACTTTCTGAGACAATTTTCAGTGTACCAATGATTTTAACTACAATCGTCCTTTTAATTACATTACCTTTATTTAATGCGATGTTACATCCTAAAGATCCAAGTAATGTGATTGAAATTGACCCTGCATTATATGCGGATCAGCCTAAGGCAAAGTTAAATCTATTAGAAGAGAATACACTGGCTAATAAATTAAATAATAGCCGTATTTTAGCATATGCAATAGGTATTCTTGGACTAATTTACATTGTTATTTATTTTACAAATGGCAGTTCGCTAAATTTAAATATATTAAACTTCATTATTTTATTCGTGGGAATTATTTTACTAGGTACACCTGCAAAATATGCTGAGCATTTAGCAGATGGTATTAAAACAATTTCAGGGATTGTACTTCAATTCCCATTCTATGCAGGTATCATGGCTATTATGGCTGCTTCTGGTTTAGTAGATACAATTGCCAAGGTATTTGTTGATTTATCAAATGAACAAACATTACCGTTTTGGGGCTTAATTAGTTCCTTCTTTATAAATTTCTTTGCACCATCTGCAGGTGGACACTGGGCAGTTCAAGGACCATTCATGATTGATGCAGCAAAAGAATTAGGAACATCTTTAGCAGAGACATCCATGTCTGTTATGTTAGGGAATGCTTGGAACGATCTAGTACAGCCGTTCTGGATATTACCAGCATTAGCACTTTCACGTTTAAAGCTAAAAGATATTATGGGCTTCCTTGTTATGATTATGTTCTTTGTTGGGGTTATCTATATTATTGCTACTTTAGCTTGGTCATACTTATTTTAGTAGACAGAGAGCCTTTATCTTCATTTAGCAAATGTTATTTGTATCGAAAGCATAGCGAAAGATGTTTTATACGCGTAAGCGAAGCGACAGCAACAAATGTTTTCTGAAGCGAAAGCAAAGCGGCAGCTACAATTATGCCAAGGCGAAATGATTTGAAGGCTCTCCAAACAAGGAGGAGTATGAATGTCTATCATATATCAAGCCCTCTTAGTAGAAGGGGCTTTAACAAAAAAGAATAAAGCATTACTAATGGTTGGGTTATTTGCGGCTAGACGTGAAGAAAAGGAAATGATGCATTGTGTAGAGTTAGCAGTTGAAGCAGGCAATAGCGTTGTTGAAATTGCGGAGCTTATTGCATCAGCAATTATTTCAAGAGGTATTCCAACATGGTTGTCTGGTATAGAGGCAATTGCATATGCAGTTAGTCTTTCAGAGGAAAGCAAAATCCATCTAGTAAGTATAGATGAAGTAGCTACATTTTCTTCACAGCAGGAATGTATTAACTACTATCAAACAGAATTCGAGGTTGTGCCGAACTGGATTCAATATTTAATTGAATATGCACCGGATATATTGTTGAAGTATAGCAATCTTCGTACGACTTCTCTACGTGATGGGGCAGTATCACGTTTGCTAAAGGAATTATTCTTATATGCCATTAATGTTTGTGATGCATATGACAAGGGGATTTCAATCCATAAATCAAATGCCTCAGCACTTGGAGCAAATGCTGCTATGTTTGACGAGATCAAAGCACTATGTATTTATGCAGTTGGTTTAAAAGCCATTTGGAATGATACCGATAGAAAAGCTTAAAAAGGGGATTTAACCATGAAACGAGTTCTAATCATTGGTGGGGGCTTTATGGGCTCTGCAGTTGCAAAATATTTAGAACAAAATAATGTAAGCGTATTCCTATATGAGCCAGATGTAGAAAGATTACAACAGTTAAAGAAACAGCCTGAATTTCAAAATATTACTTTTCTGCATCAACTTGAAAAAATAGATGGCTTAAATTATGTCATAGAAGCCATTATAGAAAATTTACAGGTCAAACAAACTTTATTTGAACAATTAGATTCATTCTTTTCAAAAGATATAACGTTTTGTACCAATACATCGAGTTATCTTATTAGTGACGTTGCAGAAAAAATGGTGCATAAAGAGCGCTTGATAGGAACACATTTTTTTTCGCCAGCTGATATCACACCTTTAGTAGAGGTCATTCCTAGTCCTTATACAGCAAAGGAAGTAGCAAACGATATAATGCTGTTTTTACAAGATACTAAGAAAAAACCTGTACTACTAAAACGAGAAATTGAAGGTTTTGTAGCAAACCGTTTACAAAGTGCACTTGCACGTGAGGCAATGTCATTAGTTGAGAGGGGAATCGTTTCTGCGCAGGAGTTAGATTTTATCGCTAAAATGAGCATAGGTGTTCGTCTAGCAGACACAGGACCACTCGAACAACGAGACATTAACGGATTAGATACACATTATGCTATTGTCAATTACGTTTACCCAACGTTGGAGAATGGGACAGAGCCTTTAACAATCCATCAAGATAAAATCAATGCAAAGCAATTAGGTATGAAAACAGAGCAAGGCTTTTATAATTGGTCATCCATTGATAAACAACAGTACTTAGCAAAAAAGGAAAAGACATTGAGGGATATAATAAAGCTAATTCAATAGCAGTAGCTGTCAAAAGTTGAATAGGAGTTGACCTGAAAGTATGGAATATCAAGCATTAGTAAAATGTACATCAGAGAAAAAAGATGTTCAATTTAAAACATATAAAGTCCCTGAATTAAAGCACAATGAGTGTTTATTAAAGGTAAATGCAGTTGGAATATGCGGTAGTGATCTTCATATGTATGATGGCCATGGTGGATATGACTGGGTCAATTATCCATTAGTATTAGGACATGAAGTCACAGGGGTGGTTATGAAACTAGGTGATGATGTTCATCCTTCTTTCTTAAATAAAAGAGTAGTTGTTAATCCTTATAAAAGCTGTGGTATTTGTGATTTTTGTAGGAACGGTGACACGAATTGTTGTGATTTTAATGACTATAAATTTGTAAAAACACCCTCCGAGGCATTGCGCTACGGATTCCGTGAAGATGGCGGTATGGCAGAATATATGGTAGTAGATAGCCGTAACATTATTGTTATAGATGATGCAGTATCCGATCAGGTGGCGGCAATCTCAGAAGCATTAGCAGTAAGTTATACCGCAGTGCTAAAGATTCCTGAATTTGAGAAGAAATCCATACTGGTAGTTGGACCAGGACCGATAGGATTAGGTGTAGCAGCTATATTAGTGGGGTCTGGAAATAAAGAAGTTCATATGCTAGGCATACTAGAGGATCAAAGTCGCCTACAATTAGCGAAAAATATAGGCGTACAAGCAACATTCACCTCTTCAAATGAATTAGTTGATGATATGTTTTCTGGTTACGATGCGATTATTGATTGTTCAGGTCACCCAACTGTCCCTACTGAGGCAATCCGTTTACTCAAGCGAGGTGGGCAACTTGTACTTGTAGGTATTAATTCAGTTGAGTTTTCTGTGCCCATGGATCAAATTGTACGTGGTGAGATTATGATTAAAGGAAGCTATGGCATTACACAGGAGAATTACAAAGCTGTATTGCAGATGGCAGCAAATCCGAACTTCCCTTTCCAACAATTGGTCGATTGTGCAGTACCATTTAAAGACAGTATACAGGGCTTTGAAAGTGCGTTAAATAAAGTAAGTGGCAAGGTCGTTATTGAGTTTAAGGAGGAGATATAGATGAAGATTGTTGATTTAACTTTAGAAATTTATGACGGCTTAGTTTCATACACATCTCACCCACCAATTGCTATTCAAGAGGAATCTACCTTTGAAAACTCTGGTCACCGTTATATTGAACCATGTGAGGGCTTTGAATCACGCTTTTTACGTATGTCAGACCATAGTGGAACACATATTGATGCACCAATCCACTTTATTAGAAACGGTGAATCGACTGCTGAAATGGACTTAACTAAGACATTCGGTGAAGCAGTCCTATTAGATGTATCTCCTATTAAAAAACCATATGAGCCAGTAACAGCAGAGTTGTTGAAACATGCAGAAGAGACACAGGGGGTTTCTGTGAATCCTGGTGATATTGTTATTGTGCGTACTCGAACTGAAAAATGGGGAGAGGGAGATTTTTTTGCAGAGCATGCATTCGCAACCTGTGCTGGTGATTGGTTGTTGGAGAAGCAGGTAAAATGTATTGGTCTAGATTTAGCCAATATTGATGTACATGACAATATGAAACGTGAGGTACATTTAAAGCTGTTAAGTGCACCTATATATATAGTAGAAAACCTAGTAAATCTTGAACATCTACCTTTACATGAACATTTTACTTTTATGGCATTACCACTGAAATTAAAAAATGCAACAGCCTCACCAGTTAGAGCTGTTGCCTTTCTTAAATAATTAGCATTGCAATGTTTAGTGATTTATAAACCATTTCAAAAGATAAATAAAAAGTTCAAAGTAGTATGCTGATTATTAGCATACTATTTTCATGTTGTTGAAATACTATTATGTCAATGAAATCAAGGTAACAAATTAAAAGTATAGCCCTTTTTCAAAACGAGGGGTTGATCTCCGTTCCGACTGAGTGCTTTGTAGCTGTCGCTTTGCTTTC
>NZ_JBXUNW010000018.1:0-98766 GCF_057196045.1 Lysinibacillus sp. DFXJR4 | reverse complement strand
CCAATCACTTCTGTTTTCTTTGCAGGGTTATATGAAACGATTTTATCTTCTGTTGTAATGCGTTCGCCACCGATAATTAGTGGATAGTCTTGGCCTAAGTAGCCTTCAACTTTATTTAAAGCCTCTACATAAGCATTTTAGTTTCCCTCTTGTGAAAAATCTGTGAATGGTTCGTGTTTGTACTTTCTATTAGTAAAGTTATTCATAGTCACATTGTTCTCCTCTTCTTTTGTATTTATTTAGTGGCAAGTGATTAATTTATCTAACCCTTAAGAAAATGTGCTCATATTTCCTCTAAAAGGCTGCTTTTAAGATTTCTAAGTAGTCATCCTTCGTAATAGTACGTACATTACTTGGAGTAGAGTTGTTTTGTTCAGCTAGTTCTGCCATCTTATCGAAATCTGCCTCTTTCACATAAGATAATTCTTTTAAAGTTGGAATTCCAAGTCTTTTTGTAAAGTCATATAAATGATTGACTAATTTATTGATGGCTTCCTCATCGGTATCGTTCTTTTCTGCGAAATTCATGATTCTCGCTAATCTGGCATGCAACGGTTTATTTTCAGAAGAATTGAATTGAATAACATATGGTAAAAATACAGCATTAGCGATACCGTGTGGAGTGTCATAAAGACTTCCTAAAGCTTCCGCCAAACAATGTACTGCTGCAACATCAGCTGATCCAAAGCACAAACCAGCCAGTAAACTGCCTTCCTGCATCTTGTATCTCGCATCTAAATCTTCTCCATTATCGTATGCTTTAGGAAGGTATTCTACAATGGTTGCCATTGCACTTGCTCCCATAGCTTGGGAAATTGGATTAGTTACTTTACATGTAAAGCCTTCAATGGCATGTACCAACGCATCGACTCCTGTTGCAGCTGTTATACCCTTTGGAACTGTAGTCGTAAGGACAGGATCTAATATTGCAACTGTTGGTCTAAGTAATGCATGCTTTAAAGTGATTTTTTTATGCGATGAAGCTAGAGTAATTACTGATGAACGAGTAACTTCTGAACCTGTTCCAGCTGTTGTTGGGATACAAATCACTGGTGCAACATTTGTATACGCTTTCTTTCCTTCGACATAGTCTTCAGGTGTTCCTCCATTTGGTCCTAGTAATGAAATCGCTTTTGCTGTATCCATAGGACTTCCTCCCCCAACAGCAATCAAGCATTCTACTTGTTCTTTTCTAAATATCTCTGCGCCAATTAAACATTCATTATCTCGTGGATTTTGAGACACTTGATCAAATATGATAACGCTATACCCTGATTCTGTAAGATGTTTTTCAATTGGAGCGATTAATCCTGCCTTAATTACTCCTTGATCGCTGACAATCATAATTTTTGAATGTGGTTCAATGATATCCGTTAAAATATTGCTTATTTCTTTTGATTTACCAGCACCCATTATCATTTTTGTATTGCAATAATATTCAAAGTTCATTATTTTTCTCTCCTTCTTTATGTTTTGTTGATATAGAAGATTGTTTGTCTGATTCCCAGCACTCAATGCCTTTCAATCCTTGGATGCTAGAAGCATAAAATATAGGATTTATTCCTAATTTGCGTTGCTGCATATAATCATTTAAAGCAGCAAATGAAAATTTACCCAAAAACGCAATAGCGATCAGATTTATAACAGCCATAATGGCCATGGATAAGTCAGCTAAATTCCAAACAATTTGAAGATGGGCTAAAGCACCAAACATAATCATGATTAACACCGCAATTCGATAAATTAACAATGCTAATGAACTATTATGTATAAAGCTGAGATTTGCTTCACCATAGTAATATCCACCTACAATGGAACTAAAGGCAAAAGTAAATATTGCAAAAGCTAGAAAAATACTTGCCCATGAGCCAAAATGTTGTGTCATAGCTGCTTGTGTAATTTCAATACCAGATAGTTCACCTGTTGTCTCAACATTTGAAAGCATGATAATAAATGCTGTACAGCTACAAACAATTAAAGTATCAAAAAATACACCTAACAATTGAACAAATCCTTGTTTAACAGGGTGAGAAACATTAGCGGTTGCAGCTGCATTTGGAGCACTTCCCATACCTGCTTCATTCGAAAATAGACCTCGCTTTACCCCGTTCATAATGGCTACCCCAATTCCACCACCAGCAATTTGTTCTAAGCCAAAGGCACTTTTGAAGATATTTACAAAAGCGGCAGGAACGTCAGAAATATTGGTACCAATAATATAAAGTGCTAGACTGATATAAAATATCGACATGATAGGTACAATAATTTGCGTAAAATTAGCAATTCTCTTCACACCACCAAATATAATCAAAGCAGTAAGGATTGTTATAAATACGCCCATTAAAGCGGGACTTAAACCAAAAGAGTAATGAAAAGCACTTGTAATTGTATTCGTTTGTACGGCATTAAAGATTAGTCCAAAACTAAGAATAATCATAAATGCAAAAATCACACTTGGCCATTTAAGTCCGGATTGCTTTTGAATATAATAGCCTGGCCCTCCTTTAAAGCCCTCATCAGTTTTAACTTTATAAATTTGAGCTAATGTACTTTCTACAAATGCAGATGCACCACCTAACACAGCTGCAAACCACATCCAAAAAATTGCACCCGGCCCACCGACTGTTATGGCGATGGCTACCCCTGCCATATTCCCAGTGCCAATTCTTGTTGCTGCCCCTATGAAAAAAGCCTGCATTGAGGAAATTTCATTACTTCCATCTTTTGCTTTAGGTGCTTTTTCAAAAATGGAACGAACAATCTCTTTTAAATAGAGTATTTGCATAAATTTCATTTTCACAGTAAAGTAAATCCCCAAGCCTATTAGCATTACCACTAAAATATATGTCCACAAGAAATTATTTACTGTATTTATTATGTTTTCAATCAAAGCCCTTCCCCCTCTGAATATTTCAAATTATTTGTCTTTCGGGCGCCTGCATAAATCATATAAAAAATGTTATAATCAATCTATAGAGATTTTTTGATTACATCAATCGGCTGAGCCGATTTAGGGGGTTGGAAATTGGAAATTAAACAATTAATTATGTTTCAAACAGCATCAAAATTATTAAATTTCACAAAAACAGCTCAAATTCTTGGGTATGCCCAATCTAGTATCACTGCGAATATAATAGCTTTAGAAGAAGAACTGGGAACGCCTCTCTTCGAAAGACTTGGAAAAAGAGTCATTTTAACAGAAGCTGGGGTATTTCTTCAGGACTATGCAGACAAAATTTTAGGATTAACAGAAGAAGCCTTAGATGTGGTTGGTGGAATTAATGAACCAAGTGGTATCTTGAGAATATGCGCCTCAGAAACACAATGTACTTACCGACTACCTAATATCTTAAATGACTTCCAAACAAAGTATCCTAAGGTTGAACTGATCTTTCGCCCTGGAATATCTGAAAAGGATTTTTTAAATTTATTAATGGAAGGTCAAATTGATGTCGCGTTACTATCTATGAATCCTGTAACATCTTCACATTTAATAGTGAAAGAATTAAAAGAAGAACCAATGGCTATTGTTTGTTGTCCAACCAACCCACTTAGTGAGAAACAAGAGGTAAAACCAATTGATTTAGATAACCAAAGATTATTGTTAACAGTAGAATGTGACTACCGTTGTGCTTTCGAAAATTCTTTGATTCAGGTAGGTGCAAAGCCACGAAGTAAATTGGAGTTAGCTGATGTTGAGGCAATAAAGAAATGTGTAATAGCGGGTTTGGGAATCGCCATACTACCGGAGATCTCTGTAAAAAGGGAAATAACAGAAGGTAGTATTCGAAAAGTAAACTGGGGAGGACCAGATTTTACTACCAAAATACAATTATTTTGGCATAAAAATAAATGGATGTCCCCTGCTTTAAAAGCCTTTGTTGATTTAACAGAGAATTATATATTAACAAATGAGTAATCTGTCCTTTAAAAAAATCAGAAATGCTGAGTGAAAATCATATCCTCCAGTGGGAAGATAGATAAAAAAGAGTGTCCCAAACACTTCTTTTTAATAAATTTTCAGTAAAGAATACTTCTCTAAGCCATCATTATTGTTGCTGTGGAACAAATTTATCTTGTCTCCACACAAGGTGGATAGGCGAAAAAATAATATTTTATTATTTTATCGCTATAAATATCTATCTTTATAAAATGTTAATTTTTGTAAATTTTTCTGAAATTTCCTATATGTATCTTAAGAAAAAACTGTCTCACATTTATTGTGTCACCACTAAAGATTAATGAGGCTAGGTTACATATTATTGTTTTTAGCTATAAAAAATGGGAACAACCGATTTGGATGTTCCCATTTTTTATATAAGATTCTTTAAAAGCTACGCTTCTTTGGCCAAGCTCCTTGCATTTTACTTAGGAATACAATTTGCCCAATATGATAGGCGTCATGCATTACTAAGCTCTTCAGTTCAATCACTAATGATCGTTCCTCAGGGAGTTCTTTGTACAATTCTTCATATTCTGGTTTTGCCAGTATTTTTTCTAGTTCCCGATGGACATACAAATATTCCTGTTTGGTTTCCTCCCAATTTTGCCATGTCACAGTCGGTAATTGAAACGTAGCGTCATTATTTTCTGCCTGTGGTTCATTTGCTATATCACCAAGAATTCTCATGAGAAATCTCTTTTTATAGAAAAGTAGATGACAAACTATTTCCCAAATGGAATTCGTTGCCCCCTCAGATGGCTTCCAAATGGCCTGTTCTAAAGTAATATCCTCTAGCACTTTTTCAAGTGGTGGGAACCAGTCTTCTTCATCTAAGCAGCTTGTCCATTGTCGTAATAGCAGTGTTTTGGCAACCATTTTCAATTCCTCCTATTTGAACCTGTCTCCTTTGTAGATAAAACAGGCCTGTATTCCATCTGCTAATGATCGTTTTGTTATTAGTATTATACATCAATTTCTATACCAATTCCTAGTTCCTTTGCCTTTTGATATACTCCTTTTGCGACTGCTAAATCATAGTAAGCTGCACCTACCGATTTAAAAATGGTGATCTCCTGTTCGTCCTCTCTACCATTCTTAGTCTTTGTGACTAGTTTACCAAGTTCACAATATATCTCGTCGAATGACCAGATCCCTTTTTTGGCTGCATGAATAAATTCACCAGCTTCATTTTTTACGCCATTATTATCATCTACTACGATTTTATTTGCCTTCAAAATAGTGGTTTCATCAATTTCTCGCATAGTTGGTAAATAAGAACCTATACCATTAATATGAGTTCCTGGCTTTAAATATTCTCCATCTAAAACGGCACTAGTTGATCTTGTAGCACAGCAAATAATATCTGCTTGCTTGACTGCCTCAGACACTTCATCTATGACTTCAAAAGGGATTTTCACCCCATATTCTTTTAATTTATCACCAAAACGGTGTGCTTTAGAGGTTGTTTTATTAACGAGTAGAATTTTTGTGATACTTCTTACAGCTAGTACGCCTAGTACTTGCTCAAAAGCCATCCCACCTGTACCAATTACTGTTAGAATTGTCGCATCTTTTTTTGATAAATAATCGGTAGCAATCCCACTTAAAGCCCCAGTTCTAAGTCTAGTTAGATAAGAGGCATTCATCATTGCCACATGTGAACCATTCTCTGCATCTGTAAGTAACAGTACTCCTTGTGTTGTTTGCATTCCTTTTGGAGAATTTTTAGGGAAAATGGTCACCACTTTTACAGCAGCAACTTCACTCACTAAATCTGCACTTGGCATATAGAGTGCAGATGCATCATGGTCTGGAAAATCTATGACAGTACGATGCACATCGACTATCTTATTTTCTTCTTTTGCTTTTAATACTTTCCTAACATCCTCTATCGCATTTTTCATATTGTAGCTTTTCATAATCTGTTCTTCGTTTACTATTAACATCATCAATATCCTCCATTAAATCATCTGTCATCACGACTTCATAGTCCCAATTGGGATTTTTTTCGTTTCACTTAATTTCGAGACTTTATGAATTTCACTGTCTAAATTCTCTTGACTACGATCTTTAACAGCCCAAATGGCGATTAATGAAACGATTGCTGTAAAAATAATATATAACGCAATCGGTACATAGGAATTATCAAATTGAACTAATAAAGCGGTTACTACTAAAGGAGCCGTTCCTCCTGCTACAGCTGCACCAATTTGGTAACCAAGTGTAATCCCTGTGTAACGAATTTTTGCATCAAAAATTTCTGAAAACATTGTCCCTAGTACGGCCGTAATTGGCGACCAAATAATGCCTAGACCGATGATCGTAGCTACTACAAGTAATATCGCGGATTGTTGCTGTAACATCCAGAAATAAGGAAATGCAAAGAGTATCATACCAACAGTTCCTATAATATATAACTTTTTGCGACCATATTTATCAGACAAGCTCCCCATTATAGGAATTAAAATGGTCGTAATAATTGTGGCAATCATGACGGCATTTAGAGTGACAGTTCTTGAAAAACCTAAATTTGATGTTGCATAGGATACAACAAATGTTCCAAAAATATAGAAAGGTGCTGTTTCAACAACCTTAGCTCCAATGGCAATTAATACTTCACGCCAATAGTTTTTTAAAGTTTCTAAAATAGGTAGTTTAGGAATTTCTCCTGATTCTTGCACCTTTTTAAATGAGGGCGTCTCATCAATCCCTTTACGAATCCATAAACCAAATAAAACTAAAAATGCACTTATTAAAAATGGTATACGCCATCCCCATGACATAAAGGCCCCTTCAGGAAGTAATGTCATTATAGACAATGCAACAGTTCCTAACACCATACCAATCGTTACACCCATTTGCGGTATAGCCCCATATAATCCTCTCTTTTCCTTTGGTGCATATTCGACAGCAAGTAAAAGAGCTCCTCCCCATTCTCCACCAATACCTAAACCTTGTACTAATCGTAAAGTAATCAACAATATGGGAGCCCAGATGCCAATAGCTTGATATGTAGGAAGTAATCCCATTCCAAAGGTAGCAATCCCCATCAAACTCAGCGTTAATACGAGTGTTTTTTTACGGCCAATCTTATCTCCAATATGGCTGAAAATGACTCCACCAAACGGTCTAATAAAGAATGATAAAGCAAAGGATGCGTAAGCAAGTAACAAACCTACTGTCGGATCATCATTGACAAAAAACACTTGGTTAAAAACGAGTGCGGCAACTGTGCCATACAAAAAGTAATCAAACCATTCAATGGAACTCCCTACCAAACTAGCAATCCAAATCTTTCTCATTTGTTTTCCATCCATCTATTTTCCCCCTTTGTTCAAAATTGAAGTGGCACTTCAATTTCTTCTTGTTATTACTTTACAATTACCCGAATTCTCTGTCAATAATGGGGGTTATTTTTTTATTATGACTTTCTATTAAAACGTGTATAGAATAAAGTATAATCAATAAAGGGGTTTGATATCATGACATCAGATTTTCTAGGGGAGACATTGAAAAGAATACGCAAAGAAAGACAATATACATTAAAAATGCTTGCCTCTCAAACAGGAGTTTCTATTAGCTTCTTATCGCAGGTGGAAAGAGGAAAATCTAATGTTACATTAGAATCCTTGAAGAAAATTTCAGATGCTTTAGGTGTAAATCCAAGTATTTTTTTCCCTACTAACAATGAAGATTTAAATGAAATACGTTCCCAATTCCATTATTTAGACTTATCAGATGGGCATATAGATGCTTCCTATCTCCCCATGCTTGTGACATTAAAAGCTGGAGAAAATGAAGGGAACGCTCTTTCCCATGACGGTCATGAATTTATCTATGTTGTAGAAGGTGAACTGACAGTTATTATTGAGGAACAAAAATTTGTTTTACAAGAAAACGAATCCAAAATGTTCGATGCCCGAAAAACGCATTACTGGTACAACTACCAAAAAAAACCTGTCAAGTTTCTACTTGTTTCTGCACAATAAAAAAGACTTATTAAAATGAAGAGCCATGCTCATGTAATGTGTAGCATAGCGCTCATTGTGTTGAAAAACAAAATCGTCTATAGACAAAATGTGAACATTCCGATAAAATCCTCTCATTAATGAAATAAGTGAAGTGAGTGGATTTTTTATGTACGTTACATACTCCAGAAGAGAGATTGAAGAGAATTGAAAGTTCTATGAGATAATGTACGCCCCTTCGCATCTTTAGTGAAATTTTGTATCGAAACAGTTGGAAGTTTTCTATCCATACAGCATTGGCCGTCCAACAAAAGATCCGATCATGTTGATGAAAATCTTATTGATTCAGTATTTAGAAGGCTTTCGTTCAGTTCGCTTTACATGTAAGCAAGTGAAGCAACACGCAATGTATCGCTGGTTTTTAGGCATTTCTCCTACAGAAAAAATTCCAGATCACTCAACAATTTCAAAGTTTCTTTCGCAACGTCTACAGGGTGTGGCGTTTTGGGAGAAGTTTTTTTAACATTGTCTTCTTTTCATTCACCATGAAGGATTTATTGCGAATGAAACATGGGTGGCAGATGAAACGGAATTAAAAGCGAATGCCAATAAACGGGTGCGTGATCCCCTTACTAAGTAGGCTGATTGCGGAAAACCAGGTCCTAGCTCCATGCCCCTAGCAATCCAATAGAAAGAATGTTTTTCCCAGGGTTTGGTTTTGATGGCTATCCCCCATTTGGGTCCCCTCCCTATGGCTACCCATCTTATGGTTATCCGCCATTTGGCTATCCACCCTTTGGATACCCACCAAACAGTCCTCGCTAGGTAAAATCTTTAAGCTTTTAGACAATGAATGATTTTTCTGTATGAGAATAGCCGGAACAATACAAACTGATAATAACACTAACTTCGTTACCCCCATCCATTAGGAAATTTATGAAGGGAGTATTATTAGATGCCACTTATCAACGTATTTGGAGGAAAAACATTTGAAGTAGAGGAAGGAAAAAAATTAGTTTTAGCACTTGAAGATAATGGTATAGAAATATTTCATCTATGTGGTGGAAAAGCAAAATGTACTACTTGTAGAGTAGAGGTTTTAGCTGGGGAATATAAGGATATTTCGAAAATAGAAAAAACCGCCTTTGCTATTAAAAATATTGATGAGAATTTATTTGAGGACTGCTTACGACTATCTTGTCAAATCCGTGTCATAGGAGACATTACCGTTCGGCCCATTTTAACTTCTGAAAATACACAGGGCGCTAGAGGCCCAAGACCAGCAGATTAACCTTACTAAGACGCGGAGTTAAAATGAAATCCGCGTTTTTTTAATTCCTTTATGTTATTTTTACTGCTTATTAAAATCTTTTTGAGCACCTTCATAGCTTGCCGTAACGTTTTGATAGCCAGGAAGTTGGCTTGCAAATAATGCGCCGAAGCCTGCAATGTCGTTTCGCTAATCACGTTGTAATTCACTAGCAATACTAAACCAGTTCATCAACTGTACGCCACTATGAGCCATACGCATTAAAGTCTTTGCAACTTGTTTACTGAAAGGCCAATTCCCCATCTACTAATTCTTCGTTCGTAATGGGCGGTTTTTTCTTATAGATTAAAAAAAGGCATTGGAGAGGTTAAATTCCAATGCCAATTTTTATTTGTGTTATTAATGATATACTGCTCTGATAAGGAAACTAATTATCTTGTCGTTGTAGATATTTACTTACCCACGACCTGCTTGGAAAGAAGGGTATAATGTCATTCCACCATCAGCAAATAGGGTAATCCCTGTTACATAACTAGCTTGTGATGAAGCAAGCCATACTGCTACTGCAGCAATTTCTTCTGGTTTTCCGATATACCCCATCGGAACCATGCTTTCTACATCTGCCCGTTTTGCTGGATCTGCAAATTTTTCAGCATTTATAGGCGTGTTGATCGCTCCAGGTCCGATGTTATTGACACGAATTCCTTTTGGAGCATATTCTAACGCTAAAGTTTCAGTCATTAATTTTATGCCCCCTTTACTAGCCGCATAATGCACGAACAAAGGCCAAGGAATTTGCTCATGAACACTGGACATATTGATAACAGAACCTTTAATATTATTCTCCACGAAGTATTTAATCGCTTCTCTACTTCCTAAAAATGCCCCTGTTAAATTCGTATTAATTACTTTATTCCAATCATCGAGTGGCATTTCATGTGAGGGTACAGGATTTTCTATACCAGCATTATTAATCATCACATCGAGGGTTCCAAACTTATTTACAGCAGTCTGGACGAGGTTGATGACATCCCCTTCAACTGACACATCTCCTTCTACGGCAATGGCTTCCCCACCTGCTTTTTTCACTTCTTCAACAACCGCATTTGCCTCTTTCTCATTTGAACGAAAATTAACGATAACCTTTGCTTTCTCCTCGCCAAAGCGTAATGCCATTGCTTTTCCTAATCCTGTTGAAGCACCTGTAATAACAATAACTTTTCCTTCTAAATCTGGATACATATAAAATCTTCCTCCTTATGCTTTCGCCATCCCTAGCATAATTCCAGCAGCGACTATAAAGATAATCCCAATGAAAATTGCTATAAGTTGTCGTTTGGTTTTTTTCTCACCTATAATAAAAATTCCGCCTAAAGTTGAAATCACGATCCCCATTTGGGAAAGGGAAAAACTTGTGGCAACTCCTACACGTGGCTGAGAGATAAATAAAAACATATTCCCTGCAGCCCAAACTAAACCTGGAATAATATTACGAATCGCATATTTATTGAATGGTTTGTGTTTAAATGTTAATAAAATACCACCTATGACCATTCCGATTGCTTGCGGTAATAGAGCGGACCATCCATTTACATCAAATAAGCGGATAACCACCACATAGACTAAATAACCAAAAGTAGAAACGAGTAAAATTAAAATTCCTTTTCTTAAATTTTTTCCTTGCTCTTCTTTTTTTTCCGCTGGATTTGGCAGCGATGTGAGAACGATACCAATCAAAATACTGATCAATGCAAGGATACCTAAGATTACGGATATTGTAGTCGACCATTCATGAAAGACAATGACTCCAAATAATGTTGTTGCGACCAATTGTAGACCTGTTGAAATGGGCATTGTTTTAGAAACGCCCATTAAATCGATGCTTTTTAATTGATTTGCTTGCCCTAATGCCCAAAAAAGGCCTGATACAATTCCGACACCCAAAACTACAGGTGTCAACACAGGTTTAACAACAAAATAAACGCCTATAGAGAAGAGAAGTGCTCCAATTGTTGTTCCAAGCACTTGACTATAGGGACCACCACCAAGCTTGACATTAAAGAGCACAATACTTCCCCAAAAAAGAGCTGGTAAAATCGCTAGGAAGATATCCATCTTTTGCTCCCCTATCTATAGTAAATTTTTTCTCTGTAACCGAGTGGAAACACTGAAAATAATAGCATCAACACATTCTGTTACTTTACGAACATCTTTCGTTGCTTCAACATGTAATTCCACTCGCGCTTTTAATAATAGCTGCTAATTTACACTTTCCAATAATTTCACTTTATTAGATGAATTTTTTAGATATAAATCTCATCACCCATCAAATAGTAGAAGAAATATTAGACAAGTGTATTACTTTTACTAATTCTTCTCTCATATATCAGAAGAGCAACATAATTAATATGGAACGAAACAAAACTTTTATACCATTGATATAAGAAACTTCTTAAATTAAAAAAGAATCCATTTGAACATTTGTTCAAAATGAATTCCTCTTACTTTTGTTTAAAAATTTCCTTCAGAAAAACTGCACATAATAGACTGCTTATTTCTATCATTTTTCCTATTTACGAATATCAATCCACCAACGATCTTTTGCATTCATGTTTTCAGATCCATTAAAACTACTGTAATCTCCGAAAACATCAAGGAAGATAGAATCTAGCTTATCCTCGTCTACAAAATAACCTAAGTTCATGTTAATTGTTTGTCCGGGTTGGATATTTCCTATATTGTAAAAAGCTTTTCCCTTTCCATGAGGTGCTAGATAATCAACCTCACCCGTCATAATACTTTTTTCGTCAATTCCATCTTCTCCAGCATAGTGCCATGCATTATTTTTATTTTTAAGCACTTGTATAGTTGGACGCATATAGATTTCTTCTGTTGCCTCTTTACCAATGTTTTTCACTGTTGTAGTTAGGTAGACAAATTTAGGAGCCACTAATTTTGACTCTACTAATTCATAAATTGAATCTTTACCATTACCTACTTTATATATATCCCGTCTATACGGTAACAATATCTTTTTCTGATCTAAAGCTTTATACCTACTTAAGCTTCTTAGGCCAACTCCATTAAAGTTATTTTGTTTAAAATCTGTGATTGAATCAAAGATTTCAACTTTTTCGATAACAAATTCAAGATTGTCTAATCTACTTATTTGATCTATGGTTACTGGAACCTTTTCTCCTACACTAAATAGTTGTGTGCTGTCTTTTTTCAAAGGAATAACGCTAAATTCGATTGGTTCATCCTCTTCACTATAAAGAGGATTATCGAAATCTGCTATAAATGATGCCATTTCTTTTGACGTGGGCTCAAGTGAAATGTTCTCCATGACCTTTATCATAAGTTCTTCACTTACATCATTGCCAATTTCAGCGTCTATCATAATCCCCTCTTCTTCAAATAAAAGATAGACCTTTCTATCAAATACTAAACTTTTGTTTCCGGTATCTTTTTTGACAATCACTGCTTTCTTACCATTTATCTCTTTTTCTTCATAGCTTTGTGAGTACAGAGTGTGGAAATTGGTATTTTTACCAACTCTCCAAAGATAGAATGAAAACCCGCCCATTTCGTAGTTATCTTTAAATGAATATTTCATAGGAGCATTTTTGTTTTCTACCATATTTTCCGGTAAATAATTTACTTTTAGTTTATACCAACTGTCCTTCTTTTTTGAGGTATGATCTGACACTGAGACATTTACTTCGTAATTTTGTTTTTGAACAATCATATCGTAGACTTTTACTGCACCAAAAGCAGTTGTTGGTATACCAAACATTAAGCAGGCAGCGGCGATTAAAATGCGATTCTTTTTACGTTTTCGCAGTGACTGTTTATTTTTCAACTTAATTTCCTCCATAAACAATTTCTTTTTGTGCATGTAGGTATCTGAAAATTTATGTTGTTCATTTTGATGATCAAAATCGTCTAAAGCGATTTTCTCAGCAATGTCATACATATTTTTGGAGTTCTTTGAATTCGTCATTTTCTATACCTCCTATCATATTCTGGACTCGTTTTCGAGCTCGTTCAAATTGCTTGCGGGCATTGACTTCAGTGATCCCCATTATCTTTGAAATTTCCTGATAAGTTAAGTTATAGAAGACTTTGTACTTAAAAATCTGTTTGTAAGAGTCATTTAACTCTGTTAGCAATGTATCAATTTGTACCTCACATATTGAACGCTGCTCCCACTCATCAATATTTTCATCTGCTACTTCTGGCGACTCTCTTTGATATTCATCTAAAAACATTACATGTCGTTTATTTTTCCGATAGCCATCAATTGATTTGTTTTTCGCAATTCTCAATATGTAACGTTTGAGCTCTTCAGTGTTTAAGCTGTAGATTTTCTCTAGATTCTGATAGAGAGTAATAAACGTCTCTTGAACTATATCTTCAGCTTGCTGAATATTATTTAAAATGGAATAAGCTACATAATAAATTTTTTGTTCATACAACTCGTATAGTTCTACCATTTTTTCATAATCCTTATTTCTAGCTTTCATGTAATCCCTCCTCTCACTCTATTTAACGATTGGATGACATACTTTGTGACACTTTCTCCTATTAGAAAGCCAAGTTGTATCCGACAAGAGCTTAATCATTCATAGCTATAGATATGAATGTGGAAAGCCGTTGGTAGATTGATAAAAAAAACAGTATAATTTATATCTCCAAAATATTAGTTCAATTATGCTGGAGCATAACTGCCTATTGTTGCAGGTTTTAATAAATAATGCAAAATAAACAGAAAACCCGAACTATACGAAACACTAAATTAGAGTTTCACGGAATAGTTCGGGTTTATTAAAATTCTTTTGTCTTACAAAGTCTATCAAATCCTTATCCTTCATTTTGAACAAGAACTTCTGAATCACTTTACATGTTAAGAAATACGATTGTTTGATTCTTGATTATTTATTTTTAGTCAATTGAATTTTTGGATAACGATCAGCTATTTTTTTCATCGAAGCTGCTGCATCATCTTTCACGTATTGATTGAAGAATTCAAGACTAACCTCATTAATGATTTGATGAACATCTTGCGCATCTTCTCCTTTTGATTGTAAAAGTTTTGAGAATAAAGAAGTATCCGTAAAGCTGGCATGGTTTGTGTTTGGAATGGTCAATGAATAGCCTCCACCCTTTAAAGCAAGCGTTTGACGTCTATCAAACTCTTTAAAGAGGGTTGTTGCTAGATCATTTTTCTCTGAATTCTTTGCCTCCGTCATATATTTCTCCATTTCATCGGCATTCATCATTAAAAAAGGTTTGTCTACCCCTTGCTTTGGTGCATCGTCTCCAAATAAACCTCCATCCATATTAATACTAGCTTTTACTCGATCATCATGCAGCAACATTTGCATAGCAGTAGCTCCACCATAAGAGTGACCAAACATGCCGATTTTCTTCATATCCATAGAATGATATAATTCTTCGTTCTTTGTTTGGTTAAACTTTTCAAGCTGGTCTAGTACGAAGGTTACATCATCTGTCCATACTGCTATATGTTTATCGAGAGCAGGGATACCGTCATCTAATTGAGGTGAATTTAGAACTGTGCGTCCATCAGGAAATACAGTAGCTGCAGCATCATATGTATGATCTATCCCGACAACGATATAGCCATGGCTCACTAATTCTTCTACTTGAAAGGTATTTTGATATCGATATAAATTCATCCCATGTGAAAACAGTAATACTGGCCAACCAGATTCATTCTTGACTAATTGCGCATCTTGATAGGAATGTGTTTGAATTTTATTCAAATGCTGTAGAGCAAACTGTGGTAAAGGTAAAGCTGTTTGTAGACCAGCCGCTAGCTCTTTCGAATGAGTAGTATAAGGAGCTGTTAACTCATTCTTGTTAACTTCAGCAGGATACCAAATTTGAATCATTAATTCCCTATGATCATCCGGTTCCTTTGTGTATTCTTCAAGCCTTTTTTCATCAACAAGATGGAGGCTGGTTGTTCCGATTTTATATGGTCCTGTCGGCTCTGGAAACGAAAACATTGGGGCAATGATAGGTAATTCAAATACTACATATAACCAAAGGATATAGAAGAATCCCTTTACTACTCGTGTTAGCCAAGATGTAGAGATGTTATTTTTCCAAAAAAAGAGAAATTGAATGCATGGCAGTAAGAGCAGTAAATATGCAGGTAGTATTTGCCATCTATAGCCCTCTATAAGCATGTGAAGTCCAGTTATCATCCCAGCACAAATTAATAAGATAATATTCAATCTATCCCTAGATTTACTAAAAAATAGGAACCTCCCCAGGAGAATGGAGTTTATGCTGATTACAAGTAAATCGAAAAAATTCATAATGTTTCCCCTTTTCCCTATGACATTGATTAAGTATTGTTAGTAGTCTAGCACTTTAACCTTAAAATCCCCTGTTAATTACCTTACTATTTTATTAATTTACAACGCATTCACCTATAGCTGAAAATTTAGAAGCTAGCAAATGATGTTACAAGAAACATACATTGTACATTTACAAGCCTTTCGTTATGCAAGTGCAATATTTCTTTTAGGCATTTCCTCATATTAAAGCAACAGCTGTCGCTGCGTTAGCACTACGCTATCGCACAAAAAGCATCTGTTGACCCAAAGCCACCTGTGGATGTCACGGAATCGAAAAGGAGTTAATAAAGGATACTAGCCTATAATCATTGCATTCATGCGATAACGGCTAACTGACCTGCATCACGAAGGTCTAAGGGCAAAGTCGAATCCTTATCAATAATGCCTCGGCATAATTGATAAGGAATTTTTCATGCGGTTTGCAACTAATCCTTGCCATCATAATCAAAATCCCGTATTCATTAGAAAATACGGGATTTTGATAAATCAGTTTATTAAAGTAACATCTAGTTAGAAACATTTAGATACCAGCCCAAACATCTTTTCCATATCTCCCCTCAAGCTGTAAAAGATCCAACCAATTTCTTGCCTCTTGGTCACTGACCCCGTGAATATCTTGATATACGTGACAAAGAGTATTTTCAACATCTGGAGTCATTCGACTGCCATCACCACATATATAAAGGTGGGCACCGTTCTCTAATAACGAAATTAACTGAGCTCCATCTTGTTGCATTAAATGCTGTACATATGTTTTGGGGTGACCTTCCAAGCGGGAAAAAGCTGTATGCAAAGATAGTAAGCCGTCTTTTTCTTCTTTTTCTAATTCTGTACGATAGAGATAATCCATTTCTGGATGACGACAACCGAAATATAGATGAGCTTCCCCTAAGTGAACACCTTTTTGCTGTTGGACACGTCGGGCTTGTAAAAATCCACGGAATGGTGCAATGCCAGTGCCTGGTCCAACCATGATAATGGGTGTTTCTGGATTCTCAGGTAACTGAAAATTTGCTTGTGGCGTTCGAATAAAGCAGGTAATTTCATCATCATTGTGACGCTGAGCTAAATAATTAGAAGCGACTCCTTTATATTCCCCTTGACCACTCCATGCAGGTCCACTAACAACACCGACTGTAATACTTAGACGATCTGGTGTAACAAGAGGAGAGCTTGAAATAGAATAGTAACGCGGTTTAAGTGCCGGAAGAAGTTCTAAAAAACGTTCAAAACGGATTTCACATGCTTCATATTTTTCGAGAAGATCCAACATTGAAATGCGTTTCTTTAGTATTTGTTCATGATAAACTCCCTCTTCCAATAATGCTTCCAATTCATATTTATGGGGAGGGCAAGCCGTAGATGTCGCCAATTCGCGTATTTGTGCTCGAGTTGCGGCTTCCTGAACTTCTACACTATAGCTAAGAAGGTCAAATAAACGAACAGGACGGTCCAAAGGAAGGTGAGTTACACTACGTCCACTTGCACTCAGCACCACTTGTTCTTTCCCGTTTAAGCCAAAGCGTTTTAAAATTCGGCTGACATTCTCCTTGCTGTTTCCTGGCAGTACTCCAAGATGGTCTCCTTCTTGATAAGTAACCCCTTCTGGTAAGGCTATCTCGATATGCCGAGTACTTCGATCACTGCCAGTTGCTTGGAGCTCATGATTTTCTACTACAGATGCGTGAACTGCTTCATATGTCCGGGCCAGTGGAGACCCTCCCAGACTACTGACAAACTGCAAACTTAAAGTACTACGCTCTTTCTCCACATTTTTATTGAGCTCCAATCCAAAGGTTTTCATTGCATCAGACCACATGCTTCGTTTCCATTGATCGAGCTGTTCCTCAAAATCACCACTTACATCTCCTTCTCCGCGTTTAGAGAATCTTGTTCCTCCTTTTTGGGCCATTTGCTCATCAATAAATCTTGGTACCTGCTGATAGGTACTAGCCCAGTTATGATCTCCACAACCGAAAACGGCATATTGAACGTCGTTTAATTCATCCGGTTTTAGTTCCTCCAGCCACTGAACAAACTGACCTGCATTACTTGGCGGTTTTCCGTTATAAGAGGAAGTCACAATCAGAACGGCACCTTCTTTTGGCATGCTTCCAATTCGATCATTAAGCGCAGCTACTTCCGTTTGAACACCATGTAAACTAGCTGTGTCCGCAAGTTCTCTGGCAACACCTTCTGCTACCCCTGTATCAGAGCCGTAAAGAACCAGCAGAGGAAGATTATTGATCCCAATAAGTGATGGTATATTCTGAACATTTTGTTCAATTTTATCATCCTTTCGTGTCTCCTCTTTGGGTGGAGGAACGGCAGGATGGATGGCATCTTGATTTCGGGATTGAATCTTAATCTTAAAATCATTTGGCTTTAGCGTTAATGTTTGCTTAACATCCAACTGATAGTTTTGATAATCAATCAATTCAAAATGTTGGAGAAGCATGCCTAGTACAAGAGTTGCCTCGTGGAGAGCAAACTGCATACCGATACATGCCCGCTGACCATTTCCAAATGGCTTATAAGCATGATGTGGAACTTTATCCGGATCCTCGAATCGTTCAGGCTGGAACTCTTCCGTATTTTCTCCCCATGCGTCTTTATCCCGATGCAGCTGTGGAATAAGAACGGAAATACGATCTTCTTTCTTAATTAGGTATTTCCCGCCAATCACCGTATCTTCTTTTGGATAAAGGCTAAATGCTGGAGCGGTAGGCCATAGACGTAGCGATTCATTTAAAATCATCCGTATATATTTAAGTTGCAGAACCTGTTGATATGTCGGAGTGTGACCTGTTAATACCTGATCTACTTCTTCATAGGCTTTTCTCAATTTGTCCGGATTTTTCAATAAGAAATAAATCGCAAAGGATAATAATCCACTTGTTGTCTCATGCCCGGCTATTAAAAAGGTAATGATTTGGAAACGAATATTTTCATCATCCAGTTTTTCGCCTGTTTCTGGATCCTTCACATTTAACATACGAGAAAGTAAATCATTTTCTTCCTGGCTTTCTTTTGCTTTACGTTCAGCAATAATATTATCCACTAAAGAAAACATAGTTTGGATGTCATACTGAAATTGACGTTTCGTTCGCAACATGAGTTTGTCCTCTATATCTAGTCGCTGTAATTGATGCATCGCTTCATCTAGAGCACGAGTCATACTAGTGATAAAAGGATGTGGGGTCTCACGATAATAACTATTAAATCGGTAATTAAAGCCACATAAACCAATCGTGTCTAATGTTAGACGGGTCATATCCTCTGGGACATTCACCACTTCATTCGGATTAAGTCTTGCCCATTTTTGAACAAGCTGTACAGCAATATCAACCATCATGTGATGGTAATCCTTCATGGCTCGTTGACTGAAGGTAGGCATCAGTATATTATGAGCTTTTTTCCAGTTCGGCTCGTAAGTCCAGCTTGTAAATAAACCGTCTCCAGCAAAGGATCGAACCTTTGCTAAAGCACCCTCTGCACTTTTATCGAAGCGTGACTGATCACAAACCTCTTCTACTAGTTCATGTCCAGAAATGACAATGATGCTGTCTCTTAAAGTTTGAAGCCGAAAAATGGGACCATACTCTCCCGCTAGTTTGATAAACGATAGGGTCGGTTTATCTTTATCGATTAATGGGATATTCCCCAGCGGTCCATATGTTTTCGGTTGAGGAATAGTAGACGCTTTTTTTTCCATTAAAAACACACCCTTTCAAAAAAGTATGAAACACAATTTCATACAGAAAGTAAACACCACTATAGTGCACCTAAAGTCCATTATACCCTTCAAGATGAGGGTTATTCGGTGAGCCTAAAAAGAGTCCAACCTTAATGTGTCCCAAATGATTAAGAAAAAATAAGAGGAGAAAAAAGTTTTTAATAATCACTTTTTAATCCTTTTATTTGTTTAAGCTTTTTTTAAGGTATCGATTATTTTGCTATAAGGTTATTCCAATATACTTACAATATAGTTAATGAATAGTGAGGTTTTCTAATGGAAATAAAACGAGTTTCTTTTATTGATTGTATGCGAGGATTTAGTTTATTTGGGATATTGCTCGCGAATTTACTGATTTTTCAATTTGGAATGCAAGGAAAGGAAAATCTAAAGGGCTTATCGCTGCTCGATCAAGGTGCATATTATTTCTTGAAGGTTGTTGTTGAAAGCTCATTTATGCCAATCTTTACATTACTTTTCGGCTTTTCACTGATGAAGCTAGTGGAATCTGCACGCCGAAAAGGGAGAAAAAGTAGATGGGTCATTCTTCGTCGAAGCATCGGGCTTATTGTATTAGGATGGTTACACCACTTATTCATTTGGGAGGGTGATATTTTACTATTTTATGGTTTAATGATTCCTATATTAGTTCTTTTTATCAATCGAAAAGCCAAAACTGCATTTATTTGGGCAGGGATATTGTTTGTTATTACTATCGCACTGTCATATGGTCAAAGTGAGGTTTCAAAGAAAGAACAGCAAGAGAAGGATACGTATGCTGCAAAAGAAAGTCATATGTATGCGAATGGTACTTATGCAGAAATATTTGATTTCCGTCTCAATCCAGAGCCATCAGAAACGGAAAAGCCTGCAGAAATCGCTCTTATGATATTGATGGCACCAATTCTTCTTTTACCATTATTTTTAGTAGGCATGGGTCTTGCCAAGGTACGTGCATTTGAGAATATAGAGCAGGAGAAAAAATGGTATATGTTAGGAGCACTTCTTGTACCAATTGGGCTGTTATGCAAGTCTTTAAGTTTAATGGAAAACAATTTTTCTGTAATGCTTTCGATGGGCGGTGCTCAGTTATTATCGTTAGGCTATGTATGTTTAGCTGCCTTACTGTATAAATTTTGGCATACCTCTATTATTTCTCAGGCCTTTGAATGTGTCGGTAAGCTATCATTAACAAATTATTTAATGCAATCGATTATTTGTACGACTGTCTTTTATGGCTATGGTTTAGGGCTGTTTGGAAAAATTGGCGTCTTTAATGGCATATTGTTCGGGCTTATTGTCTATAGTTTCCAATGTGTTATGAGCTTTTTATACTTGAAAAAATGGAAGCGCGGTCCATTCGAACAAATTTTACGTATGTGGACGAATTGGTCATTAAGGGGCCGTTTAAAGCAAAAAGAACAAGTTTAAAATGAATTAAACAGGGGTTGGGACATAACAAAAACAGTGAGAAATCAATTTTATAAATGTTGATTTCTCGCGGTTTTTTGAAGAGTTTAAAACCAATTCCGCTAAGTACAGGCTTCGTATACATTAATTACTTGTAGAATTTTATTCGATTTTCAAGTGGTTGGAATTCTTTTTCGCCTGGTGTTACCGTCGGATTGCCAAATGGCATTTGAGCAATTAGCTTCCAATTATCAGGGATATTCCATTCTTTTTTCACTTCATTGTCAATTAATGGATTATAATGTTGTAATGAAGCTCCTAATCCCTCTGCTTCCAATGCTGCCCATACAACTAGCTGGTGCATACCTGATGCTTGATTTGACCAAATTGGAAAGTTCTCAGCATATGCAGCAAATTGCTCTTGAAGCGATTTAACTACAGCTTCATCTTCTAAGAATAAAACTGTCCCATAACCTGCTTTAAAGGAATCCATTTTTTGTTGAGTACCTGAAAAATCACTATCTCCAACTACTTTTCTTAATGTTTCAGTTGTGATGTCCCACAATTTATTATGTGCCTCACCTGATAATACAACAATACGTGCAGTTTGAGAGTTGAATGCTGATGGAGTATATTTCACAGCGAATTCTATAATTTCTTTAATTCTTTCATCCGATATTTTTACCTCTTTATTAATTCCGTAGTAAGTACGTCTTTCTTTAAGTGTAGTGTAGAAATCTTTTGTCATAATTTTCTTCCTCCCAATTTACTAAATTTCTTTTTACACACATTGCATCTGTCACTTAGGGATTTTTACTTACCAAATCATTTAGAATCTTCAAATGGCTGTTTTATTTTTTAAAACCTCGCCTACACCTGTAAGTCAAGGCCATCAATAGCACTGCTATTTTTTAATTCTTTTGGCAAATTTCCCTATTTATACTATTTTAAGTATTATGCTCCAGGTACATATTTAGTGTTCAAAAAATATGGTATCCAAACAGACAATAGAGTATACAAATGTCGGTGGATTTAATAGGTGCAGGCTAAGCACTTGAGAAGTATGATTTATGAAATTGATTCAACTAATTAAAATACTCAATAATGCCATCTACAATTCCCTGTTGTGTTTTTGCTTGAAATTTTGCTGAATTCATTCTTTTTTCGTCATCTTCGTTAGATGTAAATCCTAATTCAATCAATATAGCTGGTGAGGAATTTTCTTTTAGTACATAGAAATCACTTCCTTGTATACCTCGATTTCGAGTAGTTATTTTTTGATTAAAAATCGATTTTTGAACAATTTCAGCTAATTTCTTATCATGTTTTTTATTCGCTCCATAATGTGTTGTTATTCCTTTCACATTAGTATCCTCAAAAGCATCGTGGTGAATGCTAATAAATAAATCAGCGTAATAATCGCTAGCTACCTTAACACGGGCTCGTAATTCTTCCTTTTGATTCGTTTCAGAAAGTAAACTGGTATCATTCTCACGTGTTAAGATAACTTTTGCATTTGTCCTATTTTCTATCTCTTTTTTCAAATTTTGAGCTACTTTTAAATTAAGATCTTTTTCAATTGTACCTAGTACCTCCCCTGTCGCCCCTCGATCTCTTCCACCATGCCCCGGATCAATTACAATTATTTTATCGCTCAAATGGTAACCATCTTTTGGAACATTTTTTTTCGCTTTCATATGTAGCAAACAAAATCCAGTAATTATTAACATAATACATCCGAGCAAAATAATTATTTTTTTCATACAAAAAACTCCTTATCAGTTTCAATACATTGTCTAAAGAAATAGTAATGAAGACTAATAAAGATTAAATGCAGATTAGATCGATTTTGTTTAAAATATAAAAAACGTGTAGAAATGAAACTCTACACGTTTTTATTTAAATAGAAATAAAATAATACGCCATTTTTAGTATTCGATACACCATATGGCATACCATGTAACTCTAAAATATTTTTGGAAATAGCTAGCCCCAATCCCGTACCACTATTGGTGCGTTTACGAGAGGTGTCTCCCCTGTAAAAACGATCCCATATTTTCTCTAAATGTTCTGGAGCAATATGTGTGCCTTTGTTCTCTATACATATTTTTACACGATCTTCTTCTTCCATCGTTGAAATGATAATATTTTCGTTTTCAGGCGTATATCGAATAGCATTGCTAATAAAGTTCGTAATCACCTGTTCAATTCTATTTTGATTTGCAGCTACTTTAATTTTGGAAAGAGATTTACGAACGTGTAGTTGCCTTTTTGAAATATCTAAAGCTAGTTGATCGGTTATATACTCTATTACCTCATCAATAAAGAAAACATCCATTTCCAACTTATACGTTCCAGACTCAAATTTTGCTAGCTCTAGCATATCAATAATTAGCATATCCATTCGATCTATTTCCTTTGCCATTGCTTGAAAGTAATGTTCCTTTTTATTACTAGCAACACCATCTTCTAAAATAGAAATACAGCTTTTCATTATACTTAAAGGTGTCTTTAATTCATGTGAAACACCGGCAATAAATTCTTTACGTGTATTTTCTAATTGTTTTTCTTTCTCTATATCTTGCTGTAATTGGACTATATATGAATGTAAAGTTGTCGAAAGTGTATTAATATTTTTTGATAGATCACCGATTTCATCTTTAGTAGTAACGGGAATCATTTCAGAAAAATCCAAATCCGCGATTTTTTTTGTTGTATGATTTATTTGTAACAAAGGTTTAGCGATTTTTTTAGAGTAATAGAACGATACTAAGACAATTAGAAGCAATACAAAAATAATTAAGTATACATAGTAATCTTTTATCATCTGAACAGCCTCATCAACCGGTTGTAGGGAGGTCAAAGCAAAAATATAATTTGTTTCCCCCATTGAATCTTTTGTCGGTTTAATGATGACTTTATAGGTAACACCATTTTCCTTATAATCCATTATTTCTGTGGAATCTAAATAATGTTGCTTGTCATTCGTTATTAAATCCACCTGAAATTGTTTTATTCTATTAATTAACACACGATTGGCATAAATAAAGTTTGCCCCTACAGTTTTCTGTGGTAATTGTAAGTTCGTGATATTTCCAACCAAGTAAATTTGTGAATCTGAAGTTGGAGAAGTTTGTTTTCCGTAGATTTTCTCTGAAAGTTGCCGATTCTCTAAAACAATATCCCCATTTTCAACTGTTAATATAGTAGGAAGTAATGTATCTCCTTGTTTTACGCCATCAATAAAGATCCGACTTCCTTGCTCTAGCAGGAACGTTATTCTATCCATATCCTCAAAATCGATAAAACTATACAAGGGGATATGGATTAAACGATTCGAAAATTCTTTATGCTGAGAAGAATCTAATTGTACTTCTAATGAAAAATCATTTGCGGTTTTAATATTTCCAGAACTATCTAACGTTGTAACCCATGATGAATTATCTAGATAAAAATTCTCCTCCATCTTTCGGGTTGTTTGCGTATTATATTCAGCTTTTTTAGATAATTTTTCATAGGTTTCAATACTTTTTTGAACATCATCAACTTTTCTACTAGCATAATATTCCTTAAAAAAAAGGGTTTGACCAATAAAAATAGTAACTAAAATTAGTGTACATAATGCTGTTGTCAGCACAAATAATTTTAATACGATTCCTTTTTTCATAAATTCCCCTCAAATTTATAACCACTTCGGACAACTGTTACAATACAAGTAGCTTTGTGTCCTAGTTTATGACGTAAATTACGGATATGACTATTGACGGTTCGATCGTCACCTGCAAATTCATACCCCCAAATCTTAATAATTAATTGTTCTCTCGTCAAAATAATTCCTTGATTTTGCATTAAATACGTTAAAATTTCAAATTCGGTATATGTCAGGTTGATAATTTCTCCGTCAACAGTTACTGTTCGTGAGGGAATATGTACATGAATGCCATTACTAGATAAAATATCTTCTGTTGATACTTTACCAGCAGAACTATAACGACTCTCTATTAATCGCTTCACTCTTGCTAATAAAATGGGTGGACTATAAGGTTTTGTCACATAGTCATCTGCCCCCAGCTCAAAACCAAGTAATGTATCATCTTCATCGGCACGTGCCGTTAACATAATGATAGGTACATTGGATGTTTTCCGAACCCTTCGACAAATTGACCATCCATCTAATTCTGGTAACATGATATCTAATATCATTAAATGAACTTCGTGATTTTCAAAAATAGTTAAAGCTTCTTTTCCATCTGCTGCTTCTAATACTCCAAAACCTTCATTTAATAAATAATCTTTAACTATTTCACGTAAAATATCCTCGTCTTCTACAAGTAAAATCGTCTTCTGCATAACTTCTCCAAATTTTCTATAATAATTTTTTGTGTTTAAACTTGTCTGTAAACACATTGTATCAGAATGAAATAGATATCATATCAAAAATAAATAATTTTAACTCTTTCTAAATTCATATCCTTTTAACACGGGTATACTTCCTCTTTCACGGCATTACTTTTTTCTGTATTCCTTCAAAATTACTGGTAATATACGGAAAATAAAAAAAGGCAAAGGAATAGGTTCCAATGCCATTTTGCTTGATTAATTTGAGATTTCTAGGAGGATAGAAGAATTTAAACTATCCTAAAATACACTACGTACTAATCCCCCATCGATTCTCAACGCAGAACCATTAATAGCGGAAGAAAGTGGGCTACTTAAAAATGTCACAAAATGCGCAATTTCTTCTGGGCGAATGAGTCTCTGAATTATAGAGGTTGGCCGATTTTCCTTCATAAAGCGCACCTCAGCTTCTTCCAACGTCAAATCTTCATTAGGATATAGGGTATTTAGCATAGTTTCCACGCCCTCTGTAAAAGTAGAACCTGGCATAATTGAGTTGACGGTTACCTTTGTTTCTTTAGTCAGCTCAGCTAAACTACGAGAAAGTGAGAGCTGCATTGTCTTCGTTGCGCTATAATGAGCCATTTCTTGTGATGGCATAATAGCTGCCTCACTCGCAATAAAGATAACCCTTCCTTCCTTTTTTTGAATCATTTGATTGAGATACCAGCGAGTAAGCCGAACACCACTCATAATATTGACCTCAAACATCTTAAACCAATCCTCATCAGAGATATCAAAATATTCTTTTGGCTCAAAAATCCCTAGGTTATTTATTAGAATATCTACTTTTGAGAATTTGTCTATAGCCATTTGACAACCCTCTTCGGTTCCTAAATCAGAGACTAATGATTGAAGGTTAGCTTGAGGATACTGTACTTGAATTTCTTTTATTGTTTGATGAACCTTTTCTTCATGGCGTCCATTAATAATGACAGTAACACCTTCTGCTACTAATGATTTTGCAATGGCTTTCCCAATTCCTGCAGTAGATCCCGTAACTAGCGCTGTTTTCCCTTTCAAATTTAGAAACATATTAAACCCCTCTCAATTACCTTTATAAGATTGCTTTATGGTTAAAGTATGGGTTTCTTCCCTTCTTTTAAACAAAAAACAATTTAAGAAGGAGCGGGTATACAACACCCTCCTCATTAAAATGAGATGACATGTACAAATATGGAAATACAAATAACTTGTTTTTTGGGAAACCTTAGGTAAAAAATTCTACAATGGAATATTGAAAAAGTTGGGATTGACTAGAATTAGTAGGGCATTCAATATCGCACCTAGAAATGCTTAAGCACATAATTATTCATAGTACTGATCTGACCAGCATATCCTCTCCAATATTGGAGTACCTTATGTTAGACCCTTAGCGAGCCACGGAAGCCCCTAGCCGCATAGTAGGAATCTGCTCCATTATGGTACACAAAAACAGTGTCGTAACGATAGTCACAAAAGAGGGCCCCACCGAGTTTTCTAATATTTACAGGTGTTTGGACCCAGCTTGATGTTTTCAAATCGAAATTTTCAAGTTTCTGCAACTCGCGGTATTGCTCTTCCGTTAAAAGTTCAATGCCCATTGCAGTTGCCATATCAATAGCATTATTTTCTGGTTTGTGTTTTTTTCTTGACTCCAACGCTTCACGATCATAACAAATACTTCTGCGACCTTTAGGACTTTCTGCTGAACAATCATAAAAAATGTATTCGTCCGTCTTATTATCATGGCCAACTACATCTGGTTCACCGCCAGTTACTTCCATTTCATTAAGTGACCACAGTTTTTCAGTATTTGCTTCGAGCCTAGCTTGTACTTTAGCCCAGTCAAGATCTTTATGGCGATTCATATTTTTCTCAAAACGTGCTTTCAAAGTGCTAAGTAGTTCCTCCCGTTGTTCTAGTGATAATTCCATATTACTCTTAGTCATATTATTTCCCCTTTATTGTTTTTAATAAGTTCTTAATTAAACATTAATACCAGTGGCTAAAACTCTAAATGTCAAAATATCCGTGTACATTTTGCTAGTCTAAGTATGTACACTTTCGCTGATTAACTTACCTTCTATACAAGTTCGTAAATAATCACAACTTGACACGGAGTCTTTCCTCTCATGATTCGATAGCCTAGAATCTAGCTATACCAAGGGCTTCTAACCGGCTTAAGGCTATCTTGCCCACCACTTCTTATAATTACTTCTCTTAATTTTACATTATTTTTTTTGAGATTTATTGTTTTTTCTAAAAACAATAAATTTCTATAATAAAGGAATATGAGAAACTAAAAATCGTTATGGACTTAGGAATCTTAGCTTCGCCCTTGACTCCTATAAAATTTACTTGGATTATAATTAATTCATTTTTTAAATATTCATTATCAATAGTTCCCCTTTTTAACAGCTTGAATAATAGCTGAGACAATGTAATTTTCTAAATCATGATGGGGTTCCCATTCACGGATAAATTCTTTCGACTCATCTTTTGGTATGATTGAGATATTTATAAAGCCTGCATCTTTTAAAAGTGCTTTGTATTCTTCAATCGAAATGGCACCAGAAACGCAACCAGAATATAGATTCATATCTAATAAATAACTCTCTGGTAAGGCTGTCGTTAACACAACATCTGAAATTGCTAAACGACCAGCTTTTTTTAAAATACGATAGGCTTCTTTAAATACCTGTCGTTTGTTTGGCGATAGATTAATCACACAATTTGAAATGATAATATCAGCAGTATCATCCGCAACCGGCATATGTTCTATTTCACCTAAACGAAATTCTACTTGTTCATATCCAGGTTTTTCTGCATTACGACGTGCCTTAGTTATCATTTCAGGTGTCATATCAATGCCAATTACCCGTCCTTTTTTCCCTACCTTTGGTGCAGCCAAGAAGCAATCGAAGCCACCACCTGAGCCTAAATCGACAACAATTTCTCCAGGCTTCAAGTTCGCAATAGTTTGTGGGTTGCCACAGCTAAGCCCCATATTAGCTCCGTTGGGGATAGAAGCTAGTTCCTCTTTTGTATAGCCCATTTTCTGAGAGATCTCTTCAATGGAAACATTTTGATTATCTTTTGGATTACAGCAGCTAGGAGCTAACGTACTGCATCCCTGTGTATTTTCTAATTTCAAAGCAACTTTCGCATAGCTTTCACGTACATTTGTACGAATATCATCTTCTCTTCTCATTTAAAATCCTCCCTTAATGGTTAAAATATTTTTTCTGCCAGCGTAACGCAACCCATACAAGTCCTATTAGTACTGGTACTTCAACGAGTGGTCCGATTACAGCAGCAAAGGCCACTCCACTATGAAGCCCAAAAATACCTACAGCTACAGCAATGGCTAATTCAAAATTGTTACTAGCTGCTGTAAATGAAAGGGCTGCGGTGACCGGATAAGATGCCCCTGCTTTGTGTGAAGAGAAGAATGAAACAACAAACATGACTACAAAGTAAATAAATAATGGAATCGCAATTCGCACTACATCGAGTGGTAGTTCCACTAATTTCTCACCCTTTAAAGCAAACATCATGACAATCGTGAAAAGAAGAGCTATTAAAGTAAGTGGTGAAAGTTTGGGTAGAAACTTTTCCTCATACCACTGTTTCCCTTTACTCTTTAAACTTATCCATCGTGTTAGGAAACCAGCAGCAAATGGTATGCCTAAATAGATAAGGACGCTTTTAGTAATCTCCAACATTGAAATAGATACATTGAAATTATCTAAACCAAACCAACCAGGTAATATATTTAAGAAAAAGAAAGCAAAAACTGAATATGTCATGATTTGAAAAATGGAGTTAAAAGCAACTAAACCAGCAACATATTCACGGTCTCCACGTGCCAGATCATTCCATACTATCACCATTGCAATACATCGAGCTAAGCCAATCATAATGAGTCCAGCCATGTACTCTGGATAATCACGTAAGAAGATGATTGCTAAAAAGAACATTAAGAATGGTCCAAGCAACCAGTTTTGAAATAGTGATAGTAAAAGCACCTTCCAATCCTTAAACACCCGCCACATTTCCTCATATTTCACTTTCGCTAATGGTGGATACATCATGACAATTAGCCCTAAAGCAATTGGTATGGACGTTGTGCCAATAGACATGAACTCTAGTACTTCACCAATACTGGGCATTGTGACACTAATTAAAACACCTACCCCCATTGCTACAAATATCCAAAGAGTAAGATAACGATCTAGAAAAGATAGCTGTTTAGTTAAGGATTCATTATTCATTTATTCCTCTCCTTCATGGCAACAGTCTGAGACCCAATTACACCTATTTAAAGGCTGAATTTGTTCTAAAATACCCTGCATAAGAGGCGTTTGATCTTCCACCAATCGATAATGCTTCCAAGTCCCTACTTTTCGTTCAATGATAATGTCTGCCTCCTTTAATTTTCGTAAATGCTGACTAACTGCTGGTTGTGAAATCCCTAGAACATCCACAAAATCACATACACATACCTCCCCGTTTTTCATACATGCAAGTAATTTAATGCGATTAAAGTCAGCTGCTGCCTTTAATTGTTTTTCAATGTGTGTATTGTCCATGTTTTTGCCTCCTTTTATATAACCATTTACTTATATATAACTTAGAAAAATAGAAAACCATCACCAAGTATTGTTCATTAAATTTGTATATAACTATATACTTATATTATGGGTTGGAAATCAAAATTACAATAGGAAATTATTTATTTTAATGATACATACATAATATCTACATTATGTCAGACTCCCTACCAGTCAGCACATCAGATTAAATACTTCATTGATAGCTATTCAAAATCATCTAACAAAAGTTTTACGGTATGATTTATCCCCTACTCTTGAGCAAGAATTATGAAGAAACTCCAACAAACGGTTCAGTTCAAGAAGATCCCATTTAGTTCCAGTTACTTTTTCAAAAAGGATACGTTGGAAGATATGTGCCCTTCAGCCAACTTTATGATAGTAATATGCCAACTCACCTTTCCGATTCAAAGGGAGTTTCTTTGTTTTTACATTTTTTTAAAGAGGTTAATTTTATGAACCCAACTTTCGCACAGCAAAATAGGAAGACAGGCCTTGATATAGTTATGCAAACCTTTAATCAAAGCCTCTCCCCTCACATAGAAAGAGATTGTGCTACTGCCACAAACCCTTTTACCCCTTCACGTAGCTGTATTTCATTTACGTATGAATAGCTTAAACGTATCCAGGATGATAGTTGTTTTAATGGATCACAAACTTGACCTGGCACAAAGGATATAGATTGCTCAATACTTTTGCTTAATAATAATTCAGTTGGAAGTGTATCTGGAAGCTGCACCCATAAATTAAGACCACCTTTTGGACTGATCCATTTCCAATCTGTTACTGCTAGCTCTTCCTCCATAATTTCCTTTCGGATCTGAAGGGCAATCCGTATTTTCTCTAGGTGCTGCTGCAATCTTAGTGATGAAAAGTAATGGAGAAAAATTTTTTGATTGAGAAGCGGTGAGCCATTATCAGCTAATGATTTTACTGTTAGTAGTGCATTCATTAAGGATGAGGGACAGATAACAGCCGCGATTCTCAAACCAGGTGAGATATATTTACAGAAGCTTCGGATATAAATGACGGTCCCAGCTGCATCATAAGTGTAAATTGGTGGTGGCGGGGCATGATCAAAATAGATGTCGTGATAGGCATCGTCCTCAATGATTAAAAAACGATATTGTTCAGCTAATTCTACTAATTTTTTGCGCTGCTCGATGGAAACAGTATAACCAGTCGGGTTATGGAATGTTGGGTTAAGATAAAATAGCAGTGGTTTATATTGTTTAATATAGTATTCAACTTGCTCTAAATCGTACCCGTCTGGATGGATATCAACCGTTACAATCTGTGCTCCCTGCGCTCTAAAAATATCAATTGCAGCACTGTAGCTTGGACGTTCAAATAAAACGACGTCTCCTGGCTTAATAAAAGTTTGCGCGATTAAGTGTATCGCTTGCTGTGAGCCTGAGGTGATTAACAGATTATCTGCATGGATGTGAGTTTTATATTGATTGATAAAATATTGAGCAAGTGTTTCACGTAACTCCAAATCACCTTGCACCGTAGAGTAGGTTGCAAGTACTTTTGGATAAAGGTCAAACACGTTCTTCACATATTCTGAAAAATAATGATTCGGCAAAAGATTGGGATCAATTAATGCCTGAGAAAACTGATAGGAAACAGGAGTTTGATGGATTTCAGATAAATGATTTTTTTGTACATAGGCAGAAACAATTGGATTGTCTAGGTTTAGGTACTCAAGATTTTTCTTCCCATTTGATTGTACAAAATAGCCTGCTTTATCTTTTACATAAACTTTGTCATGCTGTTTCAGTAATTGATATGCCTTTAAGATGGTTAATCGATGAACATTCATTTCACATGCTAATTGCCGTACGGAGGGAATCTTTTCATGCTCTTTCCATTCTTTTCGTTCTATTCTGTGAAGTACATAATCGTATACTTTCTTAAAAAGATAGTCCTCATTTCTAATTGCTTTCCTCACATCGATTCCTCCTTTTCAAAACGATTGTACCACGTCCCAAGCTAATCTGTTCTATCTTTTTCAATCTGTTCTATCCTCTGTCTTTTATGATAGAAAAAGAGGAGGAGTTTTATATGGTTATTATTAATTATTTCTTTATGTGTTTGATTTTTGGAACGACATTTTTAGCGATAAAAATTGGTGTTGATGCAGGCGTGCCTCCATTTTTATCAGCTGGACTTCGTTTTTTCATTGCTGGTTTGCTGCTATTTAGTTTTATGGTGTGGAGAAAGAAAACAACAATAAGGTTATTATTTCGGAAAGAGATGTTTTTTACAGGAGTAGGTTTAACCTTCGGGACGTTTGCCACATTATACTGGGCAGAACAGTATGTAACATCAGGGATTGCAGCGGTCTTATCTGCTACAGGTCCAATGATGATCATCATTATTCAGACATTCATCTTGAAGCAAAAAGGAAATCGGAATTCATTCATTGGTTGTATCGTGGGAGTCATTGGTGTCACGCTCTTGATCTTACCTAGCTTTTCAATTGAGATTAGCCCCTTCTGGATGATTGGTTGTTTCGCTATTATACTGGGTGAAGCTTTTTATGCATCTGGAACGATTTATACGAAGCATGTCATTCGAAAATTTGAAGCGACATCACCGATAGCTTTAAATGCAGCCCAAATGATGCATGGTGGGATTCTATTAATCATTTTGTCATTTTTTACCGAGAACATTCAGCTTGATTATCTTTTAAGTCCAGCTTCCATTGGCTCTTTTCTTTATTTAACGATTGTTGGTTCAATGATCGGCCATAGTATTTATTATTGGCTCGTCTCACGGACAAATCCTGTTTTTCCTTCTACATGGCTGTATATTTCACCTTTAATTGCTGTTATGCTAGGGGTTGCATTCTATCATGAATATATTTCTTGGCTAACTGGTATAGGAACTTTGACGATTATTGTAGGAACGGTTTTAGTCAATTACGAAACATTACGGAAGCTACATTGGAGGAAGGGTACTATTCTTCAGGATGTCAAAAATTAACCTGCTAGATTTTCATAAACTTTAATCAAATTATCGTATCCTAAAGATACATTTAGGAAATCTTGAATCTACTGTCAAATGACATAGATATAACAAAAGGGAATGTATTTACCCCCATCCACAACAGGATGGGGGTATTCGTTTTGGAGGTATTTATCGATATTGCGGATAGTGTTAATTTCGCTGGTATCCCTTGATTTAACTATTTAATAGTATATCTTGTTGAATGACCATAGCCATATTAATTGGATTATTTTTACATTTGTTGATATAAAATTGTTTGAGCAATCCCAATAAAATACTCTGATTCAACAATTATATGATTTAAAACAACTTTAGCTGTTGAATTGGTGCTAATCGGCTTACTTTCATCTATAAGGGAACGACAGAAATTAATAAATTGTTCACTCTGTTGAAGGCAAAAAGAAGTAAGCTGAAAAATATTCTGGAAAAGAGTTTGAGAAACCTGCCCCTGAGAACGATTAACGGTCTCAATATATCTAACTACTTGCTGATGTGTCTGGGCAAATGCTTTTTCCCACTCCTTTAATGCCTCGACATATTCTTGCTCTAGATCTTTTACAAGTTCTCTGATAACAACAGTATGTTCTTCTTCTTGGTGTTTCCAAAATTCGGCTTCATCAAGAACACGTAATGGCATCTGATTTCATAATAAAACTGCATGAATAGTCCTCCATTCTACTAATCTTTTATATGTATACACAATAGAGGCAGAAATAGAACTTTGGAATGGATTTTCCCCCCATGAATGAGACTTCCCAATATACAGATTAAAGCTCAAACCCCTTTTTAATTTCTTCTACATCTCTTTTTGAGTAGGCTTCTCCCCCATGACCACTTCTCAAAAATAATTGTAAAGATATATACGAAACTTATAGATTCAAAGTTGGAGAAAATATAAAAATAAGACATATATCCCTGCATATCTAATTATTTCATATATTATTAGTAAGTTTACCCATGTTTATTGCAGATATTTTACACAGATAAAATTAAGGTTTCAATTTTACTGAGAATAAATAATTAGTAATATTAATGAAAAATCACGCTTATATTTTTCATGCTATTCTTACTCTAGTCAAAGGCGAAAGCTATTTGAAAGGAGTAAGTTTAAATTGAAGAAAAAATGGTTACTACCAATTTTTGCATCCTTTGCACTCTTCACAGGAATGGGTATAAATGATGCTAAAGCAGCGACAATAACAGATTTATCAAATACAGCAAAATCATATATTGGCATCCCGTATAAATATGGAGGTACAGATATTAAGACAGGCGTTGATTGCTCGGCATATACACAATTAGTTTTTGCTAAGTTAGGAATTTCATTAGAGCGTACTTCAAAAGCTCAGTATCAACAAGGTTCTTCTATATCTAAAGACCATTTACAGACGGGTGATCTTGTATTTTTTAATACATCAGGAGACGGTGTTTCACATGTTGGAATATACATAGGTGATAGCAATTTTATTTCTGCTACTACTAGCTCTGGGGTTAAAATAGATAAAATTAATGACCCATACTACTGGGGATCTCGTTACATAGGGGCAAAACGTATTGCAAACTTCTCTGAAAATGAAATTGGCGAAGTTAAAAACGCAGAAATAGATTTTAGCATTTATGCGTCACGTGGAGAGGTTGCTCTTCGACTTGCTGAGATATTACATTTAGATACAAGTGATACAAACTCAAGTTTCCCTGATGTTAAACCATCATCTAAATATGCAGGTGCTGCTGGGGCATTAAAGAAAATTGGTGTCTTTACTGGTGATGAAAATGGAAAATTCAATCCAGGCTCATCTATTACACGCGGTCAATTGTCAAAAGTTTTAGTGGAAGCATTTAAATTAAAACAACAAGGAAATGCACAGGAATTCGCAGATGTTCTCAGTACACATTGGGCATCTAATTATGTAGCCATTCTCTCCTCAAATAAAATTACGGTAGGTAAGGGAGACGGGACATTTGGAGTAAACGATAATGTAACATTGGTTCAATTAGATACCTTTATCGAGCGACTAACTAAATAACTTTTTAAAATGGCGACTCCTGTATGATGGAGACGCCATTTTCTTTAGTACTCGATTCAGGAAAATTTCTTTTAAAGGTTTTATCTCTTTATGATATATAAGTTGATCTATTAAATGGTAAATTTAGGTTATTTAATATTCAACGAATCCCACTAAGAGTGAAAAAATGGAGATTTCATTATTCAACATCTTACATATTTACGTTTGAAACCTAACCTCCCTTTTTCTACTTCTTTCTGGATACTTTCGTATGCGTGTAAAATAGTGCTCTTTTTCTTGTCTCGTTTGAGCTCGACTGGCCCTACTTCTTTCGCAATTTCGAGTGCCATACCATGTAGTGGCACATATGAAATCCCAACAGTGTATAGAAAATTATTCATAGCTGATTTCGTTCGCTCCGGAGCTTGGTGAATCGTATTTTTTACCATTTCAAGCATGTTGGCAATTTTACTTTCTGAAAATTCAACATCAGCTCGATTTCCTAAAAGCCAACAGTAGCAGCTCCAACCAGCCGACATTTTTAACTCTTCCCCACTAGTAATCCATTGATCTGCAACTTCTTGTGCAATATCTGCTTCCGCTAAAGTAACGGCTACCACGTAATCCGATAGCATATAAAAATATGCAGCATCTATCCAACGATTATAATCTGTCAGAGTCATAGCATTTGAATCTGCAATAATACCCGCGAGGTACATGGCATCGTAGTTGCCTGTCGCATAAAGTTCTTCTGCTAATGCTTGATCAATTTTTATTTCCTTTGCAATCGGCTTCATAGCGCCTGTTGCTACGCCAAAAAGTGGTTCATGTGCCCCATTGGACATGTATATTTTTTTAGTTCGTTCCTTACCTAGGGCTTCAAGCTCCTGCATAATCATTGCTACATTCATCTTTTAGCACTTCCTTTTTTATGATTATCCTTAGCGCCTTATTCTTATTTTAATAAGGGTGAGGATAAACTTATTCCTTGTCCCCAATATTCCTTGCCAATCCAATAGCTAACTTCTGGATGACCAAACTGCTCAAAACAAGGAATATACCAACTACCTTATTTTTGACAATAATCGTTTGCTTAATAATATCCTTATCATTAAGTATTTTGTTCCAGTGTGTAGAGAAGCCAAGCCAGTCATTAGGATCTTTACTCGCAAATTCAGCCATATCAACCCAAAACATATTTCGAATCCTTCACCTTTGTCTTTTTCTATTTTAACGAACATGCATTCTGATTTCAATGGATTTGTAAAATACTAAATTTGTTTTCTTATCAAACCCTATAAATTTACTGCATAATGGCTAGATTGACTAATCGCATTGAACCATTGGTTACTTGGCATTTCGATCTCAGTAGAATAATAATTACACCATATTGATATTTACTGTTTCATCTTTTTTAGATGGAACGAATAGTGTTAAAACAAATGCGATAATCGCTAAGATGGTCATGAAATAATAGGCATCACTTGAACCTAAAATGGAGGCGATTGTTCGAATAGCTTCAACCGTAGCATTTGGTGTTTCTACTAGCAATGTTTTCGCATTTGTATGTGGTGGCTCAAAGATGGGATTCATTTATGTATAATCATTCATCTACTCAAAAAAACGTTCATCATTTTTAGATGAACGTTTTTTACGTATGTCTTACGTTATACTATTGGTATTAAAGAACTCGAATACATTATTTGGAGGAAATCCATTCATATTGTATATCAGGTAAATTCTCTTCATTTTTATGTCCTTTACCTATGACTTTAAAACCATGTTTTTCATAAAATCGTTGAGCATTTTCATTTACCTCAAATGTATATAAGGTTAATCTACCGCATGATTGTGTCTTTACTTTATCTAATAATATTTGACCTATACCGATTCCTTGATAATCTATATGAATATACAGTTGGTTTATTTCCCTTCTATTATAAACAATTACGCCGACTACCTTTTCATCCATTAACGCTAAATCTATTTGAAACTGTTCAGGTAATAGATGATTTAAAAAGTAAACGTGATTTTCAAAACTGTGAATTTCTTTTTGTCCAATAGCCTGTTCCTTACTATTTTGCCACATAGCTACCGTTTGTTCAGCGTATTTAGGTTTATACGGAGTAATGCGGACTTTGTATTGGTTTACTACAATCTCCCCTTTGTGGATTGACAAATTATCTATTCCCCCCGAACATCCCTCTGAATCTCCATATCTATCACTTGATTAGGTTTGACTCTTTTAATAAAGAAAGCGAGAATAAGAGCAATCACCGTAATCAATGTTGAAATAAAGAAGGTGAAATTAATACCATGTAGCATGGCTTCATTCATAATTTGTTGTTGTACTTCAGCTGTAGCCTGTGCGGATGATTGAGCAGCATTGGCACTCATATTGTTCATTGCTTTAGCAGCTAATTCCTCTGCTTTTACAGTAGTTATATTGTTCATAACGGTAATTAATACTGCAGAACCTATAGCACCAGATACCTGCTGCAATGTATTGTTCATCGCTGTTCCATGTGGATTATTATGGGCTGGTAACTGATTTAAACCGTTTGTCATTACTGGCATCATAACCATTGACATCCCAAACATACGTAAAGTGTAGAGCACTACAAGAGTAGAATAAGCAGTATGCAAACCGATTTTGCTAAAGTAATAAGTTGTGACAATGGTAATGATCAATCCAATGACAGCCAAAGTTCTTGCACCGTATTTATCAAAGAGTTTACCTGTAATTGGCGACATAATCCCCATGACAATAGCGCCAGGAAGCATTAACAGGCCAGAATCCATTGGTGAAATCCCACGAATAGTTTGCACATAAATCGGCATTAAGATCATGGCTGAGAACATTGCAACCGAAATTACGATTGAAATGGTTGTGGATAAGGCGAACATCGGATATTTGAAAATACGAAACTCAAGCATAGGCTCATCCATTCGTAGCTGACGAAGGATAAAGGTAATTAAAGCAAGTGTACCAATAATAATCGTACCGTAGACAAGTACATTATCCCACCCTTTTTCCCCTGCAGAGCTAAAGCCATAAAGCAAGCCACCAAACCCGATACTGGATAAAATAAGAGATAGTACATCCAGCTTAATAGCACGTTGTGGTGTAACATTCTTTAATTTAAAGGCTGCAAAAATTAAGGTTAAAATGGCAATTGGCAATACCAAATCAAATAACATTCTCCAGCTATAATGCTCGATTAACCATCCAGAAAGTGTTGGTCCAATCGCAGGAGCTGTAATCATTACCAGCCCAAACATCCCCATTGCTGCCCCTCGTTTTTCGACTGGAAATGCAGTTAACATAACATTCATTAATAATGGCATCATAATTGCAGATCCGGCAGCTTGAATCATACGAGCCCCTAATAATACGCCAAATGCGGGTGCAATACTAGCTAAAAATGTTCCCAAAGTAAACAAGGCCATTGCAATTATAAATAACCTTTTATCCGTGAAGCGTTGAATAAAGAACGCACTTGCGGGTATTAAAATCCCGTTAATTAGCATATAGCCTGTTGAAAGCCATTGTACCGCAGTGGCATTGACCTCAAATTCTTCCATAATAGCTGGAAGAGCAATATTTAGTAGTGTTTCATTCAAAATGGCAACAAATGCCCCAATAAATAAAATGGCGATCATGCCGTATGGCGGTTTTGTCTGAACAGATATTGTTTTCTCTGACATGTAGTATCAGTCCTACTTTCTTTCTCTTTTTCATTTACAAACTCTCATCTTAATGAAGCTTCTTAAAAGTCTTATTTCTTCGTCAATGAGTTTAGTAGTTTTTTCCTCCAATCCATTGTAGTGCCCCTTCTGATTTCATAGCTACCACCCCTTTAAAAACCAATCATAAAATTGTTGACGAAAGTATAGAATGTATTGTATAATTAAAATAGGGATAATGCGCGTTCCGTAAATTATACAATGTCTAGCCATATAAATTTATCATAAGACATCATTTATTTCAATGTTTTCTACATAATTTTTTTGCAAAAAAAGTCGATTCCTTCACTACAGGAATTCGACTTTTTCTTTGCTTATCCTATTTTTTCGTTAAACCTTCACTAGTTAATTCATAAATGGTTGATGCTACTTCTTTTAAATAACGCCGATCATGTGAAACACTAATAATGGCTCCACCATATTGCGCTAATGCCTGACACAAAACAGGCGTTGTCAAAGGACTAAAATTTCTCGTTGGTTCATCTAATATCAATATTTCGCAACCATCCATGATCATTTTTACTAACAGTAGCTTTGCTTTTTGACCCCCACTCAGATGCCCTATTGTCTGCTGCATTTCAACGCTAGTAAATTTCATACTGCCTAAATGTGTGAAGGCTTTTGTCATGGCTTCTTTTTCACCAGTTGTCACTAGAAAACGAATAGGTGATAGAGTTGGGTCCAATAGATCCTCATAGTTTTGTGGCATGTATCCTATTTTTAATGAAGAATGTTCCTTTATCTGATCCATAATAATTTTTAATAATGTTGATTTTCCTACTCCATTTTCCCCAATAATCGCCACTTTTTCTGCTCCAGTAATGGATAACTTTATATTTTGGGAAAGTTGTTTATTTGCTATATCAAGTGTTTCTAATGATAGCTCTAGAATTTTTTTATGGCGATGTACATGTATAGTCGAATCAAAGTGAAATTCACTAGCCTCTTCTACTCCTGGTATCTCTAAAAAATCCTCTGTAGCTTTGTCCATACGTTTTTTTTGATTTTTTAATGACTTTATTTTCTTTTGTAATCTGGGGTCTGAGCGTGACACATTCTGATGCTCAGCCTTATTCCATACATCATGCCACTTATTCACTTGTTTTTTATAATCAGATACTTGTTTTTTAGCGATCTGTTCTTGCTTTTGCAAATTGTTTTCTCGATGAAAAAGGTACGATTCATAAGGCTCTTTTGTAAAGGTATATTTAGGTGTTTGCTTGCGATTGGTAAGCTCAATGTGAATAATTGCGTTTTCCGTATTACTGATAAATGTTTCATCATGTGATACAAAAATAACAGGTATCGATGTTTGCTGAATAAATCTTTCTAGCCATTCGATTGTGCCTATATCCAAATCATTTGTCGGTTCATCTAATAAAAGAACATCAGGATTTAAGGAGAGTAGCTTTAAAAAACGATACTTAAATCGCTCCCCGATAAATCACCTATCCTTTTATCTGAAGCAAATGAGTCAATCCTAAAATCATCCATCGCCTTCAACAATTCTTTAGTCCAATTATTTTCTGAAAATAACTCAGTGATGGTTAACTTTTTTTCTTGAGCTGATAGTTCCTGTGATAGATAACCCAGTGAATAATCATTTTTAAGAACTTTTCCTTCATAAGTGCAATAATCAGCAATTAATTGGTCATTATAAATACATTTTTATAGTGTACTTTTACCATTGCCCTCTTCCCCTATTATGACAATCTTATCTCCTTTTTGGGTACTCAGTTGAAGATGATCTATTAACGTTCGATTATCTTTTATCGTTTTGATGGTAAGGTTGTGTATTTCTATCATGTAAATTCCCCTTTCCTTTTTCATGATGTTACTGTTTAATGTTAGTTGTTCATATGCATCACCCCAAATTTGATAAATACAAAAAAAGATGCCTCTGTTTATAAACAGAAGCATCTTGCGCAACGAAAAAGTTTTCACCCTATGTGTAAAAAATCATAGGGCGGTAGATTTAAAATTATGATAGGTGAAAATTAGCTTCTTGTTTATTTATTATGAGATTAGCTTTTTTAATAAATAAACAATTGCTCAAATTTTTCACCCTCCGTTCGTTCAAATTTAATATTTTCAATTTAACACAAAATTCTATTTATTGTCAATTGTATTTTCGTAACTTCAAAATTGTTATTCAAAATAAGGATTCAAAAAATTCCCCTTTAGTATTCTTGTCTAGCTGGTTTTTGCATGTAAATGCTTTCATCCGGTTCTATTGTTTGATAGCTACATTGTAACGGAATTGTATCATTGCCAAAAACGGGACATATAAACTACCGTTATTGTCACCATTGATCTTTGTAGGTAGTTGTTGATGTCAACAGCCCTTGAACAACAAATCAAGCTTGTTCGTCCAACGTATAAATCCGTCCATGTTTTGATACCTTGTAAATAATTCAACATCTTCCACTGTAAACTTAATTTTTTTACCTATTTGTAAATCCATCCCCTTGCAAAACACTAGTATAATCAAAGCTTATCAACTTAATACGTAGCTATTAAATTGTGTACAAAACCAGCCACCTAGTGCCGATTGAAAATCGAAACTAGGTGGCTCGATAGTGTTTTTGACTAAGGTTTAATAGTGTATATAAGGAGTGCCTATTACCCTTATACACAGTTGTGGGAAATTTAAAATATAATAAGTAGTGACTGCCTTGATTTTTTTCATCAGCAGTAAAAGCTAAAAAATTGAGACTGTTAGAACAGGTAAAACACAGAGACAAAATTAACGATACGTGTTGTGAATGTTATAACCTCTTTTAAAAAAAGTGGGTTTTTTACTTGTAGCTTTTTAATAACCCCCTTAACATTTAAATCACACTGAATTAGATAACTACCTCTTACCTAACGAATTTACATGGCAACAAAGGGTTTATCCTATCACCTACCTAATAACTTACAGATTTCATTACCTGTGTGAATAATTGTGAATCAATCCACACTTCAATGATAGTAGATAGCCTTTATGGATTTTTTTCTGATCCATGTCTATATCATAAATAGTTTACGAATATTTTTAACCATCCACTTTGCCACTATTTTAATCATCCATTTGTCTATAATTTACAAAAATTCATCTTCTTACTATAAGCTATTAAGAGCTTGTGCAAACCTTTTAATTCCTTCATCGATTGAATCCATATCTTCTCTAGCATACGTAAAACGGACAAAGCCATTCTGGGATCCCATGGTTGAACCAGGAACATAAATGACTCCTTGTTTAATCGATTCTTCCAGTAATTTTGTTTCACTATAATTCTTCAACACTTTACACCATATGTGGATACCGCCTTGAGGAATAGAAAACGCCACCTGGTTTTTTAAATAAGTATCGAGACTTTGAACAATTGTATTTCGTCTTTTTTCTAATTCTCTAATTAAACTTTTGATATGCAAATTAAAGTTTATTGATTCTAAAAAATCATTGGCTATCCACTGTGTAAAGCTAGAATGACCAAAGTCAATTTGTTGCTTTGCATCAGATAACCTTTCAATAACGGATGTGGGACCAACAATCCATCCAATCCGTAATCCTGAGGCAACAACCTTAGACAAAGAGCTAATGTATAAAACATTGCCATTTTTATCTAATGATTTTAGGGTAGGAATTTTATCCCCAGAAAATGCTGTCAAGCTATAGGGATCATCCTCTACAACTGGAATACCAAGCTTTGAGGATATATCTAAAATAGCCTCTCTTCGCTTAATATCTAAAGAAGTGCCTGTTGGATTGTGAAAATCAGGATTTAAAAAAATCATTTTAATACGATGTTTTTTATATAATGTTTGCAAATCGTCTGGATTGATACCATCTTTATCAACAGATAAATAGTGTATTTGTAAGCCTGCAGATTTAAAGATAGGCAGATTATAATTGTACGAAGGATCTTCGATTGCAATTGCATCTCCAGGCTTTAATAAGCATTGAACAATCAAATGTAATGCTTGCTGCGCCCCTGATGTAATCAGTATGGAAGAAGGTTTTGTGTCAATTCCTCGGCTATCTTTAATATGTTTCATGAGGGTAGTTCGAAGTATTTCACTCCCCTGTGGATGATCATATCCAAGGCTACCAATAAAAGAGCGTGTTGCTGTAATTTCTCTTAATGAGCTTTTAGGGAAAAGATCTTCTGATAATTCTCCTGTCGCTAAATTTATTAATTTGTGTTCCACTGCTTCCTTTCTTATTTTTTGTGTGACAGGTAGATTTGGTAAAAAGGAGCCTGCCTCAATATATCGATTCCAGCTAGGAATTCTTTTCCTTGTGATCCCCCATATATCCTTACTAATGGTTGTGCCACTTCCTCTATTCCGTTCAATAAGTCCCAATGCTTCCAATTCGTCATATGCACTAACGACTGTACTTCTATTTACGTTCAAAACGTTTGCTAAGTATCGCTCTGATGGTAAAGGTTTATCGGGAGGAAATGTCCCATCTGCAATACCTTTTTCAATATATTCTGCGAGTTGTTTATAGATAGCTTTTTTAGCATTTCGATCAGGTTTCCAATCCATATATACTCACCTCTATAGAGCATGATAATTTTTTTTAGCAGTATCAGATTAGCTAAAAAATCAATCATAATATAACATCTTCTGTCACTAACCATCCACTTTATTATTACTTTCACCATCCACTTTAAAATTCAATCCCTATCATCCTATAAAAACCCTTACTAGACGTGTATTTTTCTCGATAAAGCTATACTGAAATTATTTTTTTCGTTTTAGAACATTCTGTGTTATCTTGCAAAACGCCTTGTCTTTCAAAGTATGTGCCTCTATGATAAAAATCAATTGTGAATCAAAATCCATACAAAACCTATAGTAACCGATAGCACTTCAAAGAATTAGTTAAAGGGGTTTGTATATGAAAAAAAGTTGGCTTAAATTAGTCAGTCTTTTCACTATTGTCACTATGTTAACCGGCTGTGACCCGTTATTAGTATTAGATCCAAAAGGTCCTCAGGCTCAAGTACAAGCCAAAGATATTATGCTTTCTATAGGAATTATGTCTTTTATTGTACTAATTGTTTTCGTGATTTTAGCTTATATGTTAATGAATTATCGTGCTTCTAAGCAAAGTCCCGACTATAAGCCTCCCCACATTAAGGGGAGTACAATGGTTGAAATCATTTGTGTAGGCATACCTGTTTTAATAGTTGCTTACATGTCTATTATTTCCGTTCAAAGTAATTATAAGGTGGAATCGACGCCAGAAAAATACAAAGATGAGAAGCCATTGGTCATTTATGCTTCAACCTCTAACTGGAAATGGCATTTTAGTTATCCAGAAGAAGATATTGAAACCGTAAATTATTTGTATATTCCTGCAGAGCGACCAATTGAATTCAAACTTTATTCGTATGGACCGATTACTAGCTTCTGGATTCCCCAGCTTGGTGGTCAAAAATATGCAATGGCCGATATGGTGAATACATTGCATTTGGCTGCAGATAAGCCAGGAGAGTTTATGGGAAGAAATGCAAACTTTAATGGAAAAGGGTTCGCTGAAAACACGTTTAACGTTACAGCAGTGACTCAGGATGATTTTGAAGACTGGGTAATGGAAGTAAAAGCAACAGCAGATCTATTAACGGAGGAAAAATTTAATACGTTACTAGAACCAGGGCATGTGGGACAGTCCACTTACACAGGAACGCATTTAACGTTTTTGCCAGCACCTGAGGGTGAAAATGGTGGACATCAGCATGGTTCTTCTCACGTAAAAGATCATGCATCTCAATAAAACAATCTTGAAATTCTCGAAATGAACTAGTTTACGATAAGGTTGATGTCGAAAGGAGACATAGTCAGATGGATTACTTTGAACGATTTGCGATACCCCATCCAAGCCCGGCTATTTATGCCTCAATGGTCGCTATTGGTCTTACGGTGATAGCGATGATTGTAGGATTAACCTATTTTAAAAAATGGGGCTACCTTTGGCGTGAATGGTTAACAACAGTTGACCATAAACGAATTGGTATTATGTATTTAATTTCAGCCCTTCTTATGCTTTTCCGTGGTGGAGCGGATGCTATTATGATGCGAGCACAAATGGCAGTACCTGACAATAAGTTACTAGATGCCCAGCATTATAATGAAATATTTACAACACACGGAACTGTAATGATTATATTTATGGCCATGCCGTTTATTATGGCCTTTATGAACTACATTGTGCCACTTCAAATTGGGGCAAGGGACGTGGCCTTCCCACGTTTGAATGCTCTAAGTTTTTGGCTTTTTTTCATGGGGGCCATGCTATTAAATATTTCCTTTGTCATTGGCGGCTCTCCTGATGCTGGCTGGACGAATTATTTCCCTCTTGCTAGTAATGAATTTAGTCAATCAGTAGGGACGAACTATTACTTGTTTGCTCTACAAATTTCTGGTCTCGGTACATTAATTACTGGTATTAACATGATTGTTACGATTCTTAAAATGCGAGCACCAGGTATGACATTAATGAAAATGCCAATGTTTACATGGTCTTCTTTCGTCGCAAATGTAATTATCGTTTTTGCCTTTCCAGTATTAACGGTTGCACTTGTCATGGGAACTTTTGACCGCCTATTTGCTACGAATTTCTTCACATCTTCCAACGGGGGTATGGATATGCTGTGGGCGAATTTCTTCTGGGTATGGGGACATCCGGAGGTTTATATCCTGATTTTACCGGCCTTTGGACTTTACAGTGAGATTATTTCTACATTCTCTGGCCGCAATCTCTATGGCTATAAATCGATGGTCGGTTCAATGGTTATTATCTCCTTCCTATCGTTTTTAGTATGGACCCATCATTTCTTTACGATGGGACAAGGTGCTTTAACAAATAGTATTTTTTCAATAACAACGATGGCCATTGCTGTCCCTACTGGAGTTAAAATCTTTAACTGGTTATTCACCCTATGGAAAGGAAAAATTGTCTTTACAACGCCGATGTTATATTCCATGTTGTTTATCCCTACGTTTACAATAGGTGGCGTAACAGGCGTGATGCTTGGTATGTCTGCGGCTGACTACCAATACCATAATACAATGTTTTTAGTAGCACACTTCCATATGGTAATTATTCCAGGTGTTGTATTTGCGATGTTAGCAGGCTTACATTACTATTGGCCAAAAATGTTTGGCTTTATGTTAAATGAAAAAATAGGCAAAGTAACCGCCTGGATTATTGCGATCAGCACCTTACTAGCCTTTATGCCAATGTTCTTCTCTGGCTTAGATGGACAAGCACGGCGTATGTACACTTACTCAGCCTCCACAGGTTTTGGTATGTGGAATATGGTTTCTTTTATCGGTGCAATTGGCCTTACAATTGGCTTTATTTTAATTGTATACAACGTTTATTACAGCATACGTTATGCTCCAAGAAACGTTGGCTCAGATCCATGGGACGCACGTACATTAGAATGGGCTACACCAAGTCCTGTGCCGTACTATAACTTTGCAAAGGTGCCGTATGTCATTTCAACGGAGGCCTTATGGGATGCAAAATATCGTCAGCATGATTTGTTCCCAGAGCAATTTGAAAACATTCATATGCCAAATAACAGTGGTGTACCTTTCATTTTAGGCTGTATTTTCTTTGCTTGGGGCTTTTCATTTGTATTTGGTATGTGGATTCCAACTATTGTTACAACTATCGGTATTTTTATTTGTATGGCGCACCGTTCGTTGGAAAAAGATCCAGGACATTATGTTTCTGTCGAAAAAGTGAAAGCAACGGAATCGAAATTGCGAGGTAGTCAATCATGAAAATCGATCAATCACTTCCTTTAGAATATAGTACACAGCAAAATCAATTGAATATTTTAGGCTTTTGGGTTTTTATTGGTGCTGAAATCATGCTTTTTGGGACGCTGTTCGCAGCTTATTTTGTTTTAGTGGATCGCACTGGAAATGGCCCTACAGGAGCTGATATTTTTGAAATTACACCTGTTTTATTTGAAACTTTTATTCTCTTAACAAGTAGCTTTACCATTGGCTTAGGCATACATGCCATGCGCAAGGGTTATACGAAAGCGATGATAACGTTCTATGTTTTGACGCTACTACTTGGTGTAGCATTTATTGGTTTTGAAGTGTATGAGTTCATTCATTATGTGCATGTTGGTGCAGGATTACAAACAAGTGCCTTTACAGCTACCCTTTTGACAACATTAGGGACGCATGGTGCGCACGTCACTTTTGGGGTGTTCTGGGGTATGTTTATTGTCTACCAACTAATTCAGCGTGGGTTGACGCCTGAGACAGCCAATAAATCTTTCATCTTCTCCTTATACTGGCACTTTTTAGATGTGGTATGGATCTTTATCTTCAGTTTCATTTACTTGAAAGGAATGGTTTGAAATGAGTGATTTATTCCCACTAAAACAAGTTATGGGATTTGCCCTGTCAATTATCCTTACCATCTTTGCAGCATGTGTGTATTTTTTTGATATATCATCGCCCATTACCATGACAATACTTTTAGTCACAGCATTTATTCAGGCTGGCTTACAGGTAGTCGTCTTTATGCATGCTGGTGAAACAGAGGATAAACCTGCGATCTTTACCAATATTTATTATGCGTTGATCATTGCGCTCGTTACCATTTTTGGGACGTTATTATGTATGATTTGGGGATATCTCTAGACGAGAGTATGAAAAAAGTCGTCCTTTACTTGATGAGTAAGGACGATTTTTTTATGACAAACTATCGAGTTGTGTAGCTTAACGAGAGCATCAAATGTACTTTTTCGTTGGAACGATTAATGTATGTGTGAAGCTCTTCGCCATTAAATTTAATGACATCCCATTGATTTAATTGATGAATTTTTTCTCCTACCTTCATCTCCAATTGCCCGTTTAATACAAGGACAATTTCTTCTGATCCCGCTAAGTGACATTCACTGTACGCACTATTTGGTTCGATACAACCTCTATACCATTCCGTTCCATGTGTATTAAATAATGGCTCGACAAACCAATCATTATTATTTCCTGAAAATTGGTAATTTGATCCAAATCTATGCACTTCTATATTTTCCTTAAATGATAGTAAAGAGACAAGTGGAATATTAAGCCCTCTACATATTTTCCAAAGAATATTGACGGTTGGATTCGTTTCCCCTCTTTCAATTTTTCCTAACGTCAATTTACTAACATTACTTACATTTGCTAAATCATCAAGACTCATCCTTTTGCTTTTTCGAATTTCTCTTAGATTAAGCCCAACTTGACTAGATAAGTCAATATTTTCCTCATTCAACGTGTCGCACCCCTTCTGTTGACTTCATACATTTAGTATATTATAGTATACAAGTCGGTTAATTATAGTTTATTTATTTGTTTAGAAAGTTAACTATAGTATATCAAACAATCATTCATATTTACAAAAAGAGGTGTTTTCAGTTATGACTAAATCAAAAAATCTTACAATTATTTGGAGTGTTTTTTCATTGTTTATACTCTCTATGAATCTACGAGCTTCCATTACATCCATCTCACCAGTATTGAAAAATATTCAAATGGATTTACAGATGTCTAGTGTAGTAGTAAGTTTACTAACTGCCCTACCTGTTTTTTGCATGGGGATTTTTGCTCCATTGGCTGGGAAGTTAAGTGAAAGATGGGGTATTGAATTGACGATTGCTTTATCCGTTTTATTAATTGGTGTTTCTACGGCATTGCGTTTTGTAGCGACTTTTCCATTGCTTTTATTACTAACAGCTATTTTTAGTGGGATAGGTATCGCCATTACAGGCCCACTGATCTCTGGCTATATTAAAAAGGAATTTCCTAAATATTCTTCTACTATGATTGGTGTATATTCAGCAGGGATGGGAATTGGAGCCTCTTTAAGTGCTGGTTTAGTCGTGCCTGTTATGCATGCTTTTCATCAATCGTGGAATGCAGCTTTAGCAATATGGTCAGTATTCGCACTTATGGGAATCATTGTTTGGATGCCTATTATCAAAAAATCAAAGCAAGCTGAAGTAACAATCGAGAAATCTGGCAGTCAAAAAAGCCGATTACCTTGGGGAAATCGATATGTTTGGCTCCTTATGATAATGTTTGGTTTACAATCAGGTGTTTATTACGCCCTGGCGACCTGGCTCGCTCCAAAAGTGCAGGACGTTGGTTATAGTGATGCCTACGCCGCAACAACGGTAACTATTTTTTCCGTTATGCAAATGATTTGTAGCTTTATTATTCCGATTTTAATTAATAATAGTGTAAAGAGAAAACCTTGGATGCTACTTTGTGCGTTAAGTTCTTTTATCGGCATTCTGTTATTAATAACTGGCGGGATGTCACCCATTTTCTGTGCCACATTAATGGGCATTGGTGCTGGAGGCCTATTCCCATTAGCTATGATTCTACCATTAGATGCAACTGCTACGCCAAAAGAAGCAAGTGAATGGACTGCCATGGTTCAATTTGGTGGTTATATTATTAGTGGCATTATTCCGATGCTTGTTGGTGTTATAAAGGATGTAACAAACACTTTTGACTTTGCATTTTTCGCATTATTATTTATTTTAGTTGTATTAATGCTGATGACGTTTAAAGTTAGAGCAAAAAATGATTCAAATACTTACTTCCTTCAATAGAGAAAAAAGGTCGAAGCTACCATTAGCACGAATCATAAGTGATTTGTGCTATTTTTTTCTAATTAGCAATGGGTGAAGGAGTACTAAATAAAGACTGCTATTTTAGGCTATACATTTAGCGATGCCTATTAGAAGATGTACAAAATAAGTATAGAACGCCCTTCAAAAGTCAATTCTATAAACTAAGTTAGTAATGAAGGGAGCCTATAATTCTGCATGCAATTTAAACTACCTTTCAATAAAAAACAACCACCATCTGTCGAAGCGGCGCCTAAAGAAAAAGAAAATCTTGTGAGGGTCGCTATTGCAACAGATCATTTTATTCAGTCGATTAAAAATGCTACAAATAATCCAGCTGATTTAATCATTAAGACGATTCCACCGAACCTTACGCTTTTTTATATCGATAAATTAGTTGACAATCAGACTTTGAATAATGATATTATCGCCAATTTACAAAACAAACCACATGATACGCCAAATTCTATTGAGGCTGCACTTTCTGTTCCTGAAGTCGTTATATCCAGTCTACTAAAGGAAGCAATAGATGGTATCGTCAATGGTTCTGTTGTTATTCATGTCGGGGGCTTCCCGCAAGTACTTTTAGTCAATATCGCTAATAGAGAATCTAGAGCTTTAGCAGCGCCTGAAAATGAATCACAAGTAATTGGCACACAGGTTGGTTTTAATGAGAGTCTTTCCACAAATATTTCCGTAATCCGCCGTTACATAGTGTGTCCCGATCTTTGTAATGAAAAACTAAAAATTGGCACGCGCACCAATACTTCTGTTGCACTCTTATATATGAATGGGATTGCTAATAATCAAATGGTGAATACCTTGCGCCAACGAATCACAGATCTTCATCTCGATGAACTACTCGATAGTGCAGTGCTCTCTGAAATGATTGACGATAACTCTCTATCTGTCTTCCCACAGATGTTGTTAACTGAAAGACCAGATAGGTTTTGTGATGCGATTTTAGATGGCAAAATAGGCATGATTGTAGATGGTAGCTCCTTGGCCATTATTTGTCCGCAATCATTTACTGAATTTTTTCAAAGTCAGGAGGATCAAAACTTAAGATGGCAAATTGCCACGTTTGTTCGATTATTACGACTTGCTGCCTTCTTTTTATCCGTCTATTTAACACCTTTTTACGTAGCAGCTTTAACCTTTCACTATGAAGTCATTCCTCAAGCCTTTTTGGTGCCATTAAGTGAATCTAGAGCCTTGGTTCCTTTCCCACCTATATTCGAGGCATTACTATTGGAGTTTATCATTGAATTACTACGAGAAGCTGGGGCAAGGCTACCAACTAAAATTGGTCAAACCATTGGTATCGTAGGTGGTATTGTTATTGGGACAGCAGCTGTGCAGGCAGGTATTACAAGTAATATTTTACTGATAATTATTGCTTTAAGTGCACTAGCATCATTCACGTCACCAAGTTACATGATGGGCAATGTGATTCGACTAATTCGCTTCCCGATTATTATACTAGCAGGATTTTGGGGCTTTTATGGCATCATGCTGGCTTTTTGTTTCATTCTTATTCATCTTTTACGTCAAACAAGTCTGGGTGCCCCGTATCTGTCTCCTTTCTATCCACCTAGGATGAAAGAAATGCGGGATAGTATTATCAGGATGCCTATTCCGTTAACAGCGAAAAGACCTGCTTTAACTAGAGCAAAGGATAAAAATAAATTCGAACCTGAGCCTGTAAAACCGGAAAAAAGTTGAACTGAAGGTGAAATAAATGAAAAATCCTATACAGCTTAGCCCTAAAGAGATGATCAACGCTTATATGCTTTTTTTTGTCGTGCATGGCGCTCAAGTTGGGGTTGGTATACAGGGATTTCAACGCATTATCTACCAAGAGGCAAGACAGGATGCATGGATTTCAGTTCTTCTAGCTTGTATTGCCACACATATCGTCGCCTTTTGTATGATTAAAACATTAGAGATCTATGGCTCCAATGATCTATACGGAATACAGCAAGATATCTACGGAAAATGGATGGGCAATTTTTTAAATGCTATGTATGTCTTTTATTGCTTTGTCGCGTTTTTTTCTGTTTTACGAAATTATATTGAAGTTATCCAGGCATGGATATTCCCCAGTATAGGGACGTGGTTTCTTTCAGCTACTTTACTAATCATCATTATCTATGCCTTTACTGGCGGGCTTCGAGTAATAGTGGGTGTGTCTTTTTTCAGTGTTATTCTCTCTCTTTGGATAATTCCGATGTTAGCCTTCCCGCTGAAGTATTCCAGCGTAGACAGTCTTTTTCCTATTTTAGAAAACGACATTCGTTCCATCTTAAAAGGTGCACACTCGATGACATTTACCATTATTGGCTTTGAAATTTTAAACGTTTTTTATCCCTTTGTAAAAGATAAAAAAAATATTCGAAAACCTGTGCATTTAGGGTTATTGTTTTCAACTTTTATTTATTTATCAGTCATGCTAGTGTCGATTACCTATTACAGTGAGGGAAAGCTAGTGAAAACAATATGGGCAACATTGACTTTATTTAGTTTTATCAGCTTCCCTTTTATAGAGCGTTTTGAATTTGTAGCTGTTTGTTTTTGGATGCTGATTATTATACCGAATCTATGTCTGTATTTATGGGCTGCTTACCGTGGAGTAATTCGATTAGTCAATATTCGAGGTACAACATTTGTTTGGATATTCTCTTGCTTTGTGTTTATCGCCACATTAATTATCCAAACACGCACACAGATTAATACGATTAACACAATATTTGGACATACAGCCTTTTATGTTGTCTTTGTCTACCCTATTTTACTATGGCTTTTGGCTATACTAAAAAAGAACTTCCGATTGAAGAAGGTGCAAAAAAATGAACAAACTTAGATGCTGTTTTATTGTACTTCTCTCCCTAATTTTTTTATATGGTTGTGTACAGACAAATATTTTGGATAAAGTGGGATTAACAACATTAATCGGCTACGATGTAGGAACAGAGAAAAAAATTTCTACAACAGCGGTAATTCGTGAAGTCAATCCAGAATTCCAAAGTAAGGTGGAGGTCTTGACGACAGAAAACGATACAAGTAAAGGCAATCGTATGGAAGCCAATCGAAAGCTTTCTAAAAAAATTATGGTCGGTCAAATGCGGGTTGTTTTGTTTGGCGAAGAATTGGCGAAAGATGACCTCCACTATTATATTAATACCAATTTAGAAAATGCTAATGTCAGCAATAGTATTTATATGGCAGTGGTAGAAGGTAAAGCAGCACCATTTCTGAAATATGAATATAAAGATATTGAAGATATCGGCCAACATATATTCAGGCTTATTGAACAAAATATTGAACAAGAATATATGATTTCGGCAACGCTCCATCAAATAGCTCATGATTATTATTCAATTGGTAAGGATTTAGCGATGCCGATTGTCAAAAGAGATGGTGAATTTGTGAAGTTAAGTGGCGTAGCTCTGTTTAAAGGTGGAAAAATGGTTAGTTCACTCCCTGCAAGAGATAGTTTTTATGTAAAGATTGTTAGGGATACATTTAAAGTTGGCTTATATGAGGCAATTTTGGAAAAAGAGGATATTCCACCTAAATTAAAACATAAATCTTCAGACAAAATCACTGTAGCTTTTGATGCGATTCATTCGAAAAGAGATATGGTATTGGTGGATGCATCGAAGCCAGAGTTTGATTTAAACATTCAAATTCGATCAAGGGTATTAGAAGTTTATCCTGACATCAATCAAGGCCATCGAGAAAGTGTGGCTGCACTTGAAAAAGCGATCGAAAAAAAACTGGCGAAGGAAATTACAAGAGTGATTGCCCATAGTCAGGAAGTCGAATCTGATATTTTTGGTTTTGGAGAGAAGTATCGAAGCGCTGTAAGACATTCCAATCTAACCAAAGATAAATGGCATAAGATGTATAAAGACATGAAAATAAATGTAAAAGTCAAATTTGTGATCTTAAGAGACGGCGTTTTTGAATAAGTTATTTATGGCCTGTCATAATGGACATAAAATTATGAAAGAACATATCATAATAGATATCGAACGCAATGCGGTGTCTTTTTTTTCCATCATTTAAATTCTCATAGGGTCGTGTTTCCGCTATACTTTGCCCTCTAGCAGGTCCCTCTAATTTATCGACAACTGTTACAGGGTACGACTCATAAATGAACATATTAGGATAAATCGTTGCCATAAGTGTTAATGCATCATGTACGGGGCTCCCAAGAAGTGAAGGGTCCCGTTCTTGATAAAATCGGGTATAATATTGCATTAAGGGTTTGAGGATTTTCGTTTTTCCAAAAGAATCGATATAATCAACCATTCCCGGTGTGACAATGGCCTTTTGTGTGGCATTCAAAGGAATGATCGTTACATTCGTAGCGTAAGTGAGTACAATATTAACTGCAAATGGATCTCCATGAAAATTTGCTTCCGCCACTGTTGTGACATTGCCAGGCACCCAAAATGCCCCACCCATCATATAAATTTCCTTCACATTCTTCATGAGTTTATTATAGAGAATAAACATCGTCGCAAGTGAGGTAAGACGACCGATATTGACGATTATTAGCTCATCTTTATATTTTTCAATAATTTTGATGATCTCCCAAAAGTTTTCGATTTTTATTTCGGGATCTTCATTCGGTATAATGGGACCAAGCCCTCGTTCCCCATGAATTTCTGGATAATATGTTGGCTGTTCTCCCGTTAACGGAATCTCTGCCCCCAAAATAACAGGAATTCCCTTAGGAAAGTCAAATAATTTCATTACATAATAGATATTGGATACTGCATCCTCTCTCGATACATTTCCGTAATCAGCGACTAGCCCTACGATTTCTATTTCTTGGTTTAATCTTGCATAGATTAAAGCAACGGTATCATCAATTCCAATATCACCAAATAACAATACTTTTTTTACCAAAGAATATCTCCCCTTTTAATACCCATCCATTAACTTATAATACGGTCGAGGTGTCAAAGACGACACTGTTTGAATTTCTTTGGAAATTGTTCAACAAAAAACCCATTTGCAACGGATTACTGCAAATGAGTTTTTTGGTTTTTTAATTATTCAGCTCAAGGTATTGATAAATCGCCATCATCTCTTGTTTATTCAGCTCTCTAATGCGATTGAAAATAGGAATATCGGCAACAGCCTCAAGTTGTGTGCCTTCTGAAACAACATCTTTTACTGTGCCAGTTAACCAAGTTTGTACGTCAATGCCATCGACGATTTCCTTTCGTCCTTCTTCATTGATTCCACTTGCTTTACAACTCACACAAGGAACAGATAATTTAAATATACCATCATGAAGATTATCCTCTGAAATGACTTTCTTCCCTTTACAGAATGGGCATGGATGACTTGTTTTCACCTTGTTAAGTTGCGTAACGATTTTTTTGTAGCCAAATGCCTCATAGACATACGTTAGTTTTTTGAATTTTCCATTGGTGAAATATTTATCGATAATGGCTTCTCGAGTTTCGTTAATAGTAGCAAAATCACAGATGGTAATTAGATTTTTATTGCTTATTGCTTTCATGTTATCCTTAATACTATCCCAGAATGGCAGCGCGTTTTGTAAAACGATTTCATAACCGACAAATCTTGCAAGCTCTAATTCAAGCATTTTCAACGATACCTTTGTTTCCCTAGGTAGTAAGGAAACATCGGTTGTAAGCGACATATCTCCCCCAACGATGGCTTTGATTTTTTCTAGCTCCGGTAATTCCCCAACTGTTTTTATAACCTCATCAATCGGTTGATGAATAATTTCACGTATATCGAAATCACCGAATTGTAATTTCTTTTGGTGATTGAGGACCGAACCATGACATATTGGGCAAGGTATCATCACTCTAGTTTCTTTCATTTGCTCTTTAATGATTGATTTGGAAATGACAATATAGCGACCAATAATAAAATTAAAGCCTTCCCATTTTTTTGAGGATTTCGTTGCTTTATCATAAAATGATTTTTCCCAATAACCATATAAAAATGTATGCTTTTCATCTTCGGTCATGTCATTATAGCTTTTACTAATATCTTGCCCAAGTTCATTTTTTATCTCTTCAAAGAGGAACTCCAGTTTGGAATGTTGATAGTATTTTAAGACCTCCATCACATCTGGATGTAGTAATCCATCCCAAAATGGAACGTTTTTGTCTTGAATGACAAGCTCAAAATCAAATTTTTCGATTTCTAATCTTCCTGAACAGCTTGGACAATGATTTTCTTGACTAAAGAAATCGAAGCTTCTTGTATCCTTATTTGTTGGATGTGCAGCAATAATGCGATTTATGAGTCCAGCTATTTCATATAAAAAACTATATTGACTATACAGATGTCTTTCAAGATCAATAGCTATGACGGGGGCTATCTTGATTGATTCATATTCACCATAAATGAGACGGGCCATTGAGGATAGGCTTTTTAAGATGCCACCTTTATAAACATTTTCTGCATTTTTAAAATAACTTATAGGATGGTCTTCTAAGTATTGAATACCATTTCTTGATTCCAGCGTGGATGCGATTTGTAATGGAGCTGTATCTTTTGCATAGTTATCCTGATTAAAATAGTGTTCATGGCTCACCACCTCAAGATGTGTCACTGGCTCCTGCTGTCTTTTACCAAAATCAACAATAAAATCTGAGCTTTCTAACATATAGGCATTGTGCTCAATCATCATGATGGAGATGGATTCTTCTTGTAAAATGTCTCTGATACTATCAATAAATTGATTTAAAATGTTTTGAGATAGCCCTTTAGAAGGCTCATCAAAGATAAAGAGTGTATGTGGATTTCGAGAATTTGCAAACAACTCTGACACTAAATGCACACATTGGAATTCACCAGTTGATAGGGATTGTGTTTTTCTTTCCAGCGTCAAATAACCAAGTCCAAGCTTAATAAGCAAGCTTAGACGCTTATGGGCAATATCTTCATTCGGAAGTTCGTCAATAATATCCTCAATCGAGCGTAGAAAAATATCATCAATATCCTCACTATATTTGGTTAATTTCTTTTTAATATCGAGGAATGTTGCGACAGTGGAACGGCTAGTAATCGATTGGTTGCGATCTTGTCCTATCATCACTAGTTTATCTTTTGGATAGCGCTTTACAAAATCCTTTGCAATACACTCATTGACAAGTGTTGACTTCCCACAGCCTGACTCTCCTGTAAAGGTTACCAGTCGGTTTTGAGGGATTTCTATTTCGTCCATTTGAATATTTCGGCAATGTAATTCATGGAATTGATAGAAGGTAGTTGGTTTTTTCTGATTTCGTTCCCAAAAGACTGGCTGTGGTCGAGGAGATGCATCGACGATTTGTCCACCATATTTGCCACTACCTGGTCCAAAGAATATAGGCTGATTAGCCGTGTCTAGCACTGTATCGGAATGATCGATAAGCCAAATTTGATTTTTAGAGCCTAATTGCTGTATTTGTTCTAAAATTTTAACTAGGGTGTTATGATCAAGACCAACAGAGATTTCATCAATAATTATGACCGTATTTTCACTTGTTGCCATAAATTCTGCTAAGTAAAGTCTAGTTAATTCCCCTCCTGACAAGGTGCCCATAATGCGATTTAATGTTAAATAGCCAATATTCATTTGGATAATATTTTGAAGAATATGTTGTTTCTCTTCACTAATTTTTAATTCCTTTGTCAGGGAAAAGATTGTTTCGATGCTTAAATTGTGAATGTCAGATATACTAAATTGTTCATTCCATAAAGTTACTTTATGTTGTTCTACTTCCTGACTATAGCGCTTGCCCTCACATTTTTTACATTCTATATTTTTTGTTGTACCGCGTCCTTTACAAGCAGGGCACCAGCCCAATGCATTGTTAAAGGAAAAAACCTCAGGAGACAGATGGAATTCATCTGCCAGTCGATCACGAATCTCTTTAAAAACACCCGTATGCGTGCCAATTGTTGAACGTGGATTTGTAGAAATGGATGATTTCCCTAAAAAAAGAACTAAGGGCATGTCCTCCATTTTGATGGCACTGAAATTTGTTTCCATAATATTTGGAAATAAATATTGATATTCTGCCTTTGGCAATAAAGAAACAAGGCGTTTTTTTGATTCTTCCCCAATTGTTTGACAAAATGTAGTTTTTCCTGATCCTGACAAACCTGCAATTCCTAGTGATTGATCCTCTGGTAAGACAACATCTAACCGATTAATATTGTTAGCAATTAGTTGATTGATCTTCATTATATTATCCTTCCATATACTAAATTAAGTAGGTGCTTAAGGTTTTTCAAAGATCCCCTTGCTTTCTTTGAAGAGCTTCCTTCAGAAAATGAAAGAACACAATTCTTGCTAAGGAATTGCGCTCTCATTTGTCTCAATTTTGTTTGAACTAAGCTAATACTTTTTCAAGCTGCGAACTCATATTCGTCCAAGCGTATTTTGCCCCTTCGATAGCTCCTTGACGAGCTTTTGTTTCTTCACTAAATCCACCTTGATCAAGATGTAGCTGTGTTGAACCGTCTGCTGTTTGTGTTAATGTCCAAGTAACGGTCGTAGTTTCTCCAGCACTTGTCCAAGTATATGATAATTTATGTGGCTCTTCTATTTCAAGCACCTCACAATCGACAATGCCATCCCACCATTCGTTTGGCTCAGCACGGAACTGAAATTTATGGCCTATAATCGGCTGAAAATCATTGCTCCAAATCCATTTTGCAAGTGTATCCGAATCTGTCAGGGCATGCCATACCTGCTCAATCGAACTTGTAAATTTAAAATCTAATGATACATCTGGTTTCATTTTTTCTCCTCCAATAGTAAATGTAATTTTGAAATTCTTTCTTTCCAGAAACCTTCATAAATTGATACCCAATCTTGTATTTCTTTCAATGGAGCCGCATTCAGCCTATATCTCGTTTCTCTACCCTCTTTTCGAGCAATAACAAGACCAGCATCTTTTAGGATGGTCAAATGTTTAGATACAGCTGTACGCCCCATTTCAAATTGAGCCGTTAATTCATGAAGCGGTAACTCATCTGCCTTTGCTAACAAATTGAGCAATTGACGCCTAGTTGGATCAGCAATGGCTACATAAACGTCACGCTCTTGATGCTTGTTACTCAAAACCACCACCCTTTCTAATAGGACACTAAATGGTGTCTTAATTATATGACACCATTTAGTGTCCAGTCAATTATTATTTTAGTCAAAATGATATTGGTTTTATACCATTGCAAAACATATGTTCAAAATGCAATAAAGTTACAGAAGTTAAACCCTTCGAACTCCCTATCTGAACAACGTTAAGACAGTTTTACTTGTCTTAGAGAATCTACCAGCACCATTTTTTTAGAATTAAAACGCACACATCCTCCTAAGTACATTGCTCAAAATAATTTTTTGTAACCCTTTGGACGCTTATCAAAGCAAATAAAACTACATCATACTGTCTTTACATTGACCTTATAGGTAAACATTTATATAATGAAATTAACCTAATAGGTAAAACCTCATTTCTTATAAAGGAGTGACCGATGTTGACAAAGTTATTAGATTTAAACCCTCAAAGGAGGGACGCTATTCTAAATGCAGCATTAAAAGAATTTTCATCAAAGGGGTATGACAATGCTTCAACAAATGTAATCGCAAAAGAAGCCGGAATTTCTAAAGCTCTTATGTTCCACTATGTAAGTAGCAAGCAGGAGCTATTTCTTGTTGTGTATGATTACTTCTCTGACCTAATTAAAAATGAATATGTTGAATTGATGAATTATGATGAAAAAGATATTTTTGACAGATTACGTCAATCGTATCAATTGCAAATTAAATTATGGGCAAGGTACCCCTGGATTTTTGAGTTTCATAAAATTTTACAGCCCACTAAATCCAAAGAGATTAGTAAGGAACTCGAAAACAGAGTACACAAAGAACATTCAAGCTGTTCTCCTAAATTATTTGATGGAATAGATGAAGCTAAATTTAGAGTAGGGTTGGATATTGAAAAGTGCAAACAATTTATACGCTGGGTTAATGTTGGATTTACCAATGAAATATTAGAGGATATTAGAGATTCAGATTCTCAGGCTATAAACTATGAACTCGTAGTTGAAAAACTTGATGGATATTTTGATGAACTGAGAAAAGTATACTATACGTCAAGTAAAGAATAAGGGGTTGGGAAATGTGCTTTCAACACGAAAACGTATGTACTTATCAGTATTGTATTGCCACTTCCCCTTGTGGCATTAGTCATTTTTAATAATGTAGGTAAAGAATGACAGAGGAGGAATAATGATGATTGATGCGCGTGAGCCGATAATTATAGGGTTTCCTTTGAGGGGGGAATGGCACTCTCCTAACACTCCAGGGACAAAAATTCCGAGTCATGGTACAAACAAATTAGGATCAAGATATGCTTATGATTTTATACAAGTGGATTGGGAAAGAAAGGGTTGGCCGGCTTATCGCGTTAGCTTGGCGCAATATCTACTTTTTGGGGTTCCCTTAGATGAATATTATTGTTGGGGGCAAGACGTATACGCTCCTTGTGATGGGATCATTGTCAAAGCAGAGGATGGTTATAAAGAACTTACACGAACAAGAGTACTTTCAGATATGACTAACGCTTATAAAAATGCTCATTATTTCGATCCAAAGAAAGACAACATACAATCAGTTGCTGGTAACTACATCATTATAGAATGTGGCGACAATGTATACGCTGCATTAGTCCATCTTCAAACAGGCTCCATTCAGGCTTCAGTTGGGCAGAGTGTAAAAAAAGGTGAAGTAATTGGTAGAGTGGGACATTCAGGTAACTCCTTTGCGCCGCATTTGCATTTTCAGCTTATGGATAGTAGTGACATCGCTACTGCAAAAGGATTGCCTTGTGCTTTTGAACAATACGAATTATTTAAAAATGGGACATGGGAAAAAGTAAATAATAGTATTCCAACAAATAAGGATAGAATAAGATTTTAAAAATCCAATACATAGGCATGAATTGAAACTGCATAAAGGGGTACCGTCAGGAAAATGGACTTGTAAATGCGCATTATCCTGACGGTACCCTAGCAACAAGCAGGAACGTTACAATGGCTTTATTAACATTTCTTTTAAAGGCTAAGGCAAAATATACTTTCAATAATTTAAAGGCCAATCCACAGAATGGAGATTTTATTCATTTAACGCAAATGAACTGAAAGCAAAAAGATGAAAACCATGATTATCAATGTTTTGTAATAAATCTAACTTTGGGCTCATTTTCCCCCCCTTTTTTTAGATTCTTTTTTTGCAAGTTCCAAAGGTAAAAATGCGTATCCTCCATCTCTAATAATCGGACATTTTCGAACAGTAATTGGATATTGGAAAAGAGGACCATCAATAACCGTTGTGTGGAATTCTCCACCTTCCCCACAAGGGTCAATGTTTCGGGCTTCAAGTTCCTTAATATAATCTGGTGTAAGAACTCGCCCTAAATCATCCTCCGTCATGCCTAAAGATAAATTGACCGTGACGATCATCGTAACAAATCCTAGGTGAATAAATTCATCGACAGCTTCTCGATGATCCATCTCCCATAAAGGCATGCCGAGCTTTAATCCTACCTTTTTTGTGATCTTTTCATGCCAGCAGCCATGTGCAGGCATATCTAAATCACCAGTAACCAATACCTCTGCCCCTTGATTTTTAGCCTGTTCTAAAAGACCTAAAAATACACTTTCATATTCTGCCCAACTTGCAGCAGCTGTATAGACAGGTAAACCTATCGAGTCAGCTTGTGCCTGTATTACCTCCGGTGGCATTCCATGTGATCTAGAACGCTGCCCTTCTTCCTCCAACATGACGATAAGACCCATCGCTTGGCCAACTTGTGATGCTTTATATATGGCTAGGACACTATCCTTTCCTCCACTAAAGGAAGCTATAAATTTGTGTCCTTTCGCGCCATTTTTCCAATCGATTAATGCTACCATTTATTTTATTCTCCCTTTTCTTAGTTAGCTATTATCAATAATTAGTTTGCACCATAATGGTGAGTCGCGAAAATAATCTACCAAGTTATTTATTTCATCAAACTGAAAGTGCAGAATATAGGTAACATGATTCTGTAGCAGTGTGTGAAAACAATAATTTTGGTAAGGGTTTGAACAATCATTTGAATGTTTTTGATACGACACATTTATCGTACTACATTTTGAAAATATTCATAACTAAATCTATCATTATTTAATTTAGAGTAAATATTAAATCTTTCACAGAATTTCAGCTACATTTCATTCTTGTTATCTAAGATATAACCATAAAGAATTAAGGAGAGTGAAATTAATGCCACAAGATGATCAAGTTTTTGACATAACTATTATAGGAGGCGGACCAGTAGGATTATTTGCTGCCTTTTATGCAGGTATGAGGAAATTATCCGTGAAAATTATTGAAAGTCTTCCGCAGCTTGGTGGACAATTATCCGCATTATATCCTGAAAAATACATTTATGATATCGCAGGTTTCCCGAAGATTCGTGCTCAAGAACTTGTCGATAATTTAAAGAAGCAAATGAATCAATTCACCTCCTCAATTTGTCTTGAACAATCGGTTGAATATGTAGAAAAACAAACTGATGGCATATTTAAGCTGATGACAAATTCTGAAATTCATTATTCAAAAACAATTATCATCACAGCTGGTAATGGCGCATTTCAATCAAAGAAGTTGACACTTGCAGCCGCAGAAAAATATGAAAATAGTAATATTCATTACTTCATTAATGATGTAAATAAATTTGCTGGAAAAAGAGTCATCATATTCGGTGGTGGTGATTCTGCTGTTGACTGGGCATTAATGCTAGAATGGATTGCTAAACAGGTAACATTAGTGCACCGTAGAGAAGTATTCCGTGCGCACGAAAAAAGTGTAGAATATTTACAAAACTCCACAGTTCAAATAATTACACCATTTGTCCCAGCTGAACTAATCGGAGAGGAACGAATTGACAAGGTCGTTTTAGAAGAAGTAAGAGGAACCCGCAAAAAAACAATTGACGTAGATGACGTTATTGTAAATTACGGCTTTGTTTCCTCCTTGGGTCCCATAAAAAATTGGGGGTTAGAGATTAAAGATAACTCAATTGTAGTAAACAGTCGTATGGAAACAAATATAGCGGGCATTTACGCAGTTGGAGACATTTGCACACATGAAGGCAAGCTGAAATTAATTGCAACTGGATTTGGAGAAGCACCTATTGCTATTAGTAATGCAAAAGTATATATTGATCCAACAGCAAATATACAAACGCCTCATAGTACAAGCTTAATGGAAAAATAGAAAGTCTAAACTATTTAAACAGGAGGAAAAAATGAAATATACAATTGTTGATAAAGATACTTGCATCGGTTGCGGTACATGTAGCGATGTTGCACCAGAGATTTTTTGCCAAGATACTAAAGGAAATTCACATGCACTGCTTGATAACAATAAAGGAACTGTTCAAGTACCAGAAGAACTTTATGATGATCTATATGATGCTTATGAAGGGTGTCCATCCGAATCCATCAAAATAGCAGATAACTCTTTTGATGGAAATCCAAATAAATTTGAATAATTAGCCTCCCATTATTGTACATCACCCCAATTATTAGACAATTATCTAACAATTGGGGTGAATTTTTTATCACAATTTTTTAATATGCCTGAGCAAACCAAACGGTATGCTTTGCTTCGTTTCCGCAGCAAATACATGTCGTTTTAGCTGTTGGTGGATTAAATGGAATGTTACGAGTCGTATATTTTGTCTCTTCTTTCACTTTTTCCTCGCATGCATCATCCCCACACCATCCAGCAAGAACCCAGCCTGGAATAGTGCTATTATCTTTGGCTGTTTTAATGTGCTGCTGTAATTGTAATAGGGTGTCAATCGTTGTATGAGTGTTTGCCTCACGGAATTGACGAGCTTTTTCAAGTAAACGCTTTTGCATCGTCGTTAGTTCTTCCTCAATGGCTGTCACAACATTAGACAAATCAATGGTTTGTTTTTCATTTTCATCACGTGCTTTCAGTAAAGCTTGATTGTTTTCAAGGTCTCGAGGTCCTAATTCAATACGAACTGGCACACCTTTTAGCTCCCATTCATTAAACTTAAAGCCTGGCGATTGGTCTGAATCATCAAGACGTACCCGAATACCTTTTGCCTTTAGTCCTGCAAAAATCTCATCCAAATGCTCCATAATTTGAGGGTTCTTTTTCCATGGACCCACAGGAATCAATACTACCTGAGTTGGTGCAATTTTTGGTGGTAAAATAAGCCCTTGCTCATCACCATGCACCATGATGACAGAACCAATTAAACGAGTAGAAGTACCCCAGGACGTTGTGTGTACATATTCGTGCTGGTTCGCTTTATTTAAATATTTAATATTAAAGGCTTCAGCAAATTTTGTACCTAAATAATGGGATGTACCAGCTTGAACTGCCTTGCCGTTTTTCATCATCGCCTCAATGGAATACGTATCGACAGCACCTGCGAAACGTTCAGAAGGCGTTTTTTGTCCATCATAGACAGGAATCGCCAATACTTGCTCCACAACTTCCTTATAAATCTCTAGCATTTGCATTGTTTCCTTACGGGCATCATCTTCATCTATGTGAGCTGTATGTCCCTCCTGCCAAAGAAATTCAGATGTCCGAATGAAAGGAAGTGTTTTCTTTTCCCAGCGGAAGACATTAGCCCATTGATTAATAAGAACTGGTAGGTCACGGTAGCTTTTGATCCAATTTGAGTAAAGATGGCCAATCATCGTTTCCGATGTTGGACGAAGCGCCAAGCGTTCCTCTAATTGCTCACCTGCTGCCTCTGTCACCCAAGGAAGCTCTGGTGAGAACCCTTCAATATGATCCTTTTCCTTTTGGAAGAAGGATTCAGGAATTAGCATTGGGAAATAGGCGTTACGATGTCCTGTTTCTTTAAAACGACGGTCCATTTCCTCTTGAATATGCTCCCAAATTTCATAGCCATCTGGTTTAAAGGCAATACAGCCACGAACCGGAGTATAATCCATTAAATCTGCCTTTTGAATGGTCTCAATATACCATTTCGAAAAATCTTCTAGTTGTTTTGACATGTGTGTTTTCCTCCATTTTTATAAAATAAAAAGCACAAAAGCATCCTCTGAATAAGGACGTCTTTGTGCTAGATTGACGTGGTACCACCTTTAATTTAGTTTTAAGCGGTAAACTTAAAACCCTCTAACGTTTGGTAACGAAAACGATCCGGTTATGTTTGCATAACATCTCCGTGGTAGGTTTTCAGATAAGAAGCGGTGATATAGCTCTCAGCAGCTGCTATATTTTCTGGTTCACAATTCTTTCTTACTTGGCCACATCATCAATTTCTATATTTTCAATAACTTTAGCAAAACAGTTAAAAAATATCAATCATTTTGAGTTAACTTTCATATTTAAAAGTCGGATTTATTCACTGATACACTATCATCAATCAGTTTTGTAAAGTCTTCTACCGATAGTGGTTTACTAAAATAATAGCCCTGTACGTACTCACAGCCCTGCTCACGAAGCACTTTTAACTCGGCTTCTTCCTCTACGCCCTCTGCTACTACCTCAAGGTTTAATGCATGTGCTAAAGAAATCATCGCGGAAATCATGGCGATTCCTGACTTTTCTGGGACAATATCACGAACAAATGCACGATCTATTTTTAAAACATCTACAGGGAATTTCTTTAAGTAATTCAACGATGAATAGCCCGTTCCGAAATCATCTAAAGAAATCGTTATTCCTAGAGCTCTTAATTGCTTAATTGTATCAATTAAGTCCTCTGTGTAATCCAACATGCTCATTTCTGTAATTTCAATTTCTAATAAATGAGGATTTATTCCTGTTTCTGCAATAACGTCTCGAACCATGTCAACAAAGCCTGTTGTACTGATATGGATAGGAGAGATATTAACAGCCACTCGTAAGTTTAAATGGTAGTTTTCGTTCCAAGCACGTGCTTGCGCAGATGCTTTTCGTAACACCCAAACACCTATATCATTAATAAGTCCACATTCCTCTGCAAAAGGAATAAAGCGGTCAGGTGGCATTTGACCTAATTCAGGATCATACCAGCGAAGTAACGCCTCCATTCCAATCACTTTATCTGTTTTTAAATCTATTTTTGGTTGATAATGTAGCTCTAAAATATCTTTTTTTAAAGCTTGATGTAATTTTGTTTCGAGTAATAGCCATTTATCATTTGCCTCTTCCATATTTGGACGGTATAAGCGATATTGATTGCCGCGTGTAGATTTTGCTGCATACATAGCAATATCAGCATTTTTTAATAGCTCTTCAATGGAACTTGCGTGATCTGGGAAAATACTAATGCCAATACTAATACTTGCATAGAACTCATACGTATCGACAATAAAGCTATCATTAAATACACCAATGATTTCCTTGGCCATCTCCTCAATACGGCTTACATCGTTAAGAATCATCACAAATTCATCACTATTGTGTCGGTAGAAAGAATTAGATGTATGATCAATATTGCGTAGGCGATTCGCCATCTCTACTAAAAACATATCCCCGATAATATGACCAAGTTCATCGTTAATGTTTTTAAAACGATTAACATCAATGAAAAACAACGCAAACTTTTCTTCTGTACGTCGGGATTGATGGAATTCATTTTCTAAACGTTGTTCTAATTTACGACGGTTTGGTAGTCCTGTTAATTCATCGTGATAAGCAATGTGAGTAATTTTTTTTATATCCTTCTGAGCAGTAATATCAACTCGTATAGCAATATATTGATATGGCTTTCCGTTATCATCCAGGAACGGAATAATTGTTGTTTTTACCCAATACAGGCTGCCATCCTTTGCGCGATTACATACCTCGCCATTCCACATATTCCCCTTACCAATTGTTTTCCACATTTCTCTGAAGAAAGATTTTGGATGGAAGCCCGAATTAAGCAAACGGTGATCCTGACCTAATAATTCTTCACGCGTATATTTTGATATTTTGCAAAAATGATCATTAACAAAAGTGATTTTTCCAGTTCTGTCTGTAATGGCAACAATGATTGAACTATTCATGGCTGAAAAAATATCTTGTAATTCTTTCAAACTGTAGTTAACTTGATTGATACTACTAGGCGTGATATTCATCATTTTCATTCTCCGTTCATTAAAATAAGAAGGGTTTGGTACTTTTGCTTTATCTTACTTCGAGGTATAAAGTTGTGGTATAGTGCCCTTTTTTATGTAATTATATTATAGTCCTAGAAAAGCAGTTAATTCAACCCAAATATCAAAAACATTCAAATCTGGATTTGATAAATTTCAAGGAAATCGACAAAATTTAGGTGCATTAAACATACATTATTTCTCTTATTTTAAAGATATGTAATTCTATAGTACTATCTAAAATGTTATCTTTAGGCTTTTTATCTTTAGAATATATGATTTTGATGTAATTTTTACGATACTTAAATAAATTCTTCTTTTAGGGTACATTCAAAAATGCCTTACTGTCACATACAGGCAGTAAGGCATTTCATGCGCTAAGAGATTTCATATTCTATTCGGCCTCCCAATGCTTTTGCTTGTTCATTGTATGCATCTAATTGCTCCTGCGATAAATTTAAAATGTAATAATGAAAATTGATTGGTTCAAGTCCGTGTTTCTCACATACTTGTCGATAAAATTCATAGCCTTCTCGATAATCTGTCATCCTAATAACTTCCTTTCAAATGTGTAGCTTAAATAATAATAATTGTTCTATAACAGAAACATTATTTGTTAAATAATATATAACAGATGAATTCTCAAGTCAATAAGTTGTCTGATATTTCTTTTAACTTCTTTTAGTAGAAGTCAAGCCCATTCTGGATACTATTATGCCGAGGCATAATTGATTTATTTAAAAGCCCAGTCCATATCAATTAGTATGGCTGGGCTTTTCATAAAATATTCACATCGGCTTCCGTAATAATCACATCCTTAAACGCCTAATTGTTTGGCTTGCATGTTATAAGCAGAAAGTTGCTGTTGAGATAACTGTAGGACATAATAACGAAAAGAAATTGGTTCTAATCCATAACGTTCACACATTTCACAATAAAATTCATAGCCATCACGATACTTTGACATAAGAGTTCCTCCTCTAATCAAACTGTTTTATAACAGTTGTTTTTATTTTTATTTAATATATAACAGTTTTCTTTAGTCGTCAAGTATTTGCTTATAAAATAAATATAATGGACGACAATAAAAAACCAATATCTCCATCTTCAAATGGAGATATTGGATGTTCTATAAAGTGTTAGAGGTTGACTCTAATGCACCTTTGATCTCTTTTATTTGTTCAATATGTCGCTGTTCATGTAAATATATTTGTTCAATCCATTGATCAAGAGGCAATTCACCAAGTGCTGGATGCTTCACGGATTTCTCAGCTAATATGGATTTATCCTCGATTGTATCAAGAAAGGTAATTAATTTTTTTCTTGAAGCATTCAATAAATCCATTATTTGCTGAACAGTAAATAGATCTTCAGCCGGTTCAACAATTTTCGGCGCTATAATTTTATTAGATCTGTCGGCAATTTGTTGAACATTTTTTCGTATTGTTTTTTGAGCATCTACTTGCTTTAATCCCCATGCAATCGCTTTAATAGTGGATTCCTCCACTAAAACTAAATGATGGCAAACTTGCGCTATACTCCAACTGCTTGCTTCGTGCTTCCCATTGAACTGAGTATTAGTTAACAGCTCGATTTCAGCCAATAAACTATTCCTAGTTTCCATTAGCTGATTTGTAATAAATGAATTCAAAGGCTTCTCCCCTTACTTTGTGTTTATTGAACTCTATTCAGCATATGTTCTATTATGACATATTCTCTTTAACATCGTAGAATTCCTTTAAATTTGTAAGATATAGTATTTTATTTATTGTGGACAATATTAAATGGGTTATTTTCGAGCACCTGTTGAAGTTGTTCATCTTCAATATGCGTATAAATTTGCGTTGTCGCCACACTTGAGTGCCCCAGTATATGCTGAAGGCTACGGATATCTGCCCCTGCTTTATACATCATGGTAGCAGAGGTATGTCGGAGTTTATGCGGTGTCAATCTTTCTTTTTGAAGTCCTGATTGATGATTAATCTGTTTCACTATTTTAGCTACGGTTTGCCGAGTAAAGCGTGTTCCCTTTTGAGAAACAAATAGGGGCTCTTCTCCCTCTCCTTTATAGGCTGTCTTTCCACAAGCTTCATAGTCTGTGAGTGCCTGCATACAGCTATCATTTAAATAAACTGTCCGTTCTTTATTTCCTTTACCTACAACAGTTAGATATCGACCTTGTATGGATGATTTATTTAACTGACAAAGCTCTGATACTCGAATTCCTAAATTCAAGAAAAACATCATCATGCAATAATTTCTGGGTGAGGCATGATTAGATTGAATGCCGTCGATAAATTGTCTAGCTTCCTCTATATTCATATAAATTGGTCGTTTTCGCCCAATCTTTGGTGTTTCTAATTCATCGGCTGGATTTTCTTCGATAAGACGTCGCTTTCCTTTTAAATATTTAAAAAATGATTTTAAGGTAGCAACCTTTCTTGCTCTTGCAGATGCAGAATTTCCACGCTGCACCTCGCAATATTCCATAAATAAGTAGAGATCTTCCAGTGTGATGTCACGTATTTCTTCTATTGTAATAGTAGAAATATCGATAGAGGTGATATTGCCCATATCTAAATCCTGTTGGACAGCTAAATGAAATCGGAAAAAGAGTGTCAGATCATATTCATATTCTTTTCTTGTACGCTGAGACTTTCCTCTAATAGTTGTTAAATAAACAAGGAAGTCCTTCATGAATTTCGGTAGCTTGGTCTTTTGCATCAAATCCCTCCAATATGCTCTATTTTACCATGAAAAAATGTTCCCAAATATAAATTTGGGAACTTTATGATGAAAAAAATGCCCTTTTTTATTGCACAGAACATTTGTTCTATTTTAAACGTTAAAAAAGACGATTCTCTTTAGAAAGAAAATCATCTTTATTTTTTGAAAATTCCCCGTTTTATGCATAAAGCGTTAGAAGAATGAATATTTAAATCTAGTATACTTAATTGCGATGAGACGATTTAAAAAAAGACAAGATGGGGTATAATACATGTCGATTCGTCTCATAACGCGAATGGGATTATTTGGATTATATCTACTTCATAAATATGCTGTATGTTCCATCTACATGCTTTGACAATGTCCAGTTTGTTGAAAGCATTCGCTGAAGCTTAGTGATGGTTTCTTCATGACAAGTTAGATTCTGAATGCCTGCTTCTAATAATTGATAGTCCTTCCCTTCTTCTAATTGAAAACGAAGATGAAGTAAACGTTGAATGCCTGGCAATGTTACATATTTTATACGATAGTTACCATGTAAGGCATCTAAGAACAATTGTTCCCCTTCTTGAAAAAGTGCTAATGTTTCTAAAAATTCGTAATTAGGTACCCTTTCTTTCCAAATCGACACATCCCCTGTGTGCAATGTTTGTACAATTTCCTCATCTGTAATATCTAATTTTGAAAGCTTATCTAGCTCATATGCTTGCATTAAATTAATAATTGTCATTTTACCTGCTCCTTTTATGTATTCGCTATTAGTTTAACATTTTTTCTTTACTACTTAAATTCGGAGGCGATCCATATGATGAATTTATATGAATCTGGTTTATTTTTTGATGAAATGTTAGATGGCAAACAGCCGAAGCCTCATTATCGGTCTTTTTATCAGAAGCTGAATGCTTTTTCGAAGGCGCAGTTAGACGAGAAATATCAGCAAGCCCAATCTAGTTTTCTAAGACAAGGAATTACCTTTACCGTTTATGGAGCTCAAGGTGGAACGGAGCGTACAATGCCCTTTGATTTTGTACCCATTATCATTCCTTATAAGCAATGGGAAATAATTGAAGCAGGTGTTAAGCAACGTGTGCAGGCCCTAAATTGCTTTTTACAAGACATCTATGATAAACAGACCATTATTAATGATGGATTAATTCCAAGGCAGCTCATAGAGAATAATCCTTATTATTATTACCAAATGCTTGGAGTAAAGGTTCCGATCAATAATCATATTTTCTTAGCTGGAATCGATTTAATTCGAGATGAGTATGGCACTTATTTTGTGCTTGAAGATAATTTACGTAATCCATCCGGTATATCCTATGTTTTTCAAAACCGTTATGTGATGAAGGAAGTGTATCCTGAATTTTTCTCAAAGCATACCATTCAGTCTCTCGATAAACAAATGGCCTTCATGAAAAAGGCTCTTCTCGCTCATCGACCACGATGTTTGCCACCTGATGCTGAGCCTAGGGCAGTTTTATTGACAGCAGGGATGTACAATTCAGCTTATTACGATCATGTTTTTTTAGCACAGCAACTCAATATTCAGCTTGTAGAGGGTCGTGATTTAGTTGTTCAAAATGAAAAAGTGTATAAAAAAACAATCTATGGTTTAGAGCAGATTGATATAATTTATCGTCGAATTGATGATGATTTTTTAGATCCCATTGTTTTTCGGGAGGATTCACTACTTGGTGTTCCACATATAATGGCAGCTTATAAAGCCGGGAATATTGCGATTTTAAATGCTATTGGGAATGGTGTTGCTGATGATAAGGCGATGTATGCCTATGTACCTGATATGATTCGCTACTATTTAAAAGAAGAGCCAATTTTACAAAATGTCACGACCTATCATCTAAGTGATGACAGCCAGCGGACTTGGGTTCTAGCGCATATGAAAGAGCTAGTAATCAAAAATGTCAGCGCTTCTGGTGGCTACGATATGCTAATTGGGCCTCATGCAAGTGAGGATGAAATTGCAAGATTTAAACAAAAAATTAATGAAAAACCATCTCAATATATTGCACAGCCAACTATTAAATTATCTAGGGCTCCAGCCTTTCAAAATAGTCGGTTCTATCCTTGCCATGTAGATTTGCGTGTATATGTGATGAAGGGTGAGGATATTAATGTGTTACCTGGTGGTTTATCGCGTGTAGCACTAAAGGAAGGCTCACTAGTGGTGAATTCGTCACAGGGTGGTGGCGCAAAAGATACATGGATATTAAAGGAGGAATGGCAGCATGCTAAGCCGAGTAGCCGACGCACTTTACTGGATGGCAAGATATAGTGAACGTACGCAAACAAACGCACATATATTACAGGGACAGCTGTTAAATATGTTGGAGCAATCTGGGAAAGAGCATGAGTATATTGACCATTGGGAAGCTATATTAAATATTTGTGCCTCAAAGGAAGAGTATTTGTCCTGTTTTGAAAAAATTCGAGTGAATCCTCTTATTGAATATTTACTTTTTTCGAAAAAGAATTGTAATGCCCTTTTGACAACTGTGAGTGCTATTCGAGAAAATGCACGTGTGACCCGTGATAGTATCCCTACGGAACTGTGGGAATTGCAAAATTCATTTTATTTGTCTCTTAAAGAGGAAATAATGGGAAGGCAAATGCCTATTCCAATTATTGTGCTGAATTCTTTTTTGCAAAATGTTCGTAAGACTTCTTTAACAGTTACAGGATTAATTGAGGGGTCCATGGATCGTGATTTACCTTTTTACTTTATGCAAGTTGGGAAATGGATGGAACGGGCCGAAAAAACGATTCGCATGATATTAATCGTATTGGAGCAACATAAACACGTTGCGATACCCATGAATGAAGTGGATGGTGCCTTTCTACTTGAATTATCAGAGGCAACAGAATCTTATTTACGCAAACATCATCAAACAAATTTGCTCTGTGTTATTCAATATTTATTGCAGGATAAGCATTTCCCTCGATCTTTCATGTTTTGTCTACAAAAATTAGAGGAGGCGTTTATCCAAATAGAAAAGGACTCTCTTTCAGAAAGGTTTTTAGAGTTACACTCCCCTTTGAAAAGCTCAATCTTCGCCATGACGAATATGGATTTATGGAATTTTACTTTAGAGGATATTATTTTATTAATGGAGGAAAGATTGCGCCAATGTATTGAATTTAGTCAAACATTCGCGACAGTTTATTATTTATATGAACCCAGCATACAACCTTGAAGGGAATCAAATACAGCTCCCTTTCAACAAGCAAGTCAGTAAACAGAAGGAAGCGGACACAATGAAATTTGAAATTCAACATACTAATAAGTTTCAATATGAGTCTGAAGTTGACCAAAGCTTAAATACAATCCGCTTAAAGCCAAGAAGCGATGAGCGTCAGCGCTTATTATCCTATCGAATTGCTATAACCCCCTCATCCTTAACACGTGAGCATACCGATATTTGGGGGAATACAGTTGGAACTTTCTATATTCCTGAGCAGCATCAGGAATTGGAAATTCAAACTACTTCTATCGTGAGTATTCAGCGTGCGCCGTTTATTCATCGTATTCAATATTCTCCAGAGATGCAAACGATATTTCATTCTCAGCTATTTTATGAACACTATCTGCCCTATTTAAAATTTACCCATTTTACGTATATGACAGAAAATCAATTAGAGGAAGTGTATCATGCCATTGGTCATGCTGAAAATCCAGTCCTTTTTTCACTTAATTTAATGCAGTATTTATATTCAACATTTGAGTATGACCCTAGTGCAACGGATGTGACAACAACTGCAAATGAAGCCTTTGTGCTTAAACGTGGTGTATGTCAGGACTTCACCCATGTCATGCTCGCGGTGCTAAGAGCGAAAGGAATTCCAGCTCGTTATGTAAGTGGCTATCTATACGTTGATGAACACTCAGCTTTAGTCGGTGATATTGCGACACATGCCTGGGTGGAAGTAATGATACCTGGGATCGGTTGGATTGGTTTAGATCCAACAAACAATGTGGAAGTTTTAGAAAACCATATTATTTTATGTATTGGTCGTGATTACTCCGATATAAGTCCTGTCGAGGGAGTTTATACAGGTGGAAAACATCATTTAACCGTTAAAGTGAATGTCAAAGCGTTAAATCATTTATAACAAAATTAAAAAGTCGGATTCCTGGACGAAAGGGAACCGACTTTTATAAAATTTAATTTATATTCCTATTATTTTTCAATTTTAAAATTATAGTATTATATTTATCTAAACTTATATTTTTTATAACAAACAATAGGAAAAATGAAACGGAACAAACTCCTATAGAGGTAAACATAATAAATTTAAAAACAAATTGATAGGTGAAATATGGTGGGGAAAATAATACTATACAACAACTTGATAACAATATTAAAATCCACCCAGGAAAAATTTGGACAATGAAGTCAGAACTTTTTCGCTTCATGAATTTCATTAACTTCCTAAAAATAAAATACATAAGCTGGATATAAACAATAATTATTAGGGCACTAATAAGGATATTCAAAATAGATCATTCCTTCTAAAACTTTTTACAATTACTCATCAAGGGGGACTGTCACCTTTGTTCTTTTCTGGTTCTCTTGTTAGAAAGTTATTTAAAACGCTCTTGTCTTTCTGTTAGCACCCATTTTCGGACATAACCCATTGTTTGCTGAATATGTTCAATTGTTTTTTCACTTTGAAACGCCTTCTGCATAACGGTATAACGTAAATCTGTTGCTCTGACATTCATGCCAATATCCTTAGAAATAGCCTGAAAAATTCGCTCTACTGTCTTTGTTGAAATTGATTTTGAATGGCTAGCCTCACTGACCCACATCCATTCCCCTGCTTCTTGCTGATGCATCTCCTCTGTCGCACCTTTATAGTGTTTCAACATGTCTACTAAAATTGGAGAAAGTTTAATTTCTCGGCGCCCATTGTGGTTAGCAATATAGATGAACGTTGAATCCGAGTGCATATGCGTCCATTTCATTCGTACAAGCTCTGCTGGCTTACAACCTGTTTCCAGCAGCATTTGCACAATACAGCCATTACGTCTAGCCAGCCAAGCATGCTCTTGAGTTTTCGCATATTGAAAATAAGTTGGCCAGACATTCGTAATGTTCATCAATTGCTTCGTTGTCAGTAATTTCAATGCCTCTTTTTGTCTCTTTTTTGGCTGTAAAATGACCTCATAATCAAATGGTTCCACCCACTCTCGTAAAAAAACGAAATCAACAAAGCCTCGTAATGTAGCCATTTTATGATTAAATGTGTTGATATTTACGTACGTTTCCTTTAAGTAATTACTATATATAAATAACAATTCTTTGAACTGATGATTCACATCCAAGTAGTTTTTCTCATGGGCAAACGCTAAAAATTGCTTCCCATCTAAATTGTACTGTTTTTTGGTAGCAGCACTTTTCTTTAAAGAATGTAAGAGTAATAAATAGCTATTCCATGCCTGCTCTAATGTGACCAAGAATTTCCCTCCCTAATAACTGTGCGTGTTTTTTGTATTTTATTTTACTATATTATGGGTGCGTAGGTTATATTTATTTTAATAAATGATAATGTCGGATAATCTGTAATAATCATACAAAATACCGCTTCTCAAACTAGTATAGTAGTATCTTTTGTTTTTTTATTTTCCTACAATAGCAACTCCCCTTTCTTCTGTTGTAGTACAATTTCTTTAAAATGCCTTTATTCTTGTAACACAAAGCAAATTTACATGAAAATTCGTATTATTTAGTGTTTATTACCGTTTGTGTTATATAATAAACGTATGAACTAATGTAGGGGGCGTTTCGAGTATGCAAGTGAAAACAACTCGATTAGAGGCAGAAGAAGCAAAAATTATTTATCAGGAAACAGCAGGACTAGCGATCATTACAATTCATCGTCCACAGGCGAAGAATGCACTAACCGCAAATATGTGGGATCAATTAGCTAAGATAGCCTTACAAGTTTTAGACAATCCTAAAAACAAAGTATTAATTTTACGGGGGTCTGGTGAAAATTTTACGGCTGGCTCCGATATTAAAGAATTTAATGCCATTTCTCTCGAAAAAGCCGAGGAAGCCTTTGTACATATGGAAAAAACAATCTCTACGATTGAGCGTTTACCCATTCCAACAATTGGCGTTATCAATGGACCTGCAATGGGGGCAGGCTTAGAACTTGCCTTAGCCTGCGATATTCGCATCGGCTCAGAAAAAGCGAAACTTGGAATTCCTGTTGGCAAATTAGGGATTACTTTAAATAACAAATTTGCACAGCGCTTAGTACAACTTGTTGGGCCTTCTACAACGAAGGATCTAGTTTTTACAGGCCGTATGTTTAAAGCCGAGGAAGCGTTTAAGCTTGGCATGCTAAATTATTTAGTTGCTGCAAAAGATATTAATAAATACATGATTCGTATGGGTAAGCTTGTGGCAGGAATGTCCCCCGAATCACTATTAGCCGTTAAACAATCTGTTCAAGAATGCGTGGACAGTGTGCCATCGTTATGGAAAGGCTCTACACCATTTGTCGGAAATGATTTTTCAGAGGGCTGTCGTGCATTCGTCGAAAAACGTCAACCTCAATTTACACGCCAATCAAAATAAAAAAATAGGTCCTCTGTACGCTTAAATGCGAGTAGAGGACCTGTTTTTTATGTTTTTATCTTTAATATGGCTAATTTTATGTGAAGATGAATGGCATCTAGTTCGTAACCAAAATGCTGAAAAAAATCGGATTGCACATTCTTTTGTAATGCATACAATTGTTCAGGTAATGAATAATCGATTGGTACCTTAAGCTGTAATGTAATTGTGGTAAACGCATGCTCCCCTAATGTTAATTGCACTTGCTCAACCTTGTGAACAATATCATGCTGGGCACAGCAATATGTCAATAGCTGTACATAGACATGCTTACCAATTTCTATATATTCCTGTTGGAAATCAGGACGAACAATCGTTGTCTCCCCTATTTTTTCACGTTTTGACGAAAAAATTTCCATTCCTCTTTGAACTAAGCGTTTAAAAAAGTTTTGCTCTACTTGGCGATACGGTATAGGCATGACATGTTTACCTTGGGTTTGACGAATAAAGCGTGCTTTGTCAATTTCCTTTTGAGATCGCACATCTTCCACATAATAATAGTTTTCGATTGACCCAAGCTCTAGCTGACGAGCTATTGTTTTTGTCATTTTATCAGACGTACCTATCAATAAAATAGACTGTACCTTATATGTATCAAGTGCTTTTTTTACTTCCTCACGATGAGCATCATCTGTAAAAATAGCACGGCGAACGGCTGTTATTGTGTTTTTTTCAAATTTTGCGGAGAGACCTGCTACTTTCACACCGTTAACAATCAGTAGACCATCATCAATAATAGCCTCAACACCAATTTTATGCGCGAAGACAAGGGCACTTGTACTTTTCCCTGTCCCACTTGGTCCACTTAAAGAATGCACTTCCATATTGTTCATCTCCCTTTCCTGTTTTTATGATAGCAGATATGTTTCCAATTTTCCGTCATTTTTTATATTTCCAGCATTCCCTAAAATAGTTACGCTAATCTACGCAAACATCTTCTCCTTTTCAGAAAAATATTCTTTTTTCAGAATAACTTTCCCTTTATGTGCTTTAGTATGATAAAATGTGAACTACTATTCTGTTATACAACTATAAGGAGTGTACTAGTTTGAAAATTGTACCGTCTAAAAAAATGTCATTATTCACACCAGCAATCTTTGGAGATTTAAAAAACCATGCCAAGCTTCAGCAAGAAAAAGGCATGAAGATGATTGACTTAAGCTTAGGAAGTCCTGACCTTCCCCCACATGCAAAAATTCGTGAGCATTTGTCCTATAGAGCAGGTTTAGCAGAGTCCTATGGCTATACATTAACGGGTACGCAACGCTTTTACGATGCAGTAAGCCGCTATTATAAACGTCGTAGCAATATAGAGTTAAATCCTGCTTCTGAAATTATTCAAACAATTGGCTCTCAAGAAGGGTTAGTGCATTTACCAATCGCCTTTTGTGACCCAGGTGACATCGTGTTATCGACAAACCCTGCGTACGTTGCCTACGATGCAGGAATTCATCTTGCAGGTGCGACACCCTATTATATGCCTCAAACAGCTGACAACGACTATTTACCAGATTTAGATGCGGTTCCAGAAGAAATTGCCCAAAAAGCAAAGCTATTGATTTTAAATTTACCAGGCAATCCTGTCCCTGCAATGCCATCTTTAGCCTATTTCGAAAAAGTCGTTGCTTTTGCTAAAAAATATAACATTATTGTCCTACATGATGCGGCCTATTCCGAGTTTTACTTTACAGGTGATGGCCCGATTAGCTTCCTTGCCGCTCCTGGTGCCAAAGAAGTTGGGATGGAAATTAACTCATTATCCAAAAGCTTTAGCCTTGCAGGTACACGTATCGCTTATATCGCAGGAAACGCTGAGATGATTGCCATTTTAAAGCAATTAAAATCAAATCTAGATTTTGGCATATTTGAGCCTATTCAAGATGCAGCCGTTGTTGCGCTTGATAACGCAGAGGAAATTACAGCAAGCCTTCGAGCAACATTTTCTGAACGTCATAAAACATTAATGAATGGCCTACGAACAATCGGATGGGATGTAGCTCCTTCAGATGGAGGGATGTTTGTATGGGCGAAATATCCATATGATATTGATTGTACAGAATTAGCCTTTAAGCTAATTGAACAAGTTGGCGTTGTGACAGTTCCCGGTACGGTATTTGGCTCAGCTGGACAAGGCTATTTACGTTTAGCATTGGTACAGCCAAAAGAAGTGCTACAGGAAGCGGTCAATCAATTAGCGCAAGTCCAATTAACAGCACAATCTTAAGTCCTTGGTATTAGGTTTATACCTATCACAATAAACTCCATAAAAAACAGTTACTGCTTTTACGCAGTAACTGTTTTTTCTCATACTTCATATTGCTGATGTTCCTCGTCTTCATAACGATTATATCGCTGTTTAAATAGTTTAAATAAATGGGTTACAAGCACTTTAAAGATAGCGTATCCCGGAATTCCTAAAATAACACCTGGTACACCAAATAAGGAACCAGCCGTTAATAATACAAAAATAATGGTGATTGGATGGATGCTAAGCGATTTCCCCATTATTTGTGGTGAAATAAATTTCCCTTCAATAAGCTGTACCACTGTCCAAACAATTGCGAGCTTTATCAGCATAAATGGTGATGTTACTAGGGCGATAATAACAGCAGGTGTAATCGCAATGACAGGCCCCAAATATGGAACGACACTTGTAATCATTGCAAGGAACCCTAGTAATAAGGCATATTTCATGCCAATAATTAAAAAACCAATTGTTACCATGGCACCAATGCACATCGACACTAAAATTTGACCCTGTATGTAAGAGCTAATTTGCTTGTCCATATCGTGAAAAATTTCATGCACCTCTTTACGCATACGAGGTGGACAGATGTTTAACATAAATTTCGGTAACTTTTCACCATCTTTAAGTAAATAAAATAATATAAATGGCACCGTTACTAATGACAGAATAATGCCCGTTAAAGTTGAAAGGAAGCCAGTAATACCAGATGCAACACCCTGCGCTAAGTTCGTCGCTGTATCTTTCACCGTTTCAATTAAATCGGTTGTGACATTCTTAACAACCTCGTCATAGTTAAAGTTTATTTTATCTAAATACTCATTGAAGCGAGAATGTGTTAAGTACTCCACAATATTTTGCGTCAGTGCCATAAAATACCCTGGAAACTCCTGCGCTAAATTTGTAAACTGATCTCGAAGAAACGGATAAACAAGAACTACTAGTAATGTAATGAAACCGATGACAGCGATGTATAAAATCAAAATACCCCAGACTCTTGGGATACGCCAATTTTCTAGAATGCCTAATAATGGACGCAATAAATAATAGGCGATGATGGCAAGTACCCCAGGTAAAATTACTACCTCAAATAATACTTTCAGCGGGGTAAATATAAAAGAAACCTTTTGGAACATGAAAATAACACATGCCAGCAATAACAAAGTAATGAGTGTAAAAAATAAGTTTTTCCCACCTAAAAAGCGGATGAACTTAGTCGAAAACAAATTAGACCGCTCTTTTGGTCTTTCTTTTTCCATATACCCACCCCAATCCAAATGCTTTACCTTTATATTACAGGATAATGTTGACTTATGCGAACCATCACTCCAGCTTCATACCCAAAAAATCACTTAAAAAGGCTTTATTTTTCTCAACATCAATAACGATCGAATCCCCTGCATGACTAAAGGTCTTGAATTGATAGCTTCCTTCAATTGGGATAGTGGCCTTTTCAATTTTGACCTTCCCTTTTGACACCATTTTTAGTACCTGCTGAATTTCCCCAGAGGAGGAATAATCCGTTGTGACATACCCTTGTGCTGCTCCAACAAACTTTGGTAAGTTCAAAATATTTTGAGGTGCTAACACTTCATTCTTTAAGGCTTCAATGACCTTTTGCTGACGTGCCACACGGCCAAAATCACCCTCTGCATCATGTCGGAAGCGAGCATAGCCAAGTAATTCTTTCCCGTTTAGGTTATGCACACCCTGCTTTAAGGCAACACCTATCTTTTCAGACATATCTTTTTCAACATCTATTTCAACCCCCTTTGGCGCTAAAATATCTACTAATGATTCAAAATTTTTAAAATCTATAATGGCATAATGATGAATGGGAAGACCAAACATATTGCTAATTGTTTCCTTTAATAATTGCACACCACCTAAATAATAAGCTGTATTGAGCTTATATGATTGGTAGCCGGGAATATCTGCATATATATCCCTCATTAATGATACTAGCTTGACATTATTTGTTTTTTTATCCCAGGACAAAACCATCATTGTATCCGTACGTGATTTTTCCTCCCCACGACTATCAATGCCTAATAATAAATAATTCTCAATATCTCCTTTAACTGTATCACCGCTAAAATCCTCTTGTGCGACTTTTGTGTCATTTGCTAGCTCAAGTCCGCTTCGATATTGCATCACAGAATAACCAACTAGGACGATGATACATAGCAATAGCAATGAAAATAATGCCCTTCCTTTACGCAATCGACGTTTTTTGGGACGTTGTGAGCGTCTTGTATACTCTTGCTCTTCCATATTGCATAACTCCTCTATTGTAATATAGTTAATGTAACGATTCACCATAAGGAAAGTTTCATTAAAATATTGTGTCTCCTACAATTATCCATCTACTCGTTATTTTACACCGAAAGTGTCAGTAGAGAGCAAAATAATGCTATAATATTTTCACGTTAGAAAGGATGATCAACTATGATAGAAAAAGCTACATTTGCTGGCGGTTGTTTTTGGTGTATGGTCAAGCCATTTATTGAATGGGATGGCATACATAAGGTTACTTCAGGTTATATGGGTGGCCATTTAGAAAATCCTACTTATGAGGATGTTAAAAAAGGCACTTCTGGCCATTTAGAGGTAGTAGAAATTGAATTTGACCCTAGCATCTTTAGCTATGAGCAGCTTCTAGATATCTACTGGATGCAAATTGATCCTACAGATGCTTATGGCCAATTTCATGACCGTGGTGAATCCTATACAACCGCAATTTTTACCTATTCCGAAGAACAAAAACAGATCGCCGAAGCATCCAAAGAGAAATTAGCAAAAAGTGGACGCTTTGATAAGCCTATTGTAACCACAATTCGCGATGCTCAACACTTTTATCCTGCAGAAGATTATCATCAGAATTATTATGAAAAAGAGCCTGAGCATTATCAAAAGGACCGAGCAATTTCGGGTAGAGATCAATTTATTTCAGAGCATTGGAAAAAATAGTATCTTTCCGGGGATAGAATCAAAAGAGACTGTTACAAAATTTAATGTCAGAAAAGCGTGAGAAATCAAGGTTATGATTTCTCACGCTTTTTTGTTTTGAGCAACAAACCCTAGTCACACGATTCAAACTAAATATTGGATGCTTCCTTCAAAAACGATTGGAGTGCCTCGAAGAATCGTTTGCCGTATTTTTCAAACTTTACTTCACCAATTCCACTCACACGTCGTAAGCCTTCAAGCTCCATTGGCTTTTGCTCGCATAATTCTCGTAATGTTTTATCAGAGAACACCACAAATGGTGGTACTTGTTCCTCATCTGCAATCTGTTTTCGCAATGCTCTTAAATGCTCAAACAGCGGATCATTGTCTGCCAGCTTATGGACAATAACAGCTTCTTTTCGCATAACCTTGCGATTGCCAAGTAAAACCGCCTTGCCTTCCTCTGATACAAAGATCGTTGGATACGTACCGTGCTTAACGGCTAGTAATCCTTCCGCGATTAAAAATTCAATAAAACTAGAGACATCTTTGGAAGAGTACTGCCCTTTTAAAATGCCATAAGTTGACAACCGTGCAAAGCCAAATTCCGTCATCTTTTGATTTTTGGAGCCAATTAGCACCTGAGCCACCATTGTCTTGCCAAATTTTTGCCCCATCCGTACGACACAGGCTAGCACCTTTTGCGCATCTTCCGTTACATCCTTGATCTCTCGCCCATCATTACAATTACCGCAACGACCACATGGCTCTCCTGCCTTTTCACCAAAATAGAGGAGAATTGCATTTTGTAAACATCCCTCTGTATGACAGTAATCCACCATCGTTTGTAGCTTTACTAGTTCCTGGGTAATTCGGGATTCATCCTGTGTCTGTTCAATTAAGAAGCGCTGTGTTTGAACATCCCCTGATGCATACAGTAAAATGCAGGCACTTGGTAAACCATCGCGTCCTGCACGCCCTGCTTCCTGATAATAGCTTTCCATATTGCGTGGCATTTGATAGTGAATAACGAAACGTACATTACTCTTGTCTATCCCCATGCCAAAAGCGTTAGTCGCCACCATAATACGCGCCTCATCTTTTAAAAAACGTTCCTGCTCTAACATGCGCATCTCCTCTGCTAGGCCAGCATGGTACTTTGCAACAGATTCTCCAGAACGACTTAAGACATCATAAATTGCATCCACAGCCTTTCGTGTGGCAGCATAAATAATGCCTGCTTCCTGCTTGTTCTTTGTGAGGTAATTTTTAATATAACGTTCTTTGTTTTCACCGATCAAAACTGAAAAGGCTAGGTTATCTCGTGCAAACCCTGTAATTACCGCTGATTGCTCGTCAATCTCTAATAACTGTCTAATATCCTCACATACAGCTGGCGTTGCTGTTGCTGTAAGGGCTAAGACTGTTGGCTTTTGTGGCCACAATGTAAATAATTTTTGGATCGCTCGATAACTTGGTCTAAAATCATGTCCCCATTGAGAAATACAGTGGGCTTCGTCTACAGCTAATAGCGGTACTGACAAATAAGAGAGTGCCTGTAAAAATGCAGCACTTTCCAATCTCTCTGGTGCAATATAAAGCAGCTTTAAATAACCTGCACTTGCAAGCTGCATTGTTTCATTCACTTCTTGTACAGATAGGGTACTGTTAATATAAGCTGCTGGAATATTTGCCGCACGTAATGCTTCCACCTGATCTTGCATCAGAGAGATAAGAGGGGATATCACAAGCGTTAAGCCCTCCAGCATAAGAGCTGGAATTTGATAGCAAATTGATTTGCCACCTCCTGTTGGCATTACACAAAGACTGGATTGTCCTTGTAATGTTTGCTGAATAATTTGTGCCTGTCCATTACGGAATGAATCATAGCCAAAATGATGTTGTAGCATTTGTCTTGCTTGCTCCATCCAACTTTTCACTCCTCAGTAGTTAGACGAATAAGCTTATACTCGCCCTGTTCATTTTTTATCATTTCATAAAGCATCTTCGAATTAGCAAGTGCCTCCTGACCTGCAGAATTCGTCAGTAAATATTCTGTTTTTGCACGCACAACCAAACGCTGATTTATCACTTTAATGTTTTTTATAGTAGTCTTGGAAAAATTAATTTTCGCCTGTTTAGAGGCATAATAAGAGACCATATTTTTCAAAGTATCCTGTAAATCGTCTGCTCCAACAATAGATTCCATTACACTAGCGTCTTGAATATCAACAGCTGCCTTTAAATGCTTATGAAATACATCTAAAAATTGCTTAATTTCATCTTCATTATAAGCAAAAATATTTTTTCCATACTTTTCAATCACCTGCGTTACAGCAGCTTGATCCCCCTGTTCTATATAGGGGTACAAATTTTTGGATTGGGATAGTCGATCACTAACCCTCATTCCTTCCTCAATCCACTCATCTACTAGTTGAGCTATGTCTTTAAATGGCAATATGTATGGCTGTGAAACTTCGTTTTGCTGACGATTAAAGTAGATACCTACAAATTCACCATTCTCTGCCTCCAGTACAGGACTCCCTAGAGGTAATGGTTGTTCTACATCTATATAATAAGCAGCAACTTTATCACTATATTTATGGATAATGTGTGGCAATCCATCGACATAAACCGAAAGCTTATTTAAATCTCCCTTATATACTGTTGGTACCTTTACAGAGGTTTTATAGGATACTTGTAAAATGGCGATATTATGTGCTGTAGACATATAATGCACAGTCGCTTCCTTAAGCTTATTATTCGCAAATTCAACGAGGGCAATTGGCTTAGAGGCTACGAGTGCCCCATTTGTGACTATATAAAGCTTATCTTGATCCTGCCTAACAATAAGTCCTGCACCAATACCGTTTTCACCAACAACTTTTACCTCTGGCACTATTTTCTCTTCCTGCTTTGTTACCGCTTTTTCTGATTTTGTCTCTGCATTTTTTGTCTCAAACAGTTCTGCCACTGTTTGATTACTACAGCCTGTTAATAGAATAGCTGTCGCACCCAAAATGAGCATCTTCTTCCGCATAGCTTCACCAATACTTTCTTTCAGCTTCTTTCTTTATCTATCATAAACAAGGTTTATTTACGCTTCAAGTTTACATAATAATATTATTATGTAAGTTATATTATAAACATATTGGCTGCTTCTTTTAATCAATTCCTTATACCTATAAAAATTGTTTCTTTTAAAACTTTGTTATGAAAATTGACTTATAAATCGTAGCAAAAATAATTTTCAAAAAAAGACATGCTTAAACAATTTCGCATGCTAGAGAGAATTTTTCTTTAAACGATAAGTTGTTGCCATAATGGCAAGCATAATAATCATGAAAATAGCAAAAGTCACTGTATGATTGCCAGTAATATCATAGCAATAGCCGATTACAATTGGAATGATGGCGCTTATTATAAATCCGCCAGACAACACCATAGACGACCAACTATTCGCCTCCTCATTTGTTTCTGCCTCATCCAATGGCAATAATAGTCCAATTGGAAATAAACCACTTAATACGATACCGATAATAAACACCGCCATTAATAGCAACGTACCTGAGCCTACCCATAATAATGCAAACCCTAATATGCCTAAAACACCTAAGGCAAAGAGCCAAGCTATACGACTTGTCCATTTTTCCATTAGTATCGGAACTACTATGTTGCCAATCATTTGTATAAAAGACATCAATGTTAACATGGAGCTTGCTTCACCAAGTGAATAGCCCTTATCCTGCAAAATTGGTACCAACCAGGACATCACTGAAAAAAATAGTGATGTTTGTAAGCCGAAATAAATTAGAATTGTCCAAGCTCTGCAGCTTTTCCATGGATTTCGTATTACATGTTCAGACTTTTCATCTTTCCTTGATAGCTCCCGCTCCTCTTTTTGTACTAACAGAAACCACATTATCAGAGCGCTGAATGCTAGAATTGACCAGCTACCTAGAGCTATCGTCCAGCTGCCATCAAAATGACGATAAAGATTTACGGTTAGTGCTGCACTCAGTGTTGCGCCTGTTCCTATTCCAAATGAATAAATTCCGACAACTGTAGTGAAACGATTCGGAAATTTCTTCTTGATGTAGGCATTTAGCATTGGACCAATAAGCGCAATCGCAAACCCTGCAAGAAAGCTTGTAACTACAAGTAAACCATAACTTTCTTTTAAAAAACGCAATCCATTTGCAAAGGCAAGAAGGACAATTAAGAGCGGAATAGCTGTTTTTGTGCTCAATTTTTTTTGTAATGGTACAGCAACAGGTGCAAAGAGTCCCATACAAAATACTGGTATAGATGTTAAAAAGCTCATTTTCGTATTAGATATATGTAATGACTCCAATAAAACATTATAGAGTGGTCCAATGGCGGTTACTGCTGGACGCATATTGAGGGCAACGAAAAAAATACATACAACCATTAGCACCGAGGAAGCCTTCCATTGCTTATTTATCATATTTGTTTAACCTTCTCTCTAAGCTATAAATTTTACCATTATTGTCAGACCTCCGATTTCATTCTATTCCCTTTTATCATTTTTTCAAGTACTGGTCAATTTAAATAACATCTACCACAGTGTAGTAGATGTACTTCGCTTACATTTTCTTTGGTGCTGCAATACCCAATAATGCTAATGATTCTTTTAAAATGATAGCGACGCATTGACAGAAAGCTAATCGTGAGCCTCTAATATGATCTTCAGCTACTATTTTATTTTGGGCATAGTATTTATTAAATAAACGAGCTAAGTGTAAGGCATATTTAGCAATTTGTGATGGATCCGCCTGCTCAAAGGCATTGGAAATTACTTTCGGAAACTGTTCTAGTAGTAAAATAACTGGCCATGCTTGGTCACCCAACTTTTCAAAAGATACTTCATTGCTTTGTTCATTAATTTTTTCCAAAAGGGATGATATACGTGCATAAGTGTATTGAACATATGGACCTGTTTCCCCTTCGAAATTCATCATTTGCTCAAGAGAAAACTCTATATCATGTAAACGATCATTTTTCAAATCATTAAATATAACCGCTCCAACACCAACTTGATAGGCAACACTATCTTTCTGCTCTAGCTTTGGATTTTTTTCCTCAATATTGCGTTTTGCTGTAGTAATCGCTTCTTTCAGCACCTCACCTAATAAAACAATTTTGCCTTTACGAGTTGACATTTTTTTACCGTCTTTTAGAATCATCCCAAAAGGTACATGTTGTAAATCTTTTGCCCATCCATATCCCATTTTCTCTATAACCCTAAATAGTTGATTAAAATGGAGGGACTGTTCATTGCCAACCACATAAAATATTTTTTTAGGGTCATAGTGCTGTTTACGATAGAAAGCAGCTGCCAAATCACGAGTTGCGTAAAGTGTCGCACCATCTGTTTTAGTAATTAAACAAGGTGGCATAGGTTCTACTTCCACAACAAATGCCCCATCAGATTTTATAAGTAGCTCTTTTTCTTCTAGTTCCTTGACAACTGTTGCCATTTTGTCGTTGTAGAAGGCTTCACCATTGTATGAATCAAAGTGGATTCCAAGAAGTTGATAGATAGTATTGAATTCCTCTAATGATGCATCTCTAAACCATTGCCATAGAGCAAATGCCTCTTCATTCCCATCCTCCAATGCTTTAAATGCAGCACGTGCCTCCTCATTAAGGGTTTCGTCCTGCTCAGCTTCTTCATGGAATTTCACATAAATTTTTAATAATTCTTCAATCGGCGCATTCGCAATCGCTTGTTGATTGCCCCATCGTCTATAGGCAACAATTAACTTACCAAATTGTGTTCCCCAGTCTCCTAAATGGTTGATACGAATTGCTTGATAGCCATTTTTTTCGGCAATATTAGCTAAAGCGTTGCCAATTACAGTAGAACGTAAATGCCCCATAGAAAATGGCTTCGCGATGTTAGGAGAAGAAAAATCAATAACAATATTCCCTTTTGATTCCTGCTGACTTCCATATAAATGTTGTTCTACTAATATTTTAGTAAGCATCTGTTTTGTAACGATTGACGGATTAAAAAATATATTGACGTATCCTCCTATTACTTGAACATCCTTTATGATTTCACATGTCAAATTGTTTTTTATCTCTTCAGCTATACTGTGAGGTGATTTTCTACATGTTTTAGCAAGAGTGAAGCACGGAAAGGCTACATCTCCTAGCTCCAATTTTTTTGGTTTTTCTAATAAATGTTGAATTTCTTTCTCTGTAAGCTGATCCTTTAATGCAACAGCAATGCTTTTGGCTATTTGTTCCTTCATGTTCATTTCATCTTCCTCCTCTAAAAAAATTAAAAAAGCTCCCGTCTCTAATAATAGAGACGAGAGCATAGTTATCCCGTGGTACCACTCTAGTTGTCATTCCAAATGACCACTTTCCATTGTTAACGAGGTGACTCCCCGATATTCTCTACTCCTAATTCGAGAACCTTCTCCAAAGTGCGTTTCATTTACGGCTTCTGCATCAGGCTTCCACTATCCCTAATTCGCTTTCCAGTTATCCATAAACTACTCTCTTTTTCATTGAATTTAACTGTAATTTCAAAATATTTTACAGTAGCTATAAATGAAAGTCAACTTTTGGTTCAAAGAATACTTAGTGAGACAGCTTATATTCTGTTCATGGTCCGCAGTATTTCTGGTAGGTCATTGAGGTGAGAAAATAATAGCAAATTCACTACATCCATCACGGGTGATCTTTTACGGATTATTTAACTAAAGCACCCCTAAAGCACAAGAAAATAACTAAATCGATTACTGCAAATCAGAGGGTAACAATCCATATACAAAACTATCTGTCCATTCATTTTTATTCCAAAAATCTTGTATGAAATGGGCTTCCTTTCTCATGCCTATTCGTTCACACAATTTTTGTGAAGCTGTATTCCGTGCATCAAGATTAGCTTGTATACGATGTACATTAAATTCATCAAATAGTTTATAGACCAAACTACTTACTGCTTCTGTTGCCAAACCTCTCCCTGCTACTTCATTTGAAAAACTATAGCCAATCTCAACAGTGTCTTTCATATCTGTATACCATACGGATAAATCACCAACTACTTTAGTCTTGTATATAACTGCCAAGCTTAACATTGATTCTTTAGTGAGTACACCGTTTGTTAGCTTCTTATTAAATCTTTCCTGCATATCCTCATGTGTCCACTTATTATGTAATAGGAACTTACATGTATCATCATTATTATAAATAGCAAATACATCCTGTAAATCCGTACTCTTAAAAGGTCTAATTATTAATCTTTCTGTTGTAATTTCCAAGTTAGCTCGCCTCCCTCAAATTCATTCTACAAAATAAAACAATGACCCACAATGTTTGGGAACCAAGTGAATGGTTATACGATTGAGGAAATTAAAGTAGCCTTTGAGGAAGTAATTGAACAAGGTAAACAGTCCAATACAGATTGTGAGACAGATAATTAATTACAGTTGTCTGTTTTTATTTTCATATTTAATACTGACACAATTTGGGCTATTTGGTATAGTTTATTCCATAGAAAAAAACTTTAAAGGAGGAAATCTAGCAATGTCGAAAGTATATGAGTTTAAATCTAATGGAAAATTCACTGTAATTGTGGATGACTACAACGTAAAAATTCAACCCAAAGGTTTTTCAAACTTCATTAACAAAGGTGGTTCAAAAGGAGAAAAATCAATTCCTATTAAATCGATTACTGCCATCCAATTCAAAGAGCCCGGACTCACTACTGGATATATTCAGTTTGCTTATTCCGGATCTAGTGAAACAAAAGGTGGAACAATGGCAGCTGTAAAAGACGAGAATTCAATCACGTTTGTAAAAAAAGAATTAAAGCAAGCACGAGAAATGGTAGATTTGATTGAATCAAAACGTCATGCTGATTCGACTACTGCTCAATCTACAGCGGTAAGTGCTGCAGATGAAATTATTAAAATGAAAGAACTACTAGATGCAGGAATTTTAACACAAGACGAATTTGAAGCAAAGAAAAAGCAATTGTTAGGGATATAAGTCACTCAAAATGAGTGGCTTTTTAGTTAAGGAGGATTAAATGATTAAAATACATACATTAAAAAACTTACAACAACGTGATGTTTTTGAATTCATGAGCGGTGATTTTAAAAATGAACATTGGCATGAATCTTCAATTTTTTTAACAGAAGAAGCATTTGCTTTTTTACATCTACATATATATAAAGTTTTACCGAATTTTAATTATTTTGGTCCAAATTCAGTTAACCTTAAACAATGGAATCAAATCGCTTTCATTGCATGTACTTTAAATAATTCAATGGACATCGATTTCATCCGTTTTTTTAACAAAATAGATGATTGGGAACAAAAAAATTTCGAAGAGCACACTTGTTTCTCGATTTGTGGTCCATAGCAATTTCATAAAATTTAATATTCACCACAACAAAAATAGACCAGGCACTCATTTTTGAAGTGAGTCCTGAACAATTGTTTATATGTGGTAAACTTCTAAAATTGATCTCCAAAATTAACACATATTATATTTTCGTCATTATGAATCATCCTGATTACGTTGTAACCTTGTTCTCACAATAGATTTAGGGTAATTTAAGCTAATAATTTCTAATGTTCTTCATGAGTAAAATAAGCTAGATAAACCTATAATCGCTAAATATCTGGTTTACATTTGAATAAAAAACGTACTGGCACTATTGTTTCGTAACTCATGACATCTACCATCTATTACAGATATTTCTATATAAAATGGTGAATGTTAACGGATCTTCAAGTAAAATTTCAACATCCTTCTTAATTGCTAACTCTTCCAAAAAGTTCCGTTCTAACATTCTAATAACATCTAAAGTTGATAACTCTTTTACCTGTTTTTTATAAAATTCCATGTACCTTTGTTAACGAACATTTTATTCCTTTTACAATTTTATTTAAAACCTTTATAAAAATCCTTCATTTCTTTTAAATGATTCCAGTATCCACCACCTGGTTTAGGAACAGGATTTCCTTATAAATCTTGAAGAGTACCCCAGAAATCCTTTTCTGGTCTTCTATGTCGTTATTCAAAGTTTCTAAATTTCTTTTTTGTGCTCTTGATAATTAAATGATGCTAAACCTTGATTTAATAATGTTTATAGACTATGGAACATATTTCATGCTATACTAGAGCCATTGTGAAAAAAGGAGGAACTTGCATGATTCAAGTAAGTAATGTAGGTCTTCGCTATGGCGATCGTAAACTATTTGAAGACGTAAATATAAAATTCACACCGGGGAATTGCTACGGTTTAATCGGGGCAAATGGTGCCGGTAAATCAACATTCTTAAAAATTCTTTCTGGTGAAATTGAAGCACAGGAAGGTCATGTATCAATGGGTAAGGACGAACGTTTATCTGTCCTTAAACAAAATCATTTTGAATACGATGAGCATACAGTTCTTGATACGGTCATTATGGGTAACAAACGCCTATATGATGTGAAAACTGAAAAAGATGCAATTTATGCAAAGGAAGATTTTAGTGATGAGGATGGCATGCGTGCAGCTGAGCTAGAAGGTGAATTTGCAGAGCTAAACGGTTGGGAAGCTGACTCAGAGGCAGCAACATTATTAAACGGTTTAGGTATCTCAGATGATCTTCACTATATGCTAATGGGCGATCTTGAAGGCTCTGATAAAGTCAAAGTATTACTTGCACAAGCACTATTTGGTCAGCCGGATGTTCTATTACTCGATGAGCCTACCAACCATCTGGACTTAAAAGCTATCCAATGGTTAGAAGAGTTTTTAATTAACTTTGAAAATACTGTTATTGTTGTATCCCATGACCGTCACTTCTTAAATAAAGTGTGTACACATATTGCGGATTTAGACTTCTCTAAAATCCAATTGTATGTTGGGAACTATGACTTCTGGTATGAATCTTCTCAATTAGCGCAAAAAATGGCGCAAGACCAAAATGCCAAGAAAGAAGAGAAAATTAAAGAATTACAAGCGTTTATCGCTCGTTTCTCTGCAAACGCTTCTAAATCAAAACAGGCAACATCTCGTAAAAAAATGCTGGATAAAATTGAGCTAGATGATATTAAACCATCAAGCCGTAAATACCCATTCATCAACTTCCAAATCGGCCGTGAAATTGGGAATGATGTATTAACAGTTGATGGACTAACAGCAAGTCAAGAAGGCGAAACGTTATTTAAAGATATTCGCTTCTCTATGAATAAAGAAGATAAGATTGTTTTACTTGGTAGCCCAATGGCAAAAACAGCGCTTCTTGATATCTTAATGGAAGAAAAGGAAGCGGACGCAGGTACATTTAAATGGGGTGTGACAACTTCTCAAAGCTACTTTGAAAATGATCACGATAAATATTTTGAAGGCTCAGAAAAAACATTAGTGGATTGGCTTCGTCAATATTCTCCAGATGATGAAACAGAAAGCTTCCTACGTGGCTTCTTAGGTCGTATGCTATTCTCTGGTGAAGAAGTGAAAAAATCCCCTTCTGTACTATCAGGGGGAGAAAAAGTACGTTGTATGCTATCTAAAATGATGCTTGCAACAGCAAACGTTATTTTACTAGATGAACCAACGAACCATCTTGACCTTGAATCGATTCAGGCATTAAATGAAGGACTTATGCGCTTCAAAGGGGCGATGCTCTTCACATCACATGACCATCAATTTATCCAAACAATTGCGAACCGTGTCATCGAAATCCGTGAAGACGGCTCGATTTTAGATAAGCAATTAACATATGATGAATTCTTAGAGTGGAAAGATAGCCAAGGTTTAAGCTAATTCCACGTATAAAATCCTCTACCGTAAGCCTTGGTAGAGGATTTTCTTGTTTATTTAAAATACCATTGAAAAGCATTCTTATAAAGGATCTTATCAGCAGCCTGTTCATCAAAAAGCTGTTGAATCAATTCAATATCTGCATATTCAAAAGGTCGTTTTGCTCTAGTAGACGGTAAATCTGTTCCAAACATAAGCGCATCTGGATTTACTTCATAAATGGATTTTAAGGTATTTTTAACATCCAGTTCCACACGACCAAAGCCAGTCGCTTTTACATGTACGCCTTTTTCAACCAGTCTTAATAAATGGGGTAAACCTTCTTCCGATAATCCTAAATGATCAATAGAAATGGCTGGTAATTCTCCAATCGTCAATGCAATCCCTGGTAGCTCTTTTGCATCCATATAAAGTTCACTATGCCAGCCCACTAAATCATAAACTCTTCTGGCAAAGGTATCTAGCTTTGATAGATCTTCTGAACCTCCTCGTTTAATATTAAACCGTAATGCTCGTACCCCGTTGTTATGTAAATGAATAATTTTATTATCAGTCACTGTAAAAGGCAATTGAGTAACGCCGCAAAAAGCTGGCCCCATTTGAGTCAATGCTTTCAACAAGTATTCCTGGTCAAATCCTTGAAACGATCCTGATACAATCGCCCCACCCAAGACGTTGAATTCAGTAGTTTCATTTAGATAATCTTCGACAATAAAGTTTGGAGGTGTGTATCCCTGATTTTCTTTTATCGGAAAATCAAAATCAATAATATGAAAATGTGCATCAAAAATTCTCATCTGCCATCTCCTCTTCTATACCTAAATTTAATACATCATGAATATAAGCATAAATATAAATTTTCACTACAATACCATAAGAAAAACTTATTGACGAATGACACATAAAAAGATGGCATGAACATCCAATTTCATACCATCCTTTAATGAATCATCTATTTTTTTGACTACCTATTCCTCAAACTTCTTAAAAGCCAATACTGCATTATGGCCGCCAAAGCCGAAGCCATTCGACAAGGCTAGATTGACTGGCTGATGTATCGCCTCGTTTGGCACATAATTTAAATCACATTCTGGATCTGGTGTTTCATAATTGATTGTTGGAGGTATAATACTGTCCAATATACTTTTTAAGGTAATGACAGCTTCTATCCCTCCAGCTGCCCCAAAGAGGTGACCTGTCATAGATTTTGTAGAACTTACCTTTAAGTGATAGGCATGTTCACCAAAAACGCTTTTTATTGCCCTTGTTTCAGATTTATCTCCATCTGGTGTACTAGTACCGTGTGCATTAATATAATCAACAGCTGACAAATCAATATCGGCCATTTTTAAGGCTAGATTCATCGCATTTGCCGCTCCTGTAAAATCAGGAGATGTAATATGATAAGCATCTGTTGTTACGCCATACCCTACTATTTCACCAAGTATTGTTGCACCTCTTTTTTTCGCATGTTCATATTCCTCAAGAAATACTACACCTGATCCTTCTGACATCACAAATCCATTCCGATGGCTGTCAAATGGACGACTTGCCTTTGTTGGCTCATCATTCCTTGTAGACATGGCTTTCATACGAGAGAAACCAGCAAAGCTAAGGGGATTAATTGGCGCCTCTGTTCCTCCTGCCAAAATCCCATCTGCATAACCATGTCTAATATTTAAGAAAGCCTCTCCAATTGCTTGATTCCCCGTTGCACAGGCTGAAACTGGTGAAAAGCTTGGGCCTTTAAAGCCCGTTTTTATCGCTATAATACCTGCGGCCATATTGCTAATCATCATGGGTACCATAAAGGGAGAAACCTTACGTGGACCATTATCCAGCATGTTTTGATGATTTGCTAAAATAGTATCAATGCCTCCAATACCTGAGCCTATATAAACGCCTAAACGAGTTTTATCAATACTCTCCATATCTAAGTTTGCTTGCTCCAAAGCTTGCTGTGCAGCAGCAAGTGCATATTGAATAAAAACATCATATTTACTAATTTCTTTTTTATCCATAAACTGAGCGGCATCAAAATTAGTGATATACCCTGCAATTTGGGTAGAAATAGCAGAAAATTCCTCTGATTGTAGTTTTTTTATTCCAGACTTTCCTTCTATAATATTTGTCCATAAAGCTTGCACTGAATTACCTAATGGTGAGACTACACCATATCCTGTTATTACTACTCTTCGTACCATGAATAACTCTCCTTTACTTTTTCCATGAATTATTGTAAAAGTCCCTTTAATTGGTCAAGCATTTTAGTAAAGAAGCTTTCCCCTAATACGCGCTTATATTGTAGTGCTCCCTTCGTACTTGCTATTAGCATAATGGCAAGCGCCTCCAAATCCTCAGTCGTTTGTAATGAGTCCTCTTGCTTTGCATCTTTCAGTAAATCCACAAAGTAATCGATTTCCATTTGACTGAGCTGTTGAATTTTTTCCTGCATTTGCAATGGTAAATCATTATAATCTGCCTGTAATGCAGAAATCGGGCAAACACCGTCCTGTTCTAGAAATTTGACTCGTTGTAAAATCAAGGCGAAAGGCTTTTCTTCAGCATTTATAGCTGCTTCTTTAATAGTTGTATATGCCCCCTCAAGTCCATTTTGAATCCTTTCGCAAACAGCAATCCCCAAGTCTCCTTTCTTTTCAAAATGGTAATGAATACTTGCTTTTGTGACGCCTAATTCTTTAGCTAAATCATCATAACTAAAAGCTGAAAATCCTTTTTCTTGAATTTTTTTCAAGGCTAATTCGATAATTTGTAATTTACGATTTGTCATGACTATATACTAACTTACTAGTAGGTAAGTGTCAAACAAAAAAACAGCAGACCAAAATATATTTGTCTGCTGCCTTATATTTTATTGCATTTCCTTTGTCGGTCCCATCACACCTGGCACTGGGAGACCTGCTTGTCGTAGCAGCACTGTCATCTGTCCACGATGATGTGTTTGATGATCGATTAGAGTACGTAATAATGCGCCTCTTTGAGTTGGACCTGCAAAGCCCTTTACTTCCTCGACCAAATCTTCGTCTGATAGCTTTGCTGCTTCCACTTTAATACTATTTGCTATTTTTTCGTAAACTGCTACAATCTCAGCAGCCGTAGCTGGAATAGGATCTTCTTGTCGAATCATCGGCACCTTTAAACCTGCTAAATAACTAAAGTAACCTGCCGCGCCAACTAAATGCCAGCCTAACCAACCAAGTGTACTATGGCCTTCCACGATGCTTTGTCCTAGCTTGTCATCCGTTACCGCCTTTAATACTTGAATTGTCCCTTGAGATGCTGCTGTCCAATCATTTAAAAAATCATCTACTAGTCGATACATTAAGATGCCCCCCATTTTTGGTAATTTCATTTCTATCATAGTAAATTCCAAACTCTCTTACAAGTTTCTATATCTAGTTTACATAATAATATTATTATTCGAATCATTCTAGCCCAATAAATTGTAAAATCATGTATAATAGCCTTGTCTAATAAAAAATAGAAAGAGGTATTTTATGTTTTCCCCTTTAAAAAAAGGCGATATGATCGGCATATACTCGCCTTCCAAACCAGCTACTGTAACAGCAAAAGCTCGCTATGAACGTGGAAAGAAGCGTCTGGAAGCACTAGGCTTAATCATTCGTGAGGGTTCTTTAACAGGTAAAGATGATTTTTATCGCTCTGGTACCCCGAAGGAACGAGCTCAAGAATTCAATGCCCTTCTACGTGATCCTCAAATAAAAATGATTTTACCGACAATGGGCGGTACAAATGCTAATAGTATGTTGCCTTATTTAGATTATCAAGCATTTCGTCAAAATCCAAAAATGCTTGTAGGTTTATCTGATGTGACCGCTATATTACTTGGAATGTATGCAAAGACAGAAATTCCTGTTTTTTACGGTCCTTCTGTTGCTTCAACATTTGGTGAATTTCCGCCATTTGTGCAATATACGGAACAGTATTTTAAAAATTTGTTTATGTATTCTCTATCCATTCCCTACGATATGCCTGTTCCACCCATTTGGACAGATGACCGACTAAATTGGTTAAAAAAAACTTCTGAAAAAACACAACATCCGAATTCTTGGATTACGGTCCAGTCTGGTGTTGCTGAAGGACGTCTAATGGGTGGAAATATCAATACAATGTACGGTTTTATTGGAACCCCCTTTTTTCCACAAATAAAAGAAGGAGATATTTTATTGCTTGAGGATACATCCAAAACCATTGCAGTTGTCGAGAAAAACTTTACTATGCTTAAATTACATGGCGTTTTTGACAAAGCTGCTGCAATCATTTTAGGCAAACATGAACAATATGACGATTTAGGAACTGGGAAAAAGCCTTTTGAAGTCCTGCTAGAGATACTTGATGGTAACAATATTCCTATTATTGCGGAAGTCGATTGCTGCCACACCCACCCTCTTCATGCCATGCCAATTGGTTTACGTATACGTGTCGATGCATCAAAAAAACAAATTAGCTTTTTAGAAAGCTGGTATTCTTAACATTCGTGTGCGCCTGTTAAACTTCACGTATAATGAAGGAAAGTAGTTTAATGAGTTTGCCTATGAGAACAACAAGGACTCTCTTGTACTATTTATCATTGGCTGTAGCGACATATGCAATACTGACTCGGTGAAAAAAATACCTGTCAAACAGCTAGATGAACAGCAAACTGCTAAAACGAGCCGTGCTTGGATCCTAGTCCTCACCTGATGGTTCGACAGTTTACTTTCAAGGAGAAGGTAATGCTAATACGCTAACGACAACAAAATATTTTGCCAAAAAACATTGGACTAATCCGTATAGAGGACATGATGGTGACGATTTATTATTACGTCGACCTTACAGAAAATCGAGTCAGATTTACTTTCTGCGGCACCTTTTATTTTGGGTATGGGGGTAATATGAATGCATGATATACATAGGTCAACTGAGGAAGAACTAACAGAAGAAGAATTGATTGAGCTTGTCCTTGCTGAACAGCAAAAGGCATTAGCTCAAGAACGAGAGGAACGCCAGCAAGGTAAAAAACCTAAAAAACAAAAACCGATAATCAAATGGGTTGTCTGGAGTATGGCGCTTGTATTATTTATTAACACATTTGCTATAATCTTTCAAATTTACTCCATCCCTGCTATTGAATTTTTGAAGGTATCAACAAGGCTATCCGCACAGGACGATATCAAAACTTATAAAAAATCGGTGGTAGAAGTATCTACTGGCAGTAGTAAAGGTACAGGTTTCTCCATTTCAGCAGATGGACTTATCGTCACCAATGCACACGTTATAGAAGACGCCCATACTCTTTCAGTTATTTTTCCTGAGGAGGGCATTATGCAAGCAAAGTTAGTGCAAAGCTATCCTGATGTTGATTTAGCAATATTGCAAGTAACTGGTGATGAACTACCATCCCTTCCACTTGCTGAAGATCCCAGCTATAGTCAAAATGAGCATGTCTATTTTATTGGCAATCCATTAGCCTTTACCGGCATTGCTAATGAAGGTACACTACTTGAATCAACATATCTTGAGGATTGGCAAGAGCCTGTTATGATGATGAAAGCACCTGTGTATCGAGGTAACAGTGGAAGTCCTGTGTTAAATAATGATGGTGAGGTAATTGGAATTGTATTTGCCACGATGAAAAAAGAGCCATATGGTCAAGTAGGTTTATTTGTACCTGTTCAAGAATTACATCGTATTCTCAATAATTAAAGCATACTGCTCCTGCTTATTCTCTCTTTTTGCGAGATAAGCAGGTTTAATTAGTTTACATAATAAATTTATTGTTAAAATAGAAATATACCTTTAATCCTGAAAGTATACAAAAAAAGGCATCCTATGGAAATAGGATGCCTTAAGTTTAACGAAAGTAATTTTAATTAAAGAATTAAAGTTTAGTTACGTTAGCAGCTTGTGGTCCGCGGTTGCCATCTACAACTTCGAACTCTACTTTTTGACCTTCGTCAAGAGTTTTGAAACCTTCGCCTTGGATAGCTGAGAAGTGTACGAATACGTCGTTTTCACCTTCAACTTCGATGAATCCAAAACCTTTTTCTGAGTTAAACCATTTTACTGTACCTTGTTTCATTTAAGAAAACCTCCAAAAAATAAAAGTGAACAATATGTAATTTCTTCAGCGAATGAAAAAAATTCACATATTACAAAGAGTACCGAACTAACGCGATCACTTTTTGTAATATGTGAATTCATGTTTCCGGTGAAGCAATTAAATTGTTAACTTAAGTATAACCACCATTCATAATTTTGTCAAATAAAGAAAATTGTTTTTTTATTTAATTTCACTAACGTTGCATGAATTTTGATTGAATTTTCTGTTTTCAATTTCTTGCGTTTTTAAGAAATTGAAAGACACTTAAACAAAAGTAGTAAACACCCTTTTTTTACTATAACCTTTGACTGGGGCAACTGACGATTCAAAATCCTTATGGTACTGTATTTCCTTCTATTTTCCGAAGCCAAATACGTGCCGGTTTCCATAGTACTGCTTTTAAGTACCTACTAATTTGTAGATACGTCCGTGAACTGTTTGTGTGAAGCTGTGCTAGCACGTTTAAGCAGTATACGATCATCGCAATGAACACTTGATTGTGCACAGCTTGCTCGCTTTGCCCGTAGAACTTTCTAATGTTCAGATGCTGTTTCATCCACTTGAAAAACAGTTCAATTGCCCAGCGTGACTTATACAGTTCAGCGACTTCATCTGCACTTAAATCAAAACGATTTGTTATCAGATATAGCTCTTTACCATTTGGATCCAGTATTTCGATACGGCGAAATACATTTTCAGCACGATTTTGCGTGTTGCCAATCAGAATCATTTCATCCGATAACACAGATGACTGTTCAGATACTTCAAACGATTCAACCACACGTGTTACGGCGTTTTTTCGTAAGCGTGAGACAAAGAAAAATCCATCATCTGTCATGCGGTCAAAACGCTCATAATCTAAGTAGCCTCGGTCAAACACGTACATGCATTCCTTGTCATCAACGAGAATTTCAAGCTGACCACGATCATGTTCTTTCGCGTTCGTTAACTCCGCTTTATCAGGGTAC
>NZ_JBXUNW010000017.1:0-101491 GCF_057196045.1 Lysinibacillus sp. DFXJR4 | reverse complement strand
CGAACACGGAAGTTAAGCTCTTTAGCGCCGATGGTAGTTGGGGGCTTCCCCCTGTGAGAGTAGGACGTCGCTAGGCATTTAAAAAGCCAAGGATTAATTCCTTGGCTTTTTTATTATGGTTGCAGAATGATAATAACGTGTTTAAAAAATTTCGAGCGAGTTACACTGTTGATCTTTCATAGATGTTTATAAAAGGATATTCTCATTTATAGTTGTGTCTTACTCATAATAGATATGGATACTTTTATTAATATTAATTTTTATATTAGAAATACCTTGAGTAAAATTTGTGCATTTAAATTTAAGAGCAGTTCAAAAAAGGATTGTTTCTTTTAGAGATTTAAATGGTTTAATGGATGTACTTTCTGGCTTTAATTTATCGACCAGAAAAAATATAAAAAAATGGAAAATGTTTTAAGTGATGATGATAAGCTGATTTTGAACTTGCGACCAGTTATTATTTCGTAATCTATTACAACTAAAGTGATAAAAAAGATTGCATGTATAGTTTCTCTATGATATATTTATTAATGTCTTAGAAAGGTCCCGTGGTGTAGCGGTTAACATGCCTGCCTGTCACGCAGGAGATCGCCGGTTCGATCCCGGTCGGGACCGCCATTTTAAATGTTAAATTTGCAGCTCTTATGATTTTATTAATCATAAGAGCTTTTTTTATTTGAGTATTAAATGCCAATATGAAATTTATGGTAAATATAGCCCGTTAAATAGATAGAAGAATATTTCCTACATGTGTAAGTTCTTGTTGATTTACATGCCTCCAGTAAAATAGAGCTTGATCATTGTTTTGAATCAAGGAGATTTTTGTGAATGTGGCAAAATGAAGGTAATTTCTTTTCCTAAATTTTATTGGGCTATACTAGCTTTTTATTTTGTCGAATACATAAGGAAATCTTTATTTTAAGGGGGGATTGCTAAATTGAAGTGTACAAATGCATGATTGATTAGTATTTTTGCTAGATAGAAATCAACTTATACTTAATAGAATGACTGTCGTAGATTATGAGTAGACTTGCCGTATAACTTGTTTCGTTTTACCATAGGGCAAATAGAATACTTAATTTATGAACATAAATGCTTCTTCCATAAAGGAGACGTGTTTTTAACTTCTTTCAGCAAATGTTTTTTGTATCGAAAGCATAGTGGCAGATATTTTATGCGCGTAAGTGTAGCGGCAGATAAGAAACCTCCCACCTCTATAGGTGGCGAGATGAATGCGAATTTAAGCTACTATCCAGTGGGTGTCCAAACCCGCTGAAATAGCGGAACTCAGTCTAAGAACGCCACGTCCTGTGGCAATTTAACTGTGCGAAAGCGAAGCGACAGCAACAACAACAACAACAACATACGACTGAGTGACAACATCATGTTGCTTCGTTAACACTGTGCTTTCGCACGAAAAAACATCTGTTGGCCTAAAGCCTCCAGCGGATGTCATGGAATTGAAAAGGAATTAGTAAAGGATGTTCGCCTAAAATCATAGGTTCCATGCGATAACGGCTAACTGACCTGCATCAATCAGGTCTAAGTACAAAGCCGATTCAGGATGCAATTATGCTAAGGCATAATTGATCTTTCTGTGTGTACTTAAATTAATTTTTTAAGAATCATTGGATGCTTTGAACATTTACGCTTGTTTCGGTAAACTAGAGATAATGTAGCTTGGAAAGGAAAAAGACATGATGTATGAAATAATAATGAACTCACTGGATGATACTGAAAGCTTTGCATTGAAACTTGCCAATTTACTAGAAGCCCGGGATACGATAACGTTGGAGGGGGATTTGGGTGCCGGGAAGACGACATTTACAAAAGCCTTAGCGAAAGGGCTAGGTGTAAAGAGAACGGTAAATAGCCCAACATTTACGATTGTGAAACAATATGAAGGACGTTTACCATTCAATCATTTAGATGTTTATCGATTAGCTGAAAGTGACGAAGATCTTGGATGGGATGAGCTATTTTACGGAGATGCTGTATCAGTTGTAGAGTGGGCACATCTAATTGAACAAGATTTACCACAGGAGCGTTTAGGAATAGAGATTTACCGAATCGAGGAAAATCAACGACGATTTGTGTTAACACCTCGTGGAAAGCGATATGAGGCATTATGTGAGGAGCTAATAAAATGATTTGGTTAGGGATTGAAACAGCGAATGCACCGCTGTCTATTGCTGTTGTAAGGGATGGGCAAGTGATTGCAGAGATTGTACAAAATATAAAATTAACACATTCAGCAGGAGCGATGCCTGCTATTGAGGATGTACTTGCACGAGCCAACATAAAGCCAAGCGAGTTAGATGCAATTGCGGTATCTGAAGGGCCAGGTTCCTATACAGGGGTACGAATTGGTGTAACACTGGCCAAAACACTAGCATGGACACTGCAAAAGCCTCTAATTGGGATATCAAGCTTGAAAGCATTAGCTGCAAATGCCGCTTTATATGAAGGATTTATCTGCCCAATTTTTGATGCGCGAAGAAATAATGTATATACGGGAGTTTATAGGGGTTCAGAATTAGACACTATTTTGGATGACTATCATGATCATATTGATGGCTTATTAGCACGTTTAAAAACTCTGGAGGAACCTATTTTGTTTGTTGGAGCCGATGTAGCTGTTTTTTGGTCTAGGATTGTAGAAGTACTAGGTGATGATGCCCGTCGTGCACCTTTTAGTTATGATTTGCCTCGAGCAAGTGAAACAATTCGATTAGCATCAACCTTAGAGCTACCTTGTGTGGAGGCAGTTCATCACTTTATTCCACAATACAAACGTATTGCAGAGGCAGAGGCAAACTGGCTAAAGGAGCAGAAGGAGAAAAGGGATGAGTAGTAATATAACGTACCGTAAAATGGTTTCTGATGATGTTCCGGCTGTATATGCAATCGAGCTTGCTACATTCCCAACGCCATGGACGCTAGATTCTTTTTACTATGAAGTACATGAAAATCAATACGCACATTATGTGTTAGCTATAGATGAAGAGGATCACATTATTGGTTTTTGCGGTATGTGGATGGTAGTAGACGCTGCACAAATTACGAATGTTGCTGTTATAGAGTCAGCTCGTGGCCGTGGGATTGGTGAAGGATTAATGCGAGAGGCTATGCGAATTGCGCAACAGAATGAGATGGAAATCATGAGCTTAGAGGTGAGAGTAACGAATACCGTTGCTCAAAATCTTTACCGAAAGTTAGATTTCCAAGATGGTGGCTTACGAAAAGGCTATTATACAGATAATGGGGAGGATGCCCTTGTTATGTGGGTGAATTTATAATGGATAATCAAATAATTTTAGCAATCGAGTCGAGCTGTGATGAAACAGCAGCAGCAATTATTCGAAATGGCTGTGAGATTGTTTCGAATGTTGTTGCATCTCAAATAGAAAGTCATAAACGATTTGGTGGGGTTGTACCTGAAATTGCGTCCCGCCATCATGTTGAACAAATTACGGTGGTCATTGAAGAAGCCCTAGCACAAGCAAATATAAATCCAAGTGATTTAGATGCAGTTGCTGTAACAGAGGGACCAGGTCTAGTAGGTGCATTGTTAATAGGAATTAATGCTGCAAAGGCCTTTGCCTTCGCTAACAATTTACCGATTATTGGTGTTCATCATATAGCAGGTCATATTTATGCAAATGCACTTGTCCAGCCAATGGAATTCCCACTTTTAGCACTTGTTGTATCGGGAGGCCATACCGAGCTTGTGTATATGAAGGAACACGGCTCTTTTGATGTCATAGGTGAAACGCGAGACGATGCAGCAGGTGAAGCTTACGATAAGGTTGCACGTGTTCTAAACTTGCCATATCCTGGAGGACCACGTATTGACAAGCTTGCACAGGAGGATTGTGAGGCAGTATCCTTTCCAAGAGTTTGGCTAGAAGAAGATTCGTATGATTTTAGCTTTAGTGGCTTGAAATCGGCAGTAATTAATTACAAACATAATATGGATCAACGCGGTGAAAAAATATCTCCTTCTGCTGTTGCTAAAGGCTTTCAGGAGAGTGTGGTTGAGGTATTAACAGCAAAAACACTACGTGCCGCACGTGAATATAAAGTGAAACAAGTCATTGCGGCAGGAGGTGTGGCAGCTAATAAGGGCTTGCGTACATCGCTTGAGAAGGTTTTTGCTGAAGAGGGCATTCCATTTTTTGTTCCTCCATTAAAGCTATGTACAGATAATGCTGCGATGATAGGGGCAGCAGCTACACCAATGTTTGAAGCAGGTATACGGGGAGATTTAACGATGAATGGTCGCCCTGGAATGGAGTTGAAATCCTGGGTGTAATAAAAGAAAGAGGTGTCATAGATTAAATTCTATGATACCTTTTTTTGATATGTGAAAAAAATGTAGAAATATTACATGGTGAGCATTGATGAATTGACAAATTTTTCAGATAATTATCCACAGGTTGTGAGGGAATAGAAACAACGAACATCCGTACTTATGCACAAAATGTTGATAACCTGTGCATAACTTGTGGTTATTCTATATATAGTAGCATGTTTTTCACATAAAACTGTGAGTAAAATAATTTGAATCTGTGGATAATGTGGAAAAGTCTGTTGATATGTTGGTATTACTAGATTCTTTGTGTGCATAAAGCTGTGGGCAGTTTTTGTCGAAAAATAGCACTTGACCAATATATATGAAATATAAACGTAGGTAAAGAAAAAAGCCATGTGTCAGGTACATGGCTTTACATCTAGCTAGACAATGATATTTTCAAGTTCTTCATTAAGTTCGAGCCACTCTAACTCAAATAGCTCATGTTGTTCTTTAGCAGTGGATAATTCCTCTTGAAGCTGTAAGATTTTCTCATGGTTTGTGAAAATTTCTGGATCACAAAGTTCAGCTTCTAAATGGGTTATTTCTGCAATTACCTTTTGCATTTTATCTTCCAGTTCCTCAATTGAACGCCTTATTTGACGTTCTCGTTTTTTTGCCTCTTTATCAATTTTAGAGGTTGAGACTTTTTCTGTTACATCTGTTTGATCCTGAGATGTAGCAGCCTTCATTTGCGCGAGTTCTAATAGTTCCTGTTTCTTTTCAAGATAGTAATCATAGTCACCTAAGTACTCGAAGGAACCGTCACCAGATAGTTCAACTACTTTCGTAGCGATTCGATTAATAAAATATCTGTCATGTGATACAAATAATAATGTTCCAGGATAATCAATCAATGCATTTTCTAAGACCTCTTTGCTATCTAAGTCTAGGTGGTTAGTAGGCTCATCTAAAATTAAGAAATTTGCCTTTTGCATCATTAATTTAGCAAGAGCAAGCCTAGCCTTTTCACCGCCAGATAAAGAGGATACAGCTTTATCTACATCCTCACCACTAAATAGGAAGCGGCCTAGAACAGTCCGAATATCCTTTTCATTCATTAATGGCCATTCGTCCCAAAGCTCTTTTAAAACACTTTTATTGCTTGTGAGCTTTGCCTGCTCCTGATCATAGTAACCAATTTGAACATTTGTTCCATAACGAATTTCTCCAGAGAGTGGAGATAAATCTTTTACAATAGTTTTTAATAGAGTGGATTTACCTACGCCGTTTGGCCCGACAAGCGCAATTCGATCTTCTCTATAGGTACGCAAATGAATGCCACTTGATATTTTTTTAGCATTATAACCTATTGTTAAATCATCCACAGATAATACATCATTTCCACTTTGACGATCAATTGTAAAACCAAAGCTTGCCGATTTTTCATCGCCATCAGGAGATTCCATCCATTCTGTTCGTTCTAACATCTTACGGCGACTTTGTGCCATCTTTGTGGTAGAAGCACGTGCAATATTTTTTTGAATAAACTCCTCAAGCTTGGCTTTTTCATCTTGCTGGCGTTCAAACATTTTCATATCACGCTCATAATTTTTCGCTTTTCCATCCAAATAAGCACTATAATTACCTGTATATTTTGTTACACGATGACGTGAGACTTCATAGACAATCGATACAACCTGATCTAAGAAATAGCGATCGTGGGAAACAATAAGAATCGCGCCTTCATAGCCTTTTAAATAAGATTCCAGCCAGGATAGCGTTTCAATATCTAAATGGTTAGTAGGCTCATCTAGTATTAAAAGATCTGGTTTACTTAAGAGAAGCTTAGCAAGTGCTAAACGAGTTCGTTGTCCCCCTGATAATGAGCGAATGGATTTTTCGTAATCCTCAGGATAAAACTGCATGCCATGAAGCACTGAACGGATATCAGATTCATATTGATAGCCACCTGCATCCTTAAAATTATGCTGTAATTGATCGTACTCAGACATTATTTTGGCATATAAAATAGTATCTTCATAAACTGCTGGATCAGCCATTTGTTGTTCTAGTGAGCGAAGGGTCTTTTCTTGTGCCAAAAGCGGTTCAAAAATGGTTAGCATTTCATCCCAAATCGACAAGGTTGAGTTTAATCCAGCGTGCTGCTCTAAATAGCCGATTTGTATGCCCTTAGGAATAATAATATCGCCCGCATCATATGACATTTGACCAGCAATTATTTTTAGTAGAGTAGACTTACCTGCGCCATTTCGTCCTACTAATGCAACGCGATCACGATGTTGAACTTCTAACTTAACGCCACTTAATATTTCATCTGCAAGGAAGGATTTATATAGTTGATTGACCTGTAAAACAATCATTCTTGACACCTCAATTCTTTCTTAGTGTAATGGATGAACGATGTGCTTGCAATGTCGATGCTTTACTTATTCCGAGCTGTCATGTAAGATTGAAACGATTTCCTTTTAGTTAGTGGCGTAAATGGCGCCATTAACTAAAGGGAAATTCTCCAATTAGAAATAATAAACTTTGTAAGTAGTTCAATAAGCATGTATCATTTAAAATATGTTTAGGCGAATTTTGATACATACAAGGAGGAAAAATTTTGAAACAAGAATTAAAAATTCCACAAGCCACTACTAAAAGACTTCCTCTTTACTATCGTTTTATCCAAAACTTTGCGCACGAAGGCATGGAACGAATTTCATCGAAGGAGCTAAGTGAGGCGATGAAAATAGATTCAGCAACCATTCGCCGTGATTTTTCTTATTTTGGTGCACTTGGGAAAAAAGGATATGGCTATGATGTTCAACATTTATTAAAATTTTTTAGCCAGACGCTGGATCAACATGAAACGACAAAAGTAGCGTTAATCGGTGTAGGGAATTTAGGTAGTGCTCTATTAAAATATAATTTTCAAAAGAACCATAATACACATATCGTTGTAGCATTCGATTCTAAAGCTCCAAAGGATGGCAAAATGATTAGTAATATCCCTGTTTTTCACCCTGATCTATTGGAGGAAAAATATGCAGAATATGGCGCTGAACTAGCCATTTTAACAGTTTCACCACGCTCAGCACAAAAGATGGCTGATCGTCTAGCGGCCATGAATGCTAAGGGTATCTTAAATTTTACCCCAGAGCGCATTACTGTCCCAGATAAAATGCAACTCTTAACAATAGATTTGTCTGTCGAATTACAGGCACTTATTTATTTAATTCGTAATCAGGAAGAGTGAAAATAATACATAATTCCAAGTATAGTTCACAGTTTCTGTCAAATAGAAATATGAAATAAAATAAGAAGTAATCTATAAGAGTGACGAAAAACTTTCACATATAATTAGTTAGCAAAATGGCGAAATATGCGTTAAAATGATGGATATAAAGAGGAGGTGGCTGAAATGGGTCCAATAGGTCCAATGAGCCTCATTATTATCGGAGTTGTCGCGTTACTAATTTTTGGCCCTAAGAAATTACCAGAGCTTGGTAAAGCATTTGGTTCAACACTACGTGAATTCAAAAATGCTACTAAAGGTTTAGCCGACGATGAAGATGATGATAAGAAAAAGAAAGAACTAGATAAGTAAGTTAGGATGTTGAGGAATGAATCCAAAAGATCTAACTGTTATTGAACATATAGAAGAATTAAGAAAGCGGCTTTTCATTGTTGCCGTTTTCTTTGTTCTTGCTATGATTGCAGGCTTTTTTGTTGCAAAGCCAATTGTTAAATATCTTCAAATTACTGGGGAATCCTATAATATAGAGCTCCATTCATTTGATGTAGTGACACCACTTTCAATTTATATCCAAGTTATTTTTTTAATATCATTTATTGTTTCTTCGCCGATATTGATGTACCAAATGTGGGCATTTATAAGTCCAGGACTAAGGGACATAGAACGAAAAGCAACCTTAAAGTATATTCCGTATTCGTTTTTATTGTTTTTAGCAGGGTTGTCCTTTTCTTTCTTTTACTTCTTTCCTTATGTCCTAAAATTTATGATGAGTTTATCGAATGAATTAGAGGTACTGCCGACAATTGGCATAAAGGAGTATTTTTCATTTTTATTTAGACTTACAATACCATTTGGTTTCCTTTTCCAATTGCCGGTAGTAGTCCTATTCTTTTCACGTATCGGAATGCTATCACCTGAAATACTAGTTCGTTTTAGAAAGTATTCCTATTTTGGTTTGTTTGTATGTGCTGCCATAATCGCTCCACCTGAGCTGGCTTCACATTTAATGGTTTCAGTACCTTTGTTTGTTCTTTATGAAATTAGTATTATGATTTCGCGTATTGGCTATAAAAAATATTTGAAATCAGAAGAAATGCGATTAAAAGAGGAACAGGAAGCTGAGCAAAAACGGCAGGTTGAAGAGGCTCTTGAAAAGCAGCGACGACAGATTGAAGAATTAAATCAATAAATAATAGAAGCTCGATGCATGTGTATTGAGCTTTTTATTGTAAAGGAAAAATCAGTGGGAAAAAAAGCTCCCACTGATTTTTTATTGCATTTTTTGTAGTTCATCAAGCAACTTTTGTAACTGTTCTGCATACACTTGTACAAGTGTCACAAAACCATTCAGCATGACGTGGGCGATAATGGACGTCCAAATGCGTTTTGTCTTGTGGTATAAGAAGGCAAAAATTAATCCACAAATTGTATAAAGCAAGATATGTGAAAAGTCCCTATGAATAAGAGCAAAGAAAATAGCACTTACTATTGCTGCTATCCAGAAATTTGTTGTTTGGACAAGCGATCCAAAAATAACACGGCGGAAGACGAACTCTTCTAGGATTGGTCCAAATACGACAATTGCCAATATCGCAATAGGAGCACCTTTAGCAATAGCGACAATATCAGCCGTGTTTTGCGAACCACCTTGGATACCAAATACAGCCATTTCAATAGCTGCGCCAATCATTTGGCCGATGAAAACTAAGAAGAAACCAATAATTCCCCACATAATTGATAGTGGTATCGTTTCTTTCTTTCCCTGATAAATATCCCAAAACGTTTTATCGCGGGAGGTTAGGAATAAGCTAAGGATTAATGCTATGGCGAAGCTTAGTGCAATATACCAGCCTTGTGTAAGTGGAGCGGCTTGTGCACTAGCTAAACCAGTAGTACTCATAACAAGCTTGTGAAACGGTTCTATCAGCCATTTGCCTGATATTTGCATGAGGATATAAATCAATAAAACATATAGGGCTGTTTTTTTATGTTTAATTACTTTTTGAGAATTAGTCACAGTCAAAATCCTTTCCATTCATTATGCTACCTTTCTATTGTAGAGGAATTTGGAAAGAAAACAAAATTTTTCGAAGTTCTGACTTGCAAAAAAAAGTGTGATTGATTATCATAATAATTGTGTTAGCACTCAACTAGATAGAGTGCTAATAAACTCTCAACAAACATTTAATTATTAGGAGGTTGTTTCACTTGTTAAGACCACTAGGAGATCGTATTGTAATTGAACTAATCGAGGTAGAAGAAAAATCTGCATTCGGTATTGTACTGCCAGACTCTGCAAAAGAAAAGCCGCAAGAGGGTAAAGTTGTAGCAGTTGGGACAGGTCGTGTGTTAGAAAACGGACAACGTGTAGAGCTTGACGTTAAAGTTGACGACCGCATTATTTTCTCAAAATACGCTGGTACAGAGGTTAAGTATGAGGGTAATGAATACCTAATCTTACGCGAAAGCGATATTCTTGCAATTATTGAATAATTCAATGCTTTAATAAAGCAATGCCTATAATGATTGTCACATATGACAATAACAGTATGGTGAAATTGATATAAATATATTGATGAAGCTTAACGAATATTCCATTTCAGGAGGGTAAATTCAAATGGCAAAAGATATTAAATTCTCAGAAGAAGCTCGTTCATTAATGTTACAAGGTGTAGATAAATTAGCAAACGCAGTTAAAATTACATTAGGGCCAAAAGGGCGCAATGTGGTTTTAGAAAAAAAATTCGGTTCACCGCTTATTACTAATGACGGTGTAACAATTGCAAAAGAAATTGAACTAGAAAACCCATACGAAAACATGGGTGCAAAATTAGTAGCAGAAGTTGCTTCTAAAACAAATGAAATCGCAGGTGATGGTACAACTACTGCGACAGTTTTGGCACAAGCAATTATTCGTGAAGGCTTGAAAAACGTGACGGCTGGTGCAAACCCTGTTGGTATTCGTAAAGGAATTGATAAAGCAGTTGCTGCTGCACTAACAGAATTACACGCTATTTCTCGCCCTGTAAGCAATAAAGATGAAATTGCACAGGTAGCTGCCATCTCTGCTGCTGATGATGAAGTTGGACAACTTATTGCTGAGGCAATGGAGCGCGTTGGTAACGATGGTGTTATTACAATCGAAGAATCTAAAGGCTTCACAACAGAGCTTGATGTTGTAGAAGGTATGCAATTTGACCGTGGCTATGCTTCACACTACATGGTAACTGATACAGATAAAATGGAAGCGGTTCTTGATAACCCATACATTTTAATTACAGATAAAAAAATTACAAACATTCAAGAAGTATTACCATTATTAGAACAAGTGGTACAACAAGGTCGTCCACTTTTAATCATTGCTGAAGATGTTGAAGGGGAAGCTCTTGCAACACTTGTAGTAAACAAACTTCGCGGAACATTCAATGCTGTAGCTGTTAAGGCACCTGGATTTGGTGACCGTCGTAAAGCGATGCTTGAAGATATCGCCATTCTAACAGGTGGTCAAGTGATTACAGAAGAATTAGGCTTAGACCTTAAATCTGCTGATATTACATCACTTGGTCGCGCTGCGAAAGTGGTTGTAACAAAAGACAATACAACAATCGTAGAAGGTGTTGGCGGTGCAGATGCAATTGAAGGCCGTATTGGTCAAATCCGTGCTCAGCTTGCTGAAACAACTTCAGAATTCGATAAAGAAAAATTACAAGAACGCCTTGCAAAATTAGCAGGTGGTGTAGCAGTCATCAAAGTTGGTGCTGCAACAGAAACTGAGTTAAAAGAACGTAAACTTCGTATTGAAGATGCACTGAACTCAACTCGTGCAGCTGTTGAAGAAGGTATCGTATCAGGTGGTGGTACTGCACTTCTTAACGTGTACTCAGCTGTTGAAAAGGTGGCAGATACAGAAGAGGGCGATGTAGCAACAGGTGTAAAAATCGTTTTACGTGCATTAGAAGAGCCTGTTCGCCAAATCGCAAACAATGCTGGACTTGAAGGCTCAATCATCGTGGATCGTCTAAAACGTGAAGAAATCGGTGTAGGCTTCAATGCAGCAACAGGTGAATGGGTGAATATGATTGAAGCGGGCGTAGTAGACCCAGCGAAAGTAACTCGCTCAGCTCTACAAAACGCAGCATCTGTAGCAGCACTATTCTTAACAACAGAAGCAGTTGTAGCAGATATTCCAGAACCAGCAGCTCCAGGAATGCCTGATATGGGCGGTATGGGTATGCCTGGCATGATGTAATCAATCGCTTTAGCCCTCAATATAAAATAGGGTAAAAAAGGCGAAATGCTAACATTTTGATAATATAATGGATTTAATAGAGGCTTTTCATTAGTTGTGTAAACTTTTGAGAAGCCTTTTTTCATTTCTTCATCTTTTAGAGAGTAATTAAGAGTTTATGGATTCCTCTTAGTTACTAACTGGAAAAATATCTAAATTTGTAGTTCATTTGATATGGTTTTTACCGAATATTAAAGTAAGAAGCTCTTTTAATATTGAAAGGAGGAAAATAGATGCGCATTGAATATAACCAATATCATCAGCCAGTCACTGATCATAAACTAACAAATTCAGCAACACAAGCAATTGAAGAGGAAAAACAATTGATGCAGAAGCAAAAGAGGGAGCAAGAACTAGAAAGGCAAAAAAAGATAGCAGAGCAACTAAAGAGAGAAACTGAGGCTGCCAAAGAGCGAGTGAAGGCAGAGGAAGACGCATTAAAAATTTATACAACATGTTTAGAAATTGCAAGACGTATTTCCTCCGGAGATAAAGTTCCAACGAAGGATCATCAATTTTTAATCAAGCATGACCCAGCATTATATGGGAAAGCGCTGACGATGCGTATACCTAAAGAGGATCCCAAGGAGTACAAACAATTGTCTGAGGATGAGGAGAGTCAAAATAAGCAACAGTCAGGTATATCTGAAGGAATAAGCGAGCCGTCGAGTCAGGATAATTCAAGCTCAATGGTAGATATAAAAATTTAAGTTATGTGTTATACCTTTCATGAGGACAATGGAGATGAAAAGTTGTGCAAAAAGTAGAAAAAGCATCAATTGTTATATGGCTTTTAAGTGATTTACAATATTGTATAAAAAGATTATTGGTCATTTTAATAGCTTATTATTTATTCCAAGATTATGAGTTTGTACGGAAAATATGTATACTTGCTTCTATGTATTATACAGTGCAATTTCTTTATGAAGGGCTTATGAATATTTTTTATTATAAAAATTTCCGATATGTAGAGGATGAAGAAAGGATTCAAACATTCAAAGGAGGTATCACTATTCGTCATAGTACCATTCCCATTCGACGTATACAGCATGTAAGTATTACCCAAACATTTTATGCTCGTTTATTTAATTTATATAGTGTAGGTATATATACTGCTGGTGATTATCATAGTATCCAATTTGTGAAAAAGGATGCGGCAGAGATATTAAAAGAAAATATCACTATGTTCTTGATTGAGAAGGGAATAGACCAAGATGAACAAGAAAAGAGACCATGTTCTTGAAATTATATATATCAATTATGACATCATTAAAGAGAGAATATATCCTATATTTGTGTTGATTCTTGGCTTGATTGGCGTTAATCAATTTTACGAAAAAATATTAAATATAGGATTTTTGTTGCTGTGTGGACTAATTATTATTTCTTCTATATTGCTTTGGCATTATAAAAACTTTTCTTTTGACAAGCAAAAAATTGTTATTGCCGAAGGTGTATTTGCTAAAAAATATCATGAAATTCCTATTAATCGTGTAAAATCTATTCGGATTTCAGATTCATTTCTAAAGCGAACTGCGGGTGTGTCGAATTTTAATATTGAATTAATCGGAGGAGATGAATTTATCTTTGTTTTAACAAATAAAGAAATTGTGAGAATAAAAAATGCTCTTTTTCCTTCATATGAATTAATGCAGCCTAAAAAGTCGAGGCAACGTATATCATTTTTTCAAAGTTTGTTGCTAGCGACAGCCGACTGGAAACTATTCCTTGCCTCAATGTCCATCACAATGATTTTGCTTAATTTTTCTTCCAAGCTAGTAGGTTTTTGGATAGAAGGATGGGATACTAATGCAAGCCGAATAGGGTTTAAAGAAGCATTTCAATTTATTAAGGAGATATCCTGGCACGACATGCTCTCATTAGTATTGATGTTTTTTATACTTTTCATTGTATCGATTTTGGTGTCAGCGATTTATATAATGATAACATATTGGAGCTTTCATAGTGAGAATGTTGGAAAGTATATACATATATCCTATGGTTCGTTGAATAAAAAATCTGACCAAGTTCCTTTAAATGAAGTGCGGTCTGTGCAAATTTTACAACCTCTATTTTTTCACTTATTTGGCTATGTACAAATTAGAGTTAATGTGATTGGTAGTGATGGGAGTATACTTTTATTTCCTATATTAAAACAGGAGCGCGTGTCAGAATTTATACAACAGCAGTTGCCCATATTTAAAGTTGAACCAATGCAAGAAAAAGTGAAATCATCTGTATTACCTGATTATTTATTGAGCACAACTTGGTTTCCTACATTAGTATGTTGTGCTTTTTCGTATATTCATCCTTATTTTCTGTACGGTTTATTGTCTTTAATATTTTATTTATACATAGGGTATATGCGTTGGAAACATGCAAGCTTAATAGTTGATGAACATTATATTCGCCATTCGGGCTATAATTGGTTCCAGGCATTTCATATGGTTACTTTGTTGCCCTATATTCAGCACACAGCAGTAAGTCAATCCATTTTTACGAAGGGAAGAAATGTTGCGAGCTATGAGTATTCGTTATATGCAGAGGATGGAGATGAATCATATGGTTGTTATGGATTGGACGCACAATATCAAGAGTCCTTTTTAAATATTGCTCAAAATAATAAATAAGACTGTCCCTATTATCGATAAATCAACCGCCTGCTCTCAAGCTTCCAATTTGAGAACAGGCTTTTTTTGTGCTTACTGAAAATGTTGAAAGCTATTAAATTAATTTTCCTGTTGTTTTTCGATAGATTATCACTTAGAATACATATTGATAATGATAATCGTTATCATTAAAGAGAAATGTTATAAATAGAGGTGAAATCTTGGATAAACAGGATGCTAAGAGAATAGGCATAGGTAACATGTATTATGTCACGATCTTACTTATCATTGGTGCAATTTTATTATCTGCCGTGTTATCTGTATCAATAGGGCAGGTTAGTATTCCATTCAGGCAATCTATGGATATCCTTTTACATACGATTACCAATGGAAAGTTAGGGTCACTTGATCATATTCAAAATCAATCATATTTAAATATTATTTTGCAGGTAAGAATGCCTCGCGTGGTATTTGCCTTATTGATTGGTATTGGGCTTGCCTTATGTGGAGTAGTAATGCAGGCGATTGTACAAAATCCACTTGCTGATCCATATATTCTGGGTATTTCCTCTGGTGCCACATTGGGTGCAACCTTCGCCATTCTAATTGGCTTTGGTGGTAGTGCGTTCTTAGCTCAGTTTGGTGTAGCTTTTGGTGCTTTTGCAGGGGCAATGTTGACATCGATGGCTGTTCTTCTTTTATCAAGTATTGGTGGTAAAGCAACCTCCATTAAACTCGTATTATCAGGAGTTGTGATAGGGGCTTTATGTAGCTCATTCTCAAGCCTTATGATATTTTTTGCTAAAAATACGGATGCCATTAAAGCTGTTACATTTTGGTCCATGGGGAGTCTAGCCACTGCTAGCTGGGACAAGACACCAATCTTAGCAGTTGTTGTTGTAATAGGGGCAGCGTTATTTCTTTTCCAACACCGCATATTAAATACAATGCTATTAGGTGACGAATCAGCTATTACATTAGGAATCAATTTAAGTATTTATCGAAAGTTATATATGATTCTTACTTCTTTAATAGCAGGAACTATGGTTGCCTATGCGGGAATGATTGGCTTCGTTGGTTTAATTATTCCTCATATTACAAGGGGTATTTTTGGTGCAGATCATAAACGCTTAATGTTGGGGACGTTACTGTTAGGTGGATTATTTATGATCTGGGCAGATATTTTATCTAGAACCTTAATTCAAAATGTTGAATTACCTATAGGAATTATTACCTCTGTCATTGGATCACCATTATTTATCTACATGATTGTAAAAAAAGGTTACAACTTCGGAGGGTAGAACAATGGAATTAATTGCTAAGGAAATGGAAGTTAAGATAGGCAAAAAAGAAATTGTTAAAAACGTTTCTATTCATGTAAAAAAGCAACAATTTGTGGGCTTAATCGGACCAAATGGATGCGGAAAGTCAACTTTACTGAAAAGTATCTATAAAAGCATTTCACCACAAAAGGGAATGGTCTTTTTAGATGATTTAGATGTTTTAAAAAGTCCAGAGAAAAAGATTTCTCAGCACTTAGGTGTAGTAGGGCAATTTAATGAAATGCATTTTGATTTAACTGTGCATCAGATGGTGCTATTAGGCAGAACTCCGCATAAGAAAATGTTAGAGTCAGACACGAAGCATGATTATGGAATTGTTGAGGAAGCGCTGAAACGTACAAATTTGCAAGGTTATAAGGATCGCAGTTATCTATCATTATCAGGTGGGGAAAAGCAAAGGGTTATTTTAGCAAGAACGATTGCACAGCAACCTAAATTTATGATATTAGATGAACCGACCAATCATTTAGATATCCGCTATCAAATTGAAATTTTATCCTGTGTGAAGGAATTAAATATAGGCGTTCTTGCAGCTCTTCATGATTTAGAGATGGCAGCACATTATTGTGATTATCTTTACGCAGTGAAAGATGGCGAAATTTATGCGCATGGCACACCAGAGGAAGTTTTAACACCTGATACAATAGAAGCTTTATATCAAATAAAGTGCCAGACATTTACTAATCCGGTGACTAATGGATTAAGCTTTGCATATGGATTTTAGGAGGAGTATAAATGAAGAAGAGTTTATTAATAGGAATGAGCTTAGCAGCTATGTTACTGTTAACAGCTTGCAGTGGCACAGTAAAAAATACATCTGAGGAATCAGAAGCGAAGGATCATTATCCACTAACCATAGAAAACTATACAAAGGCTGAAGGTGGATCAACTTGGGAAAAGAAAGTACAAAAATTCGATAAAGCACCTGAAAGAATTATGGCTAACACACGCCCAGCAGCAGAACTATTATTACACTTAGGCTTAGGGGACAAAATTGTTGGAGTTGGTGCAAACTTTGGTGCACCTGATACATCTGTGGAGAAAGATTATGAAAAGTTAAATATTTTAAGCGATGGATATGTTGGCAAAGAGGTTACATTAGGAACTGATCCAGATTTAGTTTTTGGACGGGGTGGATTATTTGATAATGCTGAATGGGGTGTAGGTACTGTAGATTCTCTTAATGATATGGGCGTTAAAACATATGTTTTAGAATCTTCTATAACAGGTGGAACCTATGAATCAATCTACAAAGATATAGAGAATGTTGGGGAAATTTTTAATGTTCAAGACAAAGCGGCTAGCTTTATTAAGGAATTAAAAGATAGACAAAAGACTATCTCTACTAATTTAGAGAGCATTAAAGAGCACAAAACATTTGCTTATTTGCATACGAATGATCCAAAAGATCTTTTCGTATGGTCAGCACATGGTGAATCATTCTTTAACGATGCATTTAATATGATTAAACTAGATAATATCTTTAAGGAAGAAACAGGTGATATTAGCATCGAGACTTTAATTGCTACAAATCCAGATGTTTTAATTCTACCAAACTGGGATGGATCAGATCTTACAAAAGTACGTGAGGAAATTTATGCCAATCCTAAACTTTCAAGCATGAAGGCTATTCAAAATAAACAAATTTATATTGTAGATTATAATTACATGTTCGGCTATGGCTATAATACAATTGACGGTATGGAAGCTTTAGCAAAAGAAATGTATCAGATTTATTTAAATAAGTGAAGGGGCAAGAAGATTAATCCCCAATTTTTAAAGGAATAGCCGCTAGAAAATTTCTAGCGGCTATTCCTATTTTTAATGAATCAGTAATTGGTTTCTATTTAATATTATGATTGATAAATGTGTAAGCATACTATCCCAACAAATAGAAACGGGATGCTGCTTATCAAGATAGATTAACCGAGTAGTAAGGTTGTTATTTATAGAACTTGTATCTATCAAAGGAGGCGAGGAATTCAAAAATAGACCTGTTTTAAAGATGGCTTCCTTTAATGTCCATAGCTCGTAAAAGGCTTGTAATCGATTGGGATTGGCTTCTGAATTAAATATAGCTAATTCAGCCTGTGTCATTGCAGAAAATATGACCTCTTCACTCAAAGGTGTTATTTCTTCTACATCAATTCCGACGCAACCCTTTGTAGTTAGTGCCACGACTATCCACTTTCCTGAATGTGATAGATTTATATCGCCTTTCCAATTATCATTTATTATATATGGACGTCCATTAGCATCTCTTTTCATTTGAATTGGGTAATTGCCGAGGACCTTTTGAAGCGCCCATTGAATAAGTGTGCTTCCTAATAAGGCTCTTTGCCTGTCCTGCCAATGCTTATAATGTAAAATTCTATGTTGCTCTGCCTGTGATAGCGGATGGAAAAGCGTATCCCATTCTGCTTGTACCAGTTGTTGGCCAAGAGGTAACGCAAATAAGTATACTTTGTGAATCTTCATATGATTTTTATAGACTCTGGCTCAGGGAAGTACTCCATTTTTATGCCATAATGAATCATCTTGCGAATAAAGGCTGCATTGGGCACTGCACATGAAATTCCTGTATGTGCTAAAAATGCTTGTGTTTTTTCGCAATTAAAGATAAATGGTGAATCACTTGCTCCATCACCTTCTAGCTGTGCAATGGCTAATGATAAAAACGCCTGTGCTTCCTCTGTATGCTCGTTATATAAAAGCCAATTCGTATATTCCTGAGCAGTCATAGTTTCAAGCTCATAGCCAAGCTCCTTAATCACGTCAATAAAGTCTAGATAACGTAGCGGAGCAGGGTTACATAAATGGAATACATGTCCGTTTGAAGTAGGCTGACTTGCGAGAGCCACTAGCGCTTGGCTTGCATAATTAATTGGCGTAAAATCAACGTGCCAATGAGCAATAGGAGTCTTACCTAAATAAAGCATAGATTTAATCATACGATAAAAAGCATTGTCATCGATATTGCGTTGGAATTTACCAGTTTCAGAATGACAGGTTAAATTCCCAACACGATAGATGGATATAGGAATATCAAGCTTGCTGGCCTGACGTACAAGATTCTCAGCCTCTAGCTTACTTTGCGTATAAACATTGTTGAGCTGATAGTCATAATTAAAATTACCTTGTACTTCATTGGGTCCCCAATTATTTGCGGCAAGCTCCTCTGGAATCCCCATTGTTGAAACATAATGGAAATGAATACCTTTTTTGCGTTTAGCTAGTTCCAGCAAATATTTAGTACCCCCAACGTTAACATCATTAAATTGTTCCGCTGCACCAAAATGTCTTACGTCTGCTCCGCAATGAATAATTGCATCAATTTGATTAATAATGGCATTCTCATCTTTGTTAGATAAACCCAGCCTTTGATGTCCTAAATTTCCTTGTATCATTGTCACTCGATCTTTCAAACGTGTAGTGATACTATCTCCGAAATAAAATTGCATAGTATCATTAAGCTTTTCTTCAAGGGATATACGTGCATTAGGTCTAATGAGACAGTAAACCTGGACATTTGTTGTCATTAGCAGCTCGTATAATACATGACTTCCTAAAAAGCCAGTTGCGCCAGTTAGTAAAACAGTGTTCATCGGCAATGGTTTTACTAGTTTTGAAACTGGTAGGGAGTTCGGCTCCTTTAATTCCTTTAATAGGGCAGTAGAAGTCATCTTAGGATTTTTGTGATTCTCAGACTGATAGTTACGAATGTAATAATCAAGCTCTGCAATAGTTTGATATTGGAAGAAGTCCTGTATTTTTAAGAAGGGAATATGCCTCTTCACTTGTACAAGAATCTCTAAAACTTTCAACGAATGTCCACCGATGTGGAAAAAGTTATCATGAATGCCGACTTGTCTTACACCAAGAACGTACTCCCATGCCTTAGCTAGCAATTTCTGTCTATCATTTTCTGGGGCTACATATTTGCTATTTAGAGATGTAGTTTCTTCTATCTCCAGTAATTGCTTCCGGTCAATTTTACCTGTTGGAGACAGAGGCATTTCTGGTAATTCAAAGAATCGCTCAGGAACCATATATTCTGGTAAATTATTTGATAAATACTCTCTAATGGTCATTTGTTCTATTTGCATGCCGCCTGACACAGTATAATAGGCTAATAAACTATTATTTCCATCAGCCTTTTTCTTCGCTACAATGATTGCCTCTTGTATGCTAGGGAAATTACTCAATACAGCTTCAATTTCCCCAAGCTCAATACGAAATCCTCTAACTTTAATTTGGGAATCTTTCCGTCCAATAAATTCAATGATACCACTTGGCAATAAACGAACTAAATCGCCTGTTCGATACATCAATTCCTCGGTTTTGAATAGATGTGGAACAAAAACCTCGGCTGTTTTTTCAGGCTGGTGTAAATAACCTGCTGCTAAACCAATGCCTGCAATACATAATTCACCTGTGACATTGATTGGACAAAGCTGATTATTGCCATTAACAATATACATTTCATAGTTGGCAATCGGTCTGCCAATTGGCATACTCCCCTGATTATCTGTTATCGTATCTTTTATCCTGTAGTAGGAGGATAGCACTGTGCATTCAGTTGGTCCATAAACATTAATAATTTCAGTACTTTTACCGAATTTCTCTTGCCATCTTTGTACAACAGCAGGCATTAGTGCTTCACCGCCGACTGATAAATATTTAAGAGTCGATAATTTTTCTTGATATTCTATAGGTAGATATGTGGCAAGCTGTGTAAAGAAAGCATTTGGTACTGTTGCGGTAGTAATCTTTTCCCGTGCAATCATATTAGCAAACGCTTCGATGGATAGACGTTCAATACTTGTGAGCATATGTAGTCTTGCACCTGAAAAAAAAGCCGTAAATGTTTCTGTGACTGAAGGGTCAAAACTGTAGGAGATAAACTGAGAATAGACGTCATCTTTAGTGGATTGGTAAATTCTCTGATTATCTGTTATTAAGTTAATAACAGCCTCATGTTTGAGCATGACACCTTTTGGTTTACCTGTGGATCCAGATGTATAAATAATATAGGCTAAATCGGATGGGTGTAGATCGATGTGGATATTTTCTTTTGTAAAACTATCCTTCTGATTGACGGTCAACACCATCCGAGGTTGTTCATCATTATGTATGAGTTGTTTCAGTAAGTTTATATGTTCATCTTTCGTCAATACAAATGGGGCACTAGTGTCGTTCAAAAGGTATTGGCAACGTTCTCGTGGATAGCTTGGATCAATAGGAACATAGGCACCACCTGCTTTTAGTACACCTAGAAGACTAATAATTGTTTCCTTACTACGCTCCATTATAATAGCTACAAAATCTCCCTTTTGCAGGCCTTTGTCTATTAACATATGAGCAATTTGATTAGATTGTTCATTTAGTTGACGATAGGTCATCGTACCATGTTCGAAGGATAGTGCAATCTTATCAGCAAACTGGTGTGCAACCTGATAAAAGACTTCAGGTATTGTGATATTTGTATCGTAATCGGCTTTCGTTTGATTTAATGCTTGGTATGCTAGCAAATCCTGTTCATTTAACAGTTCTGTACACTGAGAGACTGGCAGTTGCTGCTCAAATAGTTGTGTTTGATGATGTGATAAATAAATATTAAAATCTCGTGAATTATTCAATCATAACAACTCCTATTATCAAAGAGGGGGATCAATAGGCAGAATATTAAAAATAGATTTTAGTAATTACTCCCGCAGATTTTCATAAATCTGCGGGATATTGAGAACCTGCTTCTGCTTATAGAAAGACTCTTTTCATTTTATTTCACGATAAATGTGTTAACAACATTTAATAATTCGCTGGACAAATCAGTTAGTACTTGTGCTTCTTCAGAAACTCTTTGTACGGTATTCAGTTGAGAAGAGGAAGTTTCAGCGACTGCTCGTGTATTATCTCTTGAACTCACAGAGAAATCTTCCATATCCTTTACAGCGGAGGTTACTTCCTCCATGCCGGCTGCCATTTCTTCTATTGTTGCGGATAGTTCCTGTATTTGTCCAGTAACATGGTGGATTGAAGTTAAAATATGACTAAATGACTTCTCAGAATCATTGATCATGACTAAACCATTATCCACTTCCTCCACAGCAAGCATCATCACATTTACAGATGTATTTGTATCATGCTGAATATGTGAGATAAGTGTGGAGATTTCGCGAGCGGATGCCTCAGATTGCTCAGCAAGCTTGCGTACTTCGTCAGCTACAACAGCAAAACCACTTCCAGCTTCGCCAGCTCGTGCTGCTTCTATGGCTGCATTCAAGGCCAGTAAATTTGTTTGGGAGGCGATACCGGTAATAATACCAACGATTTCTTCAATCTTACCTGAATGTTCGCCAAGCATTTTTACAGATGCTGCTGATTGATTCACAGCTTTACTAATCGCATTCATTTGGGCCACAGATTTATTTGTTGAGTCATTTCCTTTTTCAGCTTCCTCAGATGCTTGAATGGAGGATTCTGATATTTGGTTAGAAGTCATGGCAATTCGTTGAATACCTATGCTCATTTCCTCAATGGTAATCGAGCTTTCTTTTGCTTTTTGGACTTGTAAATCAGCGCCTCCGGCAATCTCTTGCATCGATGAAGCTACACTATTGTATGAATCTGTTGCTTCTTGCATATTTGTAGATAATACATTGGCAGTGTTCGAAACACGTGCTGAAACATTTGTAGTGCTTTTAATAACTGCTTTCAAATTTTCAATCATGGAATTAAAGTTTTCTGTAAGAAGGCCCACTTCGTCTGTTGATATCACAGGTAAGGGCTCTAGCTCTAAATTACCATCTGCCACTTTTTTAGATTGTAGGGAGAGATGTTGAATCGGTGTTAATTTTCTTTTTAAAACTGTATAAACAGCAATGGATGAACCAATTAAGAAAATTATTGTCACTAAAAGAATCCATGATACCTCTGTCATCGCCTTAGCCGTTACCATTGAAACATCATAGTCAATTGCATATGCGGCTAAAATTGCTCCGTTTTCATCCAAAATTGGTGTAAGGCCTGTTTTATAGCTACCATACTCATCTGAATAGATGCTCGTAGCGGTCGCTTCTTTTGTTTCAAAGACTTCTTTAATTCTTGCTAAAAAGTCATCTGATAAGCCCATAGCTATCATATCTTGGTTATACTCTGCCCCAAAATCCAGTACGCTCGAAGATAGAACCGGCGCGTTTATATTTTTTCCGTCAACTGTTATAAGGAATAGATTTGTGATAATATCCGAATGATCGTTTATATCGTCCATTTCTTTTGTTAAACGAAGAACATCTGGATTGCTAGCATTAGGCTCCTTGATAACAGATTGCAATGTTTTTAGGTCTATTGACTTTGCTAAGATCATTCCTTTATCGAAAAGAGATTGATTCATATCTTTTAAATTACTATTCTTTACTATATAATAGGAAAGACCTAGATTGACTAATCCGAATAGTAGTAAAATACTTATTACAATAGTTGTTAATTTTCTACTGATGGACATGTTCTGTTTCTTACTTTTTTTCATGTTCTTCCTCCTATAATTATATACAAAACATATTTTAAGTAAAAAAATAGACATTCACAGCTGAGATGGTCAAAAGTAAATAGTAGAGAACATTACATTTGGCAGTCCTGATGTAATTTTCGTGGAAGATATGTATACCTTTTTATTAAAATATTTATGAATGGAAAATAATCCAAACATCCCCTGACATTAAACAACTATACTGCCAAAAAAAATGATTCACAACCCAAAAAACTTACTATTTCGACTTATGATCTTTAAAATAAAATTTTGAAAACCGGTATAATAGTACAAGAATAACTATTTCATGTTGATATTTTTATAAAAATTTATTAATTTTTAAATATTTAATTATAAGAAGTGACATTCATGAAGTTGTTTTTAGGAATTAAATTGTAGGTGAAAAACATCTTTTATTTTTCAAATTGGGTCTTTTAAATTACAAATATTATTATGATAGAAATAGGTGAAGCATATAGCCTATTTTTATAAAACGCTTTCCATTAGTTTAAAACGAACTAGTAGAAAGCATTTTTATTTGATCCTAAGTTCCCTAAAATGCCAGACACTATTCCTGGTAAGTTCTGGAAATTATGGCGTTGTTTGCTATGATGTAGCTGAGGAGGGGATAGAGAGCTGTCCCTTATTTGATTGACCTCTACTGTCAGTTTTTCCTTCTGATTCAAAAATCTGTTATTGCCTTGATTAGTGCTAATAGAGAGAGTACCCAAATTTTTTTATACCAGAATAAAATTGTTGATTAAAATCGTCGTGAGTAACATATGTCAATAAAAACACACCTTTTTTTATTTTTATGCCTATATTCAAAATTCCTCTAGTTCTTAGACGAGTGTGCTTAAAATTGAAATTGTTATAAAATATACTGATTTTCATTATAATAAGAAAAAAAGGGTGTTTGCATAATGGCAATTATCAAGATTAAGAAAATAATATTGCATAATTTACGAAATGTTCGTCATGGTGAGATTTCCATTGCAGTAAATTTCGAGTCATTTTTACAGGCCAATGTTGTAGGCTTATATGGACAGAATGGTTCAGGTAAAACAACGATTGTCGATGCCTTCAGTATATTGAAGGCACTAATTTCAGGCTGGATAGCAGAAGTGAAATTACCTGTACAAGAAAAATGCTTAGTGATGGCAGGAGAGGGTAAGGCTAGCATAGATTTTGAGTTTCTTGTGGAAAATCAGTTTGGTACATTTTTTGTCAATTATTATGTAGAGCTACAAGAGGATGAGTATCGACTATACACAGTACTTGAACGACTTACGTACCGAGAAAATGACAAGGGTAAACGTACGAAGATATTAATGGCTGTTACAGATGATGATGTGCAGATACGTAATGCTAAACTGACTGATTTGAATGAAAAAGCACGTATTCAATTGCTAGTTGTACAGCAATTAGCTAGAAGACAATATATGTCATTTATTTTCCATAAAGATTTAAAGCCTCTATTACAAGAACAGCTTTCGGAGCTGGAGATGGAGCTTCTTCAAAATATAGCGATTGATTTTACTCAAGATTTTCATGTTGTAAATAATCAAAATATCGCACCATTGTTTGAGGAGCGAATCATGCCCTTTAGTATCCATTTAGAGAGAACTAGAGGTTTAATACCATATGATTTAAAGGGACCAGCAGTATTGCCAGAAGAGACCTTCTATGTGTTATGTGAGGTTGTCGAACAAAGTAATCAAGTATTGTCAGCAATTATCCCCGGTCTGACCATAAAAATTAATGTTATTACGAAACAGATGATGGATAGTGGGGCAAAAGGGGTTCGTTTTGAATTTTTATCCAAGCGGGGAAAACGTGAATTACCGCTTCGTACGGAGTCAGAGGGGATATTAAAAATTATTTCTGTCCTTAGCTTGCTTATTGCGGTATACAACAATCCTAATGCATGTGTCGTTATTGATGAATTAGATTCTGGTGTTTTTGAATATTTGTTAGGTGAGTTGTTAACAGTGATAGATGAGGATGGAAAAGGTCAACTTATCTTTACATCTCATAATTTACGTGTGTTAGAGGTGCTAGCCATTAAAAATTTATGGTTTACAACAACAAATGAAGATCACCGCTATATGCAGCTAAAAGGAATAAAGGAAGTAAATAATGCTAGGGATGTCTACCTACGTGCTATCCAGCTTGGTGGTCAGGATGAGGAAGTTTATAAGGAAACAAAATCATTTAAAATGAAGCGTGCATTTAGAAAAGCAGGTGTGCAGCATGACTAAAAAAATTCTTCTCATTATTGTTGAGGGACAGACAGAGCAGATTATCTTAGAGGATTATTTAGATGAATATTTTGCAAATTCGATGATTCGCTTTGACGTTCAGCGTGAGGATATTTTGACAAAATGGGATGCCAATAAGCGTATCCCAAATATTAAAAATAGTGTTGTTAAAGTAATCCAGAGCTATTTAAATAAATATAAATTTCTAGCAAAGGATTTAACGGCAATTGTTCATATTACAGATGCAGATGGCTGCTTTATTGCACCAGAATTTGTTAAGGTGAAGGAGGATATCGAGCAAAATTTGTTTTATACGGAGGATGCAATCTTAGTGAATTCGGATAAACGCAAAGAGCAAATTGAGCAACGTAATGAAATGAAAGCGAATAATGCTAGGATCTTAGTGGCGAATGACCACTTCAGCATTAACCGTTTAAAAGTACCCTATCAATTATTTTATTTTTCTACAAACTTAGAACATGTACTATGGAATGAGCGCAATGAAATTCCAACAGAAAAAGTGCATAAGGCAGATAATTTTATGGAAAATCTCACTGATACTATTGAGGAGTATTTAAGCGAATTTCTACCAGTTAGTCAAGAGCTCCCATATAGAGAAAAAATGAAAAAAAGCTGGGCATTTTTAATGGATGACTGTCATTCATTGCAAAGAGGAACCAATGTCCCGTTGTTATTTGAAATGATTAAATCTGATGTACAATAAAAGTGCCCTCCAATGTTCAAGGAGGGCACTTTATAATGCTACCAGCTATTTTATGTGCACAAGTTAACGTTGTTGTTCATAGCTACGGATATGCCCTAAAATGGCAGGATCCTTAATTTTAGTATCTTCACTTAGTAGTAATAGCTTCGACATGATTTCGGCTGTACGAGGATCATCATCCACCATTGGTAGGAAAATGCGTCCACGGTGCTGCGCTTGTACAGCGATTATTGGAATCATTGATCCCCCCATTTGATGAACAACACCACTACCTAAATGTAGTGAATAGCTAGCAAGTTTACCTTCAATAAGAGCATGTTGTTTTTTCACTTCTACGTTTGTAAGTTTTAATAGCTTTGTTAATTCTTCCACAATCACACTACGCATTTCAACAGTAGAATGACTTGCCTCAGGATCTACACCACCAACATGCGCAACACTAACAACGAGATCAATATCTCGCATAATCTCAGAGAAAATTGCTGCAGGTATATCATCTAAGATTATGCTTTTGCCAGTTAAACGATTATAGAAATAAACACCCTCAATTGCAGGCGCTTCAATTTCTGCTGGGGTAAACCAATCTGCCTGTGCATATAACGAGGCCACAATATTTTCCTTATAATACACTTTGCGAGGTCCTTCATCATAACTAATTTGCCAGCCTCTTGTTTTTAAGAGGGCTACCGTCTGAGATGGATTTACTTGATGTCCTGCATAGCGCAATGATCTTTTTTGCCCTTTTTCATCTTCATTTATCACATATAGCTCACGGAGCACTTGCTTAAACGGTTGCTTTATTTTGTGCTCAAACATATAAGCCTGCCATTGACGCCATTGACCACTATTCAGTAGGTGATATGGATGGGCAATTTTTAATGTTGCCGTTGGTGTAAGTGAAATGATGTCACCTGATAGTAGCCTTAAGCCCTCTGCAGTGAGCATTCCTATATACACGTCGCTTTTAAAGACGAGCTTTTGTAGAAGAGGAGCTAGGATTGGATGCTTTAATAAATTGATGAGCTCTTCAGCATGGAAGACTGTTTCTAACTCCATTGCCTGTTCAAGCGCTGGCCGTGCTCGTTTATATTGCTCCTTCAACTCTTTTCGTGCCTCTTGTAATGCGATGACTTGTGTATTTTTCTTCAATGCTGTTGGGATATTTTTAAGACGTTTTCCATCCTTTGTCACGATTATTTCCACATCAGCATCATCTTCAATCTGCAAATGAGCCGTAATATGCTCGATTTGCTGTGCTTCAAATAAATGTTTCATTTCATGAAAAGCGGATAGCTCCATTCGCCATGTAAATCTTGTTGTTTCTCCATCACCAGCATTGCGTGCTAGATTTTCAAGTGCAATACTTGCTGCTCGTGCTTCGCTTGCGCGACGCTGGGCTCCGAATTGCTTGCTTTCCTTTAAAAATTGTTGAATAAACTGATAGCGTATTAGAGCGTCCTTTTCATCTGATTTTTTTAATGGGATCAGACCAAGTGCACGAAGCTTGTCTTTATTACGTTTATCTTGTATTTCTTTCATTAATGGCTTTGGACTGAGTTTTCCAATTGCAGTATCGGCATAAAGCTGTGCTCGACGATGATTTGCTCCTTCTGATGCGTATTTTGCAGCATCATAGACAAGTTTGAAATTTTTTGCACCAATTGTTTGATAGGCACTTTGGAACCAACCTAAATCAAATGCACCATCTCGGAAATCGTCGGAAGTGATGCTTGAGAAGAGGGCAATTTGATCTTTAGCAAAATCTGATAAGTAGTCAGTTGTATGGGCGATAAAGTACCATGCAGATTCTTTTAAGCCTTCCCAACCAATTACTTCACTGACTAGATCGATCCAATGCTGGTTATACATCATTGCTTCAATTAATCGCTCTTTTGAAATATTTGTTTTTTCCCATGCATCTTTTAACTGCTGTGCGGATTCCTCTTTTTTTGGATAGCAGTTTGCGAGAAGACGTGAGAAAACATCCTTTTTCGTTTCTGCCTGCCAAATATAGCCTCGAGCAAGCTTTTCTCCATCAAGTGCCTGTAAAATTTTAAAGAAATAATCAATACCTTCTATATAGGATATACTGCTTGCTAGCTTCGTTACGGCAGTAGGAATATCCCCGCGCTTAAGCTCGATTTCTAAAATTCGCTTGATTGCCTGCTCACGTATAGCAAGAAGAGTCGATAAATCTTCAAATGACTTTTGATACTTTTCGATTAATTTATTTGGTGCTATCAATACATCAGAGGCTAATGTATTCGTGAAAATGGCCTCAAATAAATGATCCTGTGTGAATAAGCCTGCCTGAAGGGCATCTAAATATTGGAATAAGCTTAAATTATATACACTTGGGCTATACTGTTCCTTTTGCATGCGCTTTGTTAATTCTTCGTTAATAGCGAGCATTTTGACATATTCGCCATAAGTCGTATAGCCTGAGAAGCATCTATCAACAAAGGCATCGATTACATCTAAATCTACTATAGTGGAAGTCGAACGATAATAATAATACCCCTTATCTCTTACTTCGAGCTTCCACTTTTCAGGTGGTATTTGAGATAACAGCTGAAGCATTATACCAATTGCTTGCTCGAAAGCACTGAATCCTTGTGCATGTTGTTCTAAAAGTTCGACTGCTTGTTTATGAAGCTCCTGCTCCCCAGACAAATTGTCTAAATCCTGTGAAAGCACGGTAAAAATTCGATCCAGTGTTTGCTCATGCTTTAACGCATTGAACTTAGCAATATATTCTTTAATTTGTGCATAGTTAAGGATTGGAGCGATAAGAGCGTGTGCTGCTTCGCTAATTTCGTGGACAGCAGGGTATTGAGACAGATTACTATAAAAGTTGAAATAAGCTAAATCCTCTGTGCTGAATTTTTCTTCTTTTATCCACTGTATGATTTCCTCAGGTATTGGATGGACATCAAGACTAGCGTTTTTACTATTCTCTTTTTTGGAGGCTATAACATTATAGTCTTGTCCTAAGGTTGTTGTCATTAGAGTATCATTCCACTGGTATGTCTCATACTCATAATGAGCATGAACATCAATTAATTGAATTAGCCGCTCAAGCTTTGCTAAAAGTTTATGAACATCATAGTCAAAAAATTTCTCAAGTGGCATTTGTGCCTGCAAATAAATTGGAATTAGCTGCTTCCATGCCTCTTCACCGTCCACCTTGATATCCATATTAGAAATGTTTTGGTATTGAATAGGCGGGTGTGGTGTATATAAGCCAAAGCCATTTTCCTCGTTATATTCTGGAATATCGCTTGTTAACAATTGATCTAAAAGCACTTGTTCTGTTGCAGTAACTTTTGGTAGCGTCTTGCATAAAGCTGTAATTTGTTCATTTGATAAGTGATATTCTTTTGAGGCTTCTAATAACAACTCAAGTCCACCAAGTCGTTTTAATTGCTTCTTGTCTTGTATAAGTCGCTCGGCACTTTGCAATATTTTCTCTTGTGATTGTAGCTTTAAGAGAGAAATAGCCTCTTTACGAAGTGAGCCGGATTTATTTGCTAAAAGATCCTCGACTTTTAAAATTTCATGATCAGTAGGTGTTAATAGCTGTATCTTTTTGAGCGCGAGGGACCGATTAATAGAGCTTCGGTCTCGTAAAGAGCTAAATAGAAAATCGCGCTTTCCTTGTGTAGAATTATCAAGGCAATAAATATTAAGAAGTCCAATTCTGCTAGTAGGTGAGTAGGCATCTGCATTCTCAATAATACGTTGAAATAATTCTTCATCTTGTAAGTGATGGGCCAAAATAATTTGTGTTGAAATAATGTCCTCTAAAGATATGTGCGCATATACGAAGGCTAGGGGTTTTCCTGCAATTGTTAGACCATCCTTGGAAACCTCACTCTTTGCCCATTCGAGCTGATTAAATAACGGATATTCAATGTTTTGAAGCTGTGTATTTTCTTGCATGTACGTTTGTAAATCTTTAACCCAATCGTTATCCCAAGCATATTCACTGTTAATATAGTTATTTACATGGATGAAATTTCCCCAAGCAAAAGTAAAAAGCTCAATATCCTTTGTTGTTAGAATAATATCTTTGACATATTGTGCAGTAAAGGAAGTTTTCCCTAAATTTTTTAAGAACGCAAGTGTTGTAAGCTGGACATGCTTTTGGCGTCCTAGCAACTCTGGTAAAACTATATCAAGTTGCGTGTAATCTTTTGTAGAAATTGCCCAGAGTGCCACATAAATATCTATTGTTCGCTCGCTTTGCAGTAATTCTTTAGTGAAATTGTCGTTTTCAATAGCTTGAATCGCTAATGACAAGACTTCCTCTGTAATCTTTTGATTTTCAAAGCTATTATAGCCAAGTCCCATCCAAGTATCGACAGCACGAATAACTGAGGAGAAGCGAGTTAGCTGGTGCTCTTGAATAAGCTTCATGATTGTAAGCTGTGCATCTAAGGTACCATGATCGATATTCTCAACAATAGCTTGACGTAGCCCTTCTTGCCTCGCTGCCGCAACTAATAGCTTTCCAAGTGCTTCATGCAGACGACTATTGGTTGATTTAAAAATCCCTCGTATTAGTGGATAGCCAAAAAAGCTACTTTGATGTTCATCAAATAGGATATTTTCAATAGCTTCCTCAATAGCTGGGTTTTGTAATGATAGCTCTTCTGCAAGTAATTGCTCAAAAACATTAAATGGCATAACCTTTATATTCTCTTGCTTCATCACATAGGAGCTATAGTTAGGGTATGTACCATGCTCATATTGACTGTGATTCGTCAATAATTCCTGTAAATTGATTTCTTCAAATGTTAGCATTTCTTCAATTAATTGCAGACATTGAAAAAGGTGATCCTGTACTGGTTGAGCAGAACGAAACGATCTACGCAAAATACCAGTCTGAAACATTGTTGTATCATAACGTAATGCCAGCTTCTTAATATTTTGTGCTCGTTCCTGTGAAGAAAAGAGTGTTAGTACATCAACTAATGGACCTGTAAATAGCTCCTCGAGTGTTGTGATTTTCAAATCAGCAATTTGCTGCTCAATATTGTAATCACGTGTATCCATATATTGAAGCAATGCTGTAGCTATTGGTTGAATAGCCGATGGTGCGGTATCAATTTTACTTTGAAATTGTAGTTTTTGTTCATGAGAAAGTGTCATGGGATTCCTCCTTACCAAATTCGTCCTGCTAGCATCGTTAATTTTATAAAAGTAAAAACGTCATCTTCTTGAATTGTTAGTGGTGTTGTAAGTGAATTCAATTGCTCCTCATTTTGGACTACTAAAAATAGCTCATCTTCAAAAGCTTGAATCACTGTCGATTTAGCCTGTTCTAAAGACTGGACAGTGGCATTTTTTTTCTCACCAAAATGTATCTTGCCATGATGTACAGCATCCTCTAATAGCTCCTCAGTTAAATATATATGAAGCGGTGTATCCAACGCCTTTTCGTTAAAATTCTGAACCTCCTGTGTGACGAGCTGTAGTAGTAAGTCTTTCAAGGTATGGACTGGCTCTTTAATTGTAAATGCAATCTTTTGAAGTTTACGCGATTTTTTTCCAATTGTTTTTTGCTGGTAAAATAAACGCAAACTAACACCTCCTTACAGTAATTTCATTATACAGGAGAGTAAATCATGAAAAGAATAAGGCATTTTACGCTAGTTATATAAAAATAAGTGGGAAAAGTGTAACAAATAATTTGTTGTAACGACTTATTTCTGAGTGTAGAAAGTGGGGTGAGGCTTTGCATAAGGACATAACAAATATAGAACATTTGTACGATTGTTATCATCGAGATGTGTATCATTTTGCGCTTTATTATACAAATAGTAGGGAAGAGGCGGAGGATATTACGCAGGAGACATTTTTCAAAGTGATGAAGCAGTTAGATAAATTAAAGGATATGGATAAAGTAAAAACTTGGATTTTGTCAATTGCACGAAATACAGCAGTAGATATACATAGAAGGGAAAAAGTAAAGAGACTTTTAATAGAAAAGCTAAGCTGGCAGCCTGTATTGAAAGAAGTTTCAAAGCCTCTGGAAATGATAGAGAAAAATGAGCAATGGCAAAAGGTACAAGAGGCATTAATGACATTAAAATCACATGATCGAACAATCATTATTTGCAGAATGCTAAAAGACTACACGATTCAGGAAACCGCCGAGATTTTGGGCATTTCAGAAGTGAAGGTACGTGTTGATTTTCATCGGGCAATGACAAGGCTTCGAAAAAAAGTAGGGAGGGACAATTGATGGAAGAACGTGATTATGAGTTATTTGACGCACTAAAAAAACGTCCTGATAAAGATCCAAATATAGATTTCTCAAAGCAACTGCGTCAGAGCCTTGAAAAAACTCCTATAAAGAAGATAAAACGATTTTCTATAGCGACAATATTAACCATTCCAGTGACGCTAGCTGTTCTACTATTTGTATTCATAATTGGTACAGGGCAATCAATCAACCTGAAAAACGCAGCACTATTAACCATCAATCAGGAGAAAAATCTTACGAATATATTATGTGTTTTCCTAATGCTTGCCCTCTTGTTATTTATACTGTTCGTTTATTATAAGGGGCTTACAAAAGGAAGACTTGTCTATTTAACGTTTTCACTGTCCTTTTTAGCATGGGTCGGAAATCTACTATATGCAGAGAATCAAAATATTGAAGAACCAAGCTATAGCGAATTCTATGATGATAACGAAATGATTGGATCATTTACGAATATGCAAGAACGTTTAGATGAGATTCTAAAGGAACAGGATAACTACCTCGTGAAAGCAATTGAAGGAGATGTAAAATAATGAAAAAGCCCTACGAATATATAGTGAATGGTGTGTCTTTTGTTTTTATGGATTCAAGTTTTTTCGGATTACCAGATATATTTCCAGATTTTATTGGTTATCTATCTTTTATATATGGTATTCATCTACTGCCCTCCTTGCATAATTTTAAGCGTTGGTCAAAAAACTTCGCAATTATTTTGGCAGTCTTGTCATTCTTTGTGGAGCTAGATCAATGGCTAGGTTATAAGATACTGGGGGACATTGGAATACAGCTTATGCAATTTTTATTTATCATTTTTATGTATTGTGTTTTTCAATTATTATTACACATTCATTATAATAAGCCACTTGAAGCTAAAACATTTAAAACCTATCAGACATATATAGCTTTGATGCTATGCGGCTTCGTTATACAAGCATTTTCAATGAATGTTGAAGAAAGTATGCGAGAGAATGTTCATTTTATAGGTTCCGTGCTACAGTTGGTTGCTTATTTCTTCTTTGTATTCTATTTTCGAGCGTGTCATAAATATTATAAATACAGCATGCCTTCACAGTAATCGGTGAAGGACTTTTTTTACTTTTTTCAGCAAATTTTTTTTGTATCGAAAGCATAGCGTCAGCAGCAGATACAGAAGTCTCTCATCTCTATACGTGGTGAGATGAATGTGAATTTAAGCTTCTTTTCAGCGGGTGTCCAAACATCCACTGGAATAGAGGAACTCAGCCTAAGAACGCCACGTCTTGTGGCAATTTATCTGTGCAGTACGACAGCAGTAAGAAGGCTTTATTTTTAGTTATAAAGTATTTTTATGCACAAAATGTAGGTTGACAGCTATAGAATTGTACTACTATTCTATCCATTTAATGATGGTGAGTAATATGCTTTTACTTTACTATTGAAGGAAGAAAATATTTAAAGTTCTACACTATTGTAGATTGGAGTGTAAGGCTACTCGACTCCCGTGGGATAGCGAGACAGACGAGACCCTGCACGGAGCGTCAGCGCAGGAAGCGGCTCGTCGCTCGCCCACAGGAAAGCGAGTAGCCTGGAACGGAAATCACCTCCATTTTGACTAAATATTCATAAAGAGTCCCTTGACCATTTAGTTTTTCAACACTATAGAGCAATTATGCCAAGGCATAATTGATAGAAACCTGTTTCGAAAGAGCGATGGCATCTTTTCCTACCTTATTTCATAAGCTTTATAGGTATGATTTCATGACGCTTGAAGGAGGCAATGTCATTCAAATACATGTTGTACGAGCTGGGGAGTCTTTATGGAGGATTGCACAGGCGTATGGGACAACGGTTCAAAGTATAGTAGATGCCAATCAAATTCCAGAGCCAAATCGACTAGTCGTAGGGCAAGCTCTTGTTATTCCGATTATCGGAAGCTTTTATTATGTGCAGCCAGGAGACAGTTTATGGTCCATTGGTCAGCGCTTCGGTATTAATTATGCAACACTTGCACAGGTCAACAATATGAATCCAAACCAGCCGCTATCTGTTGGGGTGCGACTATATATTCCATCTCCACCTAAAACAAGAGCTGAAACTTTGGCATATTTGGAGCCGAGAGGGACATCTGTTAGCGAGCCATTATTGAGTCAGGCTAGAGAAGCAGGACCATTTTTAACGTATCTTGCTTTATTTAGCTATGAAGCAAGGCGAGATGGGACACTTAAAAAACCACCAAGTCAGGGTGTGACGCAAATTGCTAATGAGACAGGAGCCTCTTTAGCAATGGTTATCTCAAATTTAGAGAATTTTAGCTTTAGCGGTGATTTAGCTCGAGATATTTTTCAAAGTACAGCTGTACAGGATTTGCTTTTCGATAATATTCTAGAAGAGGCAAGGCGTTTAGGGAGCATTAAAGATATCCATTTTGATTTTGAAAATTTACCAGGGGATCAACGTGAGGCGTATAACAATTTTTTAAGAAGAGCTGTAAATAGATTCCATCCACAAGGGTACACAGTATCCACAGCACTTGCACCAAAAACGAGTGCAAGTGAGCGTGGTCCCTGGACAGAGGCACATGATTATAGGGCACATGGAGAAATAGTGGATTTTGTGATGTTAATGACCTATGAATGGGGATATTCTGCCGGTCCTCCTATGGCAGTATCTCCACTTCCTGAGGTAGAGGCAGTTGTGAAATATGCTATTAGTGAAATTCCTAGAAATAAAATTATTCTAGGACAAAATTTATATGGCTATGACTGGACACTGCCTTTTGTACAAGGAGGTCCCATTGCTGAAGCAGTTAGTCCACAAAGAGCTATTGAAATTGCTAAAAAATATAATGCAGCTATTCAATATGATAGGAGAGCCCAAGCACCTTTCTTTGAATATTATGATGAACAGGGCAGGGCGCATGTTGTTTGGTTTGAAGATGCAAGATCCATTCAAGCCAAATTCGATTTAATAAAGCGATATAAACTTCGAGGAGTGGGTTATTGGAAGCTAGGTTTACCATTCCCACAAAATTGGTTATTAATAGGCTCCAATTTCGATGTGGTGAAAAAATAACTATTCTATTTTCTTTTAAGCGGTAATATTCTGTAAATAACGTTTCCAAATTTGGAAATGTATATTATAATAAATGGTAAATAGTTTTCTAGGAGGGATATTTTGGGTAAGTTTAAAAAGTTAGGTATTATACTAACATCTACAGCATTTACTGTCGGGGTACTTTCACCAATTTCACAAGCTTCTGCTAATGTAAAGGAATCTTCAGAGAGAATTGAAATTCAAGTAGCTTCAACGGAGACAAAAGTCACGAAGAGTATGCTTATCAATAAATTGCATGCAATATTCCCTGATAAGTTTAATTTCTTAACAGAGAAAGATTTAAATGTAGGAAGCGGACACTACTATACAGATGATACAACAATTCGTTATGATATAAGCTTCCATAAAACTGTAAATGGTAAGGAAATTTATGGTAGCTTCACATTTAAGGGAGACGATTTAGAACTAGAGAATTTCTATTATCAGCCTTCTGATATTTCAGATGCAATGTATCCAGCAAAGTATTCTGAAGCTGATGCACAAAAAATTGCAAAGGAATTCTTAGCTAAATTCCCAAATACTGAAAACTATAAGCTTCAGGAAAATGGTATTGGCTCTGACTCCTATTTTAATATGAGCAGACCATTATCACAGCCAATTGCTTATTCGTTTGTCTATTCACCAACTCAAAATGGTGTGGCAATCAGCGAGCAATATTTTACTATTGAAGTCCTTGCGAATGGCGAAATTACAAGTGTTTATCGCAATACAGAGCCTCTTAGCAAGGCAACATTTGATAGTGTAGAGCAGAAGAAGACTGAAGCGGATATTCTTGCCCAAATTCGTGATAATTTAGCAGTTGAATTGCGTTACACAGTCGATTATGATTTCCAAACAGATCAGCGTAAAGTGAAGCTTGTTTATGCACCAGCAATAGGCTTTAATGGGGTACATGCTTTAAATGGTCAATGGCAAACAGTGAATGGCTTCTCGGCACAGGTACCGAAAGTAAAACGCGTAGAAAAGCTATCCTCACAACCGCTTGAACCAAGAAAGAAGGGTATGACATTAGCTGAAGTAGAAGAATTTGCAAAATCCTTCTTAAAGGTTGATCCTGATAAAGCTAAGTTACAAATTGATATGATTGATGAAAGAGAAAACCAAAATGGGGAAACAATTTACTCTGTAAATTATACGTATATGTATGATAATGGTGGCATAGGCTCCTCATTTGAATTAAATAAGGCAACAGGCGAAATTATTCAATATCATGATTTAACTAGAGATTTCATAAAGACTAATGATAAGACTACAACCATTTCTAAGGATGCAGCATTGAACAAGGCGATTGAATACTTAAAGCAATGGGCTCCTTCCTATGTGCATAATTATTCTAAACCATTAGAGGAAGCTGTATTAGCTGATTATAGTAAAGAATATTATTTCTCATTCCCGCGTGTTGTAAATGATATCGCTGTGGTAGGAGATGAAATATCTGTAAGTATTGGTTCTGATGGCTCATTACGTTCATTGTATATTTCTAACCAAAAAATCGATAATTGGCCATCTGTAGATAAGGCGATTTCTGCTGATAAAGCAAAAGAATCTTATCGTGAGGCACTTAAATTACAATTGCAATACGCTAAACAAAGTGGTGAGGATAAGAATCATTATGATCTAGTGTATTCACCAACTTATGGTGGTAATTTACTTAATCAAATTGATGCAACTACTGGAGAGTGGTTAATTAATATTGAGGATAAAAAAGAGCAACCATTGATTTCACATCCTACAGCAGCAAAAGAGTTAAATTATTTGGTTAGTCAAAATGTGTTAGAGATTAAAGACCCAGCTACTTTTAATGCTGATACTGGCGTGACTAAGGGAGAAGCACTAAAAATTATGCTTAAATCTCTCACATATGGCTATTTTGGTGGATATGGAGAAGGTGATGAAAAGCAATCCTTCACAAATATTGATAAAAACCATCCATTATATGGAGTAGTTGAAGAAGCCGTAAGAATGGGTGTTTTAAAGCCAGCAGATCGATTTGATGTTGATGCAACATTGACTCGTCAAGAGCTTGCAGAATGGTATATTCGTGTATTAGGCTTAGAGAAAGCTGCTAAGCATAGTGATATTTATAAATTAAACTTTGCTGATGCAGGCTCAATTGATCCAGCATACTCTGGCTATGTGGCTTTAGCAAGTGCAATGGGATTAATAGATGCACAGCAAAATAGCTTCAATGCTACTGAGAAAGTATCATATGCAGATTTAGCTGTTTCAACAATGCGATTAGCTAAAGCTATTGGCGAAGGTAATAACAGTCGCAATTACTTTTACTAATTCTTAATAGAAAGGGTATCTCCTGATTATTGGAGGTACCCTTTTTGGTTAGTTTTTAGATAAAGGTGAAATAATAACAGTAGAAAGGAGTGGAAGGATGAAAACTAAATTTTTTATGGCTATTCTTTTTACGACTATCGCACTCTATGGCTGTACAAAAGAAAAGGTGCAAGATATGCCGACAAATGCTCCAGTTCAACAAAATAATCAACAAGTCGGAGATACCGTAACAGATCAAGTACCCTTCAATTTTTTAGAGTTTTCGTTGGATGTAGACTATTCTGCCACAGATTCCTATGAAGCTGAATACGAAAATAAAAAGTCTGGCATAGCAGCGAAATTACAGAATACCCGAAATAACGAAAATCTTCAGGGAGATGCAGCTTATACGAAGCTGGAACCTCTTTTTAAGCAGCTGACGTTTGATTCCACTACACCAAATGATGAAGTAATAGATCAGGTTATTTCCGTATTCCATATTGCAGAGGACTTCCAATCAATTGAGATTGAAGTAGAATTTGTTGATGGGAGTGAAAAAGAATTTAAACGTCTAAAGTAAATGATGCAGGCTGAATTCATCCATTAAAATCCAGCTATCTATTAATGGCTGGGTTTTATTTCTTAGAAGTAAGTAGTGCTATAAAGGGGAAAGTCAATTTCTGATTAAAACAAATTAATTGTCGTATAAAGAAATATATGTTATTATTATCTCGAATTAAAGATAATGAAATTCGAGGTAAATAGAAAGAGGGAGTGGTATGAGGGAAGACAATCGTAATTTAAAGGCTTTTACGGTCTTGTTCCGTGCATATCAAACGATTCAGGAAGCAACAAGGAGAGATTTACTACAATATGATTTAAATCAAACCGAATTTTCAGTGCTTGAATTTTTATACCATCGTGGGGAACAACCTATTCAAGTGATTGGAAAGAGAATATTAATTGCAAGTAGCAGTATTACCTATGTTATTGATAAGCTTGAACAAAAAGGCTATGTCTATCGATTTGCTTGTGCGAAGGATCGCCGTGTCACTTATATTTTTTTAACAGATGAGGGACGGGCATTATTGGAAGAGACTTTCCCAAAGCATGAACAAAAAATTAATGAAATTTTTGAAGTATTAGACCCTAAAGAACTGGAAACAATGATTCTATCTTTAAAGAAGATTGGTTTTAATGCGATTAATAAATGAACAATTTTACATTAATATCTCGAAATCGAGATAATAGGAGGGATTTAAATGAATCATTTAAAAGGGATTCATCACGTCACGGCAATTACTAGTAGTGCTGAAGAAAATTATAAATTTTTTACTTTGGTGTTAGGAATGCGTTTAGTAAAAAAAACAGTTAATCAGGACGATATTCAAACATATCATTTATTCTTTGCGGATGATAAGGGCAGCGCAGGTACAGATATGACGTTCTTTGATTTTCCGAACATTCCAAAAGGCGTGCATGGAACAAATGAGATTTCAAAAACCTCCTTCCGTGTACCAACGGATGCCGCTTTGGACTATTGGGTGAAACGTTTTGACCGATTACAGGTTAATCATACCGGCATTAAAGAACAATTTGGTAAGAAAACTTTATCTTTCGTAGATTTCGACGATCAGCAATATCAACTTATTTCTGATGAGCACAATAATGGTGTTGCCTCTGGGACTCCATGGAAAGATGGGCCAATCCCTTTGGAATATGCAATAACTGGATTAGGGCCAGTATTCGTTCGAGTTGCTAATTTTAAATATTTCAAAGATGTGCTAGAAAAGGTGATGCTTTTTACTGAAATTGCTGAGGAAGGAGATTACCATTTATTTGAGGTAGGAGAGGGAGGTAACGGTGCTCAACTTGTTGTTGAATACAACAGTGTTCTACCTTTAGCACGTCAAGGCTTTGGTACAGTTCATCATGCCGCATTCCGAGTAGAGGATCGTGCTGTGTTGAATGAATGGACTGAACGATTTGATAGCTTCGGCTTCCATACTTCTGGTTATGTCAATCGTCACTTCTTTGAATCACTTTATGCACGAGTAGCGCCACAAATTTTATTTGAACTAGCCACTGATGGACCAGGGTTTATGGGGGATGAGCCTTATGAAACTTTAGGTGAAAAACTTTCATTGCCACCATTTTTAGAGCCAAAGCGTGCTCAAATTGAAGAACTTGTTCGTCCTATTGACACTGTAAGAAGTACAATAAAGTTCGATAAAGAGTATGAGTAATACTAATTCATCCAGTAACAGAAATATGCTGCTTACTGGATGGATTTACATAACTGAATTGGGGGCTTATAAATGGAATTTTCCAAACTAATTGAAAAGCGTCGTTCAGCCAATAATTTTTTAAAGGACGTTAAGATGACTGAAGAAGACATACGGCCTATTTTAGAGGATGTTAAGCTTGCTCCATCGGCTTTTAACTTACAACATGCTAACTACATTATTGTTTTGGATGAAGAGATGAAGGAAAAAGTAAGAGAGGCAGCATTTGGTCAATATAAAGTACATTCAGCTTCTGGGGTGATTCTAGTATTAGGTGATAAAGAGGCCTATAAAAACACGGCCAACCTCACTCAGGGGATGGTGGATTTAGGAATAATTACCGCTAGTGAATTAGAAGAGATTGTAGCAGAGAATACTAAATTTTATGAAGATGGTGGCCAGGATTTTATGAAGGATGAGGCGATTCGTAATGCTTCATTATCAGCAATGTTATTTATGCTTGCTGCAAAAAATCGCGGTTGGGACACCTGCCCAATGATTGGGTTCGATAATGAAAAAATGCGTGCACTTTTTAATGTGCCAGAAACACATGAAATTGCACTTATGATAACAATAGGTAAGGAAAAAGAAAGCAGTCGTCGTTTACGAGGTTATCGTAAGCCAGTTGAGGAATTTGCCACTTATTACTAACGTGGTATAAAATAGAATTACTATACAAATACTAAGAATAATAGACGTTTTAGGAGGAAATAACATCATGAAAGTAGTAGCTATCGTAGGTAGTATCCGAAAAGAATCTTATAATATGCAGTTAGCTAAGTTTATTCAAAAACAATATGCTGAGAAGTTTGAACTTGAGGTTTTAAGCTTAAATGAGCTACCAATGTATAATCAAGATATTGAAAATGATGCACCACAAGCCGTGCTTGATTTTAAAGCAAAAGTGAAAGCTGCAGATGCAGTGCTTTGGGTGACACCTGAATATAATGGTACCGTACCAGGTGTGATGGTTAATGCAATTGACTGGTTATCTCGTGTAGACAAAGTAATGATTGGAAAACCATCTATTATTATGGGTGCATCGATGGGTAACCTTGGTACTGTAAAAGCACAATTACATTTGAGAGATATTTTATTCTCCCCAGGTATTAATTCACCATTACTTAGTGGGAATGATGTTTATATTGGTGCTGTGCACACAAAATTTGATGCAGAAGGTAACCTAACAGATGAAGGTACTGTAAAATTCCTTGATTTAGTTATCGATAACTTCTTAAACTGGGCAAAAAAATACGTTTAACATAATGAAAGTCCTGTAAGTACTAGGTATACTTACAGGACTTCATGTTGTTGAAATACTATTATGTCAATGAAATCAAGGTGACAAATTAAAAAGTATATCCCTTTTTCAAAACGACGGGTTAATCTCCGTTCCGCCTGAGTGCTTTGTAGCTGTCGCTTTGCTTTCGCTACAGAAAACATTTGCCGCTGACGCTTCGCTTTCGCGCAGAGCTTCCTGGGGAGCGTCCGATGAGCCACTTGGGGCAACAGATGTTTTTTGCGCGTAAGCGAAGCGTCAGCAGCAGGAGGTTGGTCACGAAGGCGTTGTCACAGGACGTGACGATTTTAGCCTTTGTTCCCCTAATTTGCTCGCTCCATGGTCTCATCTGTGGCGCTGAATCCCCGAGGAGTTACTCAGTCTACACTCCAATCAACCATTGCTCATGAATGTATAGTGATAAATTGAAGTCTTAACCATCACTATTTTGCGCAAAATGGAGCTTTGATAACATTTTTCTATGTGAAAGCAGCGCGACAGCCATAAGTAACTTTATGTAAAGTTACAAAGTAGTTTTATGCATAAAATGTGAGTAATGTGCTTTTACCTTACTTTTGAAGGAAGAAAATATTTAAAGTTCTACACTATTGCAGATTGGAGTGCAAGGCTACTCGACTCCCGTGGGATAGCGAGACAGACGAGAAACTGAGGCCAACACGAGGTTGGTCACGAAGGCGTTGTCACAGGACGTGACGCACTTAGCCTTCGTTCCTCCAGGCGCAGGAAGCGGCTCGTCGCTCGCCCACAGGAAGCTTTGCTCTGTGCGAAAGCGAAGCGTCAGCAACAAAGCGAGTAGCCTGGAACGAAAATCACCTTCATTTTGACTAAATATTCACAAAGAGTCCCTTGACCATTTAGTTTTTCAACACTATGAAGTCCTGTAAGTACTAGGTATACTTACAGGACTTTTTAACTTCTGCTGAAACGAATAAAGCACTTGAATGGTGGTAGAATGGTAAAAGAGATGCTCGATTAAAAATGCTGTACTACTGCATAAAATCTTCATATTTTTACGTTATACTTTTGACGTGATTCAGCCAAATGTTTAGTACCGTAAGCGAAGCGTCAGGTACAGAATACTTCAAAGGAAGAGATGATGTATTTTTCCTATTCAGCGAACATATAAACGCATGATAATGCCCTGCAAATGTCACGTATTTTTTGGAAATCTCAAAATGGTGGTTAGCAAATGAGAAAACTTTCACTAAAGCTTGGAATCATTTTTTTTATTACATTATTTTGCATTGAAACATTTATGATGTTCTTTTTACATACTTCTTTAACCAATTCAAGGGTTGAAGAGGAACTAACGAGCTTACAGGCAAGAGGAAACTCTCATAGAACAATTTTAGAGCGAAATTTTGACAAGGAGACCCTAGCTCATATTGTACTAATGGAGTCAGAGGAAGATACAGATGTAGTTATTACAAATATATCAGGAACAATATTGGCGTCTTCAAACCCACATCCTGAAATCAAAGATTATATAAATCAATTAGAGAATTCTGTTCCTTATAATGGGGAAATATTGCAGCGTCATTGGAAAAATGAAAAATATATTGCAACCATTAGTCCAATTCAAAAGCAACAGAGAACTGTTGGATATATTTTTATGTTTCAAAATACAGATTCAATCCATGCATTAATGGAGCGCTTAAATAAGCATTTTTTAATTGTTGGATTTGTTTCAGGTCTTGTAACCATTGCAGTCATTATTGTTTTATCTAGAAAGCTAGCTCACCCTTTAATTCAGATGAAAGAAGCTACTATGAAAATGAGTAATGGTGACTTTTCCGTGGCACTTTCTTCGAATGGAAGGGATGAACTAAGTGATCTTGCTATAGCAATTCAGCATTTATCAGATGAGTTGAATCATTTAAGACAGGATCGCAAAGATTTTTTATCAAGCATTGCCCATGAGCTTAGAACACCCTTAACCTTTATAAAAGGCTATGCGGATATTCTCTATAAACGTAATTTGACGGAGCAAGATCGACAAAAATATTTAGGTATTATTATAGAAGAAACAAATCGACTCTCTCATTTAATAAGGGAATTATTTGATCTAGCTAAAATGGACGAAAACTCCTTTATTATTGAAAAAGAATGTCTTCAATTGAATGAGATTTTGGAAAATATTAGAGGGAAATTGAGCCCTGCCTTTCAAGAAAAACAGCTGCATTTTAACGTTCATTGTGAAGAAGGATTAACTTTAATGGCTGATGCTGCAAGGCTGGAACAAATATTAATGAATCTCCTCAATAATGCATTATCATATTGTTCACCAGGTGACGTTATCTCCGTCATAGCAAAAAGACAGGACGATTTAGTATCTATACTCGTTAAAGATACTGGAAAGGGAATCCCCAAAAAGGATTTACCTCATATTTTTGAACGATTTTATCGTGTTGAAAAATCTCGTAGTCGTGCACTAGGGGGCGTTGGACTGGGGCTTTCAATTGTAAAAGAGCTTGTGCAGGCGCATGGAGGAGAAATTACAGCCCAGAGTATAGAAAATAAAGGAACAACTTTTATCTTAACGTTTAAAGGAGTCAAAAAGCATGAAAACAATACTACTCATAGATGATGAACCTAGAATGTTAAACTTGCTTAAGCTTTATTTAGAGCCTGTTTTCACATGTAAGGAAATGGTATCCGTTCAGGAGGCTCTGATCTATTTAGAAGAAAATCATGTAGATCTGGTACTTTTAGATATCATGATGCCAGAAATGGATGGCTGGCAGGCCTGTAAAGAAATAAGGAAGTTTTGGGATGTGCCCATCATTATGCTAACAGCAAAAGGGGAGCATACTGATATGGTAAAAGGTCTAAATCTAGGAGCAGATGATTACATTCTTAAACCCTTCGATGAAGAAGTGTTACTAGCACGTATTAATGCTGTTCTAAGGAGGGCAAAAAGTGATGAAAATATTGTGTCGTTTGAGGGATTACATTTAAACAAGGAATCCTTTGAAGTTTGTTTTAGACAGAAGGAAATATCCTTAACACCTAAGGAATTTGGGATGCTAGCCTTATTTTTAGCGCATCAAAATAAGGTTTTTACTAGGGAGCATCTTATTAATACTGTATGGGGTTACCATGATTCGATAGAGGATCGAACAATTGATTCACATGTACGTAATTTACGAGAGAAACTACGGAAAAGTGGTTTTCCTGCTGATGATTATTTACAAACTGTTTGGGGGCTTGGCTATAAATGGCTTAAGTCCGCAGGGAGAAATGCTTTAGATCTTAGAAGCTAGAAGAACCTCTGCAAGAAATCTACAGAGGTTCAGCGTCTTATTCTGTTTCTAATTCGTCCTCAGTTACCCATTTATAATTTTTTACAGACTCTCCATTTGTAGTAGCTGTGTAATCAATCATATAAACAGTCGTTTGGACTGCTTTATCAATCTGAACAGTCGCATTTTCCATGCCCGTCATATGAGATGCATTTGTCTTAACCTCAGTACCAGAGGCTAATGGAGCTAAATCTGGATTAATCAATTCCTCATGAATAACCCACTTATGATTTTCTACACGCTCACCACCTGTAGCTGGATCATAGGAGACAATATATGCAGTAGTATCATATGCGCCTACAATTGTTGCTTTTGCTCCCTCCATACCTTCCATATGTCCATTGGTAATAATAGCTGTGCTTCCTTCTGGAAATTTAGGGTTTACGGCAGTTTTCAACGCTATGGGCACCTCACCCGAGCTAGAATGATCCATTGTTGAATGATCCATCTTTGTATTCTGCTCAATGTCATTGTCCTTTTTCGTCCCTGATTCTGTCTTGTCAGAGCAACCTGATAACGTTAGGAAAGTAATTACTGTCAGGAAACTGATAAACCAACTTCTTTTTATCTTCATCCTTTATTCCTCCTCACTATTTACACCTAATGTAGCAAATAAATGTGCAGAAATAATGGAAGGATTATAAGAAATACGCCATCTTTGTAGGTTTGGCGTTTTAAGAATTCAACTATTTTATTGGTATTATTTTTAATATCCTTTGTAGTCGATGCGCAAAAATACCAGCAAAGACTGCTAAAATAATATCCTTAGGCAAAGGCGGCATCATCCAAAGCCAGGCCATCTTATAATTGAAAGCATCTGGAGCGCTAGCCCATAGCTTATAAGCAAAGTACATCCAATTTGTCCCTAGTAAATAATTAATAGCTGTAGCAATTACTGCTGCAACAATATAGCTTTTCTTTGTGCCGCTGCGCTCAACAATTAGTCCTGCGATAAATGCAGCTAAAATAAATGTGACAATGAAGCCAAATGTAGGGCTCAAGATTTGTCCAAAGCCGCCACCAAAACGTGCAAATACGGGTGCACCAGCTAAGCCAATGCACATATATACCGTACAAGCAAGCGCACCCTTTCTACTACCAAGAACGAGTCCAGCTAATATAGCAAAGAAAGTTTGCAATGTGATGGGGACTCCACCTACAGACATGAAAGGGACAATAGAAGTAATATTTGCACCAATCATCATTAACGTTGAAAATAATCCAATATAGGCAATATCTACTGTTCTTAATCTATGATGAGAGTGTTCTGCAACTGTTGCCATAATTTCACTCCTGTCTATTAAAGCTATAAATAGTGTATGAAAATAAAATATTTGTGTCAACCTATAATTTATGTTTAGTTAACTCAATGATAATTAATAGACTAACTACTTAAATGTATGATAGAATCGTCATAATTTTAATAGTTTGGATACTAATGGTGTGGCATCTTATATAAAGTGTCACTTAAAAGGGAAGTCGGTGAAAATCCGACGCTGTCCCGCAACTGTAACGAGGAGTTTTATGATGATTTAGCCACTGTTTTAGGAACGGGAAGGTAATCATAAAACGTTGATTCGAAGCCAGGAGACCTGCCATTTAGTGATAGTTGTAATGCCCACGAGGATGAACGCATTTACGGACAATAGAAGGAAATCTTTCTGACTTTGTTGATGAATCTAGGGTATTTCTATGCATACTATGCATGAAATACTCTTTTTTATTGCTTCATATCTATTACGGTTGATTAGGAGTATTATACATATGAATAAAAAATTTATACTATTATCACTGTCTTTGTTTCTAATACTAATCATTTCTATGACTTTGGCTGTTATGGTTGGATCTGTTTCCATCACACCTCTTTATGTGTGGCAGGTTATTCTGTCCAAAATTCCAATCGTCCAAAATTTTATAGAGCAGGATTGGAGTCGCTCGCAAGAAATTATCATTTGGCAAATACGGGTGCCACGCGTCTTGTTGGCTGCCATTGTAGGAGCAGGCTTAGCAATTGCAGGAGCAGCTATACAGGCTCTTGTGCGTAATTCTATAGCTGAACCATACATATTAGGAATATCCTCAGGGGCAACAGTCGGTGCTACAGCTGTTATTATTTTAGGTGCATTTTCATTCCTAGGAATTTTTGCTCTTTCAGTATCTGCATTTTTAGGCTCACTACTAGCCATATTGTTAGTGTTTTTCCTTGCCCGTGTTGGAGGAAAAATATCTGTCTTTAGACTTTTACTTGCTGGAATGGCAGTATCGTTTATTTTATCTGCTATTTCGAATTTTATTTTAATGATGGCAAAGCAAGAGGGTGGAATTAAGGCAGTTATGTATTGGATGCTTGGAAGTCTAGCTGGTGCAAAATGGAGTAATATAATTATTCCTACAACTATTTTTATCGTCGTGTTTGCCTTACTGTGGCTCCATTATCGTCATTTAAATTTATTATTGCTTGGGGAAGAGGCAGCAGTTACATTAGGTGTCAATATCCAACAGTTTCGTTTACAGCTTATCCTACTAGTATCTTTATTAACGGGTGTGCTTGTTGCAGTAAGCGGCTCTATTGGATTTGTTGGCTTAATTATTCCACATATTGTTCGCATAATTGTAGGTTCTAACTATAAATATGTAATACCAATTAGTGCTTTATTAGGAGGTATTTTTTTAGTTTGGGCAGATGCGATTGCTCGAATTTTGATAGCTCCTGAAGAAATGCCAATTGGAATTATTACAGCTTTTTGTGGAGGACCATTTTTCATTTGGCTACTGCGCCGTAATAATTATTCTTTCGGTGAAGGAGATTAAACCTATGACATTAGAAGCAAGGCAGGTATCCTATTCCATTCAGGATCAACGCATATTACATGAGGTTAGTATGCAAATAAGGGAACAGCAATTTGTTGGGCTAATTGGTCCAAACGGTAGCGGGAAGTCAACCTTATTAAAAAATATGTACCGCCTATTAAAGCCTGAAAATGGTACGGTTCTGTTAAATGAGCAGGATATTTTTAAGCAATCAAGTAAAAACATTGCTAAAAATTTGGCGGTAGTAAGTCAAGAAACACCGGTTTTATTTGACTTTACAGTACATGATTTAGTAAGTATGGGAAGAACACCTCACAAAAAATTATTGGAGCTTGATCAAGAACGAGATTTTCAAATTGTGAAGGATGCATTAAATCAAACAGGTATCACACATTTAGAAAAACGTAGTTTCAGCTCATTGTCAGGTGGAGAAAAAAAACGGGTGATGGTAGCACGTGCACTTGCTCAGCAAGCACAAATACTTATTTTAGATGAGCCAACAAATCATTTAGATATACAGCATCAATTACAGCTAATGGATTTAATTCAAACTTTGCATTTAACCGTTGTTGCTGCTTTGCATGACCTAAATATTGCAGCTATGTATTGCGATCAAATTTATGTTTTACAGAAAGGTCAAATCGTTTGCTCTGGTACACCAGAAGAAGTGCTTACGCCAGCATTATTACAAGATGTATTTGGTGTTTATGCCGATATACAAACCCACCCTCTTACAGGTAAGCCGTATTTAACGTATGTATCGGAGCAATATACGAAAATATTAAAATATTGATAGTATGAAAAAGGCGTATCACTTAGTGCGGATACGCCATATTGTTTATCTATGGATAGGACTGTGGTTAATGGAGGACAATGCTTCATTTATTACAAAAATCCTTAGCTATTCTCAGTCCAAATCTTCCAAATAACACCCTCTTCATCATTACTACTATGTGCTTAAATCTTTAAATCCTTCGGACATCTTCTCACCAAACATTATTACTAAATTCTACCGAAAGCAGCAAAATAAATTAAGATATTGCTTTTAAACCTGCTACACCAATGATAATGGCAACGATACTAATCAAACGGGTGCGGTTTTTGGATTCGCCAAAAAATATAATATTTACAAGGACAGCCCCAACAGTCCCAATACCAATCCATACAACATAGGCGATGCTTAACTGTAAATAGTTAAAGGAGGCATATAATAGCGCAAAGGACAACCCAAATCCACCCACATATATAAATAAATTACGAAGCGTTTTTTTCTGACTGTAGAAGCGTAAGCCTACCACCCCGATAATTTCTGATATTGCAGCTAATAATACAAGTAACCAGCCCATTATGCATTAGCTCCTTTCTTATTATCATGATCTCTAGCAGTGTTATCGGCTAATTTAAGACCAATAACCCCTACTATTAAAATAAACATGAAAATCGCTTTCATAGTGTTAAACTCTCCTTCAAAAATGAAAATGTCCATTAATGTGGTACCAATTGTTCCTGCCCCAGCAAAAATTGCATAAACTGTGCCAGTAGGTAGGTTTTCACATGCTTTTGATAAGAAATGGAAGTCCGTAGCGATTAAGGCTACGATAATAATCCAATGCCACCAGGAATGTGCAACATTAAAGCCGAAAATCCAAAATAATTCAAATAAACTTGTTAGTCCAACATACAGCCAATCTTTTTTCATAGTTACGTTTCCTTTCGTTTAATCATATTTATGACTGACATTCAGTCATTTATCGTGTAAAAAAGAACGTCACTTATGTGTGACGTAAGCCAAGTGCATGATGTAAAAAGTCAAGGAGTTCAAGCTTTTGCAGTCTGATAGCTTCTTCTTTACTGTCATCATACAAGTAAATTTGCTCAGCTGCAGATTCTACTAACCCAATAATAAGTTTAGAAGATTGTGTAGTATTTAAAGAAGGGCGAATTACTCCTTGCTGTTGAGCCTCATATAAGAAATTATTCATCCATTCGTAATAGGGCGCATAAATATTTTCCCATTCTTTCATATGTTCAGTTTGAGTAATACCAGCGTAGATAAGGGCAAATACATCCCGATAGTCTTCAGTTAGTGAAAAAACAATATCGACTACTTTATCAAGCTGCATTGCAAAAGGTTCCTGTAAGGAAATTCCTTCTTTAATGGCAGCAATTATTTTCTCAACCATAACTTTCGCAATAGCCGGCATAACCGAAAGTCGTGATGGGAAATAAAGGTAAAATGTCCCTTGTGCGATACCTGCAGCTTTAACGATATCGGAAACTTTTGTCTTTTCAATTCCCTTTTCACGAAAAACTTCAATTGCTGCTTGAATAATTTTCTCTTCCTTTGACATGAAATCCCCCGCTTTTGTCCTGCTTAATTAGTATGTTACAAAATAGTTAAAATAAAGTCAAAGAAAATGACTGATAGTCAGTCATTTTTATCTGATTTAGCAGATCTTTACTTTGCGAAAGCAAAAAATGTATTGTATTCAAAGCGAAGCGACAGAAGTCAAAATAAAATCCCCGATGGTTGTTACAAAATTTTGAAGTTGAAGAATGGCTTTTTGAGGTGCTTGAAAAAATCAGATCTGAGAGATGATTGATACGCATAAATAACACTTTCTCGGGGAACTTTATGGATGAAAGGATTTGATGATAGTGGAAGAGATTAAGTTTGCGCAATTAGACCAACAGCAGCTTGAAAAAATTAACGAACTGGAAAAGAAAATTGGCGTGACATTAGTGGCATATGACTCCTCTTCAATGTCATCTCAGGGCTCGAGTGCCTTTGAAGCAAATAATGGCACGCATAACAATCATCCATCATAATGAACAAAAGAGATACCTTGCAGCAATGTGAGGTTTTTCTGTTTTATGTTGATTCAACAGATGTATATGCACCAGTTGAATCAGTATAAAGCCCCGGTGGATGTCACGGATTTTGAAGAAGAGCTTTTCGAGCAAGCCCAAAAAAATCAGTACACATTACTCTGTGGCGGAATTGAAGAAATAAAGGGAGTGAAGTTTAATGATGCAAGAATTTTATGCTGATTTACATATTCATATTGGACGTACTTTTAATGGACGTGCTGTTAAAATTACAGGCAGTAAAACGTTAACATTAGCAAATGTTTTAGAGACTGCTAGTGCAAGAAAGGGTCTTGATATTATTGGAATTATTGATTGCCATTCTCCAGAGGTAATAGAAGAGATGGCATGGATGATGGAACAAGGTTTACTCAAGGAATTGGAACAAGGGGGTCTACGCTATCAGGAAACTACTCTGATCCCAGGAAGTGAAATAGAGATTTATGATGAGAATTGTTTAGGACCTATCCATGTGCTTGCCTATTTCCCAACACTTAACCTGATGAGAGAGTTTTCAACTTGGATGTCAAATCATATGAAAAATATCCACTTAAGCTCTCAGCGAATATATTGCGATGCACGAACGCTACAACAGAAAGTTTATGAATTAAGTGGGCTTTTTATTCCTGCACACGTATTTACGCCATTTAAAAGTCTGTTTGGTAAAGGCGTACAACGAAGTTTAACAGAAGTTTTCGATCCACAGCTTATAGACGCCATTGAACTGGGATTAAGTTCGGATACCTACATGGTGAACAATATTAAGGAGCTTCAAGCCTATCCATTTGTCAGCAATTCTGATGCACACTCTCTTGGGAAGATTGCTCGGGAATATCAAAAATTACGATTAACTGATGCTAATTTTTCTGAATTGCAATTGGCACTTCAAGAGCAGCAAGGGAGAGCAATAACGGCTAATTATGGTTTAAATCCTTTGCTTGGTAAGTACCATCAAACAGTCTGTGCAAAGTGTGGCGAACAGCTAGACAATATGACGACTGTCTGTCCAAAATGTAACAGTACGCAAATTATAAAAGGAGTCGCCTTACGTATTCAGGAGTTATCAGAGCAGCTTGTTAATCAACGTGTTCGTCCACCCTATATTCATCAAGTTCCATTGGATTTTATTCCAGGCTTAGGACCAAAAATGATGGACCGATTAGTAAATGCCTTTGGTACGGAGATGAATATTTTGCATCGCATCTCACTAGAACAGCTTGAACAAATCGTTCCACCGAAAATTGCCAAGATGATTGATTTGGCAAGAACAGGTCAATTAGCAATTGAAGTTGGTGGTGGGGGTATATACGGAAAAATTCAATCTGAATAGAAGCTAAAAAATGCTTGTTCTTATTTAACCCTTTTTTAACCTTCATCTATTAAAATAGTAATCAGTAGATGTTGAAGGAGTGAGGGTATGAAATTTTCAAAGAAACTTCGATTTTTAGCTAGTAGTGTACTAGCATTGCAGTTATTAGTCCCAGTAGGTGCTAATGCTGAAGAGCGGAAAGATCTTATTGCACCGAGCTGGGTGACTCAGGTAGATTATGTAGCACTAGGGGATTCATTGGCCCATGGTATGAATGAAGTGGGGATTATCGGATTAGGGTATGCCGATTTTGTTGCACAGGCTTTACAGAAAGAGGGACTCATTACTTCATATAATAAGGGCTTTGCTTATACAGGCTATACTACGAAAAACGTATTGGAAGATTTACAAAATGATGTCGAGAAGCCAGTGGTTGGCTTTGGTTATCCAAATGAACAGGTAAAGCTTCGTACGTCTATTAAGGAGGCAGAAATTATTACCTTAACAGCAGGCGCCAATGATTTAATACCAATTTTAAAGGAATCTCAAACAACAGGTATTAATGCAGTGGCAATCCTAAAGGCTTCACAAGATGCAGTCAAAAATATAACTGCTATTTTAGCAGAAATTAAAAAACTAAATCCGAACGCACAGGTTTATGTGATGGGTTATTATAATTCCTTCCCCTACTATAGTGAGGATTTACAAAAACAATTTAAATTATTATTGGCTACGGTAAATTCCACAATAAAAACAACTGTTGAAAAGGCTGGAGGTATATTTGTTCCGACATACGATATTGTGGCAAAAGACGTGCCAAGCTATTTACCAAATCCAGAAAATATACATTTAAGTGAAGCAGGTTATATGGCAGTCGCAAATGAGGCATTTTTACCAGCCATTAAAGCAAGCTCATTATGGGATGTATCAAAAGTGATTAGTACAACTATTCAAAATAATACATCTGTACAGGTAAATTGGCAGAAGGCTACAGACAATGTAGGCGTGGAAAGCTACAAAGTTTATGTAAATGGTGAGCTAACTGCTACACAAAATGCCGACACAACGACAATTATGTTGGAACATTTAAATGATCATGCGACATATACTGTCGCTGTAAAAGCAGTAGACGCTGCAGGCAATGAAAGCGTACAAAGTCCAACTATAACTTTTTCATTAGGGGATACTTCAAGCTTTACTGATATAGAGAATCACTGGGCAAAGGAGTTTATTCAAAAAACAGCTAAAGTAGGTATTATGAAAGGCTATGCCGATGGAACATTTAGACCTGAACAGAATGTAACTCGTGCACAGGCTGCGTCTATACTTGTTAGAAGCTTAGGCTTAACAACGCAGAAACAGGCACCATTTACGGATATTTCAAGCTATGATGCAAAAACGCAGTCTGAAATTGCAGCTGCGTATACAAATGGACTTATAAAGGGAACAGATGGTAAATTTAACCCAGGGCAGCCAATTACTCGTGCTCAGCTAGCATTAATGATTAGCCGGGCCTATGAGCTTCAACAAAAGAAACCATATGTAGTGAAAGGGAGTACGCCCTTTACGGATATTGCTGGCTACAATGAGGAAACAAGGCATGCGATTACTATGCTATATGAGCTTGGTATTGTTATAGGTAGTGATGGTAAATTTTTACCAGAATCCTCAACGAAGCGTAGCCATGCAGCGAAAATATTTGTTAATTTTAGCGATTTATTTTGAGTTAGCAAATGTTTTTGTACTGAAATGGGCATGATACCTTGTATTTTGCTGTAGTTAGTTTAATTCCAACAGGGGTTGAGAGGGGACTATACCCAACTGGTTTTAATAGCTAGGACCGGGGTTGTTATTTATGCTAGGACGCTCAGTAGTCGATCTTATAATTGATGACGGCAAAAACAGATAAAAAAACATTTTTAACATAAACAAAGCGGTACAATAAAGGATTTATTGTACCGCTTAACTTATTTACGACAATCTAGCAATAATGCCTTCCTCATCATCTAATACAAGCTCGATACCAGTTGAAAATGGATCACTATGTAGGACATCTTTAATCCATACGCGTAATGCACCAATCATCGCTGCTGTATTGAATAACTCTATCTGTCCATTCACTTCAACTTCAGCACCAAAGCCTGAATCATCATCGTAGGTTAGCTCTACAAACACTTCTTCTGGGCGAATATTTTTATAATATGCCTGTGATAAGCAAATAGCATTAATAATATCCTGTTCATTAATTATTTGTGCCATTGTGCTTCCTCTTTACGCTTCTTATCTTTAAACATATTGATAATTTTTACGACAAGCATAATGATGACTGCAATTGCTGCAACGTTAATTAATAAACCTAAAATATTACCTAACAAACCCATACCACTAAAGAGGCTACCAAATAATAAACCAGCTAAACCACCCAGCATTAGACCTTTCATAAGACCACCAGAAAGGAAGCCGCCTTTTTTTGAAGTTGTATCTGTTTTGTTTGTATTGTTTTTATTCGTTGTTGCATTATTTTGATCTTTAGATTTATCCTGAGATTTTTGGATATTAGAGCTATTGTTATTGTTTTTAAAGCCTTTTTTCCCCGATTTATAGGATTTAGCTTCTGCAGTTGGTGTATCAGAAACAAACAATGTTGCCCCAACAGTCGCAAACATCAGTGTCGCTACAAAAATAGCGGCAAGAATTTTTTTCATTATTTACATTCCTCCAATATAATTTTTGCATTTTGTCATAAACTAGTTCTTACTAGTAATTCTACATGAACGTTTTCAAAAAATAAAATAATAGCCGTCATTAATTTAGAAATAACGACAAATTTGAACAAGCAGTGTCAGCAAAAAGGGTATAAAGACAATAGGAAGGAGTGAGACGATTATACAAACATTGTTGCTATTAACGGCAATTTTCCTCCTTATATACGACAGAAAAAAGACGTTTTTTTCATTGTAGTAGTTCAAGGGATATTAGGTTTATATATTTTAAGAGCAATCATTATTCAGTACCCTCTATTGCTGCCAGATAATCAGGGTGTTGTCACGGAGAGGGAATCATCATTAAGATGATTTCATGTTGTTGAAATACTATTATGTCAATGACACAAAGTGACAAATTAAAAAGTATGCCCTTTTTCAAAACGAGGGGTTGATCTCCGTTCCGACTGAGTGCTTACCTGGGGGCGTCCGATGAGCCGCTTCACTCGCATGCTCGCTCCAGGGTCTCCTTTGTGACGCTGAATCCCCAAGGAGTCACTCAGTCTACACTCCAATCAACCACTGCTCATAGTATTTTCGTTGGCATTTCACATAAATGTATAGTGATAAATTTAAGTCTTAACCATCACTATTTTTCGTAAAAAATGAAGCTGATAACATTTTTCTATGCGAAAGCAGTACGACAGCAGTAAGAGGCTTTATGTTTAGTTATAAAGTATTTTTATGGTTGACAGCTATAGAATTGTACTACTATTTTATCCATTTAATGTTGGTGAGTAATATGCTTTTACTTTACTTTTGAAGGAAGAAAATATTTAAAGTTCTACACTATTGCAGATTGGAGTGCAAGGCTACTCGACTCCCGTGGGATAGCAAGACAGACGAGACCCTGAGGCCAACACGAGGTTGGTCACGAAGGCGTTGTCACAGGACGTGACGCACTTAGCCTTCGTTCCTCCAGCGCAGGAAGCGGCTCGTCGCTCGCCCACAGGAAGCTTTGCTCTGTGCGAAAGCGAAGCGTCAGCAACAAAGCGAGTAGCCTGGAACGGAAATCACCTTCATTTTGACTAAATATTCACAAAGGGTCCCTTGACCATTTAGTTTTTCAACACTATGGAATCACATTAAGATGATTTGGTATGTTTTTGTGATATTTATGATTATATGAAATTTGGCATATACTTTTTTTCTATGCGTTTTTAATTTTTGGTTATACAATGTTTGTATACACAAGGCTATGAGCGAAATTATATTATTGTTCTGTGATCAGATGAAAAAGTATCGGACGCCTATGCCATGAAAAATTATATGGTACATCAAATACATGCTCAAAAGATAATAATGGAAGATCAATCAATGAATACTGAAAAAATATGGCATTTTCAATGGCAATTCATGTGAAAGGAATTGACTCAAAGATTGCTTTTTATTATGTTCCAAATGCTACTCGTTTTTTAAACAGTATAAATGGGCTCATATATATGTTTTTTAGTTATCCCATTATTCATTGGGTGAATACTAAGTGTGTATGTGTAATCAATTTTAAACTGTCTTCCATATAATATTGGCAAGACGGTTTTTTTATAATGCAAGGGGGGAAACGAATGTATGGACAATTTTTAGCTGAACGAAATAAAAAGCGAATTGAATCCTTACTAATGCTCACGCAGACTCAAGGTACATGGTTTGCACAAAACATCAAATTGCTAACATTTGAAGAAGTGTCATTAACAGCCTTGCATAAAATGCTGTATCAAGTTGTGCTTGGACTTTTAAAAAAAAATCAACAACGCCATTTACAAATTGTTCATCCAGAGCAGACACAATCAGTACAGGAAAATGTCTTAACGCTTTTAGCTGAGTATGATGATTTACTGCGTGAAGCAATTCCACTCCCTATTTATATTTTAATTTGGCAAATTTCTTCACTTGAGAAGTTAGCCTATTGTAACGAGGTTGCTGACGATGTAATTGATGTATTGGAATGGTATTTTAACAATCAAGATAAGCAGCTTGAAGCATTTGATGAAGAAGATTTAGATCATGAGTTCATTATTGATTTATATAAAGAGGCAATAGAAGAACAAGATGCAGAGGCACAGTTTCAGCTTGGAGAATACTATAGTGCAAGTGAAAGCTTCTGTTTTCAGCCTGAAAAATCTTTAAAATGGTTAGAATTAGCAGCATCGCAGGGGCATGCCAATGCACAATATGAACTTGGGAATTTTTATTTCGAAGGTATAGGTGTACAGGAAAATTATCGCAGAGCTTTTTCATTATATGAGGCGGCGGCAAAGCAAGGGCATCCAGATGCGGCGAATAACTTGGCAGATATGTATTTTAACGGTGAAGGAGTATCAGAAAATATGCTTCTTGCGAAGAAATGGTTTGACTTTGCTGCCAAGCAGGGTGTTGCTGAAGCAATGTTTACTCTTGGAATTATTTACGAGCAAGGGTTAGACGTTGACATTGACGAGGAGCACGCATACTTCTATTATAAAAAATCTGCCGAAGCTGGCTATGTTGAAGCACAATATAGGCTTGGCGGAATCTGTTTTGAGGGGCGATTAGGTCAGCCCCGAGATGTGAATCGAGGTTTATATTGGTATGAAAGAGCTACAGAGCAATACCATGTGGATGCATTTTATGATTTGGGATTTATTTGGAGTCAGGGTTTAACGGGTATACGTAATATTGAAAAAGGAATTCATTGGTTTAAACAGGCTGCTCTTCAAGGAGACTCAGAGGCAAAATTACAGCTTGGGCATCTTTATAATAATGGAGAGGGCATAACCAGAAATGTAAAAGAAGCTATTAAATGGTACGGACTGGCTGCAGAGTCAGGAATAGAAGAGGCAGCCATTTTGCTGAATGAATTAAAAGGAATGTAAATTTTTCGTAAAAAAATTATAGTTATTTAGTTTCTATTATCGTTCCTGGTTTTATAGGTATAAAAGGTTGTTTTTGTTGTTTATTTTAGGTATATAATAGTGCATAGAACTAACGGTAAAAATATTAATATAGTGAAGGGATAATAAAGACAAAGGAAAAATAAACAAAAAATAAGCAAAAGAAATATTAGATGATACAAATTAGCTACCAAAAGATATAGTGGTAGCTTTTTTACTGCTTTAAGCCAATAGATTGGCTACAGGGACTTTTTATACAATTAATGGCAAAAAATGTATAACAGGAAATTGACAGCTATTTATAAAATGGATAAGGTATATGAGTGATTTTGAAAAGAGTAGTTCATCTATGGCTAAATGATGATTGGGATTTTGTTCAACTAGAACTTGAGCAGAAATTAACCTAAACCTATTTTCTTACATTTTGAAATATATATTTTTGTAAACGGAATTGGATTTTCTCAGCTTTGCAAAAGTACACGTGAAAGAGGGAAAATGTGTGATTTTTCAAAAACAGAGAAAGACAGCAGCGATAGACCTTCAGCAATATGTTGTAAAAATGGATGTTTCTAATTGCAAGTCAATGGTCAAGCAAATAGAAATGCTAAATTTAACAAAGCAGGATTTACAGTATTTAAAAGCCTTTCAGCCATTTGTTATAGAAAATATTAATGATATTGTTGATAGATTTTATAGAATGATAGGAACTGAGCGTAGTTTAGTAAGTATAATTAATAGTCACAGTTCTGTAGAAAAATTAAAAGTAACGCTTGGCCGCCATATTATAGAAATGTTTAACGGCACAATTGATGATGAATTTTATCAAAGACGTACTAAAATAGCCAAAGTACATGTTCATATTGGTTTAAGAACACAATGGTATATGTGTGCCTTCCAAGATTTATCTATATCATTTATTAACTTAGTGGAGGAGTATATACATCATCCCAAAGATCAGTTGAATACAATACGAGCTATTTCTAAAATTTCAAATTTTGAGCAGCAATTAGTACTAGAGGCTTTTGAAAATACTGTTGAGCAGCACAAGGAGAATATGGAGCGGAAAAAGGAAATAGTGGAGAAGGAGATCGTCGCGTCTACAGAAAGTCTTGCTACAATATCTCATGAAACAAATAACTCATTTCATCGTATAAGCAAGCAATCAGATGAAATTAAACAGTTTGCAAAAAACTCACTTTTGGTGTCGGCGATGGCTGAGAAGCAGGCATTAGAGGGGCGAGAACGAATAAAGAGCCAATCACAAAACATGTGTAATATTATTCACTTGCTGAAGGAGATAACAGAAAATATTGAACAGTTGACTGGTATGTCCAAAGAAATGGAATCAATTATGAGTGTGGTTACTACTATTGCCAACCAGACTAATTTGTTAGCTTTAAACGCAGCTATTGAAGCAGCCCGTGCTGGAGAGGCGGGTAAAGGCTTTAATATTGTTGCAGATGAGGTTCGAAAACTATCGATTCAAACAAAAGATTCTGTGACCTCAGTAGCCATGTTGTTACATAAAACAAATGAACGGACAGATAAGCTAACAAATTCTCTTAATAATATTCAAGAAGAGGTCATATCTGGCAAGGAAAATATGGTTCAAACAGAAGGGCAATTTACGAAAATATTAGAATCGATGACAGAAGCAAAAGAGCAAAATGATAGTATGGAAAAAGAAGTATTAGCGATAGCGGAGGTTCTTAATGAGCTAGGGATTGCCTTTGAAGAAGTAACGAATTCAGCTGAGAAATTAGCAAATGTTGCCCAACACTTAAATTAATTCATAGTAAGGATAATTTTTATTGTGGCAACCGAAATCTACAGCCTATAAACACTATAACAACCATTAATACATGGTGTTAAATGGTTTTTTAGTAAATATGAGCTAGTGAATTGCCGAGATTTTAAGTTCAATGGTATTTTTTGTTTCATCATGAAAAGATACATATTTAGTCATAGTAATGGAGCTATCCTCGCACTGGATAGCTCCATTTTTGCTAAATTTGTAAAGGGTTTAGCGTAATTTTCAATAAAAAGGGTTTATACTAAAGGAAGACAACAAAAATTAGGGGCGGTTAATATGGAAACAGTGGTTGTATTAGGTGGCGGAATTACGGGTTTATGTATGATGCATTATTTACAGCGCCAAGTGAAGGAAAAAAAATTAGATGTAAGGCTTGTGCTTGTTGAAAAAAATACATATCTAGGTGGTAAGTTGCACTCTGAATACGAACAGGGATTCATTATGGAGACAGGGGCAGATTCAATTGTAGCTCGTCATAAAGGTGTTATGGAGCTGGTTGAAGAGCTTAATTTTAAGCAAGATTTGGTATACAACGAAACGGGGATTTCTTATATATACACAAATAATGAGCTCCATGCCATTCCGGCAGATTCAACGTTCGGTATTCCGATGAGCCTTCACTCCCTAGAAGAAAGCACACTTGTATCCGAAGAAGGTAAAAAAGAAGCGTTAAAGGATTTGACAATGCCAAATGTAGGCTTTACAAAAGACAGCTCAATTGGAGAATTTTTAACGTACTATTTAGGGGAGGAGCTTGTTCAAAACCAAATAGCACCAGTATTAGCAGGTGTGTATTCAGGAGATTTACATCAACTATCGATTGCCTCCACATTACCTTATTTAATTGATTATAAAAATGAGTACGGTAGTATTATTAAAGGTTTTGACGCAAATCGAGAACAATTTGTAAAAGCTGCTAATAAAAAATTTATTTCATTTAAAAATGGTTTATCGTCTTTAATTGATCGCCTTGAAGAAACGTTAACTGATGTAGAAATTTTAAAGGGAATTAGCACTACTAGTGTCAACAAGCAGGAAGATCACTACCAAATTACTTTAGCAAATGATACGATCATTGAAGCAGATCATGTAGTTTTAGCATTACCTAATGAAACTGTACAGCACTTATTACAGGATGCAACATTGAACCGTTATTTTGACCAATTCAATACTGCCTCCGCTATTACAATTTATTTAGGATTTGATGTACCCGATAGTAGATTACCAGCTGATGGAACAGGCTTTATTGTGTCTCATAATTCAGATGTAATCTGTAATGCATCGACATGGACAAGCCGTAAGTGGAAGCATACTTCAGCAAATGAGCAATTACTTGTTCGACTCTTCTATAAAAGCATTAACCCTGCGTATGAGAAGTTACGTAGGATGACAGATGAAGAATTAGCAGTTGTTGCCTTAGAGGATGTAAGAAAAAGCTTGGGGATTAAAGAAAAACCAAGTGTCGTGAATGTAAGTAGATGGATTGATCAAATGCCGAAATATGATTTAGCACATCGTGAGGCATTACAGGGCTTATTACGAGAGCTCGAAATAAACTATCCAAATTTATCTATTGCAGGCTGCTCTTATTTTGGTGTAGGTATAGGAGCTTGTATTCAAAACGGTAAAAAAATAGGGGATAATATTGCTGGAAAATTATCTTAATTGCAGAATATAAGACAAAAAATTATATTTTTCGTTTGAAATATCCTTTGTTACGTGAAATAGTCTTGACTCAAACGTTTGTTAACGTTATGATTCTTTTAATTATTTAAAAAATTCATACTAAATTCTTATCAAGAGAAGCTGAGGGACTGGCCCAATGACGCTTCAGCAACCAACTTTTTGTCAGGTGCTAAATCCAGAAGACCCTATGGTCGAAGATGAGAAGGAACAAAATTACGAAACGTAAAAGCCTTCTTTGTGTTAAAGAAGGCTTTTTTATTATAGAAAAATAGGAAGAGGGGCTAGTTTTATGGGATTGCTTGAAAAGTTAAAAACGCATGTTCTAACAGCAGATGGTGCAATTGGTACGGTATTATACGGCTATGGCTTGGAGTACTGTCATGAGGAAATGAATGTTCAAAGACCAGAATTAATTGAAAAGATTCATAGAGAGTATATAGGAGCTGGAGCCGATATTATTCAAACAAATACTTATGGAGCGAATGCCATAAAATTAGCACGTTACGGATTAGAATCGCGTGTTCAGCAGTTTAATGAAGCAGCTATGACGATTGCCAAGCGAGCAGCTGCAGATGGAGGTCAATTTGTTTTAGGGACTATTGGGGGGATTCGAGGCATTCGAAAAAGCGATGCAACATTAGAAGAAATTTTAGCGACTGTTGAAGAGCAAGCAACTGTGTTACTGGCTGGGAATCCAGACGGCCTTTTACTTGAAACTTATTATGATTTTGAAGAATTAACAGCAACATTAAAAATGCTTCGAGCCAAAACAAAGTTGCCAATTATTGCGCAGGTTTCAATGCATGAACCGGGAGTGCTGCAAAATGGTAAGAGTTTAAATAATGCCCTACATGAGCTCGAGGCACTCGGTGCTGATATTGTAGGTGTTAACTGTCGTTTAGGTCCATTCCATACGATTCAAGCATTTGAAGGTGTAGAGCTTCCTGAGAAGGCATTTATGTCAGCATATCCAAATGCATCTCTTCTAGATTTAGAAGACGGGCGTGTTGTTTATGAGTCAGAGACAGACTATTTTGGTCGAGCAGCTGTAGCACTTCGAGATCAAGGCGTCCGTTTAATAGGTGGGTGCTGTGGTACAACACCAAAGCATATTGCTGCAGCGAAAAAATACTTAGAGGAATTATCTCCAGTAGAAGAAAAATTAGCGAAGCCTGAGAAAGTAGAGATTGTACGTGAGGCAGAACCTTCAAGATTCGAGCCACTGCATATAAAAGTAAAACGTCAACGTTCGGTTATAGTAGAGTTGGATACACCAAGACATTTAGAAATCGATGGCTTTATTAAAGGTGCTAAAAAATTATATGAGGCAGGCGCAGATGTGGTGATGATGGCGGATAATTCCCTAGCATCGCCAAGAATAAGTAATGTGGCAATGGGCGCTTTATTGAAAGAAACACATGGGGTACGCCCGTTAACACATATTACATGCCGAGATCGTAATTTAATTGGGCTTCAATCCCATTTAATGGGTTTAAATGCACTAGGCATTCATGATATTTTAGCGGTTACTGGAGATCCAACAAAGGTTGGGGATTTCCCAGGGGCAACGAGTGTTTATGACGTATCTTCAATGGAGCTTATCCAATTAATCAAACAGTTAAATGAAGGTGTATCTTTTTCAGGGAAGCCGTTACGTCAAAAGGCAAATTTCTCTGTAGCCGCAGCGTTTAATCCGAATGTCCGTGTATTAGACCGAGCTGTATCTCGATTAGAAAAGAAAATTGAACATGGAGCAGATTATTTTATTTCACAGCCTGTCTATACCAAGGAAAAAATTGTAGAAATTTATGAGGCAACAAAGCATTTAGAAGCACCAATTTATATAGGAATTATGCCAGTTACGAGCTATAAAAGTGCGGAGTTCTTACATCATGAAGTTCCTGGCATTAAATTATCTGAAGACGCATTAGCCCGGATGAAGGCTTGTGGTGAGGATAAGGAGCGCGCGACACTAGAAGGAATTGCAATTGCTAAGGAATTAGTAGAGGTAGCAGCAGAATATTTCAATGGTATTTACCTCATTACACCATTCCTACGCTATGATATGACACTAGAACTAATGAAATTTATAGAGCAATTGGATGAACAGAAAAAAGGGGTAAGTATAAATGGCTAAGCATTTGATTGAAGAGCAACTTGAGAAACGAATTTTAATTCTTGATGGCGCAATGGGAACAATGCTACAAAACGAAAATTTATCAGCTGAAGATTTCGGTGGCGAGGAATATGATGGCTGTAATGAAAATCTTGTACTAACTAGACCTGATGTGCTTGAAAAGGTTCATAAAGAATATTTGGAAGCAGGGGCAGATATTATTTGTACAAATACCTTTGGAGGTACTCCCCTTGTATTAAATGAATATAATCTGGGAGCAAAAGCAGAGGAAATCAATAAACGTGCTGTAGAAATTGCACGTAAGGCAGTGGATGATTTTACTACCTCTGATTGGCCACGTTTTGTAGCAGGAGCGATGGGACCTACTACAAAGACCTTATCAGTGACAGGTGGAATTACTTTTGATGAGCTAGAAGAAAACTTTTATGTACAGGCAAAGGCATTGATTGAAGCTGGAGCGGATGTATTGTTGCTTGAAACCAGCCAGGATATGCTCAATGTGAAGGCAGGCACTTTAGGAGTATCTCGCGCATTTGAAGTGACTGGCAAAGTGCTTCCTGTGATGATATCAGGAACAATTGAACCGATGGGAACGACACTTGCAGGACAATCCATAGATGCATTTTACATTTCTATCGAGCATATTAAACCACTATCTGTAGGTTTGAACTGTGCGACAGGGCCAGAATTCATGACGGACCATATTCGTTCATTAGCAGAGCTTTCTACGGGATATATAAGCTGTTACCCGAATGCAGGCTTACCTGACGAGGAAGGCTGCTACCATGAATCACCAGAGTCACTGTCCCAAAAGCTAAAAGGCTTTGCAGAAAAGGGCTGGCTGAATATAGTGGGAGGCTGCTGTGGTACAACACCGACCCATATTGCTGCTATTCGTGAGGTACTAAAGGACGAAAAGCCACGCCAATTACCTGAGAAAACTCATGGTCATGTAGTATCGGGTATAGAGCCATTAGTGTACGACGATTCTATGCGTCCATTATTTATTGGAGAACGTACAAATGTAATTGGCTCTCGTAAGTTTAAAAATCTAATTATTGATGGGAAATTTGAGGAAGCTGCAGAAATTGCTCGTGCACAAGTAAGGAATGGTGCCCATGTAATTGATATTTGTTTAGCAAATCCTGATCGTGATGAACTAGCAGATATGCGCGGCTTTATGCAGGAGGTTGTGAAAAAAGTAAAGGTACCTCTTGTGATAGACTCAACGGATGAAAAAGTTATCGAAGAAGCACTTAAATTTTCGCAAGGGAAAGCTATAATCAACTCTATTAATTTAGAGGATGGGGAAGAGCGCTTTGATGCTGTGATGCCGCTTGTGAAAAAATATGGTGCCTCTTTGGTTGTTGGAATGATAGATGAACAAGGGATGGCGGTTGATCGACATCGTAAGCTAGAGATTGCTGAACGTTCCTATCACTTGTTAACAGAAAAATGGGGACTTGCACCAGAAGATATCATCTTTGATCCATTAATGTTTCCGGTAGGTACAGGAGATGAGCAATATATTGGTTCTGCTTTAGAAACAATCGAAGGAATTCGACTCATCAAAGAAAAAATGCCACGTACATTAACGGTTCTTGGTGTCAGCAATATCTCATTTGGATTACCACCTGTTGGCCGTGAGGTATTAAATGCAGTTTATTTATATCATTGTACACAGGCAGGCTTAGACTATGCGATTGTGAATACTGAAAAGCTAGAGCGCTACGCTTCCATTCCAGAAGAGGAAATTAAGCTTGCAAATAATTTATTATTTAATACGAATGATGAGACATTAGCCGTATTCACAGATTTTTATCGCGATAAAAAGAAAGAAAAAACAGAGGCTGACATCCCTAAAACAGTGGAAGGTCGTTTAGCTTACTATATTTTAGAGGGGACAAAAGAAGGTCTGATTGAGGATCTGGAGGCTGCTCGTGAAATATTTGAAGCACCTCTTGATATTATTAACGGACCATTGATGGAAGGAATGGCTGAGGTCGGTCGATTATTTAATAATAATCAGCTTATCGTTGCGGAAGTATTACAATCAGCTGGGGTTATGAAGGCTGCTGTTGCTCACTTGGAGCAATTTATGGAGAAAAATGAAGAGAGTGCTGGCAAAGGGAAAATGGTGCTCGCAACAGTCAAAGGTGATGTACATGATATTGGGAAAAACCTAGTTGATATTATTTTAAGCAATAACGGCTATAAGGTAGTTGATCTTGGCATCAAAGTAACACCTGCTCAATTAATTGAAGCGGTTCGAAAAGAAAAACCTGACTTTATCGGGCTTTCAGGTTTACTTGTAAAATCAGCACAGCAAATGGTAATAACGGCTCAAGATTTCAAAGAAGCGGGAATTGACGTCCCAATTTTAGTGGGCGGTGCAGCATTATCCCGACGTTTTACAGAAACTAAGATTGCGGATGAATATGATGGACCTGTCATCTATTCAAAGGATGCGATGCAAGGATTAGAGCAGGCAAATCTTTTAATGGGTTCAGAAACACGTGCTGATTTCCTAGCTGAAATTGAGGAGTCCCGTAAAAAACGTTTAGAAGCAGATGAGAAACGAGCTGCCCGCCCTGCAAAAGAAACAGCTATAAAACCTGCTCGTACAGTAAAGGAAGCACCTGTATTTTTACCAGCCGATGTAAGGCGACATGTGAAAAAGGAATATTCTGTATCTCATTTATATCCTTATGTAAACATGCGCACTTTACTTGGTCACCACTTGGGTTTGAAGGGGCAAGTACAACAATTACTTGATGCGGGAGACGCAAGAGCAATAGAATTAAAGGACTTAGTGGACGATTATTTAAAAAGAGATTTGTTGAAACCGTCTGGAATGTATCAGTTTTTCCCTGCACAGGCAGATGGAGATGATGTAATCGTCTATGATCCAGCAGATAACAAAACAGAAATTGAGCGTTTTACCTTCCCACGTCAGCAAGTGGAACCATTTTTATGCCTTGCAGATTTCTTAAAAACGGTTGAGAGTGGGGAAATGGACTATATTGCCCTAATGGTTGTTACAGCAGGACAGGGGGTCATGGCCAAGGCGCGTGAGTTAAAAGAGGATGGGAAATTCCTTGAAAGCCATGCATTACAATCTACAGCATTAGAATTAGCAGAGGGCTTTGCAGAAAGAATGCATCAGGAAATTCGTGATCAATGGGGCTTCCCAGATGCCACAGACTTTACAATGCGTGATCGTTTTGCAGCCAAATATCAAGGACAGCGCTTCTCATTCGGCTATCCTGCGTGTCCAAATTTAGAGGATCAGGAGAAGTTGTTTGGCTTATTAAAACCGGAGGATATTGGTGTTCATTTAACTGAAGGCTTTATGATGGAACCAGAGGCTTCTGTTTCCGCAATTGTCTTTGCACATCCAGATGCTCGCTATTTTAATGTGTAAGGTTAAAATAAGAAATTGATATAGAGGTACAGATTGGCAAGCTGTCATAATTGATTGAAGGATGTGAACAGGATGATACGCTTCATGGAGGAAAAAGATATACCTGAGGTTTTAGACATCTACAACGATATTATTTTAACGAGTAAGGCTGTTTATCGTTACGAAACGCAATCGTTAGAGGAGAAATTGCAATGGTTTAAGGACCAACAGGCTTCTCATAATCCTCTCCTTGTCTTTGACGAAAATGGTGTAGTAGCAGGCTTTGCTACCTATAGTCAGTTCCGTCCCTATCCTGGTTATAAGCATACGATGGAGCATTCTGTGTATGTGCATAAGGATCATTATCAAAAGGGAATTGCTACTAAGCTAATGCATAAGCTTATTCGAATTGCAGAGGAGCAGGGTGTGAAAACACTTGTAGCAGGCATTGATGGTGAAAATATTGGTAGTATAAAAGCACATGAAAAATTAGGCTTTGAATATGCAGGTACAATAAAGAATGCAGGCTATAAATTTGAACAATGGCTGGACCTGGTGTTTTATCAGCTTCATTTATCTGGACCTAAATAAAAGGATATGACAAATGTCATATCCTTTTTATGATGTTTGCGTCTGTTGCTTGTTTATGCTCATGTTTTATGATGAGGTCATAAAGAAAAAAAGAAAAGAGGGAGCAAAACAATGGCAACAGATAAAGAAAAAACAAAAAAACTGCGTCAAGATGTAGCGCCATTTGCGAAATCAGATACTGCTAAAAGTATTTTTCAAATGATTAATACGATTGTACCGTTAATCGCACTATGGATTGCTGGATATATGGTTGTAGATGTTTCACCATGGTTAACAGCTGGATTAAGTGTTATCTCGGCTGGGTTTGTCGTAAGGGTATTTATAATTTTCCACGACTGTACACACGGTTCATTTTTTAAAAGTAAAAAAGCAAACGATTGGGTTGGCTTTTTTACAGGGGTATTAACGTCATTCCCATATGAAAAATGGAAACGTGAGCATACAATTCACCACGCAACTAGCTCGAACTTAGACAAGCGTGGTATCGGTGATATTGATATGATGACAGTAGAGGAATATTTACAGGCTTCTAAAGGTCAACGATTATGGTACCGTTTCTATCGAAATCCATTCGTTATGTTTGGATTAGGTCCATTATATATGGTATTAGTATTAAATCGTTTTAATCGTAAGGATGCAAAACAGAAGGAACGCCTTAATACCCATGTAACAAATGTTGTGATAGCAGGACTTTGTGCAACGTTAATCTATACGATGGGCTGGCAAGCATTTTTACTAGTACAGGGTGTAACATTATTCGTCGCTGGATCTCTAGGCATTTGGTTATTCTATATTCAACATACGTATGAAGATTCATATTTTGAACATGATTCAGAATGGGATTATGTAAAGGCTGCCGTTGAAGGAAGCTCGTATTATAAATTACCAAAGCTATTACAATGGGTTACTGGGAACATTGGTTTTCACCACGTTCATCATTTAGCTCCACGTGTACCAAACTATAATCTTGAAAAAGCGCATAATGAAACACCACCATTGCATACTGCAACAACAATTACATTGCGTACAAGCTTAGAATCATTGCGCTACAAATTATACGATGAAGATCAAGGGAAATTTGTAACGTTTAAGGATGTTAATGAAATCATTAAACGAAAAGCAAAAGGCAGTATCGCTGCTTAGTAAAAAATTTTTAGCCATCTCTTCTGAAGGGATGGCTGTTTTTACTTAAATAGTTATCTTTATGATGACAAGCTAAGGAAAGCCATGTACAGGCATAAAATTAATTTTCTTGTTATAATAAGGGAAAAGTAGGAAAGAGCGTGAGATTATGTTGAGGAAATGGCACAGTATTATTCCGAATAGTCCAATGCTCAGTATATATTTATGGATTATTTTTTGTTTCCTACCGTTTTTCTTTATTTTTAGAAAATCATCTTATTTAGAAATATCCATAGGGATTACTTTTTTAATGTTATATTTTATTTTCTATCGATTTTCTATGAATTCGAAAAACGGCCTTGTATATATGTGGATCAGCTTTGAAATGGTCATTAATATCGTGATGACAATACTGTATGGCTATGTGTATTTATCAATTTTCACAGCTTTCTTCATTGGTAATATTCGTAGACCAGTTGGCTTCTATATTATGTATGGATTACATATTGGCTTTACGGTTATTTCGACAGGTGTTGGTTTCTTTGTGGAGCTGCACTTATTTTTATCACAACTGCCGTTTGTTGTATTAACAATTTTAGCTGTTGTACTTCTTCCGTTAACGATTTATTCAAAAAATAAACGTGAAAACTTGGAGGGGCAGCTGGAAACGGCTAATGAGCGAATTGCGGAGTTAATTGTTTTTGAGGAACGACAACGTATTGCACGGGATTTACATGATACACTAGGTCAAAAATTATCCATGATTGGCTTAAAAAGTGACTTAGCATCAAGACTAATTGAACGAGATCCACAACAAGCTTTAATAGAGATTAAGGACATTCGTCAAACAGCTAGTATTGCATTGAAAGAGGTTCGTGAATTAGTTTCTGATATGAGAACAACAAAATTTGAGGATGAGCTTATGCGCATTTCTCAGATATTGAGGGCAGCTGAAATGGAATTTATTTTTGAAGGAGATAAAGAGACATTACAAGTGCCCCCACTTGTAGAAAATGTTTTATCGATGTGTTTAAAAGAGGCTGTAAATAATGTCATCAAGCATAGTGGCGCTACCAAATGTGAAATTGCCTTTCATCAGAATTTTAAAGAGGTGCATTTGGTAGTTCGTGATAATGGACAAGGAATTACGAAAAAGCAAGCATGGAAGACAGGAAATGGCTTAAAGGGAATGCGTGAACGTTTAGAATTTATAAACGGCTCCTTTAAGATTGAAGGTGAGGAGGGCACCACATTATCGGTGTCGATTCCAGTGGCAATTACGCATCAGAAGGTCAAAGAAAACCTGAAGAACATATAGAAAAGAGGCTTGTAACATGATCCGAATTGTAATTGCTGAAGATCAGGGTATGCTATTAGGCGCACTTCGCTCTTTACTTAGTATGGAGGATGATATGGAAGTCGTAGGCTTAGCCAAAAATGGAGAGGAAGCATTGGCACTTGTAGCTGAGCATCAGCCTGATATTTGTATTATGGATATTGAGATGCCAGTGAAAACTGGACTTGACGCTGCAGAGGAAATGCATAACTCTGGATTTGATTGTAAAGTAATTATATTAACAACATTTGCAAGACCAGGTTATTTTGAGCGTGCTAGAAAGGCTAGTGTCCGAGGATATTTGCTAAAGGATAGCCCTATAGAGGAATTGGTCAGTGCCATCCGTACCATTATGGATGGTAAAAGAATTTACGCACCTGAACTAGTCGATTTTGTTTATGAGGATGATAGCGAAAATCCATTAACTGACCGAGAGAGCCAAGTACTGACACTTGTTGCAGAGGGAAAAACGACAAAAGAAATTGCTGCAGAATTATTTTTATCGGCAGGGACTGTTCGGAATTATATCTCCACTATTTTAGAAAAATTAAATGTTGGGAATCGTATTGAAGCCATTGCCCGCTTTAAAGAAAAAGGTTGGAATAAATAAGCAGCTTAAGAACCTATCATGAATATCCTTATACCTATGCAAGTATATGGGTTGAAAATAGAAAAAAGGCATTGAATCATTTAAATTCAGTGCCTTTTGTCATTCCAAAAAATATATTAAGATATTGTATATTTTGACTATTAATGATAAGATTTAGAAAAAAATAATCATTTTAACGGGAAGGATGGAAATAATTATGAGAAAAATTATGAAAGTTACTTCAACAGCGTTATTAGCAACAACATTTGTCGTTACTAGCGCATATCCTTCAGCCGTTTTTGCTGCAAGCAACGATATGGTTGATCTAGTAGTTGAGACAGAGACATCATTACAAAGTAATATGGATCTAGCTGTTCAGGCGGCATTAGTCGGTCCTGAAATTAAAAAATTAAATGTACTAGGTCATGAATTTAATGTGAAACCAGCTTCTATTTCGAAAAAGAATAATCTAACCATTGTAAATGGGCAAATATCCCATCACTTAAGCTGGCGTCCGGATGATCAGTTATATTACCGTATTGATATAGAAAATGGAGAAGTAAAGCAAGTAGAGATTAAAATTGACCGTGGAGGATGGACAAGTTTATCTGCTCCATTTCTTGCTACATTAGCACAAAAGAATGATATCCCGGTTACGCTCGAAATGATACAAGAACTTGGGCAAAAATTAGGTAGTTTTATTGATGGTAAATGGGAATATGCAGCAGAAGCAATTGTTTCAACTATTGCGTTACATATTGAATAATATAAAAATAATCAGTGAGGCTCTTTGTCATCCCCACTGATTATTTTTATGACACGTTTTTAAGAATTTCTTTGAGGGATCAGAGTTTGAATATACACAACTAAAGCCAGAAGCTTATTCATTAAGCTTCTGGCTTCTTTATGTGGGGCCTTATTTTTTCCGTTTTGTTAAACGTCCCAGAACAAATGCACCTGCTGCTACGGCAAGGACTGTATTTGTTTTTTTCGTAAATACTTGTTTTGTCACAAGATTAAGGTTTTGAGGGCGCTCAGCTAAACGGCGCATAAAGTAGCCGTACCAATCCTCACCAAATGGTACATATACACAGAAATTATAGCCTTCATTAGCAAGCTCTTTTTGCATGTCTGTACGGAAACCATAAAGCATTTGGAATTCAAATTTATCTAATGGAATATTATGATCAGCTACAAAGCGTTTTACATGTGCTATTACATTATGGTCATGCGTTGCAATGGACGTAAATTTGCCATGAAGTAAATGATATTCGATTAACTCAATGAAATTTAAATCAATATCTAATTTATCTTGGAAGGCAACCTCAACAGGTTCTTTATAAGCACCTTTTACGATACGTAAACGATAGTCCTTAAATTTCTCAATATCGTCTTTTGCACGGTAGAAGTACGATTGAATAACAGTACCCACATTATTAAAAGTTTTGGAAAGCTCCTCAACCATATCAAATGATGTCTGTAAGCGACCATAGTTTTCCATATCAAAGTTCACAAATATATCATAAGCCGCCGCTTTTTCTACAATCTCGTATAAATTATCGTAGCAAAAATCAACATCAATATCTAATCCTAATTGCGATGGTTTTAACGAAATATGGGCATTCACACCATTTTCGTGAATAGCTTCAATAACAGCGAGGATTTGTTCTTTTGCCTTTGTTGCTTCTTCTTCAGTTGAAACAAATTCTCCTAAATTATCCACTGTGCAAGAGATATTATGTGCGTTTAGCTCTTTGATGCTTGCAATTGTTTCCTCAATATTTGTACCAGCTACTACACTTTGTGCTCCTAATTTAAGGCCATATTTTTTTGCAGCACTATTTAATAATTGGTTTTCAGATAAATGGATGAAAAAATCGCGTAATACCATGGGTCATTCTCCTCACTGCTTTTCTTTTTAGTATAACATAATTTATAAAAGTTATATCGATTTCAACACAATCGTTATTTCATTTCAAGAATTTGCATGCGTTTGTTAAAAAGAGCAGGATAGCTTAAAAAGCCTATCATTATGCTTGATAATGTCGCTGTAGTGAGGAGAGCAAAAATAATTAAGAGCTGAAATTGGACTGCTTGTATAGGGTCTGCACCACCGATAATTTGACCACTCATCATGCCTGGCAGTTGAACGAGTCCGATGGTTTTTTGACTCTCAATTGTAGGAATCATACTTGCTTTAACAGCATTTATTAGCTGTCGATGAATAGCCTGTTTAGGCGTGCCACCAAGTGATAAAATTAATTCAATTTCGTCATATCGATTGGTAATCTCTGCTGTAAAACGATTTAAAAATAGAATGGACAATACCATAGAATTACCAATCAGCATGCCGCTAATGGGAATAATATACTGTGCAGTTGCTGGAACAATATGAAAGCCGAGTAAAACGCCTTGTGTGACAGCTTCGATTACAACTAAAGTCAAAGCTATTTTCCACGTGATACCTTGAATACCCTCTCCTTTTTTGCGAGCATTTAATGTTGCCACTACGATCATTAATGCAACCATAAGGAAAATATAAAGAAAGCTTTGGGCATCAAAGACAAATTTTAAGATATAGCCTACTGCAAGCAGTTGAATAATTGAGCGTATTGTAGCAATAATTGTATCTTTTTCAAGTCCAAGATTTAATGTTTTTGATAGTAGCAGAGGGATAAAAACAAAAATTAATGTCAGAGATAATGTTGTAAATGTCATACATTCGCCCCCTGTACAAATTCTACTACACGTGGATTTAGAGGTGCTTTCAGTAGAGAGCTTTTTCCTGTTTCAATCAGCTCACCATCCATCATGACCCATGTGAAGTGCCCAATTGTTAATGCTTGCTGCAAATTATGTGTAATCCAGATCATTGTGACATTGTATTTTTTGTTAATGGTAGTGATGAGTGTCTCGATATCCTGGACAGATTGACGGTCCAGTGCAGAAGTGATTTCATCTAATAATAAAATGGAGGACTGATTAATAAGCGTTCTCGCAATAGAGACTTTTTGTCGTTGTCCACCTGATAGTCCATTTGTAGAGCGCTGTAAAAAGCTTTGATCAAGTCCGACATCTTGTAAATATTGAATGGCTTCTTCTTTTGTAAGCTTTTTTCCTTGTAATGCACGAGGAAGTGTGAGATTTTCAAACACAGTTCCGTTGGTCATAGGTGCTGCCTGAAGGGCGATGCCGACATGTCTTCTTAAAGCGGTTGGTTCATATGTAGAAATAGGTTGATTATCAATTAATATTTGACCATCTGTAGGTGATAATAAGCCATTGCATAATTTTAGTAGAGTTGTTTTGCCAGCACCAGATGGACCAACTAAAGTGGTAATTTTTCCTTTAGGGAATGAACCAGTAATCGATTTTAAGATGGTCTTGCCATTTGCTGAAAAACTGACCTGCTGAAGGTGAATAGAAGGCTCGTATAACATATTCATGCGGTTGAAACTCCTTTATACTAGTAGGTACAATAACTTTATCATGAAATGAATAAAGGCTACAGCTATTTAACCATTGTGTAGTCTGTGAAAATGGAAGGGGAATGGAAAATGAATGTATTATATGTAGATACATTAACATATGCACAAGGCAATATGTATATCGTAGCCTCAGATGAAGGTCTCGTATATATTGGAACACCAAATGCACCATTTGAAGAGGTAGAAGTATGGGCCAAAAAGCCATTTAAAGGCTTTCGTTTTGAAGAAAATAAAGCAAAGTTACAGCCATATATTAAGCAATTTACGGCTTATTTTAATAAAGAGCTTACAGAATTTGATTTGCCGATACATATCAAAGGGACTCCATTTCAGCTAGCAGTATGGGATGCACTAATGGAGCTACCATACGGTACAACGGCATCTTATTCTGATATTGCACACCGCATAGGTAATCCAAAGGCAGTAAGAGCGGTAGGTGGTGCAATAGGGGCTAATCCAATATTGGCGATTATTCCATGCCATCGTGTGATTGGAAAAAATGGTAAATTAACAGGTTTTCGGAGTGGATTGGCAATGAAAGAGTTTTTACTTGAAATGGAGAGAGCTTGAAGAAATTGATTTCGATAAAGAATGCGCTGATAATAAAAAGTTTACTCCAACAAAATTACATGTTTGAGCGTAAGACTTCAAGGAATGATCAGTAAATCCACACGTTTATTAATTCAGGAAAAGAATCTGCATGACATCTATAGAAGCTATGCAGATTCTTATACTATCAAATATTAGATATGTTCCTCTTGAACATTGGTTTTTGTTTTTCCAAAATGTGTTAAACGATGGGCGAATGTTTCACCTTTAACGGCAGAGCCTTTGAAAATATCCTGGTATTCATAGGCTGGTGTACCATGCTCAATAACATCCAAACCAGCAATTTCTTCCTCTGCAGAAACACGTAATGGCACAAATGCTTTAATAATAAATAAACCGATTGTTACAGAAATGCTAACCCAGGCAATGGTAGCGATAATCCCGATTGCTTGCACGCCTAGAAGGCTGATGCCGCCACCGTAGAATAATCCTTGACCATTCATATCAAATAGACCTACTGCGAGAGTCCCCCAAATACCACAGATTCCATGTACGGCAATGGCACCAACAGGATCATCAACTTTCAATTTCCATTCGATGAAACGTACACCTTCTACAAGTAATGGAGCTGCAATTAAGCCAATGATGATAGAACCCATAACACTAACATTAGCCGCACCAGCTGTAATGCCGACAAGTCCTGCCAAGGCACCGTTTAATGTAAGTGATCCATCAATATGTCCATATCGAAACTTTGTATAGAAAGCAGTTGTGACAACTCCAGCAGCGGCTGCAAAGAATGTATTGGCAATAACGCTAGGCACTAGTTCAGGATCAGCTGCTAATGTAGATGCTCCATTAAAGCCAAACCAACCAAACCAAAGTAAAAATACCCCTAGAGAGCCCAAAGGAATACTGTGCCCTGTGATGACGTGAACACGACCGTTCTCATATTTACCAAGACGTGGTCCAATCATCGCCGCTGCTACAAATGCTGCTACAGCCCCTGTTAAATGAACTACCGTAGAGCCTGCGAAATCTATAAATCCAAGATCAGTTAACCAGCCCTGCCCACTCCACACCCAATGACCGACAACAGGGTAAACTACTAATGTCATGAGTATAATAACGCCGATATAAGCAAAAATATTTGTACGCTCAGCAACTGCACCAGATAAAATGGTTGCGCCTGTAGCTGCAAACATTGTTTGGAAGATAAAGAAGGAAAGATCATCTACACCTTTTAAAGCAAAGCCACTTGTACCAATTAAACCTCCTGCAGTATCACCAAACATAATTGCGTATCCACATAAAAAGTAAACAATACCGCCTAGTGAAATCGTAAGAAAGTTTTTCATAATTATATTGACCGCGTTTTTAGAACGTGTAAAGCCAGCCTCAACCATTGCAAATCCAGCGTGCATAAAAAATACTAAAACTGTACCTAACATTACCCAAACTAAATTTACCGATAATAGAACCGCATCCATATAAATTCCCCCTTATTCTACCGCAATTGAGCCGACTTCTTTAGTACGGATTCGAATTGCCTGTTCTACTGGATAAATGAATATTTTACCGTCACCAACTTGACCGGTCGCAGCATCTCGTAAAAGTACTCCCACTATAGGATCAACTTTTTCATCATCAACAATCATTTCTAATTTCAACTTTGGTAAAAATTCAATTTCGTACGTGTTGCCACGGAATAAACCAGTCCGACCTAGCTGACGTCCACAGCCTGCAATTTCGGAAACACTTAGCCCTGCAATTCCTTCCTGTGCAAGTCCATCCCTAACGGCACCGAAAACTTCAGGACGAATAATTGCTTCGATTTTTTTCATTGAAACCAGCTCCTTGCGTTAATTTAATTTACATGTTAAAACGGCATCAAAAACAACGCAATTATTTTTTTGATATACATGTCATATTTTATGACATATAATATTTCGTTTCTCGTAATATATTTAGTAAAATGTTTTTATAGGGGGAATGTAAGCGGTACTAAAAAATATGTCTAAAATGTGTCGTGTTCTAAATTTTCTGATTATTAATGTGAGGAAATCTAACATTAAAACAGAAGAATGTAAAACGCAAGAATTTGGGTATATAGTGTATACTAGGACTAATTATCAAAGCGGAAGAAGGGGTTACTTGTGAGTTCACACTATGCAGATGATAGCTTAGCGCTGCACACAGACTTATACCAAATCAATATGGCAGAGTCGTATTGGGCGGATGGTATACATAATAGAAAAGCAGTTTTTGAATTATATTTCAGAAAATTACCATTTGGCAATGGATATGCCATTTTTGCTGGATTAGAAAGAATGCTTGATTATTTACGAAATTTTAGTTTCAGCGATTCAGATATTACCTACTTACGAGAAGAGGTAGGCTATAAAGAAGACTTTATTGATTATTTGAAAAATATCCGATTCACAGGAGATATGTACTCCATGGTGGAGGGGGAGCTTGTTTTCGCTAATGAACCAATCGTTCGCATTGAAGCACCATTAGTAGAGGCACAGCTAATTGAAACAGCTCTTCTTAATATTGTGAATTACCAAACATTGATTGCAACAAAGGCAAGTCGTATTAAACAAATTATTAAAAATGAAGCAGCAATGGAATTTGGCACAAGACGTGCTCAGGAGATGGATGCGGCCATTTGGGGAACAAGGGCTGCGTTTATTGGTGGCTTTGCTTCTACAAGTAATGTTCGTGCAGGGAAACTTTTTCATATACCAGTTTCAGGTACCCATGCACATGCCCTTGTTCAAGCTTATAAAAATGATTACGATGCATTCCATGCATATGCAAAACGTCACCGAGATTGCGTGTTCCTTGTGGATACTTACAATACGTTAAAATCAGGTGTGCCGACAGCCATTAAAGTAGCTAAAGAACTTGGGGAAAAAATTAATTTTATTGGCATTCGTTTAGATAGTGGTGATATAGCATTTTTGTCAAAAGAAGCTCGTCGTATGCTAGATGAAGCAGGTTTCCACAATGCCAAAATTATCGTATCCAATGATTTAGATGAATACACCATTTTAAACTTAAAGGCACAAGGTGCAAAAGTGGATGTATGGGGAATCGGTACAAAGCTTATTACAGCTTATGATCAACCTGCTTTAGGGGCTGTCTATAAAATGGTTGCCATCGAAAATGAAGAGGGTCAATTAGAAGATACAATAAAAATTTCTGCGAATGCTGAAAAAGTATCGACACCTGGTCTTAAAAATGTTTATCGAATTATCGATCGAAAGAACGGTAAGGCAGAGGGAGATTATATTACGATGCAGGATGAAAACCCACAAGCAGAGGAACGAATAAAAATGTTCCACCCGGTTCATACCTTTGTTTCGAAATTTGTTACAAACTTCGAAGCAAAAAACTTACATCAACATGTAATTAAAAATGGAGCCATTCATTATCAAAATCCAGCATTAGAAGAAATGCGCGATTATGCTGCGAATAATTTAGAATTGTTATGGGATGAATATAAGCGTGCCATGAATCCTGAGGAATACCCTGTCGATTTAAGCCAAAAATGTTGGGACAATAAAATGCGCAATATTGAAGAAGTGCGTGAAATGGTCAATCGATTATAAGTAAGGAGTGGACAATAAATGACTTTACAGCAGCAGATTATTCAGGAATTACGAGTGAACTCTACTATTGATGTACAGGAGGAAATTCGTAAATCCATTGATTTTTTAAAGGAATATGCCCGCCGATATAGTTTTGTAAAAGGATTTGTTCTTGGAATATCTGGTGGACAGGATTCTACATTAACAGGGAAATTAGCGCAGCTTGCGGTTGATGAGTTAAATGGGGAGTCAGAAGAAGCGACATATTCCTTTTATGCTATACGCTTACCATATGGTGTTCAGGCTGATGAAAAGGACTGTCAGGATGCCATCGATTATATTAAACCAACAAAAGCCTTAACAGTGAATATTAAAGATGCTGTCGATGCAAGCGTTCAAGCATTAGCGGATGCAGGAATTCAGATAAGTGATTTTGTAAAGGGAAATGAAAAGGCACGTGAGCGCATGAAGGCACAATATGCGATTGCTGCTATGAATAATGCTGTCGTATTAGGAACGGACCATGCTGCTGAAGCAATAACGGGTTTTTACACAAAGTTTGGAGATGGGGGTGCGGATTTGATGCCCATCTTCCGCCTCAACAAACGTCAAGGTAGGCAATTATTAGCTGCGCTTGATTGCCCAGAGCATTTATATTTAAAAACACCAACTGCTGATTTAGAGGAAAATCGCCCATCCCTACCAGATGAGCAAGCACTTGGTGTAACATATGATCAAATTGATGATTATTTAGAGGGAAAGACTATTCCTGAAGAAGCACGTATTACATTAGAAGGATATTATTTACGTTCTCAGCATAAACGCCATATGCCGATAACAATATTTGATGATTTTTGGAAGTGATCTTAAAGAAGAGTTTTATTTAAAGTAGGTTTAACTTTGAATAGAGCTCTTTTTTTATTTAATTTGATTCTGAGTTATTAAGCTTTCGCATAAAATGTCGATATATATACCTATAAAGTTAATAAAAAATAAGGGAGGGTAATTATTTATGAGGACTTCTAGAGTAAGTGCAACGACTAATAGTACATTTCGTAACGAACAACAGTATCTTCATGCAGGGGATATAAGCCATAACTTTGGGCAAAATCCGAAGCAACAATTTAAAAATAGTATGCAAAAAAATAATGATAAGAAGCAAATGAATCGTACGAAACAAGATCATCAGCCACGTTCAAATAAAATAGAAGCTGGTTCTTTAGATCATGTATATGATTTACAAATACGAAATGAATTAAATGAAACGGCTGATAAATTAAATCGTCTTAGCAAGCAAAAGAAGCTTCTAAATAGTTACCGCTCTTCTATATAGACATGTATAAAAACTAAATAGACAAGGGACCCTTTGTAAATATTTAGTCAAAATGAAGGTGATTTCCGTTCCAGGCTACTCGCTTTGTTGCTGTCGCTTCGCTTTCGCACAGAGCAAAGCTTCCTGTGGGCGAGTGACGAGCCGCTTCCTGCGCTGGAGGAACGAAGGCTAAGTGCGTCACGTCCTGTGACAACGCCTTCGTGATCAACCTCGTGTTGGCCTCAGTTTCTCGTCTGTCTCGCTATCCCACGGGAGTCGAGTAGCCTTGCACTCCAATCAGCAATAGTGTAGAACTTTAAATATCTTCTTTCCTCAAAAGTAATGTACATATTACTCACCATCATTAAATGGATTTAATAGTGGTACAAAATAGCTGTCAACCTACATTTTATGCATAAAACTACTTTGTAACTTTACATAAAGTCCTTATTGCTGACGCTTCTTTTGGATAGAAAATATTACCAAATCTCCATTTTGCGCGCAAAATAGTGATGGTTAAGACTTCAATTTATCACTATTTATGTGAAATGCCAGAAGAAAATACTATGAGCAGTGGTTGATTGGAGTGTAGACTGAGTGACTTCTAGGGGATTCAGCGTCACAGATGAGACCCTGGAGCGAGCAGATTAGGGAAACAAAGGCTAAAATCGTCACGTCCTGTGACAACGCCTTCGTGACCAACCTCCTGTTGCCCCAAGCGGCCCCCAGGAAAGCACTCAGTCGGAACGGAGATCAACCCCTCGTTTTGAGAAAGGGCTATACTTTTTAATTTGTCACCTTGATTTCATTGACATAATAGTATTTCAACAACATGAACTCTCTTCATCTTTCTGTAGATGGAGAGAGTTTTTGTATTACAAAAGGAAAATAAACATCTTTTATTCAAAATACTTGAAATCAAAACGTTCAATGAATATTCAAGATAATTTTTCCAATACTTCACAGTGTTTTTTTACTTATTTCACAATTGAACTGTAAAGTAATTGGTAGTAACAGAATAAAGAATTTGGGGGAAGCGGTTGTGAAAAAATTATGGTTACCTGTACTCGCAGTATTATTTTTACTCGTGGCCTGCGGTACAGAGACAGAGGTTAAGGAAGATGCATCAAAGCAAGAGGATACGGTTAATGAATCAGAAGCAAAAGATAATTCGGTACAAGTTGCTTCTTTAGTTGATCCACGTTTACAAGAGCCTAAGGAAGATACATTGTGTGAAATGTGTAATATGAAAGTTTACATGAAAGACCATGAAATGGGAGAGTTCTCTACTCAGGCGATAAAAGAGGATGGAACAATCGCCTTTTACGATGACATTGGCTGTTTATTAAATGCAGAGGTAGCAAATGAGGAAAAGAACGAAAAATTTGTACGAGACTATATCACAAAGGATTGGGCGAAAGTAGAAGATGTAACAATCGTCAAAACAGACCTGAAATCACCGATGAACTGGGGCTATATTTATTTTATTAACAAAGCTGATGCAGATAAATTTATTGCAGACAATCCAAGTGCACATGTAGAGGAGTTACAAAAGATTAAGGATGATGCATTGGAGCGTCGTAAAAAAATGATGGAAGAAAAAGCGAAAAAAGAAGCAAACGGTGAATCGGATTCCATGCATATGGAAGAGATGAATCATGATGATCAAGGTCATAATCATTAATAGAAAGGGCTAGGGGGATTCCTCTAGTCTTTTCATGCTGAAGTGTGAGGTGAGAAAAGGTGAAGAAAATAGGCTTTGCATTATTGTTTTTTCTATTTATGAGCGACATAGTTTACGCTGAATTCGATATACAGGAGGCTATTGATACAGCATCGCCCGGTGAGGTAATTCATATTCCTGCTGGCCGTTATCAAGGTAACTTTGTTGTTACAAAGCCACTAACATTACTTGGTGAGGAAGGAACGGAATTTGTTTCGAAAAATAATGAGCCTGCACTACGAATTGAAAGCACCACAACTATCAGTATCAGCAATGTAGAATTATCAGGAAAAAGCAAGGCAATTGTTGCTAGTAATGTTGATGGGCTTGAGCTCAGTAATATACACATTAAAGACGCTTATACGGGCGTACATATTCAGCGCTCCAAAAACATCCATATACATGACATTCAAGTAACTGGCAGTGAGGGGCATTATGCAGAGAAAGGTAATGGTATTGCCATTTATAAAAGTGAAGACATCCTTATAGAAAACAATCATATTGAGCAGATGCAGGATGGAATTTATTTAGAGGAAGTCAACAGTATTGTTGTTCAGCACAACAATGTGACACAGAGTCGTTATGCTACACATTTTATGTATACAAGGGATGCGAAGGCATTTTTTAATAACTACCTTTCTAATGTTACTGGCTTTATGGTCATGATGACCACAGGTATCTTATTAGAAAACAACACCGTCGAGAACCATTCTGATTATAATGGCTACGGTATGTTATTGTATGACGTGCAGCGAGCTTCAATAGCGAAAAATGTCATCAAAAATAATCGAACAGGTGTAGCTTTACAAAAAAGTTCGATGATTCAAATTGATACAAATAACTTTCAAATGAATCAAACGGCAGTAGAGGGCACAAAGGTAAGTAATAACACAACGGCTAGTAATAATAGCTTTACTGGCAATATTCTAACAGCCCGCTCTGATCAAGTAGGCTTTCAGCTTCATAGCAATTATTATGATGATTATACAGGTGTTGATATAGAAGGGGATGGGTATGGTGATGTTCCATATGTGGCAATGTCAAGTTTTGGACAGTGGATGGTTCGGCAGCCTGTCTACCAATATTTTGTGGCCTCTCCTAGTGTTGTTTTATTAACAACGCTTGATCAGCAAATTAATAAAACAGAATCAAAGGTGTTAGTTGATCATACACCGAGATTAGCGACAAAGCATGAAATAGTAAATAACAAACTAAATGTTATACAAACATTAGCAGGTTTACTTTTGCTAGTAGGTAGTTTATGGCTATGGAAAAGAGGGATAACGGAATGAAAAAATGGGTAATGATGATCTTGTTGTGCTGCGGTGTACTGTGGGGCTGTAGCGAAAAAACATTTGAGCCTCGTGAAATAGTTAGTGAAACGGACGTTTGTAAAATTTGTAATATGAGCATTGTTCATAATGCTTATGCTGGTCAAATAGCCTTGAAAAATGGTGATTATGAAATTTTTGATGATATTGGCTGCTTGATGGAATATATAGCTTCAAATGGCGATGAAGAAATTGGAGCAGCCTACATTAAAGATGCCTCAAAAAATGAATGGATTGATGTTTTTGAAGCTGTCTATGTGTACAACAAGGAGTATTGGACACCAATGAATTACGGTGTAGTGGCCTTTGACACAAAACAAGCAGCACAGGAGTGGATGACGCAAGAAGGAGAGGGAAAACTGCTTCATTATAAGGATTTACACAATTTTAATTGGGGGATCCATGAGTGATGTATAGTATGTTAATTAAATTAGAACTGAAGCAAATGCTTAGAAGTCGATGGATGCAACTTGTATGTCTGCTATTTACATTTGTTTTTACATCTATTATCGTCATTCAGCAAATGGCACTTCCTAATGTTGAAGGCTTTACACGTCAAACTGCCTCATTTTTAAACGTATTACTATTTTTATTGCCGCTGTTTATCCTAACGATTGGCAGTATGAGCATTGCTGGAGATGTAGAATCTGGCTGGTACTCGTTGTTAAAGACATATCCAATGACACGGATGCAATACATTACAGGGAAATATATAGCTACTGTACTAGCCTTTTTATTGGTCGTGCTGTTAGCGTTTGGGGTTATCGTAACGCTAGGAGGGATTTTAGGTGGTGTGCGATTGCCTACTATTTTCATCACGCTAACTTTGCTATGTATATTAATTTTTGTGTCTTTAGCCGTTTCGATTGGAGCCTTTGCCAAAACTAGATTATTGGCACTATCGTTATCACTTGTGATTTGGTCTATTTTTTTATTGCTCATTTCTTACGCTTTGATGGCCATAGGTACTGTTGTAGCAGGTCATGTGATGCAAAAGCTTACCATTATTGCGATACATATTAATCCTGTAGAGTGGTTACGCTTCGGCTATTTTATTTTTACAAACCAAGCTAGCGTGCTTGGTCCAGCATTTTATAGTGTGACAAAATTTTACTCCTCATCATTAGGATACACGCTATATGGAGCTATAACGATGCTTTGGATCATTTGTCCATTAGCTTTCAGCAGTAGGCTTTTAAAGAAAGGGGGAAGAAGATGATGCTACTAGAAGCCAACAAATTATCACATGTATATGACAATAATAGAGGACTTCAGGAAGCTTCCTTTTCCCTACAGACAGGGCGTGTTCTAGCTCTTGTGGGGGGGAATGGCGCTGGCAAAAGTACATTAATTCGATTGTTAACAGGACAGGAAAAGCAAAAATCAGGTGAAATGATTTGGCATAAACCGCAAACTATCCGATATATGCCAGATGATGTTGACTTTCCATCTATGTTATCAGCAATAGAGATTTTACAGCTACTTGCCTCTTTCAAGAACGTTGATAAGGAGGAGCAAGAAAATGTATTAAGACGTGTCGCGCTATGGGATGTAAGAAAACAGAGAGTAAAGCAATTCTCAAAAGGAATGCGTCAGCGTCTGAACCTTGCCCAAAGCTTACTTGGCAATGGCTCGTTGCTTATTTTAGATGAGCCAACAAATGGACTTGATCCGTTTTGGATAGCTGAGCTAAAAAAATTGATGCTCGAGGAAAAAAACAAAGGTTGTACAGTCATATTTTCCACACATTTGCTGGCATTTGCTGAGGAAGTGGCAGATGATGTGTTAGTTTTACACGAGGGGAAAATACTTATCTCAGGAGCCTTAAAGGAAATTCTCTTACAGGAGGATTCGCCCTCACTAGAGAATTTATGGTTAAAAAAATTAAATCTGTAACATTTTGATAGGTAATGGCGTTCTATGTTAGTGGGTAGACTTGTTTGAAGGAATTCAGACAAGTCTTCTTTTATGTGCTTAATGGTCAGAATTTCATAATATTGTCTTACGGGCAATATTTCGTTATGCTTAAGATAAGTTATCGTGCAATTCAAATAATTGTAGGATGAAATGGGAGGTTTTTTAATTTATGAATTCGCAAATACAAGATATTTTAGAAAATATAGAAAAAGTAATGATTGGTAAAAGAGAGGTAGCTGAGCTTAGTATAGTTGCTTTGCTGGCGAGAGGGCATATTTTACTAGAGGATGTACCAGGTGTAGGTAAAACAATGATGGTGCGAGCGTTAGCAAAGTCTTTTGATGCCCAATTTAAAAGAATTCAATTTACGCCGGATTTATTGCCCTCTGATGTGGTTGGGGTATCTATTTATAATCCGAAAACAATGGAATTTGAGTTTCGACCTGGTCCGATAATGGGAGATGTTATATTAGCCGATGAAATCAATCGTACATCTCCAAAAACACAATCTGCGTTGCTTGAAGGAATGGAAGAAGCTTCTGTCACAATCGATGGGAACACCCTAGCAATCCAGCAGCCATTTTTCGTTATGGCAACACAAAATCCGATCGAACATGAAGGGACATATCCATTACCAGAGGCACAGCTTGATCGTTTTTTACTAAAAATAAAAATGGGTTATCCATCTAGAAATGAAGAGGTAGAGATACTACGTCGAGCTGAAAATGGTAAGCCAATTGAAAAGATTAAAGCTGTACTAACAGTTGGGCAATTAAAAGAATTACAGGAACTCGTGCAAGGTGTGTATGTTGAAGATTCTGTCAAAAATTATATGGTAGAGTTAGCATCACAAACAAGGGAAAATAGCTATGTAAATTTAGGGGTAAGCCCTCGTGCAACGATTGCGCTAATGAAAGCCTCACAAGCCTATGCTTTTTTGAAAGGACGTAGTTATGTTACACCGGATGATGTCCAATATCTTATACCATTTGTATTTAGCCACCGATTAGTATTAAAGTCTGATGCGCGATATGATAACGTAACTGCCGAAGAAATTATTGAGCGCATAATTGCAAAAACACCTGTACCAACAAAGAGGTTTGCGGAGCAATGAAGAAATGGAAAGTATTGATAGAGAAAAGTAAACATTTCTTATTAGTTACTTTGTTAATCATTTTTACATTTTGCTATGCTATGTTTCAGGGGGGCTTTGTTAGTTGGTTTGTATTTTTTACAGTTAGTCCATTTCTGTTATATGCCTTTATTTTCTTATTAGTAAGAGAGGAAATTTTACTTGTAGAACGTGAAATTGAACCCTCTCATATTGAAAGTGGGCAATCAGCTAAGGTTACAATTACTGTAGAGCGAAAAACACGCTTCCCATTTGCGTATATGATGATGGAGGAGCTAGTAAATAGTGAGTCCCTTGTGCAATCGAAGGTACAAGGAGCAAATGCCGTTATGTTTGTAGGTTTTAAGAAAAAGTTTAGCTGGAGTTATCTGCTAGAAAATATGCCACGCGGTGAGCATCGTTACCTAGGTGTAACTATTGTTTTCAATGATTTCTTTGGTTTGGCAAAAAAAAGTGTTTCCGCGGAAAAGGAACAAGTGATTTTAATTTATCCAAGAGTTCGTGAAATGAAATATGCCGCACTTCAAACAAAATTTGATGCCGGATCCATGATGTCACCTTATTCTATCGTTAAGGATACTTCAATGGCTGTTGGACTACGTGAGTACGTTCCGGGTGATCGTTTTTCGTGGATTCACTGGAAATCATTTGCAAAAACGCAAACTTTACAATCAAAAGAATTTGAGGATCGTCAATCACAGGAGCTAATGTTAGTGCTCAATGCGAAAAAATCACCGTTATTTGAAGAAAAGGTTGAGCTAGTAGCATCAATATTACAAACAATAGTAGATGAACGAGGAGATATTTCATTCGTTTCAGCGGGTGCAAAAACGAAGGTGTTTCCACTAATCCAGGGGAATAAGCAGTTGGATCAGGTCATGCATCATTTAGCTGCTATAAAGTCTACAGAAAATATTAAATTCCAATTACGAGATCAACGAGCCTTTAAGCATGTTGCAACAATGTTATATGTCACGAGCGAAGTATCTGATGAATTATTACATACTCTCGCCACTATGGTGAAAAGCTGTATTTGTTTTGTGGTGGCAGAACAGTCACCTATACAAACAGATTTATCTAAGCGCTATAAACAAATACAAGTTGTTCATGTTAATCCACTTGATTATTATCATTTATTCACGGAGGTGATGAAGCCGTGAAAAAAACAGTAGGAGATTATATAGAATTAACGATTGCGTATGTAATTGTTTTTTTAATTTTGCGTGAATGGCTTATTCCAGTAATGGAGCTGACTGATACCGCATTACTTCACTTATTTTTGGTGTTTATTGGTCTATCCTTAGCACTTAGCTTATTTCGGGTAAAGCCGCTATTATCAGGGTTGATTAAACTTGGATATATTACGTGGTTTATAGTATTTGTATTTAGTAAAGAACCTTTTTTATCTGGCAACACACTGCCTTTTTTAATACATGAATGGAAATGGAATATGACAGCCATTTTCTCAGGAGAATTTGGACAAGTCTCCGATTCGTTTAGAACAGTTCTTTTCCTTGCCCTTATTTGGATGTTAATATACTTAATTCACCATTGGATAACGGTACGGAATAATATATTCTATTTCTTTGTGTTAACAGTATTCTTTATTGCTACTTTAGATACATTTAGTGACTACAATGGAAAAACGGCAATTGTAAAGGTTATTATACTGGGTTTAATCATGACAGGCTTACTTTTTGTCAAGCGGCTATGGCTCCAAGTCGATGCAACGAATAATGCAATAGGAAAGTGGAAGCTTGTTATACCTATGATTGTTTCTGTATTAATTTTTAGTAGTGTAGCGTTCTTTTTACCGAAGACGGGACCGACCTGGGCTGATCCTGTACCCTTTATCAAAGGAGTTGCAGGACAAGGTGATTTGGGCTCGGGTAAAAAATCAGTTGGCTATAGTAATGATGATAGTCGATTAGGTGGACCATTTCAGGGAGATAATACATTAGTTTTTACAGCCACTTCTCGTGATCGCCACTATTGGCGCATTGATACGAAGGATACCTATACATCAAAAGGGTGGATTCTTTCTCAAGGAAACTTTGGTAAAAATTATTATCAAGCTGATACACCTATTTTAACTTCTTTACAGGTGGGATCTCCAGAAAAAACGCGTGAAATTCAGATGGACATAGCAGTTCCGATGCCGTTTTTAATTCAAACGTATGGAATGCTGTCAGTTTCCGCTCAGGATTCAACCATGTTTGTACAGGATGAGCAAACCGAAAAAATAGGTATCGAGCAACAAAATAACGAATCTAAATTATTATCAAGCTATACGCTATCATATAGTGAACCTGTCTATAGTATGGAGCAGCTTCAATTGTCACAACCATCCATGCTAGAAACCTTAGACCCATCCTTTAATCGCTTTTTGCAATTACCAAATACGCTTCCGCAGCGTGTAAGAGAATTGGCGATAGACATAACAAAGGATAAACCATCAGTGTATGATCAAATCAAAGCAATAGAAAGATATTTTTCATATAATGGTTTTAGATACGATAAAACAGCAGCAGCTATTCCTGCTGAGGATCAGGATTATGTTGATCAATTTTTATTCGATACAAAAATTGGCTACTGTGATAATTTTTCAACATCGATGGTTGTACTACTACGATCGGTAGGTATTCCAGCTCGCTGGGTAAAAGGCTTTGCGCCAGGTGATGCTGGCTCAGTGTCAGATGGTTTGCGTGAGTATCGTATTACAAATAATAATGCACACTCATGGGTGGAGGCATATGTACCTGGAACAGGCTGGATGGAGTTCGAGCCAACGATTGGCTTTACTGGAAATGTGAATATTGATTATGATATTGAAAAAGAAACGCCTCAGCAAGAACAAGTCACTCAGCCAGAAGTAAAACAGGAGCAGCCGAAGAAAGAGCAAGCACCAAAACAAAAGGCTACTAGTTCAACATTTAGTATAGATGTAGTATGGACATGGATGAAAAAACTCACATATGTATGGCTAGCTTTACTTGTTTTACTCATTGCTGTGAGTATCTCATTGTATACGAAACGTAGAACGTGGATACCTAAAATGCAAATAAGAGCTTATCGTAAAAAAGATGCGAATTGGACAAATTTTGATGCTTCTTACCATGATTTAATGAAGCAGTTGTCACGCATAGGCTTACGACGAAAAGATGGAGAAACATTACGAGCTTTTGCTGAAAGGGTAGATATGTCATTAGAGACAGATAAAATGCAAAAATTAACGGTAGTTTATGAGCAACATATCTATGGCAAGGAAGCATACAGTGTTGACTTTAAAGAACTGAAAGAAAGTTGGGAATATTTAATCAATCTCACTATCAGTTGATTTTAGTGGGGACAAAGAGTAAAATGAAAAAAATTATATATGATAAGGATTGCTTTCATATAAGTTCGATAATAAGGTTCGAATGTTTCTACGAAATCACCGTAAATGGTTTCTCTATGAAGGTGGATGTATTGGATAGGTGAGAAGTACGTAAAATCACTTTTCTTTGCTACGCATTCGCCTTTATAATTCAAGAGCTTATGAACGCGTAGGAAGTTTTTACTTTCATACGCGTTTTTCTTTGAACACATGAAGATATCCTTTAAAAATAGTAGAAGAGGTGGAAATTTTGTCAGCTAGCCCTTTATTAAAAGAGCAAGAAAAAATCGTTGTACTAGACTTCGGTAGCCAATTTAACCAATTAATTACGCGTCGTATCCGTGAATTTGGAGTTTTCAGTGAGCTACACCCACACACAGTCACAGCAGAAGAAATTAAAGCCATGAATGCAACTGGTATTATCTTCTCAGGTGGTCCAAACTCTGTTTATGATGAAAATGCCTTTCATGTTGACCCAGCTATTTTTGAATTAGGCTTACCAATCCTAGGTATTTGCTACGGTATGCAATTAATGGCACATACACAAGGTGGTAAAGTAGAAGGTGCTGAAACACGCGAATATGGTAAAGCGGAAATCCAAGTAACAACTTCTAATAAACTATTTGGAGAGTTGCCTTCTGAGCAAGTTGTTTGGATGAGTCATGGTGACCATGTGACAGAAGTACCTCCTGGCTTTGAAGTGATCGCAACAAGCGCTTCTTGTCCAATTGCGGCAATGGCGAATGCAGAACGTAAACTTTATGCAGTACAATTCCATCCAGAGGTACGTCACTCTGTATACGGTAATGACCTTTTACGTCAGTTTGTGTTCGATATTTGTGAAGCAAAGGGCGACTGGTCAATGGCAAACTTCATTGAGCTTGAAATCGCGAAAATCCGTGAAACAGTGGGTGACAAAAAAGTTTTATGTGCACTTTCTGGCGGTGTAGATTCATCAGTTGTTGCAGTTTTAATTCATAAAGCAATCGGTGACCAATTAACTTGTATGTTTGTAGACCATAACTTAAACCGTAAAGGTGAAGTTGAGCAAGTAATGAAAACATTTACTGAAGACTTCGACATGAATCTTATTAAAATTGATGCACGTCAACGTTTCATGGATAAACTTGCGGGCGTATCTGACCCTGAGAAAAAACGCAAAATTATCGGTAACGAATTTATTTATGTTTTTGATGAAGAAGCATCAAAACTGGAAGGTATGGATTTCCTAGCACAAGGAACACTTTATACGGATATTATCGAATCAGGAACATCTACAGCACAAACAATTAAGTCGCACCACAATGTTGGTGGTCTACCAGAAGATATGCAATTCCAATTAATTGAGCCACTTAAAACATTATTTAAAGATGAAGTGCGCGCATTAGGATTAGAGCTTGGTCTTGACGAGAAAATCGTTTGGCGCCAACCATTCCCAGGTCCAGGATTAGGTATTCGTGTACTTGGTGAAGTAACAGAAGAAAAGCTTGAAATTGTACGCGAATCTGATTTCATCCTACGTGAAGAAATCGCAAAAGCTGGCCTTGATCGCGACATCTGGCAATACTTCACGGTATTACCAGATATTCGTTCAGTCGGCGTAATGGGCGATGCACGTACGTATGACTACGCAATCGGTATCCGTGCCGTAACATCGATCGACGGTATGACTTCTGACTGGGCACGCATTCCTTGGGATGTACTAGAAAAAATCTCTGTCCGCCTAGTAAATGAAGTAAAACACGTGAACCGCGTACTGTACGATATTACATCTAAGCCACCAGCAACGATTGAGTGGGAATAATTTAATATAGTTGTATTAGAGATTTAGACATTTCACCTGCAACAACTGACTTTCAAAACAGGGCTTTCCTTTATTCATGTAATTCATGATTAAAGGGAGGTCTTTTTTTATTAGAATTTTTGAGTTGATAGACGATGTCAAGATGAATCGAGAAATGGGCACAAACCGAAGTATTAAGATGTGTATTTGGCGCATGAAGCGTTGGTTTATGGAATGTCATTGATATTAAAGCAGTAAAGTCGGTTCACATTAAGTAATATGCTCAGTACCGTCAGTAACTAGGGAATGAAAGGCAGATAAACATTGAAGAACAAAATATCGCAACATTATAAGTGTTCTTCAACAATTTGATTGAAGAAGAATTACCCTGAAGTAATCCAATGCTTAGAAACAAAATATGACGTTTAACGCTGGAGAAGTGAAGCGTATTATCAATGTTGTAAAAAAAGAAATGTATTCCAAAATCCATAGTATGAAGGAAGCTAATATTTCAATTTGTCACATTCGGCATAACTAAAGGACTTGCATATATGACATTCATCATACACGCAAGTCTATTAGCTTCAATGTGTGAAGGCTAGTTTCGAATGTAAAAGGGGGTAGTCATCCCTTCACTTGTCATGAAGAGCTAACATCTTATAAAAAGAAAAAATAATAGACACTAGGCTAACACTAAAAAGTATGCTCCCAATAACTAAAAAAATATTTATGTTTGATTGCATTACTAATTCATACTTCCAAGTATCAGCTCCACCTAGTCTGTGTAACCAATTATCAGCTAGGGATGTGCCAAAACTAACACTAAAGAAACTTAATATTAAACCCACAATTCCTAAAGATGAACCTATAATAATTAGCTTTTTGTATTTTTCCATCTTTTCCTCCTTCTTTGGCTTTAGTTAATTTAATAAATATCCTTCTTAAATAAGATTATGAAGCTACTCTTAGTAAAAAAGAAAAGCATAGTAAATCCGAAAAAATCAAAAAAAGGCAAAGTAAAGCCTGTTGGAAAACGTAATAAATCATTCGTTTTTTTATGAATACAGCTTCTAAGTAGTCTTGCCTTTTAAATCTACAAGAATTTACATCCATTGTAATATCTAAGCATGTTCTTTAATTATATAGTATGAATACTACAAAGGGAGTTATAAATGGTAAAATAAGCTATAGAAATTTAATTAAAGAGGTGGTTAAATTGCCTTTTAAAAATATTTTAATTGTTGATGACCATATAGAAATTATACAATTAATGACTGATTTCCTAGAAATAGAAAATTATAAAGTTTATAGTGCTAAAAATGCTGAAGAGGCAGAAACACTGTTACGTCAAAGGACAATAGATTGTATTATTTTAGACATTATGCTGCCTGGTACTGATGGCTTTACACTTTGCAAGAGAATCCGAAAAGAATCAGAGATTCCTATTTTAATTTTAAGTGCCAATCATCAAACCGATGCAGATAAAATTAGGGGTCTCATGCTTGGAGCTGATGATTATATTGTCAAAACAGCAAGTCCAAGTGAAATCGTTGCAAGGGTCAAGGCAGTTGAAAGAAGAATAGCTATACATTCTCGGAAAGCTATAGATGTGCAGAGGGTTTTATCTGTCGATCAACTTGAATTAAACTTAGACACGAGGTCAGTAAGAGTAGGACAACAAGCAGTAGAGCTAACGACAATTGAGTTTAATTTATTATGTTACTTTATGGAAAATGAGGGGATTGTGCTAAAATATGAGCAAATTATAGATAGAATATGGAATGACGATGTAACTGGTTTTCACAGTGTGCGAGTCCATATTGCGAAATTAAGAGAAAAGCTAGCCCCTTTTGATACAGTTCCCGAGATAAAAACAATTAGATCCATTGGTTACCAGTTGCATAAAGGAATGAGAGGATAAAAGATGCCAAAGATTAGCTTTAAGGTGTTTATTGCGTTGAGCCTAATTATTATTGTTTTCATGCCAATCCTTTTAGCGAAAACTGCTTCACACCTAACGAATGTTTTTTCATCTAAAGAGAGTCAAAGATTCGATTTGGACTCATGGGTGCAGAATAATATAGTAAACATTGATAAGACACAGTTTGATAAGGAAGAATGGAAAAGTCAATTAAAAAATAGAGCAGAAGCAGATAACCTTGATTTGTTCATTATTTTTGAAGATGATGAATTGCTCTATACGGAAGTAATGAAAAAACCTGAAAATACTCTTTTTCTTGAAGGTGGTCAACATCCTGTAGAAAATTTTGAAAGAGAACCTAATTTAAATCTAATCCCTTATAATGTTTATTCAGATGATTCGTTAATTGCAAAGGTATATATTAGCTATCCTATACCAGTAGAAGAACAAATTAAAAGTACGAATTATGACTTTGCCTTTTACATTGGTGCATTTTCTCTAGTCTCTATACTATATATAGTGTTTCTGCAAGTAAATTTAATGAAGCCACTGCGTGCTATTAATAAATCTTCGCAGCTTATATCAAGTGGAACATATAGCGTAGATTTACCAAGTTCCAACATTAAAGAAATGAATTATACTACTCATGCCTTTATTGAAATGGCTAAAAATCTCAAATTATCGAAAGCGAATAACGAAAGATTAGAAGATGAAAGAAAACTCTTTGTGTCTTCCATTGTTCATGATTTAAGGACACCTATTTTTCCATTGCGAGGTTATTTGGAGGGATTAATAAAGGGACTTTTTAAAAACGAGCAAAAGAAAACGCAATATTTAGAAATGAGCATGAAACAAGCAAATCATTTGAATGAATTGGTCACGTCTTTAGCTAATTATTCAGCTATTGAAGGACAAATTAAACTTGAAGAAATAACAGTATTTCAAATTAATGATCTAGTACACGATTTAAAGCAGATGTTGTTTTTTAACCTTTCAGAGAAAAAACTTACGCTAGATATAAATAATCGAACGAGTCAACCCATTGCTGGTGATTATATATTGCTAAAAAGAGCATTTGAAAATGTGCTTATCAATTGTATTCGCCATAGTCCACCAACAGAGATAATAGAAGTATTTATTAGAGAAAGGGATAGTTTTATAGAAACGATTATTTTAGACAATGGAAAGGGGTTTGTGGAAAAGGATCTTGAGCACTTATTTAAGCCTTTATATAAAGGAGATGAAGAAAAGTTTAGTGCTGAACAAAGAATGGGATTAGGTTTAACTATTGCACAGGTTATTATACATAAGCATAGTGGAATAATCAAAGCCGCAAATGATGAGGAAAAAGGAGCGAAGATTATTATAAAATTACCTAAAAATATCATTGAATAAATGATCAGAAAATAAAAAAACGAAGGAAGCGTTCCCCTTCGTTTTTTTATTGTTATATTTTCAAGTTTACTGCCAATTTGTTGTTTATAGAAGGATGATATTTCTTGATAAAGTCTTGATAATAGATCGATAGAAAACTGATTTACCTTGGCTATAATTCTTACAAGAATAAGAAGTGGAGGAGATTAAAAATGTCAGTTCTTAGCGTGAGAGGACTCTCTAAGATATATGGTCAAGGTCAAAGTCAAGTAAAGGCATTAAATCGTATTGAATTAGAAATTGAAAAAGGCGAATTTGTCGCAATAATGGGGACAAGTGGTTCTGGAAAATCGACCCTTTTGAATATGATATCTGGGCTAGATACTTATGATCAAGGAGAAGTTCTAATAAGTGGAGAAAATATAAAAGGGTATTCAGATTACGAGTTGACTCGTTTACGTAGAGAAAAAATAGGGTTTATTTTTCAATTATTTAATTTAATTCCTGTATTGTCTGTTATAGAGAATGTTACCCTCCCAGCAATGCTAACTGTAAAGAATAAGAAAGAATTAGATGAAAAAGCGATAGACTTGTTGCATTTGGTTGGTCTAGGTTCTTTTATACAATCTAAACCTAATCTATTATCTGGAGGTCAACAACAAAGAGTAGCAATAGTGAGAGCGCTTATAAATGACCCGGAATTAATTCTAGCAGACGAACCTACTGGTAGCCTGGATTCAAAAACCTCTAAAGCCATGATGAGTATTCTACGTGACTTTTGTGAGGAACTGGGACATACGTTAATTGTAGTAACACATGATGCAAATGTAGCTGCTTATGCTAATAGAGTTATTTTCATGCATGACGGTAAAATCTGCGATACGCTAAATTTAAAGAACTCAAGCTTGAAGGATAATGAAGTAGTTAGGATCATTGCATCTAAGATTGAGGAACTAAGCTTATGAGATTATTTATTAAAGCAGCTATTAATTCATTATTTAACCATAAGGCCAGAAACGCATTCTTAGTTTTAGGTATTTCTCTAGGTGTTGCTCTAATTGTAATTGTGCAAATAATATTAGCTAGTTTACAAGAAGCAAATGAACAGACAATCAAAAATTTGCATGGTGATTTTGACATAGTAGTTGGTTATCAAGATAGTCATAAGTCACTTACTAAATCAGAGATTGATACGATAGAGATGATAGAAGGAGTGCAGAAAATAAGTCCCTTCCTATACCCATACTTAAACAAAGAAGAAGAGTATGATATGTGGAGCGAACCAACTTACATTGGTTTTAACAATGATGAGCTAGCTTATGAATATCCGTTTGTATCAATAAAATCTGGTAATTTCCCTAAAGCAGAAGAAGCTTTAATTTCTCCCACATACGCTAAATTAAATAATTTGCAAATTGGCTCGAAGATAGAAATGAATTTTCCACCAGAAGGGAAAAGAAAGGTTACGGTAACGGGAATTAGTGAAGAGCATGAAGCATTAACGAATATGGTCATTCTCGACTTTCATTGGCTTCAAGAAGTTACTTTAAACGATGGAAAAACAACCGCATTGATTATTAAGTTAGATGATATTGGAAAGAAATCGGATGTTGTTCAAGAATTGAGAGAGCTTAACCAGGATTTTTTTATTGATAATCGATTAGAGATTGATAATGAACGTAATAATATTGGAGGGCTTGGGCCATTTGTTAAGGGGCTTAATATTGCCATTTACCTAATAAGTGCATTGATACTTATTAGTACAATGAGAATGTCCATTCAGGAAAAACAAAAGGAACTTGCAACGCTACGTCTATTAGGTTTTGGGAAAAAACACATTATGTTTTTTGTTTTAATTGAAACGATGTTAGTAGGATCAATTTCTTTAGCAGTGGGAATCCTTGTTGGTATTCTAGTACCTTTTCTTACATTTGATGTATTTTTAGGACTAATGAATATTCCAAATGCCGGTATTGTATTACCATACCACGATATATTATTTAGTTTGGGGATTTTTACAGTAGTCATTTTTTTATCTTCACTCATTCCTGGCTATATAGCAAGTTTTTCTCCACCAATTGTTGTTTATAGAGGTGTGAAAGGCACACAATGTATTACAAAAAGGTATTTCATGATTAGTTTGTTGTATGTAGTATTCACAACTATATTATTTGTCCTTAATCAATGGCAGTGGCAATCAAGGTTTATATATGTTATTAACGCAGTTTCGTTTATAGCGTTGATATTTATAACGATCCCTCTAATGTTTGTGTTATTTGAAAAAGGAATAAGTCTACTAGATCGAAAAGTAAAGGTTAGAGCAGAAGGCTTATTAGCTACGAAAAATTTACTAAGACAATTAGGCAGAAATGTACAAATCTCTATTATTTTCACTTTAGGTGTTATCATCTCTATTATAGGAATGGTGGTATTAATAAGTGTTAAAGCGAACACGGCTGAAACAATCATGGATACTTACCCAAATGATTTAAAATTAGTGTCTGTGGGATCAGAAAGAGAAGAGGGATTTCCATTTTCATTCTATGACCTTGTCAGTGAGAGTCCTAATATAGAAGCGCATTTTTACACAAATGTAAAGCTGTTTGATACGATGAATCTCCCTGCAAAACAAGGTGAAGTGATACTAGCTCTAAGTGGGACTGATTTACAATACAGCTTAGATAAAAATGAGGTTAAGAAAAAGGACGGTATTCATCTAGAAGAAGAGTTGAGTCCTAACGGTGTCATGATAACAGAGTCTACTTCAAAGAAATTAAGATATCATTTAGGCGATGTAATAGAAGCTAATATCTCTGAAAATATGAATGAGGTGGATAAAAAAGAATTTATCATAGAGGGTATTATAACCAATTCAGAGCATATGAGTGACGACTGCAAAGTATTCACTACTAAAAAAAATATGGAAGATATGTTTCAGATTCATACTCTTCATAGCGTAGAGATGAATATAACATCAGATATAGACCAACAAGAAACATTGAAAGAAGTTCAATCACTGATCCAACAACCACAGTATGCTAATACTATTTTATATAATAAAGCAGAAGAATTGAATGACTTAGAAGAACAATTGTTGCAACGTTTTTTCATTTTATTTCTAGCTGTAGGATTAATCATTATATTTACCATCATCGGGTTAATGAATAGTACAGCCAGTAGTATTAAGGAAAGAATCCAAGAATTAAGTATGCTACGTGTACTTGGTTATACGAAGAAACGATTATTTTCGATATTAATGCTTGAAGGAGCCCTTTTAACGGGAACAGTTGGAATATTTGCAGTAGGGCTATCGATGATTTCCACATACTGTTTGCTTCAAAGTTTAAATGCTACAACATTTCCGTCAATGCCCATACTACTGGGAGGTATAATTGTTCTTTCTCCAATAATAGGTATGGCGGCAGTTTTATTTCCTGCTCTGTGGGCAACGAGGCAAGATTTAATGAAGGGATTACGTTAGAAAGTATAGCTTTTAAAGTTTTTGGTGTTATCTGCAAACTTGGAGTGGGAATAGTCCCTTTATTTGATTTCAACTTATTTGAGTTTGCTCCAAGAAAAAAGCTAGTCTGATTTTTTTCAGACTAGCTTTTAATTTCTTTTTTCAGCATTAAAAATAGGAAAAGCACACCAACCTCTACGATTAATGGAACAATAATAATATGTAAATGGAAGAAGATTATACTTATCAAAATAGCTATACAAATAAATATTGAACTAAATCGATAACTTTTCGATTGGTAAAAGAATGAATATGGTAACAAATGTGCACCGTAAATAATTGCATATACAGGTAAGACCCACATAGGTGCTTTAATTAATAGAAGAATACAAATAATTAAATATAAAATTTGATTGTTTGTTGCAATCAATAGTCCATTAATCAATGGATTTTCTTTATAAAATAAATCAACTTTTAATATTTTGGCACAAAGAATTGAAACCGGAAACAGCAATGCACCACAAGATAAAATACCAATATTTTTTATCATTAAATCTAAAGGCAACACCGTTATTGTTGTGATAACTCCCCAAATAAATATTGATGCCATTATAAAGGGAAGCCCCTTTTTTTGTTTTTGAGCAATATCATTTAATAGTACTTGTAAGCTAGTATTGATGTTCATTTTCGTCTCCTTAATTTTCTAGCGATCTATTCAAACTAGCCGCTATTTTTTTATTTTCATATTTTGAGAAAAAATAAAATCCGATGATATGACCAATTAACGTTAACACTAAAATTAGCAATAAATAAGGTTTGATAAATTCAAATACTTTCGGTGAAAAAAGATATACACTTCCAATACAACAGAAAAAATTCAAAAAAGTACTAATAGTAATTTTAGTTGTTACTTTTAATGTAGAGTAGTTCCACAAATAAGGATAAGCTATACCAAAAACAATCCCCATTAGAACGCTAATCCCAATTAAATTCCAGATATAAAGAAAATTTACTATTTCTTCGTGAAGATTAAAAATAGTAATTAAAAAAACAATCCAAATTAAAACCATAAATGAAACGTTCAAAAAACTATTTTTTAAGTCATTTATCATATCAATTTCTCCTTAATAGATTTTGCATAATGTCTACTGACAATATACTTATTATGATGCTTGGTAATAACCTCCAATCTAGCGTGACTTCCCGAAGCAAACGAATGTATTTGATTCAAATTCAATATCATTGAATTGTTGATTCTAACCAATCCGAATGATTCTAGGTAAGATAACTCTTTTAAAATCTTATTCAACATTAGCTCAGTACCATCTATTAAAAAGATTTTTGTAAAATGACCAGATGCCTCAATTGCTTCTATGTCATTGAGTTCAATTTTAACCTGACGATTTGTTTTGAAATCTGTTGCGCTTAATGTTATAGATTGAAAAAAACGTTGTTCTAATGTTGAAAGCAATTCTTTATTCGATGGATTACTAATAATCTCAATTTCAGAAGATGATTTATTGTTCTTCCAAATATAGTTGAATTTCATGCTTATCTCCTTCCTGTTTTTATCGTAGCAACACTTCTCAGTACTTACGATGTTTTTTCGTTTTGTTGCAAAAAAAATAGATTTTGTTACAACATTGATTCAGTAAATGTAAAGTTAAAGTTTTTACACCCTCAAAAATTTAGAGATGACTCTAAATTTGACTATTTAATAGAATCGACAAATAAAAGTATAACGTATTGTATATTTTGTGTAATTCCTCGTTCACACAGTAAACAAAGTAATGAATCCGTTCCGAAGCTAGGTTGCGAATTAAGTTTAGAGATGTTTATAGTTTCATTGCCCCTATTCAAGATTGTTTTAAAGTTTTGAAAAGTAAAAAGGGAGGATTTAGAAAGAAATCGTTGTTATTCTCTCGAAGGTATACAACAAAACGGATGACGTTTTTAAATACTATCAGATAGAGCATATAGAAACACCCATCGAGTTTGACTCATATGTTCAGAATATTGAACAACTCGCGCTTTATAACACTGGGGTGACAGCGCAATATGGTGACAAACTTATTGTTCTGTCGACATGTGAATATTCTAACGAGAATAGTCGGTTAGCAGTGGTCGCTCGAAAGCGAAGTTAACGATGAGGGAAAACCTTGAAATTAATTATATTGTATTAATTTCATAACGAGTTGAAATTATGAATAACGAAACTCTAGAATCTTAGAATGGATTCTAGAGTTTTTATTAGTTAATAAGCAATTAGTCTAAAATATGTTTAAATGAATAAAACATGAACATTAATTAAGTATTTTACCCGAACTTTCGTATTTTTTTTATAAAAAATGTTCGGAAATAGGGTTGAAATCTGAAAAATGAAATGATATATTACGATTGTAAATTAAATAAGTCGTCGTATAATGTCGGGAATAAGGCCCGTGAGTTTCTACCAAGTTACCGTAAATAACTTGACTACGATTTTAGTTATATATACGAATGTATAGACACTAAATCTTTCACACAATACAGGTGATGAAATATCGTAGACATGCGACTAGTAGTAGAATAGTCAGTGTGTCTTTTTTTGTTTTCGATATTGAAGACGACCAACGGAGGATTTCTTTCAAATGAAAAAATATTTCATGTTTGATGAATTAGGAACGAATTATCGTCGGGAATTTCTTGGTGGCTTCACAACGTTCTTAGCAATGGCTTACATTTTAGTAGTAAACCCATTAACATTGACATTAGCAGATGTGAAGAATTTACCAGATGCTTTACGTATGGATTATGGGGCAGTGTTTGTTGCAACTGCTGTGTCAGCAGCAATTGGTTGTTTTATTATGGGGCTCTTAGCGAAGTATCCTTTGGCTTTAGCGCCTGGTTTAGGGCTTAATGCATTTTTTGCTTATACAGTGGTACTAGTTAATGGTAGCCCATGGCAACATGCTTTAGCAGCAGTATTTATTTCAGGTGTTTTCTTCTTATTATTAACATTAACAGGTTTACGAGAAAAATTAATTAATGCTATCCCTATGGAATTAAAATTGGCGGTAGGTGCTGGTATTGGTTTATTCATTGCATTTATCGGAATGCAAAATGCGAAGATTATTGTTAATAATGATGCGACATTAGTTGGTATTGGTAATTTACGTGATCCCCAGGTATTACTAGCGATTTTTGGCATTATTGTTACAGTTATTCTGATGGTGCGTGGAATTAAAGGCGGCGTATTCTATGGTATGGTAATTACTTCAATTGTAGGTATGATTACTGGACAAGTTGGGTTACCAGAAAAAGTTTTTTCAGCACCACCTAGTATTTCACCAACATTCGGTGCATTATTCAGTGCCTTTTCTGATCCAAGCTTCTATACATTATCTATGCTGTCCGTAATTTTAACTTTCTTATTTGTTGACTTCTTTGATAATGCAGGAACATTAATGGCAGTTGCGAACCAAGCGGGATTAGTGAAAGATAATCGTTTACCCCGTGCTGGTAAAGCTTTAATTTCTGATTCAATTGCAACGATTGTAGGTTCCATTTTTGGTACATCTACAATCACATCTTATGTAGAATCCTCTTCAGGTGTAGCAGCTGGTGCACGTTCAGGTTTTGCTTCAATTGTGACGGGATGTTTATTCCTATTAGCACTCTTCATCTCTCCATTGTTAGGAGTTATTACTTCAGCTGTTACTGCTCCCGCATTAATTATAGTTGGAGTCCTAATGGTTGCTTCTTTAGGTCAAATTGCTTGGAATCGTTTTGAAATTGCTGTACCGTCATTTTTAACAATGATAATGATGCCACTAACTTACTCAATCGCAACAGGTATTGCAGTAGGCTTCATCTTCTATCCATTAACAATGATTATTAAAGGAAAAGCAAAAGAAGTAAATCCGATTATGTATGTGTTTGCGGTCATCTTCTTATTGTATTTAGCAACTTTATAAACAAAGGACTGTTCGTAAATTTTGGTTTTAACCATATTTGTGAACAGTTTTTTTATTGATTTAGTTAATTGATTACTATTCATTTTAAAGATGTATATATAGGAAGTAATTTAATTTATTTAGCTATTAAACTTCACAGAATTATTTTTCTTTTTAAATACAGTTGCATTACTAGAAGATTAATGATATATTTTAAAACGTTGTTACAAAAGTAAACGACAATCTTGAAAAATATTAACGCAAACAGTTGACATAGAGTTAACACTGTGTTAAAGTATAGAAAGTCACTTAAATGTGACGAGTTAATGAACCTTGAAAACTGAACAAGCAAAACGTAATCAATATAGTTTTTAGTAGCAAGCTTTTGCTAGTGAACGAAACAAAAATTTTGGACATCAAAATTGATGCCAGCAAAACAATTTGAGCTAATCAAATTTCTTTTATG
>NZ_JBXUNW010000016.1:0-105985 GCF_057196045.1 Lysinibacillus sp. DFXJR4 | reverse complement strand
TTTGGAGCGGGTGATGAGAATCGAACTCACGACATCAGCTTGGAAGGCTGAGGTTTTACCATTAAACTACACCCGCACAAAATATTAAAGTTTTTTATAAAATGGCGCGCCCGGCAGGAGTCGAACCCACAACCTTCTGATCCGTAGTCAGACGCTCTATCCAATTGAGCTACGGGCGCAAATAATATTAATTCAAAATCGACTTGGTGCGGCCGAGAGGACTTGAACCTCCACGGGGTTGCCCCCACTAGGCCCTCAACCTAGCGCGTCTGCCATTCCGCCACGACCGCATTCAATTAGGAACTTTCTTATTATACTATGATAATCCGAAAAATCAACCTTTTTTCTTAAAAAGATGAGCCATGAAGGACTCGAACCTTCGACCCTCTGATTAAAAGTCAGATGCTCTACCAACTGAGCTAATGGCTCTAATTAAGAAATGAATGGCTGGGGTACTAGGATTCGAACCTAGGCATGACGGAATCAAAATCCGTTGCCTTACCGCTTGGCTATACCCCAATAAGTGGCGGTCCCGACCGGGATCGAACCGGCGATCTCCTGCGTGACAGGCAGGCATGTTAACCGCTACACCACGGGACCAATATTACTACATTTTAAAAAATATTACGAATGAAATGACCCCTACGGGATTCGAACCCGTGTTACCGCCGTGAAAGGGCGGTGTCTTAACCACTTGACCAAGGGGCCATGGCTCCGAAGGCAGGACTCGAACCTGCGACAACCTGATTAACAGTCAGGTGCTACTACCAACTGAGCTACTTCGGAATAATTCATGTAATTTGTTGTCGTTATCTTGTCGACTTTTACTATTATAGTGACACATCAAGTAAACGTCAACCCTTTTTCTAAAGTTTTTTTATTCTTGTAATTTTAAACGTCCTAAACATTTGCTACAGCAGTATTTCTCGACATTCATTCTAATCTTTCTTACATATATCTGTTGGCATTTAACACACGAATATGTATAAAGTCGACGTTGCTTTTTTCGCAAAGTATTAGGTGTCTGAAGAGTCGAACAAAACCGGGGAGCTTTTACTTTTTTTAATAATTCTCGAAAATCTTTATCTCGATGCTGGTAACCCTTACCCTCTAAATGTAAATGATAGTGGCAAAGCTCGTGACGAACGATACCCTTTACTTCCTCAAGACCATACAATTCATATGCTTTTGGATTAATTTCTATATTATGTGATTGTAAGAGATAACGCCCACCAGTAGAGCGTAACCTTGCATTAAAATATGCTAGATGCATGAAAGGCTTTTGGAAACTTTCTAATGATATTCTGCTGACAAGCTTTTGAAGTTCCTCATTGTTCATATCACGATCACCTCTAACAACAAGAATACCACACTGCGTAGTATAGACAGTGTGGTTTGAATTTATTACATTTCCATTATTTGATTTTCAGGAGGCAACATAGTTAATGAAATGCGCCCTTTTTTCACATCAATTTGTTCTACCCAAACTGTTACAATATCTCCTAGCGCAACTACTTCTAGAGGATGCTTAATACGCTTTTTTTGCAATTTAGAAATGTGCACAAGCCCATCCTGCTTCACACCAATATCAATAAAAGCTCCAAAATCAACAACATTTCTGACTGTCCCTTGTAGTTCCATGCCAACTTGTAAATCTTCCATCTTTAATACATCTGTTTTTAATAGTGGCTGTGGGAATGCATCACGTGGGTCACGGCTTGGCTTCATTAATGTATCGACAATATCACGAATTGTAACCACCCCAATATCAAGTACCTCACTTAAATTTTGCACATCTAGGTTAGCAATCGCCTCTTCTGCCTTCTGTGTACCAAGTTCACTTTTATTTATTTGTGCAACCTCTAATATTTGCTCAGCCAAACTATAGCTTTCTGGGTGAATACCCGTTGCATCAAACGGATTTTTTGCTTCAGGTATTCGTAAGAAACCAATTGCTTGTTCGTACGTTTTTGCCCCAAGTCGTGGAATTTTCTTTAATTGAGCACGTGTGGTGAACTGCCCATTATCCTCTCGCACCTTCACAATATTCTCTGCAACAGTTTTTGATAACCCAGAAACATGTTGTAATAAAGAGGCTGAGGCAGTATTAACGTCTACACCAACTTGGTTAACGGCTGTCTCTACGATAAATGTTAAGGATTCAGTCAATTTCTTTTGTGATACATCGTGCTGGTACTGACCTACCCCAACCGCCTTAGGCTCAATTTTCACTAACTCTGACAAAGGATCTTGTAGACGACGTGCAATAGAAACAGCACTACGCTGCTCTACCTGTAAATCTGGGAACTCTGCCCGTGCAATCTCTGAGGCAGAATAAACAGATGCACCCGCTTCATTGACAATTACATAGGCTATTTCGGTAGCAAGCTCGTTTATAACATCAGCAATAAATTGTTCTGTTTCACGTGAGGCAGTCCCATTACCAATAGCAATTATTTGAATTGGGTATTTTGCTAATAATTCCTTTACAACAGCCTTTGATTTTGCTACGTCAGGCTTAGGAGGGTGAGGATAAATAGCTGTAACCTCTAACATTTTCCCTGTTTCATCAACAACTGCTAGCTTACAACCGGTACGATAAGCAGGGTCTACACCTAATACATATTTCCCTTTCATAGGTGGTTGTAAAAGCAGATTGCGCAGATTTTCTGAGAAGATATGAATAGCCTGCGCTTCAGCCTTTTCAGTAAGCTCATTTCGTAATTCTCTTTCAATTGAAGGCTGGATTAAGCGTTTATAAGAATCCTCAATCGCAAGCTTTACCTCAGCAATTGCTGGAGAAGAACCAATTGCCGGAATCCACTCTTTCCACATAATCATTAATACACGCTCTACCGGAACATTTATGGCTACCTTTAAAACTTCTTCTTTCTCTCCCCGGTTTACCGCTAAAATACGATGAGGAACAATACGATTTACAGGTTCTTCATATTCGTAGTACATTTCAAAAACGTTTTTATCATCTGCCTCCGCATTTTTCACACTAGTTACGAGTAGACCGTCTTTCCATGAATACGCACGAATTTTCTCACGAATTGCTGCGTCATCAGCAAAACGCTCGGCTAAAATATCTCTTGCACCAGCTAATGCATCCTCTGTGTTTGCAACGGTTTCCCCATCTATGAATTGGACAGTTAATTGCGCTAATGTATCAGAGCGATATTCTAATAAAAGATCCGCAAGAGGTTCTAATCCTTTTTCTTTCGCAATTGTTGCCTTAGTACGACGCTTTTGTTTATACGGTCGATATAGATCTTCTACACGCTGTAAAACAATTGCTGCTTGGATAGCTTGTTCTAATTCCGGTGTTAACTTATTTTGTTCTTGAATTAATCGAATAACCTCTTCTTTGCGATGCTCAAGCTGCTGTATGTAGTGATAACGCTCCTCTACAGCTTTAATTTGCACCTCATCAAGGGACCCAGTAGCTTCTTTTCGATAGCGTGCTATGAACGGTACGGTATTTCCCTCTTCTAATAATTTAATAACAGCCTCTGCCTGGCCTGGCTTGATTGCAACATCCTTTGCAATAAGCTGTAACAATTGCTTTTGATCCACATCATCACTACCTTTTTTCTTTTCATTTTACCATTACACTTTACTAAAAATGCAAAAAAATAGTCTACTCTAAACATAGAGTAAACTATTTCAACGACACTGACATGATAACCTTTGTAATTTTAGCAAAAATGCCTTTATTTAAACGTTTAGAGCGAAACGCCACCACTTGCTAAGATAACCTCCTGTAATTTCTTTATTGCTTTTCTTTGTATTCGAGATACATGCATTTGAGAAATTCCTAATAGTTCTCCAGCTTCTTTTTGACTAAGTTGCTCTAAATATGTAAGCTGAATGATTTGTTTTTCCCTATCATTTAAAACGTTCATGGCATCAGAAACAATTAATCTTTTATTGGTTATTTCATAGCCATCATCTACTTTACCCATTATATCAAACAAGGTTACTGTACTTCCGTCTGAATCTGACTCTATTGAATGATCCATAGAAAGAGCTTGATAACTACGACTCATCTCCATAGCCTCAAGAACTTCTTCCTCTTCCACTTCTAATTGATCTGCAATTTCTTTAATAGATGGAGAACGCTGCAACTCAATGGTCAGCGCTTCCACTGTTGTTTTAATTCTCGGTCCCAGCTCTTTTATACGTCTTGGTACATGAACGTCCCATGTTTTATCGCGTAAAAAACGTTTAATCTCTCCAACAATCGTTGGTACAGCAAATGCCTCAAAACTTCTACCAACATTGGGATCAAAACGTCTAATTGCACCAAGTAATCCTAGCATACCTACTTGAACAATATCATCATAATAAGATTTTCCATTCGAATACTTGCGTGCTATGGATTCAACTAAATATCGATAATGAATCACTAAATTTGTTTGCGCTTCATCATCCTCAGTTGATTGGTACAATGCAATCCACTCTAATACATCTTCATTAGACGAAGACTTATGTAGTGATTCTTTCGACATTTTTTTCCACCTGCTCCCTAGTGACATACTTTGTCATAAAGACAGTTACGCCACCATCGTTATTAATCATCACCTCATCCATCAAAGTTTCCATTAAATAAAGTCCCAAACCACCTTCACGTAAACCAGCTATACAATCTCCAGGATGATATGGCCCAATTTTTGACTTAATCTCTTCAAAATTAAAACTATTTCCATAGTCCGCAACCATCATTTCGAGTTTATTTTCATACAGAGCACATCCAATAACGATTTCACCTTCTTCATCATCCTTATATGCATGATGTACTACGTTTGTAACTGCTTCACTTGCTGCGATTTTTAAATCCTCGATATCATCATAATTAAAACCAACTCGACTAGCTAAGCCAGAAACCGTTAACCGAATTACACTGACAAATTGCGGTTTTGCAGGAACCCTTATTTCAATATAATCAAATTCCTTCATTATTTTAATTCCACCTTTTTATCAGTTTCAATATCCATTAAATCGCTTAATCCAGTAATTTCAAATAGCCGTTGTAATCTATTCGATAAACCAACAAGTTTTACTTTTCCATTCTCACGTAATGCTTTTTTATAAAAGGCTACAAAAATACCCAAACCTGTACTATCCATATAATTTACTTTTGATAAATTAAGTTCTATTTCTAATCCTTCAGTAATTTTTATAGCCTCTAGCTCCTCACGTAGAACTGAAGCAGTAAAGGTATCTATTTCACCCTCTACAAATCCATATAATTTATAATCAATTTCTTTAAAATGTATTGCCACGTCCATATAGCACACCTCCACCATATTTGTTAGACTGTACTTCATTTCCCACTTATAAAAAAAATTAAACCTTCTACATCCTATTTTTTTAAAATAACAACTGTAAAATCATCCGATAGTTTAAAATCCTGTAGCTCCTCAATTTGTTTATAAAGAAGATTACATAGCTCTTGGGCTGTCAAATGCTTATTCTTTGCAATCAATACTGTAATAATCTCTCGCGAGTTCCATTCTTCATGTGATCTAAATTCAGTAACACCATCTGTCATCATCAGGATGATATCATTTTTCTCTAAAGTAATTTCTTTATATATATACTTTGTTTCAGGCAGTACACCCAGTAATAGACCTTTTGCCTCCAAAGTAAAGAATTCATCTCGTCTAGCACAATAATGTAGCGCTGGCTCATGACCTGCTGAAGCGTAGGAAAAAGTATTTTTTTGTAGATCCAAACAGCCATAAAACATGGAAACAAACATACTATCATCCACGCCTTTTTCAATTACTCGATTAATAACTTCTAGCACATATGTAGGATCTTTATACGTATATTCTAATGTTTCAAGACCATATTTCACCATAGACATACATAAAGCAGCCGGAACCCCTTTTCCTACTACGTCTGTCACCGCTACACTCAAATAATCCTCCCGACCATGTAAAAAATGTACATAATCCCCATTCATTTTGCGAATTGGAATCGATACCATTCCTATGTCAACATCCGTTAAATGCGGTACAACCGTTTTGAGTAATGTTTTTTGAATGTTTGTAGCGATTTTCATTTCCAATTCATATTCAGCCTGTTTTTGCAATAAGCTTTGGTGCTCCCTATGTGCCATGCCATAATGGACCATTACCTCAATTAGAAAATCATATGCTGGTTGTTCCTCTCTCATTCTATCAGGTAATATTTTGCTGACTGCGTTTTTGTGAATACTTACAACATCCTCTGGAGAAACATTTTTTTGGATTAGCTGCCGTGTGAAGTTTTGAGCTATATATAAATTTCTCTCTGTTTGGTCAGTCAAGTAATCCGACAAAATTTTCTTATACTGTGACTCTAATCGATCCAACATTACCACATCCTATCGCAGCCATTTTTCAGCTCTGATGGTAGTACCCTCTCCAATAACAGAGTGGATGGTCATTGTATCCATTAAACGATTCACGCCTGGTAAACCTGCTCCAAGTCCTCCAGAAGTAGAGTAACCATCCTCCATCACCTTGCGAACATCTTTTATTCCCGGACCTTGGTCAGTTGCAATAATAATTATTTTCTTTTCTGCGTCCGTTTCAATTTTTTCAATTTCAATGAAGCCAACATTTGCATATAAGTATATATTTCGAGCCAATTCACTAATAGCTGTAGTTATTCTAGCCTGATCAACAGTGCCAAATCCAAGTGCCCTTGCTTCATTGCGCCCCAGTTGTCTTGCTGTAACTATATCCCATTCAGTAATAATTTCAACCGAAGACCTCTTTGCCACCGTTGTCCCCCCAATTCCTTTCGGAGTTATTCTGTACACTTATATTCGACCTGAATTTTTATTTGTTTTAATCTCATTTCATAAATCTTATAAATGGTATATTCTATGTATATTTTCATAAACCTTTCTTTAATTTTTTCAAAAATCTATTTTGAATAGTATTTTATTTTCCCCTTAAATCTATTAATACCATTTTCAAATAACAAATTCAATTTATGGAAATGTAGTATTTGAGAGTTTCATTCAAAAAAGCATCGAGATGAAAAATCATCTCGATGCCTCTATACATATATGTATATCAAAATTTGACAAGCCCTAAACTAATCATCAGTGCACCATCAACCTTCTCCATTACTGCATGATCAAGCTGCGTAATACGATCTGTCAATCTTGACTTATCGATTGTTCGCACTTGCTCGAGCAGAATAACCGAGTCACGTTCAAAACCATACTTTTCAGCATTGATTTCAACATGAGTCGGTAACTTTGCTTTCTGAATCTGTGCAGTTATAGCTGCGATGATGACAGTCGGACTAAATCGATTGCCAATATCATTTTGAATAATCAGCACCGGTCTAGTCCCTCCTTGCTCGGATCCAATTACCGGCGATAAATCTGCAAAAAAAACGTCACCACGTTTTACATTCAAAGTGTCATCCCCCGCTAACGAGACGCTCCACCATATGTTGTGCTTCATACTCCGCATGCAAGCATTCACTTGCAATCATCAGATTTATATGAGACATTTCAACATATCCTTTCATCATAGCTTCCCGTATTTGATTTGGTTGCTCCTGCATTAAAATATTGCGCGACAAAACACGCGCAAACGATTCACCTTCAATTACTTCCTTTGTTTGTAGAAATAGTCTATCCTGAACAGCAATTGTAGCTTCTCTTAACTTTTTCTCGTACACAGCAAGCACCTCCAACGGAACCATCCACTTTTCATTACTACTCATTCTATCATTGAAAGATATTGTTGAAAAGACATGAAATGACAAAATATCTGACAATTTGAAGGACAAGTTGTAAAAATATGTAGGTTGTCGAAGGTATATGCCGATTTACCTTATTAGTCCAATCAGCAAATTAAATTTTTGGTGATATTTTCTCCAGTGTTTATCATTCACCAATTATGAAAGAAAGTTTTTTGTTTATTGTGCCTGCTTATAATCAACTAAACGTATACCCGTGGTACTCTTGCTGTAATTATGCATGGTACTTCGTAATTAATGGTTTCAAGTTTAACAGCCCATTCATCTATTGAGATGACATCTTTCCCTTGATGACCAATAAGTGTTACCTTCTCCCCTATAGCATATGCTTTTGGTAAGGCAACCATACATTGGTCCATACAAATTCGTCCAACTATCGGCATTCTTTGACCATCAATTAATACTTCTTGACCGACTAATTTACGAATTACCCCATCTGCATAGCCTACTGGTATCGTTCCTATCCACAAATCTGAAGGGGCAGCATACGTAGCTCCATAGCCAACAGAATCTCCTGCTCGTACTTGCTTCACATGGACAAGCTCACTTTCAAGTGTAAACGCAGGCTGTAATTGGAAAGGTAGAATACCTTCCACATATGGCGACGGTGATAATCCATACATTGAAATACCATATCTGACAGCGTCATATTGGAAATGAGCGCCTTTAACTAAAGATGTAGCTGTATTTGAGGCATGGACAAGTCTAGGTTTTTCAGGTAAAGCGGATAGGCATTGCTCAAAGAAATGAGCTTGTCTATCGAAGTAGGATGTATCCTCCTCATCTGCTGTTGCAAAATGCGTGAATATCCCATCAAGTTTCATATTATTTGCTGTTAGAATTGTGTTAGAAAGCTCCAAAAGCTCTTGTTCAGAGCGAACGCCGATTCTCCCCATTCCACTATCTACTTTTATATGTAGTCGTAACGGGTCTGCTTCGTGCGCTATTAACGGAGCAGCCTGCTTGACCCATTCACTTGCAAATACCGTAAGAATAATGCGCTTTTGAGCTGCAAAAGGGACAAACGAAACTGGAGATGCACCTAAAACTAGTATGTCAGGTTCTTCAAAATGTGCTCGAATATGTAATGCTTCGTCTGGTGTTGCTACGGCAAGGATAGTAGCGCCTGCTTCTAAGGCTGCTTTAGCAACAGCTACATCTCCATGACCATATGCATTGGCTTTTACTACAGCAATAATTTGAACATTTGGTCGAAGTAGTTTTTTCAAATTTTGTATGTTTTGTTGGATTGCTTGTAAGTCTATAATTGCTTTTGTTGGTCTAAAATGCTGCTGTGTCATCATTAGGATACCCTCTTTATTTTTTATTAAAACATTATGTATTGCCATAAATTCGTTTAATTCTTTCTAATTGACAAGTTATTGTACTTAACTGCTTTTTATAACTTCTAGAATATATTATACAACTTAACACTTTCTAAACAGTGTTTAATCACTATTTAGCTTAATAAGCTACAGCTTTCAGTGATTTGAAAGCTGTAGCTACAATAAATTACTTCATACTACTTATCGTCATAGAAGTAGCAACTTCTATCATTTCATCACGAGTTAATTTACTTGATGCAACAAAGAATGCAACCCCATCCTTTTCCCAACTAATAGATGTATCTGTTATCGCACCGATTGTAAAGCCTAAATCTACCGGATCACCTGGTGAAGATACTGGTAACATCGCACTCTCTTTGGTAGCTGGTTGTTGCATGACTGTAAATGGCTTGTCACCCTCGAATGTTAAGATGACACGATCCATACCGTTCTCACGAATAACCTTTTCTTCCGTCATCTTCGTATTTTCCAAATTAACAACAGGGTAATTTGTTTGGAATTCTTTATTTTCAATTTCAGCACCTACTGCTTCTTTACCGTCTTTTTCGCCTTTGTCATCCTTTTCTGTAGGAGCAGCTTGTTCACCTTTTGTTTGATCTGTTTCCGTAAATTGCTCAACTGCATATTCCTTGGCTGCATGCTGAACACCTAATTTGATATTTTTAAATGTGATACGAATTTGTTCTTCCTTTACATCATTCATAATGACCACGGAAGTTGGAAGCAATGTTTTCTTATTAACTGTAATCACCTGATGAGGCATACTATTTTTATAGCTATTTCTAGTAGCCGCTTCAAATATATATGCTTTTTCTTGCTCTTTCATGACAACATTTTTATCTTCAGCTAAATCTTCTGCTAGAGCACCTATTAAATATGCCTGACTGTTTTTCTTTGGCCAGTCACTTTGGAACTTATACATTTTGTTCAATGTCGGTGTAACTACAAACACTCCATCTGCATTTCGTACTATCATCTGCGAAACATCTTTCCCGCTTTCTACTACTTCTACTCGATAAAAGTCAGGTTTAGTATGCCAAACTGTTACATCATATTTTCTTGGCTCTCCACCCGATTTAATCTCCATCGAGGCATTTAACTCATAACCATTTGTCTCTGCCCATTTACCATTAACCTTCTTCAACACTTTTTCCTGTGAGGCTGTACCACACGCCGACAGAAGTAATATTGTACAAATTAAGACGAGCCATTTAACTATACGGTTGCCCACGCTTTCACCCTTTCTTCTTTCAAATCCACTACGACAATATATGAACCTTATTTGTCAGTTATGTCATCAGAAGAGCAGGCAATATATTTATCTTCATTCAGCAAATGTTTTTTTGTATCGAAAGCATAGCTACATTTACGCCAGGGCGAAATTGATCTTTAATGTTCAAAGAATTTACAGAAGGTAGAGCGTCTTTTAGCACGATATTCACTATTACTTACAGCAGCAATATTACCTGCGCTGCTGCGTATTGCTTAGTATGTGTGATACTAACAAAACCATTTACAAGTTTTCCTTTAAAATATAAAACAGGATTCCCAGCTTCTCCTCTTAAAATTTCAATATCATGAAGCTTGCATTGCTCGCCAATACCCGTTCCTAAAGCCTTGGAAAATGCCTCTTTAGCAGCAAATCGCCCAGCTAAAAATTCTATTCTACGAGTTTCTGAATGTGCATCAAATAAAACTCTTTCCTTTTCAGATAAAATCCGATCTTTAAATTTATTTGTTCGCGTCAATGCTTTGGCAATACGTTCAATTTCTACAATATCAAGACCAATTCCTTTAATCATTTGAACTTCTCCTTTTCCTATTGCTAAAAAGCCATGTATAATAATTGTAAATTGAGGTGGAGCCATGTTTAGTAGAACAGAAAATTTTAAGCAATACACAAAGTATTACCCTGTTGTTTCTATGTTTATAGCGATTAATTTAATTTTTTATGTATTAACTATTTTACCTGGTGTTGGGGTACTTGTATTGAATTACGGAATTCAAATAAATCTCCTAATCCAGAACGGTGAATGGTGGCGTATTTTTTCTGCAATGTTTTTACATGCCGGCTTCTTACACGTGCTCTTTAATATGTTTTCATTGTATATTTTCGGGCCAGAGCTTGAAAAAATTGCGGGTAAGGCACGTTTTATAACAATTTATTTATTATCCGGCATTGTAGGAAACATGGCTACCTATCTACTTAATAATGATAGTGGCTATGGTAGTCTCGGTGCAAGTGGGGCTATTTTTGGCATTTTTGGTGCTTTTGGGGCGCTTGTTTATTATACACGCCGCACAATGCCTATGCTCCGCAAGCTAATCTTACCAATCATTGTAATCAGTGTCATTATGACTTTTATACAGCCAAATGTGAATGTCTATGCACATATAGGAGGCTTAGTCACTGGATTCATTCTTGGGTTGATTTATTTACACCCCAAAAGAATTTTAAGCTGGCGTAAACAAAAAATGGCAGGTAAATAGCAGACACAAAGAGGAGGATCCTTATGAAAACGGATGCTCCTCTTACTTTATCTTTTATCATAACGACCAATTTTTTATTATAAAACGATAGTATTCTCGTTCGTTGATTTTAGTTTTTTCCATTCAGCTGCCGTTAATCCGTAGACAACCTGATCGACATGATGATCATATAACCATTCAGCGTCTCTTAAACGACCTTCCTCGTTAAAACCAAGCACTTTTGGTATTGTACGGCTTCGAATATTCCCTACAGCGACACGTACTTCTATACGATTTAACTTTAAATAGCTAAAAGCATAATCAATAAAAGCTTTCATTGAATTAGTAACTAACCCCTTACCAACAAAATCGTTTCCTAACCAATAACCGATACTCGTCCATCTATGCTGCCAATTCACTTGATGATAGCCAATTACTCCTGCAAGTTTCCCCTCATAATAAATCCCTGCTTGTATACCATTATTATTAGCATATTGATGCATCGCATTTCTTACAAATTTTTCTGTATCCTCTACGGTTCTCACATCATCTACGAAAGGTAACCACTCTCGCAAAGTTTCCCTTGACCGATCTGTTAATGTAAATAACTCATCTACATCGTTTAAATCCAACAATTTCAAATACGTGTTTTCGCTAATATCATATTTAAACAAAAAATCCACCCCTTTTGTTAGATATATTCTATTATATAAATTATTATTGTTTATTTATAGCTAAAAAAGGCTAACCATTACAAAAAATTGTAAATGGTTAGCCTTCCATATGATTAATGCTCATACCAGGATAAGATGGTTTCAGCATCCTTCTGTTCTAAGCTCGGAACGTTTCCAGTCATTCCAGTCATTCCAGACATTACTGTAGCTTTAATAGACATAACATTTTTTCTTTTTTGGAAATACGTTTGAGTGCTTTCAATAGATTGTATACGTTTTTTCTCCATAAAAAATGTAATACGATTAAATACTCGGTATTGCATTGTAAGCTGCTTTCCATCAATCATATAACCAGCCGTTTTATGCTGCCAAATCCCAAGAAGTATTGTAAGTGGAACCAGCAGCAGTGAAAGTAAACCATACGGATACAAGAAGTAACTACATGCCCCAATTATAGGGATGAGCCAAATAAAATCGATACGATAGAAAAATGGACGAGCACGTTTTGGAGAATGAATAAATTCTGGATGCCAGTTCATTTCTGGGAAAAGTTGCTCTAACGTTTCTAGACAAGCCTGTTTTTTTATAAGTGGAAATAAAATAATCTTCTTATCTTTTCCACTCTCACCATTTCCTCCAGCACTCTCAACAACCACTGTTGCAAATCCAAATAATTGACGTAATGGATTCTCTACCACACGAATTGCCTGAATTCGATTTAAGGGTAAAGTAATTCGTTTTTTCTCAAGTAACCCTTTTGTAATGATTAACTTTTCATCTTCAATTCTAACAGTGTACTCATAGTAGTTAATTAATGTGATTACTACAGAAACAAACCATGCAACGATTAAGATGAACATTACTGTTAGTGCAACTAAAAAGGCTCCAATTTTAACAAAGTCAGCTAACTCATGAAATACAGTTTCATAAGGAATTATATCTGAAAACTGAGAGACAATTGCTGCAAGACCAGACAGTACGACGCCAATTCCACCCGAGGTCGTTGCCAAAACTAGTAAATCACGGATGGACATATGATAAATCTGCGGAACTACCACTTCCTCTGTCATTTGAGCAGGCTGTTCATCTTCAGTTTCTTCCGCTATTTGTTTTTTTGCTCGACGCATTTCCAGCTCTATTGCATCAGCCGCCGCTTTACGTATTGCCGTTAACTCTGCCTCGGGCTTTCCATCCTTACTTCCTGCGGTTTCAATCTGTACCTTTACTAAACCAAATAACCTGTGAAAAATTCCTTCATTGTAATTTAAACTTTGAATACGTTCAAATGGAATATAACGCTTCTTTTTAACAAACAGGCCATACTTTACACGTAATTCGCCATCTTCAAACCAATAGACAAAAGTACGCCATCTAATAATCCCACTAACAACCGCAAGTACAGCTACTACTACCCAAACACCGAGTAATAACAGTGTTTTTAAAAAATGATCACTATTATAATTAAACGAAAATTTAAAACCATTCGTAACAAAAATAATAGCAACAGGTAAAATCATGCTTTTTAATACTTTTGCACTTGTTATAATAGCTGATATTGGATGTAAACGATTAATTTCCTTAGACATCATCTTCCGCCACCCTTGCTAATTCCGAAATTCGTGCACGAAGTCCATCAGCTTCATCCATCACAAGCGCAGGAATCGTATGTACAGTTGCTGCTGTTGATATTGAAATATTACCTAAATCATATTTTTTTAAAATTGGCCCTTGTGTTGTATCTACATGCTGTACACGCACCATTGGAATAAGGGTACGTTTAACAACAAATAAACCGTGTTGTACTTCAATTTCATTCTCACGGACCTCATAACGCCAGCGTTCCCACCTTATTTTTGGAAATAGGTAAACTGATAAAATAGCACTCAGTAAGACTACTGCTACAGCAATGAAATAAATAAATGATGGCCACTCAAAATAATACGTGCAGTAGGAAGCAATTACTGCCACAATCAATAGCAACATTGTTTGTAATACACCATATAAACGCCACACAGTTAACCCTTTTCGGGAAATTTTATGAATTGGTTCTGCTCTCAAAGTTGTTCCCTCACTTTCTTTAATTACGTATACGAGTTGAATGCTCCTTTTGTTTCAAAATATACGAAAAAAACCTTACAGCCACTTTGACTGTAAGGTTCGTAATAATCAATTTTGCCCTGGCGTAAATGCGTCCAGATTTTGAATTGTACCCCACTCTGTTGAGGTGGGAGTCTGAAATTAATCTTCGTGACGTCGTGGTGCACGAGAGCGCCCTTGTCCACCTTCACGACGAGCACCACCTTCACGGCGTCCGCCATCTCGACGACTTCCGCCACGTCGGTCTCCGCTACGTCCACTATCTCGACGTCCGTTAAAGCTACGGTTATTACGTCCACGATCTCCGCCACGATTGTTAGAAGAACGCTCACGACGCATCGGTAATGGTCTTTCTTCCGTAATAGTCACTGGTGTATCATCTGGCTCTTTTGTTAATGTACGAAGAGCAGCAGCAACAACATCAAGCGCATCATGATTTTCAAGTAATTCTGCTGCAAATGTACGATAATCACCTAGATTATTATTCGCGATAAGACCTTCTAGCGTCTCTACAGCTAACCGTTGTTGACCTTCAAGAGCTTCATCAGAAGTTGGTGGACGAAGTGGTGTCATACGTTTTTTCGTTGTTTCCTCAACAATACGTAAATAACCCATTTCACGAGGTGTTACAAATGTTACTGCAAGACCTGATTTACCTGCGCGCCCTGTACGACCAATACGGTGAACATATGATTCAGGATCTTGTGGAATGTCAAAATTATAAACATGTGTTACACCAGAAATATCAAGTCCACGTGCAGCTACATCTGTAGCAACAAGAATATCAATTTTATTTTCTTTAAATTGACGTAATACTGAAATACGTTTTGCTTGGCTTAAATCACCATGAATACCTTCTGCTAAGTATCCGCGAATTGATAGGGCCTGTGCAAGCTCATCCACGCGACGTTTTGTACGTCCAAAGATGATAGCAAGCTCTGGTTGGTGAACGTTTAATAAACGAGATAAAATATCGAACTTTTCGCGTTCAGCAGACTTCACAAAATATTGATCAATATTATCAACTGTTAATTCTTTTGCTTTAATTTTTACGATTTCTGGATCACGCATGAATGTTTCAGCAATTTTGCGAATAGCTGGTGGCATTGTTGCTGAGAACAGTAATGTTTGACGCTCAGTCGGCACGTTTTCTAAGATTGAATTAATATCATCGATAAAGCCCATGTTTAACATTTCATCTGCTTCATCTAGTACTAATGTTTGCACATCTTCTAATTTTAACGTACGACGATTAATATGATCAATAATACGTCCTGGTGTACCAACAATGATTTGAGGTCTATTTTTCAGTGCACGAATTTGACGGCCAATTTCTTGCCCACCGTAAACTGATAATAATTTTACACGTTTATCATAACCAATTTTATAAAGCTCTTCTGATACTTGAATTGCTAATTCACGAGTTGGAGCAATTACTAATGCTTGGATATTTGGATTTTTTGGGTCAATTTTTTCGATAAGTGGAATCCCGAAAGCGGCAGTTTTACCAGTACCAGTTTGTGCTTGACCTAATACGTCGCGGCCTTCGATAGCAAAACGAATAGTACCTTCTTGGATTGGTGTTGCTTCTTCAAATCCCATACGCTTTACAGAGCGTAATGTAGATTCACTAATATTTAATTCTGAAAAATTTGTCAAACTTCTCATTCTCCTTTTTTTGCTTTTAAGTTGACAAATGGTTACATTTTCAGATGAAGTTGTCGGCAAATTCGAGCCTGTGTTGTGGAACGTTTCCGTTACTTAAAAATTTTCTCTATATGATGGTCACATAGAGCTCTCTTATATGAAAAGGAAAGCCCGGTCTTTACCGAGCGGTTCGATTCTGTCGTAATAATCACTTTAGAATAAAACCGTTGTGTTTCAAAAAAAAGTACTCTTCAACCAAATATGAAGAGTCTTCGCACAAAATGTATCCATTGCTTACACTAGTCTAACATGGCTTTAAATCGTATGCAACGATAACGCATGAGTCGTAATAATCTGACTATTTCATTATCCCTTTAAAAACGTCAAAACTTGAGAAAACCACTTAGTACAATCCTTGTCGAAACATATATGGTGCTTACCATTATCAGAAAAATACAATGTTTTATCGTTTGAGATTAATTCATCAAATAAGAATTGAGCTGTATGATAAGGCACTATTCCGTCTAATTTTCCTTGAACAATATAGACAGGGATATCAATATCTTTATAATATGGCTCGACCATTCGAACAAGCTTCATAAATTCTATAGTTGATGATAAAGGTACATTGTTAAACTTATGTCGATATCGCATAAACAACTCGTTATTAAATAAATTACGATGGTACGCCTCCGTCGCAAGCATTTTAAAATCCTTAACCAATTGCTTGGGACTAACATATTTGGCAGCTGCACTTAGTAACACAAGCTTTTTCACCTGATAGCGTTTAGCAAGATATAGCGCAATAATCCCTCCCATTGAAAACCCAACTACTAGAACCTCATCTACCTTCTTAGCCAATGCTCGAAAGGCGAGTTCCGCATCCATTAGCCAATGCTTAGCAGTAAAGCCTTGCATCTGTAATTCCTCACCGTGACCTGATAAAGTGGGCTCCTCAATGAGCCAATCTGTATGAGCTCGTAAATAGGAAGTAAAAGGCTCTACCTCATAGGGACCTCCTGAAAATCCGTGTATACATAATACACCTACTGACATTTCTTTCACCTCTATAAAGAAATCGGTGAGAATGTTGTCTCACCGATTCCTTGTAGCATTTATCACGTAAAAGCCTTTAATATTGTTTCTAATTTCATCCCTCGAGAACCCTTTAGTAAAACAATAGATTCTTTGTTAGCTTGCTGTAGCTTTTCAATGATTGGGGCATAATCATCCTTAACATATAATAAATGCTCCGCATCAAAACGCTCTTTTAAAATATCATATAAATAAGCCATGCGTGGACCGAACAAGCAAACATAGGAAATTTCCTGACCTTGAATATCCTCTGATAAATTCTCATGGAATACCTTTTCATTTGGCCCAAGTTCCAGCATATCACCTAACACAAGCCACTTTTCTGAACGAATTGTTGAAGATGCGATAAATTGGATAGCTGCCTTTACAGATGTTGGAGCAGCATTATAGGCATCATTTATAAATAATGCTCCATTTGTTCCCTGCACTTGCTGCATGCGCATATCTGTGAGGGTCACTTGTTTTAAGGATGCACGAATTTGGTCATCGTTTAAACCTAATTTTTGAGAAATTAACATGGCTACTAATGTATTTTTCACCTGATGCTTTCCAAGAACTGAAATAAAGAAGTTTCCTTCAATCACACCATGTGCTGTAAAGCTACTGCCATTAGTAGTTGCTTCGACATTTTCTGCATATAATAGGTTCCCTGGCGTTAAACCAAATGCCACCGCATGAAGATTTTGCTCTTTTTCAACTAATTCTTTAAGCAAAGGTTCATCTCCATCATAAAATAGCACGCCATTTGCTGCCATCCCTTGAACGATTTCAAATTTTGCTTTTGCAATCCCTGCGCGTGAACCCAAGTCTTGCATATGAGCTTCTCCAATGTTTGTAATCACCGTCATATGTGGGCGAGCAAGTTTCGTTAAAAATTCGATTTCCCCAAAGCCACTCATTCCCATTTCTAGCACTGCAACATCCGTATCTTCATCAAGCTGTAAAATTGTAATCGGGAGTCCAAGCTGATTATTAAAATTCCCAATTGTTTTTTGTACTTTAAAAAATGGTGTAAGCACTCCTGCTAAAATATCTTTCGTTGACGTTTTACCATTCGAACCAGTAATCCCAATAAATTTCGCCTTATGCTCACTTCTATAAGCATGTGCCATTTGCTGTAAGGCTAGTTCTGGGTCATCTACAAATAGTAATGGTACATCTTGAGGTGGATTTGGTTCATCTTTCTGCCAAAGGGAGGCACCAGCTCCCTTTTCAAAGGCCTGCATAACAAATTTATGACCATTTGTCTGTTCACCTCGAAATGGCACGAATAAATCTCCCTGCTGAATCGTTCTTGTATCAATCGAAATACCTGTTACTTCTGTATCACCAAAAGCTGGTACTCCATCATTTAACCATGCAGCTAATTGTTTTAATGTTTTTTTCACAATAATCCCACTCAGTCTTTTTTATAGTGAAGCTGTTGTTTTTCTTCATAACGTTCGATTGCTAGTGTAATGAGACGATCAATAAGCACTGGATAGCTTACATTTGTATGTTGCCAAAGTAGCGGATACATACTCACAGGGGTAAAACCAGGCATTGTATTTACTTCATTCATATAAATATTGTTCTCAGCTGTCACAAAGAAATCCGCACGAACTAACCCGCTTCCATCTATTGCTTTAAATGCACGCTTTGCTAGCTCCTGTAAGCTTGTTACTGTTTCAGCAGGTAGCTCCGCTGGAATAATAAGAGCTGTTGAGCCATCTTTATATTTTGAATCGTAATCATAAAAATCAGTCATAGGTTTAATTTCACCAGGTACAGAAACTTCTGGGAAGTCATTTCCAAGCACTGCTAGTTCAATTTCCCGGGCTGCAACTCCTTGTTCAACGACAATTTTACGATCATATTGCAGGGCTATGTCAATTGCAGTTACCAGCTCTTCACGATTAGTTGCTTTGCTAATCCCGACACTTGAACCCAGATTTGCAGGTTTTACAAACATTGGCCAATTCAATTGTTCTTCACAGCGAGCTAAAATCGTATGCTTTTCGTTCACCCATTCGCTACGAATGAAGTACGTATACGGCACTTGAGGTAAGCCAGCAATTTCAAATAATTGCTTCATGATTACTTTATCCATGCCTGCTGATGAAGCTAGCACACCATTACCAACATACGGTAAATTCAGAACTTCAAGTAACCCCTGGACAGTTCCATCCTCCCCATTTGTACCATGTAACAGCGGAAAAATAACATCAAACTGTGTAGCTTCTCCGTTTTTATCAATTAGGAAATCTGTAATATTATTTTCTAGAATCGTGGCTTCGTCACCAAATTGTAGTTCTTCAATTGTACTTGCGGGTTTTTCTAGACGTTCACCTCGACGCCATTCTCCCTCAGGTGTAATGAAAATCGGATATACTTCATACTCCTCGAAATTCAAAGCTCCAGTGACTGCACGAGCCGTCGACAATGACACCTCATGCTCTGCTGACTTTCCGCCGTATAATAAACCGATTCTTTTTTTCATTTTTGTGCCCTCCACATACTTCTTGAGTACTATTAGTTTATCATGAAATGTCTTGACAAATGACATAAAAATCTCACCGTATTTTTGACGGTGAGATTTAAGTTTATATTCATTCTACGTGTAGAAAGAATCGCTAAATAATATAAATCAATTCATCGTGCTCATTTTTCAAAATTGTGGTTAAATCATCCCACACTTCATCTGGGAATGAATATTCCGATAGGTTTCGAATTTCAATACCATAGGCTAATTTTGGTTTTTCAATTCTATACAGTGACAATAGTGCTCCATCTTTAGCAAAAGACCGGTAGGCACGTAAAAATTCAGGAGAAATAGAAGGAATACTTGATTTCACTTTCCTTCGCCAAAAGCCTGAGCTTCGTTCTTTTTCTCGAATTAAACTGTTAAATACATTAGCCATCAGTAAGTCCCAATCACTTAAATGACGAAAATAAATTTTAGTCATTTTTTCTAGGTCAGAAGAGTAGTAAACAAATCTATTTTGTAATTTATTAAAAAAAGGCGAAGTAATGGGTTCCTTTTTATGACTTATATACAACAATTCCCCTTGCTCCATCGGCGTTAATTGGTCTAGCCTCTTTTCATCCATAAAATCTACCCAGCATAATTCCTTAGACTCCGCAGCTTTTTTTACAAACTGAGGTACTTCTCCGTCGGGTATATAATCAAACTGTGTATGCATATTAAAAGAACCGTCTTCATAGGAATGTTTTAATAACAGTAAGTGATGCAGTGGTTCAAGAGCAGCCACAAATTGCGAGAATTTCAGACCGCTAAAAATGACAAATTTATCGACATCATTCATATGAACATAAATATGGAACATAAAATCCTCGGCTGACTTCAATTTTTTAGCCACAATCATCACCCCATTCTTCACTACATTATAAGACTAATCTTGAATTTTTTGAAACATTTTATGTTAAATATCGTCTTAACAATATTCACAGGCGTAAAAGTGTTTTTTGCGTTATAATGTGAATGTTAAACATGCTATTGCATGGATGTTCAACTACTCTTATTTAGTAAATAGGATAAAACCAGATTTACTCATAAAGAGATACTATTTTAATAGGTGGCTTGTATGGAAAATAAACGAAATTTCGCGAATCGTTTTGATTGGACGCTTGCTTTTATACTTTTTACCTTCCTGGTCATTAGTTTGCTAGCCATTGCATCGGCACAAACATCCGGGCAGTACGGCATCAACTATATTCCTAAACAGCTACAATGGTACGTAATTGGTGCAATAATAATTGGTATAGTTATGTTTTTTGAGCCTGATCAATATAAAAAAATGTCATGGTATATGTATGGTGCAGGTATCGCTCTGTTAGTACTTCTTATTTTCATGCCTGAAGGCAAAGGACAAATAGGTGAACCTGTAAACGGTGCAAAAAGCTGGTATCATACTCCAATGGGAAATATGCAGCCCTCTGAATTTATGAAAACTTTTTACATTTTAGCACTTGCCCGTCTTATTAGTAAGCATCATGAATTTTATTCATTACGGTCATTAAAAACAGATTTTATATTATTAGCAAAAATTGCTGCTACATTGATAGTTCCGTTAGCACTGATTATGCAACAGCCTGACCTTGGTTCAGCCCTTGTATTTTTTGCCATTACAGCTGCGATCATTATTGTAGCAGGTATATCCTGGAAAATAATTTTACCAACCCTTTTTGGTGGAGCTATCGCTGGTGGCACCCTTTTATGGATGGCGCTCTATATGCAGGATTTTTTAGAGAAAACATTCGGCTTTAAGACGTATCAGTTTGCCCGAATTTATTCGTGGTTAGATCCCTATTCGTATTCTTCAAGTGAAGGTTATCATTTAATTACTTCCCTCAACGCCATTGGCTCTGGTGAAATTTTTGGTAAAGGTTTCAGAGGACGAGAAGTTTACGTTGCCGAAAACCATACCGATTTCATATTCACTGTTATTGGCGAAGAATGGGGTTTTGTTGGTGCTAGTATTGTTATCTGTATTTTCTTCTTATTAATTTATCATTTAACAAAAACGACGTTATTATTAAAAGATCCGTTTTCAACCTATGTATGTGCTGGAATTATTGCCATGATTACGTTCCACGTATTTGAAAACATTGGTATGACGATTCAGTTATTACCGATAACAGGTATTCCTCTACCTTTTATTAGTTATGGCGGTAGTTCATTAATGGGGAACGCCCTCGCTATCGGTCTGGTCTTTAGCATGCGCTTCCACTATCGTACCTACATGTTTACTACTCATGATGAAGATGATTGAGATCAAACTTATTTAGATAATGAAAATGGGTAGTCTCCGTTACAGAGAGACTACCCATTTTCATTTGTACGAGTTAAGCTTGAACTTGCGGTGTTTGCGTTGGTGGTGTGAGCACTTTTAAAAGTTCAAGTCGAGACTTTGTTACAGTGGCTGTTACACCCAACTTAGATAAATTCGAAACAATCTTTTTCAAATCTACTTCTTTTTTCATACATTCCACCTCAATCTTTCCTCGAATTAATATAACGTTTTATTTCCAAAAAAGTTTCATTTTTCTTTCTACGTGTATGATGTCCGACGAGTATATCACTTCTTATCATACCACTTAACTTACCTTTAAAATTTTTCATTTATGTTACAATGTAAATTTTTTCTTCCCTACACTATTACCACCAAATCAAAAAAATAAAACTTGATTTATATACCCTATAGTAGTATACCCTAAATTTAAATTCCTATTCTATATGACAATGGATATAAAAACTTAGACAAGTGCATGTACTCGCCGCCACCTATTGACCTGGAAGTGTACAAGTTCAGAGAGAAAACAACTTTTACTGATTTCTTCCAATGTTCTACCTTCCGTTTTCTTGTAATAACAAGTTCAAGAGAGGTAGAATATATATACTGAAATATCGTATGAAAGCAGGGACTGTATGAAAAAAGCAATTTTATTATTAATGTCTGTTCAATTCCTCGTGTATTTAGGATTTGGGATTATAATACCTGTCTTACCAGAGGTTATTGTTCAGCATAATTGGGACGAATTACATGTAGGCGGCTTACTAACAGTTTACTCCCTTGCAAGTTTCTTCACTGCACCACTTTGGGGCGTGCTCTCTGATAAGGTAGGACGTAAACAGCTTATTTTAATGGGTCTAGTTGGTTTTAGTTTAAGCTTTGTAATTTTCTCTTTATTTATAGATAATCTAGTAATTTTATACGTTTCGCGTGTTGTGGGTGGTTTATTCTCAGGCGCATTATATACAGCAGTAACAGGCTTCGTTGGTGATATGTCAAGTGAGGAAGAACGCAATAAATATATGGGTCTAATGGGCATGTCCATCGGGCTTGGTTTTATTTTTGGTCCGGCAATCGGTGGTATGCTAGGCCACTATAGTTTACAATTACCCTTTACTAGTTCAGCACTATTAATTGCACTATTATTTATTTATGCAAGCTTCGTCTTAAAAGAACCTGAAAAACGAAAAGATACAAATAAACGCGCCATTGTGCCAAAAGGCGCTGGAAAAATGCTGCAATATCGAGTGCGTTATTTGTTTATGTTCTCTTTTTTAGTTACTTTTATGCTGGCTGGAGTAGAGGCTACATTCCAGCTGTTTCAAATCGATCGCATTCAAATTACCCCATTACAAATTGGTTATTTATTTATGTTTAGTGGTTTTGTAGATGCAGCTATTCAAGGTGGGGTTGTAAGAAGAATTAAAAATGGGAGTGAGACAGCCTGGATAATAGGTGCCCAAATCGTAACTGCTATCGGTATGCTATTATTCACTTTAACAGCTAACTTATTTATGGCTGGTCTTGCCCTTTCTGTCTTTACTGCAGGCAATGCACTTGCAAGAACGTGTGTTGTATCACTGTCATCGAAAGAATCAGGAGGCCAATACGGAACTGCTGCAGGTCTTTCCTATTCCATGGATAATCTAGGACGCATTCTAGGTCCATTATTCTTCACTTGGCTATTCACAGTGCAATCCAGCCTTGGTTATTATACTTCAGCAGCAATAGCTGTAATTTCAATAAGTATCATATTTATCTATAAAGCTTCAAATAAATCTTTACGGCTTGAATAAAATGTTCAAAAAAAGCCGTAACATAATACGAAACATAAATAATACCTAAAGGCATAGAAAATTCAAATAAACCATAACACTGTTCAGATGATACTTTACTAAAGCTATAAATTCATAGAATCTCTAATATAAAGAACTGATAAGAAATAATTTACTGCTTAAGAGGAATAACGGAGGGCTCTGCATGATGAATAAAACCACAAATCTTTTACTTCCAAAAGAGCTAGAATTGCTTCGTTTCGAAATTGAAAATACACTGCTTTCATCCATGATTATTACACCTTATAAGCATTCAACGACCTTAACAGAAAGTAAATTTGCTGGTGTACCGTATTTACCGTATTATCAGACATATCCTAAAGACATTACAGGTGAGCCAATGCGGCTATTAGCGCAAATCAACTTTGCTGAAATGCCACCACTAAGGGATTTTCCAACTCAAGGTATTCTTCAGTTTTATATTTCGTCGAATATTTTTGTGAATGCAGATCATTACCACGAAGACATTTTTCAGCAGTTTTATAAAATTAGATTTTACCCTACTGTAAATTCTGAAGTGGCAATGCCTGAACAAGAATTTATAACATATTCAAAAGATTGGTTCCCTATTCGTCAAGAATTAGCATTACAATTCAGACCATCACAGGAACCTGTATCAGCTTTAGATTATCGCGCTATACGTTATTTGCCTAATTTAATACCTTCACAGGTGGATATTGATTTACAGGAAATTTATCTGCAACATTTTTTAGGAGCCGGTGCTAAAATTGGTGGCTATGGTTATTTTTTAGAGGATGATATCCGTCATGAATCAAAGCTCCTTCAACGCTATGATGTCTTGTTACTTCAAATTGACTCAAACGATGAACTCGGTATTATGTGGGCAGATAGTGGTGTAGGGAAATTTTTTATCAATCGTGAAAAGCTACTTCAAAAGGATTTTTCTGATATTTTATTTCAATGGGAGCATTACTAATCATTTTTTAGGATTACTTCGTTCCATATTCCGGAGTAATCCTTTTTTGTGCCTACAGATAAATTTCTTCTCTTCTTTCCACCAATGAAGTAAGCTATACTAGGATATATTGTGAAATATAGTAAAGGCAGGTGCAGGAATGAGCATTTTTACAGATGTGGAATATCTAGTACCTTTAATTATGTTTGTAAATATTTTAGCAGCATTGACAATTATTTTTTTAGAACGTAAAGATGCTACTTCTACATGGGCATGGATTCTCGTACTATTCTTCCTTCCATTAGCTGGTTTTATTCTATACTTACTTCTTGGCCGACAGCTAAGAAAAAAGCATTTATTCCGTTGGGAAGGACGGAAGGATATAGGGATCGATAATCTTATCAGCTATCAAATGGATGCGATTCGAGATGATACATTCGAGTTTCGTATCGAGAATGCGGAAAATTATAAAGAAATGATTTATATGCATCTGAAAACAAATAATGCAGTGCTAACGCAGGACAACTCCATTAAAATTTTTGACGATGGTGCAGATAAATTTGAACAGCTACTAAAAGATATTGAAGCAGCAAAGGATCATATCCATATCCAATATTATATTTTTCGTTTAGATGACTTAGGTACACGTATTGTCGATAAGCTGATTAAAAAAGCAAAACAAGGTGTAAAGGTTCGTCTTTTATATGATGAAATGGGCTCCCGAAATGTTAAAAGGCGCCATTTCAAGGAATTACTTAATGCAGGTGGCGAGGTAGAAGTATTTTTCCCATCCATCTTCCCCCTTCTAAACCCTCGTTTAAACTTTAGAAATCACCGAAAAATCGTTGTTATTGATGGACGTATTGGTTTTATTGGTGGCTTTAATGTAGGTGATGAGTACCTAGGCCTACAAAAGAAGTTTGGCTATTGGAGAGATACACATTTACGTATTGAGGGTAGTGCTGTACATCCACTACAAACACGGTTTTTATTAGACTGGAATCAGGCATGTGCACAGCAAAAAATGGGGTATTCAGATAGATACTTTCCGGCTATCCCAAAAAAGGGCAATGTAGGTCTACAAATCGTTTCAAGTGGGCCAGATTCTGACTGGGAACAGATTAAAATTGGCTATTTAAAGCTTATTAACATGGCCCAAAAATACATTTATATTCAAACACCATATTTTATTCCTGATGTTAGCTTTTTAGATGCTATTAAAATTGCTACATTATCGGGTATTGACGTACGTATTATGATTCCGAATAAGCCTGATCATATGTTTGTTTATTGGGCTACTTATTCATATGTTGGACAATTATTGCGTGCAGGAGCAAAAGTATATATTTATGAAAAAGGCTTTATTCATGCGAAAGCCATTATTATTGACGATGAAGCCTCTACTGTTGGAACTGCCAATATTGATGTTCGAAGTTTCAGTTTGAATTTTGAAGTGAATGCATTCATTTATGACCCAACCATTTCACACCAGCTAGCTGAGCTATTTGAAAAGGATATTTTTGATTGTACCGAATTAACATGGGAAATGTATCAGAACCGTTCCAATTTAATAAAATTTAAAGAATCCATTTCTCGCCTACTAACACCTATATTGTAAAACAAAAAAGAAGAGCAGCTAGCCCCATAACTATGAGGTAGCTACCCTTCTTTTATTTTACACCTAAATATTCTTCTAAAGTTATATCTTTTTTCTTAATTTCTTTTGCAATATCTACACCCACATAGCGATAATGCCATGATTCATACATATACCCAGTAATATCTTCCTTGTTTTTTGGGAATCGTAATATAAATCCGTAATCTTGGGCATTTGTCAATAACCATTGCCCTGCTGGTGTTTCTCCAAACTCCTCAGTCAGCCATAGATTCTCTTTGCCACGCTCTCCAATATCAAAGGCTAAACCTGTTTGATGCTCTGAGTAACCTGGTCGGGCACTATACCGGTCTGCTGCTGCCTGTCCATCACGATTCACATAATTGTTATATAATGTTGTTTGATAGTCAAAGGACCGATAGCCACTAAATGCCACAAAATCAAAACCCTGTTTTTTAGCAGCAGCTAGCATTTTATCTAATGCTTGACGTGCTTCCTTATTTTCTCCTGGCGCAAAGGTAGACGGGAGTGGATATATTTTATTTGCTAGTAAAATACCATTAATATACGTAGGTTCAGTGGGTAATGTTTGATTTGGTAAATATCCATTTTCATCAGGTTGTTGCTCTGGTTCCGAAGGCTTTTCTGTTGTTTTTTTCGGCTCTTCCGTTGCAACTGAATCATTTTTTGTTGGTTCGGTTGTTAATGACTGCTTCTCTGGTTCATTACTTACTTGCTTATTTTTATAGTTATAAACTACGAAAATAGAAACAATTAGTGCTACTGAAATGATAGCACCAATAATGAGTAATAGACGACTTTTTTTCACTATTTTTACCCCTTTTGTAATTTTTCAAGTACTATGTGGTTTTAAATATCCCTTTTATCTTCATTCAGCAAATGTTTTTTGCATCGAAAGCATAGCGGCAGATATTTTTTTGCGCGTAAGCGTAGCGGCAGCCGCAGATATTTTTTTGCGCGTAAGCGTAGCGGAGCCGCAGAACAGAAGACTCCCACCTCTATAGAAATTGATATTCAGGAATGCCTTACCTAGTACTGAACATTTTAACTCTTGCAGGTACATTTGAATTAACTGTATCCGACTTTATTGGTATAATCTCATTTTAGCACTGTTCACAATTTAGGGTGCACTATAGATTATTAATTTAGTTTATTTGTCAGTAAGAATGATAATTATGACAATTATAGAAGCAATAGAGAAAAAAATAGCCATATACTTCATCCATTTCGCTTCTTTCAAATAGCCCTGTTCTTTAAAGCTCTTAGCTCTGAAACCATTAGATAAAGCAAACATAATCGTCATTGCCAGTACTGCAAAATTAAAATTCCCCATAATGATAAATACTATAGCTACAATACTAAAAAGTGCCACTAAAATAGATGATAGCCATTTAATGTTCATCCTGTTGTCCTCCTAAAAAAATCGAGGCTACTAAGGCGCCTCGACATAGAATAATTTATGAACTTGCTTTTTCTGGATGTTCCGAATAATACTTTCGACCGATATAGGTTTGAATAATCAGTAAAGCACCGCTGACAGACCAATACAGTGGTAGTGCAGCCATAGATGACATCGAGATAAAGACAATCATAATCGGTGAAATATAAATAAACATTTTCATTTGTGCTTTTTGTTGCTCTGGTACTGTCCATAATGACACACGGGCTTGAACTAAATACACAATCCCCGCAATAATTGTCATAACAATATCAGGTGATCCTAAGCTAAACCATAAAAATTCATGTGATTTCACATCAGCTGAGTATAAAATTGAGAAATAAAGACCCATGATAATTGGCATTTGAATTAACATTGGTAAACATCCCATGTTTAGTGGATTGATGCCATGCTTTTGATATAATGCCATCATTTCTTGCTGGTGCTGCATTTGCTCTTCTTTTGTCTTTGCTTCCTTCATTTTCTTCTGAACAGCTTCCATTTCAGGTTTAAACGCGTCCATTTTCGTTTTCATTAATTGCTGCTGACGATAATTTTTTAACATAATCGGCATTAAAACTAAACGAATCAGCACTGTAATAGCAATAATCGCCAGACCATAGCTACCTGAAAAAATAGTATTTCCGAAAAACTCCAATAAAAATTCCATAGGCTTCACAAAAATACTATAGAAAAAACCTTCTTTGTTTTGCACAGCTTGACAGCCACTAAGAACAAAAACGACAAGTCCAAGCATTGAAAATAGCTTCAAATTTTTCATTTTTCCACCTACTATTATTTATCAACTAAAATGAAGTATACATTATTGAGTCTATCTTTATCAAATAGCAAGGTGCTCCTAATTACCTCATTATTGCCAGAGCATAAAAAAGATGCGAGCTTTAGCATCGCTAACACGTCCGCATCCTATTCATTCATACCTTATTTATTAATGTCATTAAACATTCTGAAGCTCAGTCTCTGCCATTTCAAAACGATAAAACTCATGATGTAGCTCATCACGGAAGTGCTTGGGAGTAACCCCAGTGTATTTTTTGAAAATACGAGTAAAGTAGCTTTGATTACAGAAATGGAATTGATCTGAAATAGAAGTGATACTTTTATTTGTATGTCGTAGATAATATTGCGATTCTTCTACGCGGCGAACATTTAAATATTCAACTAGTGTAATACCGACATGTTCTCTAAAAATACGTGATAAGTGACTAGTACTAATATGGAAGTTATTTGCGATGCTTTCAACTGTTAGGTCATTTTCTAATTCATCATTTATATACATAATCACTTTGTTAACTGTCTGATGACGGAAAGTCGGTTGCTTGCGATCTGCGATAAAATAGACAAAGAAATCAATTAAATCATCAGCGAATTGTAAAAATTCAGCGTCTTTCATCTGATTTTCAATCATATCATTACAAGCAATGTTAAAGGCAAAGGCTTTTTTCGAAGGAACTTGATTGTCTAGCAATTTACGTGCAACAATTGACGACAGCACAGAAAAATAACTTCGAACCATTTTAATCACTTGCTTGCCAAAACGTATTGAAAGAATATCAATTAACTCATGCAAAGATTTCTTAGCCTTTGCAGATTCTAAATGGTAAATTTCAAATATTAATTTCGACTCAATATTAAAAAATTCTTCTACACCGATGTATTGATTAATATTATCGATTTCCTGGAAGTATCTTTTTGATATCGTTTCTGACATAGAATGTTGATGTAGTTGCATAATCTTCCCCATCTTTCCTCAGATTGCACGAATTACTTTTACAAAATTAGACATCAAATTACATATTTTAAATAAGAAAATAGTATCTCTTTATTTATTGTATGAATTGAGTCCTATTTCACAAATATATATTGAATACAACTTAAAAATAACCCAACTAAAACACCAGTTTTTAAAAAAATAGACTATACAGTGAATTTTACCATATTCTGCGATTTCCTTTCAACCACATTTTACGCTGCACTCTAGTTCTAATTTATCATATATGCACAGTAGAAACCTCGTAAACTTATTTCGCACAATTAAATTTTACCATATACATATTAAAAAAAATTAGTAATTAATTAAATTTTGTGACAAATTATGCTAGGTACTTTGCACGTTTTTTTTTCAACAATCAACATATCTCTTTTTTATTCCGAAATCTTCTCTATATAATTTATACGAATATGTAGTAAAATAGATGATAATACTATTTTTAAAAGTTTAGACGAGGTGTTAATAGTGGATCCAAAACAAATAGAAGAGATTATGGAGATTATTAAGGAGTTCTTTCCCGAAAATACTTCAATCGCAATTTCCGACACGAACGAATACTTGTATTACCAGCCAAGCAAGAAAGTTGATTTAAAAATCAAGCCGGGTGATCCAATTAAAGAAGGCTCAGCAGCCCACAAAGCATTAAGCTATGGGCAAAAAATTAGCTCTTATATTGAGCCGGATGTATTTGGCGTAGCCTACTACGGCATGAGTATTCCTCTTATGGAGGAAGGCGAAACGAAGGGGGCTATTACTGCGATCTTCCCACAAAAACCATCAGCATTTTTAACGAACTACATCACAATCAAGATAGATGATTGTTGGTACCCGATTAAACATGATCAAGTTATTTATCTTGAAACACAGCTCCGAAAAACATTTGTTAAAACTATGAGTCGTGAAGGCTACCACCGCTTAAACCTAAGTGATTTAGAGTTATTTTTAGCACCTGACTCATTCATTCGTTGTCACCGCTCTTATATTGTTAATATTGACTATATCGATGAAATTCAACCAGATTCACACTCAACGTTTTTATTAATCATGAAAGATGGTACTCGTATTCCTGTAAGTCAGCGCTATGCAAGTTACTTCCGTCGTTCTTTAGGTTTCTAATTAAAAAGTACAGCGAGCATTTAATTTATTCGCCCGCTGTACTTTTTATTTCATTTTTATATTTTTAGAATGAGGTTTTCTCTAAAAATTGTATAGCTCTACATTAAAACGTTTTCTCTGTCGAAAATTCACATTTATGCTCGATTTTCCTATTTTTTCTCAATTTAATGCTTATCCTAAAGTTTTTGTGACAAATTGGTGATAGTATTATTCAAATGGTTGGAGTTATACTACAACTAAATAAACAGAAAATTCTTGCACGTTTTTTCTAGTTTTGTAATCGGTTTCCATCAAAACTTTTTAGGGGAGGATTTTTTTAATGGATGCAAATGTTCAAAAACGCCTAGGTTTAAAAGAACTAGAAAGTAAAATTGTTACTGCTGATGAAGCTGCAGCACTTATCTCTGACGGTGATGTAGTTGGTATGAGTGGATTCACTCGTGCTGGGGACGCAAAAGTTGTTCCTATGGCATTAGTAGAGCGCGCTAAAAACGAAAATTTCAAAATCGATGTTTATACAGGGGCATCATTAGGACCAGAGGTAGATAAATACTTAGCTGAAGCTGGTGTTATCCGTAAACGTGGACCATTCCAAGGGGACGCTGGTATTCGTAATTTAATTAACTCTGGAGATATCCAATATGTAGATGCTCACCTTTCCCATAACGCTGAATTAGTTCGCCAAGGAATTATTGGACCAATTAAATATTTAATTCTTGAAGCAGTTGCTATTACAGAAGATGGATTCATCATTCCAACAAACTCAGTGGGAAACTCTCCGATCTTTGCGGAATACGCAGAAAACATTATTATTGAATTAAATATTTCACACCCTGAAGCTTTAATCGGTATCCATGATATTTATGTACCAGCAGAGCAAGGTAAACGTGAAGCAATCCCAATGACTGATGCAATGCAGCGTATTGGTGATATTGGTATTAAAGTTGATCCAGCTAAAATTAAAGCAATCGTTATTTCGGAAGAGCCTGATGCTCCTTCATTAATCGTTCCGCCAGATGAAGAAACACAAACAATGGCAAACATTCTATTAGACTTCTTCCGTGATGAAATTAAAGCTGGTCGTCTAACAAACCAATTAATGCCATTACAATCTGGAGTAGGCTCCGTAGCAAATGCTGTATTAGATGGCTTTGCTGATTCAGAATTCGAAGATTTAGTTGTAGCATCTGAAGTACTTCAAGATGCTGTATTTAACTTAATCGATGCTGGCAAAGTTAAATTTGCAGCGGCAACATCAATTACTCTTACTGAAGAATTACAGAAAAAAGTATATGGTAATTTAGAGAAATATGCTGATAAAATTTGCTTACGTCCACAAGAAATTTCTAACCATCCAGAGCTTATCCGTCGCTTGGGTTTAATCTCAATCAACACTGCTCTTGAGTTAGATATCTATGGTAACGTAAACTCAACACATGTATCAGGTACTCGTATGATGAACGGTATCGGTGGTTCAGGTGACTTTGCACGTAACGCTCGTTTAGGTATTTTTGTAACAAAATCCTATGCGAAAGGCGGAGCAATCTCATCAATCGTACCAATGGTTTCTCATGTAGACCATACTGAGCACGATGTTGATGTAATTGTGACTGAGCAAGGTATTGCTGACTTACGTGGTCTTGCACCAAAAGAACGTGTACCTTTAATTATTGAAAACTGTGCGCACCCTGATTACAAAGAGCAATTATGGGATTACTATAACCGTGCTGTAGAAGCAACTGGTAACCATCAAACGCCTCATATTTTAGAGGAAGCACTTTCTTGGCATGTAAATCTTGCTAAAAACAAAACAATGAAAAAAGAAGTGGCTCAAGCTTAATAACTGCGATTCCGCGAACGTCTAATAAGTTGAAAAAACTTATTAGACGTTCTTTTTTGTCGAAAATGATATAATAAAATCTAGTTATTTTGTAAATACATAATAGATCATCGGAGGAGCTATGAAAAAATTTATTTACGTCATTATTTTCTTTTCATTTTTTGATCTTTTTACCCAGCTTCCTGTTATGAGTACATATGCAGAATCATTAGGGGCATCTGCCTTTTTAACCGGTCTAGCAGTAGGTATGTATTCTCTATCCAATACATTTGGTAATATTATTTCTGGCTTTTTAACAGATCGTAAGGGACCTTTTGTAATTTTAGTTCTGGGTCTTTTGACAACTGGTCTATCTCTTTCTCTCTACAATTTAGTCGAGGATCCTACTACTTTACTAATTGTTCGTTTTGTTCATGGATTAGTAGCAGGTTTTATTGTCCCTGCTGCCTTCACATTTTTAGCTAACGCAACAGAACAGGAAAAAAGAGGAAAAGGTAGTGCTATTTCTGGTGCATTTGTCGGTATTGCTGCCATCATCGGTCCTGCATTCAGTGGTATTTTAGCAAGTCGTACTAGTGTACCGTTCGTCTTCAATATTACAGCCAGCTGTATGCTTTTATTAGGTATTCTTACGTTCTTTATATTAAAGTCCAATCAAATTAAAAAGGAGAAATCTACACCTAGTACACATATACCAATAAGTGTATTTTTCAATAATTCAGGCACATTGAAAGCATTTGCGGGTGCATTTTTTTTAATGTTCTCTCAGGGTGTTATTGCCTATCTACTTCCCCTAAAAGTGCAATCTTTAGGCTTTGATTCACGTTTAAGTGGAACATTGATGAGTGCATTTGGAATTATTGCTGTTCTTGTGTTTATTTTACCCACTAACCGAATTTTTGATAAGGTTGCCCCTATAAAGACATTATCATTAGGTATAGGCTTAATGGGCGTAAGCCAATTACTGATTAGCCAGGCTGATTCAAGTACATGGCTTTATTTAGCTATGGCCTGCTATGGCATTGGATTTGGCTTTTTATTCCCGTCCATTAACTCTCTTTTAATTGACTCTACAACTGCTGATATTCGTGGTAAAGCATATGGTTACTTCTATGCCTTTTTCTCACTAGGTGTTGTCCTTGGCTCATCATTGCTTGGTTGGCTATCATTAGGCATTGTCAGTGGCTTTATCTTTACAGGAATAGTCTTATTAGTATTTGCTAGTATGATTCTTATACCGTACAAAAGACCTTCTCATGCTTAATGAGAAGGTTTTAGCTTTATTTCTCTTGCTCCTGAATTTGTTCATTATAAAAATGAACTCCTGTATGACCGCCGCCCTCAGCAACCATTTCATTTGAAGCGATTTTCGTTGGCGAAGTCCCAGCCTCTGTAGCTACCTCAGTAGTTACTCGCTCTGCAACTCTGTTATCCATATCAATATTTGAAGTATTTAAATACGATTCAAATTTCGACCTTACATTATTAAACATATTTAATGCTTTTTCACGGTTTTCTTTTTTACTTAAATAAGATGCTGCTAATCCTGCTAATCCTGCAATTACAACACCTTTTCCTTTTCGTTTTGCCATTAAAAATCCCTCCTAAAATTATAAAAACTAGCTGTGTAGTTTATCTTTTCCCTATTTCAAGACGACTAAACATAAATTTTTTTTAACGCATTCGCATATATATTAGTGAGAAATAACTGTACTCTTTGCTTAGTCTTTTCACTACTTCAATTGCTTACTTTATTATATGTCATAACTTCAAATATATATTATTCTCCTACCAGCTGTTTTTGTATCAATAACGCCCTAGCGTAGCCTGAGTTCCTCTAATTCATGGGCATTTGTACGTCCACTGAATAGGAAAAAAAAACGCATTCATCCGACTCCTATAGAGGTGGAAGTATTCTTGTCGCTGCGCTTTCGCACAGTAAAATTTGCTGAATCAAGATAAAACGTAAATATTTTCTAACACGAAAAATAATTTTGTAACTATTTATGATTATAAAAGACAAGCGAAGGGAATTAATGAATTAATACTATTTATTAGGAGAGTGATGATATGAAAAATTTAGACTTAATATACGATTGGATAGATATGGCTTCATTAATAGGTGGAGCAGGCCTCTTAACAGCATTAATCTACAGTGTTATTCAATTGTAAGAAGCAGTTTGAAAAAAGTGAAAAGGCAATCCGCTTATCTTCCAAGCGGATTGCCTTATTTTTCATTGTTTTACATCATCATAAGCGTTTGATTTTTCAAAGGCCGCTACTACATAAGAGCACACAGCGTCCATTTTGTAATCATGCTCCCGAGCATATGCTGCGGCTTGATCTAACAATTCTTTAGCTACACCCTGACCGCGTAATTTATCTGATACATAAGTGTGATCCATGACCATTACTTGCCCATTTTGCTGCCATGTAATTTCCGCTAACTTCTCACCTTCTTGCTCATAGATGTAAGCAAACTGATTTCCTGCCAATTGCTGCAATTGAAATTCCATTTCTCACCACTCCTTTTCTTCAATAGTATCATAGCTGTTTCTATTTTTTCAAAGATAGCAGATAAGGAATTTCGGTGATTTCAATGTTGAAGAAATTTTGCAGAATCATTTAATTAAACCATGATGAAATCGTATCTTTTAAATTTGCAAAGAAATTTTTTACACTTGTCCAGAAGCCTTCATCTTCCATAAGTGACCCGAATTTCTCCTTAATGGTATTACTAATATCATCTAGTTGTTCAGACCATTTACTAAAATCAATATCTAATTTACTAATTTTGTCCATTAAATCAACAAGTAATTGTTGATCTTTTTCACTTAAATTAATATCAAGTTTGTTTAACTGCTCTTTTACAATTTTTTCAACATCTTCTCGAGTCGCTGGCTTTAACTCTGCAATGTCCTTTTTAATTTCTGTCAGGAGCTTCGCAACCTTAGCATCATCAACCCCTGCTGACTTTGCAAGAGTAGTAGCCACTGAGAGTTCCTCATTCGCTACATCTGTACGATCAATGTCAAGTGTTTCACCTGTTGTTACTTCATAAGCTTTATAAATTCCTACAAGCGCTGAATGTCCAGTTACTGCTTTTGGTGCAGCCACCTGTACAGTTGCATCTTCAATACCTGCCGTTAGCATTGCATTCGCATACATTTCTGATGTCACCTGTGTAATATTGGATGGCGTAACAATCTCAATGACCAAGCCTTCTCCTGCATTTTTACGTGTAATTTTTGCAGAGGAATACATACGGGAACTTGAATTACTATCTTTAATGTATTTAACTAAATCTTCACCTGATACAGTAATTTCTTCAATTTCAGGCTCTTCCTTCACTTTTAAAGATTTTTTAACGGACTCTTTTTCATCTTCAGATAAGTTTGCACCGTATACAACAATTGGAACACCTAGTTTTTCATCAATTGCTTTTGGAGGCGTATTGTCGGCTGCAAAGCCTGTTGTTGGTGCCATCACAGCAAATACTAACATCGTTGCGGCTAGTATTTTCATCCATGCTTTTTTCAAATTGTGCGACCCCTTTCGCTCGAAAACTCATTTGGCCTGTATAATGTATGTCATTATACAATAATTAGTACGAAAAAAAGACGAGAAGGTTTCAATCGTATCTCTCGTCCATTTCTTTACTTCGTATGGAAATTATCTACCACACCTTACATTAGGAACAAAACATTATATTTCTTCTGTCCAGCCATCTTCTTGTTTTACCCTACCAGCTTTCATTAAAGTCCCTATTGCACGTTTAAAAGCACCTTTACTCATATTAAACATTTCCTGAATTTCTTCTGGGGAGGATTTATCGCCAAATGGCATTCTACCCCCAACCTCTTGTAGATAATTTAGAATTCGTTGTGCATCATCAGAAATACGTTCATGTTTACGTGGTAATAGAGAGCCGTTCAGGGAACCATCATCTTTTACATCAATAATTCGTACAACTATATCTTGTCCAAGTCGTGGCTCTGTATTACGTTCTGATTCGTGGACAAAAATACGGTAAGGAATGTCTACACCTAGTAAAAACGAACCAACTGGCAGCAATCGATAAGGGCGTGCTGTTACATTTTTATTATGCATCTCTTCAAATGCACCTTCATATAGCTCAGAAACCTTTTCCTCTGTTGCTAAGCGTCCAAATAACTCACCATTGCGATCGGTACGTAATGTCATAAATAAATGATCTCCTGGTATTGGCCAAAGCTCTTTTAATGCAGGTAAGTCCTCAGCCTTTACTAGCACTTCACGTGAAGTACCGATATCTACATAAGCACCCTCACGCTCTACCACTTTCAGGACACGAGCCCAACCATACTCGCCCTGTACAAAAGACGGGATGGCTGTTGTAGCAGCCAATTCTCCACGGCGATCTACAAATAAAAATACTTCAAGGCGATCACCTACAGCAAGTGGCTCTGTTACCTCTGAAGCATTTAAAGGCAGTTCTTTAACTCCATTTGTTAAAATCCATCTCGATGCTTGTTGTTCTAATATTGTTAACGTAACAACTTCACCTGATTTTAATTCGTTCATATTGTCTTCCTTTCCTCCACACCATCATTTTCGCAAAAAATTTTATAAATTGTGTGTTCTAGATGCCTCTAATTTTTTCGCAATGTCTGGGTTTTCTTCCATTACTTGCACAAGATCTGCAATGCGGTCAATTGAGTTCCAACTTAAATGATGCTCGATTCCCTCTACATCATCATAAATACGCTCTTCATCTACACCAATGATTCGCAAAAATTGCTCTAGAAGCTCATGGCGCTGTACAAGACGTTTTCCAAGCTTTTCTCCTTTGGCTGTCAATGTGAGACCACGGTATTTTTCGTAAACTAAATAACCATCTTTATCTAATTTTTGAACCATTTTTGTAACAGAAGAAGGAAGAACAGATAATGCTTCAGCAATGTCAGACACTCGAGCATATCCTTTATGAGCGATTAATAGATATATTTGTTCGATATGGTCCTCCATACTAGGTGTTGGCATATCTTATTCCCTCTCTTTCCTATTCTTACTCTCTAGTTTACTACAAGCTTGGCTTAAAAGTTAACTGAAAATACATATGCCAGAAAATCGTTACATGTATAATACAAATTGTATCTCCTGAGAAGGCGTAACTTACTCGACCACTGATATTTCATCCTCCTATATCTAGCATAAAAAGAGCCTACTTCAGATAGAAGTGGGCTCTTCTTTATGTCGAGGATGCTTATTGACCACATGTAATGCATGAATAATTTCTCTGTTAATACGCTCTATATTTTCAGGTGTATTCATGACTCTAAATGCTTCATCTCGGGCTTCCATAGATGTAACATACTTACTAGGCAATGCATTTAATGTTAGTGCTACTGTGTCAAGTTCACACATTTCACATTTACAAAATGTTTGATATTCTGGTCCTCGTAATAGAAAGCTAACTAAACCACGCACAATTTCCTCTGTAACATTTACTAAAATAGGATCTGACATATTCAAACTTTCGCCTCATTTATGTTTAATTGTTACATTGTTCCTGAAATTATAATAGCGTTAACGGCGGGCTTTTTCAAGAATCCCTAGTAGCATCTATATCAACAAAATTACTAGTTCCTCGGTAAGATAAAATTCCTATACAACCTCAACATTTTAAATCCTATTTACTACTTTTTTATTTTAATTAATCGTAATGAATTAAAAACAACTAATAATGTTGCACCCATATCTGCGAAAATGGCAATCCACAAGGTTAACCATCCAGGAATGACGAGTAACAATGCTATTAATTTTAAGGCTAGGGCAAATATAATGTTCTCTTTAATAATGCGTAATGTTTTTCTGCTTAAACCAATTGTATAAGGAAGCTTCGTTAGGTCATCACCCATTAACGCTATATCTGCAGTTTCTAGAGCTGCATCTGTGCCAGCACCACCCATCGCAATACCGACATTAGCAGAGGCTAGGGCAGGGGCATCATTAACCCCATCACCTACCATTGCTACTGCACCAAATTCCGTTCGTAAGTCTTTAATAGCCATCAACTTATCAGCAGGTAATAAGCTTGCGCGCACATCTGTCATATTTAAAGAGGTTGCAATCGCTTGAGCTGTAGGCTCTGCATCACCTGTTAGCATTACTGTATGCTTCACTTTTAGAGCACTTAATTTACTCAGCACATCTTTACTTTCTTGTCGTAATTGATCAGCGATTCCAATCAAGCCAATAAATCGATCATTACTAACAGCTGCTACTACTGTTTTACCCTGTTTTTGTAGTTTCTTAACCTGTTCCGTTATTTTTTCATCAACTGCTGCTAGTGTTGCAATCCATTTTAAGCTACCAACATAGATAATCTGCTTATCAACCGTTGCATAAGCACCCTTACCTGTGACAGATTGGAAATCAGTAGGGTTCAGCTCTGTTAATTTTTCATCATGTAATTTCTTTAAAATTGCTTTTGCTAATGGATGCTGTGATTGTTTTTCAACAGCTGCTACTAGCTGTAAAACGTAATCCTGAGAAAGTTCCTCTGCTGTATAGATATCTGTTACAGCAGGTTGACCTTTTGTAAGGGTACCTGTTTTATCAAAAGCTACCGCTTCAATATGACCTAACTGCTCTAGATGTATACCACCCTTAACAAGAACGCCTTGTCGAGCAGCATTTCCAATGGCCGTAACGATTGCTACTGGTGTTGAAACAACAAGTGCACATGGACAACCAACAACCAGAACTGCTAATCCTTGATAAATCCAATGCTGCCAATCCCCCACAAAAAGAGGTGGGATAACTGCTACAAGTAATGCAACTATCATTATCGCTGGCGTATAATATTTGGCAAATCGATCAACGAACTGCTGTGAGGGTGCCTTTTCTGCTTGTGCCTCTTCAACGAGATGAATGATTTTGGCAATGGTTGTATCCTCCACTCGCTTCGTAACACGTATCTCTAGTGCTCCCTCTTCATTCAACGTCCCCGCAAATACTTCATCATCAATTGTTTTATTAACTGGAATCGATTCACCAGTTATTGCTGCTTGATTTACAGCAGATAACCCATTTATAACGATGCCATCCATCGCAATCTTTTGACCTGGCTTAACAATTAAAATATCTCCAATTTCTATTTGCTCAGTTGGTAACTCCATTTCGTGGAAATGTTCACCATGTGCTCGTTTTATCGTTGCCGTTGGCGGAGCTATATCCATTAGCTGTCGAATGGATTGACGCGCTTTATCCATTGAATAAGCTTCTAATGCTTCACTTACTGCAAATAAAAAGACAACAACAGCGGCTTCTTCCCATTCACCAATAATGGCTGCACCTATAACCGCAATAGTCATAAGTGTTTTCATATCAAATTCAAATCGAACTAAATTGCGGAAGCCTGTTTTAAAAATCCCCATACCTCCAACTAGAATCGCAATAATAAACATTCCAATCGGTAGTGGGTCTGTTTCACCACGCCATGCTCCAAAAATATAACCAAGCACTACAAATAATAATGATATGCCAGCTAAAATATTTTCCGTTTTTCGATAAAAGGGTATTGATTTTTCCAGAGACCTAGTTGGAGATTGTGACACTTTTATGCCATCAAAAGCACCCGCCTCCTCAATTTGATCAACGCTAATATCTCCAATAACTGTTATTTTAGAAGCACCAAAGTTAACCTGTGCATCTTGTACTTTTGGAATAGCTTTTACGTTTTTTTCAAATTTCGCTGCACAGCTAGCACATGACAAGTTTTGTAGTCTATATTCTTGTTTAGATGGTGTCGTTGCTGTCATTAGCTTTCCCCTCTTTCGCATGTTCATAGGCAATCGTTACAATTTGATACACATGCTCATCCGCTAAAGAGTAGTACATTTGCTTCCCTTTACGATACGATCTCGCTAAATTATTTTCTTTTAAATATCGTAAATGATGGGATGCAGTCGCTACAGATGAACCAATAATTGAAGCAACATCACACACACATAACTCATCCTCTACCGTTAAGGCAAAAGCAATTTTTAATCTTGTTTCATCGGATAATGCTTTCAAAAACTTTGCTACTCCTGATAAATCAGGCATTTGATTTTGCACCTTTATGACCGCTTCCTCATGAACCAGTGTTACTTCACATACTTCTTTCGGCATTTCCTCACCTCATTCAAATATTGGTTTGATTGTTCTCACTATAACATAATATTCCATCTTATTCAAACGATTATTTGAATGTATAGGATTTATATCATTATTTCCATAAAAAAATTTCAATCATACGCTTACGAAGAAATAAATAAAAATCAGCGCACATTCTTGTACGCTGATTTTTGTTTATTTTGCTTTTAATAGTAATGTTTTTCCCTTAATATCATCTTTTCTCACAAAGGTTTGATGATAAACTCCATTTGCCCAATCCATTACTTGGTCTTGATACCAATTTGATTTTACATGCCCACTTTGTCCTGGACCAACGATATGATAGGCTGAGCTTAAATCCCCCGCATCTACAACAAAACGCCATGATGCACCATGGTCTACATTTCCTGCCCCATCATTATCGGCAGCTTGAACAGTAACCTTGGAGCCGCCAATAGGAACCTTTTTAGCATTAAAATATGCCGCAAGAATTGGTGAAGCACTGCCTAATGTATGATCAAAAGTAAGCTGATGGAAGTCGCCCCATTGCCACTTCGATACATTTTGACCAAATTGGTCTTCTAATTGCGCTACGGTAAGTTCGAATGCCTTATAAACAGTTGTATCCACACCACCTTGCTCTTCCATCCAAATGCTCTTATCTCCTGCATATGCTGAACGTAAAAGCTGATCAGTAATATTAAACTTCCCAGACATTAATTTATACATATCTTCCGGCATCTGATCTTTAAATAATACTTCCTGAAGCTTTATCATCAATGTATGGAAGACTAGCGGAGCACCTGATTCCTTGGCATCTATCATATCCCATTCTTCTAACAATTTAATAATATCTGCGTACTTTCCATCGTGATCTTTTGATTTAATTGATGCTAATAAATTTGGTAAAAACTCGCGTGCATATAGATTCTGCTGATCCATTTGTAGTCGCATCATATCCTCCACTGTGATGGAATCATTTGCAGCTAACACTTCCTTAATTCGCTCAAAACGATAAGGTTGCGCCCAAAAGTTCGTAATATGATAAGGATATTCCTCTCCAATAACTTCATTATTTGCTGTTGCGATAAAGCCTTCCTTTGGGTTGATTATAGTCGGTAGCTCATCCCATGGGATAAAGCCCTCCCAGCCGTAGTCACTAGAATCCCCTGGAACTGGCAGCTGTCCATCACCCTGCTTTCGAATTGGTATTTGACCATTGGCTTTATATGCAATCGTTCCATCCTTTGAAGCAAATACAAAATTTTGAGCGGGTGCTTTGAAATCCTCTAACGCTTTTTCAAATTCATTCCACGATTTCGCCTTATTGAAACCCAAAATCGCACTTAACTCTGCAGTTGGCTGAAGTGCCGTCCACTGCATGGCAAATTGTGCTGTCGGCTCCGTATCCTTAAATGCTAAATTAGTCATAATCGGACCATGTCTTGTAACAACTACTTCAAAATCTACTGTATCTCCATCCTTTACCTTGATTGATTCATCACGTACCTCTGCTTGCTCCCATTTGCCATCATAGCGATATTGAGTTGGATTATCTGGATTTGGTATTTCAATATATAAATCCTGTACATCAGGTCCAACATTGGTAACTCCCCAAGCAATGTCATCGTTGTGTCCTAAAATAATGCCAGGAATACCTGCAAAAATTACGCCACTAACATTTTGTTCAGGTGAATTTAAGTGCATTTGATACCAAATTGACGGTGTACTTAATCCTAGATGTGGATCATCTGCTAAAATGGGTGTGCCTGATGCTGTTTTTTCACCTGATACTACCCAGTTATTACTACCATTAAATTCGTTTGGCAATAAATCAGCTTGAAATTGCCCTGCTACTGCAACTGGATTTTCCTTATTGGCTTCAATAATAGATGACGCATTTTCAGGATATTTCATAAATAATTCTTTCGCTTTGTCTTCACCGAAGTTTTGTAAAGCCCAATGACGGAATGCAAGTGCGTTCCAATTTCCGCCTAAATCATAAGCCATATATTTTCCAATTGTTAGAGAGTCTTCCACAGACCAATCCTCTGGTTCATAGCCTAATAATGCAAATTCATAGCTTAACGTATTTTTTTCTTTTGCCTCTGCAATAAAAGCATTTACACCCTCTGCAAACCATTCAAGTACCTGCTTGCTTTCTGGATCGTAGGCAGATAATGATTTTTCAGCTGCATCTCGTAAACTAAACGTTCGAAAATGCTTATCTGAATTAATGGTTGCCTCTCCAATTATCTCTGACAAGCGACCACTTGCCTGTCTACGAGCTAAATCCATTTGAAACAGTCTATCTTGTGCCTGTACATAGCCCTGTGCACGATACAAATCTGCATCTGTCTGAGCGAATATATGAGGGACCCCCTTGTCATCCCTTGTGACACTTACATCCTGCTCCAACACATTTACAGCAAGCTCCCCATCAATTACTGGCTTTGATTTATTCATGAACCACGTAAAGCCGATAAATAGCGCAATCGCAACTACTGCTAAAAAAACGATAGTAGCCAGCAGCCACCTTTTCCATGTAAACTTTCTCACATGCCAACCCCCTTCTTTGCAATATATTCTGGTTTTCGCCTGCCAAATCCTTTTAAGTGTAAAAAAATTAGCGAAATTTAGCGATTTATAGAACACGGACAGTATAAAAAATATGAATCATCCATACTACTGAGGAATGTTAAAAAATCGTATTTTCCCTAATAGAAAAATACGATTTTTTAATTCTAAATATGAAGCTGTAATTCAATTGGACAATGATCACTTCCTAAAATATGTGCATGAATATTCGCCTCTTCTATACTGTCTTTTAATCTCTCAGAAACAATAAAATAATCAATACGCCAGCCAATATTGCGTTCACGGACTTTATTCATATAAGACCACCAAGTATAGTGGTCTGTTTTTTCAGGATATAGGTGACGGAAGGAATCAATAAAACCACTTGCTAAAAGCTCTGACATTTTAGCACGTTCTTCATATGTAAAGCCAGAATTTCCAATATTCGATTTTGCATTTTTTAAATCAATCTCCATATGTGCAACATTTAAGTCTCCGCAGTATACGATAGGCTTCTGGGCATCTAGCTTCTGTAAATATAAAACTAGCCTACTCTCCCACTCTAAACGTAGAGGTAATCGTGCTAAATCACGCTGAGCGTTTGGTGTATAAACATTTACAAGGTAGAAATCTTCATACTCTAACGTAATAATTCGTCCCTCATCCTGAGAAATATCTTCACCTACACCATAATGTACAGAAAGTGGCGTATGCTTTGTAAAGATAGCCGTGCCCGAGTAGCCCTTCTTCTGTGCGTAGTTCCAATACTGCTCATAACCTTCAAGAGATAGCTCAACTTGTCCTGCCTGACATTTGGTTTCTTGTATACAGAAAAAATCAGCATCCATGCTATTGAAGAAATCTAAAAAACCTTTGCCTACACAGGCTCTAATTCCATTAACATTCCAAGATATAAATTTCATTTTCTTCTCTCCCTCAAAAAAACGCCCCCCGCCATTAGCGAAGAGCGTAGTATGCTATAAGTCATCACCAACTATTTTAACTTCTGTCTCCAAATCAATACCAAACTTTTCCTTCACTACCCGCTGTACCATTTGGATTGTTGCGATATAATCAGAGGCTGTAGCATTGCCTTTATTCACAATAAAGCCTGCATGCTTCGTTGAAACCTCAGCGTCACCTACGCCTTTTCCTTGTAGGCCACTATCTTGAATAAGCTTCCCTGCAAAGTGACCTGGAGGACGCTTAAAAACACTCCCTGCAGATGGGTATTCTAATGGCTGCTTGGATTCTCGTTGGAACGTTAAATCTGCAATTTTAGCGTCAATTTCTTCCTGCACACCTTTAGCTAACTGAAATTCGGATGACAGTACATAGTAACCCTTTTTAGCAATAATACTTTTACGGTAGCCTAGTTCAAGCTCTTCTTTGTTTAGTATTAAAACATTCCCATCTTTAGTTAGCACCTTAGAGGAAATAATAATATCCTTAATTTCTCCACCATAGGCGCCCGCATTCATAGCCATCGCTCCACCAATTGAGCCTGGAATACCACAAGCAAATTCAAAGCCTGTTAAAGAGGCAGCAGCAGCTAGTTTAGATACATCCTTTATGAGTGCGCCGCTTTGCGCGTAAACATGGTCATCTTCTATATGAATTTCATCTAAATATGAAAATGTAACAACGATCCCTCGATGTCCGCCATCACGAACAACCATATTGGACCCATTACCTAACATTAATAATGGAATATTATTTATATGCGCATAGCGAATAACGGATATCGCTTCTTCTTCTGTTTCAGGTAAAACAAAAACATCTGCCTTACCGCCTAATTTAGTCATCGTATATCGCTGTAATGATTCATTTAATTTAATATTGGCTGGATTTATGCTTTGCGCTAAATCCGATGCCCATTGTTCTTTTGTCATGAGAGCTAATTCCTTTCTAACATCCTTCTTACTCTACACTAGTATGGATTTAGAACCTCGATTTGACAAGTAAAATGAAGGGTATTTTATCTCGTTTTCATGGGTTGCAAAGCACCCTGTGCAGAGATGTTGAATATTATAAAGAAAATTCAAGACCATTCCAATAAACTTTTTTAGCAACTTATCCATATATAGGCTTCTTTTAAAGCCAGCTCGTTGCCCATGATTCGATATTGCGAATAGCTCCTTCTAACGCCTTACCCTTATCCGTTAACGAATACTCGACACGTACTGGAACTTCTGAATATACTTTTCGCTCCACAAGCCCTTCTTTTTCCAGCTCTTTTAAACGTTCTGATAACAAACGGCCACTTACAGGTAAAGCAGACTCAATCTCATTAAATCGCTGTGGCCCATCTAATAGTTGATATAAAATTAGCCCTGTCCAGCGCTTTCCAATTAAATCCATTGCTTTAGCTAAACGAGGACATAAAGTTGTCTCATTCATTTTTTTCACCTCTTATGTACTCTATTGTAACGATTCTTTTTATAAAAGTAAATTTGAAGTAACTTATTTACACCAAGTAATTAATTTACATATGTATATTTAATTACTAAAAGTAAGTTTAAGCTTGATTATGAATTATTTTAGTTACCATACAGAAATTTACATTAAATGATATAAAAAACTAAACCTTTTCTTTATCTTCATTTAAAATGACCGTAGTCGAAAAATAATCTTTGCACAAGACAACTCACTATATGCCTTCTCTCTTCTCAATATGAATCTTTACTTTCTTATAATAATTTTAAATATTCACAAATTACACGTTTATTTAACGTATATTTAGGCATTTTTATTAGTAATCCATTGAATCATTGAATTTTTTACTCTATCATTCGGTGTAAGATACTATTTTTAGGGGGATTTTCCAGTGAAAAAGTATGCAATTGATTTTAGCCATTCAACGATCGGCTTTTCTGTAAAACATATGATGATATCAAAAATACATGGTACATTCGAATCGTACAATGCAGAAATAGCTTTACCAGATATTGAACAAGTAGAAGGTGGAAGCATTTCCTTTGCCATCGCAGTTGCAAGTGTTTCCACAAAAAATTTCGATCGAGATGTTCACCTTGTATCTCCTGACTTTTTCGATGCTGATGTTTATCCTAAAATATTATTTACATCCACAGATATTAAAAAACTTGGAGATAAAGAATATGCTATTCATGGTGATTTAACTATTAAAAACATAACAAAGCCTATTATATTTACTACAGTATATACCGGGAACGGGGTAAACCCTTGGGCACAAGAGGTATATGGCTTCCAAGCAAAGACACAAATTGACCGTCGAGAATTTAATTTAGTGTATAACTCGTTGCTTGAAACAGGCGGTGTATTAATTAGTGATGAAATTGATGTTGTTGTAGACCTTGAAATAAATCCAATATAATGGTTTTAGCTGTAATGTAGGTAAGGAGGATTTTATGTTTGTGTTTAATGATTTTTCATTTGCTTCTATATTTATTTCAATAATCTTTTTAATTGTTATTGGAGGTATCGTGTTCACTGTTTTTAACGGCATTTTACAGTGGTCAAAGAACAATAATTCACCTATTTTAACAGTTCCAGCTAAAGTCGTTACGAAACGATCTAATACTCGTGGAGGTTCTGGTAACACTAGTGCCCATACATCCTATTATGTAACGTTTGAGGTACAAAGCGGTGATCGGTTAGAGTTAAAAATGAATGGTCGTGATTTTGGACTACTTGCAGAGGGCGACTTTGGATTACTAACGTTTCAAGGCACACGTTATCAAACATTTGAACGGCAAAATAAGAAGAGCAGCGATTAACGCGCGCTCTTCTTTTCATTTTCATTATTGAATTAAATATTTACCAAAGCCACCCTCTGTATCTCCCAAATATTTAATAGAGCTACCTGCTGGGATAACTTTTTGAGCATCCTTAGCAGTTTGGTAAATAACCTTTGTATTTGCTGGGAATGGTACAAACGACCAGTTATTGTCAGCAGCAGGATTTATTGTTTTATTGTCCATAATGTAATCAATAACAGCTTGGCGATTTTCATACGCATAATTTGTTACATTAGAGCCATTAGCATTTTTGAATGTCGCCCCATATGAGCCACCAACACGGTAATTGTTTGTAATAATGATGAATTCTTGTTTTAAATCAATCGGTTTACCAGCATATTGCACATTTTTAATACGATTTGCCTTTTCATCAGTAAGATTACCACGACGATCATATTTTGCTGGCGATGTCACATCAATTTGATAAGTTAAACCATCTAGCACGTCGAAATTATAAGAACGTGCTTCTGGATCGATAATATTTTGCTCTTCTGTTTTATTTGGATCAATTGTTGCAAAAATGCCTGCAGCCATCTCTAACCATTCAATAGCTTGAGCACCTGTTACTTTAATCGTTGCAACAGTGTTGTCATAATGGTAAATATCTGCCATATTTTTAATTGCAAGAGGACCTACAGGAATATTTGTATAATCGGCAGGATTATTACGAGAACCTGCTTTGAAAGGTGCCCCAGCAGAAAGCAGTGGTGTCTTTTCATCAGCAGTACCTTTTAATTCCTTTTCAATAAACCATTTTTGAGCCTGTGTAACAATTTGAATAGAAGGATCATCTTGCACCATAGAGAAGTAACTATGGATTGGTGCAGTTGTCTCACCAACAGGTTGGCGAATATACTTTAAAGTACCTTCATGGGCTTCCTTAATCGCATTTAAAACTGTTTTAGAAGGCTGTAATCCCTCTTTCTTAATAGAGCGAATAGAACCTTGTCCATCCACAACAATCCATTTTGAGCCCTGTAGCTCTAGCTTTAAATCAATAACACCAAGATGACTACCATAGCTACCTGCCATAACAGTAGGTACTCCATTAATTGTCCCTTTTTCTTGATCTACATTTTTAAGATCCTTATAGTCACCTGGGAATGTTAAATGAGAGTGACCTGTAATTAACGCATCAATACCTTCGATTTGAGCAATTTGATAACCAACGTTTTCTACCCCTTCCACATACGTATCTTCACCAATACCCGAATGTGAAAGAACGACGATTACATCAGCACCTGCTTTTTGCATTTCTGGCACAATTTCTTTTACCGCTTCAACAGGTTCCTGCATATCAACTTTACCTGCTAAATGAATCGCATCCCACTCAACAATTTTTGTTGGTACGATACCTGTAACACCTATTTTAAGTGTGTGCTTTTTACCTGTATGATCTACAACCTCTTTATCTAAAATGACATAAGGCGTATACATATGCTTTTTTGTTTTAGCATCATAAGTGTTTGCATTTACGACTGGATATTGTACATCATTTAATACCTCATCTAAAAACGCTAAACCGTAGTTGAATTCGTGGTTACCTAACGTTCCACCATCATATTTCAATGCATTAAGTGCTGCAATCGCTGGATGAACTTCACCAGGCTTTAATACGTTTTCCAACGCCTTATAAGAGCCTAATGGCGTTCCTTGAATTAAATCGCCATTATCGAACAATAATGTGTTTGGATTCTCAGCACGTGCTTGTTCAATTAATGCAGCAGTATTCGCTAATCCTACATCGGCTGATTCAGCATCTAAGTAATAATTATAATTAGCTAGGTTTGTATGGATATCTGTCGTCCCTAAAATTTGTAGATCCATTGTAGTCTTAGCTACTGGTGATTTATATTCAGCTACAAAACGTTCCACAATACTTTGCATTTGCTCTGATGTCACATAGTCGCGGGGGCGAATTGTGTTATCATCAAAGCCTTGTAAAATATTTGCTGCAACAGCATTTGCTAAATCTTGCTTATGTGTCTTAGCAATTAAATGAGCATCCTTGAATTTATCTAACACTGAGAATGAAGCGTTTTCATTAACTAGTCCACGAGCAGATATAACAAAAGCCTGTTGACGTGTTAATTTATCATTTGGTCCAAACGATGTGACACTTTTACCTTTAATCAAGTTCAGTTCTACTGCTTTTTCCACATAAGGAGCTAAATCCTTTGGAACATCAGTAAAGGACAGATTTGAACCACCACCTAGCTCAACGTTTAATTTTCCCACTAATTCTTTCACGAAATCTCCACGTGTCACATCGTTCGATGCAGCATTTGCAGACAGTCCAAATGGAAGCAATGTGAATAAAATAAGTAACATCGCAAAAAAATTAGTCATTAATTTCTTATTCATGTAACAACCTCCTTAGAAATCTATTATTTTCCTACAATTTCTATTATATTATACTAATTCATATATTTACTGACTAAATAGTCCTAATTGTATGTACTTTTGAATGATTAGCAAAGCACTTTACTAGAAAATCATAGATTAATACCAATTCCTCTTATTCTTCACTATATGATGTTATTTAATGTAAATTAACATTAAGTGTATAGCTTCAATATGTCAGACCACTATACCACCACCGTACCTCCACTACACCAATAAAAAAAAGTCCTCTCAGATTAGAGAGAACTTTTGTTAAAAAAATATTGGTTATGCATGGATAGATTGTAAAGATTGAGCTACTTTCTTAACTTCTTCTAGGCCATTTGCAATAATTTCTTGAGCTTTATCTGGTGAAGCATTGTGTCCTTCAATAACAACTTCTTCGATAATTTCCATACCGAATACGCCACCTGCAATATTTTTAATATAGTTCACTGCCATTTCTAGTGGTTGAGCTTCTGGTGAAGAGTAGTAACCACCACGCGCATTCAAAATAATTGCTTTTTTGTCTGTCATTAAGCTCTCCATTTGGCCTTGCTCATTATATTTGAATGTGTATCCAGCTTGGTATACATAATCAATGAAAGTTTGTAATGTAGCTGGAATTGTTAGGTTCCAAAGTGGGAAAGCAAATACAACTACATCAGCTGCAGTTAAAGCATCCATTGCTTTTTGCTTTGCAGCTAAAAGACGAGATTCGATTTCAGTTAGCTCTCCGCCATTCTGTACTTTACCAAAAGCATTGAAAAGATCTTGACCAAAATAAGGCATATCTTCTTTATACACGTCAAACGTTGTAACATTAACACCTTTTACATTTTCCATAAATGTCTCATACATTTTTGTTGAAATACCATCTGGTCGGTTGTTAGCTTTTACTACTAATACGTTCATTATATAAAATCTCCCTTTAAAATCATAATTTAGTATATCTCGATTTCGAGATATATGACTTCCTTAGTCTAAAAAATTTTCAGTCAAAAGTCAACATTATTAATTTCATACTTTTGACTGAAATACTCATATAGACATATTAATATCCGTCTAGCTTAATTTAAAACTTACAGCTTTCGTCTGTGCATACTCCAGTTTCGTCAGTGCCAGCCATTTTCAATGTTGGCTGTAAACCCTCTTCCTGTGCCACTTTACGCAAAGTATCTTCAAATACTTTCTGTGGTTGAGCACCTGAAATACCATACTTACGATTGACAACGAAGAACGGTACACCACGTACACCAAGTTCTAGCCCTTCCTGAATGTCCGATTCTACCTCACTTTTATACTCATCAGACGCAAGAACTTTCGCAACTTCGTCACGATTCAAACCTACTTGCTCAGCAATATCGACTAATACATTATCGTGTCCAATCCGTTTTGCTTCAATAAAATAACCATGTAAAAGGGCTTCTACAAGTGCTGTAGCATCCCCTTGCTGCTCCGCCCATTTCACTAGACGATGTGCCTTTAAAGTATTTTCTTCCATAAGCCTATCAAAATTATAGTTTAGGCCAACCTCTTTGGCCCTAGCTGCCACGCCTTGCGTCATTTCTTTTGCTTTTTCTAAAGACATACCATACTTTTTCGCTAAAGCTTCAAACGTGGATACATTTGTATCAACAGGTGTAGTTGGATCAAGTTGATAGCTTTTATATACAAGCTCCACCTGTCCTGTAAAACCTGTATCCTCTATTGCCTGCTCAAGCTGTTTTTTTCCAATATAACAAAATGGACATACATAATCTGACCATATTTCAATTTTCATCATCCAACACACTCCTTTTTGCTACATTGTAGCGATAGACCTTATAGCAAGGCAATTTTTATGCTTCTTTGCATAAATTTTCAAACCTATCTACATACTGAACGTAAAAACAATGTGAGGATTTTATGTATGATACAATCTCTTTGGCTTGCAACATCTGATTCCATCTCCTTAACATCTCTAAATGCTTCTACAACTTGTGATGTATGCATTATTGGAGGAGGCTTGACAGGTCTCTATACAGCCTATACCTTGGCTAAATCGGGTGTTGACGTAGTCTTACTTGAAGCAAATACACATTTAGGCCATGGTACGACTGGTCATTCAACAGGAAAATTAACTGCACAGCATAGCCTAGTTTATTCAGAACTTATTGAAAAACTATCAGTAGAGGAAGCCAGGCTTTATTATCAGCTCAATCAGCTCGCTATTGAAAAAGCGATGCAATTACTTCCAAAGAATAGTGTCCAGCAAGTGGAATCATTACTTTATTGCCAAACAAAAACAGGATATGCACAGCTATTAAAAGAATGGAATGCCTACAAAGTTTTAAATATCAAAGCAAAGATCACCTCTGAAACAGAGCTTCCTTTCCCAATTACAAAAGCACTTAATATGTCGCAGCAGGCGCAAATAAATCCAGTGGAGGTTTGTAATTTTCTTGCAAAAGAAGCATTATCAATGGGTGCAAAACTCTATACAAATACTCGTGTGCAGCAATTAAACATATCACAAAATAATTTACATACCGAAAATAATATGTCGGTTCAATATAACAAACTTATTTTGTGTTCACATTACCCCATTGAAGCCTTTAAAGGGCTACATCTTTTTAAGCTTTCTAACAGCCGCTCCTATATGGTCGCTAGCAAAATTAATGAAACAATGCAAGGGCAGTATCTCTGTGTAGATTTCCCATCTCGTTCAATTCGTACAGCTACCATAAACAATGAGCATTATTTAGTGTTAGGTGGTGCTAACCATATTGCAGGTGAAAAAGCGAACACAGAACCCTATTATGAAGCCATCGAAGGAGAAATGAGGGCACATTTCGAGCAAGAACCAATCTATCGTTGGTCCGCACAAGATATTGAAACACCTGACATGATTCCTTATGTAGGAAGAATTGCAAAATCGCAGCCTAATGTCCTCATTGCAACTGGTTACCGTAAATGGGGAATCTCTAACTCATTTGTAGCTGGAGATATATTGTCTTCCTTAATTACAGGTTCAAGGAGTGAAGACGGTGCAATTGCTCTTTATTCACCAGCACGTACAAAATTTGGTGCTCAATTTATGCAAATGCTTAAGGTTGGAGGATTTGTAGCCAAGGAATTTGTCAGTGGCTATCTTAGACATGCCAATACACCAACTTGCACGCATTTAGGCTGTAAAACAAAATGGAATAAAGCTGATGAAACTTGGGATTGCCCATGTCATGGGTCTCGCTTCAATGCCAAGGGAGAAGTTCTTGAAGGTCCTGCTGTACAACCATTGAAATTAGAATAAAAGAGGCTGTCTTTTCGAAGACAGCCTCTTTTCTCTATTATTTCAATGCGTCCGTTAAAACTGGCACAATTTGTTTTTTACGAGATACTACACCCGGTAAAATAACTCGATTATTTACTAACTCAGCTCCAAATCCTTTTGCTGCAGCCTCTGCTACTTGTCCAATTGCAACAGCTGTTGAATCATTATTTAAGATATCTGTCACAACAAAAAAGAATAAATCTAATCCATTTTCTGCAACATTTTTATTTAATAAAATTTCTAATTCTTCTTGGCGTCCAAGCACGTCATTCATATCAACAGCGTTCACCTGAGCAACTACAGATTTATATTCCCCAAACTGGAACTCTTTTGCATCTAATGATAAAAGATCCTCTAATGATTTATCTGAAAGGTCGGCACCTGCTTTCAGCATTGCTAAACCGTACTCTGCGATGTCAACTCCTGCAATTGACGCTAATTCTTCACCAGCTTTTATATCTTGCTCTGTACATGTAGGTGATTTGAATAGTAATGTGTCTGAAACAATAGCAGAAAGCATTAATCCCGCAATATTTGCAGGTATTTCAATGCTATTCTCCTTGAAAATTTTATTTAAAATTGTAGCAGTACAGCCCACAGGTTCAGCACGATAGTATAAAGGATCAGCTGTTTGGAAGTTGGCAATACGGTGATGATCAATTACCTCTGTAATTTGTACTTCTTCAATGCCATCAGCAGATTGTTGGAATTCATTGTGGTCTACAAGAATTACTTTTTCTGCTCCTACTACTGATGAGATGGAACGTGGTGCCGCAAAGCCAAATTTATCTAAAGCAAACTGTGTTTCGTTGTTTACTTCACCTAGACGAACTGCTTCAGCATCTATCCCTAACTGTTGCTTTAAATATGCATAGACAATGGCAGATGTAATTGTGTCTGTATCAGGATTTTTATGACCAAAAACTAAAACTTTACTCATTAAAATTACTCCTCCTAAATAGCAATAACATTTATTTTATTTTATCATACCCTATGAACTATCGTGATAGAAAGTAAAACTTTGTCTATCAGTGCTTGCAATATACTTGCTTTAAAAATCCCTTTGATATTTTCCGTATATCAAAATAACTTCTACATATTACTTATCTTACTTTTCCCATAGGTTAAAGAAGATACATAGGCAAGCTAGTAGATGAATATTTTCCTCAATAACTATATTTTTATATTTTTTTACCATCCTATTTTTAACATTTATTATTAATTATTAATACTTCATTAAAAATAATTGAAATAAATAGATATATAGTTGCGTTTTTATATTTAAGAAACCATAAGTTTATGCTATTATCAGATAGTCTATATTTTAGGATATACAGGAAATGGGGATAACAATGACAAAGAAGATGGAAAAAAAGTATATTCCTTTAGCAAATTATTTTGAAGTAGCTTTACAACAAGAAATTACTTTATCCTTTAGCGAACTCGAAAATATTATGGGACAAGCCTTACCAAATGCAGCTTATTTGAATAAAAGCTGGTGGAAAAAAACAAAGCCTCCTCTTACACACTATTTGACATGGACAAATGCAGGTTACTACGTCATTGACATTAAACTTGGAACTAGTGTAACTTTCTCACGTACACAAATGAAGGCTACAGCGAATAATATCTCTAATGATGATGACATCCCATCTGCCTACATAATCCGAGCAATCGAAGCATCAGATGCTAGATCATTTATACATTTACAGGAAGAGATCTTTGAACAAACTGACTTTATGTATAACGTCCAAGATGAATTAGATTTAACTGTACAACAGCTTCGTAAAAATTTAACCTACTGGAAGCAACTAAAAAACAGAACAATTTTACTTTGTATATTAAATGGTAGTTTTGCTGGCTATGCAGTTATCCATGGCCACAAGCATTCTAAAAATAAACACGTTGCATCTATTCACCTAGCTGTTAAGGAAGAGTACCAAGGAAAAGGAATTGGTTTAGCACTCATGGAGGCAGTTGAGAAATGGTCTAAACAGCGAGAAATCTCACGCTTAGAATTGTCTGTTATGGAGCATAATGATATCGCCTTAAACTTATTCAACAAATTAGGTTTTCAGCAAGAAGGAATTCGAAAAAACGCCATTAAGTTAAACAATCGCTACATGAACGAATACAGCTTCAGTAAAATTTTATAAGCTTCTTTTCAAGGTGTCTAAAACTTATTTGGGCATCTTTTTTTTCTGTTTCCTCCAAAAAACGCATAGAACAGTAATGTTCTACGCGCCTAATGCCTTAAAAAACTTGCTTTTCTCTTGCTGCATCTAAGAATAATAAATTATTTTCTACTTGTTCATAGGATTGCTGATATTTATCATATTGCGCCTTATCCTGACTAATCATTTCCTCAATTAACGCATGTAGAAACGAAAATAAAACGGGAACAATATCAAGAGACGTTTGGTTTTTCATACCAAGTGCAAATATTGCACTTGCATAATCACGAATAGGTGACAAAGCTGAACCTGTAATGGCAATTATTTTTGCCTTTTTCATCTTTGCAATTTCAACGATAGTTTTTATATCATTAGTATGCTTATCACATGAGAAAACGATTAGTGTTGTATGCTCTCCCATGCTATTAATTTGCTGAACAATATCATCGGAATCTGAACGAAGCTGCTTAACATTTGAGCGTAAAGTTCTTAGTGTATATGAGAACCAGTTTGCAATAGATGCAGCTTGACGAGTACCTAAAATATAAATATTATCTGCCGTATGCATCCATTTCGAACTTTTCTGCAGCATACTGTCATTAATCAGATGGATTGTATCTTGAATATTTTGACTATCACGTTGCATAATCTTACCAAAGCCTGTGTTTTGCTGTTTATTTGAAGTATATGTAGGTTGAAGACTAGTCCCATTTTGAGACAATAAATAACCTCTAATTTCTTCCTGAAGCTCTACATAACCCGATAAATCCATCGCATAGCAAAAACGGATAACTGTCGATTCACTCACATTTGCTTGTCTCCCAACTTCAGCCGCACCGTTACCAATTACAGCCGTGGGGTTGTTCATAACAAATTGTGCAACTTTGCGTTGTCCCTTCGATAACCTAACAAACCTTCTTTTTATTTCTTCATTAATGCTCATCCCTAACAACCTTTCTTTCAATGAAATTATCACGAATGGAGATTGTTTACTACTGACTCTAAATTCGATTAAAAATACAGTATCACGATTACAATTTGAATACAATGACTTTTCAGAAAAATCTTTAGCGCTTTAACTTGCTAATATAATAGTTCGCAATAAATTGACAAAAATTCATTATATTTTTATTAACCCTAGTATCTTTATCAACTTAATTAATTGAAAGGAACTTTATATTGATTTTTTATTTTAACAGATTCAAGAAATTAATTGTATAAAAATTAACAAATTCTAATTTTTATGTATTAAAAGAGCAATAATTAATAGCCTTTTTGTAAAACAGCATTATACTTACCAAAAATAAAATGTCTTGGACTATTAATAGCCCAAGACATTTCTAATTAATCTAATTCGATTTGTTTTGTCTCTTTTCCTAAAAATAGCACTCCAACAACGCCAATAATGATAGCTCCGCAGAAAATTGCAAAAATAAAACCAATATCATACCCCGCTGTTAATAATGAACCTACCAGAAGAGGACCAAAAATACCCCCGATACGTCCAACTGCTGCCGCCATCCCCGCACCTGTACCACGAATCACAGCCGGATATTGCTCAGGAGTATAAGCATAAAGAGCACCCCATGCTCCTAAATTAAAGAATGACAAAAACATCCCAGACGTTAACAAGACTGCCAGCGTCTCAGCATTCCCAAAAATGAAAGCACTTACAGCCGTTCCAATTAAATAGGAAACAAGTACAAATTTCCGCCCAAATTTTTCTATAAACCACGCGGCAGTGAAATAGCCAGGCAGCTGAGCAAGCGTCATAATGAGCACATATTTAAAGCTTGAGATCATATCAAATCCTTTACCAACCATAACACTAGGAAGCCATAAAAACATTCCGTAATAAGAAAATACTACCGTGAACCATAGCACCCACAGCATAAAAGTGGAACGCGCATATTTCTTCGACCATACTTCTACAATATTTTGTCCTATACTACGTTTCTTCGATTCTGCTTTTACCGTAAACTGAGGCGAATCTGGTAAATGCCAGCGAAGATAAATTGCATATACTGCTGGAAGCGCTGTTAACAATAAAGCAACACGCCAGCCCCATGTAGGAATAACAAAATAGGATATCAGTGCTGCAATTAACCACCCTGCTGCCCAGAAGCTTTCTAGTAAAACAACTACCCTTCCTCTTTCCTTAGCTTCAACACTTTCAGAAACTAATGTTGAGGCAACAGGAAGCTCTCCACCAAGCCCCATGCCTACTAAAAAGCGTAAGGCCATAAATGCAAATAAAGTAGTTGTAAACGCGGATAAACCACTTGCAATCGAAAACAATACCAATGTCCACATAAAAATTTGTTTTCTGCCTACTTTATCAGCAAATACACCGAAAACGAGTGCCCCTACAGCCATTCCGATAGAATTAATGCTCCCTATCCAACCTGATTGATTAGGTGCTAGCCCCCAATCTGCTGCTAGAGCTGCAATCACGAACGATAAAATTCCTACATCCATTGCATCGAAAAGCCAGCCAACACCCGCTACCCCTAAAAGCTTATTACGCGAGATAGATTGTTGAGTCTTATTTGTTTTAACTGTGTTTGTTGTCATATAACCACCTGTCTTTACACTTGACTTTACATTATGTGTATACTATACAGTTGTTTCAAGAAAGTGACAAGCAATATTCAAATTACCGAATTGTTTCGACAATTTCTTAAATGCTATTGAAAATATAGTACGATTTGCGTTAAAATGTCTTTTATACAAAAACAACTGTTCTTTCTATAAGAACAAAAGGAGATCGTAAACGTTATGTGGAAAGGCTTAATTGAAGAATATAAACAATTTTTACCCGTAACAGAAAATACACCTGCCCTAACTTTAAACGAAGGTAATACACCTCTTATACATTTAGTAAACTTATCCAAAAAGCTTGGGATTGAGCTTTATGGAAAAATCGAAGGAGCAAATCCAACAGGCTCATTCAAAGATAGAGGTATGGTATTTGCCGTTGCAAAGGCCATTGAAGATGGAAGCAAATGCGTAATCTGTGCGTCTACAGGTAACACTTCAGCTGCAGCTGCTGCTTATGCAACACGCGCTGGAATCCAGTCAATTGTAGTTATTCCTAAGGGCAAAGTAGCTCTAGGTAAGCTAGCACAGGCAACAATGTATGGTGCAAAGATTATCGAAATCGACGGAAACTTTGACGATGCCTTAAACATTGTCCGTCAAGTAAGTGAAACTACTCCTGTAGCTCTTGTAAACTCAGTAAATCCATACCGGATTGAGGGTCAAAAAACAGCCTCATTCGAAATCGTAGATGCTTTAGGAGCAGCACCAGATTATCTATGCATCCCTGTTGGTAATGCAGGCAACATTACTGCATACTGGAAGGGCTTTAAAGAATACAACGCTGCAAAAAGCTGTGGTCTTCCAAAGATGTATGGCTTTGAAGCGGAAGGTGCCGCAGCCATTGTAAAAGGAGAACCAATTGCTGAACCAGAAACTGTAGCAACAGCAATACGTATCGGAAATCCAGCAAGTTGGAAATTAGCAGAGGCAGCTCGAGATGAGTCTGGTGGCATTATTGATTCCGTTACAGACGAAGAAATCGTTGCAGCCTATAGATTAATTGCTGGTACAGAGGGCATTTTCGTAGAACCAGGCTCTGCTGCATCATTAGCTGGTGTTATTAAATCTGTTGAAAATGGCAAAATCGCTAAAGGCTCAAAAGTTGTTACAATCTTCACAGGTAATGGACTAAAAGATCCTGATACTGCAATGAATGTTTCAACAGTAGAGGTTGTTTCTCTTAAAAATAATGAAGAAGAAATTCGCCAATACATTGAGGGCGTACTATGAGTAAAATGTGGCAAATCTCAGTTCCTGGGAGCACAGCCAATCTAGGCCCTGGCTTTGATTCGATAGGACTTGGCTTGTCCCTTTACTTAAAGCTAACTGTTTCTGTTCAAGAAAACTGGGAAATTATCCATCTCGATGATAATGGTCCTAAAGAGTTTGAGTTAGAGGAGCATTTACTATACGTAATTGCTAAAAAAATTGCTGATCAATTCGGAGAACAGCTCCCTGCGTGTCGTGTAGAGATGGCAAGTGAGCTTCCATTAGCACGTGGTTTAGGAAGTAGCGCAGCCGTTATTGTGGCTGGCATCGAGCTTGCTAACCAGGTCTGTGAGTTAGGCTTATCTGTGCAGGATAAACTTAATTTATCCTCACAAATTGAAGGACATCCAGATAATGCAACCGCATCAGTATTAGGTGGCTTAACCATTTCTTCAATGAATGAGAACGGCATTGTCGATACATTCCATGTCAATGATATTGACGCTGCCTTTGTGGTCTTTGTACCGGATGTTGAACTAAAAACAAGCGAATCTCGTTCTGTGCTACCAGAGCAATTTGAACGCACATATGCAGTGCATGCTTCAGCAAATGCCAATATGCTCGCCGCTGCATTAATGGCACGTGATTTCAAGCGAGCTGGTCTCTATATGGAAGCTGATTTATTCCATGAGCCATTCCGGGCAAAATTAATTCCAAACTATACAGAAATTCATAAAGAGGCTAAGGCGAATGGTGCATTTGGAACAGCATTAAGTGGAGCTGGACCAACGCTTATTTCCATTATTCCAACCACTATTGCTGACGATTTTGTAAAAGCTATGAAAAATAAATTTCCAGATCATCAAATTATCCTAACAAAAGCCGATGAACATGGTATACAAGTAAAGTAATGTTTAAACGTCTACTGAAAAGGTAGACGTTTTTTCTTGAAGGAGGAAGTAGCTTGAAACCAATTATTTTCTGTGATTTCGATGGCACCATAACAGAAACTGATAATATCGTCTCACTCATGACTCAATTCGTACCAGAGGATTCTGAGAAAATCGCAAAAGCAATGATGGAACAAACCATATCCTTTAAAGAAGGTGTTTCAGCCATGTTCGAGCTATTGTTAGCTAACCAAAAAGAAGCTATCATCGACTATTTATTAGATACGGTCATTATACGTGACGGCTTTGGGGATTTTGTGAGCTTTGCACAGGAAAAGCAGATTCCATTTTATATCGTTAGTAGCGGAGTTGATTTTTTCATAGACCCACTGTTAGAAAGCTACGGGCCATTTTCGGGTATATATTGTAATCGTGCTGATTTTTCGGGGCGGCAAATTAAGCTTGTCTTTCCAAACAGTTGTGATGAGGAATGTTCTAATTTTAATACGCAGGGTTGTGGCTGCTGTAAGCCAAGTGTCATGCGCAAAGTTACACATAGTGATTATTTTAAAATTGTGATTGGAGACTCCCTATCTGATTTTGAGGCTGCTAAACAGGCAGACTTAGTACTTGCTAGAGATCATCTTATAACACGCTGTAAAGAACTCGATCTTCCCTATAAACCATTCGAAACATTTTATGACTGCTTAGAGGTTGTAAAAAAGCTTATAGAGGTTGAGCAAGGTATTCCCTTATAATAAGCTACTTAAATTTTTATATAACAAAGGGAGCTATGCTTAGTATGCCAGCTCCCTCTATACATGCCATTATTGATTTCTTTGAAAATATCGCTTTCGACGTCCATACCAAAACATACAAATGATGAACCACGTATAGCCCATGCTCCAGCCAGCCAACACATCGGAAGCAAAATGACGAGCACCAGCAACTCGAGACAAACCAATAAGAACAGTTAAAATGATTGCGCCAATCCAAAGCAAGATTTTACGTCCTTTACTATTGTTTTCCGATAAAATATAGGCTGTTGTGAATAAATATAAAATCCCTGTCATAGAATGTCCAGATGGAAAACTGAAAGAAGTAAGTTGCTCTTCGATTTCAGGTCGTGGTCGTTGTACCCATTTTTTTAAAATTTGATTCAGTACATTACCACCCGCTATTGTTAATAAAACAAATAAAATACCTCGATAATTTTTTGCCTGCCAAGCTAAATAAACAATTAAAATAAGAGCTACAAAAATTACAAATACAGGTTCACCGATATAATGAAAAAATTCAATAAAACGATTCCCGAAAAAAAACTCTGCCATTTTTGTATCAAAATTTTCAATCGAATGACTTTGAAAATTAGCCTGTAGCCAACAATAGATAATTACTGTTAATAATGCTAATGGATATACCAAAGTTTTCATTCCTTACTTCACCCTGCTATTTTATTTTCCACATCATATCATATTTTAATTAGCAAGGGGTAAATATTCCATTTGTCTAGATCAATGAACAACTGCTTTCATTTTCTTGAACCATAACAAATGTTATTTTATTAGTTGTATTGAAATAATTGGAAACAGCTAATGCAACGATAAACAATATTGCAATGATAGGTATTATTTTTCTAAACAAAATAAACACTTCCTCATCTTTATATCATTGTCAGAAAGCTTATTTTAAAAGTACAGGGTCAAATAACCAATCTCTAGGTCCAAAGTTTTTATCCTTTTCGCCTCTTACCTCACGAGAAATATTGTTTTTAATAATAATTTCTCTGAACTTTCTACTAAACAAAGTTTTTCGGTACAAATATCTGCCATCATGACTCCACTCTGCTGAGTAGAATACATCACCTGTCAGATCTTTCAAGTCTTCATTCTTGTATATATCTGGGCCATTAATAACACCACTTAATCCACATCGACATGGCGGTTGCTCCGTTGCAAAATATAATTTCACTCTTTCATTACTACATTGGGGCAATACTTGTGTAGGTATAATTTGAAATGCCTTTTGCTTACCTTCCTCTGTCCCCTGATGGATTACCTCAAGTAGCTCATAACCTTGAATGTCCTCCTGCTCCATTAATGCTACTAATTCCTGTGAAGCTATCCAATATCCGCTCACGTGTACAAGATGGCGATCTTTCATTTCTGTTGTATCAATAACAATTGGTGAAAGTTGCTCTTTTTCCATTAGCCCACAATGTTGACAATAAGTACTTATGGAAAATAGAGTTCCTTTATCGTCAACAAACATATCAGGTGAATTGCCTGTTGAATTTAACGTAAACAATGGTGCTTGCTCATATTCATTATCTGAAAAATCAAAGTAAAAACGTTCTCCAATAGAAACAATCCCTAATTCGCGCTCCAAAGATTTATATAATGCAGCTACTTGTTCATATGTTACTTCTTCATTTAATGTAAAAATTGGATTAAATGATGCCTTTAAATTTCTTTTTCTAATTTCAGGCGCACCGATAAAAATTCCATAGCGATTATACACTTTAATGACTTGATCTTGATTAGATTCATCTATAGAAAATAAATTTTCAAGTTCTACTTTCAAAATACACGCCTACCTTTATATAAAGTTTTATGGTGAAGTACGTTGACTAGCTAGTAACTTTAAAAAATCTACAATTTCTACTTTATTCATAGATAGCAAGGTACCTTTTTTACAAATTTTTTGTCTATTATTACTTACTACAGCAAAATTTACTTAACCACGATTAACATAAGCGTACCAGTACTTATACCGCCATTTCAATGTTAGGTTTACGCCAATTTTATGGCGGTCTTTAATGAAAATTTTGGCGTGATTTGGCGTATATATAAAAAACACCGCCATTTTTTGGCGGTGTCAAAAGAAAAATATAGGCATTTAGTATTGTTAATAAGGAAATTTTACCTAAGTTAATATATGGGAGTTTGAAACTACCTAATGTCTCCCTTTTTATTGAAATATATACCAGTTCCATTTTATTATAACATATAGTTGCACTAGAGTAAATTCATTCTTTCAGCAAGATTTACAGCCTCTGTACGTGAGTCAACATTTAGCAAAGAAAACAACTGTGTTAAATATCTTTCTGTTGTTCGCTGAGGAATATTTAGCTCAATTGCTATCGCCTTATTCGTATGTCCTTCGGCAATTAATCTTAAAATTTTCTTTTCTTTTTCATTTAAATGAATATCAAGCTTAGCATCTTGCAATTTAAATCTATTATCGAGAAAGTCTAAGAAATTTTGAGGTAAAACAATTTCTCCATTAGCAATAGCGCGTACAGTCCGTAATATTTGTTCCTTGGAAGCTGTTTTCGCCAAAATTCCTTCTATTTTTCTTTCTAAGATAAGCGGATAATAATCCGTAATATCATCACCTGTATAAAGAATAATTGAAGCTTTTGACTGAATAGCTTTAATGTTACGGGCTAAATTTATACCATTTTCTAATGGCATATTTATATCTATCAAATAAATATCATAGGGGTTATTTCTAATTCTCTGGATAACATTTGTTGCATCGCATTCTGTATCAACGATAATGTCTTCGTTTTCTTGAAATAAATTTTTTGTTCCCTCTAACACAATAGGGTGATCATCCACTATGAGCATCGTAATCAAGTGTGTCACTTCCTTCTTTTACTGTAATTCTAATCGACATCCCTTCATTAATTTGCGACTCAATATAAAATTGCCCATTAAAGGCTTTTACACGCTCTTGCATACCACGAATCCCCATTGATTCTGCAATAATAATATCATCAACATTGCAGCCAATACCATCATCTTTGTAAAAAATTTCAAATCCATCATCAGTCTCTTGAAGATGTATTTCAACCGTTCTAGCGTAGGAATGTTTTAAAGCATTATTGAGCAATTCCTGAAAGAGTCGATAGATCATTAAGTTCATACGTTCATCCTCTAGGTAAAGGCGATCTATCGTATAAAGTAACATAAAATTAGCTCTTTCTGTTACCTTTCGAATCAGCTTCTCTAAAGCTGCATTTAATCCTAACGTATCAAGTAATGGAGGCTTCAAATTTTCACAATAGGTTCTTAAATCATGTAGGGAAGCAACCATCTGCTTATGAATTTTTGCAAGTTTTTCTTGAATTTCTGCCGTGTTCTTTGCATTAACAAGAGCATCAACCTCTCGAGCAATATGCAGTTGCTCTTGCAAATTGGTATCATGTAATTCCTGTGCCAATTGATATTTTTCTTCTTCAAAGCGTAGCCAGAGTAGTTTGTTTAACCACGGTAAATGACTATCGTCTGCTTGCTTCATATGCTTTAATTCCTCTAACAGTTCTTCCACCATCTTTGTATTTTCAATAAAATTATTAACATAAAGCAGGAGCAATTCTAGCCATAAAAGCTCTTCTTCTTTTAAATGAATCGAATTATTATGCCCCAATACTAAGGCTCTTTTACAATGAGCATCTTGATGGAGAAAGGCTATGTAGACTTTGTCGATTTTTCGAATCTCTCCCAATTTCAAATCCTCTATAACTATAGGATTAAACGAAAGCCTTTTTCCCTCAGCCGTTGAAGTAAATTGATGGATACCATAGTCATAGGTTAATACAAATACATCCTCTAGCTCAAGATGCAGCGAAACCTCTTGCGCAAATTTCTTTAATAGTTCATCTATTTTAATAGTTTTACCAATTCGATCTACCGCAGTATATAGCTGATGTATGTAATCACCTTTTGTTGAAAATAGGATTTTTCGTTTTCGATAATCAACCTTTTCTTTTATGTAAAAAAGTACAACTACAGATACAAAGGTAAAGAATGAAACACCTGATACGACAGTCATCGTTAAGTATTTACCTGCAATCCAATATAAGCCAACTGTAAACCACACAGTAAACAATAATGAAAAAATCACATAATAACGAAGTCTTGTAATATGATATTCAATATCAAATAATCGTTCAGCTAGCTGTGTAAAAATAAAACTAAAAGGAATTAATAATAAAAATAGAGCACTAATTTCAGCTGAAAGAATGTATCGATGAAATAAGATGTTAGGGAATGCATATAGAAATAGGAATGGCAGAAAAGGAATCATAATACTATTCAGCAACATCTTCAACTGAGGCGATTTATATTTGAAATAGCTTAGCAATAATATACTAAGTATGATAATTAGGAAAATGAAGAAAATAGCTAATACAACATTAGAAAGTAAATTATGAGAAGATGGATATATAATGCCAATACAGCCCAAAATCATGGCTATCACGGGTAGTAAATAAAATAATTTAATATTGTTAGAAAGCAACCAGTTTGTTTTTAAAAATGTATAATAATTCCTTAAAAAGTGTAGTAATAACACTAGGCATAACAACATGCTTCCACGGTTAATGATAATCCCAGCAGAATTCAATCTTCCCGAAGCTCCGCTACTAACGTATGCTATAGAAACTGTGAGCATAAAAAGAATTAGTAGATTTATAAGTTTTGTATTTTTTTGTTTAAAGTAAAGGTAAGAAGTGATAATTAAAGTTATAAAATAATAACAAGCAGGCATCACCAAAAGATAGTAAAATTGCTGAGGGATATCAAAATGATGTATCTTTACATTTACTTTCTCCCCGTTCTGTTTAATGATCGTTAAATCATGCGCAGATAATATTGTAGATAAATATTTAACATTATCCAAATCTTCAATCGGTGTATCATTAACATTTACAACAATATCACCTGTAGATATATTTTGATTCATTGCCCATTCTTTGTAATAGAAATCAGTGATTACCCATTGTCCTTCCTCTTCCTTAAGCCCTATATTCAAAAAAGGCCCGCTATAATTCACATATAGCAAAAAAAGACCAATTGCTAAATAGAGACTTATAGCGCGCCAAAAAATCCTACCTGATAATAATTTTAGTTCCAAATTCCGCCCTCTAAATCAATTTCATTATTAAATGCATCTAAAATTGCTTTTTGTTCCACAGCTGAAATTCCAATCAATGAGGCTTTTTGTTCCTTTAAAAGTGTAACTAGGGCTGGGTTTTGTTCTAGATACTGAATTACGTTCATCATAATAATCTCTCCTCATTTCATAAGTTTTTTTAGGTAATCTTTACCTACTTCTTTTATAGCTACATTTTCAAGATAGCTCAATGCTTTAAACTTATAGACATTTTTAATGGTAATGGCATAACGTATCGCACCACCATTTGTCAACTCGTTTTCTGCAGCATTATTATCCAAAACTGCAACTATATCATCATTATAATAGTTTTTTACAGAATTTGAAACATCATTTTTCTGTGATAAAAGATAAATAATAGGCAATGAGTATCTTTTATTTAGCAAATCATTTTTCCGGCCCCAGGTTTTTAAACCCTGAATATCATTTTTGATTTGTTGAATAATGCCTATGTATTTACTATATTCCTTCACCTGAGAAGAGATTTCCCCTTTCGCAAGTACTTCCCCAATTAGGCAACTCAGAGCTGTTAATGAACCTGATTTTTGTTCAATCATTTGTAAATAGGACTGCTCATCTCTACAGGTATTGAGTAAATCAAGCTGCTGTCCGTTAATGCTACCTAATGCGTACTCCTCAAGAATTTGAATAGCCCTATTTTTGTGTTCAAATGAGGTTTCACGTATTATTTTAGAAGCCATTACTAGCATAGCCAATGCAACATTTAATGATAACTCAGGTGTTTTACTCCAGCTATAGTCTGAATCCTTATCTTGCAAATCATCTATAATATCAAATGACAAAATAAGAAGCTCAATAGCCGCGGCTACTTTATAAATATCCTTATCTAAACGCTCTGTAAATGCTTCATAATGCAAAACACAGAGTCTCCCAAATGAATAACCTACTGTTCTTTTTTCCTCTTTAAAGCTTTTTAACATCGATTTTAAATCATAGCCCAAAATAGTCTCGTTTTCCAAAATAATGTCCAATGATTCATTAATATGTTCATCAAGACCCTTCAATAGTCCCTTCCCCCTTTAAATATATTAATAAATATTATACATTTTAATGGGAAATAATACTACATACTTTTATTTTTCAGTAAATATTTACCATGTTTTATTCAAACGTAATTACCGCCAAAAAATGGCGGTATTCATAGACATCACGCCATTTTTTTGTTAAGAATTAGTAAAAAAAGTGGCGGTGTTGTTTAACCGACCGCCATTTTTTGGCGTAAACTCACCATTGAAATGGCGTCCTTACTGATGTTACGCTTAAATAAAGCTACGATTAAGCATTTGGGCATAAGGTATTTAATTTAAATATAGGAAGAATTTAAATCTATTAAGGATTCTCCGAAACTGGGAGTGATTGAAATGAAAAATGGAGTAAATGAAAATGTTCTAATCCTTACGGCTACTTTTTCTTGTGCAATTTCTGTCTCAGAAGAAGAAATTATCATCAAAAAACCTTCATATGAACAACAAAGCATTGAACAGATTATTATTAAAGCCGAGCAACAAGCTTATTTGGAAACCTTGGCAGAATATAAAAATAATACTACATTATCGAATTTTATTAGTGAGATACCTGGATTTGAGGATACTTTTCAACAGAGGTTGGACATGTTTATTGAACCTTACGGAATTATAAGAGTTTTTGAAGAAGGCTGGTCTGTATCACCTTTAGTCGTTCCATTTACCTCTGGGCTAAATATTAATGCACCAATCCTATATACAACTACACATTGCACCATTATTAATGCAAGAGGTGCATCTATGACTAATAGTGATTCTAATACTTCAGTTATTAGAAAAGAGGAAAATTTAATTGGCTCCTCCATTTATCATAGTAATACCGATTTGGCAATGGATATCTCCTCATCTGGTAATTTATCAACGATGAAGGAAAAGAATTGGACACAATATCAACCTACCGCCAATTTAGCGGGCGTTTCCATTAATGATAGTGGTATATCTTTTAATATTACTAAGGCCTTTAATACATGGAATAAAACGACAATTAAACATTAACTTAATTTTGATGCTAGATTGAACGATCCATTTAATAATCTGCAAATCCCTCGCTCACTTATCTGTCTTTTGGAAGGTTTCTTATTGCCTTCCTTCTCCTCTTTTACATCAAAAAAGGTGCCTCAAATTGAGACACCTTACCTTTATTAGCCTTTTACATAGTAAACTTCTTGTCCGCTTTCAATAACGTGTTCAGGCTTCGGCTTGCCTGCGCTTGCCTTGTGACCTGCAATATGCTCGGGACTCTTCTCCCAATTTTTCCATGCTTCCTCTGATTCCCAACGAACCATGATTAGCACTTCTTCATCACCACGGCGCACTTTTTTAACAAGTACCTGCTTATCAATAAAGCCAGGTTGCTGCTCAAGAAGCGATGGCCCGTCTGGCTTAGCACCAAAACGTTCCACAACCTTATCCGAATTCCCTTCCGTCACTACAATTCGTTTAATTTGTACAAACATATTAATTAAACGCCTTTAAGACATCTTCAACTTTTTGTGTTTCAGAAGTTAATCCACCACCTGATAAATACCATACTTGAGGATCAAGGTAGAAGATTTTGTTATTTTTCGCGGCTTTAGTAGCACCTACGATTTCGTTTTCAATTGCAGCTTTTGTACCTGACTCACCTTCTGGGTTTACAGCAGCGTCACGGTCAACTACAAATAAAATATCTGGGTTTGTATCACGAATATATTCAAAGCTTACATTGTCACCATGAGTATCAACTTTAATGTTTTCATCAGCAGCTTTTACACCAAATACATCATGAATCACACCAAAGCGTGAACCAGGACCATATGCAGATAATGAGCCTTCAGAGCCTAAAACAATTAAAGCTTTCTCTTCTGATGTAGTAGTTTTCGCTTTTAATTCTTCTACTTTAGCTTGATATGCAGCAAATGCATCAGCAGCTTCTTTTTCTTTACCAAAGATTTTACCAGCTAATTCAGTATTCGTTTTGAATGATTCTACAAAATTAGCGTTATCTACCCCAACAAATACTGTAGGCGCGATTTTAGAAAGTTCCTCGTAAGCAGAAGCTTGACGACCAGAAATGAAAATAATATCAGGAGCCATTGAAGAAATAGCTTCGAAATCAGGCTCTTTTAAAGAACCAACATTTACATAAGTTGTATCAGTATATTTGCTTAAATAGCTAGGAACAGATTGTTGAGGAATACCTGCAACTTCTACTCCTAAAGCATCTAAAGTATCAAGGAAACCATAGTCAAATACGACAATGTTTTTTGGTTGTTCCTTAAGTGTTACTTCTTTAAATGTGCTTTCTCCGCTTGTGCTACCTGGGATTGTGATTGGATATGCTGAGGCTTCTTCCTTTTGTTCTTCAGCTGGTTTATCAGTTGTTGTTCCTTTATCATCTTCTTTATCTTCTTCCTTAGAACTACAAGCAGCTAATACTAATAGCATCATCGCCATTAATACAGTAAGTAATTTCCAATTCTTCATTGTAAAATTGCTCCTTTAAAATTAAAATTTATTGTTTGATGATGGTTGGACCATCTATTACTACTAAGAGTTAAAATACACACAAATACGACAGCCATTCTGTTCCTGAACCGGGATATCCATATCATAGATTTCCTTCAAAGCATCCGAGTTGATGATGTCATTTGTTGGCCCGTCTTTTACAACACGCCCATTTTTTAAGGCTACGATATGATCGGAGTATACGGATGCAAAGTTAATATCATGCAATACAATAACAACCGTTTTACCTAGCTCATCAACTAGCTTTCGTAAAATTTTCATGATTTGCACAGAGTGCTTCATATCTAAATTGTTAAGTGGTTCATCAAGCAGTATATAGTCCGTATCCTGAGCTATAACCATAGCTATAAAAGCACGCTGACGCTGACCACCTGATAATTCATCCAAATAATTGTGCTGCATATCTTCTAAATTCATATATTGAATAGCTTCATCTACCTTTAGCTCATCTTCTGGCTTTAAATTTCCTTTTGAATAAGGGAAACGGCCAAATGACACAAGCTCACGAATAGTTAGACGTACATTCATATAGTTTGATTGCTTCAAAATAGAAACTCGCTTTGCAAAGTCATCTGATTTCCAACGACGTACATCTGATTTATCGAGTAATACTTCTCCAGTATCTGCATTTAGTAAACGGCTTACCATTGAAAGTAATGTTGATTTACCTGCACCATTTGGTCCAATAAATGACGTAATTTTCCCTGGGGCAACGTCCACACTGACATCTTGAATGACCGGTTTTTTGCCAAAAAACTTGGAGAGTTCCTTTACTTGGATCATCCTGCTGACCTACTTTCCTTCAATAATAAGTAGATGAAGTACACGCCACCTACAAAGTTAATAATAACGCTAAGTGTTGTATCAAAGTTGAAAATTCGTTCAACCATCCATTGACCACCGACTAAAGCAACAATACTCATCACACAAGAACCTGCTATTAACACAGAGTGCTTGTACGTTTTGAAAAATTGATAAGATAAATTCGCTACGATTAAACCAAAGAATGTAATGGGTCCAACAAGAGCAGTAGATACTGCAATTAATACCGAGGACAGTATAAGCATGCGTTGTACAAGCTTATCGTATGGCACTCCTAAGTTAATAGCTGTATCACGACCAAGAGACATTACGTCTAACTGGCTCATATGTCGCCAGCCATAGAGAAAGGCAACGATAATTGCAATAGCTGCAAGCCACACTAAATCCGAATTCACATTATTGAAGCTTGCAAACATTTTACTTTGTAAGCTTAAAAATTCATTCGGATCAATTAAAACTTGGAAGAACGTTGTCACACTTCCTAAAAACGTTCCTACTATCATACCGACAAGCAGTAAGAAGTAAATTGGGCGCTTTCCCTCTTTGAACAATACGCGATAGAAAATTAATGCAAAGACAACCATTGCTGAAACAGCAAGTAAAAAATTGTATTGAGCGCTAATCACAAATATCGACATTGAACCAAAGAAATAATAGATACATGTTTGAACCATCATATATAATGCATCTAGTCCCATTACACTTGGCGTTAAAATACGATTATGTGTAATTGTTTGAAAAACCACAGTAGAATATGCAATAGCTATTCCCGTTAACGACATCGCTACGACTTTAATAAGGCGGCGAGGGAACGCATAATGATAGTTTCCATTTAGTTCATAAAATACATACAGTAAGATAGAAGCTACTGCAAGACCAATTAAAATCAACATCTTTGTATGGTTACGCATATGCTTTCCCCCTAAACAACATAATTAGGAAGATCGCACTTCCGATGACACCAACTGTCATACTAATTGGAATTTCATAAGGGTAAATCAGCACACGCCCTAAAATGTCGCATAATAGTAAGAATGACATCCCTAGCAAAGCAGTATGAGGCAATGTTTTTGCAAGATTATCCCCCTTGAACAGCGAAATGATATTTGGAATGATTAACCCAAGGAAAGGAATCACACCAACAGTAAGCACCACTGTTGTTGAAATAAGGGCTACTAACACTAAACCAAAATTCACAACAAACTTGTAGGAGAGACCAAGGTTTTTAGCAAAGTCCTCACCCATACCAGCGACTGTGAAACGGTTTGCATAAATGTAAGCAAAAATCAGCACGGGTACACTTATGTATAAAAGTTCATAACGACCTTTCATCATTAATGAGAAATCTCCTTGTAACCATGCAGAAATGTTTTGGATAATATCTGCCTTATACGCAAAGAATGTCGTAATAGACGAAAGGATATTCCCAAACATCAAGCCAATAAGCGGTATAAAGATTGCATCTTTAAATTTAATCCGATTTAATATTTGCATAAATAATAGTGTGCCGGCTAAAGCAAATAGGAAAGCGAAGGAAATTTTTTGAAAGTACGTGACATTTGTAAAAAACATCATCGAAATCAGCACGCCCAATTTTGTAGCATCTAAAGTACCTGCTGTTGTGGGTGACACAAACTTATTCCTACTTAAGCTTTGCATAATTAAACCAGCAATACTCATACCTGCACCAGCCAGTAAAATTGCTACAAGTCTAGGTACACGACTAATTAAAAATAGTCTAGTTTCTTCTGATTGGAAGTCTAATAGATCACTCGGTTTAATATTCACTACTCCGATAAACAGTGACACAATCGACAACACTACAGTTGCTGTTAAAAGATATCTTATTTTCATTGTAATCCCCGGTAGATTCATTTTAGCTCGTAATCCATTCTCTAGTGAAAATGATTATCATTACTCACGATTCCCATTATAAGTGTGTTTTCATTCTCAGTCAACCTATAAATGAGAATTGTTCTCGTTTTTACTAGAATTCTTTAAAAACGAGCAGAAATAACAAAATAGCAACACTTTCTACTATTACGTAAATTGAAAATATTCACTTATTCTTCAAATTTCTTATACAAAGGAAAAAGGTAATTGAGAATATAATATTTTATCTTTCCTCAATCACCTTTTTAATTAAGCAATACGTTGATTTCTTTTTAGCCATGCAAAAATAATAAAAATTACTAACATAAAACCTACATATCCCATAACAGCATATAGCTTTGCCACAAGCGTCGTAAATCCGGCGAGGCTTGCAAAAAAACCTAAGATGCCAATAATGACGCTCGCAACCTTAAAACTGGGTTTGCTAGGTTTAAAAAAACGAACCATAAAGGAATAAAACATTCCTACGGCAGTATTATAAATCATTCCTAATAAAGAAAAGGACATTAGAAGACCAGCGAATGGATGAATTTCATTTGCCAATGCTAGCATCGGTATGTCTAATCCTACTATGACATTCATTTTAGCAAGAAGGGAAAGATTAATTAGCAATATTAAAGCTCCAAGCAAAATCCCACCTATAATGCCCCCCATACCTGCAACCTTCTCATTGCGAATAGCACCACACATTACTGTTAATAGGGAAAAACAAACACCTATATTAAAAGACATATAAAGTAATGCCGTCATCCACCAGCTTTTTGAACTTACTCGTGCCTGCTGTGCAATCACAGACTGCTCAACGAAGGTTAAATCCATTGTGGCTAATGAATAGACCGCTATTATGGATACTATAATTAGCAAATAAGGGGTAGCTATCGCAATAATGTTGATGATGCTTTTGACATTCATCATGACTGTTGCGATCGTAAGAACAATCATGCAAATACTTCCTAGCCAAACAGGTAGCCCAAACATTTGCTGTAATGTGGCACCCGCTCCAGCAAACATGATAACCGCTACACCAAATAGAAAGAGTGACAGTAAATAATCCATCACAAATCCCATAGATTGCCCTGATATTTGATAAATCAAATCCTTATGTGATGTTGTACGGTATCTTGAACTAATTTGGGCAATGCACATACCAATTAAAGCAAACCCAAAAGCAGCAAGAAATGCACCGTAAATTCCTTTATAGCCATAGCTCGTAAAATATAGTACGATCTCCTGTCCTGATGCAAATCCTGCACCGACGATAATCCCTACATAGGCACCACCGATTTGCAAGCTTTTCTTCAAACAGTCCTCTCCTCGTTTATGATGTTAAATCACTAAGAGATGCATATCACAAAAAATATGGAATTTAGAGGGAAAATCGGCCAACGCCCTACTCTAATTATTGGTAAACTTTCTTGCTAAGTGTCAACTTCTCAATTACTTTCATATTAGGAGAATACCCTATTCCTATAGCCTGCGGCACACTTATATAGCCGTTTTCCACAATCACTTCAGGAAAAATAATGTCCTCATACCAATAATGACTAGAACCCGCAGTATCTCCAGGCAATATAAAATTGCTAAGTGATGTTAATGCTATATTATGTGCTCGTCCGATTCCTGCCTCTAGCATGCCACCACACCAAACTGGAATATTATTCTCTTTACATAGATCATGGATTCGCTTGGCTTCGGTTAATCCGCCAACTCGTCCTATCTTGATATTTATAACACCACAGCTACCAAGCTCTATTGCCTTGCGGGCATCCTCATAGCAGGTGATACTTTCGTCTAAGCAAATAGGTGTTGTTATTTTCCCTTGCAGCTTAGCATGATCCACAATATCATCTACAGCTAATGGCTGCTCTATCATTAATAAATTATATGCATCAAGCTGCTGCAATACATCTAAATCATTTAATGAATAGGCTGAATTAGCGTCTACCATCAACGGGAGATCAGGCATCTCAGAACGAATAGCACGTACCACCTCCACATCATGGCCCGGCTTAATTTTCACTTTCACTCGTTTATAACCCTTCTTAAGATGATTCTGTATAACAGTGAGTAAAACTTCTTTTGAAGGCTGAATACCCACACTAACTCCTACCTCTATTCGCTCCTTTTTACCGCCTAAGGCTCTAGCCAATGATTGATTTGTTTGCTGCGCGTATATATCCCATACAGCACCTTCAATTGAGGCCTTTGCCATGCAGTTACGGCGAATCGAGGAAAATAAAGTACTAACCTCATCTGGATGCCCAATCTCTTTATGTAACAAGATAGGTATCAAAAAGTCCTCCAGCATATGCCATGCTGTTTTTAATGTTTCCTCTGTATACCAAGGTGCTACAAAGGCAACTGCTTCTCCCCATCCTATCGTGCCTGATTGATCTTTGGCTTCTATTAGTAGCAATTCTTTGTCGTGAATGGTACCAAAGCTCGTTGCAAAAGGCGCTTTCATTGGCATTTTTATATGTCTAACAATAATTTCCTTTAGTTTCACGCATATTCACTCCTTAACCTTATTATAAAGCTAATAAGGAGCGTCTTACTAACAGATAGCTATGCACATATTCCTTGTGCTTTTTCATTCTTACAATGGCATAATCTTGTTCAAATAATGTTGTTAAGATTGTACGAACTTTATAACGCCAGTCCTCTGCAAGCTTAGGGCTTTCCACTTTCATCTTTTGTAAAAATTGAGGGATAGGTAATAAATAAGCATCTTTATAAAAGGATTGCTCTTGCTGGAATGTACCATCGATATCTAGTACTGGTAAGCCATCCACTGTCAATGACCACGGTACAACTTCTTCAGCTCCCTCTTCCAGCTCATCCAAACTATCCTCTACTCGATCACGCTCAATCCACCATTCTACAACAATTCGATCTGAAGGCAGCCCCTCGTTAAAATCATCTTGGAGCTGACCATAATAATCATTTTCATACTGATAACTAAAAGCATTCAATTTCAAAAATGACAAATTAGCCATACGCGCTTCCAATGGTTCAAATAGCCATTGCACAAGCTGAAACCCATGATCCCTTGCATATTCCTGTTGTGCGTGCTTTAATAATTCTCCTACACCTTGTTCACGATATGATTTCTCCACACCAATCATGTGTGAGTGCAAATACATTATCCCTTCACGATAGCCTACAAAACAATAGTTAAAGCCAATAAGCTTTTCCTCTAAATAAGCTCCAAGTACTAGTCCACCATTTTGGACTGCTGCCAATAATTGATGTGAGGGGATAGCCTGAGTTCCCCAAATCTCTGCATTTAAACTCTGCACTTCTGCAATCTCAGTAGGTGTCATTATTTTTTGAATTCGCACTCTTTCTAACATTATGCCGATGCCTCCTTCGTATTCCCCGACTCCAAAGCTAACAATACCGCTCTTGTCAGAATTTCAACTCCCGTTACAAGTCTTGCCTGTTTAAATCTCATCTTTGGATGATGCAACCCTGGGGTTAATCCACATCCTAAACCGAGCATACTTGTTTTTAAATGGGGGCGTTGCACTGCATAGTGATGAAAATCCTCGCCACCTGGTGTATGAACTGGCTTTCTTAAATTCGACAATCCGGTCGCTTGGACGATCGCCTGTTCCATGATGTACTGAGCGGCAGGGTCTACCTCAGCTGCGACTATATTTGCAACTGTTCTTAATTCAATTTGTACTTTATGCAAGATTTTAGAGGAGTCAATCACCCGTTTTACACCTTGAGCAAGTGCATCCATGACATCATTTTTCTGCGCGCGAATATCAATCGTAAAGGATGCATTCCCCGGAATAATATTGCCAGATTCACCTCCCGCGTGGAATTTAGTCATTTTGATGGACACTGGAACCATTGGATCGGTATGAATGGTTCTTAAATCTTCAATAATTGTTGCTCCTACCTCAATAGCATTTACACCAAGATGTGGTCTTGCTGCATGTGCATCTTCACCAATAATTTCTCCCTCCATTAATCGTGAGGCACCATGATACAATGCAGCACAATATGTACCATCTTCAAGTTCATGCACCGGTCTTACATGGACACCGAATAAAAAGTCTAAATCATCAATAACTCCCTCCTTTAGAACAGATAAAGCACCTGTTCCTTTTTCTTCAGCGGGCTGGAATATTACACGAATGGTACCCTTTAACGACTGAGCCTGCTCTTTTAACAGCAACAGAGCACCAATAGCCATCGTCATATGTCCATCGTGCCCACAGGAGTGATTTGCTCGAAAAACACCATCTACCTCCTGCCATAACGCATCTATGTCTGTTCGCAAGCCAACCTTGGGACTGCCTTTTCCTACGTCAACATAAAGTCCTGTACTGTTTTTAAAGCGTATAGGTGAAAATCCTTCATTTGTTAATAAATCAAAAATATAATTGGTGGTTTCAACCTCATGCCAGCTTACTTCTGGGTTTGCATGTAAATATGTGAAAATTTCCATTAATCTTGGCCTCAAACGATCCAATGCTTCCTTCACAGCAACCAGCCCCCTTTAATTTTCATACTAGTAAGATTATTATAACTAAAAAAAAATCTTTTCATAGAAGCTTATACCCACATTTAGCAAATAAAACGATAGCGACAGCTCTTTCCTATCAGTCACTTTATGTGTTTTATCCTCCACTTTGATACTTCTATCCTTCACTTCTGCTTCCCTATCAAAATCAATAAAAAAAGATGTAAGTACAGTCATCGATTAAACTGTACTTACATCCCTTAATTTAGTTAATACCTCGCATAGCTTTTGAAATGATTGGCGAAAGTACTAATAAAATAATCCCGATAACAATTGATAAAGAACCTAAGAAGCCGAAATACGTGAATTCGCTTACAACTTCATATACCCTAACAAGTTGTGCATTAATCGCTTGCGCTGCGGCACTAGTTAAAAACCATAGAGACATTGTTTGTGCAGCGAATGCCTTTGGTGCTAATTTTGTCGTAGCTGACAACCCTACTGGTGATAACAAAAGCTCTCCGACAACGACTAAAAAGAAAGATAAGACTAACCACCATGGACTTACTAATGCTTCTCCACCTGATAAATATGCCGGAATCATCATTACTAGGAATGATAGCCCTGCAAAGAATAAAGAATAGGCAAATTTTCGAGGAGTAGTTGGTTGTTTATCTCCCCATTTTAACCATAGCATTGCAAATAACGGAGCCATCGTAATAACGAATAATGGGTTTAATGATTGGAACCATGAAGATTGAATGTGAAAGCCACCAATATTCAACTGTGTACGCGAATCTGCGTATGTTGCTAAAATAGTAGCACCTTGCTCCTGAATTGCCCAAAACATAACTGCAGATAAAAACAATGGAATATAGGCAAGCAGACGAGATTTCTCATCCTGTGTTGTTTTTTTACTACGATACATGAAGAAAAAGAACAGCGTTGGAATGATAATTCCTAAAGCTGTAATGATTAAACTGAATACATTCATTGTCAGTACACCCGTTTTAATGCCGATTGCACCTAAAATGATAATAATTAATGCTGCCATACCGAATTGTGTAAAGACTTTTTTACGTTCTTCTGGCTTTAACGGATTATTGACTTGTAAGCCTGCTAACCCCAAATATTTTTTCTCTGTTAATTTATAAACAATTAAACCAATTAGCATACCTAACCCAGCAAAACCGAAGCCAAGGTGGAAATTATATTTTTGTCCAATTGTTCCGACAATAAATGGTGCAATGAATGCCCCCATGTTAATACCCATATAGAAAATTGAGAACCCTGCGTCACGACGGCTATCCGTTTCTGCATAAATATCGCCAACAATACTTGAAACGTTTGGCTTTAATAGGCCTGTCCCCATAACAATAAAGGCCATTGAAGTAAATAACATGGCTATACCACCTGGTAATGCTAGCAGTAAATGACCAACCATGATTAACACGCCACCATAAAAGATTGTTTTACGTGTACCTAACAGTCGATCGGCAATCCAGCCCCCAATGATCCCCGACATATATACGAGTGAACCATAAATAGCCATTATAGAGTTTGCTGTTCCACGATCTAAACCAAGTCCGCCTTGGTTCAATTCATAATACATAAAGAAAATGAGAATTGCTCGCATACCATAGTAGGAGAATCGTTCCCAAAATTCTGTAAAAAATAATGTAAAGAGCCCTTTAGGGTGTCCAACAAAGCCATTTTGAGGGACGGATTTTACAATTTCATCTTTAGTAGACATAACAATATCCTCTCCCGATTTCATTATTCAACAAAAATATTATTACCCATTATCATGAATAAAAAACTTTGTTTCATCATACTAAAGCGTTTTAAAAACTTTATCAAGAGTTTTAAAAAATGTTGAAAATTTATCATTTTTCTATAATTTCAGACTTATTTTTATATAATAATATTAAATCCTTTGATATATCTAAGTTTTCTTACTCTTCCATTACAATAAAACTATAAATAGTTATTAAATTATTCTAAAATATTTTATAATCAGATTTTTTATAGTTTTAACATATATGCTAGGATTATCCACAAAGCATTTCGAACGGTGCCATGATAAAAAGCATGCTAGAAATAGCATGCTTTTACATCAGTATGGCGATTAAATTACGTATCCCTCATATTTCGTATAATCAGCTTCCTTGACCTCAAGAGTAAGCAGTGTTCCATTTTCTTCATATTCTGTGTCATAGACAGAAGCATGTTCATTTAAATAGGACACAATATTCCCTTGTTCATAAGGTATGAGCATTTTGCACGTCACATAGTTAGCGAAAATATGTTGTCGTATCAATTGTAGTAATTCCTCTAAACCAACTCCCTGCTTTGCAGAGATCCAAATATTATCTCCACTTACAACTGGGTATGGAACGTTTGCCAAATCAGCTTTATTGTAAACATAAATTGTTGGTATTCCTTCAACACCCACAGCTTTAAGTGTTTCATTCGTTACCTGCATCATAAAACCATGCTCTGCATTTGATACATCTACCACATGTAGCAATAAATCTGCATCACGCGCTTCCTCCAGCGTAGAACGGAACGCCTTTACTAAATGATGTGGCAATTTACTAACAAACCCAACTGTATCTGTTAATAAAAAATTCTTTCTATCAGGTAGTTCTATTTGACGGACAGATGTTTCAAGCGTAGCAAATAGCATATCCTTTTCAAATACTTGTTTATGATCCTCCTGCCCGATTTTAGCGAGTAGTTGATTCATAATAGTGGATTTACCAGCATTTGTATAGCCAACAATAGAAACGACAGGGACAGCATTTTTGCGTCGTTGTTTACGCTGCGTCTCTCGTTGTTCCTTTACTTGCTCTAGTTCTTTCTTAATTTTTGCAATTTGATCCTCAATTTTTCGACGGTCTAGCTCTAACTTCGTTTCACCAGCTCCACGGTTTTTAAAGCCACCGCCTGTGCCACCCCCTTGGCGACTCAAAGAGGCATGTAAGCCAACTAATCGAGGCAGCATATATTGTAACTGCGCTAACTCTACTTGTAACTGTGATTCTCGTGTTTTAGCTCGGCGTCCAAAAATATCTAAAATTAACATTGTCCGATCAATGACCTTAGTCTCCAAATCACGCTCTAAATTACGAATTTGTGAAGGAGACAATTCATCATTGAAAATGATTAAATTAGCATTTGCTTCATCATAAAAGCTTTTTATTTCTTGAATTTTGCCTGTGCCTACATAATGAGATGGCGTAATACGCTCTAAATTTTGAGTAATAACCCCTACTACCTCAACATTTAAAGCTTCTGCTAAATTTTTTAGCTCCTCCACTGAATAATCAAAATGCTCATCATTTCGTAAATTGACGCCAACTAATATGGCCTTTTCTAACAATATATCGACATCCTTGATTCTATTCATCCACAATCCTCCCACCAATACCTGGTGCTTCTTACGATAAATTTTCTTCATCTTACCATATAATGCCCTAAATCATGCCGTTTTTTTCATAGCAAAAAGCGCCCCTGTAAAAGGCGCATTTTGTTTATTTCTCTTGTTTTAGTAATTCTTCGGTACGTTCAAATTCCTCTTCTATTTCTTTGTTTGGTCTATATGTCAACATACTGACAATAACAGCAACGATTAAACAAACAACGAAGCCTGGTACAATTTCATACAGTGCACCACTTAAAACTTTAATCTTACCCCAAATAAAGGCTGTTGCAGCTCCTGCTACCATTCCACTTAACGCCCCGAAATTTGTTAGCTTTCTCCAGTATAATGAAAGCAATATAACGGGACCAAAAGCAGCACCAAAGCCAGCCCATGCGAAGCCAACCAAGTCCAATATAGAACTTTCTGGATTCCAAGCTAAAATGGCGGCTACAATGGCTACAACTAAAACAGCAATACGCCCAACAAATACATAATGCTTATCCTCTGCTGTTTTATTAAATAATGCCTTATAAATATCTTCTACAAGTGCTGAAGAAGTAACAATTAATTGCGATGAAATTGTACTCATTACCGCAGCTAATATGGCGGCTAGCATAATCCCCGCAATAAAGGGATGAAATAGAATTTGACCAAGCACAATAAATACGGTTTCAGCATCTTTTAACTCACTAGCATTTTGTTCGAAATAGGCTACACCAACCAGCGCAGTCCCAATCGCACCAAATAGACTAAGCATCATCCAGCCAATACCAATACGTCGAGCCTGCTTCGTCTCTTTCACTGAGCTAATGGCCATAAAACGAACAATAATATGTGGCTGTCCAAAATAACCTAACCCCCATGCGAGCGAAGAAATAACTCCTGCTGCTGTTGCAGTTGCTGGCAATAAATTTAAATGCTCAGGATTTACCGCTTTAATAGATGCTATCGTATCCCCTAGACCCCCCGTTAAAAATAGACCAAATAATGGTACAGTTACGAGTGCCAAAAACATAATGAGTCCTTGTAAAAAATCGGTATAACTAACCGCTAAAAAACCCCCGAATAGTGTATAAGCTACAACAACTGCAGACACAATTAATAAACCTGTATGATAGTCATAGCCGAATGAACTATCAAAAAACTTACCCCCTGCTACCATTCCCGATGATACATAAAATGTAAAAAATATTAAAATAATAATACCAGATGCAATTCTTATCAGCTTTGTATGGTCACGTAAACGATTATCCAAATAACTTGGAATGGTGATGGAGTCATTTGTTACTTGTGTATAGACACGCAGTCGTGGAGCGACAATCAACCAATTCAAATAGGCTCCTACGGTTAACCCAATAGCAATCCAAGCCTCCACCAAACCAGATAAATAAATGGCTCCTGGCAAGCCCATTAAGAGCCAGCCTGACATATCCGCTGCTCCTGCACTAAGGGCTGTTACAGCAGGGCCAAGTGATCGACCACCAAGCATATAATCTGTTAAATTGGACGTTTTAACGAATGCATACCAGCCGATTCCTAGCATTGCTACCATATAAATAACAATCGCCAGTAATTGATACATGTTACCTGACATATTTTCTCCTCCTTGTGGCTTTTTCATCTATTCTACTTAAAGTAGATATACCATAAATATACTTATATCCCTAAATTTTGTATAGTACTTAAAGTATCATCGCTCTATATAAACTGTGTTAAACTAGTGCCATCTATTACAGAATAAAGAAGGCGAAAAAGTATGATATTTGAAGAAATGAAAACTCAACTGACAGAGAGAATTTTACAGCAGCAACTTGTGACCGCGACCATTAGTCAACCACGAATGAAATCAAATGAAGTTAAGCGTATCAAGCTAAAGCCTATTTTGCTTAAGGATGTTTATCATATACAAATTGAATACCAATTTGAACGAATTTTAAAACATGAAAATGTCCATCTAGAAAATTTTCCACAAAGACTTGCATTATTTTTTAATGAATACCGTCAAGCGCATATTGATTTTATAGACGAAAAAGTACAAATTCAACTATCCAAAAAGAATAAAGTACTATGGAAATCAGATAAATCAGTCACTCCCAAGCAAATTAATTTAGCTCATAATCGCCAAAAAAACTACCTACTTAAAGAGGAGCAACCATATCCATTTTTAATCCGTCTTGGCGTACAATCAGAAGAAGGAAAAATTAAAAAACAAAAATATGATAAATTCAAACAAATTAATCGCTTTATTGAATTTATTGATGATGCCCTTGCTTATTTACCAAAGGATCGTCAGGTGCGTATTTTAGATTTTGGCTCTGGAAAATCCTATTTAACTTTTGCGCTTTACCATTATTTAAAAGTTGAAAAGGGTTTAGATATTCGTGTTACAGGCTTAGATTTGAAGAAAGAAGTCATTGAAGAATGCTCCAAAATCGCAAGTGATTTAGGTTACGAGCAGCTTGAGTTTTTAGTAGGGGATATTAATGATTATAATAATGAGTCAAATGTAGATATGGTAGTGACATTACATGCCTGTGATGTTGCTACAGATATGGCTTTAGCACGTGCTGTGAAATGGGGAGCAAGAGTTATTTTAAGCGTTCCTTGCTGTCAGCATGAATTAAATCGCCAATTAAATACACCAGCACTTGACATCATGCTTCAGCATGGACTTGTACGCGAACGATTTGCTGCACTTGCTACGGATGCTATTCGAGCCGAAATTTTATCTCTTGTTGGCTATGAGGCACAATTACTGGAGTTTATTGACATGGAAAACACACCAAAAAACATTCTTATCCGTGCTTATCACACTGGTAAAAAAACGAGCTCCGAGCAGCGTGCTCGTTACGATAATTTTTTAGCCTTACTAAATGCCCAGCCATTCTTAGCGAAAGAATTAGAAACATACTTATAATTTTTTATAGTAAACACAGAAAAAAAGGCGGTCCAATATATTTGGATCGCCTTCTCTATTATAGTTCTTGTCGTAACGCTTGGATAACATCGATTTTAGTGGCTTTACGTGCTGGACGATAGCCTGAAATCATAGCCACTCCAATACTGATAGCTGCTGCAATAACAACAAGCTGCCAAGGAATTAAGGAAAATATAATATTGTTATTACTAAAAGCATCTTCACCTGTTGCAGCCTTTAAAATTAACGGTAATGCGGCATTAGCTACGAAGCTTATAGCATATGATATTGCTACTGCAATAACAGTACCCACGAGACCAATGAACGTACTTTCCATTAAAAATAATCGTTGGATAAGCTTAGGACTAGCACCAATGGCCTTTAGCACACCAATTTCACGAGTACGCTCTGTTACGGCCATTGTCATAGTATTGAAAATACCAATTGATGCAATTAATACGGCAATTGTTCCAACAAATATAAGACCAATCTTTAGAACAAGGAAAAATACATTCATTTGATCTAATTGTTCAGTAATAGAATACACGCTATAGCCTTTATCTTTAAGACTATCTAATATAGGCTTCACATTTTCTAACGTATCAGCAAAAATATTAAATTCCGAGAAAAACATTTCATCCTCTTTAACATCTACCTTTGTAGCCAAATTAGATGCTAATACTGGCTTTTGTTCTATGTCCATATAGACAGCGTTATTAATCATCCAATCATAGGAGGGCTCCTTCATCACACCCACAATTGTATAGTTCATTTTCTCTGTCTCTTTAGCTGCACTAAGGTTAGGTGCGAGTGACAATTCGATTTCTTTGCCAATTAAAGATTCCTTATACCCTTCTTCTTTACCATCATAATCTGTGCCTTCTACCTCGGCTTCTTTATTTTTTTCTTCAATAATTTTACGCTCAGCATCATTTAATAAGGTTTGAGCAAAATGATAGCCAACAATAATTTCATTTGGTTTTGATGGATACTTCCCTTCTGAAAGCTTGCCATTTACTTGCTCAAAATCCTGCATATTCGCAATATAGAGGGTAGAGCTTGTATCTCGCCCCTCAAAAAATGAGTGTGCAGATGCATTCACTGAAATCGTTTCTAATACAGTTTCTACATGTTCAACCCCTTTTATTTCCTGTATTTGCTCATCCGTAAATGGCTCATTATCGAATACTTGAATTTTTGTTACCTTTTCATTTGATAATATATCATTGCGTAATGAATCCTGTAGACCAAATCCTACAGATGCAAGGACAATTAAAAATGCACAGCCCATTGTTGCTGCTAGCACCGTCATAAAGACACGTAATTTATTTTTCTTAATATGTTGTGTAACAAAATCTATCTGATCTTTAAATAACATGTTAAGCCTCCTCCTTAACAAGCTCACCGTCGTACATACGGAAACGTCTATGCGCTATTGTTGCTACTTCTTCGTCATGAGTAATGATGACAAATGTTAAACCAAGCTCACGATTTAAGCTTTGGATAAGCAACAAAATATCTTGCTCAGTTTCCGAATCAAGACTTCCTGTAGGTTCATCTGCCAACAGAATAGGTGGATTAGTGATCAAAGCTCTAGCAATACTTACACGCTGTTGCTGCCCACCAGACAATTCATTTGGATAATGGTCTGATACCTCTGATAAGCCAACCTTGTCCATTATTTTTTTAACCTTTTCCTTTCGCACAGCCTTCCTAGCACCCTGTAACTTTAAAGGAAGTTCAATATTTTCAAACGCAGATAATCCAGGCATTAATTGAAAGTTTTGAAAAATAAAGCCAAATTGGCTCAAACGAAAAGCTGCACTATCTGCTTCTGTAAGATGAGCTGTTTCCTTTCCATTAATCTTGATAGAGCCTTGCTCAGATTTCATGAATCCCGCTAAAACTTGTAATAGGGTTGATTTCCCAGACCCACTTTTGCCAACAATTGCAACAATCTCTCCTTCCTTAACCTCAAAGTTAACTCCTTTCAATACAGGAATTTGTTTTTCCTTGCCCTTTTTTCCGATTAAAAATGTATGTTGTAAGTTCTCGACTTGAATCATTGTCATTAACGCCCCTTTCTCATTCTCTTTCTATTGTAGAAAAAAATTCTTAAAAAAGTTAAAGGATAAAAATGAAGATATTCTTAAGAAAAAGGGCACACTAAATAGAAAGCCGTTCTTTACATTATCTTTACAATTACATTGACGATTGAAAGTTCTTTGTATAATACTGGCTATTATAATCCCCTATTTAAAAGCTCTTTTATTACTATTTCCAGTTTCCAGCTTATATTTTGTGAACATTTTGTATATTACAGGAATGTAAAGTTTTGTGTAGAATGTATGAATTTTATGTAGAAAAATTAAAGATTTTGTTATGATAGTAAAGTTTAGAGGTCGATTAATTTATTTATATCCAGGAGGATTCGATTTGCATGCTTAACTCAAAAAAACAAGACCCTTTCTTTATTGCCCTGCATAAAATTGCTGAAAATATGAGAGAGGCCGTACATTACGCAAATGATTTTCGTATCAACAGTGTAGCTGACCTGAAAGAGATTAGCATTACTATGAAAAATTACGAAACGGCTGGCGATAAGCTCATTCATGATCTAATCGTCATGCTAAATAAATCATTTATGACACCTATCGAGCGTGAAGACATCTTAGAATTTGCGATTCGTATGGATGATGTATTAGATGGTACGGAGCATTGTATCGCTCATTTTGAAATGTTCTCCCTAACAGAAGTCGATGAATCAATGCGTATCTTCTTAGGATACATCTCAAAAAGTGCTGATGAAATTGTTAAAGCAACAGAAGAGTTAAAGAAAAAGAATCTTATTGGTATGCGTCCACACGCAATTCTAATTAAAGATTATGAGCGTGAATGTGATGAAGTACAACGTTCATCCATCAAACAATTATTTTTAAATGAGAAAGATCCAATTCGAATTATTAAATTTAAAGATATATATGAACAATTAGAAGATATCGCTGATTATTGTCAAAATGTTGCCAACACAATGGAAACAATTATCATGCGTAACGCGTAATTAGGAGATGGGCACTTACAATGAACACAATCATTATACTAACCGTACTGGTCGTCATCTTTGCCCTAACATTTGACTTTATCAACGGCTTCCATGATACAGCAAATGCTATCGCAACTTCGGTTTCCACTAGAGCATTACCACCACGAGCAGCCATTTTAATGGCAGCAACGATGAATTTTATCGGGGCTATTACTTTTGTTGGTGTGGCAAAAGCTCTTACAAAAGACATTGTAGATCCTTTCTCTTTAAATGCCTTTCAAGGAGACACAACAGGCTCAATTGTTATTTTAGCTGCATTAATTTCGGCAATTATCTGGAATTTACTAACATGGTATTTTGGAATCCCTTCTAGTTCATCACACACATTAATCGGTTCCATTGCAGGGGCTGCTGTAGCATCTGCGGGTTTCAACGTTTTAAACTATGGCGGTTTTACTAAAATTATCATGGCATTGGTCTTTTCGCCAATCCTTGCTATTTGTGCCGGCTTTCTGATGATGACACTATTTAAACTATTATTTAAAAATTTGAATTTATATCGTACAAATAAAGGATTCCGTACGATGCAAATTTTCACAGCAGCTATTCAATCATTTACACATGGGACAAACGACGCTCAAAAGGCAATGGGAATTATGACCATGGCTTTAATTGCTGGAGGCATACATACAGGGGATGAAATTCCTTTTTGGGTACGTGCAGCGGCAGCAACTGCTATGGGTCTTGGTACCTCTATAGGCGGTTATAAAATTATTAAAACAGTCGGCGGTAAAATTATGAAGATCCGCCCTGTAAACGGGGTAGCTGCAGATTTAGCATCTGCATCTGTAATTTTTGGCGCTACTTTAATCCATCTACCAGTATCAACAACTCACGTAATTTCTTCCTCAATTATGGGCGTAGGCTCTGCACAACGTGTACGAGGTGTTAACTGGGGAATGGCTCGTAAAATAATCACTACTTGGATTATTACAATGCCAATTTCTGCAGTAATGGCTGCTGTTATTTACTTATTATTATCTTTATTCTTTTAAATTACATCTAAGACTCCTGTTCATTGGTGGACAGGAGTCTCTTGTTGTTGGTATAGCCCTTTTTCAAAACGAAAGGTCTATCTCCGTTCCGACTTAATGCTTTCTTCACTCATGTTGCCTCCCACTGGAAGCTTTGCTCCGTGCGAAAGCGAAGGGACAGCAATAAAGCGAGTAGCTCGGAACGGGATTCACCTTCATGTTGACTAAATACTCACAAAGGTATCACTGACCATTTTGATTTTCAACACTTTAAGACTCCTGTTCGCTAGTAGACAGGAGTCTTAACATTGTCACACGACAAAATGAGACACATCCTTTACACTATTTGAAAAGGGGGATGCTACACAACTATGAAAATTTTTTCAGCTTTTATAACAGCACATGCAAAAGCCATTGTAGCTATTTGGCTTGTGATTTTTATTGCTATGGCCGTTTTTGCCATACAATTGCCAAGTAAGTTGCAAGGAGATGGCTTTTTTGTGGAAGGAGATCATACCTATGTCACAAAAGAGCTAGCCGAAAATTTTGATTTGCCTTCAGATACAATTTTGGTTGTTTTCGATCCAGCTAAAGATAAGGAAATTCAAGATACTTTAAAGAAGTTGGATACCATCAAGGCAATCCACTCCATTCAGTCACCACTTGATGATGCCTCTTTACAAAAGAACGGCATTGCCTATGCTATGGTTCATCTGAAAAATAATATTGATAATCAAACTGATATTGTAGAGGATATTCGTTCTTTGATTGAAAAAGACGGTGTTACTGTAACAGGTGGACCCGTTATTTCTGCAGACATTAATACAGCCAGTCAAAAAGATTTAGCGTCCGCAGAAGCAATAGGCTTGCCAATTGCAATTATAGTCCTATTACTTGCTTTTGGGACTGTTGTAGCCTCTATACTACCAATTATTATTGGTGTTGTCACAGTTGTCACTGCATTTGGCGTTATGACATTGCTTAGCGGTAATGTTAACTTATCTATTTTTGTATTAAATATAGTACCTATGCTTGGACTAGCTTTAAGTATCGATTTTGCTCTATTGTTTATTAACCGTTATCGTGAGGAACGGGCTCATACTTCCATCCCTGAGGCCATACAAATCGCTATACAAACCGCTGGAAGATCTATTATTTTTTCAGCCGTATGTGTGATGATTGGTTTGGGAGCGATGATAGTTATAGACGTTGAAATTTTCCATAACATTGCATTAGGTGGCACTATTGTGGTATTACTGGCAGTGTTATCTGGCCTTACGCTACTACCTGCTACGATGATGCTCTTAGGAGATCGCTTAAATAAATGGCGTTTAATACGTGTAAAGCCCGGTGGAGCTAATCGATGGCGCGGCTTTGCAGGCTTTGTTATGAAGTATCCAGTAACGATTGTTATTGCAGCATTATTCCTACTAGGTATTGGTATGATTCCATTGAAGGATATTGAACTTAAAATACCTCAAGTGGATTCATTACCGACTAAATATGATGCACGTACAGCCTATGATAAATTAGATGACACATTTGGGCTTGGTGAAACCTCGACATTATACTTACTCGCTGATCGAAAGGAAGGTTGGGAGAATCATGAGGCGAGAGAGCTTATTTATACGATTCAGGAAAAGCTACTTGCTGATCCATTAGTAACGAATGTGTCAACGATTTATACGGCTGCTAACATCAACACACCTGAGGAACTGAATGCTTCCTTGGAAATTCCACAGGTAGCAGAGCAATTACAGCCCGTTCTAAGTACGTTTACTAAAGAAACTCAGCTATTTATCCCAATTACATTAGATGCAGCCGGTTCTTCATCTACTGCGCAAAAATTTGCTCGAACATGGAAAGATAAGGATTTAGGCGTTGATTTTGCACTCGGTGGGCAGGCAAAATTCAATCAAGAAATCTTCGATGAAATTGCCAATAAAATTGTATTGGCTATTTCTATTATTCTTATTTCAACATTTTTTATTTTAATGCTCGCTTTCAGATCCGTATTAATTCCACTAAAAGCGATTATTATGAATATTATTGGTCTTTCTTCTGCCTTCGGAATACTCGTCTATATTTTCCAATATGGACATTTTGGTATCGATGCAGGTTCAATTGTCCTGATTATTCCAGTCATTGTTTTCTGTCTGGTGTTTGGCTTAAGTATGGATTATGAAGTCTTCTTAATTTCACGTATTCAAGAGGAATATTTAAAAGGCGTAGATAATACACGTGCCACAATTGATGGACTTACTTCTACTAGTCGTATTATTACATCTGCAGCACTTATTATGATTGTTATTACAGGTGCCTTTGCCTTTACGGATGTAATGCCTGTTAAACAAATTGGTGTAGGTATAGCCATTGCCGTTGCAATTGATGCGACCATTATCCGTCTTATGCTTGTACCTAGTCTCATGAAGCTGTTCGGTGACTGGAACTGGTGGCTACCCTTTGCTAAAAAAAATAAGTAAGATCAAAAAAATCCGCTTCCTGTGTATGGGCTGCGGATTTTTCCTTTTATGCATAAATATTGTTATACCATTCTTTTGCTGCTACTACTTCTGGCATAGTCAGCTGGTGACCAAAATTAAACCATTTAGTTGTCACATTTGCACCCGCTGAAGTTAAAAGTGCCCCTAAATCCTCTGATTCCTGTGCAGTACACATCGGATCATTTGTACCAGCACCGATAAAGACAGGAATAGATGAAAGTTTCGGAAGTTCTATGCCTCTTCTTGGTACCATCGGATGATGAAGAATAGCACCTGCTAAAGCATTCTCATAATGGAATAATAGGCTTGCTGCAATATTTGCACCATTTGAATAGCCAATAGCTACAACTAGTTGGCGATCAAATCCATGCTGCTGTGCTGCCTCTGATAAAAAGTCATATAATTCCTTTGTGCGGAAGATTAAATCCTCCATATCAAAAACACCCTCCGCTAAACGACGAAAGAAGCGTGGCATGCCATTCTCTAACACATTCCCACGAACGCTTAAAATGCTTGCAGTTTCATCAATTTCCCTTGCAAGACCAATTAGGCTCTCCTCATTTCCACCTGTACCGTGTAGTAACAACAATACAGGCTTTGTTTCATCTGTTCCTTTATAAAAAACGTGCTGCATAAACAGTCCACCTTCCAATTATCTTGAATTCGAGATAATTGTAGCTTGTGGTAAAATTAAATTCAAGCTCTTTGACTTATTTATTTCACGATTTTCACTATTTGGCTGTTTCTCGTGGTCTTTGTAAAATTTAGTAATCGTGAAAACTGAAAATAAACAAGCTGCAACAACAACTACAATTACTATTCCCACTAATTTTTTCCCATTCATTGACCCTGTTCCCCCGAACTACTTATTTCTTATTACGAAAACCTTCTTCTAGTAAATATTCTTTTGCAGCATCATACGTACCAAAAGCTTCTTCTAAATTTTCTCCATGATAAACATTCCAAGAACGCTGCTCAAAGGCTAATGTTAATTGTACATTATCTCTACTTTGCCATATCTCAACAATCGGCTCTTGTTCATCCTCTTCCTCTGATAAATATTGAATAGCATCTTCAATAATTTCACGAAGTCGTTGCTCATCATAATCACGTATATTCACTAAGCCTTTATCATTCGCCTCTTCCTCATAACGCAATAAATCTCCAACAAAGACAAATCCGTTGCCATTTGGATGAAGCTTTTCTACAACAATGGTCTTTTCATACAGGCTGTCCATGAAATGATAATTTAAGCGCTTTAAAGAAATTTCCTTCTTAGTAAGCTCAGAAAATGATTCGATGATACCTTGTTTTTGTTCAAATGTTAGCATATAAAATGCTCCTTTTCTATACAATCTTCCTACAGTATAACTTATTTTTTCTGTTATAACGAAGCGAAATAGGACAAGCACTATTAATGAATAGCTCTTGTCCTATTTTACTTATGTTGTTTTAAACATCTTGTCTTTTACAAACTGAATCACATGTGCTACATATAGTTCTCGATATGGAACAAACTGTGCAGCACTAACTGGACGCACAATTTTTGCTCGTTGACCGTCAGGGAAGTATTCATAGCCTTCAATATTAAGAGTGGCTGTTTTTCCTAAAAAGAAGGCCTCTGCCTCATTTAAATCGGCTCTTACAACCCCTGACACTTCCTCATATTGAAGATCAAAAGAATCCCAATCATGTTTGAATGGATATATGTAAACATGGCAAAATTCATTGTCGATCATATTTTCCGAAACTATACTACAGGATGTCATGCCCATTTTTACAACATCATCTACATTGATAGCAAGACCCAGCTCTTCCTTTACTTCACGAATTCCTGATTCAACTGTCTCAACGGCTAATAAATGCCCTGCTGCTGTTATATCCAGCAAGCCTGGGTAGTCTTTTTTCTGTGCACTACGGATTTGAAAATAGATATAATTCTCATTGACAAGCCAACAGTGGAATGTTTCATGCCACAGCCCTTTCTCATGTACCTCAGCTCTCGTTGCTGTTCCAATTTGTTCATGCTGCTCATTAAAAACCTTCACAATTTCTTGTTCCATTTTTTCGACTCCTATACTGACTTCGTAGCCCTTTTCTTAATTGCGTTACGTTGATCATAAATATTGGATACGATAACCTTTAATACGGCATAAAATGGCACAGCAATAATAATTCCGATAAAGCCCGCAATATTACCTGCTGCTAAAATTATCGTAATAACTGTTAATGGATGTATATCTAGTGTTTTTCCCATAACATTTGGTGTTATAAAGTTACTATCAATTTGCTGCGCAACAAGTGTTACAACTGATACCCATATTACAAGAACTGGATCCTGTATTACTGCAACAATTAAAGCTGGTGTAAAGGCAATCCAAGGTCCAATAAACGGAATCATATTCATAAAGAAAGCGAATATGACAAGGAGCAATGAATACTCTAAACCAATAATTAAATACCCAACGTACATAATAAGCGCTAATAAAAAGCTAATTTGCAGCTGTCCTTGAATATAGCTACGTAGAACATCATCAATTTCACTTAACGTTTTTTTAATCCATTCACGACGTTCACCACTGAAATATTTATAAATCGAAGGCGCAAATTTTTCGTGATCCTTCAACATAAAAATAAAGAAGAATGGAATTAAAATAGCTAATAAGGAGACAGACACTATAGATTGTAAGAAGGAGACAAGCCCTTTACTCGCAACTACAGCAATATCCTGTACAGAATTTGCCATTTTATCAATAATATCTTTTAACTGTGTTGGGAAGTTATCCTTATTTTGCAACAGATAGTCCGTTGCATCTTGAATACTTGTGCTAATACTTGCACTTATATTCGCACTAATCATAGGTGCATTCTTTACTAATTTATTGACCTGCTCTGCAATCGGATTTCCTACAATCCATCCAAAGATGCCTGCAATAGCAATCAACCCTATAATAATTGTTAATATACTTGCCCACCGCGGGAATTTACGTTTTTCCAAAAATCGCTGAATTGGCTCTGTCACATAGTATAAAACACCACCAAGTAATAGAGGCACAAAAATCGCTTTTAATAGGATAACTAGCGGTGAAAAAATCCAATGAATCTCCACAAAATATTTAATGATTAGTAGTGTTAATAATATCCCTACGCCTACTTGAAACCAAACTTTTCTTGTCACTCTCATTCACTTCCTTTTTTCACAGTTACTGAAAATACTACTGATATATTAACCATTTCGCAAGTATCCTAGTATTGATTGTTAAAATAAAATTTACTATACATACATTCACAACTAAAAAATTCGCACACTTTCACAAGTATTTACTCAGTGAAAGTGTCACGAATTTAAATAATCAAGTGTGTATAAGATTTATAGTGCCGCGTCGTCTACTGAATTTAGGTACGCCTTGATTTCACCAATAACTGATTCGACACAGCCATCCTCAAATGGTGATATTAAGCCAGCCTCTTTTACAAGCTTTGTGAAGGACATAGAACCTCCTAAGCCGCATAAATGTAAATAGTCCTTCCACGCTTCCTCAAACTCTTCTCTTGAGCGCTTCCAGAACTGGAAGGCACAAATTTGTGCTAGCGTGTAATCAATATAGTAGAACGGGCTTGCATAAATATGACCCTGACGTTGCCAAATTCCTCCTGCTTCAAGGTAATTATTATGATCATAGTCACGATGTGGTAAATACGTTTCCTCAATTTTCTTCCATGCTGACTTGCGCTCAGCAGGTGTCATTGTTGGATTTTCGTATATTACATGTTGGAACTCGTCTACCGCAACACCATATGGTAAGAATAATAGACCACTACTTAAATGTGTAAATTTATATTTCTCTGTGTCCTCTTTAAAGAACAGCTCCATCCAAGGCCATGTGAAGAATTCCATACTCATTGAGTGAATTTCACAAGATTCAAATGTTGGCCATAAGTATTCTGGAATACCGATGTCACGACTTGAATACACTTGGAAGGCATGTCCAGCTTCATGTGTTAATACATCTATATCACCTGAAGTACCATTAAAGTTTGAGAAGATAAATGGTGAATGATAGTTTTCGATAAATGTACAATACCCACCGCTTTCTTTCCCTTTCTTCGCGACTAGGTCCATTAATTCATGATCAATCATGAAATTGAAGAATTCACCCGTTTCTTGTGATAATTCCTCATACATTTTTTTACCGTTCTCTACAATCCAAGCTGGATCACCCTTTGGAGTTGCATTTCCTGATAAGAAGTTTAATGCTTCATCATAGAATTTAAAATCAGAAATACCAATTCGCTTTGCCTGACGCTCATACAGCTCAGAAGCAACTGGTACAATTAAATCGCGAACCTGATCGCGGAATTTCTTCACCATATCTGCATTATAATCAATGCGGTTCATGCGAACATAGCCTAGCTCCACATAATTTTTATAGCCTAGTTTAACGGCAATTTCATGACGTACCTTTACAAGCTCATCATAGAGTCGATCAAATTCTTCTTCATGCTCAGCAAAAAAGCCAAAGCGTGCTTCTGTTGCTGATTTACGTATTTCACGATCAGTGGACTCTGCAAATGGTCCAAGCTGAGCAAGTGTTAATGTTTCCCCATTAAAATCAATTTGTGCGGAGGCTACTAGTTTATTATATTCAGATACAAGCTTGTTCTCCTTTTGCATTAAATCAATGACTATTGGTGAAAAGCCTTTAATTTGATAAGTTGCTAAATCGAATAGCTGCTGACCCCATTTATTCTCTAATTGTTCACGAAATGGTGAAGCTATCAATGCTTTATAATATTCTGTAGTTACCTCTTCTAGCTCGGGACCCACCTCATCGAAATAATCACGCTCTGCTTGATAAAATTCATCATTTGTATCAATTGATGCACGTATATACACTAAATTCGCCATTGTAGCATAATCATTACTTAAAGCGTTGAGTTGCTGAATGATGCTACTTTGATCGTCCATCGTCTGCGCACGTTTAAATTGCTCAATTAAAGATAATTGCTGCTCTTTCATTTCTTCAATATTTGGTCGACGGTATTCATAGTCTTTAAACGTTTTCATAGAAGTCCCCTCTTTCATACACCGTTATATTTCTATTATATGCCAAATATCTAGTATTAAGAAACAATTTAATAGCCAATTATATATGTTTTTAATAATGCTGCTCTTTCACGTAGCTTTAACTTTGCTTCTACTGATTTTGGTGTTTTGGCCGCCACCACATCTACCTCTAGATCCAATGTTTCAGCTAAATATTTTGCTCGCTTTAAATGAAAATCATTGGAGACAATCGTAACATGCTTCGTTTCCTTCGGTAGTAGTTCCTTTGAAAATAGTAAATTTTCATAGGTTGATGTAGATCGATCTTCTGCTATTATTCTGCTAGCTTCGATGCCATTGTTTAGTAAATATTCAAGCATAACTGAAGCCTCAGTCTGATCTTCATCGGACCCTTGTCCGCCAGAAACAATTACTTGGACATGAGGGTATTTCTTTAGATACCTCACAGCCTCTTCCAATCTATTTTTCAATGAAAGCGATGGAATGCCCCCTGGTTTTACCTTTGCACCTAGCACAATCATATACGCAGCTTTTCCGTTTGCAGCTGGCTGAACGCCTTCCTTCATCTCTTCACCTAGCCAAATATACATGCCAATACTTATGACAATGCTTAATAAGCCTAGTCTCATCACCCATTTTTTCATGATATTTTCCTCCCCTACCTTTTATTAACGTTTAGGAAAGAAAAAAGGATGCTTGTCCGGTGCTACGGTACAAACATCCTGTTCAATTATCTTAATATAAAGCGTCTAATCGATTCCTGTAATGCTGTTATTTCGTCTGTTAAATCATTAGAAGATTCACTAACCAATTGAATCGCACGCTGTTGTTCATCCACTGAGGCTGTTACCTCCTCTGATGCAGCGGCATTTTTCTCACTTATCAAGGCAATACTTTCAATAGAGTGCATAATGTGATTCTTCGAGCTATTCAAATACGCTACGCCCTCAGTCATATCCCCAATGACTGCAATTATTTTCTCTACCGCTAATTCAATCTCCTTGAAGGAGGACTCAGTAATAGCCACAGAGTCATTTTGCTGATGAACGATGACATTTGTTTTCTTCATCTCGTCGTTTACTAAATTGGTTTCGCTTTCAATTCCCTTTAAAGTTGTTCGAACTAGTTCAGTTGCAACAGATGTTTGGTCAGCAAGCTTTCTTACCTCCTCAGCCACAACTGCAAATCCCTTACCATGTTCACCAGCTCTAGCTGCCTCAATGGATGCATTTAATGCAAGAAGATTTGTTTGATCCGAAATCTCCGTAATCGTACCGACAATTCCTTCAATTTCTCTTACCTTCTCAATTAAACTACTGAACACTGATTGTACAGTGTAAATTAATGTTGAAGATTCTTGTGATTTCTCTTTTAACCTATTTAAGTTGACAAGCCCTTCCTGATTGGATTGTTTCATATGTTGGGAGGCGTCAAATATTAATTCATTCTTATCATGCAGTACTTCAATCTGCTGCGCAAAATTAATAGCCGTTCGATTTGTATCCTCAGAATCCGAAGCTTGCTTTACAGCCCCTTTTGAAACCTCATTAATTGCTTTTACTATTTCATCCCCATAAGCATTTGTTTCCTCAGCGACAGATGTTAAATTTGATGATGTTGATTGAATCTCTACAATGGCTTCTTCTACATCCGTAATTAACGTTTTTAATTGATCGACCATTTCATTGAAGCCTTCATTTAACTGCCCAATTTCATCTGAGCGTTGTAAATTTTCAATTTCTACTGTTAGATTCCCTTTAGCTACTTCACGCACACGCTTAGATAGCTTTTGAACAGGTACGGCTAAATGTCTAGAAACCATTATGACAACTGCAGTTCCAATAATGGCGGCCCCCAATAATGTTATGCCAATAACAAATAATAATGAATGAGCTTCCTTATTAAAGTCTTGCATATATGTACCTGATGCTATGATCCATCCCCAATTAGGATCCTTAGCAGAATAAATAATTTTATCGGCTAATACATCTTGACCAGGTAGCTCGAATTCATACTCCGTAAAACCTCCTCCCGCAAGTGCTTTTTCTGTTACTTCACGAATAAAATAATTACCGCTGCTATCCTGATCCTCCCATAGATTATCCCCTTCTCTAGTTGGATGAGTTGTTAATGTCCCCTTATCATCTAAGACATAAATATAGCCGTACTCTCCTAAATCTCCAGGATAATTAATTGGCCGCTTTCCCTCACTATCCTTTGGCCCGAGAAATGCCTCACGCACTCGCTCCTGAGCCACCTCCAAAGGGATGTCTCCTTTTTCTACACTTTCATTTGCGAGCTCAATTAATTGCAAAGCAGATTCAACACTATTTTTAATAACTTGTTCCCCAATATCCTCCATACCATTTTTAGCTTTACCGTAGCTAACTAAACCTATAATTAAACTAGGTATTATTAATAATGCTAGTGAAATGATAATCAGTTTCCCCTGTATCGAACGTAAAAACTTCATGCTTTGACCCCCTTTTTTTCTCGCTCATCAGATGTATTATTATATATTATGTTATGGTTTGAAAATTTTCACAATGGGTAAAACGCATTTATGCACGAATTATTTGATTATTTACACAAATATGCTTATATTCATACTTTTATGCTAATAAAGAAACTATCTTTCCACAGGGGAAGTCCCCATTGAAAGATAGTTTTTTGACTTTTATGCTAACTTACATGTATTGATTGCTTCTCTATTACTTCCTTCGTTCCATGTTAATGCTAGTAAATTCGTTTGATCGGCATTACTTACTCATTGTGCTAGCCTTTTAACTATTTCGACAGCATTTCTATGATATTAGGGTTATCCACGCAACTAAAGCTAGTAAAGTAGCGAAAAGAGTGGGGATTGTTAGAATTATCCCTATTTTCATATATTGTACCCAGCTTATTTGAATATCCCTCTGCGCCAATATATGAAGCCATAATAATGTTGCAAGTGAGCCAATCGGTGTCATTTTTGGACCTAAATTGGAGCCAATGACATTTGCATAAATTAGCCCTTCTTTTATAATCCCTGTAGCATTTGTATCTGCAATAGCTAACGCATCAATCATGACAGTAGGTAAGTTATTCATGATAGCTGACAATACCGCTGCAACAAGCCCCATCGTAATTGTCGAGACAACTAATCCCTGCTGAATAGCATGATCTAATAAATCTGCAAGCAACCCCGTCATCCCTACATTTTTCAAGCCGTAAACCACCACATACATCCCAATAGAAAAGAACACAATATTCCATGGTGCTCCTTTTACAACCCGCTTTGTATCTACCGTATCACTTTTGCGCGCAAGCCAGAAAAAGATTGCCGCTACACCACATAGAATAAGGGATACTGGAATTGTTAAAAGCTCACTCGTAAAGAAACCAATTAATAGAATAGCTATTACATACCACGAAAGTGAAAATAATTTTTGATCACGAATTGCCAGTTTCGGGTTTTCAACTGCCTCTAGAGAATAGGCTTTAGGAATGGAACGATGAAAAACAATATAAAGTACAACAATGCTTATCAGTAAAGAAATGATATTGGGCAGAAACATATGTAAGGCATACTCCATAAACCCTATATCAAAATAATCTGCTGACACAATGTTTGTTAAATTACTAATGACTAAGGGTAATGAAGTCGTGTCTGCTATAAAGCCACTCGCAATAATGAATGGGAAAATCATTTTTTCAGTTAAATGGAGCTTACGAACCATAGCTAAAACAATCGGGGTTAGTATCAATGCTGCTCCATCATTCGCAAATAAAGCTGCAACAATGGCTCCAAGACAGGTAATATAAATAAATAACCGAATACCACTGCCCTTAGCAAGTCGTGCCATATGTAGAGCTGCCCACTCGAAAAAACCGATTTCATCTAAAATAAGAGAGATTAAAATAATGCCAATAAATGATAAAGTGGCATTCCAAACTATCCCTGTAACCTCTAAAACGTCATGCCAAGTAACAATCTTTAAAGCCAATGCTAACAGAGCTCCTATACAGGCAGACCAACCTATAGATAATTGGCGTGGCTGGACTATAACAAAAAATAACGTTATTAAAAATAAAACAATTGCTAAAACCGTTTGCACAAGTCTCCCCCTAATTAAAAACCAGTAGCGTTTATGCTACTGGTTTTCATGTTGTTGAAATACTATTATGTCAATGAAATCAAGGTGACAAATTAAAAAGTATGCCCTTTTTCAAAACGAGGGGTTGATCTCCGTTCCGACTGAGTGCTTTCCTGGGGGCGTCCGATGAGCCGCTTCACTCGCATGCTCGCTCCAGGGTCTCATCTGTGACGCTGAATCCCCAAGGAGTCACTCAGTCTACACTCCAATCAACCACTGCTCATAGTATTTTCATTGGCATTTCACATAAATGTATAGTGATAAATTGAAGTCTTAGCCATCACTATTTTTCGCAAAAATGAAGCTGATAACATTTTTCTATGCGAAAGCAGTCCAGCAATAAGTAGCTTTATGTTTATTTATAAAGTAGTTTTATGTACAAAAATGTAGGTTGACAGCTATAGAATTGTATCACTATTCTATCCATTTAATGTTGGTGAGTAATATGCTTTTACTTTACTTTTGAGGGAAGAAAATATTTAAAGTTCTACACTATTGCTGATTGGAGTGCAAGGCTACTCGACTCCCGTGGGATAGCGAGACAGACGAGACCCTGCACGGAGCGTCAGCGCAGGAAGCGGCTCGTCGCTCGCCCACAGGAAAGCGAGTAGCCTGGAACGGAAATCACCTTCATTTTGACTAAATATTCACAAAGGGTCCCTTGACCATTTAGTTTTTCAACACTATGAAAACCAGTAGCGTTTATGCTACTGGTTTTCTTAATTATTCACCTAAATCTGCATTATGGAAAACATTTTGTACGTCTTCTAAATCTTCTAATGCATCAATTAATTTTTCAAATTTCGCTATATCGTCACCCGTTAATGCTACTTCTGTTTGTGGAAGCATGGACAGCTCTGCCACAGTGAATTCCTGTACACCAGCAGCTTTTAAAGCTTCTTGTGTAGCAAAGAATTGATCTGGCTCTGCATAAATAATAACTGTATCCTCTTCTTCTAGGATATCACGTGCATCAAGATCCGCTTCCATTAAAATTTCAAGAACTTCATCTGCTGACTTGCCCTCTAAACCGATTACGGCCGTAGAATCAAACATGTAAGCAACTGACCCACTTACACCCATATTCCCATTATTTTTACCAAATGCTGCACGTACATCAGAAGCAGTACGATTAACATTATTAGTTAAAGCATCAACGATAATCATTGTACCTGCTGGTCCGAATCCTTCATAACGTAATTCATCATAGCTTTCATCGCCAGCGCCTTTTGCTTTTTCAATTGCTTTTTCAATAATATGCTTAGGAACACTATATGTTTTTGCTCGTTCAAGAACAACTTTAAGCGCACGGTTTGATTCAGGATCTGGTTCGCCCGATTTAGCTGCCACATAAATTTCACGTCCAAATTTTGCATAAATGCGACTCGTACTTTGGTCTTTAGACGCTTTCTTTTCTTTAATATTGTTCCATTTACGACCCATTGTTTCCACTCTCTTTCAACATGTAAGTTTATCAAAATCATAGATGCGAAATTACACATCTGTATATGGTAAATCAATTATGCCTAGGCATAATTGCGTCTGGAATCGGCTTTGTGCTACACAAAGAATTCCTTTTCGATTCCGTGACATCCGCCGGAGGCTTTAACTTCTTTCAGCGGGTGTTTGGACACCCTCTAAAAAGTAAATAAAATTCGTATTCATCTCACCACCTATAGAGGTGGGAAACTTCTGCTGAAAGAAGTTAAATACTTATCGTATCTTTACTCTGCAAATAATAACACAAAATACGCTTGCAAAGCTAGGTGTACCAATGTTTAACACTAAAAATAAATTATGAAATTTTGCGTTATTAAGGCGGCTGACCATCAATTTCCTACAGTTTTTGTTCTCCTTTGATTTTTTCTAGTAAAGCATAGCAGCCCTCTAAAACTAAATCATAGGTTTCTTGAAAATTCCCTGTATAGTATGGATCAGGTACATCTTTTTGATGGATCGTTAAATCTAAAAAACGAAAAATCTTTGACGAATCCGGATTGCCTAGCATTGCTCGAATATTTCGTATATTACTTTCATCCATACCAATAATGTAATCAAATTTTTCAAAGTCTGTCTTGTGCAATTGGCGTCCTTGCATTCCTTTTATGGAGATGCCGTATTCTTTAAGCTTCTCTTGAGTTCCTTTGTGAGGAGGTTCACCAATATGCCAAGAACTTGTAGCGGCTGAATCCACTGCTATTTTATGAGTCAAGCTCTCCTTCTCAATCAAATTACGCATAACTGCTTCCGCCATTGGAGAGCGACAAATATTCCCCAAACATACAAAAAGTACATGAATCATTTTCCATATCCTCCTACAACAAAGCACCCAAAATCAAACGTGATTCTGAGTGCTCTTTTAATTGAATATACTAACGTTCAGTAAATCTTCTCAAAATAACAGTGACTTTATTTTTTCACAACTGCAATGCGCTGTTCTAATTCCTCTGTTAAAGACATTAGTTCATGCTCTAATCGATGTGTGAATTCATCGCGTCCTTCTTTGCCTTTCCCCGTAACATAAAAGGGTTCACCATAAATTAGATAACCTTTTCCACGTTTAAAAACATCACCAACATTACGCGCACCCACGTATGCGGCTGGTACGATTTGTGCTTTGGACAGTTGTGCTATTGTAATAGCACCCTGCTTTAAATCTGTACCTTCTGCACTTCTAGTACCTGAAGGAAATATACCAACAATTTTCCCCTCCTTCAATAATTGAGAGGGAATTTTAATAACACTAGGACCAGGATTATCGCGGTCAACGGGGAAAGCATTTAAACGTTTAATAAGCCAGCCAAGTCCCTTCATTTCAAATAATTGCTTTTTAGCCATAAAATGAATTTCTTTAGGATACATCGCAACCCCTAAATTTAAAATATCAACATAGCCTGTATGGGTACATGCAATAATATACCCACCTTCTTCTGGTAAGTTTTCTTCCCCATATACCCGAGCCTTTGAGCCCATTAATTTTAAAAACACTTTGACAACATTTGCTGCTAATTTATACACTGTTTCATTCCTACCTTATTTCAATAGTTATCCCCATTGTAATCGAAAAGACCAGTATACTGCAATTGCATAAGTCCATTCAACGCTATCCGCTATAGCTATCTTTATTATCTATCTTTCTTCTTGTCAAAACAATTTCATCAAAGTATTGTGTATAGGCAGAATCACCTGAATAAGATAAACATAAATATTGCTTTGCACGTGTCATACCAATATAAAGACGTGAAGCTTCCTGTTCTAAATCTTCCTCTAGATACCAAGGTGTATTATCAAGATTCACAATAAATACTACTTGAAAATCCAAGCCTTTACTGCTATCAATTGTACTAATTTTTACCGATTCTTCATTGCGCTCAAAGGCACGTTTGCTGTCAGCCGATTCCGCAATCCAATAATACGGAATATTTAATTCTCGTAGCTTTTGCTGTAAAATGGCTACATAATCCTGTCCCTTACTCTTTCGTACCCTGTATAAAATAAGGATTTCATGATATGGGATCTTCTTTTCAACATGCAATTTCCGGATTTGTAATGCTACAATTTGAGCCTCTTCAAAGAAATTATTACGTCGTATTATGGCTGGTTCTTCTCCTTTACGTCTTGTACTTTGCGGAGCAATAATTTCGCCCTCTATCTCCTTTGACACAACCTTATTTTTAAGTATGGAGAAATGTTGATAAAAATCCCAGGCAAACTTCACAATTTGGGCTGTATTACGATAATTAATACTTAATACCCTTGATCGACCTTGGAAGTTTAAACCCGTATCTTGAATATAAGAGCGTGCTCGTTTATAAATTGATTGAGCACGGTCCTCAACTAAGAGTAGTGACATGGTATCAGGGTTTAGTAAATTTGCCACTAATTTAAACCATTGACTCTCAAAATCTTGCCCCTCATCAATCATAATAGCATCGTATTTTGGTAATATAGCTTCGCCCTTTTCTAACTTTTCTAGTAAAAGTGGTATTCTTTCCTCAGAGGTTTTTAAATCCTGTCTTAAAAATGCATGAAAATTGCGGACTTGTATTTGATGAGATTTCTCTTGGAGGCCATCTATTCCCTGTGAAAAATCAAAATCAAACAAACTATCAGGGGTGTGCATCATATGAAAAATCATTTGCTCTATTGCCCTAGCGAGAGAAATATTGTAGCACAAAATGAGTATTTTCCAATCAGGATGCTGCTTTGCTAAAATCTTGGCTCTAGCTGCCAAAATTAAAGTTTTACCACTCCCAGCCACTCCACGGATTAGTCGATTTTTATCACCTATCTGCTTAGCTAATTTTTCCTGATGTAAATCCATTGTTTTGATATCATGCAATGACAGCAATAACTGATCTTGATAAGGGACAGGTGCTTTAAATTCCGCACTTATTCTAACCTCTGGGAATAGGTGATAGCGTATTCTATTGATATCCTCTGGAGATAGAGGTTCCTTTAATCGGAATGGCATGCTGAACATATTCATAATTTTTTCAAAGAGATTTTCCTCTGAAAAGCCTTCATAGTCTGGATCAATTTCATCTCTAGTTAAACAAAAATTGGGCTCTACTATACTATAAAGATCATGTTCAATAAAATCACTTTGTGTCATTCTTGTAAATACCGCACCTGCTCCACAGGGGAATTTAAGTTTAAATTGATATTTACCTTCCAATTGCACAAGACCTTTATCCTTTTTAAGTGCATCACATAAATGGAACATATAGTCTTTTGCTTGCTTATATGGACTTTTAACCGTTGTTTGATTTCCTTTAGCAGAACGAATCATCCAAGTATCCTGGTTGACATGCAATAAGGTGTGCTTAGTATAATCCTTCACCTCAAGTACAATTAACCCTAAATCAGGACCTAAAATAACAAAATCCGGCCTTCTTCCTAAAATTTCAGGCTCATAGTAAACAATATAATCATCAGGCAAATATTCCTTTAATGTTCGAAAAAGTAAGCGTTCACCAATTGTTGCAGTGGAACGTATTGTTTCCGGCATGGTCATTGCCATACGCACACCTCCATCTCTATTACCTCACTTACTTCTTCTCCAGAAACGACAAAACTCCTGTTTTTTTCACAGGAGTTTCCAAATTTCTTCAAAGTTATACACGGCCCACTAATATATCAACATCAATCGTAATTTCATTTAAACGGATAGCAGCGCCTTCTTTTTTATGCCACCCCATTGGCGTCATTTCAAGCAATGCGGGGATTAGTTCAGTAGCAAATGGTGTCGTATAGGTGATGCGCTTCACACTTACTTCCATAAAGCTTTCTTTAAAACGAGCAACTATTTGGTCATTTGAATAGGACTCCTTGTCCGAATCCGCATATAATTGTGCTCGAAGCTCATGCAAATACCTACTTTGAGGGACAACTTTTACTACACAACCACCTGGAGTTAGTAAACGTTTAAATTCTTCGTAATTTGCGGGTGATAGCACATTTAAAATGGCATCAAAGCTCGATTTTGCAAATGGACTTTTCGCCAAATCACCCACACACCAAATCTGCTCTGGATAATGTCTAGATGCAGCAAGTATTCCTTCCTTCGCAATATCAATCCCCACACCAATGCCTTTTTTCTCAGCCATTATACGGGCTAAATGTGAGCCCTCCCCACAGCCAGTATCAAGCACGGTTTGTGCAGGAGCAATTAGTTCTATAATTTTATCTTCAATTTCATCATAAATGCCACTGTCAATAACCATCTTACGAGACTCAAAGAGCTCCTTGCTATATTTTGAAGCAGCTCCATGTGTCAGCATATTAATGTAGCCTTGTTTGGCAATATCAAAAGAATGATTGGCTGAACATACCATTCTCCCTTGCTCCTGTATCGTCATAGATTCCTGACAAATTGGACAGGCAAAAAGTGATAGATTATTATTCATTAAAGCCGCTCCAGCAGCTCGTTTAGAAAGTGCCCCCATTTAATGTTCCTCCTTTTGTTCTGTCGGCGAAACAAGCGCATAACGCTCCCATTTACGACTTTTCCATCTAAAGTATACGATAATCGCTCTCATCCATTCATCTGCTGATATCGCTAGCCAAATACCTACTAGACCCCAATCTAAAACAAAGACGAATAAATACCCCAAAGGAAGACTCATACAAACCATTGATAAAAAGCCAATCTTCACAGGAAATCTAGCATCACCGGAGGCACGTAATGAGTTAATAACCACAATATTCATTGTACGTCCTGTCTCAAGCAAAACACTTAAAGCTAATACAGAGGCACCAATAGCAATAACCTCTGTATTATTCGTAAAAACATGCATTAATGGCTTACGGAAGATTGTCACAATCGCCACCATTGCAAATGTAAATACAAAGGCTGCACGTACACTTTTCCAAAGCTGTTGATAGGCCTGATCCTTATTGCCAGCTCCAACATAACGGCCAATAATAATGGCTGTTCCTGTACCAATTGCAATGGCAAATAAATACGTAAACATTGAAATATTCATTGCATATTGTCTCGCTGCCAATGTCTCTGCCCCTAAATATGTTGCATAGTATAGGAAAACTATCTGACAGAATTGATAAAGCACCTGCTCAAATGCAGAAGGGAAACCGATGTTTAATATTTTTCGAATATAGTCCTTTGAATACTCAAAATAATATTCTAGCTTCACTCTTACCTCCATCACCTGATACAGCAGCCAGAAATATACTAGAACTGCTAATCCACGGCTGATAACAGAAGATATAGCTGCTCCCTTTACACCTAGCTCAGGTAATCCTAAGTTACCAAAGATTAAACCGTAATTTAAAATAACGTGCAGCACATTCATTCCTAGTGATACATACATTGTTTGTTTCGTCCAACCATGCACGCGAATTATTGCTGCTAATGCATTGATAATTGCCTGTAAAAAAATAAAGCTTCCTATAATGACTAAATAGCTTTGGGCATATTTAAGTACTTCTCCCTGTAAGTTCATCATTGTCATTAGATGACTTGCGAAGAAGAAAAAAAGCACACTCATAATGATTCCTACAACCATGTTCATCGTAACTGCCAAAGCTGATATCTTCGCAGCTTCAAAAAAGCGCCTTGAGCCTAAATATTGAGATACAACAATCGATGCACCGTTACCAACTACTTCAAGTATTAAAATCGCAATATGAATATATTGATTAGCTGCACCAACCCCAGATACAGCATTATCAGATAAAGCACTTAGCATAAAAGTATCAGCAAGGCCCATTAACATAAATAAAAATACTTCTAAGAAAATCGGCCAAGTTAAATGAAATAAGCTTAACTTGTTTGTGTCTTTACTATCACTTTCTCTTACTGTAGTTGCCAATACATTTCACTTCTCCTATTTCCATTAAAATAAATAGTATCTTATCATAGATTTCGTGACTGTAAAGAATTTTCTAGTGTAATAAAAAATAAAACAGCCTATCCACTTAAAAACCCCTTTCACCACATCATGTGAAAGGGGTTCCTGTTGTTGAAATACTATTATGTCAATGACATCAAGGTGACAAATTAAAAAGTATATCCTTTTTTCAAAACGAGGGGTTGATCTCCGTTCCGACTGAGTGCTTTCCTGGGGGCGTCCGATGAGCCGCTTCACTC
>NZ_JBXUNW010000015.1:0-110346 GCF_057196045.1 Lysinibacillus sp. DFXJR4 | reverse complement strand
TTGCCTTTGTTAATTCGTTTTGTAATGCTGTCCAGCTATCTGGTGTATAGTCTTTTTCTGTTAAGCCCTCTACTTCCGTGATTTTATTGCCAAGAGCTGTTTTATCAACAATTGTTAATTCTTTTTCAAAGGCATTTACCGGAACATTATTTGTGCCTGTTAAATTGCCTTGCCCATCATACGACACTTTTACGGATTTACCAGTCGTATCTGTCCCTGCCGGTAAAGTAATCAGTAGTTGTTTTGGATTTACAGGATCTACTTTAATATCTGCATTTGTAAGTGTTATTGTTTCAGTACCTACAGTCACTGTAAACCCTGTTGCTTCAGGCGCTGTTAATTTAATGTCTTTATCAAATGTCACAACAATTTGATTTTGATTCACAGTGATTTCTTCCACTTTCACGCTTTGTGGAACAGGTACATCCGCTGCAAACGTGAAATACTGATCATTGGCTAAGGTTGCCTGTGCTACAAAATAAACTTCTCCATCAAATGTCATTTCTGTCATTTGAATAGGTGTTGCTGCCGTAAAGTTTGCTGGATCAGCACCTATTAATAATGATAATTTGTCCTTGCTTACCACATTTTTAGGAATCGCAATCGTTACTTGACCAACATTTCCTGTATTTTGCACCTTCCAAACACGTTCACTATGCTTCATATCTTTCCCAGCAATGGATTGGGTAAAATTCAACGCTTTGTCATTACTACCCCAAACTAGTGCTTGACCGTTAGTAAGATCTCCAATTCTATTATCTTCTTCATTTTTAGGTAAAAGTGTTGTTCCAATACCAATTGTTAATTTGGACGTATCATTTACTGAACGACTTTGTCTTTGGTGCAAACTACCTGCATCGTCAAGGGCAATACCTGCAATATTGTAATTATACGTAGCATCTGCACTCCACCATGTTGTACCATCTGCCGCTAAGTAATCAATCATATCTAATGAAATACCATACTTAATCGCTAAGTAAGAATTTACTTTCTGTCTATCTGTTGCTGTTAATGGTTTTGAATAGAAAATTAACTCGCCAACTTGCCCTTTATAAAAGCCATTCGTAGCAGACTGTGAACCAAGGAACATGTTCTGATTGGCATCGCCTTCTATAGCCTTTGATCGATTAGTTGCTAAAACTGTTTCCTTCCCATCTCGATAAATGGATTGACCAGAATCTACTGTGCCTGTAGTACCATAATTAAAATTCCAAGTATAATAATGTCCTAAAGTTATAGGCGAAGGTACATATACTCGCTCTGAACCCTGACTTCCTGCATCCCAATAAACCGTATTACCATAAGGAAGATGAACATTCAATCTGCCTCCACTGCCCTTTATATTTTCCCAAAATAAGGAATTCTGTGCAAGATGCCCTATTCCAGCTACCGCAAAGACATTGAAGTTATTGTAAGATTGTCCTCCTAAAACTCCACCTTCTTTAACTAAATATGATGAAGTTCCATTAAATGTAACAGCTTTATTAAAGTTTAAGCGCTTGCTATCATCATTTAACACAGGTTGCTTATTTGCATCTTCTTGTGTGAAATCATGCCCATTCTCGCTTTGATCTTCCCAAGTTTCAACTTTACCTGCATTAGCGACTACATTTTTATCTGCACGGAGCCAAAGATGTGGATTTGCTATACCTGCAGGTCCTGTTTCAAGCGATTGTTTGACATTCTTAGTGGCAGTGATGATATCACCAGTGGCACCTAAATTCAGCTCGACAATAACCCCTGGATCTAGATACGAACTAGAACCACCATGTGAATTATCTACACCTAAATACCTTAGGTCAGTATCATTGTTGTTTAACAAAAGTGTAAGATGTGAGTAGCCTCCATTATCCATATATTTGTTTCCTGTTCCAAGACCTGTTAGCTCACCATTCGATAAAAACTTTGTTGTATTATTGATATCTTTAGGACTATCCCAATTTGGTTCTGTTGTTTTAGTCGCGCCGATAAAGCTTATAAAATTCCATCCAGGCCTTGCAGTAAACGGCTGCTTAAATTCATTAAACAATTGAGCAATGCCCAACATTTCTGTAGGATTGTCTGATTTCGGCTCTACAAGATGTCCATTATTACTCGTTGCAATATCTACAGCAACTTTAAAAGTCATTGTAGACAATCTTTCCACATATGCGAAATAGCGCCCGTCATAAGTACGGACAGATGTTTTTCCATCGCTTAATGGTAAACCTGGTACTACAATTACTGTAACATTTTGTGTTTCTTCAGTTCTTGTAAACTCGATATTTTGAATGACATCTTGAATGTCTTGATAAGTAGTATTACCTGTAAAATTAAATACTCTATTTGTTTCTGTAGATTTATCAGTAACCACACCACTAATTTTTATTCCGTTAGTCAACTCAGTAATACCTATTGGAAGAGATCCAATAGTTGTAACACCATTATTTACAGAAACAGTAAAGTATCCTCCCCCTGCATTAACGACATCTGAGTTATCAAATTTAGCATTTGATAGTTGATAGACTTTTTCGGATAATTTAACAGGGGTACCGAGATCAAGTGTTGGCGTTACCGCTGCTCTTACTTCTAAAGGATGATAGGGTATCATCGTTAATAACATAACGACTATCACAAAAAAAGATACCATTCTTTGAAACTTTAATCTCATTTTTTTCACTCCTTCTAACGAAAGCATTAGTAATTGCTTGCTCATAATTTCTTTTCATTTAAGGTTATTCCACTTTCTTATAGAGAATTTGTCGTTTTATTCTGGCTCATGTACAGATAAAACGATTTCAACAGAGAAGTAAAACTTTGTTCTGATTTTGCCTTTTGACAATGCACTGACATCTTAAATTGCATAAGCTTTACCATTCAGATTAAATTTTTCTACTTCAGTCATAGATAGAGTAACCTAAGTATCTACAGCTCTTATCAATCGAAGTCAGGCATGCATTTTTGATTTATTTTCTAAAAGTTTCATAGTTTTTTATTGGCTTCCTCCCCTCCCTCCTTGTTAACTCCATTCTTTTATTGTTAACAAGAAATCCGTGTTTTTCGACAAATTCCCTAATACTTAAGTATAGAAGACCGACCTATACAAAACCTTTACAACTATAATTTGTCATTGGGCTTTCATTGCGACTGCAACAATAACCATAAATGAACTCAATTTAAGCAATAAAAAACAAGCAATGTTGTTTCTTCGATGACACATTGCCTGTTATATCACTAATTTTTGTTAGTTCTTTTTCGCTTTAAGTACATAAGACACACGTCCGCTAAAAAATCACACAACCTATCTACCTATTCATCCAAAATATACATAAAAAAATCCTAAGCTATGATAAAATTGGTTTATCACCATATCTTGGGTTAGATTCTTGTTCAGATAGATCTATTTTTGAACACGAAAATACTCCCCTTGATGCTTTTTACTAAAGAGTGTCATTCTGAGATTCCCATGATTTCCAACAAACTTTTCCAATAGGAGGTTTTCTTATATTATGACAAACAAAAAAAGACTAGCATTACTAGCCCTAGTTGCAGTCCCTTCACTTCTTTATACGACACCTGCTACAACAGCTGCTGCAACCGATTTCTCTAATCAGCCAAATGTAGCCTACATATACAATGTTGCAAATTATAACTCGAATGTCGCAAATGTTATTCAGCTTATTTCAAATATTAATAACACAACAGCTTCCTTCCAAACATCGTTAGAATCTGCTCTTAAAGCCTATAACGCCTTAAATGAAAACGAAAAACAATATGTAACCAATTATGCTACTCTTTCTTATCATCAACAAACGAGAATCGCGTATCGTAAGCTTGCTGCTCAAATTGAAGAAAAATTAGCTTCTGTTGAATCGACTTCTGTAAACTATTATCAAAATGTCTTAGAAACAAGAGATTGGTATAATACTTTGAATGCTGCACAAAAAACCTATGTAAGCGCACAAACTCAAAAAATATTGACATCCTCTATCTTGCCGAATACCTCTACAGATAAAGTGGTCAATAAAATTAAATTATTAAACTCGTCTCGCACGAACTTTCATAAGGATGTCGCTGATGCCCGAGCTGAGCTGAATGCTTTACGAAAATATTCGAACATCTCATTACCTTCTGGGATTGAACAGCTTTTACTAGATGCTGAGCAACTCGTTGTCAAAGATAAAACTGTAGCAAAGGAAGTAGAAAATGCCATTAAAGCTTTATCACCTAAAACTTCCACTGCTCAGGATGTTCAAGCAGTAAAAACAGCATTTGAAGCCTTGACACCTGTACAACAGCAGCTTGTTCCAAATGTTTGGACATTGGTAGACTATGTAAACGGCAAGTATTCATTATCAAAGAATGGGAACGGGACAAAAACGCCGACTTTATCAGATACAGCCGCTGAACCGGGTAAAACTACAGAGATGACTAAAAGCAAAAATACCTATAAAGCTAAAATAAATGTGGCTGACTCTGAAATTGATACAGAACGCTACGTACTAACAACTAAAGCCAATATGACGGTCATCATTCCACCACTAGAAACTCTTCTAAATGAGGGTAGTGGCGTGATGGATATTCAAGTTACACGAAATTTGAATCGTATCAATTTCCAGGCAACATTAAATAAAAAACCTGTTAAATATGAAGCTGATATGGAAATTATTATTGAAAATATACCTTCCAACTCCTACATTGTTCGTATCGATGAATTTGGGGAGAGAATGCCAGCTGACTATACAATTGATGGCAATCGAATTTATATTCAAACAACTACATCTGGTACATTCCAAATTGTAAGAAATTAATTGATGTTTATGCTCGAATTTAAAGCACGCTAGGCAGTTTTCTCCTAGCGTGTTTCTTGTTATTAAAAAACTATTATGCCAATCAAATAAAGTTTTTCAATGGAATAAGATGGCTCAGGCGTTTTGCTGTTACTACCACAGATGTCTTGTAAAAGGTAAATATCCATAGATTCTATTCATGCTAAATAGTCTTCTATCTAGCATGAATACTAGTCAATCGTGCATATATTCCCATCAATTCAGCAATCCCCCTTCAAAATTAAAATTTTCTTAGTATTCGACAAAAACAAAAGCACACTAGGCATTTTCCACCTAGTATGCTTATTCTAATGATCTTATTTTGCTGCGGCTTGAATCTCAAAGAAAGCCCAATGTTCTTTTGGTATATCCTTGAAGATTTGTTCTGTTTCCTCAGTCAATATTGGACGATTAAAGATTCGATTCAGTACCTTTACTGCCTGAGCGCGTGTTAGTTTCTCTTCAGGTCTAAATTGTCCATTGCCTGAGCCAACCATTATTCCCATTGCGCTTATGCGATCGATTTCTTTTGCCGCCCAATGCGTAGAAGCCACATCACTATATGTTTCGCCACTTGCCGTCACTTCACAATATGGGGTATCTGTAAATTCTTCTACACATTGCTTATCAATCCACCTCACAGCAATAACCGCCATTTGAGCTCTAGTAATCATATCATTCGGACCAAATGAATGATCAAGACGTCCCTGCATGATTCCTTGCGTCCGAATATACTCAATGTCATTTTTTGCCCAAGAAGTAGCTGTATCCACATAAAATAAACTAGATGTCTCTGGTACATCATTGTTACTTAGGTTTCTTGCCAGCATCGCTGCTATTTGCGCACGTGTGACATTTGCATTCGGACGGAAAGTGCCATCTGTGTAGCCTTGAATATAGGAGGCATATGTTCTGTCTACCTCTATAGGTTCCTTTTCTGGTTGCTCTTCTTCCTGTCCTTGTTCTACATATAGTAAAGAAAAAGTAGAAAAGTGTTGTACATCAAAGGCAATATCTGTTTGCCCTTTCGTAAATTCTACAAAACGCCCACGTATTAATTCATGTGTTCCATTACTGTGCTCTACGTAAACCATTATATTTTCCCGTTGAGCCGATGTTATGTTCGCTGGTAATGGTAGCAGCAATGTCACCTGACGATTTTGTAGATTTGTGTCAATAGATATTGGCTGACCAACGAGCTTTACATTAGCGCCATTACTCTGTTGTAAGACTTTTTCTGCTTGTTTAGCCCGATCCTCGATAGCTTTCTGCCGTAGTGCATCCTTAATCGGTACAATTCGGAAATAAATATCTTCATCGAAATCATTCATTGAAGCAAAAGGAACATCAATTTTGACCATTCCCATACTTATACCAAAATGTGATTTACCCTCTATTAATCGTTTGGCAGCCTCTCTAGCTAGTATCACCTTTGTTTCACTTGCTGGTTGTTCCATATCGGGTATCACAAGTCGAGATCTTTTTTCTTCCTTATTCGCTAATTTTCGGAGAAACTCGTTTGCATTTGCAACCGTAAAGTTTACTGTATCCTGGAAACTACCGTTACTAAATACACGTGTTAACATTGTTTGTAGGAGCACCTCGTCTGGCATACTCGGATCTACAATATTCACCTTTAATTGATTACTTGGTGCAACAGGGTCAGGTGTTGAAGTAGGATTCGGAGTTGACGATCCTCCATCTCCTGGTACATGGTTTTTAGACCATAAAGCATACAATATCAAATTCTCTTTCCCCATCTGAATCGTTTGCCCATCTTTATAGGTAACACCTTTTCCATCAGCCTTCGTATTCCATCCTACAAATGTATAGCCTGCTTTCATCAAATTACCTGTATTGCCCAGTACTGTGATTGTCTCCTGAGTTTTATACTGCTTCGAATCTGTTGGCACCTTACCCCCACCTGCTCCGTTACCGTCATACGTAACTGTGTATGTTGGCAGTACGCTAGTCGTAAAATTCCAGGAAGTATTATCAGTAATACCTTTATAAGCATTGCCCGCTAAATCAGTAAATGCTCCTGCATCAATTTGAATGCTGTAAGCGGTGTTAAGGGCCAAATCCACTGTAGGATTTATTGTCACAGTTTCATTAGTAATAGAAACATTTGCTTGTGTAGCACCAATTGTTTCGACAATTTGATTATCCGTAGCATTTCGAATGATAATGTTTTTACTAGTTACAGGTAAGATTTTTTCATTAAATGTTAACACGAGATTATCTGTAGGCTGAACATCAATTGCCTGTTGCGCTGGGAAATAGGTTGTTATTTCAGGAGCCTTTTTATCAAACATCACAATTGTTCCTGATGTAACCTTCGTTACCTGTAAGCCGTCATTCCCTGCTAAATCTTGATAATCCATTGTAAAGCTAATTGGTCCCTCTGTGTCTCCGGGCTTCAGCGTATAGCTTGCTTGCCATGTTTTAGCATCTCCATCACCTTTATCGCTTACATTTGCTGTTTGTCCTAGGATCTTTACATTTGGTGATTGAATATCCTCACTTGTCTCAAAGTCGATTGTGATAACATCGTCTACCTTAGCAACTGCTGGATTAGCATTATTTGAAGCCATTGTCACCTTCTTTACAGTTGGCTTTATACCATCGACTATGACATAGCTTCCGTTAGTTACGTCCGTTACCTCTGTTGCTGAATTGCCTTGTAAATCTTTAAAGTTAATGGTAAAAGGTGCTTTTCCCTCTAAATCACCATTCGCTATAACATATGTTGCCTGCCAGTTTGTGGCGGCTCCCGTTACAGTTGCAGTTTTCCCCGCAATGGTAATTGTCGGTATTTGGATATTCTTATCTGTTTTCATCGTTAATGTGATCGTATCTCCTACCTTAGCCTTTGTAGGATCCAGATTATTCGATTTGATCTTCACCTCTACAGCTTTTGGCAGAGCTTTATCAATCACAAATGTAATGGTTGTCGTATTACCTGCACTATCTGTTACTACCAAAGTATAATTTCCGGATGTACTTACAGTGGCTCCACTTGTGAAAACAGCTCCATTCAAGGTAGCCGTTCCTTCATTAAAGCTGATTGTTACGTTGGTGTTGTAAAGACCGTTATTTGTAACTCCTGTTATGACTGGAGGTGTTGTATCTAGTACAATTGTATCTGAGAATGTATTTGATATATTGCCAGCAGTATCCCTTAGTTGCATATACACTGTTTTACTACCATCGCCAATTAACAATGTCCAACTTTTCGTAGATACTTTTGACTCCCAACTGGACCAAGTAGTACCATCATTCGAAAAGCGCATTTCTATCGCTTCCCCTTCTAAATCAGTTGCCGTCATTGTTAAGATCACATTAGTGGAATTTGTATATGCTACCCCATTATTAATCACAACAGAGCCCGTTGGTGCATTATTTTTAGTAATCTGGATTGTAAACTCCTTATCAAACGTATTGCCAGCCTCATCTGTTACTCTTATCGTAATCTTATAACTATTTTTCGTATCATATGCAAACAGCATATTTGTCTTTAATACATTTCCATCAATCGTAAAGAAGCTTGTATCCCCAGACTGTAATGAATACTTGAATGTTTGCGAGCTTCCTGAATCTGTTGCTGTCAATGTCCCAACAGTTGTACCAATAGGCTTCATTTCTTGTACAGTAGTATTACTGAGGTCAATTTCGGTAGGGGGTGTACCATCATAGATTATTTGTAATTCATTTGATGCTTTATTTAATGCACCTCCACTATTTGCAACAACCTTTTCAGGAATTTTGATTTTAACAGCTCCATCTGCAATAGGTGATACTAAGGCTGTATATGTGGTGCCAATTCCTGACAGTGCTGTCACATTTCCATTTGTAACTTCTATATCCCCAACCGTAAAGCCTGTCACTGACCCACTGAAAACAATAGCTATAAAAATTGGAAGGCTATTTGTTGGACTAGGTTTATTTGTTGTAATTGTCACTGCTGGACGTGCATTGACGACTAGATTCATCGTATAGACCGTACTAAAATCAATACCATCGCTTACCTTAAATGTAAAAGATGAAGAAGAGCCATTTTCCGTAATATATTTTAAATTACCTGCATCTAAATTAGCCTTACTAATTGTCATACCATTTGTAATAGCTTCCCCACCATCAAATTGCTGATTATTGTTGTTATCAAGAAAGAGCTGTCCGCTATTTGGGATAGTAGAGATTTGAATCTGTTTCAAAGTATCTCCAGCATCTTCATCAGAAAAAGCGAAGGAAGTACTATTAAATGTATACACTTGACCCTCGTTTACATTTACGGTTCCATTACTGGATGTCGGTGGTTTATTTAAGGCAAGGGTTATTACCTGCTGCATCATATATGCACTCTTATTGCCATCGGTATCTTTGACAATGACATTAAAATAATAGGTAGTATTGGCAGCAAGACCTGTGGCATTAAAGGAATTACTATCCTTGACATAGCTGCCTAGTGGTGTACCATTCGATTCAATTGTACTAATCGTACCAATATTGTTACTACTAGATTGATAGACACGATATTCTAAATCCTCTTGAGTTGTTATATCATCAGATGCTTTAGCCCAGTCCAACTGTACTCCGGATGTTGTAATATTCGAGGCAGTAATAGTACCATTTGAAATTGTCGGCGGATTATTATTTGGGATATCAATCGTAAATTGAGTAAATGTTAAATCCCATAGTCCCGCCTGTACAGTAGGTATAAATTTTACACTCGCAGTAATGACAAATGAGTTGATACCCTCTATATTAATAGGAATTTCATAGATAGGTTCATGATTTGCAACTGTCTTAAAAATTACAGGATTTCCTTTTGGGTTTCCTGCTCCATCATACCCTTGAATTGTTAAGGACAATGCATCGTTTTCAAGATGTTTATTAATAGTATTAATTTTCATTGATTTTAAATCGAAAATCCCACCTGCAAAGCTTTCTCCAGCAGAAATTCTAATTGATTTTGGTGGTGAATATTCATCTGCATCAAAATAATAACCAGCTGGAAATTGTGATCCATTGCTATACTTGAATAAATTAATACCATCATCACCAGGAATACCACTCACTACAAAGCCATTATTTGTGTCATCTTTCCACGAAGCTTGTGTTAAATCCTGTATACACTTCGGGGAATCGGGAGAATCGCAAGCGGCTGCCTCTACTTTTAAAGGTGACACAAACCCTATTCCTGCCAATTGACTAAAAACGACTAACACCAAACACAGGGTTATTGTTAATATCTTTTTTCCCATTCTATATTCTCCTTCTTGGTTCCACACCTTTCATTTAATGAATCGTTAACCCTTAGGAGGCCAATCCCCATATAAACAAATAATAAAGTTTAGCCCTAAATATGGTTGCATATTATTATGTGGTTGATTTCCCCCAGTTACATCCATCGTCATTAGATTCATTTGTTTATTTACTTGTGACGTGTAGAGAGGAACAGAGCCTTTCCCTTGTTGATCGGTCCATATTGCTCCAGTTGGCTCATTATTTGATGGTTGAGTATTGTTACAAGTAGCAATATGATTATGACTAGGCATTTGAGTGGTTAATAATGTAACAGTAGCTGAACCCCCAGATTCTCCAACATTTCTTGGTGTTAATCCTACACCTGTTCCTTGATGAAGCGCTGCCCTACCATTTAAATTGGGTAAAGCAAACGTTGTTTTTCCATCTCCTCCATATCTGTTACCCAAAATAGCATATAATGCACTATTCGAGGCAATGTTTATTATCTGGCCATCGCACAAAGCCCAGTCTTTTGGCGCAAAATTACCGCCAAATATTCTAATTTCTCCAATATATGCTTCTGACACTTTGCCCACCTCCTTTTTTCTAATCTCTTGATGGAAAAATTCCGACTAAAGCTATGCAGTAATTAGCGACATTGTATGGTTGCATATTTTGATGTGGCTGTGAATTTCCTGATGTTGACAAAGCTTGCGTGTTCATATTAGTATTTGGTTGATTGACAGAATAAGTATTATTAGTGGATGTACCCCATACGTTTCCAGAAGCCACTTTCAACGTAGCGCTTTCTGAACTACCATTAACAATATGTGTATGAGTCGGCATCTCATTAGTTGTTAATACATGTGCCTCTTCCCCTGCTTTTTGTCCACGTGTGATACTCTTACTTACATGAACTGGAACTCTTCCCCTTAAATCAGGTAATGCAAATGTCGAGGAGCCATTACCACCATAAGTTGCTCCTAATATTGAATACAGCGCTTGGTTTGTATTAATTTGCAATACTTGACCGTCGCATCGTGCCCAGCCCCTTGGAACTTTCCCAAAGCCAAACAATCGAATTTCACCTACATATGGTTCACTCATTCTTCATACCTCCTATTCCGTTGGATAAATACCGTAAAGGGCAATAATGTAACTAATCGTTAAAAATGGCATTATATTGTCATGAGCAGCGTTTCCTCCAACACTTGAAACGATGGCGGCATTCATTGTGCCATTTGGAGGCTGTGTCGAATATTGTATATCTTTTGCCCAAACAGCATTTTCTGGACTAGGTGTTGTGCCATCAAGAGAAGAAGCTTTTACCTGATGCGTATGTGCAGGAAGCTGTGATGAGATTAATGTGACAGATTCCACCCCTCCCATTTGACCATTGACAAAGGTAGTGCCAGTCGTTGGATTCTGTCCTTGATGTACCACAACCCTGCCTTGAAAATTGGGTAATGCAAAGGTTGTTTGACCATCTCCCCCATACGTTGTGCCAATCAAAGAAAAAAGTATTTCATTTTCGGAAATAGATAGTAGTTGACCATTACAAAGGGCCCAGCCATCTGGCGCATAATCCCCAGCAAACAATCGAATCTCTCCGACAAATTGATCCATTCTTAAACCTCCTTCAAAAAACATTGCTTTACCTAACACATTACGGTTTCAAGGTTAAAAATAGGTTAAAAAATAGACTTTTTTCCAAAATAGATTAATTTACCTACCATTAATTCATCATCTCAATACAATTTTGTTGCTTATAAGAATCATTTATTATTTAAAACTGGGCTATACCATAAGCAAGAATTCATTTAATTCACGTGTCCTTCATGTAAAAAACCATTATAAATAGCGAAATCTGTACCGTATTTTCCTTTACTAATACAACCTATAAGAATCATAGGTTTTAAATTGCAGGATAAGGTCTCTTACCATTTGCCTCCTTCAAAAAAATTTAGAAAATCATTGACATTAGTCATATTATGGGCATATGCTTAAATAAAGTTTCCCAAAAGAAACAATATATAATCCAGGAAATTTTATTATGGAAGGGAACAAAAACTGCCCATGGCTAAAAACTTAACATCACTTTCAAAATGCTCATTCGGCGATTGCTTTTTAATAAAGGAAATAAATATCGAGGGTCCCTTAAGAAGAAGATTATTAGATTTAGGCTTTGTGAAAGGAGCCGAAATCTCGGTTCTTCGCAAAAGTCCTTTAGGAGATCCGGTTGCATACCGTGTTAGTAATACGACTATTGCTTTACGTAAAGATGAAAGCTCTAAGATTTTAGGCGTAATTGTAAAGGAGGGAACAATATGAGAGTAAATAAAATAGCTTTAGCAGGTAATCCAAATACAGGCAAAAGTACATTGTTTAATACATTAACAGGATTGAAACAGCATACGGGAAACTGGCCTGGAAAAACGGTTGTTCATGCTGAAGGTACCTTTGAACACAAGGGTGAACAATATGTACTTGTGGATTTACCAGGAACCTACTCTCTATTCTCCAATTCGACAGATGAAGAAGTGGCAAGAGATTATATTATTTTTGATCATCCTGATGCAACGATTGTCGTGCTTGATGCAACTTCTTTAGAAAGAAATTTAAATCTTGCACTACAGGTATTAGAGATGACCAACAATGTCATTATATGTATCAATTTAATAGATGAAGCAGAGAAGAAGGGTATTCGGATTGATGAAATGAAATTGGCACGCGAGCTAGGAGTCCCTGTTGTCAAAATATCAGCAAGAAATAAAAAAGGAATTGGTCAATTGTTGGATACATTGAATCAGCTCGTCAATGGGCAGATCATTACAACTCCTTATCGTATGACCTATTCAAGAGAGATTGAGGAAGCAATATCCAAAATAGAATCTAAACTTAATGGCTATTTTGATGATAAATATCTCTCAAGATGGGTTGCCCTTCGCTTACTTGACGGAGATGAGGATTTAATTGTAAAGCTGCACAATCATAACAATACTAGACAGCGAGAGGTGAGCACAAATGGAGTCCCAGTCAGTGTTAAATCATAGCTCCTTAAAGGCAATTTTAGCTGAAGTAAGAGAAGTTTCGAACGAGGACATTCGAGATGAAATCGTTAGTGATATTTATGCAAAAAGTAAATCCTTATGTAAAAAAGTCGTGTCACAACAGCATACAGCTCTGTACAGATCTGATAAATTAGATGAAATTTTCACATCACGCATTTGGGGATTCCCGATTATGCTGCTCATGCTAGGGACTATTTTTTATATTACGATTGCTGGAGCAAATATTCCATCCGATATGCTAGCAAGCTTATTTGGCTTTCTAGAGAGTAAGCTCACATACCTTTTTGAAACAATGCACGCGCCTGAGTGGCTCCATGGTGTTTTAGTGCTTGGGCTATTTAGAGGAACTGGCTGGGTGATTAGCGTGATGCTGCCACCAATGGCTATCTTCTTCCCTATCTTTGCATTACTAGAGAACTATGGCTATTTACCTCGCGTTGCATTTAACATGGACCGTTTATTTAAACGAGCAGGTGGTCATGGAAAGCAATCTTTAACAATGGCTATGGGCTTTGGCTGTAATGCGGCAGCCATTCTATCTACTAGAATTATAGAATCCCCTCGTGAACGAATGTTAGCGATTTTAACCAATAATTTTGTTCCTTGTAACGGGAGATGGCCAACGCTTATTTTATTAGCCTCGCTCTTTATGGTAACTGGATTTACAGGAGTAGCTGGTACATTTATGACAGCAGCTATTTTAATAGGATTTGTTTTGCTTGGCGTAGTTGTAACATTAACGGTATCCTGGGGACTATCTAAAACAGCTTTAAAGGGTGTTCCTACTCATTACACGCTAGAGCTGCCACCATTCCGAAGACCAAAGTTTTGGAATACAATTTTGCGAGCAAGTATCGATAAAGCATGGAATGTTTTAAAAAGAGCGGTAATCGTTGCAGCACCTGCATCTATTTTGACTTGGATCTTCGCTAATATATACATTGGCGATACAAGTATTTTAATGCACTTTGTGAACTTTTTAGATCCATTTGGTCAGGCTTTAGGCATGGATGGCTTTATTATGGCTGCCTTTATTCTGGGGCTTCCTGCTAATGAAATTGTTATTCCTATCCTCATCATGGCTTATTTATCTCAGGGGGCTATGCTTGAAATTGAGGATTTATCGAAGCTTAAGCAAGTATTTATCGACCAAGGCTGGACTTGGCTGACAGCTTTAAATATGATGCTTTTCTCTCTCCTACACTTCCCATGTGGAACCACTTTAGTGAATATTTATAAAGAAACTAAGAGTCCAAAATGGACATTTATGTCATTTTTAATTCCAACGGCTATCGCTATCGGGGTAACATGGCTAACAGCAACGATTGCTCGAGTGTTTGGTTGGATATGATAAAAGGGGTACTCATCCCCTTTTTTCTTTTTATCTCTACAAGTTTTCCTTATTTGAAATGAAAACAGTTCTCATTTATAGTGGATATAATAAGAAATTTTTTACATATCTTATTACTACTTAAGGAGCGTTCAAGAATTGAATTTAAACATCGATACAAATGATCTAGACTCACTCTATAGCGAAATTGAATGCAGACAGTTGATCATGCCATCCAATCAAAAAACCTATAGTTTACCTATCCATAATGGCTCAGGTAATATTGAAAGACAGCTTTTAAGAGTAGGTATGGAAATAAATTGGTTTCAAGCTCAAACGAATGAGCTCCTATCTTTAAGCTGCAATGTTCGTTATCCTCATCTTGAATTATTCTATCCACTATCTGGGGATGGGTTTTGGGCAACAAATGGAAAAGAATTTAGTTTAGCTGCCAACACCTCCAATTTTCTATTTGCTCAAAACACGAAAATATATTCAGAGCTGACACCGAAGGAAAAAGTAGTCATGATGGAATTACGGTTAGATTTAAGATACTTCAAACAATTAATCGCAGAAAATAAACATCTTTTTGAGCAATCGTTTTTTTGTCAGCAAATATCCAATCCCTCTTACATTCATAGACTAATCGAGCAAATAAAGAATTGTCCTTATACAGGCATACTGAAACAGCTTTATATAGAGGGGAAAGCACTTGAATTGTTAACCCTTCATTTAAACGGAATAGAGCTTGAAGAGAGTAAGAAGAAAGCCGCCACGAAGCTTAATGAAATTGATATTCATGCTCTCTATCATGCAAAAGAGATTTTAAATAATTGCTGGAGAAATCCACCTAGCATTTTAGCACTTTCGAAAAAGATTGGCTTAAATGACTACAAATTAAAATACGGGTTTAAAGAACTATTTGGTACAACAGTCTTCGGCTATGTTAGAAGTTTGCGGATGCTTGAAGCACGAAATATTTTAGAGCAAGGAAAAGCTAATGTCAGTGAAACAGCGCTAATGGTTGGCTATCAAAATTTAAGTCATTTCGCTACATTATTTCGTAAAACATTTGGTTATAACCCTAGTGAAATATTAAAAAATGAAAAATAGTCATCCTTAAAAATCCTCTCAATATTTCCTAATAATTGAGAGGATTTTTACATTGTACTATTTTAATGCATTATAAATATCTTCAATTCCTTTTATTTTGGCAAGAGCTAATGGACCAGGTAAAGATGGATCATCTAAGTAATAAACTTGCTTATTTTTAACTGCGTTTAAACTTGACCAAACAGCGTTATGTTCCAAATCTTTTTCAACACCACCTGCAATTGGTGTTTGCCAATTATTCACAACGAAAATATGATCTGGATTTAATTTACCTAGACCTTCTAGACTTATGGTCCCCCCTTTTTCAGCCTCTGGAACTGGTTTTAATCCTAGTCCATTATAAAAGGGTTCAAATCTTTCTATATCCCATGTGACAAAATTTTCTTTCCCTTGGTACATTGTAAACAATACAGTTTCATTACTATGCTTACTAAGTTCTTGTTTGTACCTAGCCGATTTTTCATCAAAATCTACTAGTACTTTTCTTACTTTTTCTTCAGCTCCAACAATTTCACCCATTTGCATTAATGTTTCTCTCCAATCGCCGGCTTGTGGCAAAATCACTGTTGGAGCTATTTTAGATAATTGTTCGTATTTGTCGCTCATATCATCTGCCGCAATAATCAAATCTGGTTTAACAGCAAGTACCTTTTCAATATCTACTTCCTGACCAAGATCTATAATCATATGATCTTTTATTAACTCATTTAAGTAAGGAAAATTTCTCTGAATAGTACCAATTCCTTGACCAGCAATTGGAAATACATCTAAAACAGCTAAATAATCTACAAAGGAAATGTAGGGTGTCGCAATTCTTTTGGGCTTTTTATCAATAGTAGTGCTGCCTTCTAAATGATGAATTATTTTTGGATACTGAGTCTGTTCCACTGTAGAATTAGAAGCCCCTTTTATTTCTACTTCTGTTGTTTTCCTAGAACATCCTGTTACCAAGAGTAGTAAACAGAGAAAAGCAAAAATATATTTATAATTTTTCAATCTACACATCTATTTATTCCTCCTTAATTATTGAAAATGATAATCAATATCATTATTAAGTTTATATAAAAATTTTTATCTTTCTACCATTTCCGGGATTATTTATACTAGTAGACGGATTTTTTTGTCAAAACTGTTGTTAAAAAATCCATTTACCGTTAAAGAAAATCCTTTACAGAGTGGCAACCTCCACTACCTTTATTGATAATTATTATCAATAAAGGAGGAATGGACTTGCAACCTAAAAAAGTAATTTTTTTATCAATGATCATTTGTTATATCGGATTCGGGGTTATTATCCCAATTCTTGCACCTTTAATTCGAGAGATTGGGCTTCAGGAAAGACACGCTGGAATTGTTATTTCTATCGCTGCCTTAGTATTATTACTAGCGGCTCCTTTCTGGGGAATACAAAGTGATCGGATAGGTCGGAAAAAGGTCATGGTGATTGGATTTGTTGGTTTCTCATTTAGTTTAGCCTTTTTCGCCTTTTTAGGATGGATGGGGATGAAGGATTTATTACCAATCAATGTCGTGTTCTTCCTATTACTCAGCTCGAGGATTATGTTTGGCTTCTTTTTCCCAGCAATTTCAGCATCCTCACAGGCATTGATGGCAGATATCACTTCTGTGCAAGAAAGATCAGCAGGTATGGCGATGATAGGTGCAGCTACAGGCATTGGCTTTATTATTGGCCCTGCCCTAGGAGCACTCCTATCAACAATTAATCTAATTTTCCCCGTCATTATTACAGCTATCCTTGCATTAATCGCTGTCATTTTGATAGCCATACAAATCCCTAAAACAGAGTCGACTGCAGTTGCCAATAAACGCAATAAAATTAAATTAACAACTAGTGGTCTTCGTCCCTATCTACTTATTGCTACGAGTGTTATGTCAATGATTGTTATGCTTCAAGTAACATCTGGATTTTTTATACAGGATCGATTTTCATTAGATTCTAAGGAAACAGCAGTCTGGGTAGGTATTGGTATGTTTGCCGTTGGTATCATGATGGCACTTGTGCAAATGACTATTATTCAAAAACGGCAGTATTCACCACGTAGGCTGGTACGTATCGGGTTGCCTATACTTCTACTTGGGTTTGTCCTATTAATCGAGTGGAATCATTTAGCTGGATTTGTTATTGCCTTTATGCTATTTGGTATTGGTGGAGGTTTTCTAATGTCAGGTTATACAGCGGGCATTTCCCTGGCAGCTGGAAAGGCAAATCAGGGAGCAGCTGGCGGTTTAACAGCAGTTGCTACTGGAATTGGCTCATTAGTTGCACCAATTGTTGGGACAGAGTTATATCGTATACATCCAGATACACCTTATTGGATTTGCATTACAATCAGTCTCCTACTAATTATATTTGTATATTCCTCACATAAGGGCTTAGTCATTGACCATACTGCAAAGAAAGAGGTAAGTGATAACAAAGCATCTCTTGTATAATTATTTCATCGTTTTCATTCAAAAAAGCTGCCATTCTAGTAATTAAAAAACTAGTAAGCAGCTTTTTTCTTTTATCATCTTTATTTTGTCGTTGTCAATCAATTTCGTCTTGGCGTAATTGTTGCTGTCGCTTCGCTTTCGCTACAGAAAACATTTGTTGCTGTCGCTTCGCTTTCGCTACAGATAAACAATGCGTCCGGATTTTGAATTATGCCCGTCATTCCCTTTAAAATCCGTGACATCCGCGAATAAATGTCATTGTAATTATTCAGATGAAACATCTCATGGAGTAAAGCGTATATGTAGATAGTATATAAAAGAAACTTTCAGAAAGGAGCCTTTTACAATGAACAATGCTATCAATCAATCGACCTTGGATGAGCTAGTCGCTCAGGCAGTTAAAAAAAAGAATATTGTGAATGTCGTGTTATGTGTAGAAAAAGGGGATAATTCATTTTCTCAAGTGGCTAGTGCAGGCAATATGGAGGATGATTCCCCATATTTTCTTGCAAGTGTCACGAAATTATATATTACAGCAAGCATCTTGAGGCTAAGGGCAGAAAATAAGATAAATTTAGATGATAAAATCTCAAAATATCTTTCTAAAGATGTAGTAAGCCGAATTCATGTGTTTAAAGAGATTGACTATTCAAATGATATTACAATCAAACATTTGATGTCTAATACTTCAGGAATTCCAGACTATTTTACTTCTGAGGTTTTTTTAGAACTAGTAAATGACAAGGATCAATCTTGGCCATTTGATAAAACAATTCATTCTGTGAAACAAATGAAACCAAAATTTAAGCCTGGACAAAAAGGAAAGGCACATTATTCTGATACGAATTATCAGATTTTGGGTGAAATTATTAAAACGATTACAGGAAAATCAATTCAGGAAGTATTTAAGGAATTTATTTTTGATGAATTAAATCTTAAGCATACCTATGTTTATGAGGATAGCAATGATTCAAAACCACTTCCATTAAATTACAAATCTAAACAACTCCATATTCCTCAATACATGTCTTCTATACCTGCAGAGGGAGGTATTATCTCTACAGCTAAGGAATCAATGATTTTTGTAAGAGCATTCTTTAACGGTAAACTTTTTCCGAAAAGTGATTTTAATGAATTATTAAATAGCTTTAATTTCCTCTTTGTTCCTGGACAATTTTATTATGGAATAGGCATAGCAAAACAGCCGATCTCTCTTTTTTCCTTTAAAGATGGATTAATCGGTCATTGGGGACAATCTGGGGCATTTGCGTTTTATTTACCGAAAAAGGATCTTTATTTTACAGGAACGGTTAATCAAATTGTAGGTCATAATGTAGCCGCCCAGTTAATCACAAAGGTCATTAAACATTTTTAACTAACCTACTAAGGCTTCTAGCATGCATTTAAAGAAACAGGCTTTTGGATCATCCAAATTGAAAAAAGCAGACTCGTTTTTTGGGTCTGCTTTTCATTTTTTTTAAAAGGACATGTTGATGAATTTTATTCGTCATCAAGTAAATTATTGCTTCCATTCATTATAATCCTGTTCATTCCATTAAAATCTGAAGACTAGGAATCTCATCATAGTCATTTATTTGTTTATGCATTAACTTTTTACTTTTTGCTAGTACACAAATGACAAAATAAGGCTCTCCGTTAAAGCCTAATTTCCATTCGTGATGAGAGGATGGGTTAAACCATTGTAATTTTTTTAATACGAAGATATCACCTATTCATGATATGCAAAATACTTCCTTGTTTTATAAAACAAAGAAGTAGCATTTTCTTACTTTTTACTTGTAAGCCATTTGGTTAATTCTTCAACCTGAGCAAGGACAGCAGTTGGATCGTAATACCAAGAACGTTCCTCAGGCCAGATGTAAAGGTGATCATTTTTTACTGCTGGTAGGCTACTCCAAATTGGATCTTTCTTGAAATCCTCAAGCGTCCGAGTATCGGCAGTCAAAATAATATAGTCACCTGCGTATTCTGTTAGCATCTCCTCTGAAATCTCTGCCCACTGCTTTTCCATAATTTCATCGGCAAATTTTGCAGGTGGCTTTCGTCCGAGTGCCTGATAAACTGGCTGTCCACCACGACCAAAGTTATCGCCATAAACATACAGTTTTTTGCCCGCATCTTCAATTATTGAAAAGCTTGCATCTGCTGATATTATCGCATCTACCTGTGCTTTAGCATCAGCAATTTTTTGATCATACTGCGCTAACCATTCCTTTGCTTCCTGCTCCTTGCCTAGTAATTGACCAAAGTATGTAAGTTCTTCATGTGCATTTTTTAATTCACCATAAGGAATCACAACGGTTGGAGCAATTTTACTTAACGCCTCATAATTATCTCCGTTGCCTGTAATGATTAAATCTGGTTTTAAGCCTATAATTTTTTCTGTGGATGGCTTCCCATAGGTGCCAATGCTCGTAACCCCTTTTAAAGCATCCTTTAAATAATAATTTTCAAGTGTTAATCCAGGTGCACCAATAGGCTTTTCATTTAACACGATTAAAGTAGCAATATATTCTTCAGCAACGATACGCTTAGGGTTTATGGGAATTTCAATTTCTCCATTCATAGTTTGTACCTTTTTTGTATCTGCTGATTCACTCTCTTTAGTGGCTGAGGTAGTTGTATTCCCACAAGCCGTTAATAAAAGCAGTAATCCAAGAAAAAGTGAAGCCATGATTTTTCTTCTTTGTAAAAGCAATATTATCCCTCCACACAACGTAAATGATAACTATTCTCATTTATTGTAGAAGAGTATACTATAAATGTCCATGCATGAAAGTGATCTATTTCCATGTACTTTTATGATGTCAATACTCTCATCAATTCTTTCAGCTGAGCGGCTGTTGACAATGGGTCATATCCATAAAATAACTCATACTGATTGATAAAATACACTTGTTTCCTGCTTACAGCCTCCATAGACCGCCATTGTTCTGAGTGTAGCAACTGCATAAGACGTTTTTTCTCAAAGTCTTGCTTAGGAGTAGCCGTGATAAAAATATGATCTGCTGGAAAATAAACAAGCTCTTCTATTTCTGCTGGAAAAAAACCAGATTCCCTAATACTTTGTCCAACAATCGAATTCGGTCGACTAAATCCTAAATCATCATATAATATTTGACTCCCCCTACCATAGCTACTATCTAGACAATAGGCTGCATGGCTACCTATCTCCCAGACAATTGCAGTACCTCTTTGACCAATCCGTCGATCAAGGATATGATTATAGTCCGCTAACTGTTCATTATATTGATAAAGCCATTCTTCAACTAAATCCTGTTTATCAACAATGCTTGCGATAAGGCGAAATTGTTCTCGCCAGCTAAACTGCATACACGGAAGCTCGAATACAGGTGCCAACGAAAGTAATGCTTTTCTCTCTCTTTCACCAGTATAGTTAATAATGACGTCTGGACATGCTGCTATAATTTCTGCATAAATTGTGGCAGCATCATACTCATAACCTTTTAGCTTATATACAGGAGGAACAGGCTTTAAGCTCTCAATATATGGTGAAAATACACCTAATTCAGGCATAATCCCAAGAGCTAATAAACATGCTGTATGATTTGTGTTCAGGGCAACAACACGTTTCGATTTTTGATTATAAACTGAAGGCGATACACCAACGAGCTGTTTAAATTTCCTACTTAAATAGGTACCTTCTCGATAGCCAACATCTCGCGCAAGGTCATCCAATTTTGGCATTTCAATCAATAGCTTTTTTTGGGATTCACGGACTCTTAGTAAAGTTAAGTATTTAGTAAATGGATAACCGGTATGCTTAAGAAATGTGCGCGAAAAATGTTCTGGACTCACCTGAGCCTTTTTCGCCATTTGTTCACGCGTCAATTCTTCCTGAAAATGTAAATGAATATATGCTAGTGCTATTTCAATCCATGATTCTTCTTTTTGCTGTATAGATTCATTTAATTCGGTATAAATCGTCTCTAACAAGTCAGCGAATAACTTCTGTAGGCGGAATGGGTGCGTTTTTTTAATAGCCCTTTCTTCCTTCTCTATTTCCAATGCCAGACTCATAATCTTATAGGAACAATCTTGAATCATGGAGATTTCTTGAAATAAGTTGGATTCTCTTACTCCAAACGGGCGATACTCGATGACTATTCCATTCACATTGCTATTATTGGGAATATGAAAATTACTGATATGATCCCAAAACATTATGGTTCTAGCGTGAAGCTCAATTTGCTGATTTTGAAGAGTATAGCTAACACTACCATCATAAACGATAATGATACATGGTAATGGAGATGAATGTTTATAGGTATCTAGCATATCTTCTAAATGAATTATTTGTATAGGCTGATAAAAAATATGGGAAAGTAGGCTGTTTGCTATAGACATCTTTTTCTATCCTCCTAAAACGCCAAATTGATATTGATTATCAATTTCATTATAATGAAGTAGAATTTAAAAAAGCAAACTAGTTAGGCATCTTTATGAATTATGTTTAATCCCTTTCTAAAGAATTAATAATATTCAATAGTATCATCTCAGCTCCTCCTTTTTAAAAACAGAGAAAGGCATTAGTTTGCATTTTATATGACTGGGAAATCTCATCCTACAACAATCGAAACTAGCGAATATCTTTCACCCAAAAATCACTCTTCTCCCATATCTTTAGCTGATCTTCTACTTTTTTCATAGATTGCTCCTCTCGGTAAAAGGCTGAGAAAATTTCTTTAATACCTCACTAGGATTTATTCCATACTTCCCCTTAAACGCTTCAGCAAAATGGCTTGGATTGGAATAGCCCACTGCATTGGCAACCTCTGTTACATTCATTGTGCCATTTTGTAGTAAATAACTAGCCTTCTCTAAGCGTTTCTCACGTAAATAGCCAAACACTGTTGTGCCAAACATTTCTTTAAAGCCCTTTTTTAATTTAAAATCATTTAATCCGATTAAACGCGACAATTCCATTAAGGATGGTGGATTCATCATATTTTCAATTATAATAGCCTGTGCATGACGTATCTTTTCCCTATCACTATTTGAGAATTCCGTTTGATTAATAGGGTGGCTGAGAAAAGTTTGAAATGTTCTCATTATCAGTTGTAAAACTGTATATTCAAGCTCTAAATTTGTCATTTTTTTAGCAGCAATAGCATGCAACATTTGTTTTAAAATAAGCGTATCAATCGCATCAATTTTTTCCTGAAACAGGCGATAGGAGGTCCCTTTAAGAACCTTACCAAAATTTAAAGAACTCTCACCAATACCATCTATCTTATCCATATAATGATTAAAGGTTGAAACTGGAATACCAATACCAACCATTTGATAGGATTCATTTTTATTGAATAAAAAACTTGCCTCTACTTGTTCAATAAATTGTAATGAGCATGTTCCTGCAGTTATTTCATAGGCACAACCCGAAACCTGAACTTCCCTTGTTCCTTGTAGACAGAAGCTAATTTCTACCATAGGCTTGGCTGTAAGCATATCCATTCGATGCTCTTTGTAAAATGAATAATCAGAAACGACCACTTCCAAATCCTGACGAGGACTAAGTCGATGAATAGCTCCATCTTTTACACTTGACTGAAAAGCCATGTAATCTTGTGGTATTTCCTGCAGATTCAGTATTTCGAATGCATGATAAAAATGATTAAAATTTTGATGAAAGTCAACTTTCATTGAGGTTGTCACCATCCTTCAGTTCTTTATCGAGAATGATTATCAATAGTTAACCAAAGTATAGCAAACAGATTGACTTTTAGCTATCAATTATGTCCTAGCGTAAATACGTGAAATCCAGTGGGTGCTTTAGCGTTCCTGTATATTTTCACCCTTAAGAATAGTTGTCAAAAGTAGTGTGAAAAGGAAAACGACTGCACCAAAGCCATAAGCCATTTTAAAACCTCCTGCATATTCGATTAGCCAACCAGCAATTCCCGGTCCCATCATTTGACCAACCGCATAGAAAATGGAAATAAAACCTATGGCAGATGCTACATATGAAGGTGACACCTGTTGGCTAGCCTTCATTTGAATCAAAACAAGAACTCCGCCAAGTGAAGAGCCCCATATGATGGAGGATAAGATAAACCCTCCTGCATTTTCTAGCATAATAGGCAGGAGATCTCCTATAACAGAAAACAGCAATGCTGCTATTAAAGCTTTTTTTACACCGATTTTATCAGCCAACATTCCCCAAAATGGAGCTCCTCCAATAGAAACGATGCCTGCCATTGCATAAATAGAGCCTGCTGTAGCAGTTGAGATGCCAAGCTCCTTCATATAGCTTGTCTGATATAAATTAGGGATAAGATAGACCAGTCCAACAGCGAAATACATACCTGCAATCATATACAACTCCTTACTTCGCCAAGCAACGTTACTATCTCCAGTAGTATCCTTTTCAGCTGTAGCCTGTGGTTGCTTTATCACCCAAAATGCTAACAACACTACTGCAATGGTCATGATTGCGAATATTAACCAGGCACCCCTCCAACCTAGCTCTGGAAACTGCTGTAGCATAAATGGCACGAGTAAGCCTGAAAATAGCATCCCAATACCAGCTCCGCTCATTAACAGTCCCATCACAGTGCCTCGTTTCTTTGGATACAGGCTAACGGCTATCGATAGTAGAGGTGTATAAACGAATGCACTTCCAGCCCCTGCTAAGAACAAAGTGATAGCCGACCACCAAAAGCCTGTGACAAATACTAGACCACCCAAGCCTAAAATAACAAGGCATCCTCCAACAAGCAGAACATTTTTTGCACCAATGCGCATTGATAGCATTCCCGAGAGCCCTACTGTTAGCAAATAGCCTAGAAAGAGCATTGTTCCAAGTAGCCCGGATTGTGTTGTTGACAGTGATAGCCCCTGCTGCATAAAGGGTAAGATAATACCATAGGCCATACGTGCAAACCCTGTCGTTGTGACAATTAATAACATACCAGTTGTAACAAACAGCCAAAAATTTCTCATTTCCCTTCATCCTCGATTCTTTGATAATTATTATCATTTAAAAACATGGTTAGTTTAATCTTTTTAAATATCGTTCTCCACCAATTGGCGGATATTTTAACGGTTACACGGATTTTACTTCCAAATGATCATCAATTAAGTTTTGGATAAAAATTAATGGAGCTTCTTTCATTTCTCCATTGTGAAAGTTAACTTGCTCCATTATGCTAACTAATGTCGATAATGATTCTCATTATCTATTAAATACTATTTCGGAGGACTAGGTATGAAAACGTTTAATAAATATATGCTCCTTTGTAGCGTATTGCTAACTTTAGGATTAGTACTTGCTGCTTGTAGCTCCAAAAATGAAACAGCAAAAAAAGAGGAAGAACAACCGGCTGAAAGCAATGTACGTGTTTATAAAGATTATTTAAATCATGAGGTGGAAATCCCACTAGAACCAAAGCGAGTGATTTATCATGGCGAGGGCTATGGTGATATTATCGCATTAGATGCCCAAACAGTAGGTGCAGGTTTCTCCTGGATTACTGATTATGCATGGGAGAAAGAAGTACATAATGTAGAGGATGTCGGTTTCCCAATCAATATTGAGAAAACTCTCGAGCTGAAACCAGACCTTATTATTGTTGCGACTTCAGATGAAAAGATCTATGAACAGCTATCTAAAGTGGCACCAACCATTGTAATCGATACCTTTGCACCTTTAGAGCAGCGTTTAACAGAACTTGGAGATATATTAAACAAGAAGGAAGAGGCAGAAAAATGGCTCAGCAATTATAAAGCGAAGGCAGATACAATGTGGAAATCCTTAGTTGACGAAGGAGTTTTAAAAGAAAATGAAACGGCATCTGTTTTAACCTACTATCCTGGGGATCGACTGTTTGTGATGGCACGTGCAGGTCTTTCACAGGTTCTTTACGACTCCAATGTCTTAAAGCCTGGCGACAACATACAACAAATCCTAGATGAAGGGACAGGATTTGCTGAAATCTCCACAGAGCTTCTTCCTGAGTATGCAGGAGATCGAATTTTCATCCTTACGCCAGTACCTGATGAAGCGAAACAGTCTACAAAGGAAATGATGGAAAGTCCCATTTGGAAGGGGCTCCCTGCTGTAAAAAATGGGCATGTTTACACAATTGACATTCGAAAAGCTGATAGTGATGCCTCAACTAGAGAATGGCTGCTAACTGAACTACCTAATATGCTAAAAAAATAAATAAAAGAAAGAGACATTTCATCTTTGTTGAAATGTCTCTTTACTTTTTATACAATATAGTTAATTGATAATGATTTTCATTTAGAAAGGAAGTCACTAATGGAAGATAAAAATTCAACTTCTTTTACCAAAGACTTACTTTTTCATTTAGAAGCTATTGACTGTATTACACAGAGCTATCCGTTTATTTCAACCTCTCATCATATGATGATTCTTTTTACGGATGGTTGTGGAACGTTAACGATTGATGATATTCCCTATCTTGTGACGAAGGGAAAAATATTCCTTGTACAGCCACATTCAATGATTGATTTATCGGGTATAACTAAAGATTTTCGTTTCTATAAAATTTCCTTTTCAGCTTTTCAGTTAGTACAAGGCCCCTCTCCATATATAGAACCCATTTTTTCTGAGCAAGTGGAATATACGTTATACCCGGCTACCCGCTTTACTCGACTAACAGAGGATTTGTATGCTATGAAGCCTCATTCGGATTATCTTAAACAACAAGTGATCTTGTATGAATTATTACATTTATTATTTGAGCATCAGCTTCATATGGATTACCAAGTAAATATTACCAAGGCTGTTGAACAAACAATTGACTATATACATAAGTATTATCAGCAGTCTTTACCAGTAAAAAAACTCGCTGATTTAGCCCATATCGCCCAATGGCAATACAGTGCAATCTTCCAAACCTTAACTGGGAAAAGGCCATTGGATTATATAACAGATTTACGCCTAAAAAACGCAAAGGAATTACTCCTACAAACAAATGAACCTTTAAAAGATATTGCCCAGCAGGTTGGATTTGATGATGAATATTATTTTAATCGCCGCTTTCGACAGATCGTTGGCATTCCGCCTAAGCAGTTCGCTCGTCAATATAAGCAAAGGACTATTGTTAAAGATTGGACAGGGCATGAAGTAGAAATTCCTGCCACACCTCATCGAATTATTTATCATGGAGAAACATTTGGGGATATGTTGATTTTTAATGTACAGCCAATAGGTGGTGACAAAAAATCGATTAGCAAATCATTTTATAAAAATCACGTACCTAATGTGCAAGATGTGGCATTTCCAATTAACATTGAAAAATCTTCAAAGCTGAATCCAGATTTAATTATTTTTACAAATAATGACGAGCAGCAATATCAGTCTTTATCATCTATTGCTCCAACCATTACACTCAATTCCTGGGATTCCTTGGATGAACGCATTCTTCTACTAGGGCAGTGGCTTGGCCAACAACAACGGGCAGAAGATTGGCTAACACATTTTAGACTACAAGAAAATACAATGTGGCAGCAGCTACAAAAAGATGTAAAGCCTGATGAAACGGCTACTGTTTTTACTTTTGATCATGGTAAACGGCTATTTGTTATGGGCTGTACAGGTCTATCCCCTGCGCTTTTTCATCCATGTGGATTTCAGCCTCATAGACAAGTAAAAAAATTACTACAAGCCGGGAAAGGCTATAAGGAAATACCAATTGATCACTTACCTCAGTACGCTGGTGATCGAATCTTTATGCTATTATCTGACAAGCCTGAATCGCAAATAGCAACTATGGAATTGCTCAAAAGTGATAGTTGGAAAGAACTTTCTGCTGTTCAAAATAACCACGCTTATTTGATTGACGCAACAAAATGGAATTACAACGATGCCTTTACAAGAGAGAAATTACTGGGTGCATTACCGAAGCTATTGGTTAATGTAAAATAATTTTCACACTAACATATAAGAGGTGACTTGTTAACATGAAAACCGAAAGTGCTACAGATACGATGACAACTCAAATATCATTAAAGGATATCCGAAATTATATTGCAAAACACCATCATCAGCCTCTAACGATTGATCATTTAGCTTTCATATCTGGTCTCAGTTCCAGTTATTTTGGGGAGGCATTTAAAAAGGAATTCGGGCAAAGTGCTACTGATTATTTAACAGAGTTACGCATTGGACATGCCAAACAATTACTTCGCGATACTGACTTATTGTTACGTGATATTGCTAGTAAGGTTGGCTACAGTGACGAGTTTTATTTCAGTCGAAAATTTAAAAAAGAGGTTGGAGTTTCACCATCCTCTTATAGCAAAATAGCCCGTCGGCGTATCTCCACTTTTTCTGTGTCCACTACTGGGAATTTATTAGCACTGGGAATAATACCTGTCGCTGCGCCACTCAATGCTAAATGGAGTCCATATTATTACAACCATTACCAGGATAAAATTCATGTGCCTTTAAATATATTTGACGCGGAATCGGAGGATAACTTTAGAAAATTAGCATCTGCAAAGCCAGATATTCATATTTTTCAGGAAGAGCCCTCCCTATCAATGCTACATTGGCTTGAATCAATTGGCGTCAAACATGTGACGATTAAAGCACAGGATTGGAAAACTCAATTAACAGAAATAGCTGACGCCATCAACAAACAGAGCGCTTGTAAACATTTCATTCAAACGTACGAGCAAAAAGCATTACAGGCAAAGCTAGAGATCAAACGAGCGGTTGGAAAGGATACTTTCGCTGTACTCCGATTATGTGGAGATCAATTATTTTTATATTGTAATAAAGGAATTCAGAATGTTCTTTTTACAGATTTGCAGCTTCATCCTATTGATGCTCAACAAGAAACATGTAACGAGCTTATCACTCTTGAACAGCTTTTAGACATAAATCCAGATCGTTTGCTATTCATCATTTGCCCCGATACGGCCACTCGAAATTATTGGCTCGCTTTACAATACCTTGATAGTTGGAAAGAGTTACAGGCTATAAAAAATGGACATGTGTATATTTTGCCATCGAATCCTTGGTTTGAGTACTCTGCTATTGCCATTAATCGAATGTTAGATGAAACATTGTTAATGTTAACCGGAAAAAATCCAAATCCCTTTCCTGTTCCAGTCCATGGCTTCCTTTCTAACACTGAATTATAATTCCATTTGAGAATCATTATCAGTAAAAGGAGACCTTGATGAACAATGAACATAAACTGTCGTTATCACTATCAAACAATTTTAAAATCTATCTTTGTATTCGCCTCTTTATTACTTGTTATTGGCGTACTTACTGCCTGCAATGCTCAATCAAGTAATAAAGAAGAAGAGGTAGTAATACAGGCAGCTTCGGAAAGCACGAAGGAGCAAAAAGATGTTTATCCATTAACAGTAAAGGATGAGCTTGGAAATGACGTGACATTACCTGCTAAGCCGACAAAAATATTTGCGCCTGTCATGGAAGATTCGCTGCTTGCTTTAGGCATTAAACCCATGATGCAATGGTCAAATGGCGTGAGGCCACAGCTCTATTTGCAGGATCAGTTACAAGGTGTACCAGAAATCAGCTTTGCAAGTGGTCCTCCATCTGCAGAGGCGATTATGGCAAACAAACCAGATATAATTATATTGCACAACTCTTTTTATCTTGAAAACGGCACTTATGAAAAATATGCAAAGATCGCCCCAACATACGTATTCAAAAATGCAGCAAGTGATTTAGAAGGTTCTATTAAAGTATTAGGGCAGCTACTTAATGAACAAGATAAGGCTGAGCAAGCATTACAAAGTTATCAAGAGAAGGTAGATGCTGCACAAGCGAAGCTAGCTGCTATTACTAAAGGGAAAAAAGTGGCGTTAATTCGCTTTAATGCGAAAGGTATGTTCTTCATGACTGATGAGTATTTCAGTGGCTATGTATTAACGCATGAATTAGGCTTTGAACAAAGCAGTTTAGTGAAGAATGGTGCCTTCGAGGTGTCATTAGAAATTTTACCAGAGCTTGATGCCGATTATATTTTCCTTATTAATGATGGCAATCTTGGCGATGAATTTTTAAATGAATTTAAAGAAAGTAAAATTTGGCAAAGTACAACGGCTTTCAAAAACAATCAAGTTTACGAAACAGCAGGAGATTATTGGCTAAATGGGGGCATTCATGCACAGGGAAAAGTCATAGATGATGTATTGGAGTTTTTAACGCCATGAAAACAATGACAAAGAAACCCTATGTATCAAAAGACTATTTTGAATACATGATGACTTCCCAACAGCAGTTAGACTATCGAATATTGATTGCGCCCCCAACAGACGAGCCGCCAGCAGATGGCTATGCTGTGGTATACGTCTTAGATGGTGACGCACTTTTTCCAACACTTGCAGAGGCAGTGAAGCTACAAACAAGAAAACCAAAAGGCTTTGACCCCATTCTTGTTATAGGTATTGGCTATCCCTCAAAGGAGCCATTTGATATGGAACGACGATGCCTTGATTTTACACTACCTGTAGATGAGGAAAATCTACCACCTCGTCCTGATGGTACGCCTTGGCCTCCTAATGGCAAGGCGAATGATTTTCTAGATTTTATCGAACATGAATTGATGCCTAAGGTGGCAAAGGAATGGCCCATTAATAAAAGTAAACAAGGCATTGTGGGGCATTCATTAGGTGGTCTTTTTACTCTATATGCTTTATGTGCAAGACCTTATTTATTTACGCACATCATAGCTGGAAGTCCCTCAGTTTGGTGGGCTGATAATGCTGTGTTAAAAGAAATGGAGAGATTTAGTGAAATTTGGAATGGGAATCATACTATCAATCTACTGCTCACAATTGGTGCCAATGAACTGGCTGATATGCTTGAAGGGGCTGAGCAAGCAGCAGAACGAATGAAGCGTTTAAGTGACAAGAATATTCGCACCAATTTTGTGAAGTTCGATGAGGAGGATCATGTTAGTGTTCTTCCCTGTATGCTTAGCCGAATCCCCCGATTTTTAAATACCTGATGACAATGAAAACCCCAAGTGACGAATCCTCCACACTTGGGGTTATATTTATAGCATCAAAATGCTGTATGACGAAGTCGGTACTTGAGCATATCCTCTTATGAATTTTGATGTGACAATACTTTCATCAATACTAATGTCTGATACTTTTGATAGGATAAGTATTTTTTGTAAATACACTTTGTTACTCTCTCGTATAGCCCGTAGTTCTTAGTTGAGTTTTTTTCAATGCCAACAAATTAAAGTTTATAAATAAAAGCCAAACAACTGTAGCTCTCTACAATTGTTTGGCTTTTAATATCTCTCCAAATTACTTTATTGATAAATTGATTATAACGTTTTAGAATCTTTAAAGTGTGAACTAAAACTTTAATTAGATGTCTATTATACGATTTTGATTAAGGTTTTCTCTCAATTTTAATATATTTCTGTTGGTCGTTTGTATCTAATACGCCTTGAGAAATATTACCGTATTTATCGACAGTTGCAAAGTAAATACGGTCACCTTCCATAAATACTTTATTCAGATTAGAAGACTTCGTTGTTAATACCGATCTTTGTGAGTTATCTGATGAATTTTCAGGTTTACCAGTACCTGCAACTGAAATACCATTAGCAATACCAGGAACAGCTTGTCCAGCCGCTATTTGGTCAGCATGCTCACCTGCAAAAATAATTTCTTCTGCGGTTAAGTCTCCAGGAACAACATTTACACGGACTGCATAATAGAATTTTACATCATCTCCTGCGTTTGCAAGTTGATACATAAACTCAAGCTCTCTGTAAGAATGGACATTCCCCACTGAGATATTCCCCATTAATGTAGCTGATCTGAATGCCACACCTGATTTTTGGTATACATATTTTCCAAAATCCTCAACATTGAATTTATTACCCGTGTAACCTGTAATATTGTAATCGACTGCTTCATTTTTCATCTTCACTGTAAATGTTTTATCTGCCGTATTTGGTGCCACTGGTTTGATAATCAACTTACTTTCATCTGTTGTTTTTGTACCTTGTGTATACTTAACAAATTGATATTGAGACGTAATATCTTGACCTGATTCATTCGTAATTGTAAGTAAATTTAAATTGTTTATTAAAGAATTACCATTTTCATCGCGCATAATGGCTTCACTAAATGTAATCGTAAATGTATCATCTGGATTACGATAAACAATATTACGTTTCTTTTGACCATCAACTGTCATTTCAATACGTGGTGGTGTACCATCAGAATAGAAATTTTCTCTCATCCAACCCATACTTGATTCATCGTAACCATCGGAAGTAGCGTTAGATCTGTACACTGTTATATTTCCATACGTATCTGCAGCACCAAAATACACAACATATTCCTTATGCGGCTCTAAAGTTACACCTGTAGCTTCAGATAATGGGAATGATCCCTTTCCACTTTTCTTAACACTTGGGCTACTTCTTAATTTTTCCTCTAAGAATTTGCGTTCAGCAGGTGTATCAATTTTTAGATTTGCCGAATCATTTGTTGTGCCATCTGCATTTTTCTTCGGTACAAACCAATAATGAAGCTCTGTTGTTTCATCAGTATCAAAGGAAATCATAGCTTTCGTATCATCATTTTCTTTAGGTTTTACTACTAAATTTTTAATTAACGGCGCTCTTGTATCACCAATCATTTCCTTAGAGGTAATTTTCGAAAGTTCCCCGCCACGATCCTTTAAGACCATATACACGGAATAGCTTAAGAAAGGATTCAGCTTATCTTTGGAAATAGTAATTGGGAATTTTTTTGTTTTTTCCTCTAAATCCGCTGGACCCGAGCCACGGTCAATATATATATCCTTCCCGCCAATTTGGAAATAGCCTGATTTTAAATTTGATTCATTTGCAAACTCATTCACAAAATCACGTTCTGTAATGCCCTTGTCTGTTAAATATTGCTTAAACGTTTTTACTTCTCCATTGTCTTCAACAGTATCAGGTAGCACCATATAATAATAAGTACCAGCCTTACTTGGCTTAAATTCTACTTCAGAACGTCTATAGTTATCATTTTGATCTGGCTTACTAACTACATTTTCAATCGTTATGACAGGCATATCAAATTTTTCATGGATATATTCCGCATAGTTTCTCACCGGTTTGCCAGGGTCAACGGTATTGACATTTTCAAAATCATTACCCGCTAAATCCTTTACGCCCGGTAAAACAGTAGCGCGCAATGTATCACCGTACACAAAGCCTGTTTCAGAAGGAATCGTTAATAATACTTTTTTATCCCCTTCTTTATATTCTACTGCCGAAGGTTTAATTTTATTTTGTCCTGTTGTGTTAACAATAACTGTCCCTGATAAATCATAGTTGTTTATATTACGAGCGCTTTCAGGATCTAATGCTTCGTTTAAATATAAATAAAATTGATTTGCTTTTCCTGCTGGTTCTAGCTTCGTCTGCTCAACATAAGGATGAATATTATCTAATGCACTTGTCGTAAACTCTTTGATAGCCTCCTTCGGAATAGGGTCTACCGAATAGTTACCTGATGCATCCTTCATTACTACGTAGAGCTGATACACTTCTTCGGCCTCTAAGCCTGTTAAAATCTCCGTAATTCCTAGTTTACCTGCAACAGCCTTACCTGTACCTGTTGGCTTCGCTACTATATCTGCGGTTGTCGGATCAGCTGCAGTTGTCTTTTTCCGAACATAGTAGTAGTAGTCCCCTGGCTCGCTTGCAGTAAATGTAAACTCTGCTCGTTTTCCACCATGTAAAGGATTCACTTTTAGAGATTTTACTACTGGCGGTGACGCATCCTTCATCTGGAAGGATTCTGATTTAAGATCAGAAACATTTTTCGCACCATCTACAACCATTATATAAATAACATATTCTTTTTTCTCACCTAGATTTGTCACTTTAAAGGTGTTGTTATTTAATACAGCCGAACCTGTTCCACTTGCAACATTATCAGTAGAAACACGATCAACCATTTCTCGTTTTGTTGGTGGTTCAGTGTCCTTTTCTCGAACTATATAGTAATACGTGCCGACTTTATCTGAAGTAAAATCTACCTGTACATCACTACCATTCAATACAGATACTTTTGTGATATTAACAACAGGCTTAGTTTTATCAGCAGGCTTTTGGTTTTCAATATCATCCTTATCGATTGGTTTACCATCTGGATCTGTGATACTACCAATATTATCTTTATCCTCTAAGAAATCATCGAAGATATTATTTGGTGATTCACCCTTCGGTATAATGACTTTGTCAATATACGTGTATGGACCAATATCCACCCAGCCAAATGCATTATCCACATACAGTGTACCCACTCGACCGTCTATATAAAGCTCTAAATCTGTAAAGCTATTGTAGTTAATCCAGTCGATATTGCTATCTCCATAGATTGTCAGCTTTGTTTCTGTATCAAGGTTTAGTGTTCCAATGTCACCTTGAATTTCAAATTCACGAACACTTCCGATAATATCTACACGCGGTAGCTTAGTATTCGTTTCAATTTTAGTACCGCTTTGAGATACAACTAAACGCGAGACAGTGCTGTTATAAAATTCAAGATGTTTTTCCACATTTTTCATGGTCACTTTTTCTTTAGACCAGTTAACAAACGGTTTGTTTTTATCTGGGTTCTTCTCTGAATTTTGATTTGTCCAATTTTGAAGATCAGACGATGAATTGCTATTGGACGAGGACGAGCTCTCCCCATTTTGATTTTCTGGATTTGACCAGTTAATAAATGAAAAATTCGTACTTGCTGTGCGCCCAATTGATAATGGCTTATAGCCAGAAACATTTAAATGTAAAGGAGGACGCACTGTTTCGTTTACTAGCATTGTGCCAGTCAATGTAATATTAGAAAATCCAATATAGTTTCCATTGACAACAATGGTTGCACCAAATGAACCATACTCACCGTCAAAATCTAAAAATTTTGAGCTTGTGCCGCTTGCATTCAATGTTAGCTTTGAAACAGATTGAATAGTCTTCCCAGCTAAATTACCTTCAATAATTGCTCCCTGTAAAACAGGTGCATTATACTCATTAAAAACGTTTGCTAAATTGTCAGGTACCGTGTAAGGCTCAGCATTTATGTAGACTACATCATCTTCAATACCCGTAATCTTGTAAGAGGATGCATTCCCCTTTTTATCTTGTGCACGAACAATGAAAGAGGCAATCTGACCACGAGTTACTGGATTAAATGGAGAAAATGTAACTGGCGTAGTTCCTTCTGTAACTTTTAAATCCACTAATGTTTGAATATAAATGGCATTACTCGTTTGGCTATTAACATCCTGAAAGCTATGATTATAATTTGAAGCTACCTCAAATTTAAATCCAAGCACTAGCATTTTTGCTAATTGGCCACGTGTAATAACTTCATTTGGCATAAATGTTCCATTCGAATATCCAGACATAATCCCTGCATTTTGTAATGCCGCTACGTATTTGTAATATTCACTACCTTTTGGAACATCCTTGTAATAAGGATCCTGTACATTTTTTAGGTCTAACTTTAAGACAGTAGCCAGCATTTTAGCTGCCTGACCTCTTGTTACATTTTGATTTGGTCGGAAGGTATTGTCTGCAAACCCACTAATCGCACCCTGAGAATATAATTTTAAAATATTATCATAGTGACTTGAATATTGATCGATATCCTTAAACGGTGAGGTAGCTGCTTCTGCCTTTTGTGGCGGTGGCACTACTAAAGCAATTCCGCTAGTAGCAAAGACAGTTGCAATAAGTGCTTTGTTCACTTTTTGGATTTTGGTTTTATCCATTCCACTCATCCTTTCACTTTATGGATTTTGATACGCACAAATATCAATTTCATCATACCCTTTATATCGACAGCAAATTAGAAAACCTTCATAGTTAATTCTAAAATACTAGTAGAAAGTCACGCATTAATCGGTGCTTTGTGAATTTAAAGTGTACATTTGAGCAGTGAGTACGCCTTTTAAGATTTCCCTGTCCTATTAAGCAACTTTATGAGCATAATTCATTCATTTTTCTTATGGGATTCCTACACAAAAAAACCAAGGAGCATCGGTGCTCGCTTGGCTTTAACGATATATAGGCATACATCTAGTCGTTCTTGAAATGTCATAAGGGAAAGGGGGATAACCTTACGTCTTGTCAAGTCGATCAAGAGATGTGTCCCGAGTTTGCATATTATTTGAACATGATTTAGAAGTGATATATGTCAAATCATTTAAGAGTAGCTTGCCCAAATGATTTCTACATTAATCATGTACCCCTAAAATAGCAATGTATGCCTATCTGTCATAAATTTTTTACTAATTTTCTTGCCTAGCTACCATCACTTGATTACGACCAGCCTGCTTAGCAAGATACAATGCCCCATCGGCAGCTTCAAATAATGCTTCCGTTGAATCAGCCATTTGAGGATAGACAGCCACCCCTGCCGATAATGTCACAGGTCGACCACAAGGACTAATCGTGTTAGCTAAAACCTGACGCAGCGTCTCTGCAACAGAAGCAGCTTCATCCGCTGTAGTATTTGGTAATAGCATAACAAATTCTTCCCCACCATAGCGGCAACACACATCTCCTTCTCGAGCGACAGCTTTCATATTTTTCGCTAAAAATTGCAACACCTTATCTCCCACCGCATGGCCATATGTATCATTCACACTTTTAAAATGATCTAAATCCAACATAATGATAGCGTGAGGTAGCTTGTTTTCTTGCCATTCTGCCAGCATTGCATCCATCGTACGTCGATTTGTTACCCCTGTTAGTGGATCAGTGGTCGATTGATCCTTGAAAAACAGTACCTGTCCATGTAAAAAAGATAAGCTCCTTATTAAAACACTTTTTAAAGAATACGCTTCAAAATACCAACCTTGGACAGATTTTAGCCCCTCAACATTTTTACTATCTAGGCTCTCCTCTGTTAAAGTGGCTAATTGCTGTAAAGGACTAGCAATACGTGCTGCCGCCCAAAGCACAATAAGGATTGAAACCAGCATAAGTGGTATAGATTTTATCGCCACATCCTGCACCCGATCAAACGAAGGCGCTAATGCCACATCTAAAGGTCTTTGAGATACGACTCCCCACCCTGCTAAAGATACTGCACTATAGCCTGCAAGCATTTTAATGCCTTTTGTGTTCTCGACTAGCTGTGCTCCATTCTTCCCAGAAATTACAGCTTTCACGACTTTATTTTCAGTAACCATATCATTGACTCTACTTGGGTCCTGATGGTAAATCACTCGACCATCTTCGTCTACTACATATACATAAGAACCATCATGGCTATAATGTTCTCCCAATAAATTATTAAAGGCATTTTGTTCCTTTAAATAAAGGCTACCAGCCACCATTCCTAGATATTCATTGGATGCTGAGAATATAGGATAAGATATAAAAATAATTAGACGTCCTGTTATCGCCTCATAAGGTTTTGATATAAGCGGCTCCTTTTTAGTTAAAGCCTCTTTAGCACCAACTGATGTTAAAACCTCTCCCTTTATTTCTATAGAGGGAGGTGAGATAGAAAGTACACGGCCATCTGCATTCGTAATAACGACAGAGTTAAACATACTATTTTGCATTTTCAAACGATCTGTTTCCTGCTCTAATGCATTTCCATCATTCATCTTTGAGCTTATATTGGAAGCACTATAACCTAAAATTTGAAAAGCCTCCTCTAGGTAAGCATCTGCTGTAGATGCTAATTTTTGTGCGTACACTCGATTCGTTTCTAATGTATTTTCTTTAATCGAATCAACATTCATTTGGTAACCGCTCCAGAGACTACCAATACTTGTAAAGAAAAAGGCAGCCATTGCTACTCCCATAATTAAATGTTTTAACTTTAACCGATTTGATTTCAACTTTCACACCCCTATTATTCTTAATGAGTACATTTCCTTATTTTATTAGAAATAATTTATTGAAAACAGTGATTTTTTATAGACATTTTATATCTAAAGTAACATTATAGTGTAAGTACCAACATTTATCCTCTCGTTTTTTTAGCAAAAATATAGTATTTTTATAGTAATAAAACGCTCTATTTCTGATAGATTTTTATTAGATATTGTACTTTAACAGAAGAGGATTGAAGTATGTTGATTTATAAAACAGCTCCAATTTTATTGGGCTTTGGTATGGGATTATGGGCTAAAGCTTCTATCAGCTCAAATAAAAAGGCTTATTCGAGTGCTTTGACAAAAAAAAACGCCTCAAGTATTAGCTTTCAAAGTGAATATAAAATGGAATGGCATCGAATAGGGACAGATGATTCCCTATTTTCTATTGTAGGAAGGCATAATTCTCAAGTCGTTGGTGGATATGAAACAAGAATAGCGCATAAAGCATTTGGTATTAAAATAGGTGCTAGTTTAACAGAGGTTACTAAAAAATATGGGTCTCCTCTCAAAGCTATTCACTATCAAAATACAAGTTACTTGCTACATTATATTGATTGTACAGACAATGTAGCACATGGTACCTATTTAATTAATCAGCACTATGTCACTTTTTTCTATGATTTACACAAAAGCAATATAGTTCGCTCCATTCTTTGGATTCATGCTGTTACAGAATTAAATAAAAATAGTTTCTACGGAAAACCTTCCAATGAATTACGGACAGGATTTGAAGATTTAATGGTTGAACTCATTAATCATGAACGAGCCATAGAAGGATTGCAACCACTTATTTACGATAAAAAGTACAATTCTATTGCGCGCCAACATAGTAGTAATATGATAACTCATCAATTTTTTAGCCATGAGGATCATAAAGGTTATCATTCTAATGATAGACTTACTGCTGGTAGTGTAGATTATTTCTGGTATGGTGAAAATATTGCCTCTGGTCAATGCAATAGCATTTTTGCTCATGAGGCATTAATGAATTCTGCAGGACATCGTAGGAATATTTTAAGAAAAGAATTTACGCATGTTTTTGTCGGTGTCTGCTTTAAAAACAATGGTTCACCTTATTTTACAGTGAATTTTTATTCAAAGTCATAGCGTACACTTTGACATAATATTTCTATATCAATTAAAAATCTCTATGTATTTTCTATTACATAGAGATTTTTCGCCTTCATATTTACGAAATTTTCAAATAAAAGGTGATTGTTATCTGAATTTTGACAGAAAATCTATATTCAAAATTTTTTTACTTTTATTGTTATTCTGACATATAATTTTCAGACTAAGTATTTTATAATAAAAATTAGCATAGTCAAGCCATCAATTTTTCTGTTATAATACTGATAAATTTATAGTACACTGTATTAATACAGATACAATATACGCTTTTCAAAATGGGGTTAAGAGAAAAGCTACTAGGTCTCTTAATATAGGTGGCATTAGTAGCTACACAAAAGGGGTTGGGAGATTTGGGTATTTTAAAGGGGTTAAAAATTCTCGATTTTTCTGCATTACTGCCAGGGCCAATGGCAACAATGATATTTGCTGATTTAGGTGCGGAGGTTATCCACGTTGAATCTTCGAAGCGCGTGGACTTAACACGAATCATGCCTCCTTATGATGACGATCATGAGGCATATATACACCAACATTTAAATCGTTCTAAAAAGTCATTAACGTTAAATTTAAAATCGCCAGAGGCTGTGGAAATCGTGAAGTCACTCGTTCATGAGTTCGATGTTATTATTGAAGGATTTCGACCTGGCGTTATGCAACGACTTGGCATTGGCTATGAGGCTCTAAAGGAAATTAATCCAAAGGTTATTTATTGTGCCATTACTGGTTATGGTCAAACGGGACCTTATAGCAATCGTCCAGGACATGACAATAATTATTTATCATTAGCTGGTGTACTGGATTACTCTCGCCATAAGGATAAAAAACCCGTTTCGATGGGAATTCAGTTAGCTGATATTGCAGGAGGCACCATGCATGCTGCAATTGGCGTACTGGCTGCTGCATTACATCGTGAAAAAACAGGCGAAGGGCAATATGTTGACATTAGTATGACCGATGCTGTATTTTCACTTAATGCTATGTATGGAGCCGCATACATTGGAGGGGGGCGTGTGCCTCAGCCAGAGCAGGAGATTTTAAATGGTGGTAGCTACTATGATTTTTACAAAACAAAAGATGGGAGATTTTTCTCAGTAGGAAGTCTTGAGCCTCAATTCCGCAAGCTGCTATGTGAAGCCCTTGATATTCCTGAGCTTATTGATAATACTTTTAATGATTCATACTATACACAAATTCGTTTTAAAGAAGCCGTTCATGATGCCTTTTTATCAAAAACCTATAATGAATGGCTAGAAGTGTTTAACGAGGATTTTGAGGGATGTGTGGAACCTGTCTTAACCTTTCCTGAAGCGTGCGAGCACCCACAGCTAAAAGCTCGCGGCATGATTGTTGATATTCCCAAAAGCGATGGTACGACGCAAAAACAAATTGCATCTGCCTTTAAATTTGATGGCGCTCAACCAGAATATAGGCATGTAGGCGCCAAGCTTGGAGAACATAATGAGGAAGTGTTATCTGCTCTTGGCTTTAGTGCAGAAGAAATTGCTAACTTAAAAGACAAGGGCGTTTTAGAATAAATCCCAAAAAGAGTGTCTAGTGCATATTTACACTAGACACTCTTTTTAATCATTCCTGCTCTACATATGCACTTATAAACACTCGTAAACTTTCGAAATGATCATCTATTAGTAAGTATTTTTTATAAATTTCCATTAATTTTTCAAAGAGTTCATACTGCTCTGTTACAAATAGAACCTTTAAGATATTTAATATATGAAGGGATGCGCTCTGTGCAACAAAATAATACGAAGCCTCTGGTAGACGATAATTTCTGCGCCATTCATCAACAGATAATCCGATGTGCTGTAATGAATTATTCACAAGTAAAGCAATATCTTGTTGGACATAAGCCTCTATCGCTATAAAATGTTCATTACTATAATTTTTCTGCACTAATGCTGCATGTATTTTTTTATTGGATGCTAGTTTATGCTCCTTTAAAAGTGTTAATCCCTCCTGATAACGCTCGGTTCTTACGTAATGATCGAGTAAAATAGCATATAAGTTTTCTAGAAAATTTAGTTCATAATTTTTGATAATAGCGGGAGGTGTTGGCTTACGATTAGGCAGTAGTTCTTTATATTCTAGCATAATCTCTATTGCATAATTATTAAGACGTTCATCCTCTAATAAATATTCCCCATACTGGATAACCAATTCATCATTCTTCTCCTGATGTGCTATATGAAACAGAAGGTAGGCAATCAGCACCTTTTCTTTCTCTGTCAACGCATACATTGAATAACGCCAATCCGCTTCAAAAGCAGTAATTAATGACTTAACGCAACGATTATCCCCTTCGGCTAACCGGTAATGCACAACGATTTGGTAAAGGTGTAACTGTTTTTTTTCTAAGCACGTTGAATTATAGTTATCCACATAAGTTATACACTTATCCAGAACTTTTTTGTAATTATTCACAAAGTTATTCACATGTGCATAAGTTTTTCTTGCAGAATACTCAAAATGACCAAGCATTTCATGAATAAATGTGAATTGTTCTAAAGGTTTGTGGATAAACAGTGAATAAATCTTTTTCATAAACAACCAATGCCAAAATAGAGTATGTTCTTTATAAATCATATGCACAAAATATTCATTATTTAATTTATATAAAAATATAGTTTGAAGTTCGTTAACCGGCATTGTAATTTGCATTCGTTTGCCAAAGATTAACCATATTAACCGTTCAAAGTCCATTGTATGCTGTGCAAAAAGCTGCTCAAAAAAAATTTCTTTCCCTCTTTGCGTATAAAAAAAATCATTCAGACGATCATGTACAAATTTAGCATCCATACCCTGCTTATCAAAAAAAGCTTGCGTCTCTGTAGTTACATGACCCCAATATTTTCTCGCAGTTGAAAAAGCAATATTCATCGCTATTTCCTCATTCACTAAAAATAAATTTGGTGAAAGGGCAGTACCTAATATTTTTGGGTCTGCCTGTAACTTATTCTCCGCCTCTGACCAAGTTGACAGCACTTTTTCAGTACCCTTTTCACCACTACGTTTATATGCCATGAATAACTGCTCATCACAATCCAACAGCATGAAATTGGAGCCCCCTATCAAAAATACTAACAAGCTTAGCTAATGCTCTTTCTTCAATATAACAAATCTAATCCAACATATGCTAAAAAAATTATGATATGCCTTAAGAATACGACAAAAGTATTCTTATAAATGTGACAAAGAAAAACCCATCTATTGAATAGTAACTTAATAGATGGGTTAACATTTAAATTTTCCTGATAAAGGGCAAATGAGTTCATTGGACAAGTGCTTATAAGTTGGTAGCCCATTGGCATTGTCACAATTCACTCATTGCCTATGCTAGACAGTGCTAGCTGCATACACAACTTAGGGAAGTTATGTATAATTCACTAATATAATCGAGAAAGTAACCTTCTCGTAACAGTAGACGAGTAACCATTCAAATAGTTACAAAAAAATCTGTCAAATTTTTAATTGCCCTGCATATATGGATTACACAATTGTTTTACCAGAATGAAGGATATTGTCGTGTTTCTCGTAAATTATTAATCACTATACCAAAGAACACAATAATTAATGCACCTATTAATACAGGCATCACCAAATAGCTCCATCCATAGCCTCCTAAAATAATAATAATAGGATTAGCTCCTGCCGGTGGATGAATAATTCCCGTAATCGCCATTAGGAAAATCGTTAATCCTACACCCATACTAATGGAAACAATACTTGTTCCTAGAAGAGAATATATAGATAGACCAATAAAGGCAGAAATAAAATGCCCTCCAATAATATTTCGTGGTTGAGACAACGGTGCATTCCAAACCACAAATACGAGTACACAGCTACCACCAAGTGAGGCCATTAGCCAGGGTGTCCCTGTGTAATTCGTCAGCCAAAGTAGCACAAAAATACATACTAATCCCCCAACCGCACCTGTGAGAGCGTCAGCAAAATTTGTTCTCGAAGGTGCATGTCCTCCACCTCGCATTTTATTGAGATATGCTTTAAAACTGCTTGTTTTTTCTCTTTTTTCTTGTAAACGCACGAAATCTGCCATGTGTCACCATCATTTCTATGTAAGAATTCTAATAGAACTATAACAATCTTTTAGCTATTTAGAACTTGTTCTATTATAGCAACTAATCAATAGAAAACAATTTTTATTTGTCAATCTTTAGACAAAAGTCTTTGCCAACAAAAAGAAAGCAAACCAGAAATAATTTCCGTAGTTTGCTTTTGTGCTTTTATATGATCAATCATATTGTTTTTTCACTGGTTTATAAATTCGTGCTTTTTTCAGTACAGTTTTTGGTACCTGGAAGGTTGCTGTTACAACTCCAGGATGACGACCAATTTCAATGGAGCCTGTAATGGTTGCTCTGTTCATCACCTCAGGCTCGCTCATCTCAAAAAGCTTTGCAGCACGACTTAGGGCATTATTTGTTGCCTCATTTAATGATGTTCCAGAGCCAATGATTGATACAGGAAATGCGTCCTCCACCTGTTTAACCCCAAATTCCTCCGCAAGCTCACGAGCACGGCGTTTTTCTTCCTTTGTAAAAGGTTTAGCTGTATAAGGTAGATCTTCAGCATTTGGCAATAAAATTGGACCTTCCAATGACGCTTTTTTCAATACACTAACCTGTAGTTGGACGATACCAGCAACATCTGTTGTATGTCCTGCAATTTCACCGTCTCCCTGCATGGCGTGCATATCACCAATATAAACGCCACCTCCAGGAACCTTAACTGGACAAATAATGGTTGCCCCCTCACGAACACGGCTTATATCCATATGCCCATCTGTACGATGTTTATCCAATTCCTCTTGTGTAAAGGCATATTCATGCGGTGCCCCAATTAAAAATGAACCAAAATCACCTGCATTATGAGAGTCTGGCATAGCCTTGGATGGCGTCGTACCAAGCTGTCCTAAAAATGGTCGCATTCTAGCCATAATGCCAACTAAATCACTGGGCGCTAATGCTACTACCGGATTTTGTATAGAATTTTCAGGTGTGCGCATATAATTTTTCGCATCCAGTGCAATTCGACGTGCTCCTTCTCGACCAACAGTAACACCAATATTCCCCTTATGATCGAATGTCATCGTGTAGCCATTGGTCATTTTAAAAGGGGCCGTTTCTGTATCACATGTGGAACAGCGAATGGCATGCTGACCGATTCCCTTAACGATAGTGCTCGGATGAAGTTTGCCACAGCCTGGACATTTTACGGAAACAAATGGGTCCCCAATAAATCGATCGTTAATAACCTCATCGTGTCCAGATGCCGTTGCTAATGATGTCACCTGAATGGATTTAATCTTAATGACAATGGCATCTCCTACCTCCGCGCCTTCTACAAATACAGGCTTTGTCACTTCATGTCCACCACGAATTGTAGGTGTCAGCATGGGTCCCCAGCAACCAGGTGTTGTATTAGCAATAATCGTTCCACCATCCTTAACAGGACCAAGCATTTTCTGCGAAGGGTCTAAAATACCATCTATAAACTCATTTACGAATAATGTTTCTACGGCTTGCGGTTGCTGCTCGAAATGTTCATTTTCTATTCCTATTTCTTTTTCTAGCACTTGCAATTCGTTTGTCATTTTTCGTCACGCTCCTAGTTTGATTTTATGTATTTATGTTAAAAACGCTCTCCACAAATTGCAGAGAGCTATTCTTTCTTAATTGTTCATATATAAATCATAAACGTGTGAGAAATCTTCTTTTTTATATTTGTCCTTATGATCTATCATCCAGCTATTTGCGAAGCGTGTAATTTCCTCGAATGATGCAGAAGGAGTGACATTATCATTACCAATACGTCCGATGGATGAGGAAGCGATTTGTAAGCTTTTTTCTGCTGCCTCTAGCTTGTAGGCATTTTGCTTTTGCTCATAGCTGATTGCATGTAACGCTTTATATAAATCTTTAATATCATCTATAAACCGTTTATGAATATCAATGGAAAGTGGAGAATTACCTATCGTAAACTTAATTTCGACATCAAGATCAATTGTTCCTGCTGTTTCGAGAAAAACATCTGTAATAGCATACATAGAATAATCATAACGGCGCAGTAATCGCTTCTTGCTCATGGCACTTTCCCCATCAACATGTATAATTGCTCTATTTGTAAAGCAATACTCGTCTGCCTTCGTTTTAATTAAAAAATAAATTTTTTCATCTATTTCATGCAAAATAAAATCATCTGCATCCGTTTTATCATAATCCTCACGCGGCACAACTATGCCAATATCCGACAATCCCAGTGCATCTGCTGCTATTTTTTTGAACATTTGAAATTTCCCTCCTAGATATTTAATACTCTCTTTACGATTTAAACTCTGTAAAAGTTTCAAAAGGGCCTTGTGCTTTAAAAGTGCACAAGGACCTTTCATTTAATTATTTTATTGGAAGTGTGATAGGGTCCATCTCCTTTATTTCCATACCTTTTCCGGAGCCTAAGGAGAAATAGACCACTGGAACAAATGTAATGGACTTAGCGGATGAATGAATAGCCTGTATAGTAGCACTAGATTTATAGGAAATACCATTGTCAAGACTTCTTGCGCCATTTCCATGCACTGTATACTTATTCCCTGCATTATCTTGTAGCTCATCAAATTGCACTGTCACCTCTGGCCATTTTTTCAGCAAATCTGGATCCATTTCATATTCATAATGAATAATTGTGGACATCTCATTTTTTTCAAGGGAAGTAAATCTAGCAGTGACATCATAATTAGTAACGGTTTCATTTATTAACTGTAGCTCACCTGCAAGTTTTGAGACTTTAAAATGAAAGGCCCAATCACCCTTTACTATTTTATCTGTATTTACATAGAAAGCCTGTGGCGTCCAACTTACCTCTACTTCCTCTGGTGCTTCTTTATCAAAATAGGGTGTAACATTTGCTAATCCAACATATTTATTATCACTTATTTTTTCTAGTCGACTTCCTCCTCCCATAGCCTCAGAGCCTTTTATATCAATAAAATTACCTTGAATAAATGGATGGGACCCCAAATCTGTATCACTCTCTAGAGCAAAAGAAATCGTGAGGGAAGTACCATCAAAAACTGCATTTTCGATCATCATTGATATACCGTTACTAGTTTGAACCTGACCAATCTCTGTAGCGTAACTATCGAAATTCTCAAACATAGTGTCTTTATTATTAAAATAGCTAGCTATGTTTTTCATAAATGGAATTTGTGAGGCTAGCGTCGGAAAAGCAGTTGTTACAGTTGTTACGGTGCCGATGCCAATGATTGCCGCAGCTGATAAATGACGTACCCATTTTGGTACACGCTTTTTAACTGTTTGCTTAAAAACCCTTTGCTTTAGCTTATCCTTTTGCTGTGATGACATTTCTAGTGGTTCTATATTTTCAATATCTAAACTTAACCAATCTTTATAGCTTTTTGTCATATGAATACCTCCCTTAACTTTATGGATGTAGCTAGCCTTTTCTTCCCTCTGTATAGCCGGTTTTCTACAGCAGCCTTTGATAAATGAAGTGCCTCTGCTATCTCAGTATTCGTTAACTGTAGGAAATACTTCATCATAAAAATATCCCGATCAACACTTTCTAAGCAGCTAATTGCGAATAATAAATCATTTCGTTGCTCCTTTTTTAGAAATTCCCGCTCTGTCTCTTTTACATCAGGCTTTTGTGAGAGCTCCTCGTCTCCCTTCTCTCTTGCTTGTTGTTTTTCAAGCCTACGAAAAATATCTATCGCTTTATATTTTGTGAGCATACCTATCCATTTTTTAAAATCTTCAGGCTGGCCTTCAAATTGTTTAGCATTTTGCCAAATAGCTAAAAACACATCATTCACACATTCTTCAATAGCATCTTTATTGATGTCTGAAAGAATTTTATAAGCTATTGCATTCACGAAACTAGAATAATGCTCTATTACATAATCAAGTGCATCTTCTTTTTTATTTTGTAAACGGCTAATGAAATTTTTGGCAGTGCACCTCATCATTTCGCCTCCCTCTAAATCTTTTGAAAAAGCTTTTTCACTAACTATATCGAATACAAAGTGTTAAAACTCTCAACTTTTTAAACATTTCTTTTATAATGATTTTTATAAATGAGCATACTGTAAATTTAATAATTCATTAATCATTGTTCGGCTTTCAAAAATTAAGACTATACGCTATTCTTAAATCTCTAAGATGATTATAAAAATGAAAGGGTGTGTCCCCATGCAAGAACCAACTATTTTAGTAGTGGATGATGAGGCTGATTTAGCTAATCTGCTAAAAGTCAGTCTGCAAAAAGAGGGCTATAAGCAAATTTATACTGCAGGTACTATTCAAGAAGCATGGACAAGCTTTCAGCAGACACAACCAAATATTGTGCTACTCGATGTCATGCTTCCAGATGGTGAGGGCTATGATTTATGTAGACGAATTCGAGAAGTATCGCATGTTCCAGTCCTTTTTATGTCAGCGAAAAATGAGGAAATAGATAAAATTTTAGGGCTGGCAATTGGGGGCGATGATTATATTACAAAACCCTTTAGTCCAAAGGAGGTTGCCTATCGCGTAAAGGCACAATTACGTAGAGCTGGCTATCAAACACAGGAGAAAACACCGAGCATTGGCGAAAAGACATTACAGGTTGGACCATTCCAGCTAAATGCTGATGAAACTGAAGTTCAGAAGGATGGCGTTTTATTGGAATTAACGGCTAAGGAAATTGGTTTAATGGCATGCTTTATGCACAATCCTAATCGAATTTTAAGTAAAGAGACTCTTTTTGAGCGTGTATGGGGAGAGGATTTTTTCGGCTCTGATAATACTGTCATGGTGCATATTCGACGTCTGCGCGAGAAAATTGAGCAGGATGCTTCTAAACCTATGTACATCACCACTGTTAAAGGACTTGGCTATAAGTTTGTCCTACCGAAAGAGGCACAAGGATGAGGTGGAAACTAACAGCACGCTTTCTCCTTTCCGTACTTTCTATTGTCATCATCGTTATTTTTGTCAATACTGCTATTCTTATTGGGCTCCTCATTTATCGGCTAGCAAATGAAAATGATAGCTTTGTTCCATCTACAGAAGAAAGCTTTGTACGGGATTTCCAAAAATATATTGAGATAAGTAATGAAAAGCCTTCAATCAGTAAAGAAGGACTTGAACACTTGCATCAGCGAAATGCTTGGATTCAGTTACTTGATGTGAATGGTCAAGTTATCGATTCCCAATTCGCACCAGAGAAAGCTCTCTCACACTATGCACCTATAGATTTAATCCAAGTATATAAATATAAAGAATTTGATGCTGATACTACTGTTTATATTGGCAGTAAGGATGATGTAAATTATCTCATTGGTATCAAGGGTAGTGGTGTGACAAGACTCGTTATGCATCTTTCTGGCACTTCATTTTTACAGTTTATTGGAAAATTCGGGTTGTTTATTGTTATTGCCGATTTATTAGTAGCTACATTGGTGGGCTGGCTTTTTGGTCGTACATTAACTAAGCCACTATATGCACTGATAGAGCGTATCCGACATTTAAAAAATCATGAGCATCAAACTGTAAAAATGCCTAGTGGTGTGTATAAACCCGTTTTTGAAAATTTAAATGAGGTATCCAGAGAATTAGCTGCACACGAGCAGGAACGCAAGCAACTAGAGTTGATGCGTGAAGAATGGATTAGTAATGTCTCACACGACATGAAAACGCCCCTTGCCTCTATTCGTGGTTATGCCGAGCTGTTAGATGATGAAACACTAACTCCTCAAGAGCAAGCTGAATACGCACAAATCATTGAGAAACAGTCATTGCATATGCAAGATTTGCTAGATGATTTAAATTTAACGATGCGCTTAAGACATCAGCAGCTTCCGCTCACACTAAGAGAAATTGACATAGTGTCGTTTATTCGTGAGATTGTGATTGATACATTAAATACGCCACACTATGAGCTTGCCAATATTGAGTTTGAGGCAACCTCACATAACAGTTGCCATCAAATAGATGAGCATTTTATGCGCAGAGCTATCATGAACTTTTTACACAACGCTCTGCTTCACAATGGCCCTGATGTAACTGTCCATGTGTCTGTGGATGAGAATATTATTACGATTTCTGATAATGGCAAAGGGATAGCGGCGGCAGATTTAGAGCATATTTTTGAACGCTATTATCGTGGTACAAATACAGAACAAACAACTGGCACTGGTTTAGGGACGGCTATTGCTAGGGATATTATTGAGGCTCATGGAGGAACAGTCAGTATTACCTCCGAAGAGCAAAAAGGAACAACCGTTAGCATTTATCTAAAAAGGGAGCAGTCCTAGTGGCTGCTCCTCTTTGTTATTCCATTTGATCCTGCACCTTAGCAGGTAACTCATGGAATTTGACTTCATCATATGAAGTGACTTCTGTTTCTTTTTTTACATATAGCTTTAAATAAGCATCATGGTGTAAATTTTTCTGAGCGGAGAACTTTAATGTTTTTTCTTCGCCATTTTTATTGTAAGTAGGTAGCTCGTACCAATACATTTTAAAAATTTCGCCACTACTTACCTTATATTCCTCTACCTCACCATCCGTCGTAATATGGACATAGTAGGTGTCTTTATTTAGACGGTTAAAGTCAACAGTCATCAATACAACCAACCCTGCAACGAATAGGATAAACAATGCACCTATTCCTAAAAATACTTTTTTCATATTAATTCCCCTGTCTTACGATTTTATAAAATGCTCGTACGGTAAAGATATAATAAATAAAGTAAATAGCTGAGTATGCAACCATCCACAGTATTACTGGCTTTGTAATATTCATATTAAAAAGCTGTGAAAATGCTAGTAACGCAAACGCACTATGCACAATGCCTACGATAAGTGGTGCACTAAAGATAACAGCCACCTGCCCTGCCACTGTCTTTAGGATTTGCTTACTATTCACACCGATTTTATTTAGAATGGCATATTTCGCCTGGTCTTCCTCAGCTTCCGTTAATATTTTGAAGTAAATAATACTGCCTGTTGCCGCTAGGAAAACTAGGCCTAGGAAGCTGCCCACAAACAATAATGCACCAACTGTCGCTAAACTATCCTCATAGCTTTGCGGAACACTAGAGAAGGATTCTTGTTGTTCTGTGGACAATTGCTTGGAAATGTCTTGTGAAACCGCCTGTTGCTTCAAATCATTATCTAAACCAACAACCTGCATCTTTACCTCTTCAGCATTAGTAGCTGCGAACTCTCGATCATTCACCACAAGTACTGTTCCGGCTGCTATAAAGTTTAGTACGCTTTCTGTATACATTTTATCTACATGGAAGGAATCTCCGTTTTGTAACTTAAAGTCTTCTCCTGTAAAATCATGTGAAAATCGTTCATCGTATGCTGCATCAAGTAATACGGTTGATCCATCTGCAATATGCAGTTCTTGATTCTTACCTTGGAATTTCGCTAATCGATTATAATCCGACTCCTTTAATAAGGTATATTCAAAAAACGACAAATCGTTATCGACACGTAAATTTTTCACAGCAAGTGATTCATTATATAAGACATCATTCTGAGAAATTTCTACTGGATCACCCTTCCACATAAATGTATTTGGCAACATCTGACGTACAGTGGCCTCAGCATTGTAATACATTCCAAAGACGCCACCACCAGCAGTAATAGTCGTTGCGCTTAAGATTGCAATAATCGACAACGATTTCGCATTTGCTCGTATGCGATATAATAGCTGTGAGACACCTATTAAATTTAAGCCCTTCCAAGACCAAGATGTTGCTCGTTTTAATGCTGTTAACACAAAGACACTAACACTATGGAATAGAAGATAAGTCCCTGCAATGGTTACTCCTATGACCATTAGTGGCGTACCTAAAACGGTGAAGAATCGCCAAATTTTACTCGTAAACATATCAGAGGCGGCTGTATAATAACCAAATGCAATGAGTGCTGTCCCAAGTAAAGCAGCTACTAAAGATGCACGTGGAATTTGCTCACCCTGTTTTTCAGCATGAAATAAATCAATTAATTTAAATTGGTATATAACACGATAGCCTTGTAAGGATGTGAATAAAAACAATAGTGTAAAAATACCAGTTGTATTCATCAGTGCTTCCACTGAAAAAGTTAGACTTCCAACAACCTCATAGCCCATTAATTTTACTAGGATCATTAATAGACCCTGTGACATAAAGAACCCTAGAACAATACCGAGTACTAGAGAGACTAGCCCTATGACTAAATTCTCGAAAAAAAGCATAAGACCGATCTTTTGCTTACGTACACCTAATAATGAATAGAGTGCGACTTCCTTTTTCCGTTTCTTCATGAAAAATGAATTAGAATATGCCATAAAGATGACAATAAAGAACAATAGCACAACCGAAGATGCACTCATCAATCCTTTAATTTGCTGAGAGGATTGTTTTAAGGCTGATAGATCATCATTATATTTTAGCGTCACAAACGTAAAGTAAATAACAATACTAAATACCATTGAGGCAATATATAAAAAGTAATTCGACAAATTACGCTGAATATTTTTACGCGCTAAGCTAAATAACGTCATTTACTCCACCCCCGATGCTAGACAGCACCTGTAAGATCTCCTGGAAAAATTGCTTCCTTGTGAGAGTCCCACGATGAATTTCCTTAGATAGCTGCCCATCCTGAATAAATAGTATGCGCTGACAGAAGCTAGCTGCAAAGGCATCATGGGTAACCATCATAATGGTAGCTGCTTGGGATTGATTTAAATCACTTAAACTTTCAAGTAAATCTGTTGCTGACTTTGAATCTAATGCACCTGTAGGCTCATCAGCAAAGATTAATTTTGGCTCTGTCACTAACGCACGTGATGAAGCTGTACGTTGCTTTTGTCCACCTGAAATTTGGTATGGATATTTATCCAATAATTCACGAATGCCAAACAATGAGGCAATGCGATCAACTCTTGCGTTAATAGCCTTTGTTGGCATCTTCGCAATTGCTAGCGGCAAAACAATATTTTCTCGAACCGTTAAAGAATCAAGTAAGTTATAATCCTGGAAAATAAACCCTAAATTATCCCGACGAAAATCTGCTAATTCCGCATCCTTCATACGTGCTAGGTTGGTATCACCAATAATAATTTCACCAGTCGTTGGTGTATCAATCGTTGCTAATACATTGAGAAGCGTAGATTTACCTGCCCCTGAAGGACCCATTACACCAACAAACTCTCCTTTTTCTACTTCAAATGATATATTTGATAGCGCTGTAAAAGTATTTGCGCCTTTGCCGTAAGTTTTTCCAACGTTTTGAACCTTTAATAATGGCGTCATATACGCTCACCTCTTCTTTCTGACCTTAGTATACGACTCCAAACTTACAGCAAATTTGTCGTAAGCTTACAGCAACCTTAAATCAATCATTTGTCGAAAAGTTAATATGTTTTATCGAAACATTTCCCTCTTTTATCGCCCAATTTTTAATAAATATCGACATAAAAAAAGAATTCACACACAGATTGTGCATGAATTCCCCTAAACTATTGTGCTAAGACTTTCTTAATATCATCCTCAAAGCTATGTGGCTTATCCGCTGATGCGTAACGTCCAACAACCTCACCATCACGATTGACAAGGAATTTTGTAAAGTTCCACTTAATGCTGTTGCCTAAAAATCCTTTGGAGTGAGAAGTGAGATAATCAAAAATAGGATGCGCTTCTTTGCCGTTCACCTTGACAATCTCATGCATTGGGAACGTCACTCCATATGTCAGTCGACACTGTGATGCCGCTTCTTCTGCAGTCGCGAGCTCTTGCTTAAACTGATTTGAGGGAAATCCAAGGACAACAAGACCTTCCTCCTGGTATTTCTCATAGAGACCCTCTAATTCCTCAAACTGCGGTGTAAAGCCACATTTTGAGGCTGTATTGACAATTAGCATAGGCTTTCCCTTATATCGTTCCAGGCTATAGATAGTACCATCCTCTAAGGTTACGTTAATATCATAAATGCTCATTTCTCTACCTCCTATTTATAAACGTCCATTCTTTCTTGCAATCTGCTGCAATGGATCCCAAACACCGTTAAATGGCGGCGCATAGGCTAAATCTAAATCTAATAAATCAGGTAGTGTCATTTTACTGTATAAAGCTGTCGCAAAAACATCAATACGCTTATCAACACCAGAAGGTCCCACAATTTGAGCACCTAACAACAGTTGATCTCGCTTTCTCACAATAATTTTAATGTACATTCGTTGAGCACCAGGGTAATAACCTGCAATATGGCGAGCCGATAATTTAAAAGCCTCATAGTCAAATCCCAGCTCTTTTGCCTTCTGCTCATTAATACCCGTTGTAGCAATTGTTAAATTGAAAAATTTTAAAATAGAAGTACCCACTATGCCACGAAACGGTGCAAATTTACCAGACATATTAAGTCCAGCCAGCCGTCCCTGCTTATTAGCAGTCGTACCCAGCGGTATATAATCTAAGCGTTCCTTGACAATATTGAAATGCGTAGCACAATCACCAGCAGCGTAAATATTTTCGATAGAGGTCTCTAAATGGCGATTAACAATGATTGCACCATTTTTCAACATTGCTATACCTGTTCCCTCTAAAAATTGTGTATTCGGCTTAATCCCTACAGCCATAATCACTAAATCTGTTTGGAGGGCACCTTTATCTGTCAACACTTGTTCCACACGGTGCTGACCTTCAAACGCTTCTACATCTGTATTTAGCAATAGTTCAATATCATTCTTTTTTGCCTCATCATGAACATGCTGGGCAAATTCTTCATCTAAAATTCTAGCAACATAGCTGCTTCGCTGAATTAATCTTACCTTTTTACCACATGCATGAATCGTTTCAGCCATTTCTAGACCAATATAGCCGCCACCAATAATAGTGACAGTTTCTATATCTGGTGTTAAATCGGCTAGTAAATCCTCTAGCTGAGGAATTGTTTTCACTGTGTGTATACCTGCTAAATGCGCACCTTTTTTCACTGGCATCGTTGGATCTGCACCCGTTGCGATAAGAAGTTTATCATAAGGGAGTTCAAAGGCTTCTCCAGATGCCTGTGTACCAAAAACAAGCTGCTTGTCTACATCTATTCCATTTACTTCATAACCTACTCGTGCATCAATGCCATACTTATCACGAAATGTTTCTACATCTCTTGCAATAAGCCGCTTTGTCGATGAAATACGTCCATCCACTACATAGGGCAATCCACATTGCCCATATGAATAAATAAATCCACGCTCTAAAGATGTTATTTCTGCGCCTGGTACATTTCGATATATCTCCATTGCTGCTGACATTCCTGCAGCATCTCCCCCGATGATTACGTATTTCATTCAACAATCCCCCTTATTTTTTTCTCGTCGCCACCAACCCAGCATACTCATCAATAAACAGATGACGTTTCCCTCCACTAATTAAGACACGAGCTACATGTATGATAATTATAAGTCTAATAAGCAGTGCAGCCATAAATGCTACTAATGTAATTACTATTTGTAGTACATAGAAGGGAGAATCCATATTCAGCTTAATTTGCCCTAAAATCGTAATCATCTCTAAAAGACTTATCGTTGCTAATATCGCGAAGCAGCGTCGCCATGTTTTCTGAATAATACCGTTGCCCTTTACACTAGTCATCGTAAAGCGTAAAACCTTCATACCCATAGTTGCTCCCCCAGTAATAGTCGGAACTAGACCAAATAGCAACATATACATTATGAACTTCATAAAAAATTCAAAAATGCCATTATTAGGAACTACAACCCCTACTACAACCAAAATAAGCTGCGCAATAAATAAATCAATAATGATGGCTAGTAATATAGATAGTGGTTTGACGATATCATTTTTTGCAATTTCTGCTGCCTTTGCCTGCACTGCCTCATGAGAAGGAAACAGCGCCCATACAATAGGTGCTAAAAAGAATCCAAGCCATGCACCAGCGCTATTAAGCATTAAATCATCTACATCAAAAATACGGTACGCACAATTAAAGATGCCATAAACTCCTGTAACTTGAGTTACCTCATAAAACAATGTTAGCAAAAAGCTGATGATAAATGCACGTTTCCAGTACTCTCTTTTTTTAAGAAAATAACGCAAGTATATCCCAAATGGCATAAGTAATAAGAAATTATAAAAGGCTTGAAAAAAAGCTGGTTGCTTCGTTATATAAAGCCATGTTGAGGGACTCGTAAGAACGATTCCACTATCCTTTAAAATATCCCTAATAAATTGAAATGGGCGTAAATTATAGTGAACAGTATCTGCAGCTTGTAGCGAACAAGTATCACGAGTTGGAGGAAACGGTAATAAGACTAAACATAATGCTGATAAAAAGTAAAAAATAAAGGAGAACATAATAATCGTTTTAGATATTGATAAATAACCGTACTTTCGATAGGTATAAATTAGCCAAGGTATAAACAAAGCAAAGGATAAAAAAATGGTTATAAGAAAAGCCACCATAATCGATTGTGTATATAAAGACATAAAAGCACCTCTTCGTTTTAAATTCCCGTTAATCCTAACGCTAAGATTTAGTCTACCCTTTGAACACAACACTACTATTTCAGTAATCTTAAATAATTCTTAAATCAATTACAAATAACAATTCAAAAACTCTACCATTAGAAACAACAGACAGTAAAACTCAACCTCTTTGAAGTACAGTTACTGAGATGACAATAGAAAAAATTCTTCCTATACAGCCATAGTTGGTCAATTTTTACGTACTTTAAAAAAGCCTCGATTTCATTGCGGCTAAAATCTAGTGCACAAGCGAATGTTTATGTATTTATTTCTTGTATATACGATACACCTTTAACTTTGCCATACATATTGCAAAAAAATGAACAGTAATTTAGCAAATTGAACAGTTTAAAAATGAGCTCATGTAGTGTAGGGATTTTACATGATGAAATAAGTATCTAACAGTAGTCATTTAAAAGTATAATTTATGATATATGGACTATTTGGGAACTTTTTGAATATTGGAACGTATTAATAATTATAAATTAAATTTCTAAGGGGGTGTTGTTCATGAAAAAGTGGTCATCTTATTTTGGGAAATTAATTTGGGTTATGGGATTATTTTTATTAACTATCATTAGTTTTAATATTAAATATAAAATTCATGCTATCTCAACTTCAACATATAGTATTGTTCCTGTTATTTGGACTAATTTTATTATTCTCTTTATATGGGGTGTCTATTTATCACTTATTTTTATAAAAAAATGGACCATTAAAATAAATTTACCTTTACTTATTTGCGTATTCCTTCCTTGTTTTCTCTTTTCCCTATTTGTACCATTAGCAATGATTTTTTCAATATCTCTTCCCATAGGTGATATATGGTTTAATAAAGCCATAAGTTCGAATTTAATTGAAATGGTTGCAGGTTTAACATTCATGTTAAGCATTTTTAATAATTTAAAAAGCGAAAGTGAATAAAACAGTTTGTAAATGACTGCAATTAAACTACACTCGGAATTTGAGAAGTAGCTACCAAAGTTGTTAATGACTTTTATTCAGCCACTTTTGGTAGGACGGATTTACTTCTAGCGTACAGCCTTTGAGATTGAATCAGAAGGACTTATTCTGTCCTTTTTAACAGGATTCCTTCAAAGGCTTTTTTGTATACAAAAATGAAAAGGCTGTACTGAAAAGTCGATCTACATCGACCTTTCGGACAGCCTCCATCCTTTAAATGGGTTATTAAGCTTTTGCTAATTCCTCTTTGCAGAAGGCTAAAATTTCATTTAACTCTTCATCCTCTAATGCAAAATCTAAATACTCGCCCTCTGCCTTTTCCATAATAAAGTAGTTTAAAATAAATAGCTCTTCACCTTTTTCAGCGATTAGTACGCGTATTTCAATACCGGCTTCGTGGTAAAGCTCATCTTCTTCGTCCACTTCCACGTCTAAAATAAACTCGTAACGCTTACCCTCAATTATGTTTGTTGGATCTAAAATTTCTTCCATTGAGAATTGTGTAATTTCCATCATACTAGCTCCTTTATGTTAACCTGTTCTTTTATATATTAAATCAAATTCAGCATGGGTCAACTAGAAAACTCATATACACCTATCCTTAATTATGACACAATAAATTTAAAGAGATGCTTCTCTTACGGATACACTACATAAAAGGAGGCTTTTTCTTGAAGGAGCTATTATATTACCAAGACGTGATGCTGCGAGAATTTGATGCGACTGTTATCAGTAAAGGAACTGATGAAAATGGTCGAAACTTCATTGTACTTTCAAATACTGCGTTTTATCCTACGGGTGGTGGACAACCACATGACACAGGGACAATAAATGGTATTGAGGTTATTGATGTTGAAAAGGTGGACGATGAAATACGACATTATATTCAGGGTGACGTTTCCATTTTGACTGGAGACGTGCAAGGGCAAATAAATTGGCAACGTCGCTTTGATCATATGCAGCAACATGCAGGGCAGCATATATTAACAGCAGCTTTTGTTGAGCTATTTAATCTACAAACTGTTAGCTTCCACTTAGGCAGTGAGCAGGTCACAATTGATCTAGCTGTGGATACAATTTCTGAAGAACAGCTTTTAGCAGCTGAAGCTCTTGCCAATGATATTATTTTAGAAAATCGTCCAATTGAAACGACGTGGATTACAGAAAATGAACTGGAGAACTATAATCTACGTAAAGATGTAGCTGTTACTGGAGATATTCGACTAGTGATTATTCCTAATTTTGATTATAACGGTTGTGGTGGGACACACCCAATCGCCACTAGACAAGTTAGCGCAATTAAAATTTTGGGCACTGAAAAAATGAAGGGCAATATTCGTGTCTCCTTTGTGTGCGGTCAGCGCGTTTTAAAAGAGCTAGCCATGCGTAAAAAAGTACTAGCTGACGTGGCAAGACAGTTAAGTGTACCTGAAGCAGAAGCCGCTGCTGCACTTGCTAAAATTTTATCAGCACAAAAAAATACAGAAAAGGCACTTGCTCATGCAAAAGACGAGCTGCTCCAATTTGAAGCAAAAGCACTCATTTCCAATAACAACAACATGATCGCTGCTGCCTTTTCTCACCTTACGATGCAGGAGCTACAAAAGCTAGCACGTTTAATTGTTACTGAACAAACAGATGCTATCGTACTTCTTGTCACTGAAAACGAAGATAAGCTTCAGTTTGTTGCTGCAAGAGGTGCAGCAACTGAAAGAAGTATGAAAGATATAGCTGCAAAGATTTTACCGCTCATAAATGGAAAAGGTGGCGGTAATGATCAAATGGTTCAAGGTGGTGGAGAGCAGTTAATCTCTACGGGGGAACTCCTTAAAGCCATGCAAAATGTGCTTATTTAACTTTTTAAAACATAAGAAGAGCTGTCTAATCAACGACAGCTCCTTTATCTTTTAAAGTTTAAATTTCTGGGTAGCCCCATACAATCGTTTTGCCATTTCAGAAAGTTTAACAGTTTGATCGTTCATCATTTGCACTGTTTTCGTTTGCTTTGTCGTAGCATCTGTCACATCATGCACGTAGTCACTTGCTGCATGAGCCGTTGCCGCCATCTCCTCCATCGAGGCTGACACTTCCTCTGTGTTCGCAGACATTTGTTCAGCTGAAGCATTCATTTCCTCAATCTGACTAGAGATTTCACCTACTGCATGTACCATTTCATCAAAACGCTCACCCAATGTTTCAATAGATACTAATCCACGTTCAACATTTTCCTCTCCCATTTCAGCTGCTTTTACTACTTCTAATGTGTAGGATTGTACTCTTTCTATAAGTACATTAATCTTTGTTGCTGATTCAGCTGTTTGCTCCGATAGCTTGCGAACCTCTTCAGCGACAACTGCAAATCCTTTGCCCGCATCTCCTGCGCGTGCTGCTTCAATCGATGCATTTAGTGCCAATAAATTTGTTTGGTCAGAAATATCCGTAATCATTTTTGAAATTAAACTAATTTCTTCGGACTCTTGTTCCAGTTTACGAATGTTTTCTATTTCCAACGAAGTCCCCTGTTGAATTTCATTCATTCGTGTAATGGAATGTTGAACAGCTTTGTTACTTTCTCTAATTTTCTGGGAAATAAATTGTGTATTTGTAGCAATTGTGGAAGCCACCTCTGCAACGTTCTGAACCCCTAAAGCCATTTGTTCCATAGCTGACGCGCTTTCCTCTGCCATCGCTGTTTGACTTTGCGCACCACGATCGACCTCATTTATTGCCCCTGCTATTTGCTTAGATTGTTTTGTTACAGCATGCACATCTTCCATTAAATCACATGAGGCTTCATTAACGGCAGTAGCTTCTTGTCCCACCTGTGAAATCATTTCCCGCATATTGTCCGTCATTTGGTCTAAAGCTTTTGACATTGTCCCCATTTCATCATGTCGTTTTAAATATTTATCGGGGATTTCCTGAGTAAAGTCACCTTCAGATAGCCCCTCAGTAATGCGTAAAACATGACGTAGCGGTCTGCTGACAGATCGTGAAATTGCAAATGAGATAAGCAAGCCTAATATAGTGACAACAACTGTTGTAATGATGAAGTTGACTTTTAAACGTGAAAGACCTGACATCATTTCACCCTCTAGCGCAATAACACCCATTTTCCAGCCATTCTCTAAAGTGTGATAACCTAAAAGGTTTGTACCTGTTTCATCATTTTGAAAGGAAAAATATCCTTGCGTATGATCAATCATTTCCTGAGCAGCTAATGCCCTCCCCGTCACTTTTCCTGTTTCTTGTGCCGCTTCTATTGGGTTATATTGCTCTTTTACATAATCATGGTTGTTATGACCAATAATCGTACCTTTTCCATCTAGCATGAAGGCATAGCCACTTTCTCCAACTTTAATATCCTCTACAATTTTTGATAAATAATAGCCATCGATACGAGCTAACAATAAAGCCTTTTCGCCTGTCACTGTATCTATAGGAGAAACAATTAGAATAACTGGCTCACCTGTCACCCGACTAATTGTTATGTCGGACATTACGGATTTACCTGTAAAACCCTCCTGCACATAGGCACGGTCCCCTAAATCAGCTATAGTATCATCTAAATAATGGGCAACACCATCAGCAGTAATAATCCCAAACCCTAAATAATTCTCATTATCTGCAAGACGCTTCGTTAAATATTTCTTTTGATCTTCAAAATTCATACTACGAATTGCTTCCTGCTCAGCAATTGCCTCTACCTCCACTAAAGTTAATTGGAAGTGCTCCTCTATGTATTTTGACACATCTGCTGCCCTAGATACTAAATTGGATTCAACCTGCTCATCCACTGCTTTCGTACTACTAATCATGGTAGATGCACCAAGCGTTCCACACGTTACAAATACTAGAGCTATAATTGCAACAACTAGTTTACCACCTATACCCTTAATCCACATATTCTTTTTTCTCACATCTCCCATATTTAACATCTTTTTTAGTATTTTTTTGTCCTTCTTCTTCAGAGTAAGGTCACAAAAAGAAGAAGTCAACAAAACTTTTCCAATAAGAATAATATTTGTTTAATAATGGTATTTACACTATTTTAATAGTGTTTACATTTCTGAACATATTACTCACTTATTTTCTTAATTACATTGGACTGGTTTTTATAATTGGATAGAAATAAAATTTCTTCCAATAAGTTTGATTATAATTTATTTTTTTTGCTGATTATAAAAGATAGGAAAGTTTCTATACATTTGAGGGGAGGATTTCCATGAGTTCAGAAAATAATGTTTCACGACGAGATTTTTTAAAAACAACAGGGATTGCAGCAGGTACATTAGTCGGTGGTGGAATAATCGGAGGACTTGTAGGCTATAACCTACCAGGCAAGGGAACTTCCACACAAGAGCATGGTCAGCATGGCACTACGAATGAAGCGCTTGGCTCACCAAAAGCAAAAATGTTCTTTATGAATCAGAGAGATTTCAATATTTTATCTAATGCTACTGAACGTATTTTTCCAGAAGATGATTTAGGTCCAGGAGCAAAAGGTTTAGATGTCCCTTATTTCATTGATCATCAGCTCGCAGGACAATACGGAAGTAACTCCAAAGAATACATGCACGGTCCGTTTGCTGAGGGGGCCCCAACTCAGGGCTATCAAAGTCGCCTAACACGCGGAGAGATTTTTAAGCAAGGAATCCAAAAATTTGAATCTGAAGCTCAGAAGCGCTACAAAAAAAGCTTCAATGATTTAGATGGCAAACAAATGGATGAAATTTTGACAGCCTTCCAGAAAGGTGAAGTACAAATGAGTGGAGTCACCTCTGCATTCTTCTTTACTTTATTGCGTGCAGCAACATTAGAGGGGGCATATTCTGACCCTATGTATGGTGGAAACAAAAATATGGATGGCTGGCGTATGAAGAATTTCCCTGGTCATCAAATGGCATATATATCACAAATTGAAGATCCGAAATTCCAAAAAATTGAGCCTAGTTCATTAGGTGGGCATTAAAAAAGGAGGTTAGCACATGGCAACAACATTACCGAGCGTAGACGTTGTGACAGTCGGTGTAGGTTGGACAGGAGGCATTGTCGCTGCAGAATGTACGAAGGCTGGATTGAAGGTCGTTGGCTTAGAGCGTGGACAAAAACGAGGGACAGAAGATTTTATGAGTATTCATGACGAGTATCGTTATGCAATTCGATATGATTTAATGCAAAATCTTTCAAAAGAGACGGTCAGCTTCCGAAACAATCGCAACATGAAGGCATTACCTATGCGTCAACTAGGCTCCTTTTTACTGGGCGAAGGGCTTGGGGGTTCCGGCACACACTGGAACGGTATGACATTTCGCTTCTTACCCTACGATTTTCAAATTAAAACATTAACGGACAAGCGCTATGGTCCAAATAAACTTGGACCTGATTATCTAATTCAGGATTGGGGATTGACATACGATGAGCTTGAGCCCTATTTTGACAAGTTCGAAAAAACAGCTGGTATTTCTGGCGATGGCAAAAACCCATTTAGTGGAAAACGTTCAAATCCTTATCCTACGGGACCTATGAAAATGACGCCAATGCTTCAGCAATTTGAAAAGGCGACAAAAAAACTTAAGTTATCACCCTATATGGTTCCTTCTGCAAATGTATCAGAAGTTTATAAGAATCCTGATGGAGAAACGATTAATGCTTGTCAATATTGCGGCTTTTGCGAGCGCTTCGGCTGTGAATATGGGGCAAAATCATCTGCAGAAATAACGGTTGTACCAACTGCCTTAAAATCAGGTAATTTTGATTTACGTTATAACTCCAACGTTGTAGAAATCCTCAAGCAAGGCAATAAAGTAACTGGTGTTAGATATATCGATACGATATCTGGAGAAGAATTTATACAACCTGCAAATGTCGTTGTTCTTACAAGTTATGTCTTTAATAACGCCAAGCTATTGATGGTCTCTAATATTGGAGAGCGTTATGATCCAGCAACGGGAAAAGGAACACTTGGAAGAAATTATTGCTATCAAATACTTCCTGGTGCTGCAGGATTCTTTGACGAGCAGTTTAACACATTTATGGGGGCAGGCTCACTTGGGGTGAGTGTTGATGATTATAATGGAGATAATTTCGACCATAGCGACCTAGATTTTATTCATGGCGGAAATATAGCACTGACGCAAACAGGCACACGCCCTATTGTTTCAAATCCAACCCCCCCTGATACACCCACATGGGGACCCGAGTTTAAAAAGCAGTCTATTCACTACTATACACGCTCATTCGGTATCGGTGCTCAAGGTGCTTCCATGCCACATAAAGAAAATTATTTATCTCTTGATTCGACCTATAAGGATGCTTACGATTTACCTTTAATACAGTTAACGTACAATTTTACAGATCAGGATCGAGCACTTCATAAATTTATCTCGGCTCGTGCGGCTGACATTATGAAGGAAATGGGCGCAAAAACAGTTGTCCCAAATGCTGAAATCACTGATTACAATATTGTGCCGTATCAAACAACACATAACACCGGCGGAACTGTTATGAGCTCAAAGCCAGAGGATGGGGTTGTCAATAATTATCTTCAACATTGGGATGTAGAGAATCTATTTGCTGTGAGCGCAGGAAACTTTGCTCATAATAGCGGCTATAACCCTACTGGTACATTAGGTGCACTAGCATACCGATGTGCAGAGGGTGTTGTGAAATATAGCAAATCAGGCGGTTCATTGGTGTAAAAAATATACTAATTTAAAAGGAGACGAGACTATGGGAGGACTTGGAGCGATTGGAGTACCTGGACTAATTATTATTTTAGTCATTGTTTTAATTGTATTTGGCCCGAAAAAACTACCAGAAATCGGCGGAGCTGTTGGTAAAACGTTTGCAGAGTTTAAAAAGTCCACAAAGGGGCTTATAGATGATGATGATGAGCAACCGAAAAAAACAGAAAAAAAATCTGATGCTTCGTAGGAGGTGTTCCTATGGATCCATATGAAGACAGAAAAAGAAAATATTTAAGTCCTCTTGATAAGAAAGAAGCTAAGCCTCTCACATCTGTGGAGGCTTTTGTTGAAACTCCAGCTGAAATTGAACAGGGTTCCGTGACGGATCAACCACTCTTTCCAATGGCTTCATTGTTTGAGCATATTATAGAATTAAGAAAGCAAATAATTAAAGGACTTGTCGTTTTTATTTTATTTTTTATTGTTGTATTCTCTACCATTAATATTTGGTTTCCTTATGTAACTCGGGGGCATTCACTTATTATTTTAGGTCCATTAGAGGTAGTCAAATTTTACATGACAATCTCTACCACACTTGCCTTTGGTCTTTCGATGCCATTTCTAGTTCACTTTTTGTGGGGCTTCGTAAAGCCAGGTTTAAAGGAGGAAGAAAGTCGCTTCCTTGGACTCTATGCACCTGTCATGCTTGTGCTCTTTTTAATGGGTGTAGCCTTTGGTTATTTTGTTGTAAATCCACTTAGCTACACATTCCTAGTAAGCATTGGAGCCAAAAACTTTGATGTAATGGTGTCAGCAAGTGAATACATGCACTTCTTAGTTATGACCACAGTTCCCCTTGGATTACTATTTGAGTTACCTATCGTCGCCTTATTTTTATCATCCATTGGTGTTCTCACAGCTGAATCTATGAAAAAAATCCGCGGCTGGTCTTATATTGCGATGGGTGTTGGTTCGGCTGTCATTACCCCCCCTGATTTTATCAGTCAGCTGCTTGTACTAATTCCAATGGTTATTTTATATGAAATAAGTATATATCTTGTGAAACGTATTGAACGAAAACAAATAGAAAGCACTGCGCAGTAAAGACGCAGTGCTTTATTTTTTCTTTAATTCCATGACGACAATTTCCGGCAAATTAAAAATTCGAAAAGGTACAGAACTATTCCCTAATCCTCGGCTAACGACCATCGTTGTAGAATTTTCTTCATATACACCAGCCGTATATTTTGGGAATAATCCCTGGCCTCTAGCAAAGATACCACCAATACCGGGAATACGGACCTGTCCACCGTGAGCATGTCCTGCAAACACTAAGTCAATTTCATAATTTACATACGTATTAAACACTTCTGGTCGATGTGCTAATAAAATGGTTAAAACATCTGGATGTACATTTACCATCTCTAGCATGTCTTCTGTTGTTCTACCCATTAACGGATCCTCTATACCAACAATCGCTAAGCGCTCCCCGTCGCGCTCTATAACTGTCGATTCATTGGCTAATATATGTACACCTAACGATGAAAGCACCTCATAAATTTCACTTACCTTATTAGTAGCTACCTCATGGTTTCCAAGTACATAGTAGACATCCGCTAGTTTCACTAATCCTCTAACAGCCTGCAAGCTACGCTCCAAATCATAGCGATTACTGTCAATTAAATCACCTGTAATAAAAATCAGGTCAGGATTTGTTGTCTTCACCTTTGCTATGAGTTTCTCTTGCTGTTCACCAAAGAGAGCATCCTGTAGGTCTGTTATTTGGGTAATGCGTAGCCCGTCGAAGCTAGCAGGCACTTTTTCCGATTCGAATACATGCCTGCTGACAACCAGCCAGTGATTGTTTACGTACAAAAAAATGACTATAAAAACAAAAAAGATAACTACATATAATAATTTTTTCAATCGCAATCGCTCACCCTGTGGCTACTTGTTCAGAATAATTCTGACTCTCCTATTATAAGCAAAAAACAAAGTACATGCACTTAGAATACTCAAATAGTCTATATCATATTCATGCCTATATTTATTTCCTAAGTTCATCCTCTTTTTATTGCCATCTCATTTTCAAATATATTTCATCAGCTGACATTACTTGAAATCCTAGTCTCTCATAAAGGTCTCTTGCAGGATTTGTCTGAAAAACTTGCAATATCACTGATTTATTTTCTTCTCTTGCCTTTTGCTGAAGTTGAGTAATTAGAAATGTTCCTACTCCTTTACCTTGGAAACTTGGCAAAATAGAGATATCAATAAGATGATGATGTTCTGGTAGGTTTTCTGTTAACAACCGACCTACATATTTATCATCTGAAAGAATAATACAATGGCTTGCATCTGGAAATTTCTTCCTATATGAAGTCTGCTGTGCGAACCACTGCATTTCTAAAAAGTGCTGTATTTGTTCAGCAGACCATCCCCATGAATCTATTTCTTTTCTTCTAGTAGAAACATAGACTTCATAGAGAAATGGCTCATCATCTTTCGTAATAGGCTTAAGCTCTACTCTCATCTTATCGCTCCAATCTCTTCTAAAAATCTTTAGTGATTACAATGATGGATCGCACAAAGTTATGACCCTTTTCTGGTAAGTCCCCCAGCCATCTATATGAAATTGATGATCAGCTAAGCATTCTATTTTTCTTTTTTTGCGGGACATTTAATGATAACGAGATGGTGCCCTAAGATTTTTCACCTGATGGTACCTTATCTCGCCAAGAGCAAGAACATTCATAGCCATTTGGTCCAGTTGAAGCCTTTATGCCTAATGCCTGAATAGTTGTATTAGGCGGAACATGAAGAGGCGCCTTGTCTTCAATATCCTCTGTATTCCAAATACCCCAATCTAGCTGCTTATGAAAAACTTCTAATTCATAATCTGTTGCAATTAGTTAGCATTAACGAAAAAGTCCAAGTTGCCATTTTTAACACTCTCCTCCTGTCGTTAATTTTTTCTTAGCATTGTCCATAATCGTATTGGTGTGTGCGATTCAAAATTGCGTAATCCCATTCGGATGCTCCGATTAATGTCGTCACATTATTTTTATCAGTTCGATATAAAAGAATCATTTTGCTAAAAATCCAAGGTATAACATCCATATCTTTTATCGCTCGGTGCTTCAAATTCCCTATCAATTGAGTTTTCCTCTGTTTGCTGTTGCTCTTTTGTCACATTCTGGGCAAATTTAGAATCCATTTTTGAGAATCATGCCACAATTTTAAATGTACGAGGCTTTGATTATGAGCTATTATTTCATCAAAAAGACCGTTTATCAATGATAAGAATCTGCTATTATTTTAGTAAATTCTTTTATTAAATCCACATTATTAATCTAATTGAAATCGAGAAAAAATCTTCCACACTAGCCTTTAAATTATCCTGTACAGTATAATGTGAAATACCAAGATTATAAGCAATCTCTTTTGTTGGAATTCCTCTTATAATTTCAAATACCACTTCCTTTTCCCTCGGCGTAAGGTTGTAAGCCATTATTAAAACATTTAGCATTTCTCTCGATAATGCCTCATTTATTAATAAAGCAATTTGCTGTTCTTGAAGGCTAGTTAGCATAAGTGATCCACGAATAGCAATATAACCTATATCCTTAATAGGGACTATTAAAGAAGTATTGGTATTGTAATTGGCAGCAAGTAGGTTCGCACATATTACTTGAATAGGCTTAGGTACTTGCCATTCCGTTAGGCTTTCATATTTTCTTAAAATTGATAACAATTCGTAAGCCTTTGTATTACTAGATAGTACCCTTAGTTCTTTATCAAAAATAACAATTCCTTGTTCTCCCTCTACAGTTGGAAGCCGCCCCTCAATAATATAATGATGGAACTCCTTTAACCTTTCCCCATAATTGGCATCACTATTTCTCTATTGCTACTGAATCACTTGAACATCATCAACCAGCAGGAGCCTATCATATTGAGGAATTGTTTACCATCGAAACAATAAAGAAACCTTTTACGTTTTCTTCATTGATAGAAGAATTTTCTTAATTAAAAAATGCACGATGATTATTAGAAATTTATCTAACAATCACCGTGCTTTATTGCCTTATCCGCTTGGTGTAGCTATTTTTTTTTAAGATGCAGTATTAAAACTATAGCACTTTCTCTAAAAAATCCTTTGCACGTTGAGTAGATGGCGCTGTAAAAAATTGTTCTGGTGGAGCATCCTCAATTAGCTTCCCGCCATCGAGGAATAGGATGCGATCTGCCACCTCACGAGCGAAGCCCATCTCATGTGTAACGATTAACATCGTCATCCCTGTATCTGCAAGATTTTTCATAACCGCCAAAACCTCTTTAACCATTTCTGGATCAAGTGCAGAGGTAGGCTCATCAAATAAAATTACCCTTGGATCCATTGCAAGGGCACGAGCAATGGCAACACGTTGCTTTTGCCCACCAGACAAACGGTTAGGATACTCATGGCACTTCTCAAATAGCCCCACTTTTGTCAGTAAATCCTCTGCATTTTTTATAGCAGCCGACTTGTCCATTCCCTTCACATTAATGGGGGCATATGTTAAATTTTCTAGTACTGTTTTATGAGGAAAAAGATGAAAATGCTGAAAAACCATGCCGACTTCTTCACGTATTTTCATAATATTTGTCCCTTTATCTGTTAGAACATCACCAGCAATAGTAATTTTTCCACCCGTTGGCTCTTCTAATAGATTTAAGCAGCGAAGAAATGTTGATTTACCCGAGCCGGATGGACCAATAATGGCAATAACCTCTTTTTCTTTAATTTCAGTTGAGATTCCTTTAAGTACCTCATTTTGTCCATATGACTTATGAAGATCTTCAATTCTAATCACTTTTTCTCATTCCTTTCTCGATTCGTTTACCAAGGAACGTTAAAACAAGCGTCATGATGTAATAAATTACACCGGCGAAGAGTAATGGCTCAAGGTAGCGATATGTTGAACCCCCAACAATATAAGCACGACGCATAATATCTAAGGCACTAATAACTGTTACTACTGCTGTTTCTTTATTTAATGTAATAAATTCATTGACTAAAGATGGTAAAATATTTTTTACGGCTTGTGGGATAATAATATCCTTCATCATTTTTGTATAGGGAATTCCAAGTGCTTGTGCTGCTTCCATCTGGCCTTTATCAACTGCATTAATACCAGCACGAATTATTTCTGAAATATAAGCACCTGAGTTTAAGCCGAAAGCCATAATCGCTGTTGGGATTGGTTCGATTTGAATATCAAATAGCTGTGGTACTGCATAGTAAATAATTAATAATTGTAGGACAAGTGGTGTACCTCGGAAAATAGATGTATAAAAATCTGCAAACCAACGTAAAATACGCACTTTACCAATTTTACATAATGCGAGTAACACCCCTACGATAAAACCGATAATCGAGGCACCAATTGCAATTTGAAGTGTAACACCTATTCCTTTTAGTATATAAGGAATAGAGGGAACGATAGCTGAAAAATCTAAATTCACAGCATCTCCCTCCTTTCTTGATTTCTGTTAAGAATATGAAAAGCACAAGCGATAGCCCAAAATAGAGCTACCGCAGTCCATTTATTTATTCAACTTTTTCTAACCATTTTTCTTCTAGCTCTTGAATTTTACCTTCATCAGCTAATTCTTTTAATGCTTTGTTAATTTTATCTTTTAGGTCGCTTCCTTTTGGAACAGCGATTGCTTTGAAATCTTCTGGTTGCTCTTCAACAGGGAAAGCAGCTAATTTATCATTAGTTTTGAGATAACCTTTGGCAACGCCGCCTTCTAAAACTCCGGCATCCAAACGTTTAGACATCATATCCTGGATGATTTCAGGAATTCGAGTACGTCCTTCAACAGTTGCATCTACTTTTTTTGCAATATTATTCCCTAAATTTTCTTGTATGGAAGCTGTTTGCACACCAATTTTCTTGCCAGCTAAATCAGCCTCTTTTTTAATACCGCTTTCCTTTTTCACGATAATTACTTGTTCTGTCTCATTGTATTTATCCGTGAAATCAACGACCTGTTCACGTTCTGGGTTTGGCGTCATACCTGAAATAACTACATCAATTTTACCTGCTTGTAATGCTGGTACTAGGCTGTTAAAATCCATATCCTGCACTTGCATGTCTACACCAATTTTTTCGCCAACTAATTTGATTAAATCTATATCAAACCCGATAATATCTTCACCTTTTGCAGCATCCACATACTCAAATGGTGCATAGTCAGCAGAAGTACCTACTTTTAATACTTGCTTTTGCTCTGTAGCCCCATCAGCATTTGAATTTGCACTATTGTCTTTATTTTCTTTTGCGCCACATGCAGCTAGTACACCAATTACTAGAACAAGCATAAGCAAGAAAAATTTATTCTTCATCATCCAAGATCTCCTTTTAAGTATATTTTATTGTGTATGAGAAAGTATTTCTCGAAAATAGTCGAATGGATAATTATTCATTCAAAAGAATAAAAAATCTATCTGCTAATTAAGATATACTCTTTTGAAATAATAATCAAGCTAAAGTGAATAATTTTTAGCCAAATATTATAAACATAATTTTCTGATAAGTCAATTTATTTTTAGTGTTTATTCCAAGGTACCTTTACTATTTTCCGTTTCACCAGCTTTTATCCTACAATTGTTTAATTCCCATAAAATCTCATTCAAATTGTGATAACACTAACCATTCATTTTGCGTTTCTATCCACCATTTCGGAGGTTTAATCCGCCAATTCAGTATGACTATCCAGCACTTTAAAACCTCTATCCACCAATACAAAAAAGACTGCTTGCTTTTGGCAAACAGTCTTCCTTCTATTTTTCTTCTGGAAATAGCTTAGGCTTCAGCTCATCCTCACCAGAGCCTTCTGCTAATGGAACCCGGGAGCGATAGGCAGCACGGCAGATTAAGTGCCCTGCTACAGGTGCGGTTACAAAGACGAAGAGGATACCTAATATTAGCCGTACACTTACAAAGCCATCATGCACCCAAAAATAAATGAATGCACCTAATAAACATGTTAATACCGATAACGTAGAACTTTTCGTTGCAGCATGGGAGCGTGTGTATACATCAGGTAAACGAATCATCCCATATGCGCTAATAACACTAACAATGGAGCCAATCAAAATGAGGATGACAGCCGCCCATTCAATCATTTGATTTACGTTCAACAATCACACCTCTTTCGATATATTTTGTAAAAGCGATTGTACCGATAAATGCTAATATGCCTAGTATCAAAATTGCTTCTAAATATGCCTTTGTCTTTAATACGATCGATACGATGGCGATTGCTGACAATAAATTTACACCAATAGTATCAAGAGCAATGGCACGGTCTGGCATAGACGGTCCCCGAATAACACGATACAGTGACAGCGCAATGGAAGCACTAAATAAAGCTAAGGCTAAGAGTAAAATATTTTCAATCATTAACGTGTCACCTCCATTATTGCTTGTTCGAATTTTCCTATAGAACGTATAACAGCATCCTTCGATTGCTCAATGTCCATTGCATGAATATAGAACACATCGCCCTCCTCAGAAACCTCCATCACTACTGATCCTGGAGTAAGTGTGAGTAGCAACGCAAGTGCTGTTACTTCCCAATCTCCCTTCAGTACTGTTTTATACGTAAAAATGCCAGGAGTAATTTGAAGTCTTGGCGTGGTTATTTGTCTTAATACGCTGTAGCTCGATAATAGTAGCTCCCAATTGAAGAGCCATAGTAATTTAATAATGGAAAACACACGTCGCAAATAAAATTGTGTGCCATAAAAGCGATGCAACGCATACAAAATCCCAATACCTACAATAAAGCCAATTAGGAATGTAGAAAATTGCGGAACTATCTCATCCTGTAATAATAGCCAAAGTGTTGCGATAAATAAATTTAGAATAAATTGCATTGCCATTATTTACTCACCTCACCCTGCCATACTTCTCCATCTAACACAGCATCAATATAAATCGATGGCGTATAAAGTGTTTCTGCTGCATCTGTTACAAATGGCGCCATCCACTCAGCGCCAACCCCTAAACCAATTGTGCAAACGGCCAATAATGCTAATGGCAAGACTATGCGTTTCGGTAATGGTTTCTCATCTTCTAGACTAATAATTGTTTCTCCAAAGAATGAGGAAAGAAAGATTCGTAGAAGGGAATACAAGACAATTAAACTTGAAAAAAACCCTAGACCTAATAGGATAAAATTCCCACCTTCAATTGCACCTTGTCCAATTAACACCTTGCCTAAAAAACCACTTAAAGGAGGAATACCAGCAAGTGAACACATAACAATAAAGAATAACCAGCCGAAAAGTGGATAATTCCGAATTAGCCCACTCATATTATCAATCAACGTTTCACCCGTAACATAAATCATCATACCTACTGCCAAAAATAACATAGCTTTAGCTACCATATCATGCATTAAATAATAAGTTACTCCCTGTAGTGCTGACTCAGTACCAATCGCAAGACCAGCGACTATAAATCCAACACCAATAAGGACATTATAAGAGGCAATAGTTCGTACATCTCGCCCTGCCAATGCACCCATACAACCAGCAATTATTGTAAGCCCTGCCATAATCCCGAGTGCAACATGTGTAACCTCTGGGTTGTTTGGAAATAGCAAGGTAAAGGTACGAACAAGCGCATAAATGCCAACTTTTGTTAGTAATGCAGCAAAAAGTGCGGCAATCGCTGTAGGTGGAACACTATATGAGCCTGGTAACCAGAAGAACAATAATAAACCAGCCTTCAAACTAAAGACTATTAAAAAAATAAGAGCAACAGTTGTAATAACTGGATCTGCCCCAGCCTCCATTACACGGACAGAAATATGTGCCATATTTAATGTTCCAACAGTTCCATATAAAAAAGCTAATGCTACTAAGAAAATCCAAGAGGCAACAATATTAATAAGGACATATTTTAATGCCTCCCGAAGCTGAATCTTATCGCCCCCTAAACTTATAAGCGCATAGGAGGCCAGTAACATTACCTCAAAGCACACAAACAGATTGAATATATCCCCTGTTAAGAATGAACCATTGACTCCTGCTACCATGAGTAATACGAATGGATAGAAATACATTTTTTCATAGCTACTGCCAATCGTAAACAAGGCATATAGGACACATATAACAGCGACTATATTCGCTATTAAAACAAGTAAAATGGAAAATGAATCTGCAACAAATAGAATACCAAAGGGTGGTCCCCAGCCACTAAAATCGATTCGCAACACACCCTGCTCCTGAATGGCTAATAATAATACGATACTAATTAAAACCACAAAGCTTAATGTTAATACACTAATAATGCGCTGCAGGGTAACATGTTCACGTAAAAAAACTAGTAAAATTGCCGTAATAACAGGTACGATTAATGGTAAAACAATCATATTACTCATCTGGCGTACCTCTCAATTCGTCAAAATTCCCTGAACCATTTGTTTTATAGGCACGATAGCCAAGAACAAGCACAAATGCTGTCACTGCAAAGCTAATAACAATTGCAGTTAAAATTAATGCTTGAGGCAATGCATCAGTATAGGGACCTTCTGATTCTCCTAAAAGTGGGACATCCCCTTTTTTCAGCCCGCCCATTGTTAAAATTAGGAGATGGGCTGCATGTGATAAAACCGCAGTTCCTAAAATTACGCGTAATAACTGTTTCGAGAGGATTAAGTACGTCGCAACAGCTACTAATACACCAACTAATACAAGTATTAAAGATTCCATTGGCTACTCATCCTCACTTATACTTAAAATAATTGTCACTACAACACCTACGACGGTTAACGCTACACCAGCCTCAAAAATGGTGACAGTCGAAAAGCCCATTTTCCCAAATATCGGAACCTCAATATAGGTATGTGCCTGTGTTAAAAATGGGACATCAAAAAATAGTGATCCGATAGCTGTTCCCGTAGCAAGCAATACTCCTAACGCTGCCATTTTTTTAAAATCAAATGGCATTCCTTTATGCACGGTTTCTATATCATAGGCTAAATACAACAGAACAATACCCGATGCAAGTACAAGACCACCTATAAAGCCTCCACCTGGAGCGTGATGCCCTGCAAAGAACAAATAAACGCCTAAGGTTAAAATAATGAATACGACTGCTTTCGTTACAGTACGTAAAATAACGTCATTAATTTTCATGGTCAGTCTTCTCCTTTCGTGGCTTGAGCTTCGTAAGTGTATACACGCCTAAGCCAGCAATTAGAAGAACGACAACCTCTAGCATCGTATCAAATGCACGGAAATCACCCAGTATCGTATTTACAATATTTGAGCCTCCTGCAAGCTCATAGGCATCATTGAAGTAAGTAGAAACAGGCTCAAAGCGATCAAAATGAACTACAGCTAAGCCTATCAATGTAACGGTAGCACCAACTAAAATAGATATAGTGGCATTTGACCATTGGATCTTTTTATGGGCTGATTCTGGCATTAAATCAGGTAAATATTTAAAACATAGAAGAAATAAAGCAGTCGTTACAGATTCGACAACTAATTGCGTCAAGGCTAAATCAGGAGCACGGAAAATAACAAAGAAAAAGGCAATTGAATAACCAAGTACACCATTTAATAACATGGCTGTGACACGACCCTTTGCAAAAATCATCCATATCGCAGCGAACACCATTACAAACACTAGAATTAACTCATAGGACTCAACAGTGGAATCCTTAGCAAAATCAAATACAATAGCATCTGACCAAATAAAGTAGCCAGCAATAAGCGCAACAAAAAATACATATATATAGATAAAATAATGAGTTAAATGACCTGTCATATAGCGATTAGTTAGCTTTGCTGAACCATTTTCACTCATTTCAATAAGACGATTGTAATACGTATTAAATGTATACTTTTGTGAGAATATTCGATATAAGGGCTTCCAACTTTTTAACGTTTTAAATAAAATAGCCCCAATAATGATAACTCCTAGTGTCATTAACAACTCTGCATTAATGCCATGCCAAGCATGAATATGCGGTGTAAGCTCACTTGTCGATGGGAAAGTTGGATATATACTTGCCATTGCAGGCTCTAAAATATAATGTCCTAGCATATTCGGAAAGAAAAAGATTCCCACTACCAGGATGCTTAGGATAATTGGCGAAATTAGCATACCAATTGGCGCTTCATGTGGTTTTTTATCTATTTTATCCGGCTGTAATTTTCCAAAGAATGTACGGCTTATTAAAATAAAGCTGTAGACAAATGTAAATATGCTCGCCACCCATGCGATAATCGGAAATAATAGCCCTACATCAGTGATTGAAAAGGCTTCTACATTACGAATAGCTAGCATTGCAGCAAAAAACATTTCTTTACTTAAAAAACCATTAAACGGTGGTAATCCAGCCATCGAAAAACCACCAATTACGGCAATTGTAAACGTTACAGGCATCAATGCCATTAAGCCACCTAGACGGCGTATATCACGGGTACCTACTTCATGATCGACAATACCGACCATCATAAATAACGCGCCTTTAAAAGTAGAGTGATTCACAAGATGAAATAATGCCGCAAAACTTGCCTGCGTATAAAGAATAGTATTTTCAGCATAGCCGTAATAATGACCAACCGATCCTAGTCCAAATAAACTCATAATCAAGCCAAGTTGACTTATTGTTGAAAATGCTAATAATGCTTTTAAATCTGTTTGGCGTACCGCATTAAATGAACCCCAGAATAAAGTTGCAAGACCAATCACACTAACAAGCCAGAACCAAATGGCCTCGCCGCCAAAAACAGGGGAAAAACGTGCAACTAAATAGATTCCAGCCTTTACCATAGTTGCGGAGTGTAAGTAAGCACTGACTGGAGTGGGTGCCTCCATTGCATCAGGTAGCCAAATATGGAATGGGAATTGTGCTGACTTTGTAAAAGCACCAATTAATATAAGGATTAATGCCGGCGTAAATAGTGTATGATCACGTATTACTTCTACATTAGCTATAATCTCACGAATACTAAATGATCCTGATGCCACAAAAAGCATTAAAAAACCAGCAAGCATAGATAGTCCACCAAAAACTGTAATCGTCATGGCTTTTCTCGCACCAGCTCGAGATGCCTTTCGATGATGCCAAAATGCTATTAATAAAAATGAGGACACGCTCGTTAATTCCCAAAACGTGTATAATACCATTAAATTATCTGAAAAAACGACGCCAAGCATAGCGCCCATGAATAGTAAAAGATAGCAGTAAAAATGATGAAGAGATTCTTTCGTTGATAAATAAAAAATAGAATATAAAATAACCAAACTACCTACACCAGTAATCAGTAAGCCAAATATCATACTGAGACCGTCTAGGTACGTTGTGAAATTTATATTAAAAGAGGGAATCCACTCATATGTATGAATAAACGTTTTACCCTCGGCAATTTGAGGAATATAGCGAGCGAGTAAAAGAAACAAGATGAATGGAACGGCTAACACAAACCAGCCAAGATGTGTAACACGCCTTAGTCGCCTATAAAGAAGTGGAATAAGCGCAGCGCAGACAAATGGAAAAAGTATCGCAATAAGAACTGTAACCAAATGAAAACCTCCTACTTTCGATTTCGCCCTACAGACAGTTGTTTGATTTTAATGATCCCAATAAAGTATTCCCAAATCTAATGAAGATAGTATGCTTTATTTCATAGCAATCAAAATTAACTACGTTGTTGAGGACACTTTATTTATTTCAGCTAGTACTCATTACCTACCGAAAAAAAACCAATATGAATATAGTAAAGCTAAACAAATATATCAGAAATTCCTTCGAATAATCCTTAAGGGGTTTTAGAAGATATCATGTATGATGAATTAAAAGTGAGATAAAAGGATTTTTATTGCAACTTAATTTATGAGTCAGTAAGCTTTTTATAATAGTGCTGTAAGAAAAAACTAGAGGGACTTAGAATTGGTAACTAAAGTACTTTTAAAATTGAAAGCTTATTAAAATTAAACGCAATCTTACTAAGGAATGCCAAGAGACTTGACTATCTATTTAACTCACTGCATAATAGTGTGGCATATAGAGACAATTCGTTTACATGCGCAAAATGCATAAATAAAATATGTGTGAGTTATAGAAATAAACCTAATTTCTCAAGGATTTCTCGATATATTGTCATTAACTTTTATACATTTTTAAGTATACAATATAAATGAGCATAATGCACTGTAACAGCATCAATTTTAGCTGTTTTAGGATAATTTTTTCGAAATAGACAGTGGAAATAACAAAATAACAACAAGATAAGAGGTGTCATTTTTTATGAAGCATGTGAAAGGGCGTTTAGACGAAAGTATTTTAGTTTGTGTTTATTACGGTCTTAATGGGGAACGCTTAATACGCCGTGGACATAAAATGGCTACAATGTTAGATTGCCCGCTCTATATTCTTTCGGTAGACTCACAGCCCCTTGACGCATTTGATGCAGAAAAATCTAGCTACATAGAGCAATGGAAAAAGCTATCGGATGAGCTAGATGTTGAAAAATTCATTTTATTAGATGATGAAAAACGCCCTATACAAAAAGTTATCGCAGAGGTAGCAAAGAATTTTGGAATATCACAAATAATTGTAGGTCAAAGTGCGCAAAGTCGTTGGGAAGAGATTACAAAAGGCTCATTCTTAAACGTATTGTTAAAAGAGGTTCCCTTTGTCGATTTCCATATTGTTGCTGTTCAGCGTCCAACAGATGATGATGCAAATGACATATATGAGAAAGGTGTACGCGCTTATTTGATTAAAGAGCATGAGAGCTTTAAAGTAGGATTTACATGTCCGAAATATGTATCGATTGAGGGCATTTTCTTTAAAGAAATTGGCACCGACTTTGACAATGGCATTTTTAAATTTACCTATAACGATAAAATGCATGAAGTTCATATATCAGAGGGCTACGTTATAGATAAAGAAAATCTACCAGCAGAGTTTTTATCACCATTACGTCAATAAAAAACGCGTTCTCAAATTTTAAATGTCCTTCGCAGGTTCTTTTAAAATTTTGAGACGCGTTTAATTTTTTATACTGCTGATGAAGGTTTATCCTTTGGTAAGAAAAAGGCTACTAATAACAATAATGGTAAAAGGGAAACGACCATCATCGTAAAATCTATTCCCTTATGATCCATTAAAACACCAATGACCATCGCTCCGATTGCTCCCATACCGAAAGCAAAGCCCGTTGTTAAGCCAGCCATTGTACCAATTTTTGATGGGACTAGCTCTTGTGCGTATACAACTGTCACCGAAAAGCTAATCATAATAAGTGTACCAATAATCACTAGGAATATCATAGCTGCCCATAATGGAACATATGGAAGTACCAGACAAAACGGCATCGGTACAACAACAGATAACAGTATCACATTCTTTCTACCAATTCGATCGGATAATGAACCACCGAAAAATGTTCCTACAACACCAAATGCCATAAAGCTGAAAATAAGAATTTGCCCGAGTCGAAGGCTAACATCATAATGATCCATCAAATAAAATACATAAAAACTTGTAATATTGGTTGTATAAAATGATCGTGCAAAAATAATAGTAAATAATAAAGTCAGTGCAATAACTACTTGATTTTTTGTTAATGGTGGTAAGGAGGATACTAATACACGCTTTTTCTTTGCTAAACGTTCCTGCTCTAACCTCTTTTTATACCATGTAGCAATTTTACTTAATACAACGATACCAATAGCTGCTACAACTAATACCATTGCGGCACCACGTTGACCAAAAACACTAAAAATATAGGCACTAATTAATGGTGCCAACGCTTGACCTGAGTTCCCACCCACTTGATAAATCGATTGTGCTAGCCCTCTTTTAGAGCCTGCTGCCATAAATGAAACACGAGAGCCTTCTGGGTGAAATATAGCAGAGCCGAAGCCTAAAAATAATACAGCTATAAGAATTACCCAATATTGGGTTGTAAACGCAATGATAGCAATACCTATGAATGAACTTATCATACCAATTGGCAAAGCATAGGGCATTGGCTTTTTATCACTAACAAAACCTACCACGGGCTGTAAGGCGGAGGCGAATATATTTAAAACAAATGAAATAAGTCCAATTTGTGTAAAGGTTAAACCTAAATCACTCTTGAATATTGGGAACATTGCTGGTATAACCGCCTGCATCGTGTCATTAATAAGATGGGCAACAGCTATTGCAATCATAATTGGATAGATTGGATTATTTATTTTTTCTACTGAATTGTTCATGCTGCACACCCACTTTCTAAATTTTCTCAAATTACGATAATAAATGATTATCGCATACTCTTGGCCTTTTTGCACAAGCTAATTACCGATAGCAGTGTAAGGAGTTGATGAATATGGACGATTTTTTTGAAGTTAATTTTTGGGAAATGATTCTAAGAGCTACACTTTCCTTTTTTGCATTACTCATTTTAGCTCGTATTCTTGGGAAAAAGCAGCTTGGACAGCTCACATTCTTCCATTATACAACAGGTATTACATTTGGTTCGATTGCCTCTGAAATAGCAGCACAGGCAGAGACGCCCTTTACAGATGGTCTTATCGCATTAATTTGGTGGAGTGTGTTAACCTATTTAATGACGATTATTACTATTAAATCTAAAAAGGCTCGAGTATTGATAGATGACAAACCAACCATTGTTATTCAAAACGGTCTTATTTTAGAATCTGCCTTAAAGAAAAATCGATTGCATATGGATGAGCTAACAATGATGCTTCGAGAACAGGCTGTTTTCTCCGTTCAAGATGTTCAATATGCGTTGCTTGAAACTACTGGTAAATTGAGTGTGCTTCCAAAGCCAGCCGAACAACCAGCAACTAAGCAGGATGTGAAGGCCGATGTTACCCCGCCAAGTTATATTCCAACAGAAGTGGTTTCAGATGGACAGCTTATTTATGAAAACCTAGTTGAACTTGAATTAACAGAAGACTGGCTAATGAAAAAGCTGAAAAAGCAGAATGTCCAATCCGTTGAAGATGTCTATTTTGCTCAAGTTCAAGCAAATGGTTCGTTATATATCAGTCTGAAGGATAAAGCAAGACGATCAAGCCCTTAACAGCTTGAATCGTCTTGCTTAATCAATTTTCACAATATCTAAAGGTGTAATAATTCCAATTAGCTTTTGCTGCGGCTTCCCATGCTCAGTTATTAACAATGCCTCAAATCGTCGACCACGTTCCACACCTTGCTTAAAAATATCTTCAGCCTCATAAATCGTTATGTATCTACTCACAAATTTGTAATTCACTCGGTTTTTTTCATGCATTAAAATATCATGTAGGGTTGGAATCTGCTTTGGAATTTGATTGCCTCCCATCATCGTAGCTAGCCAATTAGTAATGCCAACTGTCGTCACTAATCCTTTAAATTGATCTTTATGGTATACAGGAAACTGTGTGAATTTACGTTGACGAATAACCTTCAACACATGCCTTAAGGAATCTCTTTCCTGAAAAGCGAGCACTTTTTTTCGAAACATTTGTCCGACCAATGTAGGCTTGGCGATGGTTGAATCAATATGCTCAATTCTTTCAACTACATCAAGATGAGGCTCAGCTATCACAAATTCCATCGACGTTCGATGATGTACAATGGCATTTCTCAGGTCTGCATAGGACCTCAAATCATCTTCGTATTTCCGCACTAGTACATCCTTCTTCTTTGCCTGATCAATCAGTCGGTAAAAGGGCATGAAATCTTTGGCACCTACAATATCTCTTAACCTATGATCTATTCGATTAAATGCTGTAAGAAAACGATCGGAATTTTGTATTGTCAATTTACTAACCTTCTTTCACATGTTAGTTTTCATATTTTCCGAGTTATTTGACAAATTTCGAGTTATAGCTACATTATATGCCTAAATGACTAAGATTCCAAGAAAAGGTACAGGTGAAGTGATGAAAGAAGATAGAAATGAATAGTTCCTGTTGTTGTTTGTATAAAAGAACAAAACCCTTAGCTACGTTTTAAGATAGCTAAGGGTTAAGATTATTTTGTATAAGACAATACTGCGTTTTTCTTAAAATGCTGAAGTGCTTGTGTAGCTTCCTTCTTGTTTGTATATTCAAAAATACGAACATCTTTTTGCTCAAATACTGTAATAACCCACATAGTAAAATCCCCCATCAATTTGTTTTTGTATTATAACAATTAAGCTATTGGTAATATTTTTATCTAACTGTTTTATAACAACTTCTAACTTGATTCCTATTCTACTCCGATTTTTTTAAAAGAAAAGTGTTATGTGAGGGGTTTCACAAACTGTTCACATTCAAAACGCTTTCATTGAACAGTTTGTGAATTTACTTTATTTGAAGGGATAAAATGATTGAATAACCTGAAATTTATTCATCCTTGCCTAGTTTAAGGTTGCTGCAAAAGGATTCAATGATGTCTCGTTCATCTTTTGGCAGTGCATCATATTCTGTCCAATGATCTGCTGAGAGTTCCTCTAGTTCTTCATAGCTGACTTCTCTTGTCAGAACAGTTCCATTAACCTTGGTGGCAAATTGCTCCGCGGCCTCACTATACGTAAAAGCAAATGCCTGCTCTTCATCTGTAGTAAGCATAGAATCTTCATCTGACCCGTGATAATAGCTGTTCCCCAGCTGTACTATATAATAGATAATGGATGCCATCTCACACCTCCCTTTCATTCAAGCTGTGCATCAATATGTATTTTTAAATCCATTAAAAAACTATATACTATACAACAAAAAAGGACTAGCACTTTATTTTGCTAGCCATGTCACCCTTTTTTAAATTGCTCTAAATCTTTGTCATTGCAGCATTTTTCTTCATGGTCCATATTCCTAAAACGATACAAGCTATAAGTAGTATAACCGTAATTAATATACTCCACCAATAATCCGACATTTCCATCGTACCACGGATAAGCTGTACACCATATCCCGGAATTTTCCACGGTGATATAGTCCAAAATGAGCCCACCAATGCATCTATAATCTGTCCAACAAAAATCACAATGAACGTAAATGCTGTGGCAATAGTTGTTTTAAAGGCTGCACTCATTAGAAGTGTGACCGCTAGTACAAATACCAGCCAAACATAATAAGTACAAAAGCTTGCTAGAAGTGTTGCTATATCAAATGATCCATATAAAATGACTGTGTAATAAACACTACCTGTAAAGCCTGCTATAATACTAACCAAACCTATAACACTTAAAACCGTAAGCTTGCTTAGAAAATATGCAGCAAATGAAATTGGACGTACATATAAGAGCGTCGCCATTCCATTTGCGCGCTCCTTACTAATTGCTCCAACAAAAGTAGCCATTATCACTAGTAACCCTATTGTTTGAAACTGTCCAATAGAAGCTTGTAGTAAATCGGCAGGCATTAACTCTGGCAGTAACATTTCAAATCCTTCTGGTACATTTCCAACAGCATTTAAAATATCCATCATATAATAGTTTGTCAGTGGATCACTCATACCTAGTAATGCGAATACAAGAGGTATCCATAAAAACTTCCTGCTTCGCCAGGCTTCTCTAAATTCCTTTTGCAGAAGTACGTTAAATCCTCTCATATTCTTTTCGCCACCTTCATAAAAATTTCTTCAAGTGATGCCGTTTGTCTTTCCACTTTTCTGATTTTATAAGGGGCATTACTTAAATATTGCAGTAACTGCTGCATACTTGGCTTCTCATCAATAATTTCTATATATACAAAACATCCCTTGATTTTGCCTTTCAGCTCATATTGCTCAGTAAAATGTTTTGCCTCTTCTTCGGAGCTAAATTCTATGACATAATGGAGCTCATCAAAGCGCTGGCGTACCTCTCGCAATGTTCCTTGCTCTACTAATTTGCCATCACGTAAAAATAATAGCTGATCTGTCATTTCCTCTGCATCATTTAAAATATGTGTGGAATATAAAATAGTCGTTTCTTGCTGTAAGCCCTTTAATAAATCAAGAACTTCCCTTCGTCCTACTGGATCTAAGGCAGAAACAGGCTCATCTAATAACAGTAATTTAGGCTTATGCACAATTGCCTGAGAAATGCCAAGACGTTGCTTCATACCACCTGAAAATGTAGCAATTTTCTTATTTAAGTCATTACCCAACCCTACAAATTCAAGCGTTTTTTGTGCATCTTTTTTAGCGCTTTTAGCGGGGACTCCATTTAATTTTGCAGCCATTTCTGTAAACTCTATCGCACTTAGCCAAGGATGAAATTGTGGATATTGTGGTAAAAAACCAATGTTGTCTCTTACCTCACCATTCTGCAACTTTACACTTCCAAAAGTTGGCTTTAATAGGCCGGTTAACATTGATAAAGTTGTTGTTTTCCCTGCACCATTCGGTCCAATCAAAGCTGTTGATGTATTTTCTTCTAGTGTGAAATCAATATCATCCACTACAACTTTTTCTGCAAATTGCTTAGTCAGACCTGTTACTTTAAGCAATATTGTCATGTTTGTTTTCTCCCAACAATAAAGTATGCAATGGGTCCAAGTAGATTAACAAAAACAATTATAAAAACCCATAAAATCTTAGGACCATTCGTTGCGTGAATTTTTCGTAAGTCAAATAGAGCTACAATCATTAAAATTAATTGTACGATGATTAGTGGTGCTATGATTGCCCATGGAATATTCCCTAACTGCTCTATCATACTGATCACCTCAATTTGTTGTTATACCACTACTATAACAAATTTTGTTCTAATATGTATAGAACAAAATTAAGGAAACACCATTATAAGAAAATGCCAATCTATTTAGTTATGTTTTTGCTAAAAAGGACCGTTTTATAGAAATAAAAAAGAAGTACCAAAATACTTTATGGTACTCCTCTGATCATTATTTATATAGTTTCCGCAAAGCATCCGCCATTTTTGGACGGATTGTTACTTGTGGTCGTGCCTCCTTTACAGCCGCTTCAGCCACCTCTAGAGAGCTTGCAAATCCAAGCTCCATCAATACTGCTGTGGCTGCAACACCTGCTCGTCCACCGCCACTTCCACAATGAAAGTATACCTTCTGTCCATTCTCATAGGAAGAAATGATTTCATCGGCTACCTTTTTTATAGATGGTGCTACCTCTAAATCATCATCAGCTATCGGTAAATGCTTGTACAGATATGCAGACTCATTCTGTTCTTCTGGGGTAAGGCCATTTACCCGAACATCTATTACAATATCAACGGACTCATGCTCAAAAGCCGCTTCAGCATCCTTTGCCCCACCGAAAAATAATCGATCCTTCACTAACACATCATAGTTCTTCTCCATTTATAGACCCTTCACATGATTATTTAAGCAAATGCTTAATATCATCATAATAAGGAAGAGCTGTTAAAGCCCCCGCTTTTGTTGCCGCTAAAGCACCTAGCTTATTGCCAAAGCTTACACAACGAATTAGTTCCTCTTCTGTTGTAGGTAAGCCATTGTAATGAACATCACGTAATACACCAGCCATAAAGGCATCCCCAGCACCTGTAGTATCCACTGGTACTACCTTCTCTGTTGGTACATAAATCGTCTCACCATTTAATACCGCATATGTCCCGTTTTCACCAACAGTTACTAAAATAATTGGCACTAGGTAGCTGTTTAAATACTCAATTCCCTGTGCTAAACTTGTTGTCTCTGTAAGGAAGAAAAGTTCATCATCTGTGACCTTTAAAATATCTACCTGTTCAAAAAAAGATGTGACTGTTTCACGGCAGATTTCCTCACTGCTCCAGCGTAGAGGTCTTATATTCGCATCCATCGCAATAATAGCCCCTTTTTCTTTAGCCATATCAACTGCAGCACGTGTTGTTTCAAGTGCTGTGGGATGGAACATCGTACCTGAGCAAACAGTTAACGCGGAGGCATGTTTAAAAGCTTCTTCATTCAATTGAGACGCTTCTACTTGTAAATCTGGCGTCTCATCGACATAATCTTTAAAAATTCGCTCACATGCTTCAGTTAAATGTACATAGACACCACTTACACGTTTTGCAGGGTTAAAAACTGCATAATCCAGAGTCACCCCTTCTTGTGCAAGTCCATCTCTCACAAATTGTGAGCCCTCGTCATCCCCTGTAATGGTAATTAATGCAGATGGCGCACCAATACGGCTAATACCCGCTGCCACATTTACAGTCGCCCCACCCATATATTTAGTAAAAGATGTATTTGTTACATCATCAGCAATATAGTCAATAAAAGCATCTCCATAGACTAATATAAAATCCTTCTCATCCTTTGTCATTGTTGTCCTCCCAAAAGTCTATTCATTATAGATTAACATGAAAATAGTTGTCGCATAAAGTGAAACTTCATGAGGATGCCTTTCCTTAATCCTCCATAGTGATGGGCTTATGTATCAATTATGCCTCGACATAACGCTGAAGGAAGTTAAAGTTTTCTGAAAAATAGGAATGCGAGCATCCTTGACTTAAAACTTGAGTCATCTTCTATCTTTGTTATACTTGCCTATAGAAAGGTAGGGATTTTGACAATGAGTATAACAATTCGACAAGCGCAACCACAGGATGCCCATGCCGTTGTTCCATTAATAATGGATGCTATTGGTGATATTGCCAATCGTTTAACTGGTGAACAGACAGAGGAAGCTGTTAAACGAGAATTAACAAACCTTTTCAAGCGTGAAGATAATCGACATTCTTATTTAAATACTTATGTAGCCATTGAGGATGAACACGTATTAGGAATTCTTGTTTATTACAATGGCGAGCAGGCTATTGAGATGGATGCTAACCTTGTAAAATGGCTGAAAGCTAAAAATGCGCCTTCTATTATCATTGATCAAGAGGCTCACGAGGACGAGTACTATATTGATACAGTATGTGTTACATCTGAGGCTCGTGGTAAAGGAATTGGTACATTGCTGCTTCAATATGCAGAGGAACTAACAAAGCAGCGAGGCTTTAAAAAACTATCGTTAAATGTTGAAACTCAAAAAGAAAATGCACGTCGTTTGTATGAACGTTTAGGCTTCGTCATTACAGAACCATGGTCAATTATTGATGAACCTTTTCATCATATGGTGAAGCAAATTTAGGAAGTGAATCGCAAAAATATGAAAACTAATTTACTATATCCTCTACTGATTGTTATTGCCTCTAGTAGCTATGGAGTACTGTCGACAATTGTCAAAGTAGCGATGCAACATGGCTTTACATCAGCGGAGGCTGTATCAAGTCAATATATTATTGGCTTCATACTGGTCCTCACTATTTTTTTAATAACACAAAGACAATTACCCAAGCCATCGAAAAGCGGGCTAGCTATTTTGGTTTGTGCAGGACTGCTTACTGGAACAACAGGTATTGTTTATGGGGAATCATTAAGATATCTACCTGCTTCTTTAGCAGTTGTGATGCTCTTTCAATTTACCTGGATAGGTCTACTGTTGGATTGTGCATTACATAAACGGTTACCAAGTCGTCCTGAAGTGATTTCTCTTATTATTTTATTTGCAGGAACCATTTTAGCTGCTGGTGTGTTAAATGTGGATCTAAGTGGCATCCCAATAAAAGGGTGGCTGTTTGGCTTTGCTGCTGCATTTAGCTTTGCTTGCTTTATTCAATTTAACTCACGACCTGTGGAAGGTATTACTACTACTGCCCGTGTGTTAATTGTATCCTTCGTTGCACTTATTTTAATTAGTATCTTCCTGAACCCTGAAATTATATGGAATGGAAAATTATTCGTTCAAGGCTTATGGAAGTATGGATTAGCTTTAGGGCTTTTGGGCATTATTTTGCCAATTTATTTATTTTCAATAGCCATTCCGAAAATTGGTGGGGCCCTTGCCTCCATATTAAGTGCCATTGAACTTCCTGTAGCAGTTACAGTTTCCGTTATTGTTCTACATGAACCATTAACTGCTATACAAATATTCGGTATAATTCTTGTCATTGTCGGGATGATGCTTCCTACAATTCTTACCCAACGTCGACAAAAAGACACTTTTTTAGAACCAGTTAACAATAAAAACGCATAATTTAAATGAAGCTCCTTAAAAATGGTTTAGCCCTTTTTAAGGAGTTTTTTCGAATTTTGTAATGATGGCGTTGATAACCAATATTTATTTAGTTTATGATGAGGGCAATTAGAATTTTTTAATAATTCTAACATTATTGTGTTACCTCCGTATTATACTGCTATATGCAAGTTACTCAATTGGAGAAAGGAGAAGATGATGAAAAAATCGCATATTTTCGGTTTTTTCCTTGTGCTAATGCTCATTGTCCTAGCTGCATGTAGTAGTGAGAACAACAAGAATTCTACAAATGATGACAAAACGCCAAATCCTGAAAAAGCTGATGTTGAAACATCACCATCAGGCAAGTTAGTTATTTATACTGGCCGCGATGAGGAGATGGTACAGAAGGTAATCGATCAATTTAATGAAAAGTATCCAGACATTGAGGTAGAGTTTTTGACAATGGGGGCTCAGCAAATTTTAGAGCGCCTACGTGGTGAGAAGGCAAATCCACAGGCTGATTTCTGGTGGGGTGGTACACAATCAGCGCTTATTGTTGGGGCCAATGAGGATTTACTTCATGCATGGAAACCAAGTTTTATTGATTCCATCAATACTGCGCATAAAGATGCAGAAGGACGTTGGTTTGGTGAAATGCTTCTACCCGAAGTAATTATGATTAACAGTGATGTATTAACGAAAGAATCTGGTCCACAGGATTGGGATGACTTATTAGATCCTAAATGGAAGGATAAAATTTTAATTCGTGGTGTTTTAGCATCTGGAACTATGCGGACTATTTATTCCTCGATGATTGTACGTCAAGGTGATGATTCCCCTGAAAAGGGCTATGATTGGCTATTACAATTAGATGCCAATACAAAAGAATATACACAAGATCCAAATGCACTTTATTTAAAGCTTACTCGTCAGGAGGGCAGTGTTTCGTTATGGAATCTGCAAGATATTTTATTAAAAAAATATACGACAGATTATCCTTTTGACTACATTTATCCAAAAAGCGGTGCACCAATTTTAGTAGATGGTGTAGCTGTTGTCAACAATGCGAAAAACTTAGAAAATGCAAAGCTGTTCGTTGAATTCCTATTTGAAAAGGGTATGGTTACGCAACTAGCTAATGATTATTATCAGATTCCTACACGTTCTGATATCGATAAAGCAACAATGCCTGAATGGTTCCAAGAGCTAGATTTAAAAACTTTTGATATTGATTGGCAGCTTATGTCGGAAAAAGAAGCCGAGTGGATGGAATACTGGGATAATAATATTAAAGGACGTGGTAAATAACATTTCTCATTAATGATAGAAAATAGCTTACTAGTGTTATCACTAGTTTGCTATTTTTGTATAAATGACCACCTATTGCTCACCGAAAGGATAACAGAATTTCTTATTTGAAAGCCTTCATGTATTCTAACTTTCTGCGAGAAAGGAGCACTTTTTTGAGAAGTGTCAAAATAGAGAATGTCTCTAAGCAATTTGGTCAGGTGCATGGTGTAAAAAATTTAAGTCTTGATATTAAAGCTGGGGAATTTTTTACATTTCTTGGTCCGAGTGGCTGTGGTAAAACAACTACGTTGAGAATGATTGCCGGCTTCTACTACCCAACAGCGGGAAAAATTCTATTTGATGATCAGGATGTGACTCGGCTTCAGCCCAATAAACGGAATATCGGTATGGTGTTTCAAAACTATGCTCTATTTCCCCATATGACGGTTGATGAAAATATAGCCTTTGGTTTACAGGTTAGAAAACTTACCAAAAGCGAAATTAAACAAAAGGTCGATCGAATTCGAGGGCTTGTTCATCTAGAACCCTATGGAAACCGAAAAATCAATGAGCTATCAGGCGGGCAACAGCAAAGGGTCGCGTTGGCAAGAGCTCTTGTGATTGAGCCTGATATTTTACTACTTGACGAACCTTTATCGAATTTAGATGCAAAATTGCGTGAGGAAACTAGAATTGAAATAAAACGAATTCAAAGCGAGCTTGGTGTTACAACTATTTATGTGACGCATGATCAAATGGAAGCCATGGCCATGTCTGATCGCATTATGGTGATGGAAAATGGCTATATCAAGCAGATTGGTACCCCTCAGGAAGTTTATCATCGCCCTTTAAGCTGCTTCGTTGCAAATTTTATCGGTGAAACAAACTTAATCGAAGCAACCATTGATGCTATTGATGACGAGCATATACAAGCAAAAACAGCAAATGGACTTGTTCTCACTGGGCGAAAGCACCAAAGCTCTCTAACTTCATCGCATATGATTGGAGACAAAGTGTTTATCTCTATTCGTCCAGAATCGATTCGTCTTGATAAAGGTGACAATACATTGACTGGTAAAATTTCTTTTGTTGAATTTACTGGAATTAGCGTGAATTATATTGTCGATTTTCATGAATTTTCGTTAAAAGTTATGATTGTTAATTCAAGCGGTTCATTAAAAAAGATTGGTGAGGATATTACGTTAAATATTCCGTACGATGCAATGTATTTTTTAGGGGAATAGGGGGGAATAACATGAACAAAACGCCCATCAACTCTCCTAAAGAAAGTATATGGTCACGAATTACGTATTCTAATGGGTTTGTATATATCCTCATTGCGCCATTATTTTTAGTATTGTTTGGCTATGTGGTTTATCCCTTTTATCAAACTTTTTTACAGAGTTTTTCAGGTGATGATCCATTTTTCTCCTATAAAAAATTTTTTGATCTGGCTAGCCCCGCCAATTTAGAAGCATTATGGACTAGTCTATATATTTCAGTCATCAGTGTTATATGCTGTGCAATTGTCGGTGTGACAATGGCATTTTTACTGGAACGTTATGATTTCCCTGGAAGACGGCTGCTATCAATTTTAGTATTAGTACCGATGGCTCTTCCACCGTTAGTAGGCGTGTTGTCCTTTACATTTTTATATGGAGAAAGCGGTATCTTTCCACGCGCCTTCCAGCATTTATTTGGATTGGATCAGGTACCCTTTTCGTTAAAGGGAATTTGGGGAGTTATCGTTGTCCATACGTTCACGATGTATACCTATTTCTATCTAACTGCCTCTGCAGCTATAAAGGGGCTGGATCCAGCTTTAGAGGAAGCAGCTACGAGCCTTGGCGCTGGACGTATCCGTATATGGACAAAGGTTATATTACCGATGCTGACCCCCTCAATAGTGGCATCTTCATTGTTAGTATTTATGATATCTATGGCATCCTACACGGCACCATTAATGTTCGGTGTAGAGCGTACAATGACAATGCAAATTTATTTATCTCGTACGAATGGCAATTTAGATATGGCAGCGACACAATCTATGATTTTATCCTTTGTGTCTATCTCTTTTCTGTTGCTAATGCGTTGGTATCAAAATCGTCGAAACTATCAAAATCTAAGCAAAGGCGTCAGTATCCATCGATCAGAAGTATCTTCAAAGGGAATGAAAATAGCTGCCTCTGCTGCTTCGTTCATTGGTACCTTAATTTTGATTTTACCCATATTCGTGCTTGTATTAATTTCATTTTCCGTGGATGGTGCATGGAAAACGCAAATTCTCCCAACTGAATACACAATGAGTCATTATGTAGCACTGTTTACAGATGAACGCACATGGCGACCCATTTGGAATTCTATACAGATGGGTGTTGTTGCTACGATTGGTAATATAATTTTTGGGGTTGCAGCTGCTTACGCTATGATACGATTAAACTTCAAAGGTAAAACATTACTTGATATACTAATTATGGTACCATGGGCATTACCAGGGACTGTTGTTGCAGTTAACTTAATTGCCGCTTTTAGTACCGAAAACGTCTTTGCTTTTAATCAGGTACTTATTGGGACGTTCTGGATTTTGCCATTAGCTTACTTTATTAGACATTTACCACTTGTCTTTCGCTCGACATCCGCTTCACTTGTGCAATTAGATCAGTCTATTGAAGAAGCATCACGAGGCCTAGGTGCCACTTGGTGGTATACGTTTAGACGAATCGTAGTACCGCTTACCTTTACTGGAATTCTTGCAGGAACATTATTAGCGCTTGTCCAAAGCATTGGTGAGTTTGTAGCATCCATTCTTATTTACAGTTCATCAACTATTCCATTGTCCGTCGCTATATTCCAAAAACTATATTCTTTTAAATTTGGAACTGCCTGTGCTTATGGTGTTTTACAAATTTGTTTAATTTTAATTGTACTGATTATTTCTGAGAAGTTATCTAAGGGCAGTGCTGGCTCAGCCATCTAACTGCTCATCTACTAGGAGGCAATGAACACAATGAACATGTTTGAAGATTTCCGCAACAAAACACAGCAAGAAGATGGGATGATTTTCCCTTCTAATATTTATCGCAAAATTGTCTTACAACCGGCCTATGATGAAGCAAAGAAAAACTTTTTATCAATCATGCTACAAATTAATATTGCACACTTGAAAATGCTAGAAGAACAAGGACTCATTAAAAAAGAAGAGGCAAAACAAATTGGTGTCGCACTTAAAAAGCTAGATTTAAACTATTATCGCTTAGAGGATTACAGCCCAAGATATGAGGATTTATTCTTCCGTATCGAAAATAAATTGATAGAATTGGCTGGTGATGTTGCCGGAAATCTTCACATTGGCAGAAGTCGTAATGACATGGGTATTGCCATTTATCGCATGACATTAAGAAAGAAATTATTATTGCTTATGCGTGAATTATTAACATTACGTGATGATTTAATCGCAGCGGCAGAGGAGCATGTTGATACTATTATGATTGGCTATACCCATACTCAACAGGCACAGCCAACAACCTTTGCGCATTATTTGAAGGCTGTTATCGATCAGTTAGAACGGGATTTCGAACGTTTGCAGCATGTCTACAAAACAGTTAACCGCAGCAGTATGGGGGCAGCAGCACTAACAACGACAGGCTTCAAAATTAGTCGAGAGCGTATGCGTGATTTATTGGCATTCGATGAGATTATCGAAAATGCCTGGGATGCGGTCGCAGGTGCAGATTATATTGCTGAGGCAGCAAGCATTGTACAGCTTGCAGCGCTTAATCTTGGTCGTACATCACAGGACTTTTTACTGTGGGCTACGCAGGAATTCAATGCCTTTACACTAGCAAGTCCATATGTACAAATTAGCTCCATCATGCCACAAAAACGTAACCCTGTTTCAATTGAGCATACTCGTTCATTACTCTCAGCGGTTGTTGGGGATGCTAGTACAGTATTACAAATGGTACATAATACACCGTTTGGAGATATCGTAGACACAGAAGATGATATGCAACCCTATTTATGGCGTGCTATTGATCGTTTACTAGGTATTTACAAACTATTTGGTTCACTTGTTGTGACAATGAATGTGAACAAGAAAAAATTAAGAAATCGAGCAGAAAATAGCTTTGCCAACGTAACAGAGCTTGCTGATACCCTGGTACGATCTGAGGGGATATCCTTCCGTCAGTCACATAGTATTGTCAGCAAATGCATAAAAGTACTGCTTGCTCACGGTGAGGAATCTTTAGCAAGCCTTTCATGGGGATTAGCGAATACACAATCTAAGCTAATTACTGGTAAACCGTTAAATATTTCTGAAGAGGATTTTTATAATACTTTAAAACCAGAAACTTTTGTAGGTGTTCGTACATTGCCTGGTGGCCCAGCACCAGAAACGATGAAGGCATCGCTTGAAAAATCTAAGGTAAAAGCTCAAGATCTTTATGCCTGGATTCATGCAAAGGAGACAAAAATCATTGAGGCAGAAAAACAATTAACTGTATTTTTAGAGGACTGGAATCAATGATGAAATGGCTCCTTATTGTTGACGGTGGTGCTACTAAAACGGCTTGTGCAGTCGTACATGTCGAATCTGGTGAAATTAACTATTCAAATTCCACAAAGGGCTCCAACTATCAAGCCATTGGTACTGAATCAGCTACAGCAGTATTGCAATCCTTACTAGCAAATGTATATGATTTTTTACAAAAACAAGAGGATTCAAAAATTGAGGTAGCGACCTTTGCATTGTCTGGGATTGATTCCCCTAAAGATCATGAAATTGTATCAGCTATTGTTCAGCAGGCCATCTCCTCTACTTCATTGCAAGTCGAAACACTTATTATTGAAAATGATGCACAAGCTACTTTACTAGGGGTCACTGCTGAACAAGCAGGTGCTTTACTTATTGCAGGCACAGGTGCCATTGCGTATGCCTTTGATGGCTCTAAAATTGCACGCGCTGGTGGTTGGGGACATCGCGCAGGGGATGAAGGTAGCGGCTATTGGCTAGGACAAGAAGTAATTCGTGCTATTTTCAAGATGGAGGACGGACGCGGGGAACCAACCATCCTAAAAAATGCAGTCTATCATTATTTACGCATTCAAGATGTTACGGAACTAGCTGCATGGCTGTTCAATCCATCTTATACAAATGCACAGCTCGCAAAAATGGGCGCATTTTTGGCAGATGCAGTAACTAAAAAGGATTCTTGCGCCATTCAAATATCCATGCAAGCTGCCCATGAATTAGTGCTTTTAGCTTGTGCTGTATTGAAAAAAATAGGCTACAATGGTGGCACATTTAACCTTTATTGCAACGGTGGTGCTATTAAGCATAACCCAATTATTTTTAAAACCTTCTCTCAGGAAATGAAATCCATGTATCCACAAATTGAGGTTTCCTTATGCCAACATCAGCCCATTTATTACCTTATAGAGCGTACAAAAAGAGCCTATGACAATTTATAATGTCATAGGCCCATAGTGTTGAAAAACTAAATGGTCAAGGATACCTTTGTGAATATTTAGTCAAAATGAAGATGATTTCCGTTCCAGGCTACTCGCTTTGTTGCTGACGCTTCGCTTTCGCACAGAGCAAAGCTTCCTGTGGGCGAGCGACGAGCCGCTTCCTGCGCTGACGCTCCGTGCCGGGTCTCGTCTGTCTCACTATCCCACGGGAGTCGAGTAGCCTTGCACTCCAATCAGCAATAGTGTAGAACTTTAAATATTTTCTTCCTTCAAAAGTAAATTAAAAACATGTTACTCACCATCATTAAATGGATAGAATAGTGGTACAATTCTATAGCTGTCAACCTACATTCTATGCATAAAACTACTTTTTCACTTTACATAATTGCACTTATTACTGTCGCTCTGCACACATAGAAAAATGTTATCAAAGCTCCATTTTTGCGAAAAATAGTGATGGCTAAGACTTCAAATTTATCACTATTAATTTGTGTGAAATGCCAGAAGAAAATACTATGAGCAATGGTTGATTGGAGTGTAGACTGAGTGACTCCTCGGGGATTCAGCGTCACAGATGAGACCCTGGAACGCGAGTGAAGCGGCTCATCGGACGCCCCCAGGAAAGCACTCAGTCGGAACGGAGATCAACCCCTCGTTTTGAAAAAGGGCTATACTTTTTAATTTGTCACCTTGATTTCCTTGACATAATAGTATTTCAACAACATGAGCCTATGACAATTTATAATGTCATAGGCCTTTTGATTTAGAGCGCCATTTTTTTCAATCCATCTGTTGTAAAATATAAATAGCCGTCTTTTACAAATAAATCCTTCGTATCCTCTCTATTAAGAATCTGTTCCCCACTTCCGTCAGGACGAATTTTTGTTAAATACGCGCCATGCGAATAATTGCTAAAGTAGAGCCAGCCATCTGCATACACGATATATTGTGCTCGAGAGTTTGAAATACGCATTGACTGACCTGTTCTCAAATCAAGCATATATAGTTTATTATCATCAGTAACATCACTATAAAAAATTTGCTGCCCTACCTGAGCCGGAAAGTCTATATTATGAAAATAGTTATATTTAGTACTCGTCGCTTTAGGATAGTCTTCAGCAATCCAGGTATGATCTTTTGCCATCGTTCGATCATCCACTAAAAAGTATTGATACCGCACCGCTCCTTTACGATCAGGGACTGGGTCATTCCATGTTGTGTCAAGATGATACCATTGGCCGTCCAGCTTGACTAAATTCCAAGCATGTCCTTCCTGTCCAACATAGCCCACTATATATTTTGTTTCTATACCTAGCTTTTGGAGCATCGAATGTGCTAACAATGCATATCCTTGACAAACCCCCCCATGCTCAGCCAGTACAGTATATGCGCTATGTGGGCTTGAAGAAGTTTGATCGGTATAAGCTGTGTTAGCAACGATAAAGTCATTAACAGCCCTTACCTTCTCTATATCATTTAAAGATTTTTGTTGAATAGAAGCAACTATGTCTTGAATATTTGTTTCCACATATGCTGCTTGATCTGGTGTCATCAAATAGCTTTGTTTACCATAAATTGTGGCTGTTTTTCTACCATATTCAAACCGGATTGAGTGTTTGCTAATATGTCCATATACATAGTCATCTCGTTTTATAGCATTGTCATAGGCTTCTTCCACAATCTGTTCAATTCGTTGTGTACTCCCTTTATATTGAATCTCAAACGTTGGTGAAAAACTACTGTAGTAGGCATACATTGCATCAGCCATTTCCTTTGCATTTGTTACTACTAATTTTGCGTCAGGCTTCGGAGCAGTAGGAGCTGTCACAGCAACCCTTGCTTCTGGTTCCTCTTCTAGAGGTGTGGCTGTTTCAATAGAGGTATTCTCTGACAATTTGGCAGTGACATCTACAATTTTTTCCTTTGTTGAGAGCAGCATTGTTTCAATTTCATCATTATTTGCCCAAGTAATTACTTGTTGGACAACTGCTTTTCCAGTCGTATAAATTGGGTCAATAAATATAACGATTATTACGATAATGGCTAATTTTTTCCACAAAATCCTCACCTCCAACCGTCTTCCTCTTTATTATATACAAAAAAGCACAAAGAACTCACTTGAGAGCTCCTTTGTGCTTACATTTTATTTACAGATACTTAATTTTAAGAGGTTCTATTTTTTACGTTTTTTAGAATCCTAGTTTATTTTAAGTTTTTGTTCTTTTTTATTCATATTGTAAACTAAATGATTATCACTAATTCTTAAATCTGAAACGGATTGCTTTACTAGCACTTCCATTTTTAATGTCTTTAGATTTAGTTTCGTTAAGTAACCGCTATTACTGAAGTCACTGAAGTACAAAAAGTCGTCCGCACCAGTAATGTAGAGGGCACGCTTATCAATAATTTTAGTCTTCTTACCACTTGCTAAATCAAGCTTATACAATTTATCATTATCTGCTGTATTGCTAAAGTATAATGTGTTCTTATCTTGATAAGCATAATGAACATTTTGCATATAACTATATGTTGTACTTGTTGCAGCAGGATAATCTGACGTTATCCAAGTATGATCTTTTTTAAGCTGTGCATCTGTTACTAAAAAATAATCGTATGAAGAAACACCTACACGATTTGGTAATGGATCATTCCATGTTGTATCTAAATGATACCATTTGCCATCGACCTTCACTAAATTCCATGCATGGTCCTCATTGCCGTTAACAAAGCCAACAACATATTTCGATTCGATCCCTACTTGCTCCAGCATTTTATAAGCCGTTAGCGTATAACCTTGACAAACAGCCTGCCCTTCCATTAGCAGCGCATATGCACTATGAGGACTAGCCTTTGTCTTTGTACCATACTCACTATTTGATACAATATAATCATTAATGGCCTTTACTTTTTCAAATTCTGTCATAGAAGGCTTAATAATTGTTTTTAATACTTGATCAATCTTTTTTTGTACAGCTACTTCTTGTGTTTGGTTTGTGAAATATTTGACTTTAAACGTCACATTACCAGATGAATCCGCAGATATAGCGGTACTTTCCAAATGACCACTCGCATAGACGGCTTGCTTCTGAGCCTTTTCATAGGCATCCATAAATTTATCTTTAAAATTAGTCATTGGACCACTATATGTAATTTTAATTTCTGGTGTGAAATTATTTAATTGCTTGACGATTTCTGCTGTAAATTGATCCCAAGTCGTTACTTTAGAATTAGCTACTGCATTATAAGCAATCACTGGGGAAGTATTTTCTGGATGAGTATTTGTATTTTGAGCAAGAGCTGCTGTTGGACTTAACATCAATAAAGCTGCTCCACCTATCAGCCATTTTTTCATAACAATCACCTTCCGATTTATGGTAATCTTCTTAATAATTAGCATAACAGAAAAAGTAACTATAAATCTATCGTACAAGTTCACTAACTATGACTTTTAACTAATAAAACCATAAAACTGCATAGGTTAAAATCCCTAATTTTTCTAAATTAGCACCGAAATGAACTATATTTTTGCAAAAATAAAAACCCACCTAAATTAGTGAGTTTAGTGGGTATTTTTTCCATGATTTTAACGACTTTTTACTACTAAATTAACGGCTTCCTGAATAGCTTCATTCATTTTCTCGCCATCCCCTTCAGCATTTTGTACACATTCTAAAAGATTTGTACTTACAATCACCCCTACTGTACGATCTACTGCTGAACGTACTGCAGACAATTGGGTAATAACTGCCTTACAATCCTTTTCTTCCTCCATCATTTTCAAAATACCACGTAGCTGGCCTTCCATACGTTTAACACGATTTTTTACTTGATCTGAATACTCCATCATCATTGCTCCTTTTTTCCATACTCGCTACGTTCTTGAGTAATTAATGTTATTTATTTATAAACTTATTGATTATTGTCCCTTGGTTTTAAATAATTCATAAGCATTTTAGTAATAATTGTTCCTGCATTGTTTATTTCATCATATTGAATAATGGTATTTTTCTTTATACGTAACTGCCCAATCTCCACCTCAAAAATTGGACACTTTCTTTTAAGTGCTGCAACTAGCATATTTGTATCATAATCATAACGTGCTCCCTTTACTCGCAGCAACCATGGAAGTTCTTTTATAGAGATATATCTTAGACCAGTCTGAGTATCCATTAGCTTTTTATGGTAAAGAAGCTCAAAAAACAAGCTTGTTGCACGATTTCCCCAGTAGGACAAAAGGGTACTGTCTGATGAATGAAAATTACGTACTCCTAGCACAATCCCTTCTGAGAATACCTTTGTCATCGTTAATACCAATTTTACATCTTGCACTGTATGTTGATTGTGAGCACCGACAGTTATTACACCTTGAAACTGACTTTTTTGAGACCATATATAAGAAAATGCTGTTTTCAGTGCGCCGCCCTTTCCAATATTTTTATCATGCTCTAACACTCGACAGCAATTAATGCTCTTCAACTCTTCGAAAATATTTGCATATTTATCATCGCTACCATCATTAACAATAATAATTTGTGAAATCGTTGTTGTTAAAAGCTGATGTACATATGTTATTAATGAAGATTGTGGATTAAATGCTGGAATAACGGCTGCAATATTTTTCATTATTTCTATCCTCCGGACGGCATTAAAATGAAACGTTGGCAGATGCACTTTTTAACAATTCTTTTTGAAATTCTCCCTTATATCACATAGTATCATGTAACGATGACAATTCAACTGATGAATCCCATTAAACATATCAATAATATAGATATTTTCCCGATATATGAAAAAAGAGGATGAAAGAGGTGAGGACAATCGTCAGGCAAGAGGAAATCCTACAAGATCAATGTAAGAAAGTAAGAGCGTTATCCTTCCTAAATTTAGCTGAAAATTTACAGGGTGCAAATGCATTCGCTATTTCGAAGCCAGCTCTATCCCTACATAAATCACTTCTCGTACTAGAGGAAATTTTATATGAAATTTATAAGTTAGAAATGCATGTAGAACCTAGGCTAAAAAACATACATTCTTTACTTAATCAACGTGATTTTGTTGCTAAAATACATCCACGCCGTATCTATTTACTAATGAACCTTGTGAATAAAATGGCCTCCAGTCAAAGCAATGAGGTTGTCGAGGCAAAGGCTGCGAAAATTGTTCTTGATTATTTAAGTGATATTGTAGAGTGGTTTCTTAAACGCTACGATCGAAGCTTCAAGGCCAAATTACCAAGTAAAAGCTCTAATTTTGAAGATTTAACATCCATTTTAAATGGCAATATACTACATCAAGAGCATCAGTCAGTAGAGGCCTATAAAAATTCAGCAGACTGGTTCGAGATGACAGCAAAACAGGGCAATCCAAGCGCCCAATATAATTTAGGGGTGCTTTATAATCACGGTCGCGGTGTAAAAAAAGATTATACTCTAGCAAGAAAATGGTATGAGAGAGCTGCGGAGCAAAAAGATGTAAATGCTTTATATAGTTTAGGAGTACTTTATCATTTAGGACAGGGTGTCTCGCAGGATTATGAGAAAGCAGCTCACTACTATAAAGAGGCTGCGAATTTAGGAAATGCTGATGCTCAGTATAATTTAGGCGTACTTTTTAATCAAGGACTAGGTGTACCTGTAGATTTTTTTGAGGCAGCAAAATGGTATATTTCTGCAGCCAATCAAGGCAATACAAGTGCTCAAAATAACCTTGGATTTCTTTATCATAACGGAACAGGTGTAGAGCAAAGCTATGAAGAGGCGATGACCTATTTTGAAATGGCCGCCTTAGCAGGTGATGCAAGTGCCCAGTATAATCTCGGCTACATGTATCTAAAAGGTCGTGGTATCACACAAAATTTTGAAGAAGCTGCTAGATGGTTCCACATGGCAGCACTCCAAGACCATACGAATGCAGAATTTCAATTAGCAATGCTCTATAACACAGGTCAAGGTATTGCTCAGGACCAAGTAGAGGCTATTAAGTGGTTTAAGCTTGCGGCACATAGTGGGCATACAAATGCTCAATATTGTCTCGGTCTGCTGTATCAAAAGGAAAAAGATATAGCTTTAGCTGAAAAATGGTTGCAGCTCGCTGCTAGTCATGGACATATAAGTGCAGGCTTCGAGCTTGGGCGTATGTATGTATATCAGCTTGAGCAGTCTGACAAAGCCTTACCTTATTTTAAAAAAGCCGCAGAAAAAGGCTATGCTGATGCCCAGTACGAGCTTGGATTATTATATGTAAATGAAGCTGGTGGCACATTAAATTATAAGGAGGCTGCGAAATGGTGGAGAGCAGCCACAGATCAGTCTCATATTAATGCAGAGTACCAATTGGGACTTTTATATGAACAGGGCATAGGAATTGAACAAAATTTAGAAGAGGCACGGCGCTGTTATCGGCTAGCAGCCATTCAAGGGCATGCAGGTGCTCAATATCAGCTTGGAAATTTATTTGATAAAGGAAAAGGTGTCGAACAGGATTATACAGAGGCAGCGAAATGGATTGAACAGGCTGCAGCACAGGGGCATGCTAAAGCACGATATCAATTAGCTCAAATGCATTGTCATGGACAGGGTGTCCCTAAGGATTTTGTAAAGGCCGCTCAACTTTATCGTCTAGCTGCTAATCAAGGCCATCAAAAGGCCCAATTTCAGCTAGGTATGCTGTATAAAAAGGGGCTGGGTGTTGCTCAAGATTATAATGAGGCAACAAAATGGCTAAAGATGTCTCTCGAAAATATAAAAGAATAGCCACTTAAACGGGGATACCATGTCACCTGCTAACCTAACTGTGACACGGTATTCGCCTTACATTTTCATTTCTTCTTTTTGTTGAATCATAAATGTTACAACGATAAATAATGCAAAGCTTATTAACAAGGTTGTCCCACCTACAATAAAGAAAATTAATGTAAATGTACTGCTAAAATTGAATGGGTTTAAATTGTAAAACCACATCCCTAACGTTAAGCCAAAAACACCTAAAATAGCTGTCCAGCCATGTATAACTACTAATTTTTGAGATTTCACTTTGAACGCACGGTAAAAAATTCCCCATGCGAACATACTTAACCAGCCTACTAGTAAAACGTGTGCATGTATTGGTCTAAATTGATAACTTCCTGAACCGGACATATGTGAACCCAAATACGTTCCAAACAACGCAAAAATTGCAGCAAGGCGTATTAAACGTAAACTCCATTTTTGTTCCATTCGATGATTCCCCCTAAGCTTTTTTAACTATCAGTAGTTTACTGGGGGAACATGAACTTTACATGAACTCCTTATTACAATTTTGGTAAACGGATAAAAACCTTTGTACCGGAATGAATAACACTTTCCATCTGAACTGAGCCTTCATGTAGCTCTACGATTTGTTTAACAATAGCTAGCCCAAGCCCAGTCCCTTGCTTTGTTCTTGAAGCATCTACTCGATAAAAACGATCAAATACTTGCTGTAATTGATCAGCAGTTATTCCTATACCACTATCCTCGATTAGTACTTCAACATAGGTCGATTGCTCCTGTAAATGAATATGAATTTCTCCGTTCTCGACATTATATTTAATAGCATTGGTCAACAAATTATCCCAAACATTTTGTAGCAGTCCTGCATCGCCGCTATAAATAAGGGGCACAAGCTGATAGGTTAATTGCATATTTGCCTCCTCAAGTTGCCAGCGATACTTGCTAACAGTCTCCCTCAATTGCTCATCTAAACGATAAGGTTCACGCTTTAATAATCTTGTAGATTGATCCAATGAAGTCAGCAAAAGTAACTGCTTCGTTAACGTAGAAAGGCGCTTTGTTTCCAGTTCAATAATCATTGTATATTCCTGCCGCTTCTGTTCTGTTAGCGAAGGATTCTTTAATAAATCTACATAACCTTGAATATTTAGCAATGGTGACTGAAAATCATGTGATACATTACTAATAAACTCCTTACGCATGCGATCATTTTCCTGTAATTTTTCTGTCATGACATTAAAGCTAATTGCCAGTTGTCCAATCTCATCTGCACGGTCAATATTCAATAACGTATCAAATTTTTCATGGGCTAGTTGATGTGTGGCCTCAGTTAACTTTGTGATGGGGCGAATTAATGCTTTAGCAAATAATAGCATGGCTAATAAGCTAAGGATCGTCATTACTAAAATAAGCCCCGCTAGTATCGTATGCACCTCAGAGAATAATAATCGAATATCAGGTCTTAAAAACAATGCATAATGCTTATTTTCAATTGTAAATGGTACACCTATCGTATTAATAAGCTCATTCGCAAAAAAGCCTGTCACAAATGTCTCTTTAGGAAATTCACGCATACCATGATAAATTTCCCCACCTATAACACGATCAACGACCTTAGATGACAGTGATTTATCACGGTATTCACCACCGAAAAATTGCCCTTCATCACCATCTGTAACATAGATTTGGTAGCCAATTCCGCCTAAAGTTGTGAAATATTTATCAAGGTCTTCAGGCTTTGCGGTCTCTATATAGCTCGCAATTTCCCGCGCAATATTCACATTTTTAGCATCATTTTTTTCCTTTACAACTTGATGATAATAAGTATTTGTCGCTAGAAAGCCTATACACAAGCTACCAATCATAACAAGCATCGTTGTGATTACAAATTTACTATATAATGTTTTCATCATGTAATAACCTCAAGCTTATAACCAACACCACGAACTGTTGTAATCTCAACATCTGTTATATAGTGGTGCAATCTCTCTCGAATGCGCTTCATATGCGTATTTAACGTTTGCTCATCACCTTCATAATCATAGCCCCACACTTGTGCCATAATGAAACTACGTGTAAATACCTGATTTGGACGTGAGGCGAGTAAAGCAAGTAGCTCAAATTCCTTTAATGGCAAAACTAATGTATCTTCTCCAATGACAACCTCAAAGCTTCGACGGTCAATGAGTAGCCTACCTACTTGGATAGTAATTTGATTTTTTTTATCTAATCTACGTAATATAGCCGCTACACGAAATAACAATTCTCTTGGTTCAAAAGGTTTCACAACATAGTCATCTGAGCCTGCTAAAAATCCTCGTTCCTTATCTTCAAGCTCTCCCTTTGCAGTTAACAGCAAGACAGGAATATCGTAATCTTGACTCAAGATCTCCGTCAGTGTAAAACCATCCATTCCGGGCATCATCACATCTACAATTGCTAAATCAGGTAAGCTCCCCTTAAGTAATTGTAGTGCCTGCTGTCCATTTTCAGCCTGTAAAACCTGATAGCCCTCTTTTGTAAGATATATATTCACAAGCTGCAAGATGTGCACATCGTCATCCACAACAAGAATTTTCATATAATTTGACCCTCCATTTTTCCTTACGCTCCTTAAAATTTATCATATGTTACTTTTTGGAGACAAAAAAACTCGCCTATTTTTTCAGGTGCATTGCAAAATATTTGCATTACATTCCTGCAATAGCGAGAGGTTTTTAGAGTGCAAAGATACAAATTAACAGCATACTAAGAAGTGGTAATCCAATAACAATATAGCCTCTTGGATTTGCAAGATTCATCGTCCAGCCTATGCCAAAGCGTTTCTCCACAAAAACAGAAGGGTCCTGCTTATTCATATAGATTAGTCCGCCTTTCCAAAAGCGGTCATCATCCAAATCCATTACTTTAGAATCGGAATTTTCCTCAAACTTCACACGCAACTGACGTTTTTTCCATGCATAAGCAAGTAGAGAGCCTAGAATAATTACTAAATAAAAAATAAATAAAGGTAATAGTTTATTGCCTTCAGCTATTGAAGGATAAATATTGCTAAGCTGTAGCACCGTGAATAGAATTGTTAGCGTATAGCTTATTAGCATAATACTCCAACTCATATATTTTCGACTTTTCAGTTGATCCTCCAACGATTCCTCCTTACGATTAACAGCTAATTTAATCGCTGAACGCTTTATAGAATCAACAACTCCCCACATCATACATTGCATCATTAGCATAATCAATGGTAAAGATAAGGCTGTAAAATACGATTTATTTCTCCAAGAATCTGCCTCACCTCTTGGCCCCCAATGAACAGCTATTTTATCTGGTATTTGTTCGTAATGTAGCAAAGTAAAGATGATTAAAAAGATTGTTACCCCTACAGGTGCTACATAAAATGGCCATGGCAGCATTTCATCTCTGCTACGTGCTGTTAAATCAACGGAGCGCACTTGCTTAATATGCAAGCCCCATTGCTCTTGCTTTTTAAGTTTTAAAACTTTATGATGGTTCATCCAATATAGTGCCATACTCACCGCAAGCATAGCAAAAAAGCACCCTAGAAGTAAATTCCCTTGTATGAAGGTAGATTGTATAAAAGAAAAGCCTACAATCATAACTATTAAAAACACAATCCCAAATATGCCTACTATTTGCGCATAATGCTTTTTCATATTCCTTAATGTAGGATGTTTTACATTCTGCTCTGGCACAGTAACACCAAAGATAATTGTTTCTCGTACAATATAGGGAATAAAAACTTGTAAAGCTAAATTTATGATGTAGATTGTGGTAAAAACACCAAGTAACATCTCTCTATACCCCTTCTACGGATATTTGCAAATCAGCGAATACCTTTTTCATCATGTGCTCGATCTGCTCTGCTGTTGCGCCAAGCACCATTCCTTCTGCCACAACAGGCTTTAAATTTTTTTCAATCTGCTGTAATTGTTTAGGTGTTAAGGCTCGCTCTTCAGCTGAACGAATAATAGCTCCTGATTTGGCTCTTATTGTGATAATTCCCTTCTCTTCTAGCTCATGATAGCTTTTATTGACTGTATGCATATTAACACCTAAATCAGCCGCTAAATTACGCACGGATGGCAAGGTGTCACCAGGCTTCATTTCTCCTCTTGCAATCCCTTCAATAATTTGACGTGTTACCTGTTCATAAATAGGAACGTCAGATTGAGGCTCAATTTGAATATACATTTCAATCATCTCCATATTTGTTATACAAATAATATAACAAATATTTGATTATTATGCATAAAAAAAAGTTATAGAGAGCTCTTAATCGTTTCTATAAATTTTTGTACAAGTATACTATGCCTTTCATTCTTTCTAGTACATATAGTAATTTTATGTTTAATATGAATATCCTTTACATAAACTCTTGCCAATTGACCGCTATCCACATACTCGCGAACTGCTAAGGATGAAATAAAATTTGCACCATAACCTGCCATAACGGAACGAATTGTTTCATTGATGCCATTGAATTGAAGAGCTATTTTTGGCGGTTTCACTTGATAGGTTTGACATAAAGAAAAAAGATGCTCCCTCATAGAGCTACCCTCCTCCCGCATTATAAAGGGTTCCTTCATCATATCAGCAAGTGCAATGCTTTGATTTGCATAGCGATGGGCAGGTGAAACAACAAACCATAATTCATCTTCAAAAAGCTCCTCCCAAGCTATTTCCTCCGGCCTTTCTGAAATCCCTCCACCATAAATGGCAATATCAGCTTTATAGTGAATTAGCTGTTCAAAGGCATCTTTCGTATTAGTTGTTGTAATGACTAAGTTCACATCTTCATGTGCTCCTTTAAAGGTAGCTGCCCATTTTGGAATTAGAAAGTTGGCTGGTAAGTAAGTTGCAACAATATGTATCGTACCAGCTTTTGCAAATAGATAATCCTCAATAAATGATTCAATGTGCTCTTCAAGTGCAACAAGGTTTCTCGCTTTTTCTGCTAAGGCTTCTCCAAAATCAGTTAATAGTACACCTCTTCCTTGCTGTTTGAATAATTGAACACCAATTTCATGCTCAAATTTTTTAATTTGACTTGAGATGGCTGGTTGACTAATACAGAGTAACTCTGCTGCCTTTGTGAAGCTACCAGTTGTAGCAACTTGATAAAATAACTTCAATGCATGAATATTCATGGTTTCACCTCGTACCCATAATCAAAAGTTATGGATTAATAACAATAATATATTTTTATTATGATTTATTCTAACATACACTTAACTTGCAAGCTTGCAAGAGAAAATGTGGAAATGGAGAAGATTTGATGACCGATTCAACTGTTTGGAATCATGTAGATGAGTATTTTTTGGAAAAGTTAATACCGGTGGATAGAAAACTAGAAGCTGTATTACAGGCAAATAAAGTAGCAGGTATTCCCGAAATCGATGTCTCACCAACTCAAGGCATGCTGTTATATTTATTGGCCAAGATGAAAGGTGCAAAGAATATTTTAGAAATCGGAACTCTTGGTGGATACAGTAGTTTATGGTTAGCACGCTCCCTTCCAAAAGGAGGAAAAATCTACACTCTTGAGATTAATCCAGAGTATGCTTCCCTAGCAAAGCAAAATATTAAAAATGCTGGTTATGAAAATAAAGTGGAAATAATTGTTGGTAATGCATTAGATACATTACCTACCCTGAAAAATGCAGCTCCAGCTTTCGATTTCATTTTTATCGATGCAGACAAGCCTAATAATCCAGACTATTTAAAATGGGCTATACAATTAGCTAACTCAGGAGCTGTAATTGTCGCTGATAATGTAGTGCGCAATGGCGAAGTAATAGATGTAAAAAGTGAAGATGAACGGGTACAAGGTGTGCGACAATTTATGGATTTATTAAAAGAAGAAACACAAATTGAATCAACAGCTATACAAACGGTTGGTACTAAGGGGTACGATGGCTTTGTGCTAGCGATCGTTAAATAATAAAAAGAGATGTCTCATAAATTCTGAGACATCTCCCTGAAAAGATTCTTAAATGATTCTCTAGACTGTTTTTAGTTTACCTTATTACGAAAAAGATGTCCTACAAGCCCCCCATCTAAGCTTGCAAGACATCTTACACCCCATTTAAATCTCTTTACTTTTATAAGTAGACCCCTTTTTATTACAAAAACGCGCTCATTTCGTTTAGGAAAGAACAGGGGAACAGACCCTGCTCATTCAATAGTGGAATTGGGTGGACTGCATTCGAGTTCAGTCCATAAATTATTTTAGGAAAGTTGGATATGTTCGTTTAGTAGATTGCTATTGATTAAGCTAATTTTTCATAACCTGGAAGTGTCAAGAATTCGGCAAATTCATCCTGCTCAATTAAAGATTTAAACAGCTCGGCAGCTTCATCATAGCGACCACTGTTATAGGCTTGTTCCCCAACAGCATCTTTAATTTTCACAAGCTCTTCTTCCAAGATTTCTAGTACGAATGCCAATGTAATGCCACGACCATCATCTAAAATACCTTTAGGATGTCGAATCCATTGCCATACTTGTGTACGAGAGATTTCCGCAGTTGCAGCATCTTCCATCAAGTTATTAATAGGTGCAGCTCCGTTTCCTCGTAACCATGAGGCAATATATTGAACACCTACACTACAGTTTATACGAAGTCCATCAAGTGTAATTGTACCTTCTGGGACAGCTACTAAATCTTCAGCTATAACATTTACATCCTCACGTTTTTTATGGATTTGGTTCGGCGTTGTCATAATCGCATCAAACTGCTCCATCGCCGTAGCAACCATGCCTGGGTGTGCAACCCAAGTACCGTCATGGCCATCTGTTGCTTCACGACGCTTATCCTCAGCAACCTTTGCAAATGCTACAGCGTTCGCCTCATCATCACCTTTAACTGGAATTTGGGCTGCCATACCACCCATCGCAGGTGCATTACGTTTATGACATGTTTGGATACACAATGATGTATACGCCTTCATAAATGGTACTGTCATTGTTACTTGCCCACGGTCAGGTAAAATGACATCAGGCTGGTTACGTAGACGCTTGATATAGCTGAAAATGTAATCCCAACGACCACAATTTAAGCCAGCTGAATGCTCACGTAGTTCATATAAAATTTCATCCATTTCAAATGCAGCTAAAATGGTTTCAATTAGAACTGTAGCCTTAATTGTACCTTGTGGAATGCCAATATAATCTTGGGCAAACACAAAGACATCATTCCACAGTCGTGCCTCTAAATGGCTTTCAAGCTTTGGTAAATAGAAGTATGGGCCCGTACCCTGTGCCAATGCATTTTTAGCATTGTGGAATAAATACAAGCCGAAGTCAAAGAAACTACCTGAAATCGGTTCTCCATCCACGAGGACATGCTTTTCAAGTAAATGAAGACCACGTGGACGTACTAATAACACTGCTGTTTGCTCGTTTAATTTATACGTCTTTCCATTGGATGCTTGAGTAAATTCAATTGTTTTATTAATAGCATCACGCATATTAATTTGGCCGCCAATCATGTTTTCCCATGTCGGGGATGATGCATCCTCAAAGCAAGCCATAAACATTTTTGCACCAGAGTTTAATGCATTAATAACCATTTTACGATCCACCGGTCCTGTAATTTCAACACGGCGATCTTGCAAATCAGCTGGAAGTGGTGCAATTGACCAATCTCCCTCACGAATATGCTTTGTTTCGGGTAAGAAATCAAGCTTCTCACCTGCATCAAGTCGCTTTTGACGTTCTTGACGTGCTGTTAGCAATTCTTTACGTCGAGCATCAAATTTTTCGTGCAGGGCAAGAACAAACTCAAGGGCTTCTGGTGTTAAGATTTCTTTTGTTTGCTCATTTTGTTCCCCAACAATATTAAGCTTACCAGTTGTTGCTTGTTCCATCAGTAGTTTCCCCCACCTTTGTGAATTTAGTTGAGTCGTCCCCCGCCTTAGGAGGAGCGGAGGAGACTATCTATGATTATGAATTTAGGATATACGCGTAATTAATTTAGACTTAAACAAATTGTTCTGTTTCTGTAGAGCCAGCCATTGCTGTTGTTGAAGAAGTACCACCAGAAATAACTTGAGAAACTTCATCAAAGTAACCAGTACCAACCTCGCGTTGATGGCGTGTAGCTGTGTAACCTTTTGATTCAGAAGCAAATTCAGCTTGTTGTAGCTTAGAGTAAGCAGCCATACCATTGTCTTTATAATCATGTGCAAGCTCAAACATAGAGTGGTTTAATGCATGGAAACCTGCTAATGTAACAAATTGGAATTTATAACCCAATTTACCAAGTTCGCGTTGATACTCAGCGATTTCTTCTTCTGAAAGGTTAGCCTTCCAGTTGAATGAAGGTGAGCAGTTATACGCAAGCATTTTACCTGGGAATTCAGCATGAATAGCTGCTGCAAATTCACGAGCTTCGTCAAGAGATGGCTTAGATGTTTCACACCAAATTAAATCTGCATATGGTGCATAAGCCAATCCACGTGCAATTGCTTGTTTAATACCTGGTTTTGTACGGAAGAAGCCTTCTGGTGTACGTTCACCCGTAATAAATTCAGCATCGCGTGGATCAATATCAGATGTTACCATATCTGCTGCATCTGCATCCGTACGTGCGATTAAAATTGTATCTACACCCATTACATCTGTTGCAAGACGAGCAGCAACTAAGTTACGAACAGCATTTTGTGTTGGAAGTAAAACTTTACCACCTAAGTGACCACATTTTTTCTCAGAAGCTAATTGATCCTCTAAGTGAACACCAGCAGCTCCTGCCTCAATCATTCCTTTTACAAGTTCAAATACATTTAGAGGACCACCGAAGCCAGCCTCAGCATCAGCTACGATTGGAGCAAACCAATCAAATTGATCTACACGTCCTTCAGCATGATCGATTTGATCAGCTCGTTGTAAAGCTTGGTTAATACGCTTTACTACTGCTGGTACAGAGTTCGCTGGATATAAAGATTGGTCAGGGTACATTTGACCAGAAAGGTTTGCATCAGCTGCTACTTGCCAGCCTGATAAGTAAATTGCTTGTAATCCTGCCTTTACTTGTTGTACAGCTTGATTACCAGTTAATGCACCTAATGCATTAATAAATGGTTCCTGATGTAGAGACTTCCAAAGTCGTGCAGCACCTTTAGTTGCTAAAGTTTGTTCAAGCACAACAGACCCCTGTAACTTTACAACCTCTTCAGCTGAATAAGAGCGCTCAATGCCTGCCCAACGTGGGTTCTCCGCCCATTCTTTTTCTAGTGCTTGAATTTTTTCTTGACGTGTTGACATATTGAAATTCCACCTTCCCCTTTGTATACAATTCACTCTGTTAAAAAACTTTTTAATTAACTGTTCCATAACAGGCTTATTTGTTGTAAATTAATATATAACAGAACATCTGAATTTTCATTATTTTTAGATAAAAGGCCAAATTTTAATGATAAAACCAGTTTTTTCAGCGACGAAATTTGGTAATCTGTTTACAAACAAGGGGGATATTCACAATGAATAATGAGTTTTTTTCTTCACCAAAAGATATTTCACAACAGTTTATTTCAATACTAAAGGACTGGATTCCAGCCTACTCTTCCATTGCAATTGCTGTCGAAAACTCCTATATCTATTTTCATTCTGGACATCAAAACATCAACCTGGAAGTGGGTCAACAAGTACAACCTGGAAGCATTGCAGAGCAGGTGATACGTACAAGAAAACGGACAGATGCAATATTAGATAATTCCCTATTTGAAACACCCTATTATGGTATAGGCTATCCAATACACATTTTAGATGCACCCGCAGCACTGGTTGTAGTATTGCCTTCAGCCTTTATAGAAAAGAAATTAGAGCCATTTCAATTCTTAACAGGCAAGCATGAGGAAGAATGGAATCCTGTAGCTATTGATAAGATATCTCATATTGAAAGTCTACAGAAGAAAACGTGGTTTTATGTGGACGGAGATCAATTCAAAACTAGTATCACGCTAAAGGAGCTACAGATGCGTCTACCCTCATTCTTTATTCGCATTCATAGATCCTATATTGTGAATATTCATTTCATAAAAAAAATGGCGCGTGATCTTACTTCCAATTTTATAATTACCCTAAAGGATGGAAGCGAACTGCCCGTTAGTCAATCTTATTTAAATAATCTTCGAAACGCTCTAGAGTTCTAATTCGAGCACATGTATCTACTTTTTTTGAAAGTTTGTTTGTATTGAAAAAAACTCCCTATTAGGTAGACAGATTTTATTTGTTATCTGCTTACCTAATAGAGAGTATATCAATTGAATAATTCAAAATTTATGTTTTTGTTTAAACTTTGTTGGAATAACACAATTTTATAAATTTTAATTTTCCATATTTAATAAAAAAGAAAAAACCAGAGAAATAAACTCTGGTTTTACTATTGCCTAGCGACGTCCTACTCTCACAGGGGGAAGCCCCCAACTACCATCGGCGCTAAAGAGCTTAACTTCCGTGTTCGGTATGGGAACGG
>NZ_JBXUNW010000014.1:0-119862 GCF_057196045.1 Lysinibacillus sp. DFXJR4 | reverse complement strand
TCTATCTAGCTTGTTATTCATATCTTCGCTTGTTATACGAGATCGTAATGTCCCAACCAGCCTAATCATGTGTTAACAAGTAGAGGGCGAACAGTTTAGTTGTCGGGATCTAGTCCCACGGGTGCTTCCGTTCGACCCCGGCTACTATCAATCTATAAATTGAATAAAAAATAGTCAACCAGATTTACTCTGGCTGACCTTATAATACGAACGGGGTGCTTTAGTGGAATAAAATAGACAAACCAGAAGCAACAATTTTTGAGAAAACAACCTTAAAAAAATACATTGCTGCTTATTTAAGATTTCAAAAAGAGAAGCTAAATGCTTCTCTTTTTATTGGTAACTTATTTCCAATAGGTTTTTAACGTAGTGAGAGAGTTCTTCGTATGGTTCTTCTTGAAGAAGATGGTATTTATTGGTTAGTTCAATAGTTTCGCCATCAGTTATTTGTTCTTTCATCTCAACAACGCCTAATATCAATTGAGAATCCTCCGGCTGTTCATCAAAAATGAGATTAATCATCTTTTTTAAATTATCTGGATCTTGGTCTTGTTGGTTCGGTGAATCAATTATTATTGGACAAAAAGTAGAAGTACTATATTTCTTCATTGTGTGTAAAATACTGTAATAATATGCTAATAAAGCACGGGGAAGTCCACTTCCACTTTCCTTAATTGAAGATGTTATTGGTTTGTAACTACTTTCTGCTAAGGTAAGAACATCCAAGTCTAATAAATATTTTTTCATAGATGTAAAGTAGTAAAGCTTTATTTCGTCTTGTCTTTTTTTATTTTCTATTTCCTTTAGTTCTTCTTTGAGACTATTTATTTCATCTTCAATATTGGATATTTCTTTACGAAGACTATCTATTTCATCTTCTAAGATGTGCTTCAACTCTTTCTTTCCTTCGTGCTGAATTACATCTTTTAATTTTATTTCACCTTGCTTCTTTTCTAATAATGCTTTTATTTTTGAAGTTTCGATATTATTTTCATTATAGTATTCATATTCTTTTGCAATTGTATCTTCTAATTCCTTAGTTTCTTGCTTTAGTTGAATTGCTAAGTCTTGGCATTCGTCCTCATCTTTTGCAATAGAAAATCGCTCAGAAAAATTATTTTCGTATGTATGACCACAAGTTGGACAATCTACTGTATCCATAAGTTCTAATGAATACTTATAATCTTTTTTTAACTCTTGTATTGTCTTATTTATAACTTCTAATTGATTCTCTAATTGAATCTTTCGACTCTTTAAAGTTACAATTTTATCTTTTAGCTTATCACCTTTATTTTTAAGTGCTTTGTAGTTGAATATCATTTCATCAATTTCTTTTTTGAACAAATTGATGTCAATATCAACCATTTCATTTTGGAACTGCTCTAAAAGTTTATTTAAAACATTTTGCGAAATTCCTTTTTTGCTTTCTATATCTTTAGTTTGTTTTTGAAGAACTTCCACTTTAGCTTTAATTTCATAGTATTTATTAGGTCTAATACCTGTATGGTATTCTATAATATTTTTTTTCCAATTCGTTAGTTGAGAAAGACCTTCGAAGGCACTCCAGTTTTCCTTCCAACTCACATCTTGGTCAATATAGAAAGGGAGGAAGAAGTATGCTGGTGGGGGAGTTATAGGCTCATTTGATCTATTATTAAGTTTTATTTTATAATTTAACAAATTTGAAAGGAATGGACCTAATTCACTTGTTATCTTATCAAATGTTCCTATTAAATTCATTTGTCCATCAAATACTGCAAAAAAATCCTTTTTTCTTAAAATGGAATATGATGTATTATCAATTGAAAAGTCAATAACCGATATTACATCAGCCTTAATCCAATTTGGATGCATATTTTTTGCGGTTGCACCAAATGTCCAATAAATACTTTTAATTAAAGACGATTTTCCTGTGTGATTCTCACCTTTTATTACTGTTTTCTTTGGATGAAATTGAATTCTTCTTGCTTTCTTCTCTAGCAATGATACTATCTTTATTTCTTTCAAAATTAATTTGCTCATATTTTTTTAACCTCAAATTTCTTATTAGCTTTCTAAAATTTTCACTCATATTCCATATAACTCCATTAGAATGATTGACTTTAAATAATATTCGTCATATATATCAACAGCATTGTCTTTCACATACTCTTCATAAGTAGGTTGAACAATATCATTGTACAATTGATTATTAGCTTTATAGCTCTCAACAATCTTATTTATTTTTTTTCGAATATCCTGTAAATAAGCATTAGTTAAATCCATCTTTTCAATTTTATATTTATCCCAAGCATTCTTTATTTGGAATAGTTCTCCTATGGGTATTCTTTCACTATTTAACCTTGCTTCTGTCATTGACCACATTTGGTCTATCTTATTTACATCTTCCGTGAAATTTTTAATAATAGAATCAAATTGGCTTCGTCCAATTCCTTTAGTTACTGATAAGTCTTCAAAGTTATCAATATGCCCTTCATAATTATTCTTTCTTTTAACTTCGTCAAATAATGTAGTGTAAACTAAACTCATCTTAAAAGTACCCTCTGGATTTATCTCTTCAAGGAAATCACTCAACTTTCCTTTTACGTATGCTTCCCTGTCATTTATCATTAGGTCAGAGACTCTAAAAAATGTCATTTCAATAAATTCAGGGTCATCTGGAAGAGAATGCTCTTCTTTTAACTGTTTTATGATGACAGCTAATTTTTTATCACATATCTCGGAAAATTTTATTTCCTTTTTAGTGAGACTCTTAGTATTTTTATCTTTTAAATCAACGTTTAAGAAATGGTTAGACTCGAAGTTTAATGACAACGTATAATTTGGAAATTGTAATTTACAACCATACATTTTACCGATAATCGAAGGTAAAGGACCATCCTTTCCTTTCTTTCTCGATAGTATTTGTGGGATAGTCCAATTTTTACTATGTGTTTTAATCTGAAAAAAATCGATGTTGTTAGGGTTATTTTCAGAATCGAAAATGATGACATCATCATAGTAATCCATTACTAAAAGATAATCTTTTCCAGACCTGTATAATTCTACTAATTTTAATATAGCCCAGTCCTTTTGATAATCAAATCTGTTAGCAGACCTTGAGCCACTACTTTCACGAGGTCTATTTACAGAAATACTTTGCTTTAAATCCATAATCCACTCAACCCGATTCATAACTTTATTTTATACTTCCATTATTTATCATTATCCTATATAATTCCACATTTTTCACTCTTTATTTAAATTTGGATACGTTTTTATAGAGAGATGTTCTAATAAGAATACTACGTTTCCAAATGGAAGTTTGGAAACACATCGAAAAGCCACGAATGTTGTGAAATCAACGTTCGTGGCTTTTTGCTAAACTTCAAAATTCGCTACAATACTATAATCTACTTTAGAAGGTATGTCTCTCATAAACATTAAATCACGTAGCATCGTTAAACGAATGGCAACGTCCATATCGAAGTATTCATTCTCTTCAGCATTTAATTCAGAATAGGGAACTTTTTCGACTACATATTGTTTGCCATCAATAGTCCATACTACGCTTTTTGTTAAAAATGTGGTTTCTGGTTTCACAATGGCAACCTCCTTAGCTAACTGCTTTGAAATTATTTCTATCTCTTGTACATATTTTTCCCGAACGTATGGATATTAAAACATATTCTTTATATATTCTACTTTCTTTCCTATGTTCCTCTAAAGTGGAGGAATGATAGCCGATGGAAAGCTTCCTGGTATTATAAACACCTTGCTCCACAACTATTGAGGAAGATTGTTCAATTAGAGCAATCTCTTCTTGTGCTAACGGTGCAGAATAATTGAACAATGTTCGGAAATAATATCTTCGAGAAAATGAAAAAAGCAGAGGTGTGATAAATGACAATTAGAATTTTATTATTAATACTATTCGTTAGTTTTAATCTTTCAATAGATGCTTCTGCTGAAGTTCTTCTTAAAGCTGCTTATATACGAAATCATCAGCTATGGATGAAGGAAGGAGATAAAGAAATACAGCTTACAACAGATAAGTATGTATCCTCTCCAAAGTGGTCAAAAGATGGTCAGTATATTGCCTATTTAGCAGGTAACGAGAATGGAGAAAAAACGTATCTGTATATTTATGATTTAAAGAAAAAGGAAAGCTATCAACCGTATCCATCAATTGAAACAAGTCAAATAAAATGGTCGCCAACATCAAATCAACTAGCTTACAATTCGGGTGGTGTCTTGAGTGTTACAAAAACAAAAAATGGGCGACCACACGGCTTTGAAAATGTATCCCTAGGTGTTAGTGATTTTGAATGGTTCCCCAATGGAAAAGCGTTTATCGTTTCATCTCAATCTAATTTACTTCCTACTGGATGGGAACCAGTTCGTCTTTTTAAAGTGCCCGTAGATGCCAATCTAGATACGAATAAAATCAAGCCTTTTTACACCATTCAAACAAATACACCCGACTTATTTGCAATTGATGCGGATTATTTTAAGTGGAGCCCTGATGGAAGCTGGGTTAGCTTTCTATTAACACCAACTGCGTCTTGGTCTAATGATAGCAATACATTAGGTGTACTTTCATCAGTTGGAGATCACTTTCAAGTTATAGGGAAAATGCTTGGGTATGAAAAATGGATAAAGTGGGCTCCTACAAGAAATCAACTAGCCTTCATATCGGGTGAAGGAAGATTTTTTGTTGTAAACAAAAGTACAGCCGTTACCGAGATTCCTACATTGAATAAACAAAAGGACTACACACCTAAAGGATACGTAGATCTAGATTTAGAATGGCTTTCTCCAGATGAAATAATTGTTGCTCGGGCGAAAGAGAACAAAGCGTGGAAAGTGGGACCGGTTCCAACTATGTTTACAGCGTTGTATGTAATTAATCTTGAATCAGGAGAACAAAAGCAGCTTACATTTCCAAACAATAAAATAGATAATACACCTCAAGTAGTTGGTTCAACTATTACTTGGTATCGAACATCCGAAAAAGAAGACCAAGGAGATGTTTGGATTAAAGATAGTATGGATGCTCAAGAACATCGGTGGTTAAAAAATGTAGACTCTCCACCAACCTTTTTCTATAAAAAGTAACTGGAACAAGGAATTCCGTTAGCTAAAAAAATCATTAATGCAAGGTCTAGGCCAAGACTTTAATGATTTAACAAGAGAAGATAAACCTTATGAGATTCTCTCGCTAACCTAATTTTCCAAAATGCGGTAATGTTAAAATACAGAGTTAATTCTACACTTGTAGATTAGCTCTGCAAATTTGTTTGATACTGTAGCCTAACTAATTTTTCTTGCTTTAATAATTTGGAGTATTTCATTTTCAAATTTTAATTTGTGAAGCTTGTGGATGAATATTTCAAACACCGTATAAGTTAACGTATGAGTTTGAATATAAATAATAACATCGTGAAAACCATTTTCTTTCGCTTTCATAATAATTTCTTTAACTTCGGGGAGATCCCTTACTTCACTATAAAATACTTGCCATATATTTTCTTGATCTTCACATACAATAGGACGTGTAGCAAAATATTCATATTCACTCAAGAAGTTCTGAGATATCTCTACTGGTTTTAGATCTGCTATCTCCTCCTTCGAAAGTATATAAACCCCATTATCATAATAAGAATATTTAAACTGCCTAGTCATAAACTTCATCCTCTCTTGTTTTTCAAAGGAATTATATTCAACTAAATTTCAAAAAACCACACACAAGAGAATGAATTACAAAATATCTACACAGCATAGAATGTTCTGCTGAATAAGTATAAAAAATCGTAATTTAAAGTTTGATGTTATGAGAGCTGAGTAAGAATAATTACTAATAGACAATAGACAGTATGTGAATACACCCTATTGCTAAAATGTTCGGTATTGTACGTAGTCAGGAATTTAATTTTTCGGTAATAAGCTTATCGAGGTATCCCTCGATAAGCTTATTACCGAATTAAAAACCCTCAAAAAGCCTAATACCAAGGGTTTCCTTTAAAATTAAATTTGATTAATTTTAAATCAGAAAAATGTTTCGGTAATGTAAGTAGATATAATCCATTAATTTCGGTTATGTAAGTAGTTCTGTTAAGAGATAAACAAAAAAACCGTTGTATATATACAACAGTTTAACTTGTCTTTTGTTTTGATATTGAGTCCACCACGGTTTCAATTTCAACATAAGGGCTAAGGCGATATTCAATAGCGAAATGTGTTCTTTTAAAATCAAAGTCGATTTTCTTTATAGATTGAAGGAGAATTGACCGCTTTTCCTCATTACTATAAAGATGAAAATCTTGTTTAAACCTACCTATTAATTCTAAAGTTAAAGCATCTTCCTCTAAAAGCTCCTCTATTCTGGAGAGGGTCTTTATATATAGCGACTTTGCCTGTTGTTTAAATTTAAGTTGATAGTTAATAGCTTCATTCATCACATCATAGTGCTCTTCATTTCGATGTAACGAACTCTCTTTATATCGAAGATTTTGAATATCATTTGCTAATTCTTGAATTGTTATTTCGGTGAGTCTCTTAACATTTGATTACTCACAGTAAACGCCTCCTTTAACTATTATTACCATTGACATTACCATACCATGAATACTACATCAAACATAATTTACAACTATAATTAAATGAATTTTCATAAAAACTTTATGCGCGTCAGATGACCGTAAACTGTCCCTAAGACCACTCGTTCAAGACGCTAGCTTAGTGGATATCTCTTACTACTCGGTTGCTTAGAAGATATATCAGTCTCATGTTACACGACTTGAAGCGGTTCATTCATAAATGAAGGGCAAGTTAAACCTTCAAGCATGAAGCTGTCAGTATCACCTTCGATATACTTTAGGAACAAGTCTTCTGCACTAGGTGGGTTTATAATGGAGAAGGGCAATTTGATAGAGGGGTAACATTAATAAAGAGCGGTTTTTATTTACCGCCCTTTTGCTTAAGTAGTTATAGTCGCCTATTGTATTGTGTCTGCAAAAAGTACTCAACACAGGTGGAATGTGAGGCTAAGCTTGTGTTGAAAAAAAGGTCAAAAAGGACGTCTCAGAATTTGAGACGTCCTTTGTTCACTGATGCACAGCTCAAGCTGCCTGGTGGATGATGGACGGTCCAGAAAAATCAACACCTTAACCAAAAACCCAGGATTTAAAAGATTTTTATGCTTTAAATTTTTAACTTTGAGCTAAAAAGCTTTGAAACGTGAACTTTGTGTTTTTAATTTTAATCTTTGTGCTTTTATTTTAGATTGTTTAAAGTTCCTTTGTAATAAGACATGTTTAAGGTTTCAACTCGCACACATGCCTTGAAGCGCGAGCGATTTTTCGTTTTCCATTTTCGCTAGACCATGCATATTACATTAAGCTTGTACTTCAATAAAAGTTGTGGCATTTGATTCTGATAGCACAGCGTCTACCTCTGATTCAAATTCCTCAATTCGACTATTTAATGCTTCAATTTTCTTTTTAACATTCATCGGATCAATTAACTCATATTCGTTTCTTTTCATAAATGTCTCTGTATGTAGTTTTACCTCTTCTGGTGATTGTTTATCTTTATTACCTAATATATTGATTAAATATGTTTCAAGCTTTGCAGGTAGCGCATCATTTTCTTTAGCAACCATATTGATTGCTGAACGGTATTGCTGCTGCATCACTTCTAATAATTTCTTTTCAAATTGAATAGACTGCTTTCGTTCTATAGCCTCTGCCACAGTCATTTCCTCTTTCCCTACAGTCACCTTTGTTTTAGCATTGGATTCTACAACTAAGGATTTAATACGGTTGCGATAGTCAATTAAACTGACTACTTTATCGTATGAGGATTGCATCTGTTTTTCATATTCTTGAATCTCAACACCATTAATCTTGCTATTGCTTTTACGATTAGCTAAAACTGCACTAACTTCATTTGTTGCTGCTTCTATACGATGATTGAGCATCTTTAATTCTGTTAATGCCCGGTGAATGGACAATTTTTTATATTCAGTCATGTTTTATTCTCCCTATAAATTGTAATCAACGCGCAATGTTCTTCTATTATATCCAGTTAGCTAATTAAAGTACAAATATTACCTTTATTTTAATATTTGATTTTATGATTCCTTATCTGTATAATATCAATCTAGGTGCCAAACCTAAGTGATTCGGACGGAACATCCTTATCACGCAAAAAACGCCAATACAGCACGGATTTGCTGGGCGTTTTTTGTTTTATGAGCGGGAAGATGAGCCCCGCTCTTTTTCTTTGTAATTTCCTCTACCTGTTTTTTACCTATATTGTCGCAGAACGCTTATTTTTACTTCCACCAAATATCATTAACACGATGGCTACCACAAGTAATAGCATTGCCACTAATAATAAGAAGCTATAATTCTTTACATATTCTATATATACCCCGCCAAGAAACGGTCCTGTTAAACTTCCAATGCTTAGAGCAATACCACACAATAGATTTCCAGTTGGCAGTAATTCCTTTGGTGTTAAATCAGCCATATATGTAATTCCTAACGAAAACATCGAGCCTACCAATGTACCTGTAAGGAAAAATGCGATGGCTACGGCAATTTGTGAATGCTCTAAAAAGCTTGCAATTCCAAAAATAACAGCTCCGCCAAAAGAGCCTATCATCAATACCTTTCTACGCCCAACCTTATCACCCATTGCGCCAAGAGGCACCTGTGTTAAAATTCCTCCAAAAGTAAAGACGGATAAAATAATAGGAATCATACCAACCTCAAAACCTTTACGTAAAGCATAGACTGGGAACAAAGCATTTAAAGAAGATTCTAAAAACCCATAAACAAATGGACCTAAAAACGCAATCCATCCAAAAACAAAGGCCATTTTATAACGCTGCCAGCCTCTTGCATGTATATCTCCCGTTAAACGCTCTGGTTTCTCATTTTTCAATAAAAATACAAACGACCATGCCAATAAGCACAGAATCGAGGAGACTATAAACGGCAATGCTTCTGTAATTTGAATAAGCTTTACCATTAACGGTCCGACTGCAAAACCTGTACTAAAGGACAAGCCGTAAATAGCCATGCCCTTTCCTAAGCTTTTATGATCTGCTGTGCTAGTAATCCACGTTTGTGTCGCATAATGCAATGCATGATCTCCTACCCCAATAAGTAATCGAAGGATAAACCAAAAGGTCACACTTTTCCATAGAGGAAATGCGAGGAGCGATAGAAACACCAATGCCCCACCTATTAAAATAATTGGTTTATAGCCCCATTTTCTTAGAGGCTGCTCAATAAACGGGGAGATTAATAAAGTTCCTATGTATAAACCTGTTGCATTCAATCCATTCAATGCAGAGGATACACCATCCCGCTCGAAAATAATTGAAATTAGTGGTAATAGCATCCCTTGTGAAAAGCCCGATATTGAAACTATTAACACTAGAATGGCAAATCTTTTTTTGCTGTAATCTGAGAAGTACGTCATCATTTCCTCCAACATCAAGTGATTCTTCCAAAGAACAGCATACCAAAAAGCCTTAGCGCTCACCACATGTGATTTTACGCTAAGGCTTAACGAATACTAATTTTCATTTAATTGTATAAACACGAATTTCAGCATTTACTTTCGCCGAGAACTTGTTTAAACTCCCTCCTTTTCGAGTTAGAGTTCGAAAGATTGTGATGATCACTCCTTTACGATTTCTTAATACAACTTTAACACAGGTATTCAATATTGTAAATATTCTGTCTATTGTTTTTTTAAATTAATCGTTAAGTCCTAGGTGTTTACCTAAACATTGAAATTTAGACCTAAATCAGCTACGATGAAGGGGATGAAATGAGGTGTACGAATGTCTAAGCCAATAACTGATAAAAAGCAGCAAGTGAATTACTTAAGAGAACGTCTTGAAATATTTTTAGAAGTATTAGATGCAATTGATCCTGAAACAACTGAATTAGAGGACATTGATCGTTTAATACAAATGATGGATGATTTAGAAGACAAAATGGAGCAATTTAACGTTCGTGAACAATAGCCCAAGCATAGAATAAGTTTAGCGCGAAAAATCAACGTTTGATTTCTCGCGCTTTTAGCTGTCTAATGACAGTCCCAGTTATACAAAACCTTACTAAAATCCTTCTTTTGAAGCTCCTCCTCCGTGATGAAAAAATTCCCTACACCACAATCGCCCCACATTATATGATCACCGACACTGTCAATTTGTAGCAACAAAACTGTAGATTGTTGGTAATCCCCATATGCCCTTGGATCGTCCTGTGTGAAAAATGGATAGCCACCAATTTTATGACCATCACCACTTAATGTTTCGTAAAAAGCATCCTCTAGAGCATCATCTTCTATATTATCTAAAATACTTGCGTAATGGTCATCACTTCTAAAATCATCTATTGATAAAGGTTCATAGGTGGGTTCAAAGGTCAATGCCATCTCCTTTTCAACAGGAAAGTACATGTCATCCTTTTTCGCTTCCAGAAACGAAAAATCTTGAATTAATTGTGATGCATCATTGATGATCCGTTCATGATAAATAACACGAAAGCCTTTTTGGTTTTGACCATTACCAAAGTCCATTCCTAATACATCGTCAAAGGAATCAATAAAAAATTGTAAAATTCCCTCCTCAGGGAATTTCGATAAATGATTAGGTACTTCTTCAAAATTAATTTGCGCTAATAATTTTAATGGCTGTCCATCAGAATTTTTAGGATATTCCATCGACAATGGAAAATATGGATTACCTGCAAACTTACTTTCAAATAATGATGTTTTTCGCATTGTTGTTTCAATATTTATAACCGGCTGTAATGTTTCTTCTATAGTTTTTCTATATACTTCAAATGCTTCAGGTAACATAAGAGCACTCTTTTCAGACACTAAATTCCCTCCTAAAGTTGATTTATCCTTATTATAGAACAAACGTTCCTGTTTATCAATCTAATTCAAGAGAAAAAATACTAGGTTAAATGCATTTCATATACATAACCTGTTTCGTATGGAATTTGATTAGAGACTCGGATTTTTAATCAAGTCTTCCTGAGTTTTGATCACCTTCACTCTTTTTTGATCAGGTACTCCTTATTATTGATCACCTTCTCCTTATTTTTGATCAGGTTCTCTAGATTGTTGATCACCTTTACCCTTTTTTTGATCAGGTCCTCCTTATTATTGATCACCTTTTCCTTATTTTTGATCAGGTTCCCAAGATTGTTGATCACCTTCACCCTCTTTTTTGATCAGGTACTCCTTATTATTGATCACCTTCTCCTTATTTTTGATCAGGTTCTCTAGATTGTTGATAATCTTCACCTTTTTTTGATCAGCTCCTCCTTATTATTGATCACCTTTTCCTTATTTTTGATCAGGTTCTCTAGATTGTTGATCACCTTTACCCTTTTTTGATCAGGTACTCCTTATTATTGATCACCTTCTCCTTATTTTTGATCAGGTTCTCTAGATTGTTGATCACCTTCACCTCACATTTGATCAAGTTCCTAGATTGTCGATCACCTTCACCTTTTTTTGATCAGACCCCCTAGATTGTTGATCATCTTCACCTTTTTTTGATCAGACCCCCTAGATTGTTGATCATCTTCACCTTTTTTTGATCAGCTCCTCCTAATCATTGATCACCGTCACCTTTTTTTGATCAGACCCCCTAGATTGTTGATCACCTTCACCCTTTTCTTAATTAAATCCACCAGATTGTTGATTACCTCCCCCTCCCTTTTTTGATGACAACACCCTTTAATTCCTACCTCTAAAAGATGGGCTCTTTTTTTCATTAGTTGAAAAGAGTATAATGTAACGTGGAAATAATCAAATTTTCTATGGGGGGCAATACAAAAATGAATGTACAAACTTTGGAGAAAAGTCTATACAATTTAATTACTGAAACATCTACGAACCTACCGAAAGACGTGCGCCGTGCTATTAAAAAAGCCAAAGAGGCAGAGAATGCTGGCACTCGTGCAGCAATGAGCTTAGACACAATTGCAAATAATATTATTATGGCAGAAGATAATGTATCACCTATCTGTCAGGATACAGGTCTACCAACATTTAAGATCTACACTCCTGTAGGCGTTAATCAATTAGAAATCAAAGCTGCTATTAAAAAAGCAATCAATGATACATCAGCTGATGCAAAGTTACGTCCGAATGCAGTTGATTCATTAACTGGGGCAAATAGTGGTAATAACCTTGGAGAAGGTTTACCTGTTATTAAATTTGAACAATGGGAAAATGACTACATTACGATTAAATTAATTCTTAAAGGTGGCGGCTGTGAAAACAAAAATATTCAATACAGCCTTCCTTGTGAACTAGATGGTCTTGGCCGTGCTGGTCGTGACTTAGATGGCATCCGTAAATGTATTTTACACTCTGTCTATCAAGCTCAAGGTCAAGGCTGTTCAGCTGGTTTCATCGGTGTAGGTATTGGTGGAGACCGTTCTTCTGGTTACGACTTAGCGAAAGAACAATTATTCCGTCATGTGGAAGATACAAATCCAAATGCTGATCTTGCCAAATTAGAAGAATATGTTGTAAAAACAGCTAACACATTTGGTATTGGCACAATGGGCTTTGGTGGAGAAGCAACATTACTTGGCTGTAAAATTGGGGTTATGCACCGTATCCCTGCATCATTCTACGTATCAGTCGCTTATAACTGCTGGGCTTATCGTCGTATGGCTGTGGACATTGACCCACAAACTGGTGAAATCATTAAATGGCACTATCAAGAAGGCGAAAAAATTACATTTAAAGATGAAGTTGCAGCAACGACAGAAGATACGACTACAGATGTAGTGGAACTTACTGCACCGATTACCGAGGAACAAATCCGTACTTTAAAGGTTGGAGATGTTGTATCTATTACTGGTCGTATGTATACAGGTCGCGATGCCATTCACCATCATTTAATGAGCCATGATGCACCTGTTGATTTAAATGGACAGGTTATTTACCACTGTGGTCCTGTTATGGCTAAAGACGAAGAAGGCAACTGGACAGTAAAAGCTGCTGGCCCAACTACTTCTATTCGTGAGGAGCCATATCAAGGTGACATCATGAAAAAATTCGGTATCCGTGCTGTTATTGGTAAGGGTGGTATGGGACCAAAAACACTTGCTGCATTACAAGAGCATGGCGGTGTATACTTAAACGCTATCGGTGGAGCGGCTCAATACTACGCTGACTGTATTAAAGGTGTAGACGGCGTTGATTTAATGGAATTTGGTGTACCAGAAGCTATGTGGCACTTAAATGTAGAGAACTTCACTGCTGTAGTTACAATGGACTCCCATGGTAATTCTTTACATGCTGATGTAGATAAATCATCTTTAGAAAAACTTGCTTTGCATGCAGAAAGAGTATTCTAATAGCAAAGTGAAGCATCCACTGCTGTAAAAATTAACATCATAATAATCGAATGCGGTATTTCTCCAAAGGTGAGACATTTTACCGCACCAATTTGAAAAGCACAGAATATTCCTAGTGAATAGACTGTGCTTTTTGTTTGCTTAAACTTTATATTTTTTTATTGCCAGATAAAAATTCATTTTAAAACTTCTGGCTTTCTTTTCCCAAAAACCTTTGTTATAATAATTCTAAATTATAAAGGAGTTAAATGAAATTGTTTTTCATTTAAAAACTTTACGAAATCATTATATTATAAGGTTTTTGATATTGATTTTCATTATCAGGAGGGATAAGAATGGAATACTCTAATCGAGAAAATATAAATCTAATTGAGAAAGTGAAGGAGCATGCTGAATTACTTGCTGCCCTTATAGCAGGCTTGTTTATCTTACTTGCATGGCGTTTAGATACTAGCGGGCAAACTACGGCTTCTGTTATTTTGTATATTGTTGCATTTTGCGTTGGGGGATTTGCTAAGGCAAAAGAGGGTATTGAAGAAACAATCGAAGATAAGAAATTAAATGTTGAATTACTAATGATATTAGCAGCAATTGGTTCAGCAGCAATTGGTTATTGGACTGAAGGTGCCATCCTTATTTTCATATTCGCAGTAAGTGGTGCTCTTGAAACGTATGCCATGAATAAAAGTAATCGTGAAATTTCGGCACTTATGAATTTACAACCTGAAGAGGCTTGGCTTGTACGTGGTGGCTTTGAACCAATGAAAGTCTCTGTCTCCACATTACAAATCGGAGATCACCTACTTATAAAACCTGGTGAACGAGTACCCGCAGATGGTGTCATATTTAAAGGGCAATCTTCTATCGATGAATCAGCAATTAGTGGCGAACCACTTCCAGTTGCAAAACGTGAAGGCGATGAAGTATTTGCAGGTACGGTTAACTTAAATGGCGCTATTACAATGGAAATGACAAAGCCGAATTCAGAAACATTGTTCCAAAAAATTATTCAGCTTGTACAAAGTGCTCAAAGTGAGAAATCTCCTTCTCAACAGTTTATTGAAAAATTTGAAGGGACTTACGTAAAATTCGTTTTACTTAGCGTGGCGTTAATGATGTTCTTACCTCACTTTTTATTAGATTGGGATTGGTCTACAACATTCTACCGTGCAATGGTGCTATTAGTAGTTGCATCACCATGTGCTCTTGTAGCATCTATTATGCCTGCTACTTTAGCAGCTATTTCAAATGGTGCCAAAAACGGCATCCTATTTAAAGGCGGCTTACATTTAGAGCACTTAAGTGTATTACGTGCAGTAGCAGTTGATAAAACAGGAACATTAACACAGGGGAAACCTGTTGTGACCGACTTTATTGTTCGTGAAGGCATAGAACGAGAAGAGGCATTGTCTGTCCTAGCGGGTATCGAATCACAATCAAATCATCCGCTAGCACAAGCAATCACTTCCTTTGCTAAAGCCGAGGGAGTAATCATCTCTTCTCAAGTGGCAATTAAAGATATTCCGGGTTGGGGTATAAAGGGTTATGTAAATGATATGGAGTATCTCGTTGGGAAACCTGATTTTGTGGGCGCAGAAGAAGCAAATTCCTTTGCAGATGGAGCTACAGCAAAATTAGCTACAGAGGGTAAAACCGTAATTTTCATTCGTGATAAAGACGGTATTGTCGCATTAACAGCCCTTAAGGATACTGTTCGTGATGAAGCAAAAAAAGCTGTCGCATTACTTAAAGAGCTTGGTATTAACGTCATCATGCTAACAGGAGACAACGAGAAAACAGCCAAGGCAATTGCTAAAGAATCGGGTGTGACTGAATATGTTGCAGAATGCCTTCCTGAAACAAAGGTTACTGAGATGAAACGACTACTTTCGCAGCACCAATTTGTAGGAATGGTCGGGGATGGCATTAATGATGCACCAGCATTAGCAACAGCCACTACAGGTATCGCTATGGGAGAAGGCACGGATGTAGCCTTAGAAACCGCAGATGTCGTCCTTATGAAAAATGATTTATCGAAAATTGCTTATGCAGTACGCTTATCCCGTAAAATGCAGCGTATCGTCAAACAAAATATCTTTTTCTCTATTGGCATTATCGTGTTATTAATTGCCTCAAACTTTTTACAAGTTGTTGATTTACCATTAGGTGTAATTGGACATGAGGGTAGTACCATTTTAGTTATTCTAAATGGCTTACGCATGCTTAATAAAAATGTTTAAATAAACAGCCTCGTAATCACTTTTGTGATACGAGGCTGTTTTCATGCTAGCTATCCATTAGTGTATTTTGTTTGAGATATTCCTTTTGTAAAGCCTTTTTCTGCATAGTTGCATTGAGAACTCCACCAAAAATCAATATAATACCTGTGAAATATAACCAGAGCATCAAAATAATAACTCCACCAATACTTCCATATGTAGCAGAATAATTTGCAAAATTACTAATATAAAACGAGAAAGCATACGTTACAGCTAACCAAGAAAAGGTTGAAAACAAGGCTCCTGGCCAAACGCTCATTAACCTCAAGCGCGGGCTTGTATTAGGAACAAATCTGTAGATTGCCATTAATACAAGAAAAATTAAAAGAGGTGGCGTCGACCATCGTAACCTATGCCATATTGTTTCAAACTGCTCCTCAATACCAACAATGGAAAATAGGAAATGTCCAATTTGCTGTCCAAATACAGGTAATAAAAGTGCTACAGCGAATACAAAAACAAGGGCTATCGTGAAAATAAGAGACAGTCCTCGATCCAGTATACTCCCCCTACTCTCTTCTGTCTCATAAGCCTTATTTAACGCTCGAATCAATGCATTAATGCCTTTGGAGGCAGACCATAATGTACCCAATACCCCAATGGATAATAAACTACTATTACGATTGTTTAAAATTTCGTTTAATGTATTCTCGATCAGTCTATATACTTCATCTGGCATGACATTCACTAAAAACGAATACACCTGCGTCGTTTCTAAATTTAAATATGGTAGTAAAGTGACTAGGAAAATCAGTAGTGGGAAGAAAGATAGTAAAAAGAAATAAGCCAACTGGGCAGCAAGAGCTGATATTTCAACCCGTTGTAAGCGTAGTAATAAATCTTGCAGAAAGCCCCTAGAGGTTGTCATATCTACACTATCCTCATCTGGCTTAACAAATGATTTCACCACACCAATTGCTGTATGTATGGACGTTTTATTCTTTTCCATACAATTCCCCTCCTATCAGACAAGCTATTCTTTATGAGGTAAAGAAAAGGCTGATTTTGTATCATTTATCATTTCCTGAATTGTGGAAGGTAGCTCCTTAAATTCATCCACTTTTTCAGCTATTGTGTTGACATTTTCTGATACACTTTCACAAAGTACTTTTGCTGCCAATACCTTTTCCTCAACTAAAACCTGTAATTCATCGCGATTAGCCGCATAATACGAAATTGCTTCCTTCATCTTTTGTGTAGAAGCTATTGTTTTTTCGCGAGTAGTACGATCCAGCATACTTAACGCAGCACCAACTACCGCGCCTGTTACAACAGAAATTAATAATTTACTTTGACCCATAATAAAAACCCCCTGCGTTTGTGTAAATGTATATTCCCTAAAATTTCTTCAGTAAACAATAAACAAGCTTATAGCCATTATCTATAGTTGATTTTCGTTCCCACTAAGCATTTTCCATAGATACATTCAGCTTCATAATCACCTTATCCTAATCCTTAGAGCCAATAAACGACTTACTGCCCTTATTCTACCCAATAACAGTCTATTTTTAAAGCAATGCCCAAATACAGTGTTGACATTTTTTTTATTCAATGAAATGATATGTGCGAGGATGACGAAAGGAAGGTTTCAAAAATGGATTTATCGGTACCGTCAAAAGAGAACGTTATTTATATGGTTGACCAAATGAAAGACAAGCTACGTATGGTAAATGTTGATGCCATGAAATCAGAAAACTTTGATGAAGCAAATTACGAAGACTTAGTTTATTTATACGAAATGGTGATGAAACGGGAATCCTTTAGCCCAAGTGAGATGCAGGCAATTGTTGCTGAATTAGGATCGTTACGCAAATAATAATTTTTAGAGAGAAAAAGCTATTAGCAAAGGATCAAAGCCTTTTGCCAATAGCTTTTTTCTATTGTGTACTTTTTGCTTCTGAACCATCCTCAGTAACAAATGGTAGTATTAATACTTCAACTCGGCGGTTTTTCGCACGCCCTTCTGCAGTATCATTTGGCGCAATAGCTCGGTTTTCGCCGTAGCCTTTAAAACTGAAATTTGTAGGATCTAACTTCGAATTGCTGATCAGTAAAATATTAAGGAAGTTTATTGCTCGCATTCCCGATAATTCAAAGTTAGAGGAGAAGGCAGGTCCAGCTGGAACATTATCAGTATGACCAGTAATAACTATATTACGCGCTGGATCCGATACTAATACGTCCGCAAGCTCCTTAGCAATCGGTTTATATTCTGGTTTAATGGTTGCTTTACCTGAATCGAATAGAATACTATCACGAATTGTTACAAGCAGACCTTCATCCGTCATTTCTGTTGCAAATTGACCTTCCATCTCATGAACAGCAATAAAATTTTCAACACTATCTTTAATTTTAGCTAGCTCCTGCTGATCCTTTAAATAGGCTGAATTCTGCTGTATTTGTTGTGGCGTTTTATCACTTTCTGCATTCGGAGTTTCTACTGGCGAAGGCTGCTCTAAAAAGCTTGTACCGCCATCGAATACCTGATTAAAAACTGCTGACATTCTTTGCAATTTCTCTTGATCTACGGAACTAGATGCAAATAGTATAATAAACACAGCTAATAGCAATGTTAAAATATCTGCATATGGTACTAACCAGGACTCATCAATATGATCCTCATGCTTTTTTTTCTTAGCTTTCTTTGCCAAGACCACCCGCCCCGCTTTCACCCGAAATTTGACGACGTTCTTCCATCGTTAAATAAGAAGCAAGTTTTTGTTCAATAACACGTGGAGCCTCCCCTTCTAAAACCGAAAGAATCCCCTCAATCATCATTCTTTTTTGTTTAACTTCTACGGCAGATTTACGTTTAAGCTTATTTGCAAATGGGTGCCATAAAACATAACCAGTAAAAATACCTAATAATGTAGCCATGAAGGCAGCGGAAATAGCGTGCCCCAGTTTTTCGATATCATTCATATCTGCGAGTGCGGCGATTAACCCTACTACCGCACCAAGTACCCCTAAAGTCGGGGCATATGTACCTGCTTGAGTAAAAATTGCAGAACCACTAGCATGACGATCTTCCATTGCTTCAACCTCTTCCGTTAAAACATCACGGATATAGTCAGCATTTTGCCCATCAATTGCTAATGTAAGCCCATTTTTCAAAAATGGATCTTCAATCTCTGAAGCCTTACTTTCGAGTGCCAATAATCCTTCACGACGAGCTAAATCTGCCCATTGTGAAAACATCTTAATAATTTCTATATCATCCGCTAATTTAGTTTCTTTAAAAAGAATCTTAAATAGCTTTGGTACTCGCTTCAATTCCTTCATAGGGAAGGCGATTGTTACAGCGGAAATAGTACCGAAGATGATAATTAGAATGGCTGCTGGGTTATAAAATGCACCTAAGCTTACTCCCTTTAGCACCATCCCTGTTAATAGCGCTATAAACGCAAGTATTAACCCTACAATCGACGATATATCCATTCTAGAACCTCCAAATCTACTATTAATGTTATTTTCGTCTATTTTCCATATTTTTAAATATATAATATAGTATAAATGTATTTCACTAATTTTTCGATGTAATAAATGCTTTTTATTCACTTTAAAGCCATATTTGATTATATTGAATTAAGAATAGTACACTAAATTGTCTTTTTTAGGAAGGAGCTAAGAATTTGTTATCATCTTTTAACACAAAATTACTAAAATATGCCGAATTAGCTGTGAAAGTAGGAGTAAATATCCAAAAAAATCAGTACCTCTATATAAGCTGTTCGACCGATAATTTAAAACTAGCACAAATAATTACTAAATTAGCTTATGAAAATGGTGCAAAACAGGTATTTGTTGATTTATCTGACGATGAGCTCGTACGTACCCGCTACGAAAAGGCCCCAAAAGACTCATTTGATTTTTTCCCACCATGGAAGGTTCAGGAGCGTGAGTGGCTTGCAGAGAACGGGGCTGCCTTTTTAAGTATTACTTCTCATAATCCCGACTTATTAAAGGGTATCGAGCATGAAAGAATTATGGCTTTCCAAAAAGCCTCAGGAAAAGCATTAGCTAATTATTATAGTTGGTTACAGGCAGATAAATTCAGTTGGACAGTTATTGCCGCTCCCTCAAAACAATGGGCAGCAAAGGTATTTCCTCATTTGTCAGAAGACCAACAAATGAATGCTCTATGGGAAGCGATTTTTGACGCTACACGTATCAATCTCGAGGATCCAGTTGCTGCTTGGCTAGAGCATGATCAGCAATTACATAGCAAAGCTGATTATCTAACTAGCAAACAATATAAAGCATTACACTATTTGGCGCCAGGGACAGATTTGACGATTGCCTTACCGTCAAAACATGTATGGACGGGCGGAAGTAGCGAAAACATACAAGGGCAAACTTTTATGGCAAATATGCCGACTGAGGAAATTTTTACTGCACCTCTTAAAACAGGTGTAAACGGTTATGTATCAAGCACTAAGCCTTTGAGCTATGGCGGAAATATTATTAATAATTTCAAGCTAACATTCAAGGATGGCCGAATTGTTGACATAGTAGCTGAGCAGGGCCAGGAAATTTTAACCTCTCTTATCGAAACAGATGAGGGTGCACATTATCTTGGTGAAATAGCATTAGTGGCACATAAATCACCTATTTCACAATCTGGTTTATTATTTTACAATACATTATTCGATGAAAATGCCTCTAATCATTTAGCTATAGGTAATGCCTATGCCTTTTGCATTGAGGGTGGCAAAGAAATGTCCTCTGAAGAATTACTTGCAAAGGGACTTAATCATAGTTTGACACATGTGGACTTTATGATTGGCTCTGAGCAAATGAATATAGAAGGAATCACTAAGGACGACCAAAAAGAACCTATTTTCCGCAATGGTAATTGGGCAATTTAAGTGATTCATTCCTACTAATTTTTTTCTAGGTAAGGGATGTTATTGATGTCATAAATTATCCTTAGATTTTCCTAGTAACCTATTGTATAATTAATTTAGATAATATACTTGATTATTTCTAGTAAGGAGGAACTTTTATCATGTTTTTAACGACTGTACTAGGCTTTTCAGCCGTTTTATTAATCGCTACAGGATTCTTCATCCATTATCTACAAGTTGGTTTAGATTCTAAATCTTCAGTAACTGTAGATCCAAAACCAAAAGAAAAATATTAATGTCATAAAAACAGCTACATTCTAGTAGCTGTTTTTTTATGAACTTTTCTTTTGAATCGCTAAATAATTTACTAAACTTCTTTCTTTTTCGTAAAAATTGCGTGAATATTGTCATTATTATTTGCATATTTAAAGATTTGCTCTAAAATATTTTTGTAGGGAAGGGAGCAAACTTTCATGACAATGTTACAAGATATTCTAAAATTTAATGTAGATTTTGTTCAAGAAAAAAAATATGAGCCTTTTATTACAACTAAGTATCCTGATAAACGCATCGTTGTCTTATCTTGTATGGATACTCGTCTTGTTGAGCTATTACCTAAAGCGATGAATTTACGAAATGGTGATGTAAAAATTGTTAAAAGTGCAGGCGCATTAGTTAGTCATCCTTTTGGTGCAATTATGCGTAGTTTACTTGTAGCGGTTTATGAGCTACAAGCAGATGAGGTGTACGTTGTTGGGCATTATGACTGTGGTATGAGTGCAGTTGATCCTGAAGCAATGCTTAGCAAAATGGTGAATCGCGGAATTAGCCCAGAAACTATCAAGATGATGGAATACTCTGGTCTAGATTTAAAGGAATTTTTACGAGGCTTTGGCGACGTAGCGACAAGTGTAAAGAAAAGTGTTGATACTATTCGCAATCACCCATTAATGGTTAAGGATGTTCCTGTCCATGGATTAGTCATTGATCCAAATACAGGTCGACTTGATTTAATCGAAGATGGTAGTCTTTATCAAGGCTAAACACCATTTTCACATCCAAATAAAGGATTAATAGTCAATGCAGATAAAAAGAGTCTATCCTTCATTGTTTGAAAGATAGACTCTCTTTTATTCATCCTCTAAACAAGCATACATGTAATGATCTACCCATTGACCATTGATGTACAAAAGCTTCCTTAACAATCCTTCACGTTGAAATCCTGATTTTTCTAAAACTCGAATAGAAGCATTATTTTGTGTTGACACATAGGCCTCTACACGATGTAAGCCTATTTGGTCAAAAGCAAAACGTACGACCATTTTAACAGCCTCTGTTACAATCCCTTTCCCAATATAAATCTCATCCATCGCATAGCCAACAAAAGCACTTGAGTAAGGTAAACGTTTGACTGCGTAAAGCGCAATATGCCCAATTAGATTATTAGTACCTAGCTCGTAAATACCAAAAGTAAATTCTCTTTTTGAATCCATTAAGTATAGACTTTCTTGAATTTTTTTATATTGAGCATCAACTGTATAATATTCAGGTCGTTGTAACGGCTCGTATGTAGACCAAAAGTATTTATTACGGCTTACGAGACCAGTTAAACTTTGTGCATCTTTTTCTTGGAATGTGCGAATGTAGCATTTCTCTCCTCGAATTGATACCACATTTCCACCCTTTTTCCTTAATAAATTCCAAATTTTAAGCACCATTTCTCCACACTAGCCTTCCGATAATTGTCTTACTTGGACCATGCTTCACTCAAAAATAAGTTAGTCACTTTATTGTATGTAAAAAAAGATGCTGCTACAACTAAAACAGCTCGTATTGTTTGCACAGCATCTTACCATCATTATTTTGTTTTCTTCTTATTTTTCGATTGATCATTTAGTGTTTCAAGGCTTGAAGATTCCTCATCTTCTAACTGAGCCTTGTCTAAAACATTTGTTACATGAAGCCCCCGCTTTTGTGCTTCGCGTTCAATATGCGCAATAGTTTCTTGTAGCACCTGCACACGTGCATATTTTTTATCGTCCCCTGCAACTAAAATCCATGGCGCATTCTTTTTGTCTGTTTTCTCAAACATATCATTCGCTGCTTCTACATACTGAAGCGACTTTTCGCGATTACGCCAATCTTCTTCTGTTAATTTCCAAGACTTATAAGGGTTTTGCTCACGTTCAGTAAAACGTTTGAGCTGCTCTTCATCTGAGACATGAAGCCAAAACTTAATAATTATGTAATCCCCTGCTGTTAAGATCTTTTCAAAGTTATTAATTTCCTCATAAGCTCGAGACCATTCATTCTTTGTTGCAAAGCCTTCAATTCGTTCCACTAAAACTCGTCCATACCAAGAACGATCGAAAATAGCGATTTGTCCATGCTGTGGAAGCTTTCTCCAAAATCGCTGTAAATAGTTGTAGCGTAGTTCATGGGGCTGAGGAGCAGAAATCGGATGTACCACATAGCCTCGCGGATCAACACGTTCAATTAGACGTTTGATGGCCCCTCCCTTACCTGCTGCATCCATACCTTCAAATACTAAAATTAGCCCAATTTTATTTTTTAATAAAAATTGTTGTGCATTTAACATTTCATATTGGAGTACTTTTAATTTCTTTTTATACATTTTTTTATCGAGTTCAATAGATAAATCTAAATCGGTTAAATTTTGAGCCATTAAATTTCACTCCTTCTATTTGGATTAATCCTATTGTACTAAAGAAACATTTAGATGCCTATACAAATGGTAAATTGTAGATAATTTCAGCAAAACAACGCGATACATTGTTGGGAATTTCCGTTATAATGGGAAGAGTGCAGTCCTATACTTATTTGTCTTTTCCCTATACAATTTAATATGAAGGGAGAGGAAAACATGCCTCAATTTTTTTTGATGACAATCACTTATATTGTCTCAGTCATCCTAACCTTTTCATCCTTTTTCATGAAAATAAATGGTCAATCTTCGTTAGACATCTCTAATCGTTTTCCTGTTGTATTTGCACCTTTTAATGTTAGTCATGTAATTTGGATCGTCATTTATATGTTACTTGGTTATTGGTTAGTCATGAATTTTAAAAAGACAACAATTAAACAGACTGTTCTTTTTAGCAGCATATGTATATTGCAGATTTCCACGGTAATCGTGTGGCATCAGGAGTTATTTATCGCATCTCTTGGCAGTACATTACTTTTAGTCTTCTGTTTGTTTTCGCTGTACAATACATATCCTCTTTGCGACAAGTCATTGACAGGACGCATCCCTTTCTCTATTTACTATGCATGGTCGACATTTATGTTGATGACAGATACAAGCTTTACATTAACAGCTTATGGATGGAACGGCTTTGGTCTTAGCAATCCTCTATGGGCAGTCATCTTATTGACAATTGGTGTTGCCATCGCATTACATATGCGCTTCCATCATTTCGATATTATGTATCCATCTGTTTTTATTTGGGCTTATATTGGAATCGCGTTACATAATGGTTTAGAAGAGCTACTTGTAACAACAGCTGCATTATTTTTATGTGGTGTACTATTAGTCGGTATACTTTTCATAAAAAAGAATCCTGCCACCCAAAAATAATTGGGTAGCAGGATTTTTATTATGCCTCATCTAATGAAGTTAGAATAATTGGTTTGTCTTTTGTCACAATGATCGAATGTTCAATTTGGGCAACAAGTGATTTATCTGGTGTAACAAATGTCCAGCCATCACCAGCTTCAACAATATGCTCTGCCTTTGCTGAGATAAAAGGCTCAACCGCAAGTACCATGCCCTCTTTCATAATGGTAGAATCCCATGCATCATAATAGTTTAAAATATGATTTGGCTCATCATGTAAGGAACGACCTAAGCCATGACCTGTTAGGTTCATAATCACCGTTAAGTCATTGGCATATGCTTCACGCTCAACTGCTTTTCCAATTTGATTTAATTTTGACCCAGCTTTTACTTTTGTCATTGCGCGATCGAAGGCACTTTTTGCCACACGACATAGTTTTTCTTTATCCTCATAGCCTACACCCACGACAAATGAAATTCCTGTATCTGCAAAGTAGCCATTTAAAGAACCAGAAACATCAATATTAACAATGTCTCCCTCTTGAATTACGCGTTTTCCTGGAATACCGTGAGCTACTTCCTCGTTGACACTGATACATGTATATCCTGGGAAGTCATATTCTCCTTTAGGTCCAGAAATCGCACCTGCCTCAGTAAACATACGACCGGCAATTTCATCGAGTTCAAGTGTTGTTACACCAGGTTTTGTCGCAGCCTTCATTGCTTCACGAATTTCGGCACAAATACGACCGATTTTTTTAAAGGCTTCAATCTCTTCTTGTGTTTTTACAATCATTTATAACGTCCCTTTCATCTAATATCTACACTTTAATATAACATAACTTGTTTGACATAAAACGCTAAACGCTTTAAATATTGTATGCCCTCATAAATTGCAAAGTGCTGAAATGTAACAATATTTTACAGCGAGTAAAATTTATAATAGCCAAATCTAAATACAAAAAACCCTCCACTACTGTGAAGGGTAGAGTATTTATGATTTTCGTTGCATTAATTGTGGTGCTGCTGTAAATAATAGAACACCGACAATGGCAGTTAAAACTGTTGCTGGTAACATATATGTTCCATTATAAATAATTGAATAAATCCATGCATTTTGATCGCCAGCATACTCTGAGAAAAATACCGCGCCAGCAACGGTATGTGCTGCATAGCGTAAAAAACCTGCCAATACAGTTCCTACAATAATATATAGCGCCATTTTCGTTTTGTTTAGATTATTGGCAGCCTCAAGCACTGGTCGACGAACAATTGCTACCAAGCCGACTACCGTAAAGGCAAAGCCATAATCGAGTAAGCCCTGAAACCAATGCACAATTGTAGCACCAAACATTGTTTGCATAACACCAATAAGAAAGCCCGTTGTCAGTCCAGGCAAAAGCCCCCAACGGAAGGCTATTAAAATTATTGGTACCATCACTAGACTAACAGAGCCACCTTGTGCCCATACTTTAAAGGAAATCTGATCTAGCACAAGACCAATTGCTGCAAATATCGCAATCTCCACAAGCATTAAAAGTCTTTTTTTGTCCATTTTATTCTCTCCTTTGTTCCGATGTAGGATACAAGAGCAGGAATAGAAATCAAATTACTTTTTGACTCTATCTGGCAAAAAAAAACAATGCCAGGACAGAGCCTCACATCGTACAAGTGTCGGTTTCTATCCACATCCCTACGCAAGTGTTAACTTACAGGTTCAAAGAGTGAAGGCATTACGTGCCCAGTCTCAGCTGACATCATCAGCTCCCCTTGTGGTCGTTACATCTTTTTTATTTGAACAACCTCATTGTACGCAAATACGGATATGATTACAACTCTAATTTCACAATATTTTTTGAAACTTTGCTGTTTTTCATGCGTAAATATTAAAAAAGGAGGTACAACTATGGAGAACCAAAAAATTTTATCTGCCTTTAGTTATCTTAGCGTCTTTTTCGCACCCTTTATTGTGCCGTTAATTGTTTACTTTGTTTCTAAAGATAGTGAAGTAAAAAGACACTCTATTCGAGCACTTATTTCGCATTTAATCCCAGTCGTATTTGGTATCATCTTCTTTGCTGTTTTTGTCTTCTCAACTATATCCTTTAACACTTTTGACCCTGGATCAGGTAGTAATACATTTATAATCGTTTGGTTTGCATCATTTGCCATTTACTTACTCGTCTCATTAGGGATTGTTATTTGGAATATCGTGCAAGCGGTTCGTGTTATTCGTTAATGTTTCATTTCTAACATCAATTTCGCCTTGGCGTAATTGTGTCTGGATTTTAAATTGTGCCTGCACAATTCATTCCTTTGAAAATCCGTGACATCCGCCGGAGGCTTTATCTTCGTTCAGTAGGTGTTTGGACACCCATTGAAAAGAAACCAAAACCGCATTCATCTCACCACCTATAGAGGTAGGAGTCTTCTGCTGAATGAAGATAAAAAGGTAGAACTAATAGTAAAAGGAGCTGTTATTTTATGAAAGTATCTAAAGTTGTCAAAACCGCCGTAAAATTAGCACCTATCATTATACCCATTGTAAAAAAAGTAATTGCCGCGAAGAAAGGAGCCCCTTATTCTTCCAAAGACAGCTATAAAAAATAATACCCCTAAACTCATTTTAAGGTAAATATCTAAATTAAAAATCTGCTCTCTTTTACTGGTAAGCGTCATTCCAATCCCTTAGGATTTGAAACGCTTACTTTTTTATGGCAGATTTTTTTATGCCTCAAATAACTGTATTCTTATACTTGGTATAGCAGATTTATATTAAAATAGGGTTTAGCACTACAGATGAGGGGTTGTTTATAATAAATAGCGAAAAACAATTAATGAGCTTGGTTAATGCAGCACAGGTCCTAACTTCAACACTCGATATTAACCAAGTATTAGAAAAACTGATGAGTGAGGTGCTCCATGTAATTGAAGGTGCTGATGCAGGGGTATTGTTTATGTTGAATACAGAAACTAATCGTCTTGTTGCCAAGCATGCCATTGGCTATGACCTGGCTTATTTAAAAAAGATTCACCTTGCCTCAAATGAAGGGATGACTGGAAAGGTATTTTCCCAAAAACAAGCGTTTAGATTCCACTCTAGCAGCGATGTTACAGAAAGCATGGCGGATTTATTTCCACAGTATGAAGAAAACTATACAAAAGCAGTTGGTGATTTTACTTACCCCAAAAGTGCTGTTTGTGCTCCACTTCTTGATAAAAGTAACTCATGCATAGGGGTATTAACAATCGTCAATTTTTCAGGAGATACACAGTTTGAAAATAGCGATTTAACGATGTTACAAGCATTTGCAAACCAATCCTCTATTGCGATAGAAAATGCAAAATTATTTACTCAAAACGAACGCTCTAAGCGCATTTATAATGCTTTAACACGGGTTTCCTTAACACGGGGTCGACTAAGCGATATGATTGATACGCTTGCATCATTACTTGGCCAGTCTGTAGCCATTATGACAGATTTTTACGATTTACTTATCGCATCTTCGCCTACAACTAAGTTTGCTACTGACATTTTAAAAGAACAAAAATCAATGCATCTTGATAAAGTTGTACAGCAATGTGAACGACATCAAGTATACATACCAATCAAAGATGAAACTTATGTAAGTTATTTGTTTCCTATTCATACAGAGCGAGGTGTTATAGGAGTACTATTAATCGTTATGAATCATCATTTACAGATGGACCCTTTAGATTTATTTGCAGTGGAGCAGGCAAGTGCACTATTTGCCTTACAGTTAGCAGAGGAAGAAAAGGAGCTAGAAAATTCCTTTAAATATGATGGATATTTGCTACAACAGCTTTTAAGCTCAAATTTCAATGCCTTTTATAAACGTCAAGAAGCTCATCAAACTTCTCATTACTTATGTGCTACTCTACAACTTGATGGGAGTACATATCATGTTGCTCAAACAAAAAGAATGCAGCACCAATTTAGTAAACTTCTATATCGTTTAACTCGCTTATTTTCCTTACCAGTTTTTATCTCGGAGCATGATTTACACTATCATTTTTTATTTATGAACAATTTGCGAGTTTCAGTCGAACAGTTTAAAGAGCGTATTCAAGATTTTTTTGTACTCCTCGAAAAGGACTCGACAAAGTACAATTCACTATCGTTTATAGTTGGTCTCGGAAGACACTTTGACACAATTGAAAACATTTTCAGTTCTTATCGGGACTCCACAAAGTGTATTGACTATTTGCAGACATTAGAACAGGCACCATTCATCATATCCTATGATAAGCTTGGGCCTTATACACTTTTTTTAAATAATGACCCACAGGAAATGGCTGAGTATGTAGGACTGAAGCTTGGCCCAATTATTGAATATGATAATCAACATAAAACCGATTTGTTATATACACTAAAGCTATTTTTTGAACATAATCAAAATCGAAAAAAAACAGCCGAGGCTTGCTTTGTACACCTAAACACCATTAAATATAGACTCCAGACGATTTTTTCATTAATAGAGATTGACGAGCAAAATGGCAAAACTATGTTCGAATTAAATCTTGCTATCTATATGTTTTCATACTTACAAAATATAAAATTAGCCAAAACAGACAAAGGATAGGTCTTATCTTTGTCTGTTTTCACATAGTATTTTCATAGTATTCATTGTTATACTAAACCCTACTTGTTGAATTTTCTGAATATTTTTATTAAGCAGGAGGGCTGTCTAGGTATGGAAATATGGAGTTTATTTACAATTATTGCATCGCTGGCTTTATTAATATTTTTAGCATTACGTGGCTTTAGTATCATTATTATTGCCCCAGTAGCCAGTTTAATCGTCATCATTTTAAATCAAATGCCTATTTTAGAGTCATTACAAGGCAACTATATGAGCGGGTTTATAAATTTTATGAAAAACTACTACCTCATCTTCTTATTTGCCGCAATTTTCGGAAAATTTATGGAGGAAAGTGGTGCTGCACGTTCAATAGCTGAAAAACTTTTAAATATTATGGGTCGTCATAGTAAATTTAACGCGCTAATGGCAGTCGTAATCATTTGTGCTTTTTTAACATTAGGTGGCATTAATACATACGTCGTAATTTTCGCCATTTTACCTATTGCTAAACCATTATTTAAGGCTATGAATATACCTTGGCATTTATTTACGGGAGCATTTTTCTTCGGAATGGCAACATTTACAATGACCATGCTACCTGGTTCACCATCTGTACAAAATATCATTCCAACAAAATATCTAGATACAACAGCTACTGCAGCACCTGTTGTTGGGATTGTTGCTACAATCACCATCATTCTTTTTAATTGCTTCTATTTAAAAAGACAATTATCTAAAACAGAGGCACGTGGTGAAACATATGAAAATATGAAAAATCCTGAAAAACAAGATTCAAAAGCATTTGAGGCAAGTGAGAAAAGATATCCGCCATTTGTCTTAAGTATTTTACCACCCATCTTCTTAATTGTTACGTTAAACGTTTTTAAGGTTGATATCCTTTATACATTGATGCTTACTGTGCTTCTCTCTATTATGATTTTTTGGAAATTCATAGACAACAAGCTCCAAGCAATTAATGTGGGTGCAACAAATACCGTTCTACCAATTGTCAATACAAGCGCTGATGTCGGGTACGGTACAGTTATTGCAGCAACTGCAGGCTTTGGTGTAATTACAGAAATGCTTGCCAATATCCCTGGAAGTCCTTTAATTTCTCTTTATGTCGCTATTGCAGCACTTGCAGGGATTACAGGTACTGCCTCTGGTGGACTTGGAATTGCAATGGAAACACTTGCTCAGACCTATTTAGATTTAGGGGTTGATCCAGAGGCACTTCATCGCGTTGCGACAATTGCCTCCGGTAGTTTAGATTCATTACCGCACAATGGTGCCGTTATTACTGTATTGGCTGTTATAGGATTAACACATAAAGATGCCTACAAACATATATTTTTTGTTTCAGTAATTGGGCCCATTATTGCAGCAATACCGGCATTAATTACTGCGATCATACTTTATTCTTAGGTCCATACGCTCGATTATTAATTAAACCGTAGGAGATGAACAAACATGAAAGTCTCACTTTTCGCAACATGTTTAGTAGATATGTTTCAAACAAATGTGGGCAAAGCAACTGTAGAACTTCTAGAACATCTTGGCTGTGAAGTCATTTTTCCAAAGGAACAAATTTGCTGTGGACAACCTCCTTATAACGCAGGCTATGTTAATGAAGCAAAGGAAGCCATGAAAAATATGATAAAAGCATTTGATGGTGCTGAATATGTCGTCTGCCCTTCTGGTTCTTGTGCTTATATGTTCCGAGAATATGAAAAAGTTTTTGTGAATGATGTTGAATGGGCATCTCGTGCAAAACAATTAGCTGAAAAAACGTATGAGTTAACACAATTTATCGTAGAGGTTCTTGGTATAACAGATGTGGGTGCTAGCTTCAACGGAAATGTGACCTATCACATGTCATGCCATATGACACGTTTACTTGGAGTAAAAAGCGCACCTTTAATGTTACTAGAAAATGTTAAAGGCTTAACATATACTGAGCTTCCTAACAAAACAACTTGCTGTGGTTTTGGTGGAACTTTCTCTGTAAAAATGACACCAATTTCAGAGCAAATGGTTGATGAAAAGGTACAACATATCATTGAAACTGGTGCCACTTATTTAGTTGGTGCGGATGAAGGCTGTTTAATGAATATTCGTGGACGTGCAGAACGATTAGGTGCCCATATACAGGTACTTCATATAGCTGAAATTTTGAATTCTCGAAAAGCGGAGGTGCATACATCATGCCAATGAAGGTCGGTAATGAATCATTTAATAATCGTGTTGGTGAAGGCATTCAAAATACTTTTATGCGCAGTGCCGTTTCGGGTGCACAAGATCGTTTGGAAACAAATCGTCAATTAGCTACTGAGGAGCTTGGTCATTGGGAGGAGTGGCGTTCTCTTGGTGAAGAGATCCGTCAGCATGTACTTGCAAATCTTGATTATTATTTAACGGAGTTAAGTGAGCAGGTTGCTGCACGAGGTGGGCATGTTTTCTTTGCGACTACTGCTGAAGAAGCCCAAGCTTATATTGCTAATGTCGCTAAGGAAAAAGAGGCTAAAAAAATTGTCAAATCAAAATCGATGGTAACAGAGGAAATAGACTTAAATCATTATTTAGAAGAGCATGTTGGCTGTCAGGTTGTTGAAACTGATTTAGGGGAATATATTTTACAACTAGATAATGATTTACCCTCACATATCGTGGCACCCGCCTTACATCGAAAGAAAGAACAGGTGCAGGAAAGCTTCCAATTTCATCACCAATATGAAGGCTCTGAACGTCCTGAGGAGCTAACAAAGCATGCCCGTAAAATGCTGCGTGATGATTATTTATCAGCTGATATCGGTATTACGGGTTGTAACTTTGCGGTGGCTGAAACTGGTTCTGTTTGCATCGTAACAAATGAAGGAAATGCTGACTTATCAACAGCACTACCAAAAACACAAATTACCGTAATGGGGATGGAAAGACTTGTCCCAACATTTGAAGAGCTCGAAGTACTAGTCAATATGCTAACAAGAAGTGCAGTGGGCCAAAAGCTTCCTAGTTATGTAACTGTTTTAAGTGGACCTCGTCAAGATGGTGATGTAGATGGACCAGAAGAGTTTCATTTAGTTATTGTTGATAATGGACGGTCTGAAATTTTAGGTAGTGAATTTCAAGCAATCTTACAATGTATTCGCTGTGGTGCATGCGCTAATATTTGTCCTGTTTATCGACATGTAGGTGGTCATTCATACGGTTCAATATACTCCGGACCAGTTGGGGCAGTCTTATCACCTTTGCTGGGTGGCTATGATGACTATAAGGAGCTACCATTTGCTTCAACACTTTGTGGTGCTTGTACAGACGTTTGCCCAGTAAAAATTCCGTTACATGAATTACTGCATAAGCATCGACAAACCATTGTAGAAAAAGAAGGTCGTGCCCCTATATCAGAGCGCTTCCTTATGTCTATTTTCGGAATTGGTTCCTCATCAAGTGGTATGTATAAATTCGGATCTAAGGTTGCATCGAGTGTTTTAAAGCCATTAACAAAAAATGACCAATTATCTAAAGGCATTGGTCCATTAAAAAGTTGGACAACTATTCGTGAATTCCCTGCACCTAAAAAAGAGCGCTTCCGTGACTGGTTCGAAAATAGACAAAAAGGAGATGAGTGAGGAATGGTAGGCAAAATTCAAAATCGCGAGACATTTATTCGTCAATTATCCTCTAGACTTCAACGATTATCTACTCCTGTGCATGTAGAGCGTCCTCAGTGGCGGTATTCACCACAACATAAAACATTACAAAACTTATCTCAGGATGAGCTGTTGGTCACATTACAAAAACAATGCACACGTATCAATACGAACTGCGTCGTCACATCCTCTGCTGATTTAGCTATGACACTGGAAAAAGTCATTGACAATTATGATGGTGGGCCAATTATGACTTGGCAGGATGAACGATTTGACGCATTTGGTCTGACAGAGCTTTTTTCAAATACATTACCTAAAAAACAAATCGAACTACATACTTGGGACCCAACAATCGGCAGAGATAATATAGCACTAGTAGAGAAGGCCAATATAGGAATTACAATTAGTGATATTACACTTGCGGAATCCGGTACAGCTGTACTTTTTAGCAATCCACATCATGGTCGTACTGTGAGTTTCTTACCTACCAAGTCTATTATCCTAATACCAAAAAGCTCGATTGTGCCTCGAATGACACAGGCAGCTATACAAATTCGGGAGCGTCTACAAAATGGAGAAACTCTCGCCTCTTGTGTTAATTTTATATCTGGTCCTAGTAATTCTGCTGATATTGAAATGATTTTAGTCGTTGGAGTTCATGGTCCAATTTACATGACCTATATCATTATCGATGATTTATAGAATCCATTTCGTCTTGACGTAATTGTAGCCGCCGCTGCCGCTACGCTTTCGCGCAAAAAACATCTGCCGCTGTCGATATAAAAAACATTTGCTAAATGAAGATAAAAAAAGAGGCGTATCGTTTTACGCCTCTACTTCACTTCAAAATAAGTTTGACTATGACCATTCATTGTTTTTTCAACATGTAACACAGCTGGCATTGTAGCTTTTAACTCTGCAACGTGAGAAATAACGCCAATCATACGTCCAGAATCCTGTAAATCAATCAATGTATCAATTGCTTTATTTAAGGCTTCTTCATCAAGTGATCCGAAGCCCTCATCGATAAACATTGTTTCAATATGAATATTCCCCTGAAAGCTTTGAATGACATCTGCCATACCAAGGGCAAGACTTAATGATGCATTGAACTTTTCTCCACCCGATAATGTTTTCACATCGCGTAATTGATCTGTGTAGGCATCATAAACATCTAGCCCTAGACCACTTTGCTTAGCATGCTTTTCTAATCGATCAGAACGTCGAAGCTCAAATTGTCCATTGGATAAATGCTGTAAACGTACATTTGCTGCCTCTGTGATTTTATCTAAATAGTTGATTTGGATATAACGCTCAAAGGATAACTTTTTCGTATTCTGACCATTTAACATGGCATAGAGTTCCTTCACTCGTCCTGCTTCCTTTTCAAGTAAACGAATCTCTTGTGCTGTTTCTTCGATTTTTTCAACAAAGTCTTCACATGCTTTTGCAAATCCTTTCATTTGCTGTAACACTTTAAATGCTTCCTCATATGTTACACGGTATATCTCTAGCTTTTCTTCCATTAACGCTAAATCTTGCTTCTCCTTTCCTTGAAGATGTTTAGCTCCTTCAGTAATTTGTACCTGCAATGTGTGTACTTGTAGCGTATAATCACTACAAGCCTTCCGTAGAGCCTCTACTTGAAACTCACTACGCTTCGCAGCGGCAAATTCTTCAAAATTTTCAAAGCCTGCGATTTTCATACTTTCTGAAAATTGCTCACGCCTTTCATCCATTTTCTGCTTGAATTCCTCGAAAGCCTGTTTGGTTATTTCAACAGCCTTTTTAGCACCATTTACCGCTTCCTTTGAAGTTTGTAGGCTTTGTTGGCTGGTATGCCAAGCAGTTTGTAATACGACCTTCTGTGAAGCGATAGCCGCAATTGCCTGCTTTAACGACTGTAATGTCTTAATATTTTCAGGGATATGCTTTTGCTGTTCCTCCACAATTGCCCGTTGCTTTGTTAATTCCTGCATCTGGTCAGCTAAATATCGCTCTAACTTTATGTGCTTTTCTTGTAGCAACTCCAGACTTCCACGTTGTTGCTTTTGTTTCAAGCGTACATCAACTAATTGCTGATTGACTATTTTTAAAAAGGTAATTTGTTGCTCTACATATTGTAAGGAAACTACTATTTGCGCTTGATTAGTTTGATCGATATGATTAGTCTCCAGCTGCGCTAGTGCCTCTTGTAAAAGCTGCTTAGTGGAGTTCAATAAAGCTTCTTTCTCCAAAAACTTACGCTCATTAGTTGTTGCCTTTACCCGTAAAGCTTCCACCTGGGCTAACTCAATACTCTCCAATTGTTCTAAATGTGTTTTGAAGTGTGTTGTACTACCGCAAACTGGGCAAGGCTCCCCATCTTTAAGCTGCCGAGCTAAGATACTTGCTTGGCTAGTAATCCATTGCTGTTCTAGCTTTTGAAGAGCTTGTTTACTTTCTTGGTTACGGACATTAGCAGTCATTACATCCTGCTCAATTGTCTCAACTGCTTTTGTATACTTTTCAACTTGCGCTAGTAATGATACTTGTTCCTTTAGCTTGGGCAGTTGCTCTAAATAACTTTCATATGGTTCTAGCTGTTTTTCATATTGCTCAATTGTTGTTGTTAATTGCTGTAATTGCAGTTGTTCTTTTTCCAGCAATGCAACATTATCTGCTAGTGACCGTTTGGCTGTAACGACATATTGCTCAGCTAGTTGCATTTGCTGAAGATTATGCTCATATGCCTCAAATTTCGGTAATAATGCTTGGAGCTGTATTTCTTGCTGTAGTATGCGCTGTCGTTCAGGCTCTTTTGCCTCTTCAGCGTTAAACTTTTCTTGTGCAACTATCAGCTGAGCCTCTGCATTTTGCTGTTCCATCAACGCTTGTTGATAGGATTGTTCTTTTCTATTTAACTCATTGCGTAGATCGATACATTGTTGCTCAACTAACACTAGCCGTTCTGCTTTCTCTGCCAAAGCAATCTCACGTTCCTTAACAGTATATACATCCTGTTCTTGTAGCAATGCTTGCAGTTGGTTTTGACGTTTGGATTGCTCTTCAAATTGTTCATTCAGTGTTTTTGCCATACTATAATATTCTTGTTCTTTTTGATGATGAGCATAGGCTTCCTCATAGCGCTGTTGCTCTACTTGAATACATTCAATATAATAGGCATGTTCCTCTTCCAGTGCCTTTTTCACTTGATGCATGTTTTCGGTATTATCATTTATACAAGTAAATAAAAAAGAAGGTCGCTGTGGTAAGGCTCCTGCAATTTGACCAAGTAAATGCTTCTTTAATTGTTGAGCTCGTAGTAAATCACTCTCTGCTTCTTTTCGTTTGGCATCTAGTTTTTTAGTCATTGCACCGAAGCGATCTGTTTTAAATATTTTACGTAATATAACCTCTTTGTTTGTAGAATCAGAGGTTAATAGCTTGCGAAACTCTCCTTGTGGCAGCATGACAATTTGGCTAAACTGGTCCTTTGTCAGACCTATTATTTCCTGTAGCTTTTTATCTACCTCAAGTGTTTGCTGCTTTTCTACAATACCAAAATCAAGTTTACCTTCTTTGACTTCAGCCAATTCAATTTTCTTACCTGTAACACTTTTATTTTTTACTTTGATATGGCCAGGCTGACGTAAAACATGATAAATCCTGCCATCCATTTCAAAAGTGAGCTCTACCGCAGTATAAATATCATCCTCTGCGAAACCACTTCGTAGCATTGCTGTATCCTGACGATCCTCACCGCTACCTGATCCATATAGCGCATAACAAATAGCATCGAAAATAGTCGTTTTCCCAGCACCTGTTTTACCAGAAATCGCAAATAAACGATGGTCACCAAGCTGTTGAAAATCAATTATTTCTGTGTTTTTATATGGACCGAATGCAGTAATTGTTAACTTCAATGGCTTCATTTTACTGTTTCTCGCTCCTCATCTAATAATTCCTGAAGCATCTCTGTAAAAAGACGCTCTGTATCCTGATCTGGCTGTACACCAATGATATCTGTAAAAAATGAACGGAATAAATCAATGTCATCTACCTTCTCGGACTCGACTGCTTGAATTTCATGTAGTATTTCTGGGCGCATGACTTTCCGTTCGATATGCATTGCATGAGGAAATACTGTACGAATACGCTCCATCGGTGAAGCCACTGGTGTCGTATCGGTTAAACGGACAAATACATAATCTTCATTTGGCGGTAATGCTAATAAATCATCCATCAAGCCCTCTACTATACGTAAATCTCGCCTTGGTAGAAGCTTTCGTTTTGTAACAGTAATATCTCCCTGTGCATCTAGTTCAACGATTAAAAAGCCCTTCTCATGTAAATGCTCAGACAATGAATATTTCAATGGAGAGCCAGCATAGCGAATTTTTTCATTCAACACAAAATGTGCTTTATGTAAATGGCCAAGTGCCGTGTAATGAAAAGGCTTAAATAACGCCGCATCTATACAATCAGAGCCACCTATTGATAGCGGGCGCTCTGAATCACTCGTATTCGCTTCCTCCTCACCATACTTTGTTACAAAGGCATGTCCTACAAACACATGACGCTTTCTTGGATCTAAGCCCTGTCCAATGTGGTCAATAATTTTTTGCATCGCATCTTGGTGAGAACGAATTGTATCATCTTCTAAAATTGTACGAACTGACGAAGGCTCCGCATATGGCACAAGATGAAAATGTACATCGCCAAAATCATCCGCTACAATAATTGGAGCATGTTCCTTCGTAAATTGACCCTTCATATGTAATCCACTATCACGCATTAGACTACTGCCAAAATTCAATCGACCTGCACTATCATGGTTCCCGGCAACCGCCAACACAGGAATTTTTTTTTCAAGCACAATCTCTGCTAAAATATCATTCAGTAAATTAACAGCCTCTATAGGGGGCATTGAACGGTCATATAAATCACCTGCTATAATGATAACGTCAGGCTTTTCTTCATCAATGGCTTGCATAAATTGCTGTAAAATATAGCGCTGATCCTCCGTCATATAGACTCCCTGTACGAGCTTTCCCAAATGCCAATCTGCTGTATGAAATATTTTCATTCTTTGCGCCTCCAATCTATCTTCATTTTATCACGACTGTTAGAATGTTTGATTTACCTTTTATTAGTATTGTTTTATCCTTTATTTCTCCTCTTCTATTCATTGATTTGAAAGTTTTATCCGTTACCACATGAAAAAAAGAGCATCTCCATCGATACCCTTTTAATTTTTATTAAATTGCTCTCGCCTTATCTATAAATGCTGCATAACCGATAAATCCTTGTATAGTACGTGCAATAGAATCAGGTTTCTTCTTCTCTTCTCTTATTGGCATAGACTTTGTTTGTTTTTCTAAGATGTCATTAAATGAAATAGGATGAGACTTAGGCAACTCAATGGCGGAAATCGTTAATGCATCGCCTCCACTATATTCATATAGAAATGCATTGGCCATTTGACGATAGCCCTCAAAATTTGGGTGTACATCAGAAATATTCGGTAAAAAGCTTGTAGCATTTAAGCCAAAAGCATCAAACACATTTACATAAACTGCTCCAGCCTGTTCAGCCTGCTGTTGTAAAATTGTATTTAGCTTTATTAGCTGTCTATTTGTGCCTTCTTTTTGCGTAGCATGCACATTAGGATATGCAAAATAATAGCCCATTACATAGACTTTTGCTTTAGGTGCCCGTACCTTCAATTCCTCTAAAATATCTACCATATTTTTTCTGGCGATATTTAATGCATAATCTGTTTGTAGCTGTGAAAAGGCTAATGTACCAGCAGTTGGATTGACCTGAACAAGACGCAGTAAATCGTTGGCACCTGCCGAAATTGTAATGAGCGTAGCATCTGCTAAAAGGTCACTTGCTTCCTTAGATTTTATCCGTTTCAGTACATCTGTTGTTGTAAAGCCTGGGAAAGCAAGCTCCTTGGTAAAGTTACTTAATTGCCCAGTCATGCCCAACCTCATGGCAATAAAATCACTATAGCCGTGGTCAATCTCTTGATAGGGTGTTTGACCGGCTGCCAAGGAATCTCCAATAGCCACGTAATTTTCACTTTGAGCAAAGGTAGATGAAGCACCAAATATCATTGTATTTATAACTATAATAAGACTTAGTAAACGCTTCATCTGCTCAACCCCTTCCCCTTATATCAACAGAATTTAAAAAGCCCAGCTACCTTTGCGGAAAATTGGCTCCACAGTACCATCTGGTAAAATACCGTCAATATCCATCTCTCCACTGCCAATCATAAAATCCTCATGTGTGACAGAAATATTTGCACCTAACGCCTCAAGCTGTCCATTTTCTAAATCTCTGCCACCTTCTAGGCAAGTTGGATACGCCTCACCGATGGCTAAATGGTTGGATGCATTTTCATCAAATAAAGTATTAAAATATAAAATCTCAGAAGCTGAAATTGGAGACTCATGTGGTACTAGCGCTACTTCACCTAAATAGCATGAGCCCTCATCTACCTGTATAAGCTCCTGTAATAAATCATGACCTACCTGTGCCTCGGCCTTGATAATTTTTCCTTCTTCAAATGTTAGTTTAAAGCCATCAATAATATTACCTTGGTATACTAATGGCTTTGTATTGCTCACATAGCCATTTACACCTTGTTTTAATGGTAACGTATATACCTCTTCTGTCGGCATATTTGCAATAAAGACCGTATCATCTGGTGTTTTACTACCTCCAGTAAGCCATTTATGCTGCGGAGCTAATGCAATTGTTAAATCAGTACCTGGTGCTGTATAGTGAAGCTTTGCGTATTTTTTACGATTAAGTAAAGCAGCACGAGACTCTAAATTGGCAACATGTTCGCGCCAATTTTCAACTGCATTGCCCTCTCCAATATGAACCGTTTTAAAAATTGCCTCCCATAGAGCTGGCACCTGTTCCTTAGTTGATAAATTCGGAAAAACCTTCGCGGCCCATTTCGGTGATGGAACTGCAACGATAGACCATGCGATTAAATCCTTCATAACAGCATTGCGATAATTTTTCAGTGCTGCTCCTGATACTTTTTGATGTGTTGCAAGACGCTCGGCTGGAATACCTGTTAATTTATCTGGATCTGCAGCATCAATCCATAATAAAGCACCCTTGCGTTCAATTAGCTCATCACGCATCTTCACTACCCATTCAGGGAAACGATTGAATTCTTCCTCTGAGGCATGCTCGAAATAAGCTCGATCCATTACATCATCAGAAAAATTTACGTGAACACGTCCTGCTCCAGCCTTATAAGCCTCTTTCACTACTAAGCGCGCAAAATCGAGTGCTTCTACTGAAGTATACACTAATAAGTATTGCCCTGGCTGGATATTAACACCAACTTTTACTGCAAGCTCTGCATATGCTTGTAATTTTTCTTCAAACATCATATTCGTTAACCTCGCTTTTGTCCAATTGTTTTTGAATTTCCTTCTACTAGCATGCCATTATGCCATATCTTTTGTACAGATTTGCCTGGAATTTCTCTTATCCATTTTTTATACGCTTTTTCATCTCGATAAGCTAATAACGTTAATACCTCGCCATCTGCTCCAGCACGTCCTGTACGTCCTGAGCGATGCAAGTATTGCTCAATCGTTCTTGGTACATCAACATGAATAACATGTGTTAAACCTGCAATATCTAAACCTCGTGCAGCAATATCTGTAGCGATTAAAATACGTGCCTCTCCTTTGCGGAATGCATCTAATGCCTTTTTACGCTCTTCTTTTTTCATGTCAGAATGTAATGTCACAATAGGTGCAGAACGATATTGTAGCTTCGTTTCTTTCATTAATAATTGATCGATATTGTTTACAAAAGCTAATGCACGTAGCCCTTCTGTATGTGATAAGCGACGTAGGAAATCAGTTTTATCTCGCTCTTCAAGCTTGATAAAGGAATGCACAACCTTTCCAACCTTCACCATATCCTCAGGCTTTATTTTAAAGCGCACTGGCTCAAACATCATGCGACTAGCCACTAACTCAATCTCCTCAGTGATCGTTGCCGAAACCACCACTACTTGTCGCCCATATGCAGAGCCTTCGATAAAGGATTTTACAACCACACGATATTCTCGACTAAGCAACTGGTCGCATTCATCTAGAATAATTGTTTCTATTTCTTTAAGCTTTAATTTTCCTGCTCGTGCTAGTTCATTTAAACGACCAGGCGTTCCAACTACGATTGTCGGCTTTTTCTTTAGCTTTTCAATTTGACGTGCAGCATTTGCGCCACCAATTAATTGCTGAACTGTAATATCTGAGCCTGCTGTCCATTCACGGATAACCTCTACAATTTGCATAGCCAGCTCCTGTGATGGGGCTACAATAAGTCCTTGAGTTTGTTTTTTTGCACCCTTTACTTTATTTAATAAAGGAAGAACATAAGCTAATGTCTTCCCCGATCCTGTTGGCGATTCTGCCACAATATCTTTCCCTTCAAGCATGGCTGGAATCATTTCCTCTTGAATTTTCATCGGTTCTTCAAAGTTCCATTTTGCTTGTAATGCTTCATTTAATAAGTTTATAACTGACATGTTATTTCCCACCTTCTATCTGCTTGACACTAGTTTAACACACTAAGCATTTTCCTACTTCATATGTACGATAACCATTTGCTAATCGTTTCAAAAATTCAGTATGTGATACCTAATAACTAAAAAATCTGCACGCCTCTTGCACGGAATGTAAGCCTCTTGCACTTCATGGAAGGCTTGGGGCTTATCCGCGAAAAGCGAGCAGATTTTTACTAGTTAATCTACTAATTCATAGCCACATGACAAAATCGCACATTCTGCCAGAACAATTAATGAATCAATATATTTATCATTTAGTTTTAAATCTCTATTTACAATCGATAATTCTGTACAGCCTAAAACAATACGATCACAATTAAGTGCTAGCATCGCTTCTTCTATCGGTCGCCATTCCTCTGATGAGACATCCTTTCCAGCCTTAACAAAGTCGTAAATAATTGACATCACTTTTTCCTTGATTTGCTCATCTGGAACAACAGGTGTTAGACCATATTCCTCTAACGCACTTTGATACATGCGCGACGTTAAAGTGCCGGTTGTTGCTAAAATACCAACACGTTTTGCGCCTAAATTATAGGCACGCTTCGCAGTTTCTCGTATCATATGGAGCACTGGAACTGGGGAGCCTTCCGCAATTTCATCATAAAAGGTATGCGCTGTATTACACGGAATAGCTATTATATTGGCCCCGATTGTAGCAAGCTTTCTTGCATCATCTATAATTACTGGAACAGGATTTTCTTTTGTTTGATCTAATATAAAAGCCGTACGATCAGGAATGTTTGTATCATTATCAATAATTGTATGCAGATGCTCCTGATCCTTCGTTGCCTTTGTACGTCTTACAATCATTTCACCGATAAACATTGTTGCAAGTGGACCAACGCCACCAATAATACCTAAAGTTTGTTTTTTCATGAGTTAGACAGACCTTTGTTGTTAAAATATTTCTTATATTTTCGATAAAAGCTTAGATTATCGAGCGTTATGTTCAACCAACGCCTAGCATTCATATCCTTATAATTGAAAATGGAGTCAGTTGCTAGCCCTTGTCGAATCAGGCTCTTTGCTTCAATCACAAGTTGCTCATTTTGAACATATTTAAAAAGTACACCATTTGGCACAATTGTCCAAAGATGCTTGTTTTGCACATAAGTCAGCTGTAGCTTGCTACCACGGATAAAATCATCCGCAACATATTGCATTAGATTATAGCCACTTGCTGTCACATAATAATTTGAAAGCTCATTATGTAATTCAATACTTAAAAGCTTATATTGCCCGTCACGTTCATCATACTTCATATCAAACGTGGCAAAGCCCTGAAATTGGATTTCCTCCAAAAATACTTTGACTTGATTCATTAAATCCCTATCATATATCGTCATAATCGCTACATAACGACCTATTCCATCAGGAGAATGCTCCTCTAAAATGGGATTTCCGATAGCTAATAGCTTCGCTTGTCCGTCTTGCCCAACATAGGCATTGACGACACGCATATTGGCATCCTCACCTGGAATATATTGCTGTACCATCAAGTCATCTCGGTAGGCAGATTCCTTGTAAATAGCCTGGAAAATTGCATCCTTTTCCTCAGTATTATATGCAATATATACCTTTTTCTTACCTGGAAAAATACATGTAGCATACTTTGTCATATTCATTGGTTTAATGACAACTGGATACTCAAAGGGAATTTCAAATTCTTCATAGTCATTGACCGTACAAACATGCATAGCAGGATATTGAAAGCCAAATTTTGCTGAAAGCTCATACATACTCTCACGCGTTAATAGCTGGTTAGCTAGTGGCGCATCTACATAAGGTATGATAAAAAGCTCTGCTAGCTCCTCTTTATGTTGCACTATTTTTTTTACATAAAACTCATCACAGGCCAACAACAATAGTTTTTTATCAGCAAATTCCTCTGCGATTGCCTGTAAAGCCACGACAAAACGTTCTTCAATATTTAGTCTTGGTATTTCACGAAATGTTAATAAATCACTCTGTTGTATTTTCGCCATATTTGTATGATTTACTGCAAGTGGTTTTACACCATAGGATTCGTAAAATGCTCTAGCCATGCCATAAGCATTCATTTCATCTCCTAATAAAACCGGTAAAAAAGCATGGGTAATAGCCATTCTACTCAACTCACTTTAGCTTTTTTTCTTAGTGTAACATACTGCTACTTTATGATGCTGCTAAGAAACTATTTATGCAATGCTACAGCTTGTTCTCCTAGCTCTTTATAGCTTTTGAAAAATTGATCGACATTATATGTAACATAGCCTTTTAATGGGTCCATGACAACTACTTTGTTGCCTAAATGTCCTGTTAAGACGACCGCATGCAAGTTCATATATGCTTCACGCGGCATTGTTTCACCTTTATAGATCCAGCCCTTAGCTGCATTTGTGTTGGGCTTCGATAAATCCAATGTAACCCAAGTCACAACGGGCACACCCTCACGAACAAGCTGTAAAATTTCGTCCTGTGAGGCTTTACTCATATTTGTGACACGTAAATTTGCCTGTTTATCAGCTATTGCTGCCTCTGCCGCTTTAACAATTGGAGCTGCAAAGACATACATACCGTTTGCTTTATCTCTAGGATCACCTGCAAAAGCCTGATGTGGATTTGGACCAAATCGTTGCCCATCTACAGTAGAAATTTTTTGCTTCGGTAAATACGTATCAGCCATTTCAAGCTTTGTAACATTCACACCATAATAATTTAAGACGGCTGTTAACGATGTAATTTCGCAGCCATGTGGTAGCTCAGGATTTTGCATAACAACTGGTACATCCAATTCCTGCTCATCTCTTGAAAAATGTGTTTGTAGTCGATAGTAAGGCTTTGTTGAATCGTACGTAAAATTTTCAATTGTCGTATAGCCATTATTTTCAGTACTATTTTCAAGTGTAGTTGCAGCAATGGCATACTCCTGTCCCTCTATTAACTTTGAAAAGGTTGCCTCTCCCTCATCAGAGCCAATTACATCCTCTACTATTTTTCCCGTCTTCACATCAGTAACCGTTATATATAGATTCGGGATGGGTGCACCACTATTAAACTCTACCGTTAAAACTGTTAATTCACTCTTTTGTTTTTCCTGCTGCGCAAATTGATGACAGCCTGAAAGTAACATAATGATGATAATACCTATTAGTAAAAAGCGTTTATACCCCGTCCACAAGACAAATTCCGCTCCTATTCTATTTTGAAGACCACCACTTCAAATCTATATTTCAATTTGTCGTAGACTCTATTATACGCTAATTTCATAGTCGTTCCTATTCTATCTTTCTTTAATGAACCTACGTCAAAATGGTCAAGGAAATCTGTGACCAACTCGCTTTTCTACACAAGGTAACCAAAGCTAAAGGCTCCAATAGCTAAGTGTTTTTAAAGCACCATCATACACAGAGATTTCCTTTGTCCATTTTAACAATCATACTATTTAATGCGTACTTACCTTAGGCCGCAAAGTATGTTTTAAAACTTTTCCTGAGGCATTACGAGGTAGCTCTGCTAAAAATTCAATCTCATAAGGTACTTTATATTTTGCAAGCTGCTTTCGGCAATAGGCCAATATGGACTCCTCGTCAAGAGCTTTGCCTTCCTTTAATACGACAAATGCCTTTGGTACTTCTCCATATACCTCATGTGGTAGTCCAACAACCGCTGCCTCTAAAATTTCTGGTAACTGATATAAAACCTCTTCTACCTCAATTGGATAAATATTTTCACCACCACGAATAATCATATCTTTTTTACGATCAACAATGTAAAGATAGCCATCTTCGTCAAACCGGCCTAAATCCCCTGATAGAAGCCAGCCATCTCTAATCGTTCTAGCTGTTTCTTCCTCGTTTCGAAGATAGCCTTTCATTACCTGTGGACCTCTTACACAAATTTCTCCTACCTCACCCGCCGGAACAGACTCTCCAAAGCTATCTACTACACGTACCTCTGTTTGAGCCAATGGCTTTCCTACTGATCCAATTTTTGTTAAAGCGTCCATATCTAAAAGAGAGGTAGCTGCAGGTGAATTTTCAGTTTGACCATAAAGATTTTGTACCTTGACATTTGGAAATGCCTCTTTCACTTGCTTCACAAGCTCATATGGCATTGGAGCTGCCCCATAACATAATAAACGTAAACGCTTAAATGTATGTTCCATAAAGCTAGGTGTATTTAATATTATTGTATACATTGATGGAACACCGAAAAAGATTGTCGCCTCAGTCGTGGCAAGTTGCTTTAATGTATTTGCTGGTGAAAAGGCTTCTTCAATGATAACAGTACCACCTTGATAAAACATCGGCATTGCAAATACATGAAGTCCTGCACAGTGAAATAGAGGCGTGCAAATAAACATTCTATCTTCCTTCGTCATATTCATTGAGGATGACCATATCTCTGCCGTTGAGACAATATTTTGATGTGTTAGCATTACTCCCTTTGGCTTACCTGTCGTCCCCGACGTATACATAACAACAGCAGTATCACCATTCACCAATTTGACAGAACGTAGCTGTCCAGTGTAATTCTCTAAAATTTTTTCCATTTCCTTAAACCCAACAGCATGTGAAAAGGAATATGGAATATCTCCTAGTATTTCACTTAATCGCTCATCATAAATGAGTCCTTTTGCTTCTGAATGATTAAAAATAAATTCTACTTCTGGAGCGGCTAATTTTGTATTAATGGGCATAACTACAAATCCCGCTAATTGAACGCCGATATACGCAATTAAAAATAAATCAGAATTCAATGTGTATAAGGCAATTACATCGTCTTTCTTAAAACCCTGCTCTTGTAAATAAGCTGCAAAGGTTTCTGCACATTTGAAAAATTCTTGATAGGTTAGCCTTTTTCCATCATATAACGTTGCAATTCCTTCAGGTTGTTGCACAGCATAGTTTTGTAAAATATCTGTCATTAGCATTGTCATTATAAGCCCCCTGAATTTTTTATTTTTAACTTCAAAAACAAATTACCTTAATAGACCTTGGAACTACATAATTTTCAGAAAATTATGATTATATTCTATCAGGCTATTAAAAATGTGGCAATTTTTCTACCTATTCGAAAATATGAACAACATGCTTCAAAATATACTTAGACATTTTACTTTTCTATCAATTTCTGTTAGGTGTATGATATTTATACAATGTTTTTAAGAAAGGCTTGGTTAAAATGCAGTACGCACTTTTAGGAGATTTACATTCTAATATAGAAGATACAAGGGCGGTATTAGCCCATATCCAGGAAACTGCCAAAGATGCCAGAATAATAGGTTTAGGGGACTTATATGAATGTACTGTAAGTAAGAAAAAGGCACAAATAGTATCTGGTTTATCCCTTCAAAAAGCTGCCATTGTCAATAATGACTTTGAAAATTTACTAACATTTCCTTCGATTCGTGGCAACCAAGAGGAACGCATTACACATGTAACGGGCATTGAACGATTTACAGAACTACCTGAAACAATGGAAATTGAAGGGGCAGTACTAATGCATGGACATCAATTTAAATGGAGCGTGTCATGGCAGCCAACATTCCCTTCAGTTAAAAAATCACTCCTTTTCTTTGGACATAGCCATGAATCTGGTCTTTATCACGGCAATAAAAAACTATCTATTCGAATTCGCTTTGGTCAACCTATCGTGTTACAGGATAAGCAATATGGCATCAATGTTGGCTCTGTTGTTGATCATCGTGAGTGGTGTCTCTATGACAGCGAAAAACGAACAGTAACATTTATGTGTGCATCTGTACTTGAAAATGAAAGTGCTTCATCATCGTGTTAGATAATAGAAAGGGCTCTCCCGTATAGGAAGACCCCTTTGTATTAATGAATATATTGTTTTTTCTCGTTCATTAAAATGTCCTTTAGCTCTTTAAGTTTGTCGATGACTATATACGATTCATTGGTAATTTCAGTTAAGTAAGTTTCAGCCACTGCTTTATTACCTCGATTGTACTCTTGCACCGCCCTTTTTGCTAATTCATGAACATGGATAAATGGACGCTCTAATGCAATGTATGCCTGTTCGTAACTCAACAACTTTTTCCCTGTACCATAGTACCATTCTCCAAGTCGAGATTCATTTGGGGAACCAACATCTTGCTCCGTCATTTGTTCAAAGCCTAGCAATAAATTATAAATTTTCCAGCGCCATAATAAATGGTCTGTAATTGCCAGTTCAATAATATCCTCTTGGCTGATGATAAAGTTTTTCGAAATAGTAGATGAACGATAGCCATCAATCATTTTACTTAGCTTATAAATCGCAGAACCCATATCAAACACAATCACCTTACTTTTTTGCATACTTTCCGTTATATTACGATTGCGCTCTGAAATTTCTGATGATGCTTCTGCCTGTGCTCTAGTAGTTGTCGCAATTTCCTCAAAGCGTATTCCCTGCTGCTGAAGATTTTTATTTAATTCTGTAAGTGTTTGTGAAATTTGCAGTGTATCTGTAACACCCTGATGTAAATCCTGTGAGAATTGATTTGTTAAGGTGTTAATATTATTCGTAATAAGTAATAGCTCCTGAATATCAGTATGAATGGATTTTACCGATGTACTTGTATCATCTGCTAGCTTTCGTACCTCTTCAGCTACTACAGCAAAGCCTTTACCAGCCTCACCTGCACGTGCAGCCTCAATCGAAGCATTAAGTGCCAATAAATTTGTTTGATCGGCGATTCTTTTAATTAGCTCCATTAGCTTCGCTACACTGTTAACCCGATCAACTAAGCGAGCAATATCGTCTTGCATGGACTTATGACCTTCATCTGTTGACTGTAAAATGGCAGAAACTTGTTGCAGTGACTCTAAATCTCCGTTTAATTTTTCCAAAGCCTGTTTTGTATGAGTGGAGACATCCCCTACTGAAGCTGCTATTTCCTCAATACTCGCATCTAAATCATGCATGGAGTTGTCCACCGCAATGATTTCCTTTTGTTGGGTTTCTTGAAATTCAATAAGCTCTTTAATGGAGTCTAATTGTGTATTATATGTAATGATCTCGCCTAAGCCATTGACAACTGAGCCTCCTTGGATTTCAATGTATGTTTCAAGAATAATTTGCTGGTCAATCGTCACTAAACTATCATAAGACAGTAATACATCCAGCATTTTATCCTGATCACGGGATAATTCCTTCACAATCAACGGGATAATTAGTTGATTTATAAGCGTGTAGGCCGAAATCATCCAGTTTGGCAAAACACCAATCCGTGCATGAACATAAGCAATTTTCCGTCTTTTAAAGACATAGTCTAAGTCCAATTCATCATCAAACAAGCTGATAAAATGAGAGTCGAATAAGCCTTTTAAGCGCTCCACAGTTGAATGCGTATTGATAACATGATTAAATTCGGGAATTTCTAATAAACGATCATAAAAATTATCCAATATTTCCTTCCTATTATTTTCGTAAATTTTTCTTAAAAAGCTTACTGATTCTCTTCTAATTCTAGATAATGCGAGGAAATCTAGTTTTTCTTTAAAACGCTCATTTGCCTCAATGTCTGAATTTTTTTCAGCTGAAAAATAATCATAGTCTAGATTAATTTTCTTCCTTTTGAACATAGTAGTCCACTCCCCTAAATTTTAAATACAAGCATTCAAATCTATAAGTCGTTAAGCTATTTTTTCAATTCTTATCCATAACTTGGTTCTTTTCATCCATTATTAATTACCATAATTATGAATGAAAAATTAGCATATACATTTTACCAATAATACAAAAACTAGCATACAATCTCTATAAATTCTTTACACTTTCTTATTTTCTTGTACACCTTATTGACAATTTTCATTTTGTTATATTTATTTATTCAACAAAAAACGCCAAAATCATCTTTTGATCTTAGCGTTTTTTTCGATAGATTATTTTCGATAAAGTTAACAATTCTCACAATCCTGCAATGCATCTAGCAGTTTTTCCATATCACAAATCTGCTGGCACATTGTATCAATCATACATCGTAGAATAGGTATTAATTCTTGGCAAATACAGAATCTCAATACATTCTGTGCCAATCGTACCCCACCCTGATGATGAACAATCATTTCCCTTAGATAGTTGATATTAATATTATTAGAGACTGGTGGTGCACACATCGCCTGGAACATTGCTTCGGTAATTTCTTTGTAGGCACACATATATTCATACAATTCATACTCCGAATTTTGGACGATACAGCATCTATTTTGTATCGCTTCCAAGCATTCTAGCGTCTCTGTGCTTGTTTTAATAATTTCTAATGCGAGATTTTGAACAGGTATATTTGTCGTATAGCGTAAAACATTTTCTGACATCTTAATGGCAGCTACTTGATGCGGGATAATTTGTTTAATAAAATTTTCAGAGATACTACATGTAATGGTCACATAGGTCATACCCTGCATCATTTTATCGAGGATTCGTTGATATTCCTCTAAATATGCCTTTGTAACATTACTGAGTTCAATTGATTTAGCCATTAGACACACTCCTTTCAGAGTAATGTATGCCTGAAAGGTTGATGTGCGGTAGACAAATGTACCAATGAATAATCATTAGTTCCCTTTTACAAGTGCTTTTATTATTTTAGCATGTCAGGAGTATAGTATGGCTCACCAAATGTTTTTGCTACACCCTCCAATACGCCCAAACCTATTTTGTATTTTTATATGTATCCAAGCACTTTTGACAAATACATTTGCGTAATTCCTGTGGCACTGCTTGAAAGATTTCTTCAGGAAAATACACTGCCATGCACCAACAATCTTTTTGCCCATTGACTATACCGCAGTGATTTTCTTTCCCACATAATGGACAATTGTTTACTTCAACTACCATTGGGCAAATCACCTCCTTATCATTACTCTACATAATAACAAAAGAGGAGTACTACATACCCCTCTAGATCTGCTTATTGATTTTTTCCCTGAATCTGTTGCTTTACCTCTGTAACGTCTGTATCACTATACTTCGCTGTACCGTGCCCACCATTCTGTGCCAAAAGCCTTTTTGCCTCATTGTAAGATAAGCCTGCCTCTGCATTTTTTCTTTTGACATCATGAATATCGGTACCAGCAACAGTATACTTTGCTTCATTTTGATTATTCATGACTTCTATGACCTCCTATAATTCATCTGGTTGCAATTCAATTAGTTCGTCACCTTCACGTCCCACTCTTTTATTTAGTTCTTCAATCGGTATGGCGTCTACTGTTTGCATATCTTCGTGCAAATCAAAAATGCTAATCCTATCGGAATCAACCATATCAGGCTTATCCTTACTTGCTAAATGCATAAACATCTTTTTTTCATGTGGTATATTGTCTTTATCCATTATTCTCACTCCTTTAACACTAATGTGTGTAATGGTGAGAATATTATGTGTTTTTCATTTTTATACTTTTATCAACGCGATGATATTCAGAAATTTGTATAACTCTCACATGCTTTGTATGCAGTTCATGATATATTCCCCTACTATCTGTAAAGGTTATATATTGATCTCGTTCACTTCGTACCAACGCCTCTGCCTTTTCCTGAGACTCAATATGAATAAATCTCCTTACATAATGCACTTCATCAAAGAAATAGGTTATTTTATACTCTTTCATTTGGCTATAGCTCCTTGACTACTGGATTTACTGCTTATCATATCCCAATATGTACTTCTTTATCGGATTTTTTCATACCGTTAGCATATCTTATAGAAAAACATGAGGAGGTGATGGCATTGGTCCATACAGTGAAAACGGGAGAAACATTGCCTCAAATAGCGAGAGATTATCGTACATCCCTTTCATCTATCATTGCAGCCAATCCAGGAATCAATCCATATGCACTTTATATAGGACAACAAATAATCATCCCTGGCATTCCTAGTGCCAATACAATTCCCTATAAAATTGAAATATCAACAGATAATCGCTGGCTTCGATTATATAAAAATGATGTTCTGCAAAAACAGTATCCCATTGCGGTTGGTAGAATGCTACATGTTACGCCAGTCGGTAATTTTATTATCATAAATAAAGCTCCAAACCCTGGTGGTCCCTTCGGCACAATGTGGATGAGTCTTTCTAAGGATCATTATGGTATTCATGGAACAAACGACCCTAGTTCTATCGGGCATGCCGTATCACATGGCTGTATTCGCATGCATAATCAAGATGTTGAGGAGCTAGCGAGCATTATTCCAATCGGTACGAGTGTATTTATTCATCCTTAAAAATTTAAAAAGGCTATCTCTTCTTTCCGTAGTCAGATAGCCTCTTGCCCTAGTTATTCTACCTCTCTAGATTGAGTTAGCTTCGATAAATAATATTGCTCCTCCCTCAGCATATGGTCCGCCATAAGTGCTGTAAACGTTCCTAATACTTCTGCACTTAATTCCATTTCCTCTAACTCACGTAAAAAAGTTTTAAATAAAGTCATTTCTAGCTCTACTTCTTTATTAAAGCGATTTAATGCGGGAAATGTTTCTATATTAGAACGTAAATAACCAGTAAGCTCTACTGCTTTTAAATAAAATTGATCAAAATGCTGTGTAAATTCATGACTTTTTTGCTTCAGTCTTTGTTCCACCCCGTCCAAATCATCATGAATGGCTCCTGCATGTCCTGATGCATCTAAAAGCCAGAGTAAATGATGATGCAGTTCATGAAAAATAGGTGGAACTTCTCCTTTCTTAAGATAGCTTAGGACAATTTGATATTCCTCTAATTCATTGACCATATGATTTATAAAGGTTGGTGGTAGATGAATATTAATATTTCCTACTAATTGCTTTCTGAGGATATGAAATTTAAATTGCTTTAGTTGCTCTACTGCTTCATCAACAGTAACTGAAAAGGATACCGCATTATTGGCATCTATTGAATTCACATAAGCAAGCAGTTGTGTAAATTGTTGGATAAATGAACTCGCCTTTTTAATTTCCTCTGTTTCTGATGGATATAATGAATCATGAATGAATTGAGAATGATCTTTTAGTATTCTCAGCCAAAACCGATGCTCAAATACTGCATGCTGTAAGTAATTCGACAACATTACATCTCCTTTATTCTGTTCGTTGCTCTATTCTATTCTTCTTAAAAATCTAATATTAATGATTGGATGAAAGTTTGTCCCTCTAATTGTCTTTTCGTATAGGATGAAACGCTTATAGCTATACTACATAATGCTGAAGCAACAAAAAGAATTGGAGGGATACGCTTGTCCACAAAAAACAATTTATTATCTATTTTTGCTTTAGGTGGCATTAACGAAATTGGCAAAAATATGTATGTAGTACAGTATGGAAACGAAATGCTAATCATTGACTGTGGTGCAAAGTTTCCAGACGAAAGCTTGCTGGGAATTGATTTAATCATCCCTGATATTACGTATTTACAGGAACACAAAGAAAAAATTAAAGCATTGATTGTGACACATGGGCATGAGGATCATATTGGAGGAATTCCTTACCTTTTAAAAAAGTTGAATGTTCCTATTTATGCCACACGATTTACGCTTGGGTTAATCGAATTAAAACTAAAAGAGCATAAGCTTTTACGAGAAACCGATTTAATAGAAATCCATTCTGATTCATTATTAAACTTTGGACAAGTTGATGTTAGTTTCTTCCGAACAAATCATAGTATACCTGATTGTCTAGGAATCGTTTTCCATACTCCTGAAGGTAATGTAGTACACACTGGTGATTTTAAATTTGATTTAACGCCTGTTAATAATCAGTTTGCAGATATTCATAAGATGGCTGAAATCGGCACAAATGGCGTATTGGCTCTAATCTCTGAAAGTACCAATGCCGAAAGACCGGGGTTAACACCATCAGAAAAGCTTGTCGGTGATCATATTGAAGAAGCATTTTTACATGCCGAACGTAAAATTATTATTTCTACATTTGCCTCAAATGTGAATCGTATTCAACAAATTGTCAATGCCACTATCGCTACAGATAGAAAGCTTGCATTGCTAGGTCGTAGCATGGTAAATGTGGTGGATGTAGCACTTGAGCGGGGGTATTTAAACATTCCAGAGGATATGTTAATCGATGCTCGTGAAGTAAAATATCACTCACCTGAGGAAGTAGTCGTACTATGTACTGGTAGTCAGGGGGAGCCATTAGCAGCTCTATCACGGCTAGCAAGTGGTAGTCATCGTGAGGTAAAAATATTACCTGATGACACAGTAATTTTAGCCTCATCCCCTATTCCAGGAAATGAGAAGGGTGTATCACGCATTGTCGATAATTTATTTCAGCTTGGCGCAAAGGTTATTTATGGCTCCTCCAGCCATACAGGTATGCATGTTTCAGGACATGGCTATCAGGAGGATTTAAAACTAATGCTCACTTTAATGAAGCCTAAATTTTTCATTCCCATTCATGGGGAGTTCCGAATGTTACACCAGCATCGCTTGCTAGCAGAATCTGTTGGTGTCAAAAGAGGACATACCTTTATTATGAAGAACGGGGATGTTGTTGATATTGAAGATGCAAAGGCTAGACAAACCCGAAAAATTCCGTCCGGAGACACATATGTAGATGGCATTGGTATCGGTGAGGTAGAAGGCATTGTCCTGCGTGATCGTAAACAGCTTTCCGAGGATGGAATGCTAGTCATCGTTTTAACACTTAGTAAGGCTGATGGAACATTTATTTCAGAGCCAGATACAATTTCACGAGGTTTTGTTTATGCAAAAGATTTTGAGGAACTTTTAACAAAAGTTAATTTTCTTGTAAAAGAAACAGTCAATGAGCTACAAGAGGAAGGTAGACAGCAAATTCATGTCTTAAAGAGAGAAATTAAACGCGCTATTGGTCAATATCTTTTTACACAAACAAAAAGAAAACCAATGATACTGCCTATTATTATTGATATATAAAAGTCGGTGCGAGGGTTCAACTTCTCTCGCTCGCACCACTTATTTATGCTACTGAATGCTGAATGTTTTAAAAAAGTCTGTCTCCTGTATGTCCTTGACTAATTCGCCCTTAAAAATTCTATATAGCAAAAGATTGTAAAGGTGCTGAACCTGATTAAATCCATGACATACATTTTTGGCGTGCCCTTCTATCGGTACGGAGAAATGGTGGAAATACTGTGGTAACCCATCTATTTGGGTCAATAAAAAGTCTTTATTGTTTATTAAATGCTGCACTTTATTTAAAATTTGTACCATACTATATTGAATCTCGACATTCGGAATTTTAAGGGAAATTTGATGTAGATGGTACCATTCTTTATTTACACGATACCAGTTCAAAAAATGGTATAAATAATCGCTTAAAATAATCGATTCATCTGGAATAATCGCTATGAGATCCTTGGCAATCCATACTTCTTCTTCACACTGATACACTTGCTTATTGGTAGCATTTAAGTTAGTTTTCGTAAGTATGATAGTTTTCGCGGGGACTGTTGTACACTTAAAATATTTTTCATATGTACGATCAATTTTCGGTAATTCAGCAATTTTACCATTTAGTATTAGCTGCTTTAAGAATTTTGCTGAAATGAAGGGAGATCCTCTTTTTGAGAAATATTTTTTCTTCGGTACTATTTCGCCAGTCTCTATTATAGCTACCTCATCTAATCGATAACATTTAACCATGCTTGAATCCTCCAATCTAACATACATGGAAACTCATTTTTCACATGCCACTTGCCTTAATAAGAGCTTCCTTTTATCAATTGTACCATTTTAATGCAACATAATCTCTATTATACCAATATAATAGTATATGCATTTTTAAGGTTTTTCACTAGCTTTTTACATAGAGGTGATTCATATGTCAGACTTTTTAAAGCTAGTAGGTGAACAACTCCGTATTATCAGAGTGTCCAAGGGACTTAGTCAGGAAGAAGTGGCAGAAAGAACGGGAAAATTAGGTTTTAGCAAAGGTAGAGTTTCAAATATTGAACATGGGCAATCAAATATTACATTGAGTACTCTAGAAACACTAATGAAAGCGTTAGATATTGCCCCTGAGGAGCTTTTTAATTTCCAAAAATTATCTGGCGTTACTGATATTGAAGAAAAGAACCTCATGCTTGATATCCATCGTTCATTATTAAGGGAGCGTAATTTAGACGAAGTAAAATACGTAGTACGCATTACGAAGGATTTTTTAGATACGATTGATTCACAATCAAAGAAAAACAGCTCCAATGGTCAATAACATTGGGGCTGTTTTTAACAATAAGGTTAAAAATTCTTTTTTGAAATTTCTTGATACACTGTCTTAATTCGATTAATATCTACCTCATACTTATTTTCATACTTTCTAGCAATATTTTGTATTGGCTCCTTAGGTCCATAATAAATAGTATTAAAATCATCATTACTGTATTGTACAACAAAAATTTCATCAAATGCGTCAAATGTATTCTGATTTAAGGTAATAAAACCTGTGCTTTGTGCTGTGGTTTTTACACTAATTTTTTTTCCATTACTGATGACATCAAACCCATGTTGATTCGTCTGTTTAGAGAGACTGCCCATCGTAACGATTGCACATAAAAATTCACCAATTCGTCCAATTAAATGACGTAATTCTGTAGGTTTACAGCCAAGGAGACTCATTTCATACTTTAGGATCTCGTTATAATCCTCATATAATTTAACAATTTGACTGGTACTAATAATATTTAATGACTCAGGTGTAGTATTAATGTTAATAGGTTTATCATATAGAACCTTTACACCGTTTCGCCACTCTCCAACGATTAATTCACCATTCTGTTTTTGTGGCTTATGAAATATAAGGCCAGTATATGCAAAATTTTCTCCTATGTATTTGTATGTGCTTTTTGTAATGTATTGAAATAAATGCTTTTGGAAAAGGATTCCTTTGTTATACCGATTGTAACAATAGTCCGATAAAATAACACTTCCTGGATTTGTATTGAATTTTCGTTGTAACTCTTCTTTTACTTGTGCAGTTGTTACGATTTGATTCACTTTATCCGCCAATAATTCTTTAATTTGCTCATAGATGGTCATAGCGAAGATTGCCTCCTTTTTCTAAATCCTCTTTATTTTATCAAAAGGCATACCCTTATTTTGTCCATATAAAAAAATCCATTTAGCTAAAGCCAAATGAATTTAATGTTGTAAAAAACTATAATGTCTATGAAGTAACGAAGCCTAAATAATAAATGTTTATATAAAATTAGAATAACAGAGGCTCATCGCACACCCCTAGGAAAGAAAGCTATGACGAATATTCTATTAAATAAAAAAAACCTTCTACCTAGCACAAATACAAGTCAATCATGCACATATTCTTATTAATTCAGCAATTCCCCCTCAAAACACAGATTTCCTTATGCATTCGACAAAACAAACCCCAAGTCCTGAATGGGAATTATATTGTAGTTTTTATTCCATACCGAATTTTTGGCGGTATCCGCATTTTCTACAAAGCTCCTCGACCGCTTCTCTCCGTGAAAATCCATCGACAATATTATTTGCACGTTCTCCTTCCACAATTTCACCAAAGGATTTCTCATGCACATTCCCTAAATTAATGACACCCTCACCATCTAGACAGCATGGCACAACCGTACCATCCACTAAAATAGCAGCCTGGCTTCGAAGTGCATGGCAAAAACCCTTTCCTTCATCCTCAGGGGCAAGTAAGCTTGGCCATCTAAATTCATGATCCTGATTCAAATAAATATTAGGAGCAATTTTTACACCTTTACCAGGCTGCACTTTTTCTTCTATGTGATAGTCTAGATGGTATTCATTCTCTAGAACTTCCAATGTTTCACGGTTTCTACGGGCAGCAATATCAGAGACATGGTCTTTTTGTAAATTCCATAAACGGTAGGAAATAATTGTATTGTATTCTCGCGCAGCACGAACAAAATCCAATATATCTCCTAAATATTTTTCCCGATTTTCTGATCCCTCATGTCCATCAAAGCTATGTAAAGAGAAATTGATTTGACGTAAGGCTGGTTTTCCTAGTAGCTTTTCACGATTCTTTTTAATCAGCGTCCCATTTGTTGTAATATTTACTTTAAAACCTTTTGCATGTGCAGCATCAAGCAGCTGGTCAATTCGGGGATGTAACAGTGGCTCTCCCTTTACATGCAAATAAATATATTTTGTGTGTGGACGTATTTCATCCAGTATGTGATTAAATTGTTCTACTTTTATCAGACCCTTTGCACGGGCAGTTGGCGGACAAAAACTACAGGCTAAGTTACAGACACTTGTTATCTCTATATAAACCTTTTTAAATGTTCTCAAAGTTGATTCACCGTTCCAGTTCTTTAAATATTCAAATCCTTTTTTATTTTAACAAATTTAGATGATAAGGGGCAGCTTTCAGTGTTGTCTTGTCCTCTATATTATTTATTCATTGTATGGCTACATGTACAAGTAAGTTCGAAAAATATTAATATCTTAATAATGATACTAAAATGAAGGGAGTGAAAACTATGTCTGATCATAAACGTGATAATGAACACTCAAAGGATCCAGCCAAAAATCATATTACCATCAATTTTACTTTTAATATCGGGAATACGGATATCCACTTTGAACAAAGGGCTGAGGGTGGTGGGCAAATCAATAAGGATGTAGGTACTAATGCCAACCAAGGCGGTCAAAATGCAATTAACGGCAGCACTAGAAACGTAAACTCTCAATTCGCCGATGGAAATGGTCGCAGCGGTATAGCTGGGAATGATAATGATGAAGCAGGAGGACAACAAGGAATAAAAGTAAGGGATAGTCTCGTTATTGACAGCGATATCCATTCATCCTCTAACCATAGTGAAAGTAATGAAGAGGAGATTGAATAAGAATAAGCTTTAATATACTGAACAATAAAAGCTTCTATTTGTTTGTAGTATTTCAACAAATAGAAGCTTTTGGTTTGAAAGAGCCTGCTCATACATTTCGTTTATAATTCTTTGTGCCATCATAAGAATATAATACAGGCTTACCTTCAACATATGTTTCTAAATGAACAGGGCGGCCCCAAAGCTGATAAATATACGGTAGGACATTTTCTAAATAATGTGGATCTAGCTCCATTCCCTCATAGCCATGTACTAAATAAAGCTCTCCATTTCGAAGATAATCTCCATTTTTGACGACAATATAAGGAAATCCTCCATTAACACGCATAGAAACGAGCTGATCCCTTACCATCTCATGTTCCTTATCTGTAATACGGTATTCATTCCCCTTTTTCTGGAACAAATAGAGATCCTCTTGTTTTGCTAAATCCTTTGTTAAATAGTTGCGAATAAAGGAGATATCCGATTCTATCTCCCTTACCTCAAACATTTTCTCCCTACCTGAATGCGGTTGAATACCTAGCTTTTTCATATCTTCTGTTGGATGATTATAACGATTTTCAATATCCTCAAATATTTTCACACCTAGATAATAAGGATTTATAGACGTCTTTGAGGGCTGCACTACGCCCGCATTTAATTTTGCATATTCAATTGTTTCCGCTGTTGTGAGTTTAAGCTCTCGCATAATGCGCTGATGCCAATAGGAAGCCCAGCCCTCATTCATAATTTTTGTTTCTAACTGTGGCCAGAAATAGAGCATCTCTTCTCGCATCATCGTCAACACATCCCGCTGCCAATTTTCTAGCTCACGGCTATGCTCCTCTAAAAATAATAATAGATCCTTTTCTGGCTTTGGCGGAAATTGCTTTATTTTCCGACGAATTGGACTTGATTGTTTTTCCTTATTGTCTAAATTCCACAAATCATCATAAGGCGATTTTGTGGGGATAATTTCCTCTTCAAATTCTTCCTCTGTATCCCAGGATAGCTTTGGACGTAAAATAGATGGATCGATATGCTCCTGAATTGCTAAAACTGCATCCAAGAACTTTTCAACCTCATCCTTGCCATAGTCTCTTTCATAGCCAGCAATCCGTTCAGCTGTGGCCGTCATGCTCTCCACCATATCTCTTCTAGTATTAGAGAAGCGTACATTATTTTTAAAGAAATCACAATGTGCCAACACATGAGCAATAATTAGTTTATTCTGTGTTAAGGTATTTGTATCAAGCAAAAATGCATAGCATGGATTCGAATTAATCACTAGCTCATATATTTGACTTAGTCCTAAATCATATTGGAGCTTCATTTTATGAAACTGTTTCCCAAAGCTCCAATGTGAAAACCGTGTAGGCATACCATATGCGCCGAAGGTATAGATTATATCTGCTGGACAAATTTCATAACGCATTGGAAAAAAATCTAAGCCAAAGCCTGAGGCAATTTCGGTAATTTCATCAATCGCTCGATGCAGCTCATTCATCTCCATTTTTTCTGCCCCCTCCTTTGAACATATAGGCTTGAAACGTTTCTGATTTATTCCTCATCTTTTTTGAAAAAGCTCTTTAAGGCATCATACACATCGCCTTTCTTTTTCAAAATATGATACCTAAATTTCGGATCATCTATCTTTTTGTAGGTGTACATTAGTGTAGAAAAACGATTATGCTGATTCACTTCACCATATCCAAACATACTCGAAACTTCCATTAACTCGTTAACCAGCTTCAAGCATTTTTCATTATCCATTGAAATGTTCTCACCATCTGAAAAATGCACTGGATAAATATTGTAGCGAGAAGGGTTATACTTTTCTCGAATTAGCTCCAGCGCTTTTATATAGGCTGATGAACATATAGTGCCACCACTTTCTCCCTTTGTGAAAAATTCTTCCTCCGTAACCACTTTTGCCTCTGTATGATGGGCAATAAACTCAATTTCCACTGTTTCATACTTAGAACGTAGAAATTTCGTCATCCAGAAGAAGAAGCTTCTCGCACAATATTTTTCAAAGGAACCCATCGATCCACTCGTATCCATCATCGCCAGGACAACTGCCTTGGATTCGGGCTTCTCAACCTCATCCCATGTTTTAAAACGTAAATCATCATTATGAATTGGCGTTATTTCTGGTTTTCCTTGCATCGCATTGCGCTTAAGTGCATTTAGAATTGTGCGTTTTTTATCAACATTTCCCATAAGACCTTTTTTCCGAATATCGTTAAATTCGATTTTTTCAGTTTTAATATCTGCTTTTTCTTTTTGTTGTAGATTAGGTAGCTCTAGCTCATTAAATAAGACTTTTTGGACCTCTTCAATGCTTACCTCAGCCTCATAATAGTCTTGACCTGGCTTATCACCAGCTTCCTTCCCTTTACCAGCAGCTTGATTGCCTCTGCCTGGCTCGCGAGCAACTACATCCCCTACATTACTGTCTCCTTGTCCTTGCCCAACATGCTTTGAATTATCATAGTTATACCGAATTTTATATTCATCCAGTGAACGGATAGGAATTTTTATAACATCACGGCCATTGGACATGACTATACTTTCCTCACTAACTAAATCAGGCAAATTATTCTTGATTGCATCTTTTACCTTTTCCATATGACGTTGCTGGTCCTGGTGCCCTTTACGATGGAGGGACCAATTTTCCTGAGAGATGACAAAGCGTTTGTTTTCGTGTTCAGTCATTTTTATCCTCACCCATCTGCTCAAATTCGCTTTTTCTATACTATGCTAGAAATCCTCTTTCTTGAACATTTTTCGAGAAATCAATTATGTTCGTTTTTTTTAGTATGAAGATAAAAGGAGTGGCCCTTAAATTGGGACACTCCTATTACTCCTATCAAACTTGCTTATCGATTTAACAGACTACCTACATATTGCAGCAATTCATTAGCAGATGCTGTATTATAGCCATGCTCATCGACTAATCTTGCAACAACCTCATTAATTTTCTTAAGCTGTGATTCATCCGGCATTTTTGAAGATGTTGTAATTTTCACGACATCTTTTAAGTCTGCAAATAATTTTTTCTGAATCGCCTCTCGTAATCTTTCATGAGAATTGTAATCAAAACGCTTACCCTTTCGAGCATACGCAGAAATCCGAATTAATATTTCCTCACGGAATGCTTTTTTTGCATTTTCTGAAATACCAATTTGCTCTTCAATTGAGCGCATTAATTTTTCGTCAGGATTCATTTCCTCCCCAGTCAATGGATCTAAAATTTTATTTTTATTACAAAACGCCTCTACATTATCAAGATAATTGTTCATCAATGTTTTTGCCGATTCCTCATACGAATAGACAAAGGCCTTTTGTACTTCATTTTTAGCAATTTCATCGTACTCACGACGAGCAACCGCAATGTAATTCATATATTTTTCGCGATCCTCTTGAGAAATGGAAGCATGTTGATCCAATCCATCTTTCAGTGCCCGTAAGACATCTAATGCATTAATAGATGGTATCTCTTTGCGAATAATAGCCGAAGAAATACGATTAATGATATAGCGTGGATCAATACCGTTCATGCCTTCATTTGGGAACTCTTTTTTAAGCTCCTCTAAGTCAACGGAATTAAATCCCTCCACATTTTCTCCGTCGTACAGGCGCATTTTTTTTATAAGATCCACACCTTGCTTTTTCGGTACTTCTAGTCTTGTGAGAACCGAAAAGATTGCTGCGGCCTTTAATGCATGTGGCGCAATATGCACATGGGACATATCACTTTCTTTTATCATCTTTTCATAAATATGCTCTTCCTGGCTAACTTTCAAGTTATACGGAATTGGCATAACAATAATACGGGAATGTAGCGCCTCATTTTTTTTATTGGAAATAAATGAACGATATTCCGTTTCATTTGTATGCGCTACGATTAGTTCATCAGCACTAATTAATGCAAATCGACCTGCTTTGAAATTCCCTTCCTGTGTTAAAGATAATAAATTCCATAAGAATTTCTCATCAAGCTTTAACATTTCCTGAAATTCCATCATACCTCTATTTGCCTTATTTAGTTCCCCGTCAAAGCGGTAAGCTCGAGGGTCCGATTCTGAACCAAACTCTCCAATTGTGGAGAAATCAATACTACCTGTTAAATCTGCAATATCCTGTGATTTAGGATCTGATGGTGTAAATGTACCAATGCCTACACGTTTGTCTTCTGAAAAAGTTATACGTTCAATCATCACATTTTCAATACGCCCATCGTATTCTTTTTCAAGACGCATCGTATTTAAAGGTGATAAGCTTCCCTCAATTCTTATGCCATACTCCTCAAAAAATTCATTACGCAAATGATGAGGAATCAAATGTAGCGGATCCTCATGCATTGGACATCCCTTAATTGCATAAACTGCGCCTTCATCTGTTCGCGAAAAATGCTCAAGCCCGCGTTTTAACAAGGTCACGATTGTTGATTTCCCTCCACTTACGGGTCCCATTAATAACAAAATGCGCTTCCTCACATCTAATCTTCGTGCTGCTGGGTGGAAATATTCCTCCACCAGTCTTTCAATTGCTGTTTCAAGCCCAAAAATTTCTTGCCCAAAAAATTTGTACATTTTTTGCCCATCGCGTTCCTCTACACCAGCACTTTTTATCATATTGTAGACGCGTGAATGGGCTGTTTGTGCAACTTCAGGTCTTTCCTTAATGATGCTTAAATAATCTGCAAATGTCCCTTCCCACTTCAGCCGATTTTCTTCTTCGCGATAGCTTTTCACTTTATCTAAAATGTTGATAGCCTTCCCTCCATTCAGGGCTTGATTTATAACATAGTATGAAGTAAATGACATTATGATACCCAATACTTTTTCTTTGCCAAAGTTTCTTCTTATTGTTCTATTTACCCATGAAAATATTGGCTGCACGATATTAGTTTATTTTAGTAACGGACTACAGCAATCCACTTCTTTTCCCACAAAAAGTACTGAATGAAGAAAAAAAATTCGGTTATTCTAACGTTAGAAAGGAGGTCCATTATTGAATCGCCATTTTATTTTTCTTTTATCATGGATATTATTATGGAGTTATACTAGCCCCACCATTGCTTTGGCAAATGATAAACCCTCAGAAGAAGAAATTTTACAGCAACGCATGACCTATTTTGTACAATTTGATGAATTGCTCATTCCATGGCATTTTTTAGCAGCCATTGACCAATATGAGCGCAATCTGCAATCCGTTCGTAAGGATATACCAAAAAGAGATGGTATTATCGCCATTCAATTTTCCGATGAATATTGGTCAGGCCCTTTAAATCCTATAAAAGAAGATACCTCTCCAGAAACGATAAGCTATTTTGGAGGAATGGGTCTCGATGGTAATGGTGACGGTGTTGCCAATCCAACAGACGATGCTGATGTCATATTTTCCATGGCTAGTTTTTTAAGCAAATTTGGAACAACTGATGAGGATTTTAAATTAGCTTTATGGGATTATTATGGAAGTGAGGAAGCTGTTAATCAAATCTTCACCATTTCCACTATGTATAGACATTTTAAAACAACCGAACTTGATGCTCATACCTTCCCAATCCCTACAAATTACGATTACAGTTATCGAGGTACATGGGGAGCTAACAGAGGCTGGGGTGGACGACGCATCCATGAAGGAACAGATATTTTCGCTAGTTATGGAACTCCTGTAGTTTCTACTTCATATGGTGTAGTGGAAATAAAAGGCTGGAACCAATTTGGTGGCTGGCGAATAGGCATCCGCGATAATCATAATTCATATCACTATTATGCCCATCTTGGTAGCTATCATAAGGATATTGAAGTAGGTGACATTGTCGAGCCTGGCACTGTTCTTGGTTATGTAGGAAGCTCTGGCTATGGCAAGGAAGGTACATCGGGTAAATTCCCTCCCCATCTGCATTATGGTATCTATAAATTCAATGGTCGCACAGAATGGGCATTCGATCCATATCCTTCATTATTACAATGGGAACGACTAGCCAAAAAGGCAAAGGCAAAACAATAATTGAGTAGCACTTGATGTTTTTACAGCAAGTGCTTTTTTTATTTAGGTAGAAATACTTAACGAGCAGTGAATTTTTTCAGGAATATTTTAGGAGCATATACATTTCACTACTCACGAAATTTTCCTCTATTTATTATTGTACTAAAAAACTATTTTAAATTTTCCCACTAAAAGGACTTATTTATACACTGATTTAGTTATAAAATAATATTTGTACTATAACAATTTGCATGTGATGCGGATTATTAAACACGAAAAAGGATGGGAAAGATGAAAGGGATATTTCAGTTTAAAACACTTAAAGCAAGGATTTTAGGTGCATTTCTTCTATTGTTAGTTTTTGTTTTTTGCTTCATAACCTATACTTATCTTTCTAATACTCAGATGGAGAAGCAGGCAAAGGGTCTAGTGAACGAAGATTTAATTGTTATGACAGCAAGTAAAAATTTAGCCATGTCTATGAGTGTTCGATTATCATCGGCTTTAAGCTATGTTGTATCAGGCGATGAAAAATACATAGAGACGTTCAATCAATACCGGCAAATTGCAGAGGAAAGCAATAGTATTGTAGAAAAATTTGAAAATACACCGGAGCGTGAAAAACTAGTAGTAATGGCACGGGAATGGAGTAATCGTGTAAATACTCAAGTATTTGATGTCTATAAAAGAGGTGATAAAGAATTAGCATTACAAAATTTAACAGCCATTAATGATCTTGTAACGGAAGTTCGCATCGGTTATGAGGAATTAGCCAATAATCGTTCAGAATCTATTACCAACGTAGGGAATGAAGTTGTCTCTACAAGTTCCAGTAATAAAACTATTGGCACAATAGCTAGTATTGTCTTGACGGTTGCTGGCATTGTTATTGCCATTATAACTGCAAGTAAGATTTCAAAGCCCATTACGATTGTTTCAGAGCGTATGGGAGAATTAGCAAATGGTAATCTCCGCCATAAGCCGCTATTTATAGATCAACAGGATGAAATAGGTCAATTAATGCTGGCCGCAAATGAAATGAATCAAAAATTAAAGCAAACAATTAGCTCGATTCATACTGTTTCAGAAACTGTAGCAGCAAGTAGCGAGGAGCTTGCTCAATCTGCCAATGAGGTTCAAACGGGAACAGAGCAAATAACCGTAACAATGCAGGAGCTTGCCTCTGGTACTGAAACACAGGCATCTACTGCAAGTGATTTAGCGGAAACAATGACATCATTCCAACACCGTATTCATGATACGACAAAAGAGGGCATTGAATTGAACAAGCATTCAGGCCATGTTCAAAGCTTAACTTCGACAGGTAAAAATTTAATGATTCAATCTACACATCAAATGAACGCGATAAATGAAATTGTTTTAAATTCAGTAAGAAAAGTCGAAAGTTTAAACGAGCAATCGGCGGAAATTTCCAAGCTAGTTTCGGTTATTGATGATATCTCAAATCAAACAAACCTGCTTGCTTTAAATGCTGCCATTGAAGCAGCTCGCGCAGGAGAACATGGAAAGGGCTTCGCAGTAGTAGCCGACGAGGTGCGTAAGCTGGCTGAACAAGTCCAATTCTCCGTGACAGATATTTCAACAATCGTTAATCGCATCCAAGGAGAGACTGGCAATGTAACAGCAGCACTCCAATCAGGCTATGAGGAAGTAAAAAAAGGTTCAACCCAATTAAATCAGACAAATGAAACCTTTGAACAGATATCAGGTGCAGTTGAGGATATGATTCTCAATATTAACGCCATATCGGAAAATTTAAATAAGCTAGCTCAAAACTCTGAATCCGTCAATACCTCTGTCGATGAAATGGCCTCGATTTCCCAAGAATCTGCGGCAGGTGTGGAGCAAACAACAGCAACCATAGAGGAAACCGCAAGTACTATGGATGAAATTTCAAGAAGCGCAAGCCAGCTCGCCGGTTTGTCCGAAGAGCTAAACAGTCAGTTGCAACAATTTAAAATCTAAAAATCCAGCGCTTCTCGATAACTGTTTTGGGACTGCTTGGTTGTTTCTTGCCCTGACCGAGCAGTTTGGGGGACACCTGAGCAAGTTCTTGCCATACCCGAGCAGTTTGGGGAATCACCTGAGCAAGTTCTTGCACTGCCCGAGCAGTTTTGGGAACCACCTGAGCAAGTTCTTGCGCTGCCCGAGCAGTTTTGAGAGCTACCTGAGCAAGTTCTTCCCATACCCGAGCAGTTCCTGAGGACACCTGAGCAAGTTCTTATCATACCCGAGCAGTTTTGGGAACCACCTGAGCAAGTTTTTCCCCTACCCGAGCAGTTTTGAGGGCCACCTGAGCAAGTTCTTACCATACCCGAGCAGTTTGGGCAATCACCTGAGCAAGTTCTTGCCATACCCGAGCAGTTTTGGGGGACACCTGAGCAAGTTCTTGCCCTACCCGAGCAATTCCTTTGCCCCTCAATTAACTTGTTGCTAAATCAAATTTTTATGAAAAAAAGCTATTCCGATTTATGTTAATGAATCGAGATAGCTTCTAAATTTTATTGCCAATGGCGAATGGGTACTCTTTCAAGTTCATAACGCTTGATAATCACACTTATCTTCTGATACCATTTTTCACATAGCTCTAAGGACTCTAGGTACTCGTCCTCCTCCCTAGAAATGGGCTCCTCTTCATCTAAAAAAACAAATTCTAAAATAGGGTCTGATAAATTATCAGCTACAATTTTCAAAGCTAATTGAGAGACAGTATTATACGCAGGATCATCTTCATCAATCTCCTCTACTTCAACATCCTGCTCATCCTCTAATAAAGAACCACTGATTAAATGATTACTTGTTCTTGCAATAAATATTTCATCCTCCACTATTGCTACTTCATATATTTTATCAAAGTGGATGACCTTTTTTATCAATTCCTCCTCTAAATCTTCCCTACTTGCAAAATAAAGTGTATTCGTTGGTTCGTCTAACAATAAAGCACTTAAGCTATCCTCTGAAAGGATACACTGTGTATGGGGAATTGCCAGCAGCTCTCGCTCACTTGCCTCTCTCATATCTTCTAACCATTTTAAATAACTATTACGCTCTTTCAAGTAGTGTATACTTCCGACAATTATTAGAACTATGCCTATAAGAAAATACAGCCTATTAAATAGAATTGATTCAACTGCATTTGCTAGTAATAAATAGATAATTCCTAGAAAAAAGACAAAAAAGGTTTTCACCTATATCCCACCCTCAAGAAGAAAATGATAGAACAATTACAACCATATATAGTAGAAATTCTATTCTACTCATCACCTTTTCATTCTTAAATATCAAGGGTATTTTAAGATAGAAGTAATAAAAATAGCGAACCTAAAAAGATGATGGCTGCGCAATACAGACATCATCTTCTTATAAAGTTGCCTAAAATTTTTTAAATTACTTCATTAACTCTTCCTTGCTTCCGACATCATCTAGGCTCTTATCTTGTTCTATCCTGTGCATTTCAAGTACATGCTGTGTAGGAGGAATAAGTAAGCTCACTACAACAATGGTGATGCCTGTAATCACAACACCTGAGAAAACAGGAGCCTGCCATAACTCATTCAATAAGCCTAAGAAACCTTCAGATTGGATATTGAGGCTCGGGACATGTGTCAATGATGTAACGATATAGTATACCAGCCCTACTGAAATACTTGCCCAAACTGCTGGCGTACTTACTCGCTTCCAGAATGGTCCTAAAACTATTGGCCAGAAAATTGTTACGAATATAATGTCCCACGCTAAATACGCTAAATCAATTACTTTTTGGAAGCTCAATGCGAGCACTAAGCCTAGTAAAGCACTTGCAAGAATAATAGCACGGGAAAATCTTAATAGCTTTTTAGGATCGGGGTTACGGTTAATAAAATCTAAATAAATATTTTTTGTTACAATTCCAGAAGTGGCAACATAGCATGCAGCTACCGTTGACATCCCCATAGCAGCCATTGCCGTTAGGAAAATTGCTGCTAATAATGGAGGGAAATACCCTTGTGCAAATGTAAGCATTAATGTTTCTGGATTTGAACTATCAGGATAAATGGTCTTGAATGCCTCTCCTAACATTCCTGGAATCCAACTAATTGCAATAATAATGGACCCTGCAATAATCATACTACGCTGTGCTACTTTCGGGCTTTTGGCAGCAGCTACCCTTTGCCCTAAATCCACTGCTGGAATGTCGCCAAGTGCTAGCACAAGATAAAGGGTCCAAAACTCTGCCCCAGCCTTTTCGAATAATGTACTGATATTCCACCATTCAGGATTGAATGTAACATCTGGATAATAGAACAAAATGAAAATCGTTATTCCTAAGATCCCTGCTACTGCAAGAGCACCCTGTACAATTTCCGTATAGGCAACTGCCCATAGCCCACCAATCACTGAATAAAGAGCCGTTAGGGATACAAATAGTAATGCAGCAGGCACAAAATCAATTTGTAAAAGCTGCTGAATAATATATGTTCCACCCACAGTTAGTGCAGCCGCATTAAAGACCCCAAAGGCTATTGCCATCACGACTCCTGTATATGCACCTAGCTTCTTACTTCCATATCGTAGTCCATAGTAATCAGCTAATGTCCAACCCTTCAATCTTCGTAGTGGCTTTGTCCAGATAAGTGCCCCAAGAATCATACAGGTGCCTAAGCCGCCCATTGTTGCTGAGCCTTCAAAACCTCCACTTGTATAGCCTGAACCAACAGCAGCAAAAAAGAAGGGTGCTGCTAATAAGGCGGCAACTAAGCTTCCTGTTACAACAGATAGCGGCATGCTCCATCCAGCAACAATTAAATCCTCGGCAGTATTTACACGCTTATAGCCTTTATAGCCAATATAATAAATAAAAATTAAGTATAAGCTAAAGATGATTATATTTAACATAAGTATGGCTCCTTAGTTTTTCGCTTTATCCGTTCATAACAACCCCACCATTAGGCGTTAAAAGCTGTCCTGTATAGAAATTAGCATTTTCTGAGGCTAAAAATAATACACTCTTTGCAATTTCCTCCGGTTGTGCTAATCGTTTTAAAGGATATTTAGCAGACTCCTCCTCTACGTAGTTGTCACCAAATTCCTTAAGAATATCAGTAAATGTGCCACTAGGAGCTACTGCATTGACTAAAATAGAAGGAGCTAATTCTCTTGCTAAAGCTTTTGTAAAGGCGTTAATTCCACCTTTTGCAGCCGAATAATGCGTAAACTCTTCACAGCCTAAACTACCAATATCAGAAGAGATATTAATAATTTTTCCACTGTTTTGTTCCTTCATTCTTTTTGCTGCTTCACGACAATTATAGAAGCAGCCATATAAATGTACCTTAATCATTTTATCCCATTGCTCGTCAGTCAAATCTGTAATGCTTGAAGCCTGAGCAAATCCGGCGTTATTGACAAGAATATCAATTGCGCCTAAATGTGTATCCATATATTGATACATGTCTTGCACTTGCTGGGAATTCGATACATCCGCATTGAATTTAATTGCCTGAACACCAAACTTTTCTGCTTGTGCACGAACCTCTTCTGCTTCCTTGTCATCCCCAATATAGTTTATTAAGAGATTAGCACCGTGTTCCGCAAAGCCTAATGCGATAGCTTTGCCGATGCCTTTACTTGAACCAGTTACAAGAACATTTTTTCCTTTAAAATTAATTTCCATAATGATCATTCTCCAATTTGAATTTCGAAACGAGTGCCTGTAATTCTTCTGCTGTTTTTCCTAATGAAGAAGATGCCTCTTTTACTTCCTGCATTGCTGTCAATTGATCTTGTGTTGCTGTTGAAACATTTGATGAGAATTCCGAAGACTGCTCTGCTGATTGTTTAATGTTATTTACAGATGCAGCGACTTCCTCAGATGAAGCAGATATTTGCTGAGATGCAGCCGAAATTTCACGAATTTGGCTTGCAACCTCCTCAGACGAAGTGAGAATTTCCTTAAAGATTTCTCCTACCTCATTGGTAAATTCCATCCCAGCCTTTACATCCTCTTTACCCTTCTCCATAACCGTAATAGAAGCGTTTGAATCAGCTTGAATTGTACTAATCAAATTGTAAATTTCAGTAGCAGATTGTGATGATTGCTCAGCTAAACTTCTTACCTCATCAGCCACCACCGCAAAGCCTTTTCCGTGCTCTCCAGCTCTTGCTGCCTCAATAGCGGCATTCAATGCTAATAAATTTGTTTGATCGGCGATAGCTGTAATAAGGCTAACAATATCGCTAATTTTTTTCGTATTAGAATGTAATCCATTGATGGTTGTTCCAATTTGTTCCACAGAGCCATTAATTAGCTCCATCTGTGTAATTACTTGCTGAACAACTTGATTCCCACGTTCGGAAGCTTGGGATGCAGCAATAGATGATTCAGCTGCTGTATTAGCAGAGTCTGCAATTTGCTGAATGCCTGTCGCTGTTTCTTCCATTGCAGCCGCTGTTTCTTCTGTCATCACCATAGAAGCCTCAGCATTTTGTGTAATTTGTCTCATATCCTGAGCAATATTTGTAGAACTGTTATATGTCTCCCCTGCATGCACAGTAAGCTGATTAGCTGCAGAAGATACATTGTTTGATGTATTTCTTATGTTTAAAATGATATGTTGCAAATTGGACACCATCTTATGTATAGATTCAGATAAATTTCCAATTTCATCCTTCGTAATTTCTAAATCAACATTCATCAATTCACCATTTGCCACCTGATTGGCTACATTTACTACCTTCTTTAATGGCTTTAGTAAACGATCAATAATTATGTAAACTAAAATTAATAAAATGACAATACCAATAACAGCAATCACAATCTGTTTAGTAACACTTTTTTTAATAATGGTGTTAATGTAATCCGCAGAATAATCAATACCCAATAATGCTATTAGCTGCCCGTTATCATCCTTAATAGGACTAAAAACCGTTCTCCATGAACCATACGGATCCTGGAAAATATCAGTTACCTCTGTACTGTTATTTTTAATAGCCAATTTAGCTGTTTCTACATGCTCATCTGCTAAATCCTTAAAAATTTCACCTGCTTCATACACATCATTTAAATTGGTCGTATAACCTATAGGATTGACGCCACCCTCATCCTTGACATCCCATATGTAGCTCCAGCTCATAATTCCTTGTTCCTCTTGGATCTTATCGAGCTGCTTTTGAACTTTTGTAAATTTAGCGTTGGTTTCCCCTTTTTCGGTCAATAAAGCTTTAATTTCATCACTATCAAGATTCATGGCTGTTAATAACCCAACACTTTTTAACTCTTGCTCTAAATCTACAGTCATTCGATTGTTTAATTCTCTAATACTTTGTGTAGTAATCACTGTTATTAGAAGTAAAACAATAATGCTAACTGTTAGTAAAAGTTTGTTTTTTAATGAAGCATTTTTTAAGAACTTCATTACTACTTCCCCCTTATCGAATTTTTTATAAAAAATAACCTATTTCAAAAAAGAAATAGGCAACAAAGAATATAACTAGCATTATATGTACTTAACTAGCAATCTTTTGCAACCCAGCCATCATAGCATTTATTGCCTTAGACCTGTAGCTTTGCGTCCCTACTTTTCAGTAGATTTGCCTATCTTTTTCCTCCTCAAATTAACACAATGGGTAAAAGTAGTCAACGGAACCATTTTAAATTACGCATTTCTTAATACTTTTTTACCATCAATTAACAAACAATAGAATGATTAGAATGACATACGAACACATAAAAAGAGCAGCTACAAGTATTTAAAATTGTAGCTACTCCTATATTTTTATATTCACTTACCCCTAAGTGTTTATTCCTATTAAAGTAAACTATACGTTGTGTGTCATAAGTAAGACTGTTGGTATAAAAGATAAAACAAACATACATAAATACCATACTGATGTACGACGTAATGAAAAACGAACCTGTTTTTTCTCTGCATAAAAGATGTCTAAAATAATTGCAACAATGAGTGGCGTACTAACACATGCAATAGCAACTAATAAGATGTCAAAATAAACCATAAAAGCACCCCTCTGTTCGTAAACATTTATTTTCCCCGTTTGTGACAACTTTGTGTCATCTAAAGTGTACACAATTCCGTCACATTTTGTCAACTAAATTTTAAAAAGAAAATCGTGATTTTCATAGTATATTCGCAACATTTTAGAGCTATTTACGTAAGATTATCTATTAAAAGAGCAACTACAAAATAATAGCTGCTCTTTTAAATATCCATTTATTCTCTATATTTATTTGTCAATCCTCTTAAAAAATTTCTCACGAATCGATCGCCACATTCCTTATAGTTGCGATGACTTGGATTTCTTAAAATGGCACCTAATTCACCTTTCGAAACATTAACACCGCCATCATATAAAATATCCAACATATCCTCACTTGTTAATGCTAAAGCAATTTTTACTTTCTTTAATAGCATATTATTAGGACTTTCTTTTCCTGAAATCAGTTGTGTTCCCTCAGCTTGTCCAGGCTTAGATGGCTGTGGTCCTCGCTTAAATGTGATGAGCCCATTTAAGAAAGCCTCAAGCATTTTATTATTACATTTGATGTATTCTTCTGGTGCTTCTTCCTCATCATTAACTTTAATAAGCATGTTCAAAACTTCATCTTTTGTAAAATCCATGCCGCCTAGCTTAAAAATTTTAACCATATCTGTATTTTTGATATCTAATGCATATCTTAAACGAATTAAAATATCATTATTCGTCATTTAAAAACCTCCATTTACTTAGAAAAAACATTAATTAAGTTTCACTTTATTATAGCAGAGACATTCACATTTTTAGCTACCTTTCCACAAAGTTACTTTACAATAGTAATTAGAATATGCATTTTTCTAAGTTAAATGTATGAATCGCTCACTCTCGACCATTCTAATCACAAGGAGGTGAGCAAAATGGCTATTCGTAGTTCCAATAAACTTCAAGTACCTGGTGTACAAGAAGCTGTTGATCAATTAAAGTATGAAATTGCACAAGAATTTAATGTACAGTTAGGGCCTGAAGCCTCTTCTCGCGCAAACGGCTCAGTCGGAGGCGAAATAACAAAACGCCTCGTGGAAATGGCTGAAAAACGTTCAAAAGGTTTATTATAATCACATAAAAAAGAACGAATCCCTTTTGATTGGAATTCGTTCTTTCGTATTTTATTATCAATTAATTTTTTCTTCGCCTTAAGTTTTCTTGAATAAGTTCATTATAGTTTACTCTTCTTGAGGGTAACATCTATTATTGGATTTTATGAAATAGCAATGGATTAATCGTTAACTCGGTAATTCAATAAAATTTTGAGCAAATTGATAGATTAAATGAGCAGGTACAGCTAAGTTAAGATTCTGACCATCATTAAAGCCTGCTGTAATCAACCCTACTAGTCTTCCTTGCATATCCAGTAAAGCACCACCTGAACTTCCGTTTGAAATGGCCGCCGTAAATTGAATCATAGACATACCTCGAATATCCCGAAACCCAGAAACAATACCATCAGAAACGGAATTAAATAATCCTAGAGGACTGCCAATAGCAACGATCTTCTGTCCTCGAACTAATGGACCTTCAACTTTAACAGGTAAAGGCTTGCTTACTCTATCTACCTTCAGAATGGCTAAATCATGCACATCATGATATTTTACAAACTGATGTGTTATATATTCGTTCTTATCGTTCTCATATAGTACAGAATAATATTCCCCACCACTCACAACATGCAGGTTTGTTAAAATATACCCATCTTGATGAAGAACGACACCAGAACCAAAGCACAACACCTCATGATCCTCTCCAAACGTTTTAATCATTACAACAGATGTGGCTAAAGAAGCTAATTGCTCATAGCTACACTCTTCCACCGTTTTATTCTGAACCGGAAGTGTTATTGTTTGTTGAGATGGTATACTCTTTTTAGGTTGAGGCTTTGGTATTACCACTTCCTTTTCATAGAAGCCGCAACACTTATATAAAGTAGATGATGCTGCTATGATTGGAAGCAAATTTGGAATGTCTTCTTTAGGATTCATGTAACAGATATCACAACCAAGTGTCGATAAGAAATATAAGAATAATAGTTCATGCTGTGTAATGCTACCAACAAAAACAATTTTCTGCACTGTTTGGTTATCTTCAGAAAAAATTTGAGGCAAATAGTAATCCATCCAGTATAAAAATTTTACTGCAAAATTTTTTAATAAAGTTTCATTGGCGTTTGGCTGATTTTCTTTATACATTTGGATGATTTCTTTAAAGCTAATTTTTTTTGTCCATTCAAGATGATCCTTCTGTAATTTACCACATAAAGGTGTCTCGTAAAGTAACGCAGGGTTATTAACCACGACTTGCCAATTCCCCCAAAGCTCTGAAAATCTATCTACATCTTTTTTATTGGTGATGACCTCAAGCTTATGTAATCGTAAATAAAGCACACTTTCCTTTTTAGCATAAAAATACTCATCCATTTTTAAAATATCTTCCCTATAAAGATCGACAGATTCAGGTATACCAATATATCGAAGAAAGACAACTTCCTTTGTAAGGGAGCTATTGTATTGAATGTTTTCCATAAACTCCTGAAGAGGATTGCCTGGTTTTTTATATTTAATTTTTAAAGGTCTGGTTGTCACAATCATATCCTTCCATCTCCTACAGTACGTATATTTATTTAGCACTTATATACAATTCGTTTATATTCCTCTAAATCCTTTATTCAATTACATGAAAAAGAACGAATTCCTCCCAGAATTCGTTCTTGCTTAACTTCCCTTTGCCCTGTTTTCTTGTGGAAGTGACATATCTCCATTTATTGATTAAAACATTCAAGGATAACTTCCTCTTTCGTATTTTTGCGGCACCTTAAACAGCTCTAGCTTCTTCCGTTTCAACACCACGATTTAAAGAAAAAAGGATTTTTTCTGCATCCTTTTTTAATTTTACAAGTTGCTCTGCTTCTTGAACTAGTTTTTCCATTGTATTTAACTCTTCATCGCTAATTCCAACTAACTCTTCAAACATTTCAACAGACTCTCGCGAAATAAAAGAAATATCCTTCATAGCTGCCACAATTTGAAGTGAGCTTGAAGATAATTCTTCTGTACTTGCTGATGAATTCGCATTATTTTCAGCAATAATTTTTGTTGTATCTACAATTTTTTCGAACATTTCTCCTATTTCAAGAATTTTTGTATTTGTTTGTTCAAATTCTTCTGTTCCTTGCTTCATCGAGATTACGACTTTGTTCGTCTCATCTTGAATATTTTTGACAATATTTGAAACTTCATCAGCTGACTGACGCGATTGTTCTGCTAATTTACGAACTTCATCAGCAACTACAGCAAAACCTTTACCATGTTCACCTGCACGTGCTGCTTCGATAGCTGCATTCAATGCTAATAGATTGATTTGCTCGGAAATTCCTGTAATTACTTTTACAATGTTTCCAATCTCGTATGATTTTTCTCCAAGTGTATTGATTGCATCAAATGTCGTATTAATCGTTTGATTAAATTGCTCCATTTTCACCAGTGAATCTTTTAACTTAACGTTACCCTCTTGCGTTAATTCTAACGTCGTATTCGATTGTTCTGAAATTTGGTTTGATCTTATAGACAGTTCTTCAATAGCTACTGTAATGTCTTCGATAGAAGTAGAGCTCTCTTCGGTAGCGACTAGTTGCTTTTTTAATCCTTTACCGACTTCGTCAATAGCGGCCCTTACAGTATCAGCCTTTTCAGTTGCGTATTCCCCATGTTCAAAAAGATTTTCACCTTTTTCATTGATCTTTTTTGCGAATTTAAAAAATTGTTCACCTATTTGACCTGTTGATAATTCGTTTAGTCCATTTTGTCCCTCATTATTTAACTGGGCATGACGTTTAAGTGAAAAATAGAGGTAAGCAAAATACAAAGATGTACATATTAAAACTACAATAATCCCTAGCATAATGGCTTCCATGAAAATATCTCCTATTCTACTAACGTATTAGTGATAAAATTTTATAGTTCTTTTACAATGATGTAAATTCCATCTGCTACAGTTGATGGAATACTGCTTAGATGTTCGTTGCTTTCATATTTATGAACAATAAAGTTTCCTTCTATGTCTACATATTTTGTCAGGTCATGATACTTCTCCATTAAACGCAATGACTTTGGATTTGTCGCTTCAGCTAATACTAATCTTAAGCCTTCTTCTTTTGCTCTTTTTACTAATATATCGCCTAAGCCTTGTACAATATCATGACGATTATGTTCAGCAATTACACCTAATAAAAATAAATGTAGTACCTCTCCATCTTCCATATCTTTTCCATAACGTTTTTTATAATCTTTTAAGAAACGTTCATCAATATCCTCTAAAACATGCATGACTATGTTCATATTAGAGAACGTGCCTTCAAAAATATCCTCTTCCATAATTTCAAGGACATTCGTATCCCCAACTAGTGCGCCTACGACTTTTTGCTCTTTATCTAGTGCAATAGCACAATATCCTTGATGAACATTTGCTTCAATATATTCCTTTGTAAATTGATAGAAATCTTCGTATGGGAGTTGTAAGGCGTACCCGATAATCGGCTCTTGCACCCATTTACCGGCAACTTCTACTCCAATAAATGTTTTTGCTAAACATTCTGCTGCCTGTTCAATTAAATCTGTTTGGTCCTTTGTAAGGATTTCATATGTATATAATTCTTGAACTGTTTGCATCCTAAATTCCTCTTTTCAAAATATGACTATAGCTAATAAAAGACTAACGACTTGGTAATTGTGAAACATTGTCAACCACTGTCCCTGGGAAGTTAACTCTCTCTAAAGCATTTCGTACTTGGACATATCCTATTTTAGAGGCTGGGCTAACAATAAATAATTCTTTGAAACCTAGTGATGCGTAAAACATTAGTGTTTCTCCTAGCTCTGTTGAAACCTTTGAAGGAAGCGGTGATTGATAAGTTGCATCAAAAACTAATGTATATGTATTTTTCTGAACTCTAGCCACTGTCTCCTCCAAATCCTTAACATATTGCTCTACAAGAGCGGCTTTAATAAACCCTATTATTTGAACGTGTACTTCTTTTTTTGCCTCATAAATTGCCATTTTATATTTTTCATTATCAACGACTATCATCTCAAATCTCCTTTTTATTCTTTATTTGATATTGTTAGTATTATTTTATAAATATAAACATTTCATTACATCTATCACTACGATTGATTGTCGTCTGTTCTTTTATTTTTTCAACAAAAAAACTATCCTTGAACAGAATTAGGATAGCCAAAAAACACTTATTATTTTGGCAACCCGACTATCATTATCCAAGGGGATTTTAGACTCGTAGCTTTGCGTCCTTACCTTTCGATAAGTTTGCCTTTTTCTATTTTATAAAAATAATACTAACATCACATTGATATATTACAATTACATTATAAATGACTTGTCAATTTTTGTCGACATTTAGTAATTTACTCCTAATAACATCAGGAATTAGAAGTATTTTAAATTTATGTTATAGTATTCATCAATATTTTTTTTCAAAGCTATCAAGCAATGCACGCACTTCATCTGTTGATTTCGTATTCATCAATTGGTTTCTTAATTCGCCAGCCCCACGGAATCCTTTGACATAGATTTTGAAAAAGCGATGAAGCCCTGTGATGGAACGTGGCAGTACTTCCGCATATTGATCTTGAAGATCGAGCTGCAATCTCAAAAGATCTAGGTATTCTTTACTGCTATGCTCTTTCGGCTCTTTTTCAAAAGCAAAGGGATTTTTAAAAATACCTCGTCCAATCATAACGCCATCAATCCCATATGCTTTCGCCAGCTCCAGCCCTGTTTGACGATCAGGAATATCTCCATTGATGGTAAGTAGCGTATTTGGTGCAATACGGTCACGTAATTTTTTGATTTCAGGAATAAGCTCCCAATGCGCATCTACTTGGCTCATTTCCTTTCTTGTTCGTAAATGAATAGAAAGATTGGCAATATCCTGTTTTAAAATATGCGTTAGCCACTCTTCCCACTCATCTACATCCTTATAGCCAAGTCGTGTTTTCACACTAACAGGCAACCCGCCCGTTTTTGCTGCTTGAATAAGTTCTGCTGCAATGTCTGGACGTAAAATCAGGCCACTGCCTTTCCCTCTTGTAGCCACATTCGGTACAGGGCAGCCCATATTAATATCAATGCCTTTAAATCCAAGCTCTGCCATGCCAATACTCATTTGACGGAAATATTCGGGATTATCTCCCCAAATATGAGCCACCATCGGCTGTTCATCTTCTGTAAAAATCAAACGGCCCCGCACACTTTTCATGCCTTCTGGATGACAATAACTATCCGAGTTTGTAAACTCCGTGAAAAATACATCTGGACGACCAGCCGCACTTACTACGTGACGAAAAACAACATCTGTCACATCTTCCATTGGTGCAAGTACGAAAAATGGTCGTGGTAAATCACGCCAAAAATTATCTATCATTTCAAATCCAAATCCTCTCACTATAATACATCTCGATTAAAAAATAAAAAGTATCTTTTACACTTATATCATGCTTAATAACTTATTATCAAACACAAGTACTTTTGGACATTTATTATTTGTAAAAAATATTATGAAAATCGCAAAAAAGCAGATGGTATAGATTTTTCTATATCCACTGCTTTTCTATTACGCCAACTCCAACCCGACACTGTTTCACAAAGTATCCAATGCCTTTTAATTCTTATCCAAAGATAACATATAAAAAGGCAATTCAAGATAACACACATTTTCTTGAACTGCCCATAACTATTAATTCGATTCTACATTCTCATCTTTGGAGTAATTATACTGAGAAGGATCAACTGGTGTATAACCCTTCGGTGTATAGAATCTCAATAAATCACCATTCACAACTTTATCAGACAAATGCAACTTATGATCTACTTCATTTTTGATCGTTTTCGCAGACTCTAATTGACTATCATCTAGTAATGATCCTGTTTTATTATCATAAAACTTTTCATTAATTGAATCAATCGTTGGACTGACAAAATCACCATTTCTAAATGGCACAATTTCATCATGCTCTTCTGATAATAAATCTGAACCAAATTGAACAAATCTTTGCGTATCAATTCCTAGTAAATGTAATACCGTCGGAAGAAGGTCTGTTTGGCCTCCATAAGTATGGTCAGTTCCTCCTTGCATTCCTGGAACATGTATAAATAATGGTACGCGTTGTAAATTAGCACTTTCAAATGGTGTAATTTCTTTGCCAATCACTTGTTCCATCGCTGTATTATGATTATCAGAAATACCATAATGGTCACCATAAAGAACAATCATCGTATTATCATATAAGCCTAATTCTTTTAATTGATTGAAAACCTGTTCGATTGCTTCATCAGCATAACGAGCAGTTTGGAAATAGTTATCAACACTAGGATCTCCAGTATTAGCTTTATCAATCGTTACTAAATTTTGATCCATTTTATATGGATAATGATTCCCTACCGTAATTAATTTTGTATAAAAAGGTTGTGGTAAGGAACTTAAAAGACTTTGAGATTGTTCAAAGAAAGGTTTATCTAATACACCATACTCAGCCATATCACCTGAAGAATCTGTATTATAATAATTAGCATCAAAGAATTTGTCGTATCCAAATGATTTATAAATCACATTTCGGTTCCAGAAGCTTCCGTTATTACCGTGGAATACAGCAGATGTATAACCATAATCTTTTAAAATACTAGGAGCTGCCTGGTACGTATTTTGTGCTTTTGTAATATAAGCAGAACCTTGAGGTAATCCAAATAAAGAATTTTCCAGCATAAATTCTGCATCGGACGTTTTACCTTGACCTGTTTGATGGAAGAAATTATCAAAATACATTGTATTCTTATCTTTAGTTAATGAATTTAAAAATGGCGTAACTTCTTCACCGTTTAATTTATAATTGATAAGGAAATTTTGGAATGATTCTAAATGTAAATAGATAACGTTCATTCCTTTTGCTGCACCAAAATATTTTGCATTAGGTTTGGCATAGTTTGATTTTGTATAGTTAATTACTTCTGTAATATCACTACTATCCGCCAAAGCTCTTTGTGAAGATGCTTTCATCGTTTCGACTGAATCATAAATCGTATAGTTATACATTCCTAGATATTTCACAATATAGTTTCTATCAAAACCTCGAGATAATAATTGCGGACGATCAGCTTCAGCTAGTCCTAAATTTAGGACGGATATAGCCAATGCAAATGCAATGATTGCCGTTGCTTTTTTATATCCTAAACGATTAGACTCTTTTTGTATTTTTCTTGAAAATCGTAGATAAAACATGACAAATACATCCACAAAGAACAAAATATCATAAGGTTTTAATAGTGAGAGAACACTACCACCTAAATCTCCAAAGTTCTGAGTTTGGGAAAGTGTAGGTAATGTAATGAAATCACTAAAAAATCGATAATAAACAATATTGGCATATAAAAGTATAGACATCAAAGTGTAAATTATAACAAGTGATGTATATTTTCGTTTTCCTCTAAATAAAAATGAAAATCCAAGAAATAGCATTGCTGAACCTAGTGGATTTATTAATAAAAGGAATTGTTGAAAGACTCCCTCTAAGCCTAGATCAAATTGTGATAGTTGACTAATATATGTTTTAAACCATAGCATTAAAACAGCTAATAAATATATTCCTAAAAAGTTGTGTAATAGATCATCTTTTTTACTTACTAGATTTTTCATTTTTGCACCTACCTTTTACTTATTTAAATTAAAATCTAAAATAAGTATTGCATTTTGAAAATATGTTACTTCGCAATAGTTTTTTAGCGACTAATGTATCGTACTCCCCATTTAAATTTCTGTCAAGTTGTTAACTATCATAAAGACAATTAGTATAATTATTGCTAATTAACATAAATATTTACATAGAAAAAATACCATGAAAATGTTATGTTACTAACATTTTTATGGTTTTTTAATCCAAAAATTTTTAGGTACTGGTGGGTAAAATTGACTCTGCTAATTACTATATCTTTTACTTTTACTTTTACTTACAAAACCTCGATAAGCGACTCTTTGAAGAATTATTTCATTATGTAGCTAAGTTTGATTACCTCAAATCTTTCTTTTTTCTTCTTTTCTCCTTTTTGATTCTTTTACATAATTAATATAGTTCCCTATTCCTTCTATTGCTGAAACTGCAATGATGGCCCATTCTAGTGCATTAACATCTCTTAGTGATTCCTTTCCATAGAATAATGTAACGCTAGCAATAAACCCATAGAGGATGGCTTTAGAAAAATACTCCCAAATAGGAGAATAATTTTCTATATTAATTTTTTCGTATATTTTGTCTATTACAATTACCATTCCTAGAATGATAACTACGGTTATAATAAATTCCGTCTTCATAGTCCGCCTCCATAAAAAATTTTACTTCATTATAATTTCTTCGAAAATACCTTTAATCCATTTATGTACCGAAAAAGAACGAATTTCCTACTAGAAATTCGTTCTTTTATCATTTCATTAAACTAACTTTAACCACGCTACGGCTTCGCAATGTGTCGAATGCGGGAACATGTCAACTGGTTGAATTTCCTGTGTTTGATAGCCGCCATCCTCCAGAATACGTAGGTCACGTGCAAGTGTGGCTGGATTACATGATACATAGACAACCCGCTTCGGACGTTGCTCTAAAATGGTATTTAAAAGTGCTTCATCACAGCCTTTACGTGGTGGGTCTACAACAAGGACATCGGCTTCTTTGCCTTCCTTATACCAACGTGGAATTACTTCTTCAGCTGGACCTGCCTCAAAATACGTATTTGTAAAGTCGTTCAGTGCTGCGTTGCGCTTTGCGTCTTCAATAGCTTGTGGGACAATTTCTACGCCCATGACTGCCTTTGCTTTTTGAGCAAGGAATAAAGAAATAGTACCGATTCCACAGTAGGCATCAATTACTCGTTCGTTACCCTGTAGATCAGCGTAGTCTAGTGCTTGCTTGTAAAGAACTTCAGTCTGTTCAGGGTTTACTTGATAGAATGAACGAGCTGAAATTTCAAAGCGTACATCACCAATTGTATCAATAATAACGTTCTTGCCCCATAGATTTACGGTCTCATCACCGAAAATGACATTTGTTTTGTTACTGTTGATGTTTTGCATAATTGATGTGACATTCGGTAAAAGCTTTTGTATTATCGCAACGGCTGCCTCTTTTTGAGGGAACTTTTTCTTTTTCGTAACGAGTACAACCATGACTTCCCCAGTTGCACGAGCTGTACGAATGATTACGTGACGTAGCATCCCCTCATGTGATAGCTCATTGTATGGTAGGATACCCATTGCGGCTAACTCCTTTTTCAAGCCAGCAAGAATAGCATCCGCTTCACCTGTTTGAATTAAACAACGTTCCATATCGACAATGTTATGCGTCTTCGTTTTATAAAAACCTGCTATTGCTTGTCCTGCTTCATTTATGGAAAAAGGGATTTGCGCTTTATTACGGTAATGCCAGGGCTCTTTCATACCTTTAACTGGAAGAACAGGCGCATTAATTTTACCAATACGTTGCATAACGTTCCGTACCATATTTTCCTTCCATTTTCGCTGCCCCTCATAAGATAAATGCTGTAATTGGCAACCGCCACATTGCTGGAAATACTCACAAGGTGCATCCACACGATCAGGAGACGGCTTGATAATTTCTACAACTTTGGCAAAGCCGTAATTTTTTAAGGTTTTCAACACATGGATTTGAGCTGTTTCGTTAGGAAGTGCGCCCTGTATAAATAGCGGGTAGCCCTCAACCTTTGCCACGCCATTGCCGTCATGTGTTAAATCTTCTATATAAACTGTTAGTCGATCATTTTTTTTCACGGGTGCTGACATTCATACATCCTCCATTTCAATCTTCTTATTGTAGCATGTGTTGGCGCATGAAAAAAGAACAAGGCTTGTTATTGTAAAAACTATCTTATGAGCAGAGTAAATCAGATTGGCGTAATTTATCTGGGTAGATATATCTGTGAGATGAGCGGAACTACTCTTTGCCTGTGCAGTTTCTTCTGTTACCTGAGCGGTTCTTCTCTTGACCCGAGCGAATTTTTCTCCTACCTGAGCGACTCTTCTCTTGGCCTGAGCAGTTTTTTCTCCTACCTGAGCGATTCTCCCCTTAACCCGAGCAGATCTCCCTTCACCCTGAGCGGTTCTCCTATTTGCCCGAGCAGTTTTTTCTCTAACATGAGCAATTCTTCTTTCCTTTAACTGAACAGATCTAATCAGCCCTACTCTGCAGAAAAAAGAGCCGCTATTCGCGACTCTCTTCCTGTTCTTTTGCTATATGACGATCTTTGGGTGCCCACCAAAACGCAGCGATAATTCCTAGAATTACTACAATAAATGGCGCATAAAACATAAGAAACTTTTCCATTATTCTTTCCTCCTATGCATGATTGTCTTCTTTTCCTGTCACATAATTTTTGTTGAATAAGAATAACTTTAGCAATAAAAATAGTGATGGAATAAGCAGACATAATCCCAAAATAAATGCAATCACGAGTGCAATCGCCATTTGAGTGCTGGTGAAGCTATCATAAATTGTTAAATATGGGTACAGTAAATATGGATATTGTGCGATACCATAGGCAAAGAATGCTACTGCGAATTGGGCAATCAATAGTCCTACAGCCAGACCATAATTTTTTCGCATCGCTATTAATAGTACCGTAATAATAAATAGTACTGCTGAAATGGCAAAGAGCCACCATAAATCAACCATATGATTATAGCTCTCTGGGTTGATGGCTTTCATTTCATACATAATGCCAAGCGCACTAACCATTAAAGGTGCGGCCCAGATAAGCGCATATTTTCGCATTAGATTTGCGGCTTCCTTATCCTTTGCTTTATGGGCATACCATGTTAAAAATACAGCTGAAATATAAAGTACAGCAGCTATGCTCAAAACGACAATACTCCAGGCAAAAGCACTTGTGTAGAGCGTCCAATAATTTAAGACGGGCTGCCCATTTACAATGTCAACATATCCCCCACCAGCAATCGCAAATACTACGGATAGAGAGGCTGGGATAAGTAAGCCTGCTACACCATATGTCAGTGTGTATCCAATATGTCCCCGCGAGCCGTATGATTCAAACGCATAGTAGGAGCCTCGTATTGCAAGGAGCACAAGTGAAATACTAACTGGCACAAGTAAAATCGTTCCATAATAAAAGGCTGTTTGTGGGAAAAATCCTACAATCCCAACAAAGAAAAATACTAAAAAGACATTCGTCACTTCCCAAACAGGTGATAAATAACGCTTAATAATATTTGTTAAAATATGATTTTTCCCAATGAGTAGACTATAGGCATTAAAGAAGCCTGCTCCAAAATCAATCGAAGCTACAATGACATAGCCGAATAGGAAAATCCATAGTACTGATATACCTAAAATCTCTAATGTCATAGGAAATCACCGCCTTTTTCAGAATGGCGATCTTCAATTTCACGTTCAATTGGATTCTTTTTGAACATACGAACCAAAACCACAATACTCCCTATTGCCAATACAGCATATACACCAGTAAATAATAGCATCATTAAATCTACATGATCACTTGTAGTTGCTCCCTCTGGTGTTCGCATTAAACCATATAAAATCCAAGGTTGTCGTCCAACTTCTGCGAGCCACCAGCCAGCTTCAATAGCAATGATAGAAAGTGGTCCTCCTGCGACAATAACCCATCTAAACCAACGTGTGTGGATAAATTGCCAGCCACGTGCTTTCCCCAGTACGTAGAGCAGTGAAACAAGCACCATGAACATGCCGATAAACACCATAATATTAAAGAGATAGTGAATATACAGAGGGGGACGGTCTTCCTCTGCAAATTGGTCTAAGCCAATGACCTCTGCAGTTGGATTATTATAAGCCAAAATACTAAGGGCATATGGAACCTTTATGGCATATTTCACTTCCTCACCATCTAACACACCAAAAAGTATAAGGGAAGCTTTATCTTCTGTTTCAAAATGCCATTCAGCTGCTGCTAATTTTTCTGGCTGATATTCTGCTAAGTACTTTCCTGAAAAATCTCCGATAATTGCGGCTGCAATAGAGAAAATCAGGCCAATCTTCATCAGTAATAATAATGATTTTTTATGGTACACATGCTTAGAACCTCGAAGCATACGGTATCCTGCAATTGCTGCTAAGACAAATGCTGATGTCATATAGGCTGTCACAAGAACATGAGCTACCTTTGTTGGCATTGCTGGATTAAACATTGCTAAAAATGGTTGGATATTCACTAGCTGCCCATCTACAATATCAAAGCCCTGTGGTGCGTTCATAAATGCGTTGACAATCGTAATAAACACAGCGGACATAGATGCACCAACAGCTACAGGAATTAGTAGCAACATGTGCTTTTTCTGACTATCAAAGCGATCCCATGTGTACAAATAAATTCCCAAGAAGATGGCTTCAAAGAAAAATGCAAACGTTTCCATAAAGAGTGGTAGCGCAATTGTTTGGCCAGCAAGCTGCATAAAGTTTGGCCATAATAAAGATAACTGTAAGCCAATTGCAGTCCCTGTTACTACACCGACTGCCACAGTAATAACAAAACCACGTGCCCAGCGTCTTGCCATTAAAATATAATGCTCGTCGTTCTTTTTGTACCCAGTCCATTGAGCAATCATAATCATTAACGGGACACCCACACCAATCGTTGCATAAATAATATGGAACGATAATGTTAGCTCTGTTAATGCTCTACTCCAAAAGACTGCTGATTCATTAATCATCTCATTGCCCCCCTAACTTCCAAATATTCTTCCTAGAATGGAAAGTAGCATGATAATTGCAACACCGAAGCTTAGCCAAATGAGCTTTCTTTCCTGTGACTTATACAAAGGCAACACTTCCTTTCCCTTAGCTATACCCCCATTTTCCACTATTACAACGAAAAAAACCTTTAAAACGGACCGAAATTTCAGCCTATTATAAAGGTTTCAAATTTTGTTCAAGTAATATACGCACATTTGCCAAACATTTTTCTTAATTCATTCACAATCAATGATCACCATGAATTTTAACCCATTTATGGGAATTAACACTAAATTATTGAGCGGTTTTTCAGAACCATAATTAGATGAAAAATTGAAACTTAAGTAATTTAAATCCGTTAATGAATAGCATGGTTTTTTGAACGTTTTCCTTTGACTATCGGGCAGGATCATCTCTTTTTAAGCTTGCTCTCACTATTAAACGGTCCAGTACTCTTGTTAAGCTCTTTCTTTCACCATTGAGCGAAGAATATCCAAATTGAGCCTCCAATTAATCAATCACACTTAAAATCAAAAGAAAAGCTTTCTTGCACTGGATTAAGCACAAGAAAGCTCCTTGGTTTATTTATTCAATTAAAATACGATCTTCCTCACGAATATCTGCAAGTGGTACAAAAATTTCAATATGGCGTTTTAGATTTTCAAACGTGGCAGGTGCATCTCCACCATATTCGCCATCTAGGTTTAGATGTATTTCATCTTCTGTTGTCACTTTTACCACACTAGCTTTTTTATAAATTACTCGATCATCATTTAAATGCTCGCCTCTTAAAGCCATTGCGGCTAGCTGAATAAATTCAGGGAGGCTTACTTTTTTCAATACTAATAACGTAAAGTATCCATCATTGATGCTTGCGTCTGGTGCAAGCTTTTCAAAGCCACCCACTGAATTTGTTAAACCACATAAAAACATCATTGCATCGCCATCGAAAACCTCACCATCATATTCAATACGCATGTGAGAAGCCTTGAGGGATGGAATCATTTCTACTGCTTTTAAGTAATAAGCTAGCTGCCCGAGCATTGTTTTCATTTTGCTTGGTACTTCGTAGGTTAACTCGGTAATGCGACCACCAGCAGCAATATTGATGAAATAGCGTTCCCCATTTAATAAACCTACATCCACTGGCAACGTATCACCCTTTATAATAATATCGACAGCATCTTCAATATTTCGGGGTATATGCACTGCACGGGCAAAGTCATTTGTTGTGCCCATCGGAATTAAACCAACTTTTGGACGTTTTTCGAATGGGCTCACACCTGAAACAACTTCATTTAATGTGCCATCCCCACCAACTGCAATAATGATATCAAAGCCACGTTCTACTGCATTTTTTGCCGCAATGGTTGCATCGCCTTCACAAGTTGTTGCATGACAAGATGTCTCATAGCCTGCTACCTCTAGTTTTTCCAATACTTCTGGTAGATGCTTTTTAAATACCTCTCGTCCAGATGTAGGATTATAAATGATTCTTGCTCGTTTCATAACATACCTTCCTGCTTCATAAGATTCTATTTCATTCAACGAATTATTCGCCGAAATGTTGCACCGTATAAATAGCAGATGCCTCTTAATTTGACTACTTCAAAACTGATGTCACTTGTTTTTTAAAATCTTCATAAACAAATGTCCAATAGGATTGATTCGTTATATTTTCCTCACGAATTTCTGCATATAATGCCTTTTGAGCATCTTCAAATGTAGGATCTTCTTTATCGGGTAGCCCTGCTCGTTTGCTCACTACTAGTTCCTGTAATTGTGGTGCACGAGGTCCCCATTTGCCGATAACCTGTTCAGCATCATCTAATAAAAGATAAATTGGAATAGCGCGACCACCATTTGTTAAATAGCGATCAATTAAATCTGTATCCTCATCACGTAGTACAGCACGCATATCTAGGCCTGCCGCTTCTGCAATTCGGCGAATAATCGGATTGTTTAGCATAGCATCACCACACCAATCCTCTGTAATTGTTAAAATTTTAGGATGCTTGTCTTTTAGCAGCTCGACAAAGCCATCATTTGTTGGCACTTCAAAGCCATCATAAATGCGAAAGCTCTCCTCTTTTAGCGTTGTCATGTTATCCATATATTGCTGAATTGATATTGCTTCATTAAAATATTGTTGCTCTGTTTTCATCGTTGGTATCCCCCTAATGTTTTTATTTTCTATTCTATATTTTGCTATGAATACTCTTTTTAGACAACTGTAAAGCTTTATCAATTTCACACCTGTAGGGGTGGGAGTCTTTTACTGAATAAAGATAAAAATAATGAACTTCTTTATTTATAACCTATAATTTATAGATAAGCTATTATATTATAGAACATCGTACATAAGCGGTAGATAAAAGATGAGGTATAAATTTCTGTTGTGATGATTGAAAAACGGGACGATATTTATTTACCACAAGATCTACGAAGTGGCAACACTTGCAACGATTATCGAAAATTTAACTTAATGCTCGGCAATTGTATCGCTCTTCACTTGATCTGGATGAAAATTAAGTGTAAGCCAAACTATAAAAAGGAAAGATGGTACTAAGGCTTAGCCTAGCACCATCTTTTTTTAACGCTTTGCAATTTCTTGTTGTAATAATTTATTGACCATTGGAGGGTTTGCTTGGCCTTTTGTAGCCTTCATAATTTGACCTACTAAGAAGCCGATAGCACGATCCTTACCATTTTTAAAGTCTTCGATTGATTGTGCATTATTGTCAAGAACCTCTGTAACAATCGCAAGTAATGCACCTTCATCAGAAATTTGAACTAAACCTTTTGCCTTGACGATATCTTGTGCGGAGCCTCCATTTTCAACTAATTCGGCAAACACTTTTTTACCGATTTTAGAAGAAATTGTACCATCAGTGATTAATTTCACCATTTCAGCAAGATTTTCTGGCGTTAAAGCAGTGTCTTTAAGATCCTTTTGCTCTGCATTTAAGTAAGCAGAAACATCACCCATTAACCAGTTGGCAGAAAGCTTAGCATCTGCACCGTTAGCTACCATTGCCTCGAAGAAGTCTGAGATTTCTTTTGAAATAACAAGAACTCCTGCATCATATGGTGTTAAGCCTAATTCTTCAACGTAACGTTTTTTACGTGCATCTGGAAGCTCTGGAATTTCTGATTTTACACGCTCTAGCCATGCGTCATCAATAGAAAGACGAACTAAGTCAGGCTCAGGGAAATAACGATAATCGTCTGTTCCTTCTTTTACACGCATAAGGATTGTTTTACCTGTTTTTTCATCGAAGCGGCGCGTTTCTTGCTCGATAACACCACCAGAAAGAAGAACATCTGCTTGGCGTAACTCCTCATGCTCTAAACCACGACGAACAAAGTTGAAGGAGTTAAGGTTTTTAAGCTCTGTCTTCGTTCCAAATTCCTCTTGACCATATGGACGTATTGAAATGTTAGCGTCACAACGTAGTGAACCTTCTTCCATTTTACAGTCTGATACATCTGTATATTGGATAATGGATTTTAATTTTTCTAGATATGCATAGGCTTCATTTGGTGTACGAATGTCTGGCTCAGATACGATTTCTACCAGTGGTGTACCTTGACGGTTAAAGTCAACTAATGAGTGGTCACCAGCATGTGAAAGCTTCCCAGCATCCTCTTCCATATGAAGTCGCGTAATACCGATACGTTTTGTATAGCCGTCTACTTCAATATCAATCCAGCCGTTTTTACCGATTGGTTTATCGAATTGTGAGATTTGATAAGCTTTCGGATTGTCTGGATAGAAGTAATTTTTACGGTCAAATTTCGTTTCTTGCTCGATTTCCATGTTCAATGCAAGAGCTGCACGCATTGCGAAATCTACCACATTTTTATTAAGAACTGGTAGGACACCAGGATATCCTAAGTCAATAACTGTTGTATTTGTATTTGGTTCAGCACCGAAATGAGCTGGTGCTGGAGAGAAGATTTTTGAGTTTGTTTTTAACTCAACGTGTACTTCTAAACCAATGACTGTTTCAAAGTTCATGTTATTTTCCCTCCCACATTTGAGGAACTTGTTTATGGAACTCCGTTGCTTGTTCAAAAGCATGAGCTACACGGTAAATAGTTGCTTCATCGAAGTATTTACCAATAATTTGTAAACCTAGTGGTAGGCCATTTTCAAAGCCACAAGGAATTGAAATGGCAGGTACGCCCGCTAAGTTCATTGGGATTGTTAAAATATCGTTTGCATACATTGTCATAGGATCATCTACGTTTTCACCAATTTTGAATGCCGGTGTTGGAGATGTAGGCCCAATGATTACGTCAAAGTCTTCAAATACTTTGTCGTAGTCTGCTTTAATTAATGTACGTGCTTGTTGTGCTTTTTTGTAATAAGCGTCATACGTACCAGCACTTAATGAGTAAGTTCCAAGCATAATACGACGTTTTACTTCATCCCCAAAGCCTTGAGCACGTGTTTCTTTATAAAGGTCCATTAAATTTGTAACGTTTTCTGCGCGGAAACCATAGCGGATACCGTCAAATCGAGAAAGGTTCGAGGACGCTTCAGAAGAAGATAAGATATAGTAAGCCGCCAGTGCATATTTAGAGTGAGGAAGTGAGACTTCTTCTACTGTAGCACCTAAGCCTTTTAATACTTCTAACGCATCTAGAACTGACTGACGTGCTGCTTCACCAACACCTTCACCAAGAAATTCTTTTGGTATAGCGATGCGTAAGCCTTTGACATCACCAGTTAGTGCTGCTGCATAGTTTGGTACTTCTACGTTTGCAGACGTTGAATCATTAGGATCTAAACCTGCAATTGCCTCAAGTAAAAGAGCATTGTCTTCAACATTACGTGTAATTGGTCCGATTTGATCTAAAGAAGATGCAAATGCTACTAGTCCAAAACGCGATACACGACCATATGTAGGCTTCATCCCCACCACACCGCAATAAGCTGCTGGTTGACGGATAGAACCACCCGTATCAGAACCAAGCGAGAATGGTACTTCCCCTGCTGCTACTGCTGCGGCAGATGCACCTGAAGAACCACCTGGTACGTGGTTTAAGTTCCAAGGATTTTTTGTTGTTTTATAGTATGAGTTTTCATTGGAAGACCCCATTGCGAACTCATCCATATTTAGTTTACCGATCGTTACCATTCCGGCATCACGTAGCTTTTTTACTACAGTTGCATCATATATTGGCATAAAGCCTTCTAGAATTTTAGAAGCACATGTTGTTTCTAAGCCTTCTGTTACGATGTTGTCTTTCACACCGATAGGAAGGCCAAAAAGTGGTCCACGCTCTTCAAATGGTACTTTGTCCATTTCAGCTGCTTGTGCAGTTGCTTTTTCTTCATTCAAAGCAAGGAAGGCTTGTACATCGCCATCAAGCTTGGCAATTCGTTCATATGCTTCTTTTGTTAAATCAGCGATAGTTAAGTTACCCGCTTTAATGTCAGCTTGTAGCTCCTTTGCTGAACGTTCAAATAACGTCATGAGGAATCCTCCTATTTTTTAGTATTACATGATAGCTGGTACTTTTACTTGACCATCTTCTTGTTCTTTTACGTTTAACATCATTACTTCGCGGTCTAAGCCTTTTGTTGCCACATCTTCACGCATTACGTTTACTAGTGGTAGCACGTGAGTTGTTGGTTCAACATTCGTTGTATCTAGCTCGTTTAATTGCTCTGCGAAGTCTGTAATTTTACCAAGCTGTTCAGCAAATTTTTCTGCTTCCTCTTCTGATATAGCAAGACGTGCTAAATTTGCAACGTGCTTAACTTCCTCTTTTGTTAATTTTGCCATTTTCCACACCTCCGAATACACATTCAAATCATTGTTTTTCTTGATAACAATAGGGTTGAATAAAGTTAACCATACAAATAATCATAACATTTTTCCTATTAAAAATCACAACTTTCACCAAAAATATAGAAACTTTCACTACTATGACAGAGTGTTGTCTCTTATAGGTGTAACCATTTCTTCATTATTTCTATCCCTTCACTTTATAGCTTTTCTTTGGATGAATACATAAAAATATAGCCAGCGCAGAGCTGACTATATTTTATTCATAGATATGCACATAAGGTTCTTTATCATTCGATTTCTTAATAATTAACGCCTCTGGGCCGTTTATCGAAGTAATGCTTACCTCAACATTGGTATTTCCGAAATAATTCATGAGAACACCAGTTAGATATTGGGTAAAACCAATAATTTCTGCTTGACCGAAGAATTGAATGGGTACTTCAATTTTTAGCTTTTGAATTTCTTTATTTTGGTAGAAGCCTGTTCCTATCACACTCGTATAGTTAGAAAAATATTGATCGATATCCAGTTTAAATTTCTTAAAGTTATTGCTATCCTCTCGATAAACATCCTTCGATTCATCGGTTGGGAATAGGACATATTCTTCATCAATCGCTTGCCAATCAGCTACATCATTTTGTCCAGCTTTTGCAACGCCATAGCTAAAATATGTCCCTGGAATAATATCATTATTAGCTTTCTGTTTAAATAAGCCTACTACAATCGGGACATCTTTCAATTCTTCACGATCTCTTAAACGAGAAACAATTTCAGAAGCCATTTTCTTCCCTTGTTCAACAAGTGCTGATTCTGGTATTGGTTCCTCATAATACTCCCCATATTTTACTTTTTGATAATAATAAATAGAGTTTAATGAAAGTCCTATCGAAATTCCACCTAATTTCACTTTATTATCTTTTGTTTTAGTTAAATAATTCTGCTCAACTATATGCGATAAATAAATGGGTGCCTTTTTTGCACGTTCCTCTGCTGGCATAGATTCCGTTGCTGGAGGATTTAAACCATCCTTTTCTTGAGAACTACGCTTCAGCCAATTAGTCACAGTGCTTTTAGCTAAATATTGACCCTCCTGGAAGAAAAAATTTTCTGTGTCAAACTCATTCTGAGAAAGGCGCATCAGGCCTGTTTCTACTTCCTTCATATCATATTTTGTATAAATATTAGAAACTACCAAACCTCTACTAGCACTTTCTTTGTAGGGTGTTAGCAGCTTGTAATAGGATTCATCTATCTTGAAGCTTGGAATAATTGTTGTTTCCGCTTTTTCCTTTTGTGTCTCCTGTGTAAGCTCTGTGTCCTTCTTAGTAGGTACACAGCCGACTAGCATTGTAGCAGCGATCATTGCTGGAATGAGTCGAAATGACTTCATTATTTTAATACTCCTTTACTGAAATTCAATTTTGATGAATCTGTACTTATGTGAACAGAAAGCTGGCATATGCAATTAAAATGCCTTAGCTTTCTGTCAAAGCTGTTAAGACAATACATCAAGTTACATCTAAATTGTTAAACGAGGTTGAGTTGTTCAATCAGGCTGTCCTCATTCCAAACCTCAATACCTAACTGCTCAGCTTTTGTTAGTTTAGAACCAGCATCAGCCCCTGCGATGACAAGATCTGTTTTTTTGCTGACACTCCCTGTAACAATTCCACCTAACTCTTCTATTTTCGCCTTTGCTTCGTTACGTGTCAATTGCTCAAGTTTACCAGTTAAGACAATTGTTTTACCTGCAAAAGGATTATCTCCTACAGTTACCTCTACCCTTTTACCTTTATACATCATATTGACGCCTGCTTCCGCTAGACGACCAATTACTGCACGTGCATCCTCATTTGAAAAATACTCGACAAGAGAAGAAGCCATTTTATCGCCAATTTCATAAATTTCAACTAGCTGCTCCTCTGTTGCTGCCATCACTGCCTCCATCGTTCCATATGTTTCGGACACTATTTTTGCAGCTTTTTCACCAACATGTCGTATCCCAAGTCCAATCAATAAGCGCTCCATTGAATTTTCCTTTGAGGCTTGAATAGCATGCACCAAATTTGTTGCTGATTTTTCACCCATTCGTTCAAGCTCAACAAGTTGTTCAACGGTTAAATGATATAAATCTGATACATCATGAATTAAATCCGCACGCAATAATTGCTCAACAACTTTGTCACCCAGACCATCAATGTTCATTGCATTTCGTGATACAAAGTATTTAATGCTTTCAGCAATTTGTGCAAAACATGCAGGATTTACACAGCGCAATGCTACTTCACCCTCGATACGAATCAGCTCACTATCACAGACCGGACAATTTTTAGGCATCTCGTAAGGCACTGAATTTTCAGGTCGTTGCTCCAGTAGCACTCCTACAACTTGTGGAATAATGTCACCAGCTTTTCGGATGATGACTGTATCCCCTATACGAATATCCTTTTCGCGGATTAAATCTTCATTGTGCAATGATGCACGCTGAACTGTCGTACCCGCTACTTGAACAGGCGTTAAAATGGCAGTCGGCGTTACAACACCTGTACGTCCAACTGTTAAATCAATATCGAGTAAGGTTGTCACTACTTCCTCAGCAGGGAATTTATAAGCGATTGCCCAGCGAGGACTTTTTGCTGTATATCCTAGTTCATCCTGCTGAGCATAACGGTCCACCTTAATAACGATGCCGTCAATTTCATAAGCTAAATTCGAACGGTTTTCTGTCCATTTATCGATAAAGGCTAATACTTCCTCAATCGTTGAACAGCGTTGACGTTCCTTATTGGAAGGGAAACCTAGCCCCTCTAAATAATCAAGCATCTCTGCATGACCATCGATGCCATATACTTCACCATCTCCGCCAATAGCATAAATGAATGTTGATAGCTGACGACTTGCAGCAATTTTAGGATCTAACTGACGTAAAGAGCCAGCAGCTGCATTTCGAGGATTAGCAAACAGCTCCTCACCATTATCAGCACGCTGAGCGTTTAATGCTTCAAAGGATTTCTTTGGCATATAAGCCTCACCACGCACCTCTATTGTGATTGGCTCCTTTAAACGCAAAGGTATCGCGCGAATCGTTTTTAAGTTCGTTGTAATATCTTCTCCTACAACGCCATCTCCTCTTGTTGCTCCTTGTACAAAAACACCATTTTCATATTTCAAGGAAATGGCAAGACCATCGATTTTCAGCTCGCAAACATAGGAAAAGTGATCACCAATTGCTTGGCGCACTTTTCGGTCAAACTCTCGTAAATCTGCTTCATTAAAAGCATTAGAAAGGCTTAGCATAGGAAAATCATGCGTTACCTTTTTAAAGCCCTCTACTACTGCGCCACCAACTCGTTGGGTCGGTGAATCTGGATAAATTAATGAGGGATTTGCTTCCTCTAGCGCAATAAGCTCATGTAATAATTGATCATAGACACTATCTGCTACGATAGGTTGATCCAACACATAGTATGCATGACCATATTCATGCAGTAATTTATTTAATTCTGCAATGCGTTGTTCAATTTCGTTCATTTTAGTTCCTCCGCTTACGCTTTTTCAATAGGTGCAAATTGTGCAAGTAATCGCTTAATGCCAATTGGCTGTGGAAAAGCGATATCTAGCTCGGTACTATCACCCTCACCTTTTACACTGACAACCATACCTGTTCCCCATTTTTTATGGACGGCTTTATCTCCAGCCTTCCAGCCAAATTGGTCTCCGCCTGTTGCTTGTAAACGGGCGGTCGCAGGTTTCGTTCTTTGAATGTCTCCAAGTGTTCGCCTTTGATAATTACCTGCTGAACGGTTACTAGCTGTAAACGGAACTTCAGGGTTAGAGCCACCCTTGGAAATAGATTCAATAATATCCTCTGAAATTTCACGTAAAAAACGAGAGGCATTGTTATAACTAGAACGACCAAAAATCGTTCGGCTTTGTGCACATGTCAAATACAAGCGCTCCTCTGCACGCGTGATGCCAACATATGCTAAACGCCGCTCTTCTTCCATTTCATCCATATCATCAAGTGAACGAGAATGTGGGAAAATATTCTCTTCCATTCCAATGATAAAGACAACAGGGAATTCCAAACCCTTTGCGGCATGCATTGTCATTAAAATGATATTGCCTTTGGATGTATCATCTTTATCTAATGCATCAATATCTGCTATAAGCGCTAAATCTGTTAGGAAGGCTATTAAGCTCTTATCATCACTACGCTCTTCAAATGCTTTTGTGACTGATAAAAATTCTTCAATATTTTCTAAACGGCTTTCTGCTTCAATGGTTTTTTCATTTTGTAACATAGCTCGATAACCAGATTTTTCGATCACCTGCTCTACCATTTCTGTAACCGATAAATATTCTTGCATCTCTGTAAAGCCTTTAATCATCGCATAGAATTGCTCTGCTGAATTTGCAGCCTTGCCTGATAGCCCCATAAACACAAGGTCATTCATAGCATCAAAAATTGAACGATCTTGTTCAATTGCGTAGCGCGCCATTTTTTCAAAGGAGGTAGCACCGATACTACGCTTTGGTTCATTAATAATACGTGCGAGCGATAAATCATCATCATTATTGGCAATCAGACGTAAATAAGCCAACAAATCCTTAATCTCTTTACGATCATAGAACTTTGTACCACCAACAATTTGATAAGCTATATTGGATTTAACAAGAACTTCCTCCATAACACGCGATTGAGCATTTGTACGATATAAAATCGCAAAGTCATCGAATGAGCGATTATCTTTTTTCATAAGCTGTTGGATTGTTTGTATAACGAACTGTGCTTCCTCTTGCTCGTTATACGCTTTGTACAAGACGATTTTTTCACCATCTGCATTTTCTGTACGCAGTTCTTTTGGGTAACGTGTTGTATTATTTTGAATGACGTCATTTGCTGCTTTTAGGATGCGTTTTGTTGAACGATAATTTTGTTCAAGCATAATGACCTTGGCATTTGGATAATCCTTTTCAAAGGACAGGATATTACCAATGTCTGCCCCACGCCAACGATAAATTGATTGATCTGAATCCCCTACAACACAAATGTTTTTAAATTTTTTAGCCAATAACTGCACAAGTAAGTACTGGGATTTATTGGATATGGATAGGTAAGCATTTGAAGTAATCTCCTGCTTTTCCCCCCATTCACACCGTACGTGAGGGTTTCCCCTCATACGGCGTTCCATCAATTATGAATCTTTACACTAATACTTTATTTCCAGCTTTCACACGAAGTTTATTTACTTTGTCCAAACTTTGTTTTGTTAACTCTAACATTTGAAGGTATTTATTAATGATGTCTTCTGTTGTGGCATGAATCAGTTTATGGGCTTCTTTCGTTATAAAAACTAAGTTGTCATACTTATCGTTACCACCTTTTGCCTTCGGAACGATGTGATGTAATTCCATATTTTTCAGAATGAGTGCTTCTCCTGTGATATAGCAAACCCCTTTTTGAGCAATGTATTTAGAAATACGATTGTCGTTGTATTCAATACTACGATTGATTACAGGATTTTTCATGAGATACTTCACAACTTCTTCTGATACTGATTTTTGCTTTTTATGAATCAGACTTCTACCTTCAACTGTATAATTGTTGATTTCTTGCGTAAAGTTTGTTGGATTTTTGTGTTTGATTCCATCGATAGGGAATATCGCTACTTTTGCAACGAATGTCTTTTTCTTGCCAAGATAATCTTTGAAATGTTTCTTGTAGTACGTACTTGGCTCACCTTTATCCGATGAAACTTTCTTCAAGCTGTTATATAAGGTTCGTTTGACTGAAAATGCAATTTCACTAAAATCTTTCGTTACCATCGTTGCTTGCTGATAGAAGTTATGAAGTCCTAGAATTGTTGCATTGAGTTTGGACACTTCTGAAGCATTAGATTTCTTTTTAATTCGTTTGATGTTTTCTTTGATTTTGCTAATTGCGTTTTTCTTCGCCTTATTTGTCATGAATGATTTTACGGTATGCTTCTTTTTATTTCTAGCCACTTTCATTTTAAAGCCTAGAAATTCCGAGAAGTTTTTCCTTAAATTAATGACCTTTGATTTTTCTTTACTAATGTCGAGATGTAATCTTTCTTTTAACCATTTTTTCACACCTTCGAAAATCTTGAAGGCACTTTTATGGTCTCTACAAAAGATTTTAAAATCATCTGCATATCGCACAATGAACATTTCTTTCAAGCTTGTGGCTCTTTTTAAGGTACTATATTTCACTGACCTATCAAATCTAACCTTGCCACCAATAATTCTTTTACGCTCATAGTTTTTCTGTGTTTCAAACGTTTCCCACTGATTGCTTATCCACCAATCTAATTCGTTTAGCACAATATTAGATAGTAGCGGTGATAAAATACCACCTTGAGGAGTCCCTTTATTAGGTGTTCCTGCTCCTACAATTTCTGCTTTCAGTAGTTTACTTATGATTGAGAGAACCTTTTTATCCTGGATACCCATTGACCACATTTGTTTAAGAAGTTTGCCATGATTGACATTATCGAAGAAGCCTTTGATGTCAATATCAACCACATAGTGCAGTTTGTTGATATTTGCTAATGTTACTGCTCTAGAATATGCATGTAAAGTTCCTCTGTTCGGTCGAAAACCGTAACTGTGATTATGAAATTTCGCTTCGCATATTGGTTCTAGAATTTGTTTGAAACATTGTTGAATGATTCGATCTTCGATTGTCGGGATGCCGAGTGGTCGAATTCCCCCATTAGCTTTTGGTATTTCTTTTCTTCTTATTTTGTGTGGTATGAAGTTTTCAAGTCTTTTTCTGACATAATCAATTAATGCGTTCGGGTCTTTTTCTCCGATAGTAATGATTGTCGATTCATTAATACCTTTGGTGAGAGAACCCTTGTTTTTCTTGATGTTTCGATATGCCAGTAAAATATTTTCTCTTCTAATAATCAATTCATACAGATTTTTAAAGCGTTTGTTCATTTGACTTGCTTTGTAAAGGTCATCTAAGGTTTGTTGCATATCGTAATATTCATTGTTTCGTAAGGACTGTCGTTTTAAAACTTTCTTGTTTGCTGTTTCAGTCAATACTCTCACCACTTTATTACTTCTTTTGGCGATTGCATTTCTTTTAGTCATACGAGAACCTGATAGTATAAAGTAATGTTTTAGTTATTCATAAATTGACTAATGGCTATCCCTCCACCGCTTATTATCACGGCTTCACTGGTACTGTGCCATCACTTTCACTGTGCTTAAAATGAGGTTATACTATAGACGCTTTCCCTCATACCGCTTCAACGAGTGCAATCTCTCCACGTAGCCAGCTTACCACGTTCCAAGAAATCATATCTGTACATTTAATACCTTTAGGTCATTCCTCTAACCCTGTTAGCTGGATAGTGCCTGTAACACTATAAGGTGTTTCATAAAGACAAATTTTACTCCACCTCACTAACCCAACAATAAGTTGGTGTACCCTTTCGAATACCTATACCTCTAGAGCCGTACATTCGGAATTTCGTCAGTAGGAAGTTTTGTTTCCTACATTCTAACCATGAGTATTTTTATAGAACCCCAGCCTATCTACCACACAAAGTGCCTCCACTCCGCTTTCCTGTAATTAGGGTGATATTCAACTGACTTCACCGAGCTTATAACACCATCATGATTGCACATGACAATGCTATTCGGAGGATTAGGTCGAGCCTTTCAGAGCGTTACTTCATCATTCGACTCATCCGATTTCTTAGTTCTCCTAGCAAATATGCTAGTGGCTAATCTTTTCAATTAGCAACGTGTCGCACTATCTTGATACTCATCAACATGAATATATTGGAATTTATTCTGATAGTATTCAAGTACCTCTGGGACTCTCTTGAATAATGTAATAGTGGTCATTATTAAGTCATCGAAATCTAGGGATTGGTTGCGGCGTAGTCTTTTTTCATAGCCCTCGTAAACTCGTGCAACCGTTTTTTCGTAGGGATTATGTTCATTGATTTGAGCGACATAATCATCTGCCGCAATACATTCGTTTTTTGCTGCACTAATTGCATTTAAAATAGCGCGAGGTTCAAAGCGCTTCGAATCAATGTTTTCTTCCTTCATCACATTTTTAATGACTGATAGTTGATCTGTGGAATCTAAAATTGAAAAATTACGTGATATTCCAAGCTGATCAATATTACGTCGTAAAATACGTACACACATCGAGTGGAATGTGGATACCCACATACTATCGCCTGTCCCATTACCAAGAATGCCATCAATACGCTCTCGCATTTCTCGTGCCGCTTTATTGGTAAAAGTGATAGCTAAAATTTTTGATGGGTACACTTCTTTTTCAATGATTAAATACGCAATACGATGTGTTAGTACACGCGTTTTCCCCGATCCTGCACCCGCCATAATTAGAAGCGGCCCTTCAGTCGTTTTGACCGCATTCTCCTGTTCAGGGTTCATACCTGCTAATAAGTTTTTTGTTAACTGCTCCATTTCGCACCACCTTACAAACGTTTGTTCTTAAATTATATCGTATTTTTAACAGCCTTAACAGTTGCAAGTGCAGCTTTTAAATCATCATAAATAATATTACCAACTACAACTGTATCCGCATATTTTGCCATTTCGGCTGCTTGCTTTGCGGAAGTAACACCACCACCATAAAACAATCGTGTATTTTTAAGCTCCTGCTTTACAGCACTAACAACACTAATATCACCATATGTTCCGCTATACTCTATATAAAATACTGGTAGCTTAAAAAAGTTTTCAGCCAGACGTGCATAAGCAACAATGTCATCTAACGATAAATCCGTTTTCGCATTTGTCACTTCTGCAGCCTTACAGTGTGGATTTAATATACAATAGCCCTCAGCAACTAGCTCGTCCCACACCATGATATCCCCATATTCCTTTATCGCTTCGTGGTGTAAGTTTTTAATCCATTTAGGATCATCACTATTTAACACTGTCGGAATAAAGTAATAGTCATAGCCTGGTGTTACCGAATCAATTGTAGAAATTTCAAGCGCTATCGGTACTTCAAAGCGTCTTACACGGACCAGTAAATCTAAAACACCATCCAATGTTATATCATCTGTACCGCCAACTAAAATGACATCTGTTCCTGATTCGCAAATTTTTTCTAATGCTTCATCTGAAATTTCCTTAGCTGGATCGAGCTTAAACACATGTCTCCATTCTAAATATTCCATTTATTTTACCACCTATCATTTTCTATCTATTCGTTAACAAGTATAGCTTATGACTGACGACAAAAAAATGAAAAAAACTGGGCAGAAACTCTACCCAGCCTCTTTACCTACTATTCTTTTGGTGCTTGAAATGGTTTTTCATCAGGATACAAACGACCTAGCATTTCATCATATGTATCGTTTCCATAATCAAAGCAACGTCGCACTCGAGAAATTGTTGCTGTACTAGCACCTGTTTCCTTTTTGATGGATTCGTAGGTTTTCTTTAAACGTAATAAATGCGCAACTTCAAAGCGTTGTGCTAGTGATTGAATTTCACTAATCGTACATAAATCATCAAAAAACTTATAGCATTCTTCAATGTCTTTCAGCTCTAACACTGCTTTAAATAATTGATCTGTTTGATGCCCTCGAATTTTTTCGATTTGCATGCAATTTTCCTCCCTTTAAGGCTGCGTTTTCACCATTGTCTGTAACCCTGGTGAAGCTGGTACGAAATGAACCCATGACTTTCCTGGTACTAATTTAACAAGCTCCCCAGATTCTTCAACAGCCATCGGTAATCCATCAATATTAGCCCATTTAACTTCTCTCATATAGCCGTTTTGGAATACGTAAGCATTTCCACCAGAAGTTAAATCAATTTCTTGGCGTCCAACATTATCAATAGTTCGATGATTCATTTCAAAAAATAAAACATTTGCCAATGATAATGCTTCGCCTGTTAACATATCCTTTGTGTCAACGCCAGCCGATTGTCGTCCATAATGATTATTTTGATGATCATACACATACGAATTATGGAAATACTCACTATTTCCGTAGTAAATGTCAACTTTACTTGTTTCAATGCCTATTTTACCACGTTCATCGGGTTCATAAAAAGCCTGACGCACTTTTTCACTGTAAATCATTGAAGCGCCTATCTTTTCAGCACCTTTTAATAAATTCTCTGATGTTATATAAGAATTATGTGGTGCAACACGATCCTTTGAACGTTTAAAAAGAGTACCATCATAATTCATGCCATTTATATTATCGATTACATTATTTTCAAGCATTGATTTAGCTTCCGGGCTATAACCATGAGCTACATAAAATGCATCAAAGCCTTTAGCAATATCGACAAAATAGGATCTGGCACTACGAACAGGTCCAAAATTTTCTGGTAACTCACTTTGGTAGACTGCTAAAAAACGAGTAACATCACCCTCTGCCAGCATTTCATAAATAATATCTGCCGCCGCTAATCCGGATTGAGGGCGTGCTGCTGGATGATTATTAATCGTCACGATGATTGGACGTTGTGTAATCTCCTCTTTTACAGCCTCACCTGTTAAAGGAGCAAGAAATGCTTCCTCTTTTACAGGCTCTTCAATAACTGGTTCCTCTTTAGTTTTGTCTGTTTGGTCCTTTACTTCCGAGGAATCCTTTGAACATCCTCCTATTAACAAGGCACTAAATGCCATAGTAATAAATAGTTTTTTTGATTTTAACACATGCATTACTTTCTCTCCTTTAAACAATCACACAAACTGTAATTGGGCTATGGTTACGCTATAGTGAAATCAAATCACAACTAGCGCATAACTGCTGGTAATAATAACTTATTCTTCATAACATCAAAAATCCCTTTTGGTGTTATACGGATATAAGGTAAATGTGTAGATTGTAAAAATAACAAAGTATAGATTGCATCACCTAGACGATAACCACGCTCAGCTAATGCTTGTTTTAAAGCTAGTTCTTTATTTGTTAATTCTTCTACATCTCCATCAAAAAGTAGACCACCTATTGTTAAAGGAATAGAAGCAATAACTTCTCCCTTTTCTACAAGGACAATGCCTCCATGCATCGCTTTCATTTCCTCAAAGGCTTTTATCATATCCTCTTTATTTTTTCCAATAAGTAAAATATCACCTGTATTGGAGTAAGAAGAGGCAAAGCCTTGAACACTAGTCGCAAAGCCTTTGATCATCGTATTTACGTGCCAATTGCCGTCTCTATTAATAAGCATTAAATAACATTCATCATGATCAGCAAGCTGCCCTTCCCTAGTAACTAAGGAATTATATGGCTTCGTAATAACATCGTTCACAAGCTCAATTCCAAATGGCATTGAAAACTGGAAGTCATGGGAATTTAATGAAAATCCTAAATTAAACGCTGGAAGAGCTGAATAATCTATAGCAGCAAGTTTATGCACACGCTGTCCATCACGTTTTAACCAGACACCTTTGGATAATACGCTTTCAGGAACTGGATGCCATTCATCTTGTAATATATTCAAGGAAGCAAATCGTCCTGTCGCGATAAAACCATGTAAGCTAGACATATTGTAATAGCGTGCAACATTATAAGTAGCCATTTGATAGGCATCTATTGGTGAGACACCTGCATCTAAAGCTGCTTGAATACATTTATCCATCACACCATCCTGATGGAAGGAAGGCGTTGAACCGTCTGTTGTCATCATTAAATGATCAAAAATAGGAAGCCCTTTTTCTACAATTCCTTTTAAGAGATGTGGTAAATCTGGGCGAATCGAAGAATGACGTAGTGTCACAGCATATCCCTGCATAATACGTCTTTCCACTTCCTCCACTGTCATTGCCTCATGATCACCATCTGCCCCAAGTAGTTTCATACGGGCTAAAGTTCTTTCTGAAGCTCCTGGAAAATGGCCTTCTATTTTTTTGCCGTAGCCTTTAGCCATTTGCATACGATAAAGCATTTGGTCATCCCCATGCAACAATCTTGGCCAGCCTGTTAACTCTCCTCCAAGTAAAACATCATCCCGCTCTAACCATTCTAAGATTGATGTATTAGAGAAAATTTCTTCCTCCTGCTCCATCTCAGTTTGTGAATCAAAGCGTGTCCACCAGTAAAAAGAAAACGGAAGCTTTTTCAAATCATTCAATATTGAAAACGCTTTCTTATTTTCTAAAGATAAAACAAAACTTAAATTATCAGAAATAAAAGCTGTTGTGCCTAGATGTCCACAAAAATCAGCAAAAGATTGTGGATGATAGAGCTGGAATGGATGGACATGAGGTTCAATATAGCCTGGTACAATTGTTTTATTCGTACAATCAACCACCTCTGTCCCCTCTATAAAAGGAGGCATTCTGTCGCCAGCATAGACAATTCGATCTCCTAAAATCCAAATGTTCCCTACTACCCATTGTTTGAGCATACTATGTAAATAACGTGCATTTTTTAACACAATATCCGGTGCCTTTTTACCATCAATTACCGCTAATTGTTGGCGTAATTTTGTAATTTTCCATACTGGATCCATTCTATCCGCTCCTTCCTAAATTACGTAAAATTTCATTGTGTAAATCTAATGTGATATCACATACTACTATTGCATAAGCGCATTTTTTCATTAAAATGCAGCAATTATGCAATCATCTTGTTTCAATCGTAACACAGCACTTTCATAAAGCAAAGTGCACCCCGCTTTATTTTTTCCACAATGACTAAAGGAGGAAATAGTATGATGCAACAAGCTAATTTAAGTGAAAAAAATGCCTTCTGTCGCTTTGCCATGGGTACAAGTATGACGGCATTTGGTATCGCTAGGGCTTCAAGAAATCCTAACTGTACGGGCGGTCGATTAATGATTGCATTAGGTGCTTTAAAAATGGCTGAGGGTATCTTTAAGTATTGCCCGACAAAAGCTTTACTGAGTTCCAATATGCAAAATGCCGTGAATAGCTCTATGCAAAGTATGCTCGGTGGACAAAATTCTATGTCATCTAATCAATCTATGACATCTAATCAATCCATGTCATCTGAGCAAATCGGCAAGCTCATGAAGGATTTCTCCTCTGCCATATCTGGTAATTCGTCAGGATCAAGCGCAACTGCTTCAAAGCAATCTGACGCCAGCACTTCAAATCAAAATTCCTCAGACAGTAAAAATTCTACAACTAAAGCACAAAATCCTTCTTAGTCAAAGGAGCCGTCTCAACTATATGAGACGGCTCTTACCCTTATAAATCATACGTTTAATAATAAGAAGAAGTTTCAAAGCATGATAAAATTTTATTTAAATGTTCGCCAACCGATATCTTTACGATAGAAGAAATTGTTCCAATTTTCAGTTGCAATACCTGCATATACCTTTTCTTGCGCTTCTTTTAGGGTAGATGCTTTTGCTCCAACTAATAAAACTCTCCCACCATTACCAACAAATTTATCATCTACAAGCTTTGACCCTGCATGGAATACGGCATGTGAAGCTGATAGATTCTCTAAACTAGGTAATGCATGCCCTTTTTCTACATCCCCTGGATATCCTTCTGCAGCAATTACAACACCGAGCATTGCATCCTCTGACCATTGTAAATCAAAGGGTTTTTCATCCATTAAAGCCATCATAAAATCACCAAAATCAGAAACCATACGTGGTAAAACGACTTGTGTTTCTGGATCTCCAAAGCGTGCATTAAACTCAATCACCTTTGGACCATTTTTTGTTAATATTAACCCTGCATATAAAATTCCAGTAAAAGATACACCGTCTGATTCCATCCCTTGAACAGTGGGCTCAACTATTGTTTTATAAGCTACGTCCACTATCTCTTGTGAAATTTGGGGTACTGGTGAATAAGCACCCATTCCACCTGTATTAGGACCTTTATCGCCATCATATGCTCGCTTATGATCCTGAGCAATAACCATCGGATAAATCTGACCTTTATGGACGAATGACATAAATGAGAATTCTTCACCATCTAAGAATTCCTCGATAACAACTCGAGAGGATGATTCGCCAAAACGTTGATTCCCAATCATATCCTGAACAGCTTCAATGGCTTCCTCCTCTGTCATGGCAACAACCACACCTTTACCAGCGGCTAAGCCATCCGCTTTTATCACAATTGGTGCGCCTTGTTCTTTAATGTATGTGATAGCCTTATTTGCTTCTGTAAATGTTCCGTGAGTCGCTGTTGGGATATTGTATTTATTCATAATATCCTTTGCATATGATTTACTGCTTTCGATTTGTGCTGCTTCTTTTGTTGGACCAAATACACGTAAACCACGAGCAATAAAGAAATCTACAATCCCTTCAGCAAGTGGTTGCTCAGGGCCAACAAAAGTCAAATCTACTGCATTTTCTTTTGCAAATTGTGCCAAGCCTGCAAAATCCATCGTATCAATAGCAACAACCTCTGCATCGCCTCGCATACCATCATTGCCAGGCGCAACATATACCTTACGCACAGATGGGGAATTACTAAATTGTTTAGCGATAGCATGCTCACGGCCACCGCTTCCGATTACTAATACATTCATCTTGGAAAATCCTCCTATTTGTAAGTAAAACCGAGATGAACCAACATCTCGGTCTTAGAATTAAATATATTTTGATTAATGTTTAAAGTGGCGTACACCAGTAAATACCATTGTAATACCATACTCATTTGCTTTATCAATAGAATCCTGATCTTTAATGGAGCCGCCTGGTTGAATAATTGCCGTAATACCAGCTGCCGCAGCTGCTTCCACTGTATCACTCATTGGGAAGAATGCATCAGATGCTAATGCAGCACCTTTTGCTTTTTCGCCAGCTTGCTCAAAGGCAATTTTAGCTGCACCAACACGATTCATCTGACCTGCACCAACACCAAGCGTCATTTGTGAATCTGTTACGACAATTGCATTTGATTTAACATGTTTGACAACTGACCAGCCTAGCTGTAATGCTTCCCATTCTTGTGCTGTTGGTTCACGATCCGTTACTACTTTGATGTCTGCATTAGCAAAGCCGTAACGATCCGGCTCTTGAACAAGAAGTCCACCTTCTACAGATACTACATTAAAATTATCTTGTTTTACTTGCTCAAAAGGAATTGTTAACAAACGAATATTTTTCTTTTGCGTTAAAATATCAAGGGCTTCTTGAGTAAAGGCTGGTGCAATAATAATTTCTAAGAAAATATGACTCAATTTTTCAGCCGTTGCTGCATCCACTTCCATGTTTAATGCGATAATACCACCAAATATAGATACAGGGTCTGCTTCGTATGCTTTATCAAATGCTTCCTCTAATGTTACACCTGTACCAACACCACAAGGGTTCATATGTTTTACTGCAACTGCGGCAGGCATTTCAAACTCTTTTACAATTTGCAAACCTGCATTGCCATCTTGAATATTATTGTAAGATAATTCTTTGCCGTGTAATTGAGTTGCATAGGCTAATGAGAAATCAGAGCCAAGACGTTTTTGATAGAATGCTCCTTTTTGATGTGGATTTTCACCATAACGCAAGTTTTGTTTTAATTCATATGTCATTGTTAAACTTTCTGGAAACTCTTCTTCAGTTAAATAGTTTGATATATAGGAATCATAGGCAGCTGTGTGACGAAAAACCTTTGCAGCTAGCTTACGACGTGTTTCAATTGTTGTTGTACCGTCTGCTTTTAGTTCCTCTAATACATTAGCATAGTCATTGCTATCGACAATTACTGTGACATATTGATGGTTTTTTGCTGCAGAACGTAACATTGTTGGACCACCGATATCAATATTCTCGATAGCATCATCCCATGTTACATTAGGCTTTGAAATTGTTTCAACGAACGGGTATAGATTGACACATACAATTTCAATTGGCTCAATTCCATGCTCATTCATTTGTGCTTGATGAGAAGCATCGTCGAACTTTCCTAATAGACCACCGTGAATCATTGGGTTTAATGTTTTTACACGACCATCTAAAATTTCAGGGAATTTAGTTACTTCATCAACTGCCGTTACGGCAACATGATTGTCCTGTAACATTTTTTTTGTACCACCAGTTGATAAAATTTCATAACCTAATGCTACTAGTTCTTTTGCAAATTCTAAAATACCATCTTTATTGGAAACACTGATTAATGCACGTTTTGTCACAACAATATCCTCCTAATTTTTAGGATCATCACCAAAACGTGTGGTTGATTTCCGTTCCGGCTGGGCGCTTTGTAGCTGTCGCTACAGATAAAACATTTGCCGCTGACGCTTCGCTTTCGAGCAGAGCTTCCTAGGGACGTCCGATGAGCCGCTTGGGCCAACATGATGTTGGTCACGAAGGCGTTATCACAGGACGTGATGCTTTTAGCCTTCGTTCCTCTATATCGCTGATCCCCAAAGAGTCGCCCAGCCTCCACTCCAATCAACTTTTTTTACATAGTAAACGTTTTAACAAAAGTCATCCACAACTTTTGGTGATGAACCAATTTTTATCGTGCTTGCTACGAAAATATGTCTTGCTTATTATTGATAGAGTAAAGTTAGGCTGTATTGTTCCAGAAGACCTAACTCCCCACCACTGAATTACTTTAATAATTGCTGTAAAGCTTTCGTATATAGTACATGCTCTTGCTTATGAATAGCCACTTCTGTTGCCTCACGATCACCATCAATAACGGCAACTGCTGCTTGTGCGATAATAGGGCCTGTGTCCATACCTTCGTCTACAAAATGCACAGTTACACCTGTTATCTTGACTCCATGTTCCATCGCTTGCCCAATCGCGTCCTTACCTGGGAAAGCTGGTAATAATGACGGATGGATATTCACGATACGCTGTGGAAATGCTGAAAGTAATACTTCACTAATTAGTCGCATATAACCGGCAAGCACAATCCATTCCACATTACATTCCTGTAAAGCATTGATAATAGCTGTCTCGTAATCTGCTTTTGAAGCAAACTCTTTTGGATTTAAAGCTAGTACTGGAATACTAAAATTCTCGGCACGTGTTACTACAAATGCGCCAGGCTTGTCTGTTACAACAAGCTCCACCTTTGCATGTAGCTCACCACGTTCAATCGCCTCTTGAATGGCCTGAAAATTGCTACCACTGCCTGAGGCAAAAATGGCAATCTTGGTTGGTGCAGTCATTACACTAAACTCCCATCATGTAAGCCATTAAATACAACACCCTCGCCGCTCACAACACGACCGATTTTGTATGCTTTTTCACCATTTGCTTCCACAGTAGCAATTACTTTATCCACTTCATCTGCTGGTACCGCTAGTACAAAGCCAATGCCCATGTTAAAGACATTATATAGATCCTTATCCTCAAGCTGGCCTTTATCTTTCAAAAACTCAAAAATACGTAATACTGGCCATGAACCTAAGTCAATTTCAGTTGCTAATCCCTTTGGCATCATGCGAGGAAGATTTTCATAAAAGCCACCGCCTGTTACATGTGCACAGCCATGAACGTCTGCTGCTTTTAAAGCTGCAAGTACTGGTTTAGCATATAATTTTGTTGGCACTAACAAAGCTTCTCCAATAGGGCCAAGATCCTCGTAGCCTGCCACAATCGCATCTACTGCATAATCATTATCAGCAAAAACAATTTTTCGTACTAATGAATAACCGTTTGAATGCACTCCACTTGAAGCAATACCAACAAGCACATCACCCTCTACGATTTTTTCACCTGTTACGATAGCTGATTTTTCACATGCACCTACTGCAAAACCTGCTAAATCATACTCATCCTCTTCATAAAGACCTGGCATTTCTGCTGTCTCGCCACCGATTAATGCTGCACCAGATTGTACACAGCCATCTGCAACGCCTTTGACAATTTGTTCAATTTTCGCTGGTTCAGCTTTACCAAGGGCAACATAATCTAAAAAATACAATGGTTCAGCACCCTGTGCCACAATATCATTCACACACATAGCCACGCAGTCTACACCAATCGTATCGTGCTTATCCACCATAAAAGCTAGTTTAAGCTTTGTCCCAACACCATCTGTACCTGAAATAAGAACAGGCTCCTTAAGATTTAGTTCTGACAAGTCAAACATACCGCCAAAGCCACCGAACGTTCCCATCACACCTAGACGGTTTGTGCGTTCAACGTGAGACTTCATTCGTTTTACGGCTTCATAGCCTGCTTCAATATTTACACCTGCTTGTTCATATGCTTTTGACACGCAGAGATCCTCCTTATCATCCTTAACGTAATAGTTCTTTTTCATGTGGTAAGATCGTATCTGGGAAAATTTCTGTAGGATATTTGCCTGTAAAGCAAGCAAGGCATAGTCCACGATTTTCGTCTTCATATGGTCGTGCAATCGTTTCAACCATACCCTCAACAGAAAGGAATGTTAGTGTATCTGCTCCGATTGCTTCACGGATTTCATCTACATTATGACTAGATGCAATTAATTCTTCATGTGTCGACGTATCAATGCCATAATAACAAGGATCTGTCATCGGTGGTGAAGAAATCACGACATGTACCTCTGCTGCACCTGCATCCTTCAACATTTTGACGATACGGCGGGAAGTTGTACCTCGTACGATAGAATCATCTACCATCACAACTCGTTTCCCTTTCACAACTTGAACGACTGGAGATAGTTTCATTTTTACTCCGCGCTCACGTAATTCCTGAGTGGGTTGAATAAACGTTCGGCCGACATAACGATTTTTAATTAAACCTAACTCATAAGGAATACCACTTTCCTCAGCAAAACCGATTGCTGCAGAAATACTTGAGTCTGGTACACCCGTTACAACATCAGCCTCAATATGTGCACATTCACGAGCAAGCTGTTTCCCCATACGTTTTCGTGCCATATGGACATTAATTCCATCAATGTCTGAGTCAGGACGAGCTAAATAAACATATTCCATTGCACACATGGCACGTTTATCCATCTCTGCAAAACGATCTGACTTTACACCTTCATCGTTGATAATTAATAATTCACCAGGCTCAACAGAACGAACAAATTCTGCGCCGATTAAATCAAATGCACAAGTTTCAGAAGCTACCACCCAGCCATCTCCTAGCTTTCCAAGAGAAAGTGGACGTAAACCATGTGGATCACGTGCAACAAGCATTTCATCCTTTGTCATGATTAAGAAAGAATACGCACCCTTTAATAAAGAGAGGGCATTTTTCACCTTCGCACGGAATGGTGAATGCGAGCTTTTCTTAATAAGATGCGCCAGCACTTCCGTATCAGAGCTAGAATGGAAAATACTCCCCTGTCGCTCTAAATACTGTTTTAAATGTGTCGCATTGACTAAGTTACCGTTATGGGCAATTGAAAGGCTACCAGTTGAGGAGTGGAATAATAATGGCTGTACGTTTTCAATACCGCCACCACCAGCAGTCGTATAACGAACATGCGCAATAGCCGCTTTGCCGTTCACTGCCTTTAATTTATCTTCGTTGAATACATCATTCACTAGTCCTTCGCCTTTCACCGCGCGAAGATGCTGACCGTCTGAAACAACGATTCCAGCACCTTCTTGTCCACGGTGTTGAAGAGCATGAAGCCCGTAATAGCTAAGGTGTGCTGGATTTGGGTTACCCCAAATACCGAACACCCCACATTCTTCGTTTAAGCCTCTGAGTTCAGCAAGCATGGGATTGCTCCTTTCCAATTAGAACGGAATTCCTCCACTGTACCTTCTACAAGCACACCTTTGTCCCCGTTGATTTTAACAAGTGCATCGTTTGTTACGACACCAATTTTCTGTGCGTCTTTGATGATTTCCACAAATGCGGCTGCATTTTCTTCTTTCACTGTGACAACAAAACGAGATTGACTCTCACTGAATAATGCCGTTGTAGCAGAACCCGTCAATGTTACGTCAACACCTAGCCCCTTTGCACCAAATGTTGTTTCAGCTATAGCAACAGCAAGACCACCCTCTGCTACGTCATGAGCAGATTGGACAAGTCCAGCTTTAATAGCCTTCAGTAATGCTTGCTGACGAGCAGCCTCAACCTCTAAATTGATAGCTGGTGCTTTACCTGAGATAACTCCATTGTTTAATAACTTTTGAAGCTCTGATCCACCAAACTCAGTATTTGTCTCACCAATCACAAATACTACATCCCCAGCAGCTTTTACTTCTTGTGTTGTGACATGAGCTAAGTCTTCAATCAATCCAACCATACCGATTGTTGGTGTTGGATAGACTGCTTCACCTGAACGTTCATTATAAAGAGATACGTTACCACCAATTACTGGGGCATTTAATGCCGTACAAGCAGCAGAAATACCATCAGCAGATTTTTCAATTTGCCAGAAGATTTCTGGCTTCTCTGGATTACCAAAGTTTAAGCAGTCAGTAATCGCAAGTGGCGTACCACCAGTTGCAACGATATTACGAGCTGCTTCAGCTACGGCGATAGCACCGCCCACCTCTGGATCTAAGTATATATAGCGAGAGTTACAATCCGTTGTCATCGCTAATCCTTTATTTGTACCACGTACACGAATAACAGCAGCGTCAGAACCTGGTGTTACAACTGTTGATGTACGAACTTGGTAATCGAATTGATCGTAAACCCACTCTTTTGAAGCAATTGTAGGTGCTTGTAAAAGTTTGTTTAAAGTTTCTTTGTAATCTGTTACCGTTGGCTCAGTGTTCTCGATCGCTTGGAATTCGGCATAGTAAGCAGGCTCTGCAGATGGCTTATGATAAACTGGTGCATCTTCTGCAAGTGCATCAGCAGGTACTTCAGCTACGACTTCACCGTTGTGTAATAGACGAAGCATTTTATCATCTGTTACTCGACCAATTGCTACAGCATCTAAATCATATTTATCGAAAATCGCTTTAATTTCATCTTCGCGACCTTTTTTCACAACAAGTAGCATACGTTCTTGTGACTCTGATAACATCATTTCATATGCTGTCATACCTGTCTCACGTTGCGGCACTAAGTCTAAGTTCATTTCTACACCAGAACCAGCCTTTGAAGCCATTTCTGCTGAAGAAGATGTAAGACCAGCTGCACCCATATCTTGAATACCAACTAGAGCGTCAGATTTAACAACCTCTAAACATGCTTCAAGTAAAAGCTTCTCCATAAATGGGTCCCCTACTTGTACTGCTGGACGTTGGTTTTCTGATTCCTCAGTTAATTCTTCAGAGGCAAATGTTGCACCATGAATTCCGTCACGACCTGTTTTCGCACCAACGTACATCACTGTATTACCGACACCCGCTGCAATACCACGTTGAATATCCTTATGGTCAATTAAACCGACACACATTGCATTAACAAGTGGATTGCCTTCATAGCAAGGATCAAATTGAATTTCGCCACCTACTGTTGGGATTCCGATACAGTTACCATATCCTGCGATCCCAGCAACTACTTCTTCAAATAGATATTTACCACGTGCTGATTTTAATTCCCCAAAGCGTAATGAGTTTAACATAGCAATAGGACGTGCACCCATTGAGAAAACATCACGAATAATACCACCCACACCCGTTGCAGCTCCTTGATAAGGCTCTATTGCAGATGGGTGGTTATGTGACTCCATTTTGAACACTACTGCTTGTTCATCACCAATATCAACAATCCCTGCACCCTCACCTGGTCCTTGTAAAACTTGAGGTCCTTTTGTAGGGAATTTACGTAGGACTGGCTTTGAATTTTTGTAAGAGCAGTGCTCAGACCACATTACTGAGAAAAGACCTGTCTCTGTCCAGTTAGGTAGACGTCCTAAAATACCTTCTACCATTGCAAATTCTTCGTCTGACATCCCCATACCAGCGTATAGCTTTTCATCTTTAATTTGCTGTGCTGTTGGCTCAAACTTAGTTGTTGACATGATTTTCCCTCCACTGCTTCACAATTGATTTAAATACTGCTAGACCGTCTGCTCCGCCCACCAGTGCATCAACAGCACGCTCTGGGTGTGGCATCATCCCTAATACATTGCCGCGCTCGTTTATAATCCCTGCGATATCTTCTAAAGAACCGTTTGGATTTTCACCTGAGTAAGTGAACACGATTTGATTGTTATTCTTTAATTTTTGTAAAGTTTCCTCATCACAGTAGTAGTTACCCTCACCATGTGCGATTGGAATATTGATAATTTGACCCGGTTCATATTGATTTGTGAATAATGTATTGTTGTTATTAACCTTAAGCTGTACTGTACGACCCATAAATTTCAAGTTTTTATTGCGCAGTAAAGCTCCTGGCAATAAACCAGCTTCCGTAAGGATTTGGAAACCATTACATACACCAAGTACAGGTTTACCAGCATCTGCTGCCTTTTTAACTTCTGTCATAATGTTAGATTGATTAGCCATTGCACCACAGCGAAGATAATCTCCATATGAGAACCCCCCTGGTACTAATACACCATCAAAGCCACTTAGATCTGTTGCTGTATGCCATACATATTCTACTTCTTCACCTAGCTCATCTTTAATCGCATGATACATATCGATATCACAGTTGGACCCAGGGAATACGAGTACTGCGAATTTCATGATTAGTTAGCCTCCTCGACTTCATAACGGTAGTCTTCGATTACAACGTTTGTTAAAACCTTTGCACACATTTCTTTTACTAGAGTATCAATGTCACGTTCTGTATCTTTAATTGATAGTTCAAGATATTTACCAATACGTAAATCTTCTACTTCAGTGTACCCCATTTTTACTAAAGAACCTTGTACAGCAGAGCCTTGTGGATCAAGAATGCTCTCGCGTAATGTTACGTAAATTTTAACTTTTTTCATTGTTATTTGCCTCCGAGTCTAGAAAGTATAATAGTATAAACTTCAGTTAAATTACCAAGGTCTCGACGAAAGACATCTTTGTCTAACTTTTGATTCGTTGTTGCATCCCAAAGTCTGCATGTATCTGGTGAAATCTCATCCGCTAATAGCACGTTTCCATCATGGTCACGTCCAAACTCCAATTTAAAGTCGATTAGCGTAACATTAACCTCCGCAAAGATTGGCTGCAAAACTTTATTAACAGCTAAAGCACCTTCATAAATAGCTGTCACTTCTTCAGGCGTTGCAAGATCAAGTACGTCAATATGCTCCGTTGTAATGAACGGATCACCCAGCTCATCATCCTTATAATAATACTCAACGATTGGACGTTTTAATGGTGTTCCTTCCTCTAAGCCGAGACGTTTCGCTAAGCTACCTGCTGCTAAATTACGAACTACAACCTCTATTGGAATAATATCTACTTTTTTCACAAGCTGTTGTGTATCAGATAATTGTTTTACGAAATGTGACACAATTCCGTTTGCTTGTAATTTTTTGAATATTAATGAAGTAATACGATTATTTAAAACACCTTTTCCTTCAATCTCTTCCTTTTTCTCACCATTAAATGCTGTGGCACTATCCTTGTACTCAACAAGCAGCACGTTTGGCTCCTCTGTTGTATACAATTTTTTTGCTTTACCTTCATACAAAAGTTGACCTTTAGTCATATCGTTTTCCCCCTGGATATTATGAAATACGTGCGGATTATCCCAGAATTGAACCGCATATTTTACGATTCAATTCTGATATATCCGCTAGTGGCTCTAACATTCATTTTAAGCAGGCTAAATAAATATTAGTTAAGTCCTAGTCGTTCAAAAATCATATCAACATGCTGTAAATGATAGTTGTAGTCGAAGCACTCATCTAGCTCTTCCTTCGTTAAATACGATGTAATTTTTTCACTTGCATCGACTAACGTATGGAATTGAACCTGCTCGTCCCACGCCTGCATCGCTAAAGGCTGTACTGTATCATACGCTTCCTCACGCACTAATCCTTTATCAATAAGGGCTAATAGGATACGTTGAGAATAAATTAAACCAAAAGTGCGACCCATATTACGTTTCATGTTTTCAGGGAATACGGTTAAGTTTTTCACAATATTACCGAAGCGATTCAACATATAGTTAAGAGTAATTGTTGCATCCGGTAAAATAACGCGCTCTGCAGATGAATGTGAAATATCACGTTCATGCCATAAAGCTACATTTTCATAAGCTGTTACCATATAGCCACGCATTAAACGAGACATACCAACCATGTTTTCAGAACCGATTGGATTACGTTTATGTGGCATTGCTGATGACCCTTTCTGCCCTTTTGCAAAGGCCTCTTCCACTTCGCGTGTTTCAGATTTCTGTAAGCCGCGAATTTCTGTAGCAAATTTTTCAATGGAAGTTGCAATTAACGCTAAAGCGCCTAGATACTGTGCATGTCGGTCACGCTGTAATGTTTGTGTTGAAATAGGTGATGCTGTTAGTCCTAATTTATCGCAAACATACTGTTCAACACGAGGGTCGATGTTGGCGTAAGTTCCAACGGCTCCAGACATTTTTCCTGTTTCAATCACTTTCGCTGCTGCTTCAAAGCGTTCAAGGTTACGCTTCATTTCTTCATACCATAAACCAAGTTTCAAACCGAAAGTTGTTGGCTCAGCATGAACACCATGTGTACGCCCCATCATGACCGTATACTTATGCTCTTTTGCTTTTGCTGCAATAATATCAATGAAATTCACGATGTCTTTGTGTAAAATATCATTTGCCTGTTTAATCAAATAGGAAAGAGCTGTGTCAACTACGTCTGTAGAAGTTAAACCATAGTGCACCCATTTTCGCTCTTCGCCCAGTGTTTCAGAGACAGCACGTGTGAATGCCACAACATCATGACGTGTTTCTTGCTCAATCTCTAATATACGATTAACATCAAATGAAGCCTTTTCACGTATTTTAGCTACATCTTCTTTTGGAATGTCGCCTAATTCTGCCCAAGCTTCGCATGCTAAAATTTCAACCTCTAGCCAAGCTTGATATTTATTTTGTTCTGTCCAAATTGCACCCATTTCGGGTCTTGTGTAACGTTCAATCATCGCGTATCTCCTTCTATTCTGACCAAATGCCAGAACTCTCGATTTGTTGTAGTGTTTTCTCTAAGTCTTTTGTCATAATCGTTACGTGGCCCATCTTACGGTTCACTTTAGCTTCAGCTTTCCCATAAAGATGTATTGACCATTCAGGATATTTAGCAATTGAGTTACTAAGTGGCATGACATGCTGCCCTAAAACATTGACCATAATAGATGGTGCCCATAGCTGTGGTTTACGCAGCGGCCAACCACATACAGCACGAATATGCTGATGGAACTGTGAAACATTACATGCTTCTATTGAATAGTGACCTGAATTATGGGGTCTAGGTGCTAATTCATTAATCATAATGCCGCCTTCTTCTAATACAAACATCTCTACTGCAAGGGTTCCGACTAACTGCAAGTAATCGGCAATTTTCAAAGCTTCTCGTTCCGCAGCCTGAGCTGTTTCTTCTTTTATACGGGCAGGCACAATAGTTTCATGTAAAATATGATGAACATGAATATTTTCTCCAACTGGCTGACAGTATGATTCACCATTACCATTTCTTTGGACTATTACTGATACTTCTTTTACAAATGGTACAAATCCCTCAGCTATACATTGAGAATGAGAAAAAAGCTCCCTCGCTAATGGCAGGTCTTGTGTTGATTTTAAAAGCTGCTGTCCTTTGCCATCATAACCACCTCTTGCTGTTTTGACTATACAAGGATAACCAATCGTATTAATATTGGCTACTAATTCCTCATAAGTATTTGCAACAATATAAGGTGCTACTGGACAACCAGCTTTCACTATCGCTTCCTTCTCGGTTACTCGGTTTTGTGTAATGCGTACTAATTCTGCACCCTGAGGTACATAAGCCATTTGTGTTAAGCGTTTTAGTCCATCATAATCGATATTTTCAAACTCAAAAGTGATCACATCACTTACTTCTGCAAGCTCCTCTAAAGCAGCCTCATCGTCATATGGTGCCACAATACGGATATCTGCAACCTGTCCACATGGTGAGTCCATTGTTGGTTCAAGAACGGCAATTTTAAAGCCAACTTCTTTTGCAGCAAGTGCCATCATACGGCCAAGCTGCCCACCTCCAATAATACCAATCGTTTGCCCTGGATAAATAATCTTTGTCACACCAAGTCACCTGTGCTTTCCAATACTTGTTGCTTTGTTGCTTCTCTTCTAGCATCTAGTTTAGTAGCAAGCTCTGTATCTGTTGTCGACAAAATTTGCGCTGCAAGCAAACCTGCATTTGTCGCTCCTGCTTTACCTATTGCAACTGTGGCTACAGGCACACCTCCAGGCATTTGAACAATTGATAATAGAGAATCAAGACCATTAAGAGCACGAGATTGTACAGGTACGCCAATTACGGGTAATGTTGTTTTTGCTGCCACCATTCCTGGTAAATGTGCAGCCCCACCTGCACCCGCAATAATCACCTGAATACCTCGCTCACGTGCTGATTCAGCATACTCAAACATTAAATCTGGAGTACGATGTGCAGATACAACCTTTTTCTCGTACGGTACTTGTAATTCATCTAAAATATCACATGCATGTTTCATTGTTTCCCAGTCACTTGAACTCCCCATAATGACACCGATTTTCGGATTCATGAATTGTCGCTCCTTTTAAACGATAGAAAAATGATCAAAATATATTGTGTAAGCCTCTATACTTCAAATAGCTACTGCAATTCTTTTCTTTATCAATAATGCCTCGGCATTATTGCGTCCGGAATCGGCTTTGTGCTTAGACCTGCGTGAGGGCCGACACGATGTCGGTCATTTCGGTAAAGCCACAGGACGTGGCGTTTTTTACCGATGCAGGTCAGTTAGCCGTTATCGCATGGATGCGATGATTTTAGGCTAACATCCTTTATTAACTCCTTTTCGATTTCCGTGACATCCGCCAGAGGCTTTAACTTATTTCAGCGGATGTTTGGATACACGCTGAAATAAGTTAAACAAAGAAAATCCCCAAATAAACTACTCTACCCTACACGTGAAAGCAGTTTACTTGAGGACTTATTAAGAAAAGAATATGCAAAAGTACATTTCTGTACATATACCTTCCGTAACATGCCAAAAGCGCTTTCCCGCATAGTCCAGCATTTACGGTGCCGGGTAGAGACACTAGAGCCAATCCTCTAGCATATATGTGGGACCTTATTTGTTTTTCCTTCTCACATTTTAACAAGTGATTTCACTATCGTCAATGTAAAAATGCGAACATTTTATTTTAGTCATTTGAAAACGTTCGGATTTTAGTCAAATCTACTCAGAATCTTGATAGACCATTGCTTTAAATTGTATTTTTTGACGTAAATACGTTGGTTCCCCGTTAACTAAGTGAAAAATCGGTTCTTCTTTTCTACCAACTGCTATAAAACCATCTTGACGCATTCTAGCCAAACAATCTTCAATTGACTCATTTTCTTCTACCTCATACCAAATTTGTCTTTTTCCCAAACTCTTCTTCCTTTCAAATTCCTATCCTTTTAACTTTCTTAGTTTGAATTCCATTATACCTAAAGATTATTCAATAAGTACTTATTTATAATTAATTTTAAGTAATATTTAACGTTTTGATTTATTAAAAATACCTGCAGATTAAAATTCTGCAGACTATGATTAAGGTTTTTGGAAACTGAATATTCCTATTAAATATATACCTAGAAAAAGGATCAGCAAAAAAGCATTGAGCATAATAAGTACCTTACGAATATCACCTTTAATGCCAAAAATCGCACTGAGTATTCCTAGTCCACCTAATACAAATGGTGTAAAAATGTTTAAGGAATTATAAAATTTCCCATACCATTTTGTAGGATCATAGCCAAACATAAAGAATGTTACTATTAATAACAAGATAGAGATTGCTGTAAAAATATAACGCCTCATAGTTCATGCCTCCATATCATTGGATATTTAGCTAGTAAGGCTCTTACTTTTCATCTTCCTTTGACAATATTTTTTTCAATATCTCGCGTAGAGAAAGAACGATTTAAAAGGTCATTTAAGGATTCCATTTATGATATTCTACCTATCTGTTCATTAGTGCTATAAGTCATATTAGTTTTTCTATTTCTCTCTTGTATAATGCTAACCGTAACTATAACTCCTACTCCTTTTAAATAATTATAGCATTGCAGAATTTACACATAAATAAAAAAAGTCGAGGAATAAATCCTCGACTTTTTAAATGCCTAGCGACATCCTACTCTCACAGGGGGAAGCCCCCAACTACCATCGGCGCTAAAGAGCTTAACTTCCGTGTTCGGTATGGGAACGGGTGTGACCTCTTTGCCATCATCACTAGACTATTGTCGGCTTTCAATATACGTCGCATTTCTTCGTCAGCTTCTTTCGTTCAGTCAGTCACGTACTTGAGTACGCTCCTTCCCTCTCTCCATCGCTTCCTCGAACTACTCGTATCTTGAAACCCTTAATGAAAGTGGTTATTCTTTCAAAACTGGATAAACGGTGCATTGAATGTTTCAAACTTTTTGGTTAAGTCCTCGATCGATTAGTATTCGTCAGCTCCATGTGTCACCACACTTCCACCTCGAACCTATCTACCTCA
>NZ_JBXUNW010000013.1:0-121843 GCF_057196045.1 Lysinibacillus sp. DFXJR4 | reverse complement strand
CCCTCGTTTTGAAAAAGGACTATACTTTTAATTTGTCACCTTGATTTCATTGACATAATAGTATTTCAACAACATGAAATTATGTGCAGGATCAATGCACATAATTCAATTATATAGTATCCTAACAATAACTTCCTATAAAAAGCCTATTCAATCTAAAAATAGCAATTATCAATACATTCGTAAAGGACATAAGAGACTTTGAGAGAATAGCTTGAAATTGAACGGGAAGTACCGATACTAAAGATAGAGAATATGAAGCTATAAATACATATCCATTTTCCTATATAATGTAAAAAGAAAGGGTGGGCATTTTGAAGAAACCAATAAAAGTTGGTGTGTTGACAAGTTTATTACTAACACCGGCAGCACTTGCCAATGCTCAAGAAATACAGCCACAACAAAAAACGGAGCAAGTTGCTTATGTGAATGCAGTCGCGGTTGAAACAAAAGAACAACTGCAAACGATGTATAAAAATTTAACGGATAAATCCTCACTTGATGATATAACGATTGCAGAAAGTCGCTTTAATGGTTTAGGGGCAGCAGGATTTACTGCGGATGAAATTCAATTTATTAAAGCCAAAGTCGCTTACGTACGAGCACAGAAAACCTTGGTAACGGAAATTAAAGGCCTTGGCGAAAGTATTAATAAATTAACTTATACAAGTAGTTCTCTAATTAGAGATGCTAAAGCGACAGAAGACAAATATAAAGAATTTATGAATGAAACGAAAGCTGGCTCCTATGCAAATGTGCAAAAGACCTTTAAAGAAGCTGTGAATGCTGCACCACAAACTGCAGTTTCATCAATGCTAGGGCTTGCAGTTCAATATGGCTATGATGAAGCAGCACAAAAAAATTATTTTAAAACAAATGGTGCTGATTTAGATAAGCTGACTACAATGGTAAATGCTGTTGCTGCTGTACAGCCCACTATTGATCTATTAGATGGTTTAAAATTGGATTTATCAAATTCTGACTTTACAGCTATTAAACAAAAAGTGACTGCTATTACAACAGCCTATAACGCTTTATCAGCAGATCATAAAAAAATTGCTACAGCTTATATTCCTGAAGGGGATACAATTGCTCCTTATAAAACCTATACGGACACAAAGCAAAATATTGATGCTGCCCTAAAGGTGGAAGATAGTATAACGCAATTAATGAATAAGGATGCAGCAAGCTTTGATAAGGCAACTACTTTTATTAGCGCAGTTTCTGCCATTGAAACAGCCTACGGTAAATTAACTAAAGAAGCTCAAAATTATGTTGTTAACTATAATGCTTTTTTACCTTATAAAGCTGCGGCAGATGTTTCAAAGCAAATTAATACACTAGTTGTTTCTAATAGTGCAGATTATCGTACAACAGTTAATAATCTATTTGATTCCTACAACGGTTTAGATAAAAAAGCATTTGTCAAAAATGCTACAAATCTAACTGCTGCTCAGGAGGAAATCAAAGAAGCTGAAAATATTGAAGCTCTTATTCAAGGCATCGAAAATGCAGGTGCAGCAGAACAGTTTACAAAAATTAAGGGTGCACGAGAGGCATACAATACGCCACCTTCTACTGTAAATGCTGCAAATGTTAAAAAAATTGTCAATAACTTGGCAACATTAGTAGAATGGGAAAAGAAATATAGTGCTTCGACAGATGTAGATAAATTAATTGCTGCCATTGATCCAAGCCTCTCTACGTTTGAGAGCAAAACACTATTAGCACAGTCGGCTTTTGATAAACTTGGTACAGCAGAGCAGGCGATTGTACAAAATAAGGGTCAATTAGCTATCTATTTTCCATATGCTGATTTATTAAATAAAGTTAATGCACTAAAGACTACGTCACCGGATTATAGCCAGAAAGTTCGAGAATACCAAACGAAGGTAAATGCTTTAGATCCAACTGGTCATGCACAGGAAGCTGCATTAACTACTATTAAGACAAAGCTAAGTGAAAAATTAACTTTGCTATCTAATGAAGAAGATCTATTAGCAGCAGTTATAAGCAAAATAACGGCTTTAAATAGCTCGCAAAATCTGATTCAAGATATGCAGGAAGCACGAAAACAATATGATGCTCTTTCTGCAAATGCGAAAAAACGTGTCACAAATATTAAAATATTAACCGATTTAGAAAAATCACAAAAAGCTGTTTTAAATGTTATTACGCTTGTTGAAAAGTTAGATCCAGCTGCAAAGGATTATACGAAAAAAGCGAAAGCAGCCAATACAGCCTATTTAAAGCTAGATGCTACAAATAAGAACTATGTGAAAAACTATAAAACGTTAAAAGATCAAGTAGAGGCAATAGGCATCATTACGCGAATCATGGCCTTAAATACCTCACAAAAAACATACAATGAAACTGTTGATCTGATACTAAATGATTATGCAGCGCTTTCAGATGCCGCAAAACAACTAGTCACGAATTATCAAGATTTACAAACAGCAAAGGGCTATATAACAATTGCTAAAAGCTTTGATGATCGTGTCATCTCAATAGCCAACGAACCTGATACTACATTTGTAGCAAAAGTGGCAGCATTGACAGCTGAGTATAAAACTATGGATAAAAATGCAAAAAAATTAGTTACACAATATAAAACGTTAACTTCCTATGAGAAAAATAATGCCAGTGTCGTAAAAGTCATTAATCTCATTACAGCGTTAAATCCATCAAGTAAGGATTATTCTAAAAAGGTATTAGCAGCAAGAAAAGCTTACAATGCCTTAGACCCTGCCTCGCAAAAACGTGTCACAAATTATGGTCAGCTAGCAGCAGTAGAAGATGTAGCAACATTAATAGGCTTAATTGAAACATTAAAACCTACTAGTAAAACGTTTTTAAATGATTTAGAGACGGCACGTAAAAATTATGATGCCTTACCGCCAGAAAAACAAAGTGCTGTTCTAAATTACGAAAAACTTGTCACAGCTGAAACTGAGCTAAAATCTGCACATACAGTGATCGCCTTAATAGAAGCGGCTGTACCTGATGATGAGGAGTTTTTAACGAAGCTAATGAATGCTCGTGTTGCTTATGACAAGCTACCATCAGGGCAGAAAAAACTTGTATCGAATGTAAAATTATTAACAGATCGTGAGAAACAAGTAAAACCTATTTTAAATACCATGGTACAAATTGATGTTTTAGAACCTGGTTCAAGTAAATTTGTTAGTCAGGTAAATGCCGCAAGAAAGGCCTATGATAAGCTAACAAAAGAGCAAAAGGCATTCGTCAAGAATATTGCTATTTTACAGGGCTATGAGCCAACAGCTAAAGTAATTGAACTAATTGGTAAGTTGAAAGCATCCAGTAAAACATTCCATACAGATACAACACAGGCCCGTGCATTGTATGATGGGCTAAGTAAGGATATGCAGCAATATGTTACGAACTACCATCTATTACAGGCTGCTGAAACAAGTATTTTAGGAGCAGGTAATGTCCAGCGTATGATTGAGGAATTACCTTCAGTAGAAGCTAGCCAATATGTTAAACGTATTGAAGAAATAAGAGCCGCTTATAATGCGCTGCCGAAAGATCAGCAAATGGCAGTTGAAAACTATAAAACATTACAAGAGCAAGAAAAGTTGATAAAGCCTGTTATTAATGTTGTTAATGAGATTGAAAAGCTGATGACGTCTAAAAATATGGATAGCCAATATCAAAAGATTTTAAAAGCCTATGACAATCTAAATGCAACACAGCGAAGATATGTATACAATCAACAGCTCCTTCTTTCATTAGACAGTGTGATTAAAGTGTATCAAAGTATCGCAGATTTAAAGCCAAGTGATCCACTGTATTTTGGTAAGGTTGAATCTGTAAGAAAAGATTATGATAGCTTGAATACAATTGATAAGCAAAGAGTATCCAATTATAATATCCTGCTTGAGGCTGAGAAAAATTTGACTGATGTAAAGAAGGTTGTTGAAATTATAGCTGGTCTTCATCCATCCTCTGGCACCTATATAGAGGATGTGGCGAATGCTGTTGCGGCCTATAAAGTATTAGATTCAAAAGTGAGAGGGCAAGTTATCAACTACGATACTTTAAAGAAAGCCGAGAAAGATGTAGCGGCGGTATTAAAAGTAGTGAATGCGATTGGCGAAATAGATCCCGACAATAAACAATTTGAAAAGAAAGTACTGGCCGCACAAAAGCTCTACAGCTCGCTCAGTCTTGAACAACAGGATTTGGTGTATAACTTCCGTATTTTACAGGATCATTTAAGAACATTAGGGTTAGAGTGAGGAAAGAGGGCAAGTGTCCCTCTTTCTTTATCTCTTGATTCAGTTATTTTCCTATTCAGTGGGGGATTTAACACGAATTTTTGGGGAATTTTTTTGAGCAAGCCGAAAAAATCCAGACGAGATTATGCTGTTCCGTAATTAAATTAATGTGGCAGTTTAAGGAAATTTATAAATCCTCTCAAAGTATCTATTCAAGCAGGGAAGGAAGAATTTATTTTGTCAAAAAAGTTATTTCAAGCAAGCTGTTTGTCAGCAGCAATAATAGTTGCTCCTTGTGCTATGGCTATTCCAACGGAAGCAGCATCTATGCCATTTAATGATATTAAAAATGGTGGTAGTGAGGCAGAATTATATAAGGCAGTCCAAGAATTATATAGTAAGGGTATTGTATTTGGAACAACAAATACTATGTTTAGCCCCTATCAAAGTTTAACCCGAGGGGAAGCAGCTTATTTTTTAGCAAAAGCATTAAATTTGGAGACAAAGAAAGTAGAAAATCCCGGCTTTACTGATGTTCCAACCTCTCATCCATACTACGGTCCAATTGCAGCATTAGCTACCAAGGGCATTATTCAAAAAGGGGCAAATTATCATCCAGATCAATTTATTAAACGTAGTCAAATGGCGAAAATTTTAACACTTGGCTTTGACTTACAAAAATCTACAACATTATCAGCGCCTTTTTCAGATTTTACAAAAGATAATGAAACCAATCAGTATATTCAAACGTTATTAGATTATGGGATTACACAAGGAACTAGTTCGACTACATTTTCACCTTATACGGATGTTCGTCGGGGACAAATGGTACTATTCCTATACCGACTATTAGAAAAAAATGACAGCTCTTTTTATGTGATTGGTGTTGAATAAGATAAAGAATCACTCTTAGGCAATCCGCCCATAGAGTGTTTTTTTAAAGTTGGTTAGGAAAAAACAGGTAATAATAGTATGTTTGTATACGGTTGAAAGGGGTAAAATGATTAAGTACATAATGGGAACACTGTTTTACATACATGAATGAAGGAGGCGGTCGCTATGTTTAAAAAAATATCAAGTGTTGTTGGTATTTCTCTTACCTTCCTAGTAACATCATACGCTGTGCCTCTAACGATCACTTCTGAAGAAGCTGTTGCAGCTAGTATTGCCAAGGATGTTTCACAATCACATTGGGCTAGTAGCTCCATAGCACATATGCTTGACAAACATTATATGACAAATGATCAGAATGGCTATTTCAGACCGGAGCAGCCAATTACGAGGGCAGAGGCAGCTGCGGCAATAGCACGTTCCATGCAATTGAAATTCGAATCTTCATTTTCACCTGATTTTACAGATTTATCGGATAACCACCCTTATTACAAGGAAATTTGTGCCCTAGTTGAACGAGGGATTTTACAAAATGGTGATTGTTTCTATCCAGATACCCCTTTGAAACGAATGCACATTACTAAAATGTTAACGCTAGCCTATAAGATCGAAGTTGATTCCGAAAATATTAGTAAATTTAATGATGTTACTGAGGGTCACTGGGCGAAGGATTATATTGAATCACTTGCAGATGTGGGGGTCATTAAAGGCATTAATGGACAGCAATTTGGTCCGAATCAATTAGTAACGCGTGCCCAATTTGCCTCTTTAGTGGAACGTAGCCTCGATTTTTCATCTAAAGTAGCAAATTATGAAATAGCCTATGATTATTTATCTAAGTCCTATATGTCGACCAAAAATTATTCATCGTCTATGTCTAATGATGTAATCCAATTAATCAACAATGAGCGACAAAAGAAAAAACTACAACCTCTCAGCTTTGATGCAGCCTTAACACAGATAGCAGTTATAAAGGCACAAGATATGGTAAATCGCCATTATTTTGAGCATGAATCACCTTACTATGGAATGCCGTGGGATTTAGCAACCCTATTCGATTACTCTTATACAAGCTTAGGAGAAAACATAGGGAGAAATATTCCATCACCCGAAGCGGCTGTGAAAGCATGGATGGCTTCGCCAGCACATCGTGATAATATTTTACGAGAAAATTACACAAATACAGGGGTTGCTATTGCCATAGACAGCAAAGGAAATTACTATTGGGTGCAATTATTTTCTAGTCAATAATTCATAGGGAAGGGTTAGCCATGGTGAAAGATGTCGATGGGGGCGAGGGAAAAAACTGCAAATACTGTAATGGTAATAATTTCATGATTAAAATGCGTTTCTACTAGTCTTAATGATTCAATATAGCAATCTATTATGACAAAATGTCGCTAATATTACAGGAATGTTACAAAACTCCGATATACCCATTATTTAATACCCATATTTTAGCGTTGGTAAACCAGCAAACGTTGGTATATCAGCGTTTTTTTGTATTCAAAAACCGTTACACAATTGAAAAATTAAAATAGCATCTTTTATGATAGTCTATGTATAGGCAAAAAAGTTCTGAGAGGGGTATACCGAAGCTATGAAAAAGAAATGGTTATTACCGATTTTTGCATCTTTCATGTTATTTTCAACAACTCAAATAGATAACGCTGAAGCAGCATCTTTAACTGATGTTACTGATACAGCAACAAAATATTTAGGTACTCCTTATGCTTATGGAGGCACAACTACTAGCGGATTTGACTGCTCAGGTTTCACTTCCAAGGTCTTTTCAGATTTAGGGATTAAATTAAATCGTACATCAGGCTCTCAATATCAACAAGGGACTGCAGTAGCAAAAAATGATCTTCAAGTAGGAGATTTATTATTCTTCAACACTAGTGGTAGTGGTATCTCACATGTAGCGATATACATAGGTGACGGAAAAATGATCCACTCTCAAACTGATAAAGGTGTTAGTTATTCAAATGTTAACGATCCATATTATTGGAATTCTCGTTATGTTGGTGCGAAACGTGTAGCAACATTTGATAGTGAACAAGCAGAAGCTGTTAAAGAAGAAGTTAAGAATGCTGCTATCGATTTCACTGTATATGCTTCTCGTGCAGAAGTGGCAGAGCAAATCGCGAAAGCACTTAACTTGGATACATCCGATAAAAACACAAAATTTACAGATGTTAAGCCAACATATGCACATGCTGGTGCAATTGCTGCTGTATCGAAGTTAGGTATTTTTGATGGTGATAGTAACGGTAAATTTAATCCTTCTTCACCAATTACACGTGCACAAGTTGCGAAAGTTTTAGTACATGCTTTCGGCTTAGAGCAAAAAGGTGAATTAATTGCATTTACTGATGTACCTGCTAATCATTGGGCAAATGAATTTATTTCAATTTTAGCTTCTAATGGTATTACAGAAGGTAAAGGTAACGGTAACTTTGGTTATGATGAAATGTTAAAAATTTCTCATCTTCAAGCATTTATTGAGCGAGCAAAACAAGTACAGAAATAATTGAATTCCGTTTCACTTTGAACAGGGCTACGTTTAAAGTGACACATTGCAAGGAAGTTCTTTAAAATATTGTATAAGTTGAGGAGAGTTTGCACTTGCAGACTCTCTTCTTTTTATGAAGTAAGTCACAATGATGGAGGTGATGCCGAAAACAGGAGAAAATTACATTCGTATGATAGTTTTGTCAGTGAAACTTTGCTAAAATGAACACGAGAACAGGAAGGGAGGAAATAAGACATTGTACCTCAAAAAGATCAGTCTTATATTATGCGTCTTATTCATTTCAGCTTCTATGTTTACTATACATAGCGCACAAGCAAGTGGCGGTTTTGTAGATGTTTCGAAAGATCATGAAGCTTATGAAGAGATCAATTATTTAGTTAGTTTAGGAGTTATTAAAGGATATACGGAAAATGGCAAAACGTATTACAAACCTTATAACTCAGTAACACGTGGACAAGTTGCCAAAATGGCTGTTGTTGCTTCAGGTAATAAGCCATTAGTTGTCAGTAAATCAAACTTTTCAGATGTAACAGTTGGAACAGAGCTTTCTGGCTATGTAGAACGTGCTGTACAACTTGGTTTCTTTAGAACCAATACAAAGGGACAATTCTTACCAAACAAGCCTTTAACTCGTGATGAAATGAGTTATGTCCTAACGAAAGCGTTTAAGCTGGATACAAGTGAATATGAAAATATTGATTCTCCATTTGTGGATGTAGGGATTACACATGCCTACGTTCAATATGTGAATACAATTTACTATAATGGTATTACAAAAGGTGACGGTTCATATTATAAACCAAGTAATCAAGTGACACGTGCACAGTTTGCGTTATTTGTCGCACGCGCAAAAAGTGAAAAATATCGCTTAGAACCCCCTGTTAAAGGTGTAGCAGTTCCTGATACATCACAAGTTATCGGATTGATTGCTAGTACATCTGATGGTTTAAATATTCGTAAATCAAAGGATTCCTCATCTTCTACTAATATTGTAGGCACAGTGAATAAAGGAGGTAAACTATCCGTCTATGCAGTAGAGGGAGACTGGTTAAAGATTACCTATAAAGGCGCCTTTGCCTATGTTTATAAAACGTACGCACAATTTTTAGATGCTGATGGAAATGCACTAGGGAATGTCCAAAAACAGGTCACAACAACGCAAGGTATCAATCTCTATGTTAAGCCAACATCTTCCTCAAAAATCATTGCCTCAGTGAAGAGTGATGTGAAATTACCAGTTTATAAGACTACAGGTGGCTATTATTTAACTGTAGTAAACGGTTTACCAGGTTATATTGTTGCTAATAGCACAGTCGATGTTGAAGTTGAGCAGCCTACTACGCCAGATCCAGACCCAACTCCTCCAATAGTGACAGGTGATTTACTTGGTCGTGTGACAGTAGATAATTTAAACATCCGCAAAGAAGCGAATTCTACTTCTACAGTACTAGGCAAACTTACTAAAGGTGAGTATGTCCAAGTGAACAACATTAACGGTTATTGGGCACAGGTTACGTATGAAGGTCAAAAAGGGTATGTCCATAAATCATACTTAAAGCTTTTAAATCAAAATGGCAATGCATTAAAAAATCGAATTATCATTCTTGATCCAGGTCATGGTGGTAAGGACCCAGGAACTGTAGTAGGTTCTAACTCTGAGAAAGCTATTACATTAAAAGTCAGCACACTTGTGAAGCAAAAGCTTGAAGCGGCAGGTGCAAAAGTATTAATGACTCGTACAAGTGACACTTATCCATCTCTACAAGACCGAGTAGATTTTACAAATGAAAACTATGGTGAAATCTTTGTAAGTATCCATGTAAACTCAGCAACGAATACTTCTGCACAAGGCACTGAAACATATTATGCTATTACAACAGGTGATATGCATCAGGAAGATATTGATCTAGCATCATTTGTTAATAATCAAATTGTTAATAACTTAAAAATGAAAAATCGTGGTGTTAAAGAAGAACAATACTACGTTATTCGCAATACGATTATACCAGCTATTCTAGTTGAGCTAGGGTTCCTAACAAATAGTGAAGATCGCGGGAAAATGACAGATGATCAATATGTCGAGCTATTTGCTGACTCAATCTACAAAGGAATTTCCCAATATTACGCAAAACAATAACAATAAAAACTACATTGTTCAAAAGTAGAACAATGTAGTTTTTTCTTATATAATTAGAAATAAATTTTGTTAAAATTACGAAATTATGTAACAAAAGGTAGAGATATATCGTTCTAATAAAAGGAGGTTTAAAACTCTTTGTTTTTACTAAATCCATAGTTCGAAAAATGAACGAGGCAAAATAAAAAGGAGGGAATATGGATTGTATTTAAAAAAAATTAGTCTTATGTTATGTATTTTGTTAATATCAACCTTTTTTACCATACATAGTGTAAGTGCTAGCAGCAATTTTGAGGATATTTCTTCTAAGCATGAGGCTTATGAAGAAATCAATTATTTAATTAAATTAGGTGTTATCAAAGGGTATACAGAGAAAGGAAAAACCTATTATAAACCTAATAATAAGGTAACTCGTGGACAAGTTGCCAAAATGGTTGTAATTGCATCAGGCAATAAACCACTAACTGTAAAAAAATCGAGCTTTTCCGATGTAACTGTTGGTACGGAGCTTTCGGGTTATGTGGAACGTGCTATACAGCTAGGTTACTTCGCAACAAATACGAAGGATCAATTCTCACCAAATAAACCCCTAACTCGTGATGAAATGAGTTATGTATTATCAAAGGCATTTAAGCTTGATACAAGTCAATATGAAAAAATTGATTCTCCTTTTGTTGATGTAAAAACAACACACCCTTACAATCAATATATTAATACTATTTATTATAATGGTATTACGAAGGGAAGCGGTCAAAAATATAATCCGAATGACCAGGTATCGCGTGCACAGTTTGCGTTATTTGTAGCGCGTGCAAAAAATGATAAGTATCGTTTAGATTTGCCGATAAAAGAAGTAGTTGTTCCTGATAATTCAGCAATTATAGGGACTATTCAAGTTACAACTGACGGCTTAAATATTCGTAAGTCAAAAGATTCTTCAACTATAGATAATATTGTTGGGAAAGTGAATAAAGGTAGTAAATTAGCAGTCTATGCAATAGAAGGGGACTGGTTAAAAGTTTCATCTAATGGCGGCTATGCTTATGTTTATAAAGCTTATGCTCAGTTTTTAGATATGGATGGCAAAACATTAGGAAATGCTAAAAAACAGGTTACTACGACACAAAATATAAATCTTTACCTAGAACCAACATCTACTTCAAACGTTATTTCAACTATTAATAGTAAAGTGAAATTACCTGTTTATAACACTGTCAGCGGCTACTACTTAACTGTAGTAAACGGTTTACCAGGCTATATCGTAGCAGATAGTACAGAGGATGTAGTAGAAAAGCCTTCTATACCAGATTCAAAGCCAACTCCAGATCCAACACCAACACCAGATCCGACCCCACCATCAGTTTCAGGGGATTTATTAGGTCGAGTGACGGTGGATAATTTAAATATCCGAAAAGAGGCAAACTCTACTTCTACAATTGTAGATAAGGTGAAAAAAGGTGAATATGTTCAAGTAAATAGTGTGAATGGTTATTGGGCACAGGTAACCTACAAAGGTCAAAATGGGTATGTCCATAAATCCTATATAAAGCTATTAAATCAAAATGGTAATCCATTAAAAGATCGAATTATCATAATTGATCCAGGTCATGGCGGCAATGACCCTGGAACTGTAGTTGGTACTATTGCAGAAAAAAATGTTGTATTAAAGGTCAGCACTCTTGTTACGCAAAAGCTTGAGGCAGCAGGTGCCAATGTTCTAATGACTCGTACAGGGGATACATATCCTACAAGAGAAGGTCGAGTTGACTTTACGCATACTAATTATGGTGAGATCTTCGTAAGTATCCATGCTAATTACGCAGATAATACTGCTGCACAAGGTACTGAAACCTACTACGCTAAAACACCAGGTGATGTGTATGAGGAAGACATTGATCTTGCGACATTTGTAAACAATCAAATTGTTAAAAATGTAAATATGAAAGATCGTAGGGTCAGAGAAATGAAATATATTGTAATTGCTAATACGAATATTCCAGCTATTCTTGTCGAGTTAGGCTTCCTATCAAATAGTGAAGATCGCGCTAAATTGACAGATGATCAATATGTTGAGCTATTTGCTGAATCTATCTACAAGGGTATTGTGGAATATTACTCAAAACAATAATTATAGAGGGCTACATTGTTTACGAACGATGTAGCTCTTTTTGATTTTAGAGGTTTTGGGAATTCCGTCAAGAGAATTTTCCTATAATAAAACTTCTAGATACTATAAATGTAGTGATGTTAAAAAAGCAGATTATTTGATATGAACTTTGCATTATACGAGTTAATTTCATAATTTAATCCTTTAAGTATCAAGGATTCTAAAAAGGCACCTTCTCAAATTTTGTTGATACAGAAAGATTCCCACGATGGTCCTTGATTCTTAATTCTGTTTGGATTTCGGATATTGTTTCTTCTGAAGTGTTTTAACGTACGGCTGTATCCAATTATTTTAAGGATTTTACAACTCTATTACATAGAAATGCTATGCTAATGATGAGGTGATTCTGGTGGCAACCATTTTAATTGTTGAAGATGAAATTCCAATCAATGAGCTAATCAAAAGAAATCTTCAATCAGTTGGACATAGATGTATTTCTGCTTTTGATGGAATGGAGGCGATGGACAAGCTTGCACAGCAAGAAATAGATCTTGTATTGTTGGATATTATGCTTCCAGAGATTGATGGATTTGAAGTATTTCAACAGATTCAGGGAACGCCTACTATTTTTTTGACAGCTCGAAGTAGTTTGTCAGATAAGGTAAAGGGGCTGACTCTCGGAGCAGACGATTATCTTGTTAAGCCATTTGAGATGCTGGAGCTTTTGGCGCGAGTCGAAGCATTATTAAGACGCACGAACAAAGAAAAAAGAAATTTTGAATTAGATGGTGTGGAAATCGATTTTAAAAGCAGACAAGTATTCCTTCATAAAAATTTAGTTGAATGTACTCCGAGGGAATTCGATTTGCTGGAGGTATTGGTAAATAATCGTAATATTGCTTTATCACGAGATAAGTTGCTGGAGCTTGCTTGGGGCTATGATTATATGGGAGATACAAGAACAGTAGATGTTCATATTCAAAAGCTAAGAAAGAAACTAAAACTAGAATCTAGAATTAAAACTGTCTATAAAATGGGATACCGTTTGGAAGTGTAAAATATGAAAATAAAGACTTTTTTATTCACACTTATGCTATTTCTCTTATTTTTTTACAGTGGAATTATACTCATTTCAGCAATGACGCTTATAAGCAATCTGGAAAGTTCTAAAGATCGCAGTCTAAGAGAGCATTATTTTATCGCATCGTCGTATGCAAAGGATTTAAATGCATTAGAAAATAGAGGTCTTTCTATCGATAATGGAGTGGAATCTCTTTATCGCTCTTATTTTAATTTTTATAGTAAACAAAAAGTGATATTGACTATTTCAAAGGAGAACAAGCAACTTTATGCAGATTTAATAGAAGAGTCCTATGAACTACCTAAAATCCCTAAAAATATTAAAACAAGTGAAAGGCTTGTTTCGATTGAAAAGCTTGCAGATAAGGAGTACATCAGAGTGGTAGGCACTCTGCCAGCACCATATGATTCCTATACACTTACCTATTATTATAATGTATCTGATGTTATTTCTTCATGGAACAAAATGACAGTTTCGCTGTTTTTAATTGGGATGCTAATCTGTGGATTCCTAGCAGTTTCTTTATTATTTGTACTGAATCGTGTGTTTAAGCCATTGCAGCTCATTTCGTCTACTTCTAAAAGTATTGCAAACGGGCAATATGGAAAACGGATTGAGGTTAAAGGAGATGATGAACTCGCTGAAATGGCACAAAGTTTCAATCATATGGCTGAAGAAATACAAAGTCAGATGCAGCAACTTGCTATTGCAGCGGAACAGAAGCAACAGTTTGTTGATAATTTAGCTCACGAACTTAGAACACCCTTAACATCGATTTATGGCTATGCAGAATATATTCAGAAGATCGTTCGTACTGAAGAGGATAGAATTTTTGCAACAAATTATATAATGTCTGAATGCCGTAGACTGCAAAATATTGCTAATCGATTACTGGAGATGGCAACTCTTCGCACAAGCGAAAGTGAACGGAAAAAAGTTGAAATGAGCGAGCTCATTCATGATGTTGAGCAATCTTTATCTATGAAAGCAAAGAAAAAACAGATCGAGATATCCTATGAGTATCATTTTAATACACTGTTTTGTGACGCAGATCTCATGCATATTCTGCTAGTTAATTTAATCGATAATGCGCTTAAAGCTTGTAGTTCAGGTGGATTGATTACACTAAATGCCTATATAGAGAATGAACATAAGGTAATTGTTGTTCAAGATAATGGAAAAGGAATGTCCAAGGAACATCTTAATCATATAACAGAGGCATTTTACCGGGTAGATTCTTCTCGAAGTCGCTCTGCTGGAGGTGCAGGATTAGGTTTAACGCTTTGCAAGCAAATTGCGGTTAATCATGAAGCAGAGCTAAGCTTTTCATCGGAAATTGGTAAAGGGACAACAGCTAAAGTAATTTTTACAAGTTAATAATAAGTTCATGATAGTTTGATAACCTTCTGTCTATATACTCATAACTGTGATCACACCATACAAATGAGAAGGAGAATGACATGAAAATGGCTAAAAAAAATGAAATGAAGAAGCTTGTACTAGGATCTGTAGGAGCAATAGCTGTGACTACAATGGTGTTTAGTGGCATTAATCAAACAATTAAGGCGGCTGAAATTGGCAAAACGCAGATGGTTCCTACTAGCTATAATGTTTCTTATACGGAAATCGGAAGTAAAAGCGTACCACAGGATTATGTAAAAAAAGATTATAAAATAAAGTTCGTTGGAGAAGACAAACCGACTGTAAACGACATGAAGATGGAAGAGGCAGCAGAGCTTGCGAGTCAAAATCTGTGGAAGGTTTTCAAACTTGATTTGAATGGTAAAACGGTAGAAATGACGTATAATCCAGTAAACAATGAGACACTGCAACGTGCTACATGGGAAGCAAATGTTAAAATCAATGATATGCTGTCATATGCATTTCAATTAGATGCAGTAACAGGAGAAAATCATTTAATAGCAAAGTGGGTTTACCATAAAGCAAAAATTAGTGCAGGCATGGATAAAAATCTATTAAAGAATAATCAGGAATATCAAATTTTAGCAAAAGAGGCAGTAGAAAAATATCAATTATTATCTGGTAAAATAACAGCTGTTGAGTATAGCGGACAAGGGTATTCAGAAGATAGACAAGGGGGTAAAAATGCGGACATTTTCTTCCGTGTAAGGTCTGATAAAGGTGAGGCTGTGCAAATCGTTTTCTCTAGACATAATAAAGAACTTCTTCAGGTGGGCTATGACAGCTGGATGAAGGAAACTGAGCGACATGAAAAGAAAATAGAGCAGGAATTAAAAGAACTAAATAATCGAGAAGTCATTTTTACAGAAGAGCAGCGAAAGAAATTTGAAGAAGACGGGCCGATGCTGTTGGAAATAAAAGACTAAACTAGTTTAAATAAAGGAAAACGTTTTATAGAAAAATAACAATAGTAGTGCTATCGTACTTTGTTATAAATACGATAGCACAACAAGATTAATGAATTTTACTAAAATGAACAGTAAAACAGAAGGGAAGAATTAAGAAATTGTATCTCAAAAGGATTAGTTTTATACTATGCATCTTATTTATTTCTATGTTTACTGTACATAGTGCACAAGCAAGTGGTGTTTTTGTAGATATTCCGAAACAAGATGAAGCATTTGAAGAGATTAATTATTTAGTGAATTTAGGTGTTATTAAAGGATATACGGAAAAAGGTAAAATGTATTATAAACCCAATAATAACGTAACGCGTGGACAAGCGGCAAAAATGGTTGTTGTAGCTTCAGGCAACAAACCGCTAGTTGTTCATACATCAAGCTTCTCAGATGTAAAAGCTGGCTCGGAGCTTTCAGGCTATGTAGAACGTGCTGTACAGCTCGGCTTCTTTAAAACAAATACAAATGGACAATTTTTACCGAATAAACCTTTAACTCGTGATGAAATGAGTTATGTATTAACGAAGGCGTTTAAGCTTGATACAAGTAAGTATGAAAATAGCGATTCTCCTTTTATAGACGTTACTATTAACCATCCATACGTTACATATGTGAATACGATTTATTATAACGGTGTCACAAAGGGGAGTAATCAAAAATATAATCCAAACGAACAGGTCACACGTAAACAATTTGCGTTATTTGTAGCGCGAGCAAAAAATGAAAAATATCGCTTAGATGTACCTGTAAAAGGTATGGCTACACCTGATGCATCACAGGTTATTGGATTAGTTGCTGCGACAACCGATGGATTAAATATTCGTAAATCTAAAGACACTTCATCTGCTGCTAATATTGTAGGTACAGCCCATAAAGGTGGCATACTTTCAGTCCATGCGGTTGAAGGAGATTGGTTAAAGGTTTCAAATAAAGGGTCCTTTGCTTATATTTATAAAACATATACACAATTTTTAGATGCAGATGGTAACACATTAGGAAATGTTCAAAAGCAGGTTACTACAACACAAAATATAAATCTTTATGTAAAGCCAACAACTTCTTCGAAGGTAATTTCGACTGTAAATAGTAAAGTGACATTACCAGTTTATAAGACGGTAGATGGCTACTATTTAACTGTAGTAAATGATTTACCTGGCTATATTGTGGTGAATAGTACAGAGGATGCTGTAGTAGAAAACCCTTCTAATCCAAATCCCACACCACCATCCGTTTCAGGTGACCTATTAGGCCGCGTAACAGTGGATAATTTAAATATCCGTCAAGAAGCAAACGCTACTTCTACGGTTGTAAGTAAGCTGAGAAAGGGCGAATATGTTCAAGTAAATAGGATTAATGGTTATTGGGCACAGGTTACTTATAAAGGGCAAGAAGGATATATTCATAAATCCTATATAAAGCTATTAAACCAAAGCGATCATCCCTTAAAAGATCGAGTTATCATTATTGATCCAGGACATGGTGGTACGGATTCAGGGAATACTTTTGGTACCATTTATGAAAAAGATGTTGTGTTAAAGGTTAGTAAATTGGTGGAGCGAAAATTAGCTGCAGCAGGGGCCAATGTTTTAATGACACGTACTGATGATGTGTATCCTACATTACCAGACCGTGTAGATTTTACAAATGCGAACTATGGTGAAATTTTTGTCAGCATCCATGCGAACTCTGTTTTAAATAATACTACTGCAAATGGCACTGAAACATTTTATGCGATGACATCAGGGGATAAGCAAGAGAGTATTGATCTTGCGACATTTGTGAACAATCAAATTGTTAATGATTTAAAGATGAGGAACCGAGGCGTCAAAAATGAACAATTCTATGTAATTCGCAACACAATTATTCCAGCTATTCTAGTTGAACTAGGCTTCCTAACAAATAGTGAAGATCGCGCTAAATTGACAGATGATCATTATATTGAACTATTTGCTGAATCTATCTACAAGGGTATTGTGGAATATTACTCAAAACAATGAGAAAAAGAGCTACAACGTGCTAGGTAAACGTTGTAGCTTTTATTTGTTTTATTAAAAAGACTTACTTATCCTATTTTATTTCGAATTTGCATGAAGTGTTCTATTGATGAATTGAGCAAAGTTTTGACGTGTCACAGTACCATTTGGTTTAAATGTGTGATCCGCATAGCCCGTTGTGATGCCGAGTGCATAAAGTGCTTGTATCTCTTTAAAATAGGCGTGAGCATTAGGTACATCTGAAAAGGTGATTTCTACAATTCCCTGCAACTTGAAGCCGTTAACAAGTGCTCTTGCCATAGCAGCTCGAGTCATTGGCTGATGAGCATTTATTTTGCCATCCTCTAAAGTAATAATGCCATAGCGTGCGCCTGTTGCTAATACGGCATAGCCATAATCACCTGCTTTAATATCTTGGGCATTTAATGCAGCTGAGCTTGAAGTAGGAATATTTAGTGCTCGTAGTATCATTTCTGTTGCCTGTAAGCGTGTCAAAGTACCCTGTGGATTAAATTTCCCATTACTTCCTTTGACAATTCCTAATGCTTGTAAATTTTTAATATCATAGTAAGCTCCATTCGATTTGGCTACATCCTGGAAGAATGGTGCAGCCGCAATTGTTGCTTTATTGGAACCTTTTGCGCGTGTGAGCGTTTTAATTTCTGCAATCGTAGCATATTTTTCATCAGCATTTTTACGATCTTCACGCCCTTCTATAAAGGATGTACGTATTGTATATGTTCCAGCAGCTAAATTACCAGGCATAAAAATTTGATATTTTTCCGTGTGAGAACTGATGTCTTTTTGATCAGCATTATTTGTTGTAGCATCTGCAGCTAGCCCGGGTATGTAGCGTTCATGCCCTTTGCCTACGACTTTATCGTTTGCATCTAAAATCTCTACTTGCAAGGTACCGCGTGCTGGCACATTGCCATTATTTTTAATCGTGACAGTAGAGTAGAAAACAAACTTTCCGGACGGAGCTACATAACCTTGAACACTATCAGAGTATAGTGACAGATTATAACGACGTGGAACAAAACCATTGTGATTTTCGGTTACCCAATTTAAAGCATGCTTCATAAATACTTGGGCATCTTTGTCGCCATGTGTTGTTGAATAGGCAGCCCCATTTTCATTATCCTGCCAATCTGCTTTCGTATCTATATCAATATAATCATAGATTTTAAAGCCAATTTGAACGACTCGGCCTTTACCATATTCGATAGCATGTGCTGCACCAAATTCATTTTTTTTCATAGTCTTTGGTTTATCTGTACTATTATAATCTGAGAAATATAATATAGGTGTTGCAGACCCACCTTGCCAAGGTTTTATGATTTCCACCCAATCTTGATCTGTTTTTGTAAGACTAATCTTACTTTTGCCAAGCTCTTTTGTTGTATGTTGAATAATGGGATGAACGGTATTAACATTACTTATTGTTGAATTTCCAAGCATAATATCGTCAATAAAACGTGAATGGAAGACCTCCGTTAAATTATCCCACTCCATAACCCATGAATTTACATCATAAATTAAAGGAGAAAGATCCATTTGACCTGGCTTAGGAAATTTAGTAGATTCGTTCCGTGCTGTTTGGAATGCAAAGATGGCACCGCCACCATTTCTTATGTACATTTTTACATTTTCACGTTGCTGATGATTCATCATAACTGTATAAGCGAAGACGATTGCGTCATATTGACTTAAATTTTCTAGATTATTTAGGTCCTTCTCATAAATTTTTTCTACTTGAAAGCCCTGTTGCTGATAGAGGAGAAAAGCCTTTAATTCTTTATTATAAGTAGAGCTATAATCTACCTTGGGTGAAACAGCTTGTCCTTTATATGTACCACCTGGGTGTGTTGTATTCGCATATTTTTCACTGCTTTCTGAAAAAACAACACCGATTTTTTGTGCTGCTTTTGCTTCCGTAGGTGATAAGGAAGCAATCACTATAAAAGTACAAAGTAAGAAAAATGAAACGCATAATTTCTTCATTAAATCCACATCCTTTATTTGTATATTACATCAACGTGCATGACTATTACTCATCATACATCTAAATAATGGATGAATCATTAATATTTGGCTCTTTTCTAAAATTTTCATCTGCTATTTTTAAATTAAAGAAAGTATGGATATATTATAAAATGGGTTTCTAATTCCCATTTGGACAAATAGAGAAATGATCGAATAATTTCATATAAAATACATTCATTCCTTTCTATAAGTCTACCTGTATTTATGATATAATAACCTTTGTTTTGTATAGAAAATGAAAGAATTACACAACGATGATTCACGATAGAGGAGGGCAATCACATCTACTGAGATGTATGACATTTATGAATAAACTGAAACAAACTTTTGAAAAGGTCAACAAGATTGATACGTTTTCACCGTACTTCTTTTTACCTTTTATATTAGTACTCTATTTCTTTACAAGTCTTTTTGATTTCCATCGATTTGAACTATTTAATGTACGTGTGTCAATTTGGCCAGCGGTACTTTTAGCGATTGCTTGCTATTATATTGGAGTCTTTATTATTGATAAATTGCAGTGGACAATCCCATCATTTGGTTTATCCTTCTTTGGGAAGTATGTTGTTCATTTCATTGTATTTTTAACATTACTTGGTCTAGCGTCATACTTTTTAATGATTTTTGGTGGAGGATTAGGAATTGCTGATGAATCCAACCGACGTAACCTCAATCCAAAGTTAAACTTCTTTGCCCAATTATTATGGTTTGGTGTGTTATTGCTATTATCCTATAAAATGATATTAGAAAAGCACATGTCATGGAAGAAAGTTTTAATATATGGTTCCATTTACGCTGGTGTTATGTTCTTATTCTTATTAATGGGATATCGTACACCACTAATTATCATGTTATTTACAGGTATTATTATTTTCCACTATGTTGTAAAGCGTGTGAAACTGACATGGTTCCTGACTGCATTATTGGTGATTGGTGTAGTATTTTCAATGTTCGGCTTCCTCCGTGTTTTAACTGAGGATACAACGAAGGAATTTAATAGCCGTGAACAGCCAGATGTAGAATTAACCGAATCAGAAAAAGAAAAGCTGTTAACTGTGGAGCAAAAAGTTAATTTAACACCTAAATGGATTCGTTCATTAAATGGTGAGAGTGTGACTGGTCATATTGTTTTAAGTAAAATTATGGAGTATACACAGGAGGAAGGTTACCTAAATGGAGAAATTCATGGGGGTATCTTCAGTACGATTTTACCGGGTGAGCAAGTGTCACCACGTATGCGAGTAACCGAGGTTGTCAATTCCTTAAGTGTTGAGGAAGGTAAATATATCACACGTCCAACAAGAACAACTACACCGACATTTATCGGCCAATTATTCTTAGATGGTGGTTATTTGCTTGTGGCAATTGGCTTCTTCTTGTATGGGGTACTAATTTCACTTATTTATAATAAAGTGAAGCAAGGTGGTATCCGTAGCTTCCACTCAGTAGCCTATGCTTTTGTTATTACTTTATTTACAGTATCAATGCACACAGGCTTACTAGATTTAATCTTTATTTTAATGCTTGGCTTTGTGATATTAGCCTCAGCGATTATAAAAACGGAAAACAAAAAACTTCGCTATTAACATCTAAAGGTGTCTCAAATTTTTTGAGACATCTTTTTTTATAGAAATTATTACCCAAGCAATATTTTTGAGATGTATGGAAAATTATACCGTTAATCTTTATGAATAAAGGGGTTTTATTCAAAAGTTTTTGGGTCGAATATATTTGGAAATCTTTGTTTTTGGGGGAGGGTTGCTGAATTGATGAGGAAAAGTGCATGATTGACTTGTAATTGTGCTAGATAGAAGGCTACTTGTGCTAAATAGACTAACAATCTTCAGAGCCCAATAGTTATTATATTTATAAGCTTTTCTGTGGTGTGCTTCGTTTTGCCACAGAGTACTACATGTCATCGATATAATAGTTAACAAAAGAAAAGTCGCCCTTGCATGAAGGACGACTTTTCTTTTATTTTACAGTGTTAATCACTTGTACATAGTCCTTACTAATAAAAGCTGTTCCCGAATGAAGCTTATCAGAAAGGACTTCATACCAGCCATTTGTAGCAGAGCTTGTAATGATAACAGGCATACCACTTCTTGCATAAGTGAATAGTGGGCTATTGCTTGTCGATGCATCTGTACGAACATTTAAACCAGTAGTCGTTGTGATACCAACTATATATGGATTTTTGGCATCCTTAAAGCCTAAAGCCTTTTCAGCACGGTAGTAATGACCTGCAATTTTCGCTCCCCAGAATGGATCAGAAGCATATTTCACATTAAAGCCAACAGCCTTTGAACCAACGACTGCACCATTAGCATAGTTTCTTCCAGGAGACCCCCCTGGAGTAATGTAGTTTGGCTGAAGGAACTTTTCAACAAGCTCACTGATATTTGCAGCAACACTATCAAATTTTTTGTTTAGTGGGTTTGTATCATATTCATATAAACCAAATAAATTATTTAAGTTTTGGGCGTTCTTACTCATACCATAAGCACTTTCATGCTGAGCAAGTGATAAAATAAGCAGTGCATTAATTTGTGAATTCTCTTCTACCTCTTTTAATATTTGCCCTAAGCCAATAAGCTTACTTTTCGTTGTAGCATCTTTATAGAGAGTAATCCCTGTGCTTTCCACTTCCGCTAGTTTGTTCATAATATACGCATCAAGTTCCTCTGCTGTATATTGTGTTTTAGCGCGAGCCGGTAAAAATTGATAGTAATTATAGGCCTCACCCTTAGAGGAGCCATTTCCATTTGTGAAAAAGATACCATCCCAGCTATAGTATTTTTCGCCTGACTTCATAAAGGAAGGTGCTTTTCCGAAGACATAGCTAGATGAATACTTATTAGTTTTGTAATCGTAAAGCGTGTGCTTAATTTCACCATTTTCATTTGAATAGTAAGAACGACCTTTACTCATTGAAAATGGGATTAATGTCACATCTGCGTGCTTTAAATAGCCTACTTGTCCTGCTAGTCGAACCTTCACCTGCGTAGCATCACTGCTAAGGTATTCCATTTCAGTATCCCCAGCAACCCCAATTTGATCCTTAATTGTTTCTGAGTTTAAGACAACATAATTATTTGTCACAACATAGCCAGAGGACATTTTCATAATTTTATTATTTTGAACAATTACCTGCGTATTGTTTGTTATAGCCTTCCCGGCAGCATCAAAGGTAGTAAATTCTTGATTACCAACCAATGTGCCATTGGAGATTTCCTTCACAGCAAACTTAGTGGTATTTGATTCGCCTGGGCTTGGAGTACCACTGTTAGGGTCACCAGAGTTTGACTCCCCACCATCACCGCTACCAGTATTTGCATCAGCAAGTGTCATTAATCGATGGATAAATGTAGCCGCTTGACCGATTGTTGCATTTTTTTCTGGCATAAAGTAACCATTCGAGCCCTTAATGATTTCTAATTGAGCACCTATAGCTACTGCCTGGCGATATTCTTTAATAATTGCTGCGTTATCCTTAAAGGTAATAGAAGAAGTACCTTTTGGAATTTCTAAATAGTTTATAGCTCTTTCCAGCATTATCGCCATATGCTGTCTTGAAATAGCTGCATTCGGTTTAAATGAGCCATCTTTGTAGCCTGTAATAATTCCAGCCGTGGCAGCGAGCTGAATATCTGTCGCATACAAATATGTACTTGGGACATCAGTAAATACGATGTTGTTTGCTTCTTCAAGATTCATAGACTTTGCTAAATAAGATGCGAATTCGCCACGGGTTACATTGGCATTTGGACGGTAGCTTCCTTTGGCATCTGTGATTAATGCATTTTTGGAAATTAAATAACGAAGACCCGGTTCATGGTCATGTCCTGACAGTTCATCGGCTGATGCTAGCTGTGGCTGCATAAAAAGCAAGCCAACTACAGTCATGAGCAATGCTATGATTGATAGTTTTTTCATATTTTTACCCTCCTAAACTTCTACATCATTTTAACAAAGTTATAGTGTCGCGATAAGGGTCAAATGTTAGAAAAATCGTAAAATGAGACTATATAAACAGTTTTCTTTACAATTAAATGAAACTGGAAAATAGCATAAATGTTCCATAGCTATTTTGGCATATTTTTGATAATGTTATAGAAGTAAAATATGTGAGGGGAGAGTGAGGGCTCTAAATTATTTGGGAGCGCAAAAAATGAAAAGAATAGCAAAAAATTTACTAGTTTTAGTTGTGTTATTGTCAATGGTGATGACCCCGTTAAATGCTTATGCATCTCAAACGGTCAAAAAGGATTATCCGCTCTCGAAAGGTGTGCAGTATAAACAATATACATACAGCAATACCTATACAAATTCCATTAATCATATAGCGATTGATGTAGGTGATCCAACAACAGAAGTACAATTAGGTATGCCTGCAGCAGTCAATGGAAAAGAATCGACAACAGCAAATGCTAATCGTCTTTCACGTGAAGGCAATCGTGTAGTGGGGGCTATTAATGCAAGCTTTTTTAATATGTCTGAAGGCTACCCATTATTTTTATTAGCAAAAAATAATGTGATTTTAAATGGCGGGGCTGTGTCAAATGGCTCTGATCAATATATGAATGTACCTACTGCATTTGGGATGGCAGCAGATGGACGCGGTGTTATTGATTATTTTGACTTTGATGTCACGCTTTCTCATAACGGTACAAATTATGAAATGTCAGGTATGAATCGTGAACGTAATATCTATGAATCAATTATTTATACGCCACAATTTTATAGTAAAACAACAGATACAAATGAATATGGTTTTGAAATCGTCGTAGATACGGGTGAACCAATTACTGAAAATAAATTTGGACAAACGTTAACTGGAAAGGTGACTAAAATTACACCTTACGGATCAAAGGAAAAGGTATCCATTCCTGCGACTGGATTCGTAGTATCTTTACAAGGTGGAGATTGGCACAAGAAGCTAAGCCAAATAGCAATTGGAGATGAGCTAAGTGTTAACTTCTCAATTGATAAGCTTTGGCAGGATGCACAGTTTATCATGGCAAGTGGTCCATATTTAGTAAAAGATAATAAGCCTTACATTATGATGAGCACATCTAGCTCTCGGGCGAAAGAAGTTGCACCACGAACAGTTGTAGCTACAAGTAATAATGGGAAAACAGTTCATTTTATTACAGTTGATGGGCGTCAAAGTCATAGTAAGGGAATGAATATGGTTCAACTTGCGAACTATTTAGTATCTCTTGGTGTAGATCAAGCGATTAACTTAGATGGTGGCGGCTCAACAACAATGGGTATTCGCAACTACGGTAGCAATAATGTTGTATTAGCAAATCTACCTTCTAATTCAGGTAATACACAGCGTCTTGTGTCCGCAACATTACAAGCTGTAAGTACGGCACCAACTGGTAAAGCAGCGAAAATTGAATATACAAATAGTACAAACTATGCAACTCTTTTAGCAGGTGCATCGTCTAGTATAGCAGTAAAATATGTTTTAGATGAAAACTATAATACACTTCCACTTGATGGTCGATTATCGCTAACATCTGAGAATAATACTCTAAATATTAACGGCTTGAATTATACTTCAACGAAAGCTGGCAATGATCGTATTAACATCAACTATGATGGCTCACCTGTACAATCATTCCAAGTCAAAGTAGTAGATGCTGCAGCAACAATGAACGTTGCACCGAAATCAAAAACAGTGAGCGCTGGCGAAACTGTCAAATTTACTATGGATGCAAAGGATGACGAGGGCAAACCTCTAGTTTACAATGCATCACAGGTAAAATGGTCTGTAGAAGGAGATATCGGTACCATTACTAATGATGGTAAGTTTACAGCTAAAAATCCAGGTGCTACTGGTAAGATAGTGGCGACGTTAGGGACAAAAAGTGAAGCGGCTACGGTAACTGTAGCAAAAGCTGCTTTGTTTAAAGACATTCCAAATAATTATGTGTACTATAAGGAAATTGAATATTTAACGAAAAATAAGATTATTACAGGGCAAGCAGATGGCACATTTAGACCGAATGATAAACTGACAAGAGCACATGCGGCAGTCATTATTAGTCGAGCACTTGGTTTAAATACGTCAAATGTAAAAAATCCAGGATTGAAAGATATCCCTGCGAATCACGTATACTATAAACAGATTGCAGCAGTTGTAGAGGCAGGTATTATGAGTGGAAAAGGTGACAATACCTTTGATCCAAATGGTACCTTGACTCGTGCACAAATGGCAAAAGTAGTAGCATTAGCTTATAAATTAAATGGGACAAGCAGCATTAACTTTAAAGATGTACCGAAGAATCATTGGGCTTACTCATATGTTCAACAATTAGCGGCAAATAAAATTACAACTGGCTATAACGATAATACGTACAAGCCAAATGAATCTATTAGTCGCGCTCACTTCGGATTATTCCTATATAGAGCCATTCAGCCAGGGAAATAGTCTTTAAAGAAGAGCATTGTATGTAAAAAATAGCAAACTAGTCACTATATCTAGTTTGCTATTTTTGTTTATCTTCATTCAGTAGAAGACTCCTACCTCTACAGGTGGTTAGATGAATGCGGATTTAGTTCCTTTTCATTGGGTGTCCAAACACCTACTGAAATAGCGGAGCTCAGTCTAGGAACGCCACGTCCTGTGGCAACGACTGAGTGACCAACATCATGTTAGCCCAAAGCCTCTGGCGGATGTCACGGATTTTCAAAGGAATGAATTGTGCGGGCACAATTCAAAATCCGGACGCAATTACGCCAAGGCGAAATTGATAAAGACTAGTAGATTCATCATGAGAAATCGATTCGGACGACTGCTATATTAACCTCACATTAAAGGGATGAATCAACTAGTATAAAGCTTCTCTTTTTTTACTATTTTTAAAAAGAACGATGATGAACAATTGTGGTATAATCTCAGTATTAAAAAGTAAAAGGATGTTTTTTAATGAAAATAGGCATTGTGGGGAATTACGGCAATGATAATAATGGTGATGAATCAATATTATACGGCATTCTTCAACAAGTAAAACAAACATTTTCGGTAACTAGTGATGACATTACCGTTTTTAGTAATAACACACAACAAACATCCGAGCGTTATGGGGTACATAGCTATCCATTGTATTACAGAAAGAGTAACTTATTTAAAACGTTTATCCATACTTATAAAAATAATAAACCATACGTATCAAAATTTGACCTCCTCATCATTGGTGGAGGTGGTATTTTAATGGATTTCTATAAACGTGAGGCTCACCTGTATGGAGCATATGCAATGATGGCCAAACAAAGTAATATTCCCTACATTATTTACGGATGTGGTGCTGGACCACTGGATACATTTTCTGGAAAGATTAGCATACGTGCTATGTGTCGTTATGCAGCAAGTATTTCTGTAAGGGATCCTCAGTCTAAAAAGCTATTGCAAAGTATTGGCGTAAAAAAGCCAATCGAAATTATTGGTGATCCTGCCTTTACATTAAAAGGGGATCGCCATAATTATGCTGAAAAACCGGTTAAAATAGGGGTGTCAGCGGTTCCTTACTATAATGCAAATTATTGGCCAGAAGGAAATGTTGAAAAATACGATGCATACGTGACAAGCATGGCAAAAAATTTAGATCATGTAATTTCTGAACACAATATCCAAATTACTTTTTTTGCTACAAAGTTTCCGCAGGACGTTACTGTGACGAAGGATATTCAGAAAAAAATGCTGCAACGTGCACATACAGAAATTATTGAGGAAAATTTGGTGCCAGAGCGATTACTTGAAGTAACTGAGGAGCAGGATATTATTATCGGTACACGTTTGCATTCTCTTATTTTGGCAACGAATTCAGAAACACCAATTATTGCAATATCCTACCATACAAAAGTTCAGGATTTTATGTCCTTTGTGGGCGCATCAGATCGTTGCTTACAAATGCAGGATTTAGAGGATGATGAGAAGGCCCTATCCACAATGGTTAGCAAACTAAGTAGCGATTGGAAGCAGTCAATTGCAGAGACGAAACAAATTGCTACACAAATTCATAAAGAGGCCATGCATGGTCAGGAATTAATGAAAAAGGCAGTGACACGTCTATGAAAAAAATACTCGTCATTAGTAATATGTATCCAACATCTGATCATTTATCTTTCGGTATTTTTGTGAAAAACCAAGTCACAGCACTTGAAAAAGCAGGGCTAGATGTAGAAATATCTGTAAATACTAACCCAGCAACAGGCAAGAAAAACACTATTATGAAATATGCAAAATGGGGTTTTTCAACGTTGATGAAGGGCTTTAAATATAGAAAATCCATTGATGTTACACACGCCCATTATGTGTTCCCTTCTGGTATGTTGTCTTTACTTTTGAAGAAAATGTTTGGTATACCGTTTATTGTTACAGCCCATGGTGGCGATATAGAACGTATGGCTAAAAAGAATGCAAGAATTCGCAATTGGACAGCAAGTATTTTGCGTGAAAGTGAGCACGTTATCGCAGTGGGTCCTGTCCTAGCGCAACAAATAGAACAAGATTTTGGCATTGAACAGAATAAAATTTCTGTTGTTAGCATGGGGGTCAATCGAGAGGTATTCACCAAAGAAAGCCAAGCTGCTATACGTACAGAATTACAATTAGCTGCTGAGCCCTTCCGATTTTTATTTGTTGGAAATGTAATTAAGCAAAAAGGTGTGGAAGAGCTATTACAGGCTTTCCAAATGCTTAAAACAAAGGTATCACGTCCTGTAGAGTTAACGATTGTAGGCTCTAGAAGAGACCAGACATTTTACCAATCCCTGCAACCATTAATTAGTGAGGACGTCAAATTTGTAGATCCACTAAAACAACAAGAACTAGTGAAGTGGTTCCAAGCAAGTGATGTCTTTGTATTACCATCCCATTTAGAAGGGTTTGGATTAGTAGCATTAGAGGCATTAGCAACAGATACACCTGTTATTGCATCAAATGTAGGTGGCCTTGTCTCTTTGCTTGGGGAAGGCGCAGGGCATTTAGTGGAGCCCGAAAATGCTATGGTTTTATCTGAGGAGATGCTGCGTGCCGTGAACACGCCAAAAGAACAATATATGAATCGTGAAGCAGTCGAGAAAGTTTTAGACATTCACGATGAAAAAAATATAACAGCTCGCTGTATAGCGATTTATAAGTCGGCCATTGAAGGTGGGGATGACTTATGAATAATTTCTTAAAAATAATCGGGGCAGTTACGATTATTAATATTGTATCTCGTGTTTTTGGATTCTTACGCGAAGTAATTATTGGTTATCAATATGGTAGTAGCCATATTGCTGATAGTATTTTTACAGCTTATACAATTCCAAATTTTTTATATCTAGTCGTAGGTGGTGCATTTACTACTGCTGTTATCACTATTTATAATCGAGAAACAACGGACCGTGCCCTATTTGTTAAACAGTCATTTACAATTGTATTGTTAACTGTCTCCATAATGACCATTGTAATGTTAGCATTTACTAATCCGATTATGGACATGTTTAATCAAGCTAAAGACGAAGATGGGAAATTAAGTCAAAGTGATTTAGAGTTAGCTAAAAATCTGTATTATTGGATGATGCCTTCGTCAATCTTACTCGTATTATCCTCATGGTATAGTGGGTTGCTAAATGCAAATCACAAATTCCATTTGTCTAGTTTTGCCATTTTAATTTATAATGCAGTTTTTTTATTAATTGCTGTAGTTTTATCTAATATTGAATCTATCGATGCAGTGGGATATGGGATTAGTGCATTAGTAAGTGCGATAATAATGATATACTTCTTAATTATCGGTTATCGTAAAATGGGTTCATATAAGGTTGGTTTTTCATTTGAACGTAATATGGCATCAAAGCAATTGTGGGTAATAATTTTACCGATGATGCTCGGTGGCGCTACAATTCAACTTTATGCATTATTACAGCGTGTTTTTGCAGGGATGTTATCTGAAGGGGCAGTAGCTGCTGTAAACTATGCCTCAAGACTTATGCAATTCCCGCAAGCAATTTTAATTACAGCTGTAACGACTGTTATCTTTCCAATTTTGAGTAAAAAAGAGGCAGAGAATGACCATGCTTCTATTAAAAGCTTATACTCCAAAGGTTTACATTATCTATTGTTGTTGCTTTATCCTGTAACAATCTACTCATATTTTTACGCAGAGAATCTTATACAGGTTGTTTATCAGCGTGGTAATTTTAATGAAGTTTCAACTGCAATTACTACACCAGTAATGGCAATCTTCTGTTTATCGATGTATTTTTTAGCTGCAAACATGTATATAACTCGCTTTTATTATGCAAAGGGTGACTCAATAGCACCGGTTATCTTCAGCTTAATAAATGTATTTGTTGTTAACATTGCCTTTATTATGCTGCTTGTCGATAAATATGGAGCAGAGGCAATTGCATGGGGTACTTTAGTGAGTTCAGTAACAAACTTTATTATGCTGATTGTTTATGCAGCCTATAAGTATGATTTGAAAATGGGTATTTTTAGCAAAGAGCTTCAATTTTTCAGAGCAGTTCCGCCAATGATTATTATCACAATTGTTTTGTATTTTTCAAGTAAGTTTTTAATATTTGACAACAGATATATAACGTTCATTGTAAGCCTTGTTATTTTTAGCGCAGTTGTCGTAGGCTCGTATTTATTATTTGGAGTGAAGGAAGTCAAAGAATTTAGTGATAAATTAAAAAGAAAATTTTTAAAGCAATAAAGTAATGGGTATCCGAGAATTCATTTAGGATACCCATTTTTGTTTGGTCTTTATTAAAAAGCTTATCCTCTATACTTGTTAATCATTGTTCTAAAAAATTGTCATATTCATAATGTTTTATAGTAAAAAAATAGGGTCTGTATTATAATTAATTTTATCTCCATTCAGCAGAAGACATCCATCTCTTCAGGTGGTGAGATGAATGCGGTTTTGTTTCCTTTTCAGTGGATGACCAAACACCTACTGAATGAAGATAAAGCCTCCGGCGGATGTCACGGATTTTCAAAGGAATGAATTGTGCGCGCACAATTCAAAATCCGGACGCAATTACGCCAAGGCGAAATTGATCCAGTGTCACGGATATTTTGCGAACATTCAAAGAAGTTTGTATTTAAAATAGGGCATATATTTAATATTGCTCAGAGATTATATCTACACAAACAAAGATAAGGTGGAAAGCATGGCAAGAGGTAGAAAGATTAATTCGAATGGTGAACGGAGTAAACAATTATTGCTTGAAAAAGCGATGGAGCTATTTTCTATGAAAGGTTATCATGAGACAAAAATAAGTGATATTGTAAAAGCAGCCAATGTCACACAGCCTACTTTTTATTTATATTTTGAAAGTAAGGATTCTCTCTATAACGATCTGAATAGAAGATTTTTGTATGAATTTGATCAAATCATGAATAAATCATCAGGGCAAGTTGAAAAGGGATTCGCAGGTTTTATAAGAGCATTAGAACAAAAAATAACGCTGATCTTCATCTACATAATCGAAAATCCAACTTTGACGAAAATAGGCTTTTTAGAATCGACCCAGTCACATTTAGTTAAATCTCAACTTTCAGAGCATTTTCTTCATCTTATAAATCTACATGATTGTATGCATATATTACAATCTTATAGAGTTGATAGTCTAATAATGGTAGATAGTTTTGTGGGGTCTTTAGAGCGGTTAATAGTCACCCATTTGTTTGAACAAAAAAAACAGCCAGTTGATTTAGCAAAAGATGTGATTCATTTATATTTTTTGAGAGATTATTCTGGAAATACATAAAAAAATTCGCCTCATCTATAAAAAGAGATGAGGCGGATTTTTTAGTTTTTCACTGAAATATGCAAGTATATACCTTTTTGAAGCTTACTGCCTGTTTGTTGCTGAACAGATGGATGTACAAGAAGCATATATTCTTGTCCGGTGTTTAGTGGTTGGGATGGTGTCACAAGTAATGAATGGCCATCAACCTTAGTATTGACCGGTACCTCAGCACCACCTAAAGCAACAAGTTGTACACTGCCATCAGCGATTTTAGATGTGAGCGCTTGTGAAAATTTCACCGTAAATGTTTTAGTATTTGCTACATTTTTTAATCCTGTAAGCTCTTTGTAATCCTTATATTGTTCCTTTAATGCATCATAATGAGCCTGGAAAATAGGTGCTGTCTTAGTCGTGATGTTTGGCTTGACCCCTACTTCATTTATTGTTTGACCTAAGGGACCTGTAAATTTCCCTACAGTTAGCTTTAAATAGCTACCATCGTGAAGTTCAAAAAAGCCTTGCATAGCTCCTTTTCCATAGGTTGTTTCCCCATACAAAATAACAGCTTGTTGATCTTGTAAAGAAGCGGCTAGCATCTCAGAAGCACTTGCACTATAACGATTAACTAAAATACGTGTATTCGCAGGAAACTTTTCGTTTTGGCGGACTGCTCGAACTTCATAAGAGGCATGTGCTTCCTCAAGTAAATAGGCGATTTTTGCATTTGAGAAAAGGCCTGTAATTTCCTCTGCCGTTTCTACATAGCCACCACCATTGTTTTGTAAATCTAAAATAAAGGAAGTTGCACCTCGCTGCTTTAATTGAATAAGTGCATCTTTTACAAGTTTCGCCCCATCCTCTGAGAAAGAAGACATGGCAATATAACCAACATCTCCGAATAATAATTCCGATTCCACATTCGGTAGGGTGAATTTTTTTCTTGTAATAGATTTTGTGGAAGTCTTGCCATCTGCATTTTGCAATGTGATATCGATCTTAGTACCTTCATCGCCAACTAATAGGGATGAGGCTTCTTGGGTAGAGCGTCCTACGATAGATTGACCGTTAATTTCGGTAATGATGTCACCAGCGATAACGCCAGCATCAGAAGCACCGCTATTGTCAATTACCTGTAAAATATGAATACCATCCTCATGTTCCTCAATGATAACGCCAATACCAATTGTTGCTAGGTTAATGCTATTCATAAATTCTTCAAATTCCTGTTTCGTAAAATACGTGGAATAAGGGTCTAACATATCAATCATTTCGGGAATTGTTTTTGCGTTTTGCAAATCACCTTTAATCGTACCAACATAATTTTCTTTAATAATTTCTTTGATTTCCTTGACAAGCGGTTGTTCATTGCTAGCTGCTTGCGTGTTGGTAAATGGAATGATGAAAAAACTTAACATAAATATGAAAGACCACACTATTTTTTTCATAGGACACCTCTTTTCTAATACTATTAGTATACATGAATTTCCATATAACCGCGAATAGGAAAGAGGCATTTTAGTAGTACGGGAGAGAGATTCTATCTTTTAAGAATTTTATGAATTATTAAACCAATAAAAGCACCTATTAATGCGGGTACAAGCCATCCAAGATTTTGCTCATACAAAGGTAGAATTTTTAAGATTCTCTCGTATAGTGATATTTTTATATCCATTTCCTTGAAACCATCATACAAGCTAACAAAAAATGTTGGAATTAATGCTAGAATGTAAACAATTTGTCCACCTTTAAAGAAGTTATCGAAAAGTGATAATACCATTAACACCATAGCCAATGGATAGATCATTAATAAAACTGGCAGAGATGCACTAATAATTGTAGAAAGACCAACGTTTGTAATTGCCGTACTAAAAATAGTGAAAACGATTAGAAATGTTTTATATGAGATTCTTGGGAATAACTTGTTAAAATATTGAGCATTTGCAGTAAGTAAACCTACTGCTGTCGATATACAGGCTAGTAAAATAGTAATAGATAGAATTACGTTTCCTAATCTGCCAAATAGTGCTTCTGCTGATTTTGCAATAATATTTCCGCCATTATCTAAGGCGCCGATTGCATCAATACTAGTGTTTCCAATATGGCCAAGTGAGATGTAAACAAATGATAAACCAAGAGCAGCTACAACGCCTGCAAATACTGTTGTATTGACCTGCTTTCTCCTATCGTACATACCCATGCCCTGCAATGCTTGTAAGATAACGATACCGAAAACAAGCGCACTTAGTACATCCATTGTTAAATAACCTTGTACAAAGCCTTCAGCAAAAGGGGTTACGGTGTATTTTCCAACAGCATTGCCTGCTTCACCCATTGGCGAAATAAAGCTTTTAACTGCTAATAATAAAATAACAGCCAAGAGTGCTGGTGTTAGTATTTTACCTACTCGATCTACAAGCTTTGAAGGATTGATGGCTAAATAGAGTATTAAAGCAAAAAATAAGACAGAGGTAATGAATAGCGGTGCCCAATGATCTGTTGCTGCCTCTGGAAGAAAAGGGACAATCCCTATTTCATACGATACGGATCCTGTCCGTGGAACAGCGAAAAATGGCCCAATCGCTAAATAAACAATGGACGTAAAAATAACGCCAAATGTAGGGCTCACACGGTTAGCGAGCAATTGCAAGTCGCCACCCGCTTTTGCTACAGCTACTATTGCAAGTAAAGGTAAACCAACACCTGTTATTAAAAATCCAATCATTGCTGTTAGGATATGCTCACCAGCCTGTTGACCTAATAACGGTGGAAAAATTATATTCCCAGCTCCTAAGAACAGGGCAAATAGAAGTAAACCTACTGCTAAATTTTTTTTGATGAAAAGCATGATGTTTTTCATAAAATTTAAAACTCCTTTAAAATTGAAAAAATAAAACTTTCTAAAAATTTTAAATACAGAAGTGTATATTACCATATTCAGTCTAATCTTGCAATTATAATACTATTGTAATATAGTCGGAATCTGTCATTTCCTATAAGTTTGATAGATTGTTTGAAAAATAGTCAGTATTTCCGATTTCTGAACAATTAAATATCTAGTATGATAGACACACAAGGAATTATTTTAGCATGAACGGAGGCAATTGGGTATGCAAAAATCAAAAAAGTGGAGAATCCTTGCTTTAAGTACTATCGCTACTTCATTTTTCGCATTACAGACTGCAGAAGCAGCAACTTATACTGTACAAAAAGGGGATACCCTATCTAAAATCGCCCAAAACCATCAAGTAACGATACAAGATATCAAAACATGGAATAATCTAACGAAGGATACGATTTATGTAGCCCAAAAACTAGAGGTTACAAAGCAACCTTCGAATCAAGAAGTGAAACCATCAAATCCATCGTCATCGACAACAAAACCAGTAACACCATCAAAGCCTATTAGTACTTCCTACACGGTCGTTAAAGGTGACACATTATCAAAAATTGCTAAGCAATATAATGTGACATTAAAAGAGCTTAAGGATTGGAACGAATTAACAACAGATGCTATTTACATTGGACAAGTATTAAAGGTGTCTCCTGTTGCATCCATCCCTGAGGGTGAAACAATACATAATAATGTGACTTCAAATACGGGAACGCCTTCAAAGGTAACGACAAAGGATCCAACATTGAGTGGACAAGCTATCTATAAGAAAACAATTGAGGTAGCTAATTTGTTGGTAGGGACACCCTATCTTTACGGTGGTAATACTCCTGAGGGGCTTGACTGTAGTGGCTTTATTTTCTATGCCTTTAATCAAAGTGGGTTGAAAATTGGAAGAGATAGTAGTGAAGGGTATTTTTATGGAAATACATCACATGTAAAGACCCCAGTAGCTGGAGATTTAGTATTTTTTGAGAACACATATAAAGAAGGAATATCCCATATGGGTATTTATCTTGGGAATAATAAATTTGTCCATGCAGGAACAGATGGAGTTGAAATTTCTGATGTGACATACTCTTACTGGTCAAGCAGATTGGTCGCTTATAAACGATTTGATCTATTGAAGTAAAAAAATCCTCTTATTCTTTGCTGAAAGAATAAGAGGATTTTTGCTTTTTATTGCGTTACGCGTGCTGTCCAGCGGGAAAGATCTGCACCTTTTGGATTGACTAGTTGTGGTGGGAAAATGAATGTCCATGGCTTTGTAGAGTTAGGCTGAACAGTTAAAACAGGGTCCATATTAAAGGAGCCTTTAGCGATTTGTTTACCTCTGGCATCAATTATTTCTAAAGGAAGCTGTTCAAGATTAATAGCTTTACTATGGCCATTACGAATAAAGATAGAGACGTTTAAACTTCCGTTGTTAGCAAACTTGGCTTGGAGTCCAGTAAAATTGACTTCTGTTTCGCCTAGCTTTGGCAATGTTTTGACGATTTTAGCAAGCTCTTCTTTTTGTGCATCTGGCAATTGTTTTTCCCATGTTGGGTCTAATTCTAGCTGATGTTCACGTAATGATACTAGATTAAAAGCTAATTTCCAGCCTTCTTCAGGTATTTCATCGACTTTGATTGTTGATTTTTCAAATTCAAATACCCATGGGCGAGCACTTTCAGCGGGGATTGTACCCAGTGCCTTAAAGTCGAACCTTTTCGTTGCTACGAGCTCATCATTTTTATCCATGATGAATAGCTCAATTTCACCTAGTTCAATTTCTTCAGCTAATGAAGAACGGAAAAATGCACGTACTAACCATTTCCCAGTACGTGGGTCTGGATCAATACTAATAGAAGAAAGAGATAATTGGTTAGGCTTAAGCGGCTCTAGTTCATTTGCAAGGAAGTTAAAGATATATTTCTGCTCTTGCGGAACATCCCAATCTGGATGAAATGACAATTTCGTTTCAACATCTCGATCATCGTCTGTATTTTCTACCTTAATATTTTCTAGTAAATCTTTAGAATCAATTGTATTTTCTTGTCCAAGCTTATCGGACTTTTTAAAGAATGAGAATAGACCCATTATTGTTGTACCTCCTGTTCAGTTTCAATCATTTTCATAAAGCCTGTGATTTCAATAATTATAGAACGACGTAATTCTTGGAAGTTTTTAGCGAATAGCTCTAAACCTTCACGCTGATAGATACGCATAGGATCTTCTTGTTGATAATGGCGTAAACCAATACCTTCTTTTAAGTGTGCCATTGCTTCTAAATGTTTTACCCAGCCACTATCTAAATAACTCAGCATTACTTGGGGAATGATTGAAATAACTCGGTCGTTTTCTGCGAATTTTTCCATTTTTGCTGTTAGCTCATCTACGGGTTTTTGTAGTGAATCTAAAATTGGGATCACCTTTCCAACCTCTCTATCGATTGTGATAGGTGTAAGGAATAGACTGTTTAATGTTTTTTCCATACCATCATAATCCCATTCAGTTGAAGGTAATTCCTCTGGTGAAGCATCACGTACTGCAAAATCTACTGTTTCGTAGAACATTTGCTTCAATTGTTCTAATAAATCCTCGCCAGCTAAAATTTTGTCACGTAGACCGTAAATAACTGTACGCTGATCATTAATAACATCATCCAATTTTAAATTGTATTCTCGCATTCCGTATTGGGAGCCTTCAACAATTCGTTGTGTGCGGTTAATAAGCTCTTGTACATCTTTGTTTTGGATAATACCTTTTTCATCAACAACCATTTTTGCAGAGAATTTTTCAACTTCTTCTTTTGCGTAACGTCGGAACATATCATCTTCAATAGAGAGAATGAAGCGGCTTTCACCAACATCACCTTGACGACCTGAGCGACCACGAAGCTGATTATCTACACGACGGCTTTCATGCTTTTCGGTACCGATAACATATAAGCCGCCAAGCTCATGTACTTCTTCACCTAGCACAATATCTGTACCACGTCCGGCCATATTTGTCGCTACTGTAATACGTCCTTTTTGACCTGCTTGAGAAATAAGTTCAACCTCTTGCTCAACTGTTTTTGCGTTCAGCAATTGGAATGATAAGCCTTCTTTTTTCAAGTAATCAGCAACTGTTTCAGACTGTAAAATAGATGTTGTACCAATTAAGACAGGTTGTCCCTTCTCATGGCGTTGTTTTGCTTCAGCTGCCACGTATTTATATTTCGCTTCCTGTGTGCTAAATATAATATCAGGCTTATCGACACGTTGGCGTGGACGGTTTGTAGGAATTTGAATAACTTCCATGCCGTACACTTCTCGTATTTCTTTTTCTTGTGTTTTCGCCGTACCCGTCATCCCAGAAAGCTTCGGATACATGCGGAAATAGTTTTGAATCGTTATTTGTGCTTGTGCTTTGTTTTCTTCAGTAATCGTCACACCTTCTTTAGCTTCAATGGCCTGATGTAAGCCATCCGAAAGCGAGCGACCTTCTAAAATACGACCAGTGAACATATCTACAAGCTCGATTTTGTCATCTTTAACAATGTAATCAACATCACGCTTGAACATGACATGAGCACGCACAGCTTGGATAACATAATGATAAAGTGTTTGGTGTTCAAGATCATATAAATTCTCAACATTGAAGGCAGCCTCAACCTTCTCAATGCCCTTGTCTGTTAATGAAGTAGCCTTTGTTTCATCATCAAAGTCATAATCTACTTCAGCTTTGAAACGTTTCGCAAGCATAGAGGCAATACGATGTAGTTCATCATTCGCAGCCATTTTTCCAGCAATAATTAGTGGCGTTTTTGCCTCATCAATTAGTACACTATCTACTTCATCAATAATGGCAAAGTGATAAGGACGTTGAACTTTCTCTGCTAAGCTATGAGCCATGTTGTCACGTAAGTAGTCAAAACCAAATTCAGTCCCGACTCCATAAGTGATATCTGCATTATATGCTTCTTTTTTTGCATCTGGCTCCATCATTGGAACGTTTAAACCAACTGATAAGCCAAGGTATCGATGAATTTGGCCAACTAGTTCATAGTCGCGCTTCGCCAAATAATCATTCACGGTGATGACATGAACACCTTTTCCTTCTAATGCGCGTACATAGGAGGGAAGGGAGGCGACAAGCGTCTTACCTTCACCTGTAGGCATTTCTGCAATATTGCCTTCCGTTAAAACAAGGCCGCCAATAAGTTGTACATCGAAATGACGCATACCTAATACACGTTTTGAGGCTTCGCGTACAACAGCAAATGCTTCTGGGATGATTGATGTAATCGGTTCGCCTTGTTCTAAACGATTCTTGAAAACAACAGTCATCTCTTTTAATTCTGCATCTGACTTGTTGACATATTTTTCTTCAAGATTATTAATTTGATCTACTATTTTATAGTAGCGTTTTAATTGACGAGCACTAGTTTGCTCATCGTTACGTTTAAAAATTGAGAACATGAAATATACGCTCCTTTTAGGTTGTCTAAATGCTAGACACCTCATTATTCTATCAAATTTTACGAATGGTGACTACATTTGACATACAGTAATCTACCATATTAAAAGTAAGGAATAATTTTTGTGAATTGGTGGAAAATAAATAGAAAAAGTATATTTCGTTGCCAGTTCGTGCTATAATCAATTTGGATTCCAATGTAGATTATTTTTTGAGGAGGAGAGACATGATTTACGTGTCTTTAATAGTAGCATTTGTTGCTTCCATATTGTTAACTCCACTAGTTAAACGATTAGCGTTCAGAATAGGTGCGGTTGATGCACCAAACTATCGAAAAGTTCATGCACGAATTATGCCAAGACTTGGCGGATTGGCGATTTTCCTTGCTTTTTTAATAGGTGTTGCCATACTGTATCCTTATTTAACTTCAAACGGTGTACTACCATGGAATGTTAGTAAATATAGTTTATTGGCAATCATAATTGGTGCCTGTATTATTGTAGCAACAGGCGTTATAGATGATATGCGTGAGATTTCTGCAAAGGCCAAAATGCTAGGTCAGCTTGCAGCAGCACTTATTATTATTTTTGTGGGTGGTATTCAAATTGATACAATTAACTTACCATTCGTCGGAGTTTTAGATTTTGGATTACTAAGTATTCCTTTAACAATTTTGTGGATTGTTGGCATTACAAATGCTATAAATTTAATCGATGGTTTAGACGGTCTAGCTGCAGGTGTTTCAACGATTGCCCTTATAACATTAGCAATCATGGCCTTTATTATGAGCAATATGTTTGTTTTGGTCCTTGCCGCTATATTAGCAGTAGCATCATTCGGCTTTTTATTTTATAATTTCCACCCTGCCAAAATCTTTATGGGTGACACAGGAGCGCTGTTCCTCGGATTTATGATTTCTGTCCTTGCATTACTTGGATTTAAAAATGTCGCATTCGTGGCTTTGATTATTCCAGTAATCATTTTGGGAGTACCAATTTCTGATACATTCTTTGCAATTGTTCGCCGTGTACGGATGAAGAAGAAATGGTCTGATCCAGATAAATCACACTTACATCACCGTTTACTGGATATGGGCTTCACACATCGCCAAACAGTGCTTATTATTTATGGAATTGCAATGATGTTTGGTTTAGCAGCCATCATTTTCTCCATGGCAAAAGTATGGGGCGCTATTTTACTAATCGCTGTCATATTAACGGCAATTGAAATCTTTGTTGAAGTCATTGGACTAGCAGGGAAAAACTACAAACCATTACTGAACTTTGTTCGGATATTTAATAAATAAAATATTAAGCAATCATACATGTTTATGTGTGGTTGCTTTTTTGGTGGTTGAAAATAGCGAAGGACTAGCTATGAAATTGAATCAAGAAGTAGCCTCGAGGTGTAGAAGAAAACTGCTCTAAAAGGGTAATGTTCAGGTCGCGAGGAAAACTGCTCAGGTCCGGTTGGGAATTGAGGTTAGTATAAAAAGTGGACACGGAAAACTGAGAGTAGCTATGATAGAAATAACTATTTTAAAGGACGTGTACCGAATGACTAAAAAAATAACCCAAGAATATCGTGATTATGTTGTGAAATTAGTAGTAGAAGAAAATCGAAAAGTAACAGAATTATCGTATGAATTAGGGATTGGGGAATCTTCTATTCATCGCTGGGTAAAAAAGTATCGTGATGGAAAAAAGCAAGAAAATGGCGACGTGAAATATATAACCCCTTCGGAGCTAAAGAAGTTAGAAGCGACTTATGAAAAGAAACTTCGTGACTTAGAAGAGGAGAATGCCATTCTAAAAAAGGCGATGCACATCTTTGCCAAAAACCCGCAGTAGTGTTTGAATTTATTGAAGCGCATAAACGGGAGTTTTCGATTGTAAAGATGTGCCGTGTTCTAAAAGTATCGACGAGTGGCTATTATAAATGGTTGGCAAAACAGGCAGCACCGATAACAGAAAAAGAAGAATATAAAATGAAAGTCACACAAAAAATTAAACAATCGTTTCATGAAAGCTATGGTACGTATGGCAGCCCGCGAGTACATAAAGATCTGTTGGAATGGGGTTATCCGCTTTCACAAAAAACAGTGGCAAATATCATGCGAGGACTGGAACTGTGCGCAACACAGCCGAGAAGCTATGTGACGACAACAGATTCAAATCATGATGCACTGGTGTATCCGAATATACTGAAACGCATGTTTTATGTGGAAGAACCAGATCAAGTATGGGTCGCTGATTTTACCTATATCCGAACGCTGGAGGGATGGGTGTATTTAGCGAGTATTATGGATTTGTATTCTCGTAAAATTGTAGCGTGGGAAATGGCCGATCATATGAAAGTAGATTTAGTGTTAATAGCTTTGAAAAAAGCGTTCTTCATACGCCGACCAAAAAAAGGACTCATTCATCATTCAGACCGAGGGGCGCAATACTGTTCAACGGAATATATCGAACTTTTAAAAAAGCATGGTTGCCAAATTAGTATGAGTAAAAAAGGTGACCCGTATGACAATGCCTGCATTGAATCGTTTCATGCGACCATAAAAAAAGAAATGATTTATCGCCAAAAATTCCAAACAAAGAAAGCAGCCTTCAAAGCGATAAATGGCTATATTTCAAATTTTTATAATGAACGTAGAAGACATTCGACCCTTGGCTATCGTTCACCGAACCAATTTGAACGCTTGACGTTACAGAAACACGCAAGTTAATCTCAAAACCGTTTCAAGCGATGGAAATCAATTGTTCGAGCTCTTTGAACAATTGACTTCCATTGCCCACCAAACGCAGTGCGGTAGCTTTAAAGCTCTCACTTTTTTATGTCCACTTTCTTGACAGAAGACCAGAATTGATCAGGTAGCAGGGAAAGCTGCTCAGGTCCGGTTGGGAATTGCTCAGGTAGTAAGGAAAACTGCTCAGCACCAAATGGAAATCGCTCGGGTAGGTGAGGAAACTGCTCAGGGATAGATGAAAATCGCTCAGATTGCCAAAATCAAAGCCCCTATAACCCAAGATAGCGAGATACAATGAATCGACACAAAACAAAAGTATCCCATATAAAAAGCCTTTCCACAAAATATCGTGGAAAGGCTCTTATTTTAGTTATTGGGCGTTTCTATTATCTGCTTCCTCATCTCCAGCCGCGTTCACTTTATCATGATTATTATTCGTTAAGCTAGAGGACGTTTTATTAGCATCAAGATGGTTGTTAAGTATTTCAGATACTTCATCAACCGATTGCTGATTTAATTGATAGTAATAAACACCAGTAGACATATCATCAACACCATCTAATGTTAAAGAATCAATACGCGGCATGCCTTGTGTTAAATAGGATAGGAATGACTTCATTTCAGTAAATGTCATATTGGTCTTCATGTTATCACCAAGTGCTCTAATAACATCATCGTATTTTGTAATGGATTTAACAGAAGCAACTTTATTGATAATGGCTGTTAATATTTCTTGCTGACGTTTGCCACGTTCAATATCACTATCCTGCTTACGTGTTCTAGCTAGAGCTAGAGCTTGACTACCATTTAAATGCTGTAGACCAGGTTGTAGATTAATGGAATTTCGGTCGAATTCATCCTTTTCGTGTAGCTTATATGGTACTTCCGCTTCGATGCCGTCTAATGCATCCACCACATCGATAAAGGCATTAAAATTCATACGAACATAATAATCGATAGGAACATTTAATAGCTTTTCTACTGTATCGATTGTTGCCAATGTGCCACCGTATGCATGAGCATGAGTAATTTTATCCTCATAGCCTACTTTTGGGATAAAAACGTATGAATCGCGAGGAATACTTAACATTTTAATTGTTTTAGTTTCGTTGTTTAGTGTTGCTAAAATAAGAGCATCGGAACGAGAGTTATCAGAACCTTGACCTCGATTTTCGCTATCATCCACGCCCACAAACAAGATGGATACATTATCATGTACAGGCTCTACTTTTTCTTCTCGTAGTGTAGAAACATCTCGACCTTCTAATTCTTCATGTGCTGAATTTGCTGCATGCTCCGCTTGCTTTGTGATATAGACACCATAAGCTGATGCGCAAATTAGTAAACTAGCCACAAGAAGAAGGGAAACTTTTATAATTAAAGAAGTTTTAGAGCGCTTCTTGTTTTTATTATTTATTCTATTTTTCATATTTAGTATATTCTCCTCTGAATTTTGGGAATAATAGAGCGATGAAACTAGTTTTTTATCAAAGAACCTAAAAGAATGTGTGATTGATAAAATAGCTCAATATTAAAATTATACTATGGATATTAAGCTTTCGACAATTAAAACTATTTATTTCACAACAAATTCGATAAATCGAGCTTCTTCAAAAGAAATTTTCGCTTGCCCATTTGTCATTTCTGTTATCCAGTTTCGGAACTGTTCTTCCTCTTCTTTTAGCACAGATACAACAATTTCTACACCTTCCAAATATCGAATTTCTTCTAACGTATACGAAGAACCTCGAATTTCGTTTTCTACTTTACCTAGCCAAGTGTAGTCAATGGCGATTTTCATAAAATGATGAAGTTTGCGTTCAACAACCTGTGCTGCAAGTAATCCTTCAGTTGTTGCTTTACCGTATGCACGGATAAGACCGCCACCGCCAAGTTTTATGCCACCAAAGTAACGTGTAACCACAACGACTGTATCCTTTAAGCCCTGTTTCTTTAGGACCTCTAACATAGGGACGCCAGCTGTACCACTAGGTTCCCCGTCATCATTCGCTTTTTGAATATGATCATGCTCACCAATTAGATAAGCAGAGCAATTATGTGTCGCATTATGGTGCAATTTTTTTATGCGATCAATAAAAGAAATTGCATCCTCTTCCGTTTCTGCACGTTCTATATAAGTAAGGAAGCGTGATTTAGAAATTACAATTTCGCTTTCTCCATATCCTTTTACAGTTAAATAATTTTCTCTCATATGTGACATTCTCCTTTAATCTAGGGTTTTATTCTATAATTTTCATGAAGAAAAAGCATTAATTTTTATCATTGTGATGCTATAATAGGTGTAGACTGTAGAATATATGAAATTGGTCTATTAGAATAGTAAGTAATCATAAGACATTAGACTGGGGAGTACACTATGTTTTCAAATGATACCTTCGATTTAAAGTCGCTTGATGACGTATTTAATCGAATGTTAGAAACAATCATGAGCTCTAAAGATGATATCTTTATTATAAGTGAACAAAGCCGAAGAAGCTTTGAAGATATGCAAAAAGAGCTAGAAATTGTTAGAAAACAAATTTCAATTGTCATTGAAGAAGGCGATGCTTTAGAAAAAAGTACACAGCTTGCAAAGCAAAGACTTGTTTTAGTAAGTAAAGCTTTTGATAATTATACCGAAGAACAAGTTAGAGATGCATATGAAACTGCGCATGATTTTCAAGTAAAGCTCTCCGTTATTAGAACACAAGAAAAGCAGCTACGTGATAAAAGAGATGATCTCGAGAGAAGATTAAGAGGTTTACTCGATACGATAGAACGTGCAGATCATATTGTCAATCAAGTAAATGTCGTTTTGAATTACTTAACGTCAGATTTAAAAAATGTTGGACGGGCACTTGAGCAAGCAAAGATGAAGCAAGATTTTGGTATACGTATTATCGCTGCACAGGAAGAAGAGCGAAAACGTTTATCGAGGGAAATTCATGATGGACCTGCTCAAATGCTAGCAAATGTATTAATGCGTACGGATTTAATTGAAAGAACATACCGTGAAAAGGGTATTGAATATGCTTTGGCTGAAATTGCTGATTTAAAGAAAACCGTGCGTAATGCATTATCCGAGGTACGACGTATCATCTATGATTTAAGACCAATGGCACTTGATGATTTAGGAATTGTTCCGACATTAAAAAAGTATTTATCGACAGTGACAGAATACAATCCTGGTGTTGAGATTCATTTCCAATCGAGCAGCACTGAAAAGCGTATACCTTCTAATTATGAAGTCTCTATTTTCCGATTAGTGCAGGAATGTGTCACTAATGCCATGAAACACGGAAAATGTAAGGATATTTGGGTGAAACTTGAGTGGCTGAGAAATGCCGTAAATATTGTCGTCAAGGATGATGGTATAGGGTTTGACCCACAAGTAGTGAAAGACCATTCATTTGGGATTTTAGGAATGCGGGAGCGTATCGAAATACTGGATGGTACAATCTCAATTAAAAGTGAAATAAACCGCGGCACTACGGTACTATTTAAAATTCCGTTAGAAGTCGAATAAAAGTAATTGTTGTAGAAATCTAGGGGGTAAAGACAAATGACGAAGATTATTATTGTAGACGATCACCAGCTATTCCGTGAAGGAGTAAAACGTATTTTAGATTTTGAAGATACGTTTGATGTAGTAGCAGAAGGTGATGATGGCACGGATGTGGTATCCTTATACGCTGATAACCAACCAGATGTTGTACTAATGGATATTAATATGCCAGGCAAAAATGGAGTAGAGGCTACAGCGGAGTTAATTAATGAATTCCCTGATGCAAAGGTAATTATGCTTTCTATCCATGATGATGAAACTTATGTAACACATGCACTTAAATCAGGTGCTCTTGGCTATATGCTAAAAGAGATGGATGCGGATGAAATCGTTGAAGCAATTAAGGTAGTAGCAAACGGTGGATCTTATTTACATCCGAAAGTTACTAAAAATTTAGTAGCAGAATTCCGACGCCTTTCTGAGCATGAAAATAAAGGAAACTTCCATCAAGCAGAAATTCGCCGTCCATTCCATTTATTAACAAAACGTGAGTGTGAAGTATTACAGTTATTAACGGATGGTCAATCAAACCGTACAATTGGTGAAACACTGTTTATCTCTGAAAAAACTGTTAAAAACCATGTTTCTAGCATATTACAAAAAATGAATGTCAACGACCGTACACAAGCTGTTGTTACTGCCATTAAAAACGGCTGGGTAGAAGTACGATAATTGCATAGCATTACGATAAAAGCTGTTTTAAAAAATTACTTAATGATTTAGTAATTTTTAAAGCAGTTTTTATTTATCTGTATTTAAAATGAAGCGTCAGGTACAAGACTAGATTTGAGCTAAGTAAAAAAATATAAGTGGGAGATTGGTTCAGCTAGCAATCAGTGGGGGATGAAGAAAACCTATTGATTGTGAGGTACTTCTTCTTGATGAAAAGTGTCACAATTTATTGAAGAGAGCGTTTAAATGGTGCAACATTTTAAAGTTATGAGCGTCATATGAAAGATGTAGCACCTAAATGTTGAAAATACACAACAAAATTCCTACGACAGCATTTATATGCTACAATATGCGCGGGAGGTTTTTGGATGTTAAAGAAAAGTATTCTAGCAGTTTTTACCTTATTAATACTAACTGCCTGTGGTAATAAAAATGAAGATATGAGTGCGGAAGAACGCGCAAAAGTTATAGAGGATGGAACTGTTGGTTTTGAAATGATGGGTGAAAATGTAGAGAAAGCTACAAATGTGCCAGCAGAAGAAGAAAAAGCCATTTTAGGGGCATTCGATGAATATATTGCTGCTTTAAACGCAGAAGAAATTGAACGTTATATGCAAACAATATCGAAAAATCCAAAGGGCTTTAAATATGATGAAGAAGAGGCTTACGCAACTGAGGCATTCGACCAATTTGATATTACCCGTGATGTTGAAAATGTCACAATTGCAAAATATGGTGATGGAGAAGCACAGGTTTTTGCTAATATAAGGATGCATTCCTTACAAGTTGAAACAAATATAGAACATGAAAGTGCGGGTCGTCAGGTAACGGTCTTTGTTAAAGAAGATAATCACTGGAAGGTAACGAGCGTCTTTTATATCGGAGATGACACGAAATCAACTACAGGAAAATAGCGAGGAGGAATATCTTCATTTTTATTCTACAAAGAAAGAACTGAGTGAAGATATCCTCTAAAGTAAGAATCTGACTATACATAGAAAATGAATGTGAAATGGATGCTAGTCCTCTAGCAAAAATCTAGAATAACGGAAAGTAAATCTTGCTTCCTATTCAAAATCGGACGGGTTTACATATGACCGTAATTCATTTCACATTCATTTCTTTTTATTGTAAACTATGAAGAATAGGAGAGTGGACATGGATGAGGACGGCAATCGTAACAGATAGTACAGCATATATTACACCTGAAGAACGAGCACGCTTAAACATTCATATGATTCCGTTAAGTGTAAATATCTCAGGACAATTATTTGCTGAGGAAGTAGATATCACAGCATCTGAGTTTTATGATAAGGTGCGTGGGGCGAAAGAATTCCCTAAAACAACACAGCCTCCAATTGGAGAGTTTGCCACTCTCTTTGAAGAGCTTGCAAAAGATTATGATGCGGTTATATCTATTCATTTATCGAGTGGCATTAGCGGGACCTATCAAGGTGCAGTTCAAGCTGGAGAAATGGTGGAAAGCATTGATGTTTATACCTTTGATAGTGAAATATCCTGTGCCGTACAAGGCTTTTATGTATTACGAGCAGCTGAAATGGCAGCACAGGGTTTTTCAGCAAAAGAAATACTTGCTACATTGGCGGACATGAAGCAGTATACTCGTGCTTACTTCATTGTAGATGACTTAGCTCACTTACAGCGTGGGGGACGTTTATCTTCAGCGGCAGCATTAATTGGGGGCTTATTGCAAGTAAAGCCTGTTCTGCATTTCGTAGACAAGGTTATTGCCCCTTTTGAAAAAATTCGCACACGTAAAAAGGCATTAAAACGTGCAGAGGATTTGTTAGCCGAAGATGCGAAAAAATATCAAGCGATGGATGCGGTTGTGATTCATGGTAATTGCCAACGTGAGGCAGAAGAATGGCTAGCACAATTAGCGTCAACCTACCCAAACGTGAACTTCACATTGAGCTATTTCGGTCCTGTTATTGGTACGCACTTAGGTGAGGGCTCTATGGGACTTGGTTGGACCAAAAAATAACTTAGATAAGACAGTCTCTACATAATATTTGTAGGGGCTGTTTTTTATCTTCATTCAGCAGAAGATCCACACCTCTACAGTGGAGAGATGAATGCGGTTTTGGTTTCTTTTCAGTGGGCGAAGATAAAGCCTCCGGCGGATGTCACGGATTTTCAAAGGAATGAACAAAAGGATGTTACCCTAAAATCTTCGCATCCTGCGAAAACGGCTAACTGACCTGCATCGTGCAGGCCTAGGCACAATTCAAAATCCGGACGCATTGTTTATCTGTGCGAAAGCGAAGCGACAGCAACAATTACGCCAAGGCGAAATTGATTTCGTATCGAAAGGAGCAAAAAAATGAAATATAGAGGTTGGATATTACCACCTGCTTTGAGGGATTTTCATGAAGGACGTATTTGGCTTAAGGAGCATTCACCGTTTACAAAAGATCATATCGATAGGGTCATTGAATGCAATTACTTCCATATAATAGAAGGAATCCAAAAAGAGCCACATTTAAAATGCAATCGTTGTCATAATCAAGACCCTCGGCAATTTACTGTGTTTGATTGTTCAAAATGCGAGCAATCATGTATTTATTGTAGACATTGTCTTCAAATGGGAAGAGTAAGTAGCTGTACAGAGTTACTTATCTGGATAGGCCCCCGTGCAATTAGATCAAGAAAGCACCCACTGAAATGGGCTGGACAATTTACAGAGCTTCAACAGCGAGCGGCAAATGAAATACTAGAAAGCATAAAAGCAAAGCGCTCTCATCTGTTAGCGGCGGTATGTGGTGCAGGAAAAACAGAGCTACTTTTCCCATCAGTCCATTATGCATTAGTGCAAGGCCTACGTGTATGCATTGCAACACCTCGGACTGATGTAGTACTAGAATTATTTCCTCGCCTTCAAACGGCTTTCCCTAGCACAATTATCCATGCTTTATATGGTGGAGCACCAAAGCAGCAAGGCTATGCGCAGCTTGGACTAGCAACTACTCATCAGCTTTATCGCTTTGAGCAAGCGTTTGATGTGATGATTGTAGATGAGGCAGATGCTTTTCCATATACATTTGATGAAACCTTACAAAGAGCTGTAAAAAAAGCAAAAAAGAAAGATGCCCCAATAGTATTTGTCACTGCAACACCTTCTCAAAAGCTACTTCATCAGTATCGAAATAACAGTTACTCCTTTATCCCAAAACGTTATCATAATTATCCATTGCCTGTTCCAAGTTTTTGTTCTTTATGGAGCTATGAAAAATCCTTTAAAAGAGGAAAAATCCCAGGCAAACTGAAACAATGGACTGAAGAGCGTCTCGTACAAAATGAGCCATTTCTAATTTTCTTTCCAAAGGTAGAGTTAATGAAAATAGCTGCACCACTTTTTCAGGCATTAGATGCCAGCATTACCACAGTACATGCTGAAGATCCTGATCGTAAAGAAAAGGTGCTTAAGCTGCGTAATGAAGAAGTTAGAGGATTGCTGACAACCACTATTTTAGAGCGAGGAATTACGATAAAGAATGTGCAGGTGGCGGTCGTTGGGGCTGAATCCGCCATCTTTAATTCTAGCGCACTTATACAAATAGCTGGACGAGTTGGACGTCATGTTGAATTTGCAAATGGTGATATTGTATTTTTTCATCATGGTATTACGGTTGAAATGGATGATGCACGAACGAAAATTCTGGCTTATAATAAGGAAGGCTTTCCTCAATGAATAAAATAGATACACATTGCTTATTATGTGCAAATCTGTTAAAGGATCCCATCTCATGGACAACTCTATTAACTAAACGATTTCAACCAACTATATGTGAAAAATGCTCAGCACGCTTTGAAAATTCCCAATCAGCAACGGCTCTTTATCAATATAATAATGCTATGAAGGAATATTTACATCAGTATAAATTCCTTCAGGATGTCGCACTGGCAAAAGTATTTCGACAAGAGCTTTATGATCGCTTCAAACGTGAAAAAGCTACTATCATTCCAATTCCTATGCACCCTCTCAAACAAAAAGAGCGTACCTTTTCGCATATGGAAGAGCTATTAAAAGCTGCGAATATCCCGTATAGTCAACTATTAGAAAAAACGACAACTGAAACGCAAAGTGCCAAAAATAGAGAGGAGCGCATGCAAGTGGCCCCGCTATTTTGTCTAAAAGAAGGGGCTTACGTAGAGCATAAAGAATATCTCCTTTTTGACGATATAAAAACTACTGGAACTACTTTACAACATGCCACTGAGATTTTAGTAAATGCTGGTGCCAAAAGTGTCCAATGCTTCACATTAATTAATGGATGAAAATGCTAATGCATCATGTATAATAGAAAACGAGTATAGAAGAAATCGCAGATAACTGTTATTTATCTTCATTCAGCAAATGTTTTTTGTATCGAAAGCATAGCGGCAGATACAGAAGACTCCCACTTCTACAGGTGGTGAGATGAATGCGGTTTTGGTTCCTTTTCAGTGGGTGTCAAACACCTACTGAATGAAGATAAAGCCCCCGGCGGATGTCACGGATTTTCAAAGGAATGAATTGTGCATGCACAATTCAAAATCCGGACGCAATTACGCCAAGGCGAAATTGATACAGAGGAGGAAGAGTAGATGGCAGAGGTTCGTAATTGTCCAAAGTGTAATGAATTTTTTAATTATATAGGTGTCAGAGAAGTATGTCATAAATGTGCTCAATCTGAAGAAGAGCTCTATCAAATCGTTTATCGCTTTTTACGTAAACGTGAGAACCGTGCTGCAACAGTGGAACGTATAGTAGAGGCAACTGGAGCTGAGGAAGAGCTATTATATAAATGGGTGCGCAAAGGTCGTTTACAGCCTGCAATGTTTCCTAACCTAGGCTACCCATGTGATAATTGTGGTCACCTCACAACAAAAGGTAAGCTTTGTTCGAAATGTCAGGATGAACTGAAGTCAGAGCTTCGAACGTTTGAGGCCGCTAAGGAGTTCCGTGATAGTGTAGAAAAGCGTGATCGTGTCACATATCATTCTGAACGAAAACGATAAAGATGGAAAGTGTGTTAATTTTAAACAAAATTAGCACACTTTTTTTATGTTTGAAAACTTAACATTATGCAAGACAATCCGAAATAATAGGAAGATAAGCTTTTTAGATAGGAGGGGAAAAAATGAAAATTACATCTTATGGCATCAATGCAGTAAACGCCTATAAAAATCAAGTCCGCAATGTAAAATCAGGCGATAATAAGGCATCCTTTGCGGATAAAATCGAAATTTCAAAGGCTGCACAAAATATGCAAGGGATTTCAACATACAGTACTGAGCGTGCTGAACGCGTTCAGCAATTAAAGGAAGATATTGCTTCAGGCGAATATAAAGTCAATGCTCGTCAGGTTGCAGAAGATATGTTGAAATACTATCGTTTCTAGGGAATAACGGAAAGGGTGTTTAGCAATATGTCGATAGAAGCGATTTGCTCTACATTAACAAAGCTAGAAAGAATGCATAAAAGCTTGCTAGAACTAGCTAATAAAAAAACGGAAATCATTACAGTTGGCGATATCGAAGCACTGGATCAAATGCTCAAGGACGAGCAAGCCCATGTAGCGGCAATCGATAAGCTCGAGCAACAGCGTCAGAAACAGGTAACGGACTACCTTGGAGCAAAAGGACTTGCTACCACTGACAAAACAACTGTCGCAGATGTCATCGATGCAGCTGAGCAACAGACTGAAAAAGACACACTAACAGCAGTTCGCAATCGTTTATTGCACATCATCAATGACTTAAAAAAGCAAAATGATCTCAATCAAAAATTAGTATTTCAATCATTACAAATTGTGAATCTTACATTAGATGCTACTCGTCCTTCTCGTCCAGAGCAATTTAACTACTCAGGTAATGAAGTACGAGGCACAAATACCATGGGCAAAAAATCGTATTTTGATTCACAAGCGTAAATTTTCTAGAAAATAGAGGTTATTAAAGGGAGGAAAAGACATGCGCTCAACATTTATGGGCTTAGAGGCAAGTAAACGTGGTTTATTTACACAGCAAACAGCTTTATATACAACTGGACATAATATTTCTAACGCCAACTCATTAGGATACTCTCGTCAGCGAGTAAATATGCAGGCTACTCCAGGCTTTCCAACAGCAGGTTTAAATCAACCATTTTATCCAGGACATCTTGGAACAGGGGTTGAAACTGGTTCGATTCAACGTATTCGTGATGAATTTATTGATCGCCAATATCGTCAAGAAACTAATAAATTTGGTTATTGGGAATCAAGAACAAAGGCTATATCTCAAATGGAGGATATTATTAACGAACCATCTGAATTTGGGTTAGACAAGGCTTTTGAGCAGTTTTGGAAAGGACTTGAGGATGTTGGTAACAAGCCTGCAGATGCAGCAGCACGTAAAGTAGCTATTGGTCGTGCACAGCATTTAGCACAATCTTTCAACACCATTGATACACAATTAAAAACGATTCAAGGTAATCTGGGTAAAGAACTAGATGTCTCTACAACACAAATTAACACTATTCTAAAGCAAATTGCAGCCGTTAATAAACAAATTCAAGAAGTAGAGCCAAATGGGTATGTACCAAATGATTTATATGACGTCCGTGATGTATTAGTAGATAAATTAAATGAGTACATACCTGTATCGATTGAACGTGTTCCTTCTGGCGGTCTCGCTTCTAAGGTTGCTGAAGGTAGCTTGAAAATAACGTTTAAAGGTACTGATGGTGTTGTCAGAAATTTAGTAGATGGAAAAGATTTTGCGCAGTTTACTGCAATGGGAACTAACGGTAGTAAGGTTACAGGCGATGACATTACCAATGTATTTTCAGAATTACAATTAACAGATATTGAATCGTTAGAGGATCATGAGGCGGGAACTGTCACTAGCTCCCAAGCGGCTATTGGACAACAGGATTTTGAAGCTTCAAAAGGAAAATTACTCTCCCTTATAAATTCCTATGGATACCAAAGTACTAGTGGTATAAAGGGCTACTACCCTGAAACATTAGAAAAACTGGATCAGTTAGCGAATGCCTTTATTGAAGAATTTAATAAACTGCATGCAAATGGCTATACATTAGAGCAAAAAGATTCTAATGGGGTTGTAACTACTCCTTCCACTAATGGGGGACTTTTCTTTTTGGGTGCAGGTACAGGTGCAGGTGGGATTAAATTTAATGAAGCCATTGAAAAAGATCCAAACCTTTTAGCTGCATCTTCTGGGGTTACTCAAGAAGGTGATGGTAAGCATGCCTATGAGCTTGCGAATATGCAATATAAATTGTATGCCTCAATTGGAAATGCTACGATGCAATCATTTTATCAAGGGGTTGTTGGAAAAATTGGTGTAGACGGTGAGGAAGCTCTACGCCTAGCTGCAACTTCAGAATCTCAACGTCTAACTGTGTCAAATAATCGTGATGCTGTTAGCTCTGTTTCGTTAGATGAAGAAATGACAAATATGATTACCTTCCAGCAAGCGTATAATGCTAATGCTCGTATGATTACTGTTGTTGATGAAACATTAGATAAAATTATTAATGGTATGGGACGGGTAGGTCTATAAGATAAATAATTTATGGAGAACAGCTCTCCGACTAACAAGAAGGGAGTTTTTATAAAAATGCGCGTAACACAATCAATGCTTTCAAGTAATATGTTACTTAATTTAAATAGAAGTTATGGCAAAATGTCTAAGCTTCAGGATCAACTTGCCTCCGGCTCTAAAATTACTCGACCATCAGATGATCCAGTAATAGCAGTTAATGGAATGGGCTATCGTCGAGATTTAGCAAAGGTTGAGCAGTACACACGCAATATGATAACAGCAAGTAATTGGTTAGATTCATCTGACGAATCTTTGAATCAAGTTGGCGAGCAAATGAAGCGTGTCCGTGAGTTAGTTATTCAAGCTGCCACTGATTCCAACACTCCTGAAGATCGTGATAAAATTAAAAAAGAAATTGATCAAATTCGTCAGCAACTTCAGGATGTAGGTAATACAAATATAAGTGGTAGCTTCATATTCAGTGGAACGAAAACAAATGAACCTTTATTTGTAGGGGGAACTATTAATCCAAATGTCAATACAGAAAATGTAAACATAGAAATTTATGATGGAATTCAAATTTCAGTCAACACACCTGGTAATGATCTATTTAAAAATATAGATGATATGATTGGGAAAATCTCTGATTTATTAGGAGATCCAACAAAAACTGGGAAAGAAATCGGTGATATGCTTGGAGGAGTCTCTACCACAAGCACAAGTGATGATATCACAGCAATGCATAATAAAATCCTTGAAGCACAGGCTGATATTGGTGCTCGTCAAAATCGTGTAGAGATGATGGAAAACCGTCTTAGCGTTCGTGAGGTCAGTGTTACAAAGCAACTGAGAGATAATGAATCTATTGATTATGCGAAGACCATTACAGAAATGGTCACAAATGAATCTATTCATCAGGCTGCACTTTCAGTTGGTGCAAAAATTATTCAGCAAACCCTAGTAGATTTTATCAGATAAAATAAAACCTACTAGGATTCTGGCCCGAATGCGAAGCGGGAGGGGCAAACTGTATATTGAATAAAAAAGCGTCTGGACGATATGTTCAGACGCTTTACTTGAAAGGAATGATATAAGATGAGACTTCCACAAATTCAAATTCATACAACTGATATAAAAATAGAACTTGAGATTACCAAGCCTATACAGCGCATTGAACAGCCAAGCGCTACACAAACGATTGAACAACCAGCGGCTATATTGGAAATTCATACAACTAGAGGCGTTTTAACAATTGACTCTTCTCAGGCAAGACGTGATTTAGGTTTAATTGGCCCTTTAGAATCAAGTTCAAACTATGCCGAAAAGGGTAAACAAGAAGCTCTTAAGGGAATAGAACGTAGAGCACAAGAAGGACGCCAAATGATGGAGAATGCCGGGAAAGGACAAGGGCGCTCAACCATCCAAAATATTGCCAAACAAAATTACGGTCCTCACCGACCAGGACCTTATAATATTAAATTCGTCCCTTCGATAGGTTCAGTAAAAATCGATTATACGCCAGGAACTACAGATATTAATATCGAACGAAGAGAACCAATAATTGACGCAAAGGTGAACAAACCAATTCATGAATACACACCTGGGAAAGTAACTGGTACAATGGTACAAAGACCAAAAGTTGACATCGATGTCATCATTTAAAGGAGTGCATAAAAGAATGAAAATAGCTACTAAATTTTTAGGTGAAATCGAAATTGTAGAACAAGATATCCTAACATTTGAGCAAGGCTTATTAGGTTTGGAAGATTACAAAAAATTTGTATTACTTCCTATTGATGCAAATCTTCCATTAGTATTACTGCAATCGGTTGATCAAGTGGAAGTTGGTTTTGTAGTTGCCTACCCATTTGCCTTCAAAAAAGATTATAGCTTTGACATTAGTGACGAGGATCGTGAGAAGCTACAAATTGAAAAAGAAGAGGATGCTCTTACATACACGATTGTTACAATGAAGGAAACATTACAGGATTCTACCATTAATTTGCTAGCACCTTTAATCATTAATATAGATAAAAAACTTGGTAAACAAATTGTCCTCCAAGATAATAAGTCCTATCCACTACGTTACCCAATGCAATCATTGGAAGGAAGTGTGAAATAATGTTGGTGCTCTCACGTAAAAAAGATGAATCAATTATGATAGGCGACCAAATTGAAATTAAAATATTAGCGGTAGATGGTGAGCAAATAAAGATTGGCATTGTTGCACCAAAAGCGGTTAAGGTACATCGCTCAGAGGTTTTTGAAGCCATCCATGCACAGAATAAGGAAGCTTTATCAGCATCAACAAACTTCTTGGAACAGCTAAAGAAAAAATAAGGAATATATGACCAAACTAGAATTTTAAATAGTTAAACTACTGAATCAATTTCATATATCATATTTTTCAAGAGCATTGACTGTTCCTATTAAGAAAGCTTGCGTTTTTTAAACTTATGCTACTTGATTTTTGTGTTTGTAATTAAGCGATGATTCGATCTATTGCCACTTGCAGGCATTATAAATAAACGTCACCAGGTTGAAAGGAAGTTTGGCTTTTCTTCCTGTTCTTTGACGGACATTGTTTAACTGAAAATATTCTTTTAAATAGGCATTAACACATTCTACAGCGCTACGTTCTTTATAGAGTTGTTTCCAACGTTCAGAGCCAAGTGCTGGATACGTCAATTTCCGTAAATCATTGTCACACTTGATTTTGAAAACCTTCTGACAGAGAGAATCATCAAGTAATGGACAGGTTACGCATTCCTTTGGTCTTGTAAACTTTAGTGTTCGGTACTTCTCATCAAAGCTATTGTAACAGTAGCTGTGTTCACGTACACATGTCGGTCTAAAATGCTCATCAAATCCAAGATATTCACCTTCATTGCGGATATTATAGGGAATGATCGCACGCATTTTATACGCCTGTAATTGACGGTAAATGGGTTCAAAATCATACCCTTCATCCAATATAGCGGTTGTGAAATGCTTTGGAAATTGGTCTTCTACTTTTTTTAAAAGAGGAATCGCTGCTTTACTATCCGATAAATTGGCAGATGTCATGAGGCGAGAGGCAATATATTGACACTGCGAGATGCCCTTTAAAGCCAAACCAAAACGTATTTTTGCCGTCACTGTTCTTTTTGATGCCCCATTGTGGTTCGATGGACGTATCTTGCCATAGTGTCTCCAGTGGCGTTTCAAGTTGGTGCTTGATTTCTTTTTCATAAGTCAACTGATTGACTAATGACATCCATCATATGCTTCAGAGGGCACAACATCCGAAACAAGAAAACCACAATCCAAGCGGAATAATGGATCGTTGAACAAACGTTTAATTAAATCCTTGATTGTTGGAATGTGTTCGATAATACAAATAAAGAGTGACTGTATCATCGCACCATAAGTTAATTCGAGTGGAGCACCACGTAACGAACTTTTTGAAATTAGCTGAAAAATTTCCTACACATCGAAAGTGGCGAAAATGGCATCAAAGCGACAAAAACATTTCCGATAATTCTTGGATGTCAAATAGACTCATTTGTTTTACAATAGTCATAGGGCACACCTCATTTCAGTATGGTTTAGTTTGGACGCTACCATTATACCGAATTTGGGGAGGTGCCCGTTTTTTATTTTCAGAACCCTTGATACTAAAGGGATTAGAATTATGAAATTAACTCAAATAAAAAAATAAAAAATCTTTAAAAAAACTATTAAACATTTCCAACTAAATACGATATATAGATTGTAAGGGGTAGGCAGTACATACATACTACCCCTTCCAATATTCCACATGGATGTGGAATAAAAAAATAAACATTCAAGGAGGAATTCCAAATGAGAATTCAACACAACATTTCAGCTTTAAACACACATCGTAACCTTGCATTCAACAATGCAGAAGCTTCTAAAAACCTTGAGAAGTTATCTTCTGGTTACAAAATCAACCGTGCTGGCGATGACGCTGCTGGTTTAGCAATTTCTGAAAAAATGCGCGGACAAATCCGTGGTCTTGACATGGCGTCTAAAAACGCTCAAGATGGTATTTCTTTAATCCAAACTGCTGAAGGTGCTCTTAATGAAACTCATGCGATTTTACAACGTATGCGTGAATTAGCGGTACAAGCTTCAACTGATACAAACGAGTCGACTGACCGTTCAAAATTACAATTAGAAGTAGCGCAATTAATCGAAGAAATCGATCGTATTGCTTCTACAACTCAATTCAACAACATGAACGTTTTAGATGGTACATTCACAGGTAAAGCATTCCATATTGGTGCAAACCAAGGTCAAAAGTTAGATATTTCAATTGGTAACATGAATGCAGCTAATCTAAGCGTTTCTAGTATTGATATCAGTACTTCACGTACAGCTGCAGATGCAGCAATTACAACAATTAACACCGCATTAGAAAAAGTTTCTACACAACGTTCTACATTAGGTGCATGGCAAAACCGTCTAGAGCACACAATTAACAACCTTGGTGCATCTAGTGAAAACTTATCAGCTGCAGAATCTCGTATCCGTGATACTGATATGGCGAAGGAAATGATGGGCTTCACTAAGAACAATATCTTAATGCAAGCTGCTCAATCTATGTTAGCGCAAGCTAACCAACAACCACAAGGTGTACTTCAATTATTACGTTAATTGATACCTTTTAAAAACGACTTCCATTTGGAAGTCGTTTTTCCTATATATTTAAATAATGATAATGTATGATTAAGAAAGGAAGGAGAATAAAATGAACATTCAAATAGAAACAGCAAAATCTGGAGTATCGACAATGAAGATAAATGATTTTTATATACATAGCAAATATGATCCTATAAAGGAAGCGGAAAAATTTATAACTAATAATTATAAGTTAGGAAAGACAATCATACTTTACGGTCACGGATTAGGGTATATTGTCGAAAGCTATAAAGAAGCTCGTAAACTACAGGAAAAAATTATTGTCATCGACCCTTTTCTAAAAATTGGAAAAAAGAATGAACATAATATTTATTATTTAGATGGTGAAAGAAATGCAGAATTAATAAATGATCTAAATGCTATCTTAAACGATAAAGATACTGGAAACACTGAAATCATTTGTTCCCCAAATTATCGAAATATCGATGAAAAAAAGTATGCTGAAATATATGAAATGATATCGAATATATTGAAGGCAAAGATTATTAACTATAATACAATCCAGTCAATGGCATGGACATGGTATGAAAATTTTCTAGATAACTTGAAATATACCTTTCATGATGAGACGATTACATCTTTATTTAATAGGTATACATGTCCAGTGATTGTAGTAGCTGGTGGACCTTCTTTAACAAAGCAACTAACTTTGTTAAAAAGTATTAAAGGAAAGTGTGTTATTTTATGTGCTGGTTCAACAATCCGAACACTATTAAAGCATGATATTGAACCAGACTATATTGTCAATGTTGATGGTGGGCAAAAAAATTTATTACATTTTGAAACCCTACAAAATAGTCATATTAATTATATTTATGGTCTACAATCCACAAAAGGAATTCGTGAAAATTTTAAAGGGAATTCTTTTTATTTCTCACCAATATCTGAACCATTAAGTAAGACTTTTATAAAAAAATATATGCCATCTATACGGAAAATTGAAGGCGGTGTATCAGTAGCTACATATACATTAGCAATAGCATCCTATATCTCCAGTGGACCAATTGCACTAATTGGTCAGGATTTAGCATATACCAATAATAGCTCTCATGCAGATGGTAATGTGCAACAGGAACAAAAAAAGTATGTAGAGGATCATTTCTATAAAAAAGTATTAGGATATTTTGATGACGAAGTTTTCTCAGATGCTACGCTTATTTCAATGAAGGACAACATAGAACAGGTATTACTCGGAATAAATGAACGTAAAGACGACTGTTATAATTGTACGGAGGGTGGAGCAAAAATTAATTATATTGCACAACTTCCTTTCGCTAAGTTTATAGAACAATTTATAAATGATGAAGTAGAAATAACTAGAATCAAAGAAACTAAAAAAACACCTTTTTCAAAGTATAATAACTTCCTTGAAAAAAGTATGCAATCTTTAAATAAAAGGATATTGGCTTTAAAAAAATGTATATACTCAATTGAGCAGAAGACACAAACAAATCAAATGTTGCAAGTAGAATTAAATAAATGCAAGGAATTAATTGAGGGATTAAACTTGCAAGGGGTTGTCAATTTAATTGAATTAAACATGAATAAACAATTTAAACCGATGATATATGATAGTAAAGAGCAACAATTAAATATAGCAAATAAAAAAAATGAGTATATGTTTAAAGAGTTGTTAATAATTTTTGAGCAAACAGAGGATTTAATTAAGAAACAGTTAGAAAAATTATAGCAGACAATTAAAGAACAGATTCAACAAATGTACTTGTGTTTTTAGTGGGGTTTTTTAATTAAACGGAATATTTTGTATCATCGTTTAGAACAAAAAGTAAATGGAAAAACTACACTTCTATTTTTTAAAACCGATATAAATTATGCAGTTAAAGTACTTCAGATATAGAAGGGTGAATGGATCATGCAAGATTTAATTAATGAAACTATGGACAGCTATAATCATTATATAAAAAAGGTGATAGAAGGTTCTTTGCAGATTGCAGATAAATTACGTGGAGAAGAACTGAAAGAGGCTTTAACACTGATTGGCGATTTTTCTGAGGGTACATTGTGGTTAACTGATGTTAATCAAAAATTAAACGAATTAGGTTATTCAGTTAAGCTAGATATGGAAAATATTCAAACATATTTAATAGAAATAAATGATGGCTTACAAAAACAGGACTACGTGTTAGTAGCAGATATGTTTGAATATGAGATTTTACCGTTTTTCGAACAGCTTGAACTATATAAGATATAGAATTATTGGAGTTTACGTCAAGTAGACTCTCTTTCTTTAGGAAAAGAACACTAATTAAATTGGAGGAAATTTAGTTTGCCAGAAATTTTAGCAATAATTCCTGCAAGATCAGGATCAAAAGGTGTTACTCATAAAAATATCAGACAGTTGAATGGCCAACCATTAATTGCCTATTCAATTCAACATGCATTAAATTCTCAATTGATTAATCGGATAATTGTTAGTACAGATAGTGAAGAATATGCAAATATTTCAAAAGAATATGGAGCGGAAGTGCCTTTTATACGCCCTCACAATATCTCAGGCGATTTTGCATTAGATATAGAAGTTTTTGAGCATGCACTAAAACATTTACGTGAAGTTGAAGGATATATTCCAGACATTGTTGTTCAATTAAGACCCACATACCCAATAAGGGATAGTGAAAATATTGATCAGATGATTGATATTTTGTTAAATAACCCAGACGCGGATTCAATACGCTGTATCTCTCCAGCGAAAGAAACACCATATAAAATGTGGACTAAGAATTCAAACAATCAAATATTGCCGATAATGAATGATGTAGTGGAAGCTTATAATATGCCTCGTCAAAGCCTTCCTACTGTTTTTTATCAGAACGCATGTATTGATGTAATTCGGACAGAGGTAATTACGAATCAAGGCTCGATGACTGGTGAAGTGATATTAGGCTATGAGATGAATGATAATTTTGATATTGATTCAGAAGAAGATTTCTTGAGAGCTGAACAATTTCTAAAGCTTTTACAAGATGGCAATAGATTTGTTATTGATATTGATGGTGTAATTGCTCAATTCCGCAAAGATTTAAATTATGAACATGCTCTCCCAAACCAAAAAATGATTGATGTAATTAATGATTTATATAATAAAAATCACCAGATAATATTATTTACTGCTAGAGGTTATGTTACAAAAAAAGATTGGCGTGATATCACAGAGAAACAGTTGGGAAAATGGGGGGTTCAGTATCATGAACTCCATTTCGGAAAGCCAAATGCGGACTTCTATATTGATGATAAAATGCTTAATATGTATGACCTAATTAATCAAAAAGTAAAAAGATAGGATGAATAGCATGAAATTATTTAAGGATTTAATCATTTTCGAAATGGCAAATAGCCATCAAGGTAGTGTCGAGCACGGTATTAACATTATTAAAGAGATGGGGAAAATTGCTCGAAAATATAATGTAAAGGCAGCAGTAAAGTTACAATACCGTGATATTGATAGTTTTATCCATCCGGAATTTAAAGAAAAAACTGATGTTAAGCATATTCCTCGTTTTATGGATACAAAACTAACTTTTGAACAGTTTTGCGAGCTAGTAGATGCTGTTCGAGAAGAGGGATTGATTTCGATGAGTACACCATTTGATGAGCAAGGAGTGAAATGGTGTATTGAACAAGGATTAGATATCATTAAAGTGGCAAGCTGCAGTGCAATGGACTGGCCATTACTAGAAGAAGTAGCGAGTGCAGGAAAGCCAATTATTATTTCTACTGGTGGCAAAACAGTTCCGGATATTGATAAGATTTACAACTTTTTCATACATAGAAATTGTGAATTTGCATTATTACATTGTGTCGCAGAATACCCGGCACCGATGGAAAGGCTTCAACTCGATTTTATTGACCGGATGAAGAAACGATATCGAAATGTATCGATTGGTTATTCAGGCCACGAAAATCCGGATGATCATATCGTTTCGATGTTGGCAACAGCTAAAGGTGCGACTATTTTTGAAAGACATATTGGATTACCAACAGAAACAATTACATTAAATGCATATTCAATGAATCCACAACAAGCAGATAATTGGGTAAAATCTATAGTTAATGCAAAGGAAATTTGTTCTTTGAAAAAAGAAGATACAAAATATATTAGTCAGGAAGAGTTGGATTCTCTTTCATCATTAATGCGCGGTGTTTATTTGAAAAAAACAGTTAAAAAGGGAGAAGCAATTAATCGAGAAGATGTATACTTCGCGATGCCGATTCAAGAAGGGCAAATGAGCAGCGGAGAATTCTATGAGGGTGTTATTGTTTCGTCTGATTATGAAATGAATGAGCCATTAAAAGAGAAAAAGCTTGTGACAGATATTAAAAGTGCAAGAAGTGTTATCCATGATGCAAAAGGGATGCTATTTGAGGCAGGCATTGCTTTAGGTAAAGATTTTGAAGTAGAATTATCGCATCATTATGGAATAAAAAACTTTAGACAAACAGGTGCAGTTATTGTCAATATTATTAATCGAGAATATTGTAAAAAGCTAATTATCGTTTTACCTGGTCAAAAGCATCCTCGTCACCTACATAAAATTAAAGAGGAAACATTCCAACTTTTATATGGAGACTTAGAAGTTGAAATCAATGGTGTAAAAAGAGCTATGAAACCTGGGGATATGGCAACGGTTTTACGTAGTCAAATTCATGCATTTTCATCTAAGACAGGAGCTATTTTCGAAGAAATATCTACAACCCATGTCAAAGGTGATTCGTATTATACAGATAAAGAAATATCGAAATTAGATGTGATGGAGAGAAAAACGATCATTAAAGAATGGTAGTAATAAAAAAGGGGCTATGAAGTCGTGAAGGAAGTAGTAATTGAGGAAATTTTAACATTAAAAAAACTATATAAAGAGATTGCAGATAGAATTTCAACTAATCAACTTAAAGAAGCGCAGGATGCTCTACAGCAAATAAAAGAAAGTGAACAAACAGAGAAATACTATGAATTACTAAGCACAGTTTACTTAAAGAAAAAAGAGTATATGAATGCTAAAAGAATAATAGAGACAGGTTTGTATGATTTTTTAAATTCTAAAGTACTTTATTATAAATTATATGAGGCATTATGGGGGCTGAAACAATATGAAGATGCCATTATTGCTTTGGCTAGATCTATACGATTAACTTTTAATGATGAAGCGCGTGATAAAGCTACAGAAAAGCTGAAGGCTACGATACCAAGATTATTTGATTTTATTGGGGAAGAGAGAGCGAGAAAGATTATTTCAGTAGCCACTCTAATTTTGGGAGAAGGAGATGAAAGGGCATTTCCGATGGATAAGGATGCTCAGAGCTGGATTAATCGCTACTTAACGGATAGTAAAGGTAAAAAGTATTATATTAACCTATATAAAGGATATACAGCTGAAGATATCAACATGGATGTAAGATATTTCTTAAAAACGGAAATTGTACAAGGAAGGAATTATCGATATACAAAATTAAATTTAAGTGAAGAAAGCATAATTCCTTTTTCTTCAAGCTTTAATGAGGGAATCGAACTTCAAAATGCCCAGGGATTTTCTAGTGTAATTGAAGAAAAGCATATGCAGAAAAATCGAATGAATTATGTTAATTTACCAAAAGGTGAATATAGATTAAAAAGTAATAATGAATTCTTTTTAGGTAATCCAATTCCTAATACTAAAAAAGAGAAAAATAAGCTTTGTATCGTACTTTACATAGATGGATTATCACAAGTTTTTTTAGATAGATATGGTCTTGATAATCTTATGCCTAATACAGCGCAGTTTTTCAAAGAATGCTATTGGAACAAAAATTGTTATACAACGAGTGATTGGACATTCCCAAGTGTAGCAAGTATTTTTACAGGACGCTCAACATTCAAGCATAAAGTATATCACCCGAATGTTAATATAGATATTAACAAGAGGGGAAATATGTTTACTGAGAAATTTAGAGAGCAAGGTTTTTATACAACTCAAATAAATAATAACTGGAGAATTGCTCCGAGCGCGGGGTATATGGAGGGATTTGATAGAACAATTTTTCAAAACTTCAGAGGTGGGTTTGCAATTGCAGAAGTTCTGGGCGAAGCAATGGAGCACCTGTCCTCATTCCCTAACAATGACCATTTTTTATGGGTAGGTATTGAAGACTTACATGATATCGCAGATGGATATAATCAAGACATATATCAACAAACAAATTTAACATTGGAAGAGCGTTTGAAAAATGAAAGAGCTGAAATTTCTGTGAACGCTGAATACAGTGAAGATAAAATTGTGAAATATAAAAATCAATTAAAAAGAATTGATATATATTTAGAATCACTATATCACTATTTAGAGAAAAATCATCAAAATAATGATGTTTATGTCGCGATCATCTCTGATCATGGACAAGGCTATATAGAAAATTCTGAAAATTTTCTTCACGAAGGTCGTAGAAAAGTACCTTTTATATTTAAAGGCCCAACTGTTCCAAATAAAATAAGTAATGAGCTTATGTCTATTACAGATTATTTTCCAAATATGCTAGCTGCCTTAAATAATTATGAGAATACTAGTATCGAAAATGATGCAGTTATCTTAGAAGATTTTGGTGGAAAAGGAAGGGGATTTGTGACAACAGAAACATTTCATCCTAAAGCACCTTATCACATTGTGATAACTGATGATAACTTTATTTTTTCATTAAAAACTAAAAAACATATTGAGGACGACGGATTGGTTAACTTAGAAGAAATTGAAATACAATTACTTAATAATAATACTCAAGAAGACGTTACAGAAACAAATAAAGAAAAAGTAAAAGAATATATAGCTTTTGTAACAGAACGAGTGATGCACTATCAGTTTATACAATAGAAAAGAGTGATTTTAGTGAAAAAAACAACGAGACTTAAACAAATGCTAGTTTCTAATACATTAGAATTCCTAATGGAAGCACATAATGGACTTTCATCAAAAATTGTAGAAAATGCTGGTTTTAAAGGTATATGGGCTAGCGGATTATCAATATCAGCTGCATTAGGAGTACGTGATAATAACGAGGCATCATGGACACAAGTCTTAGAAGTAATTGAGTTTATGAGCGATGCCACGGAAATCCCTATTCTTTTAGATGGTGATACAGGCTACGGAAACTTTAATAATATGCGTCGTTTAGTTCGTAAACTAGAACAACGTGGGATTGCAGGGGTTTGTATTGAAGATAAGTTATTCCCAAAAACAAACTCATTTATCAATGGTGAAGCTCAGCCTTTAGCTGATATTGAAGAATTTTGTGGGAAAATTAAAGCTGCTAAAGACGCTGCAATAGATCCTGATTTTGTAGTAGTAGCACGTGTTGAAGCATTTATTGCTGGATGGGGATTAGATGAGGCAGTTAGACGTGCAGAGGCATATCGTCAAGCAGGAGCCGATGCAATTTTAATGCATAGTAAAAAAGCTAATGCATCAGAAATTAAAGCATTTATGGAAGTTTGGGATAATCGTCATCCGGTTATTATAGTACCGACAAAATATTATTCTACACCTACAGAACAGTTTAAAGACTGGGGTGTCAGTACTGTTATTTGGGCAAATCATAATGTGCGTGCTGCAATCAAAGCAATGGAACAAGTAACTCAAAAAATTTATGAGGACCAAAGTTTGATTAATGTAGAAGGAAATATTACTTCTGTCAGTCATATTTTTGAATTGCAAGGAGCAGAGGAATTAAAAGAGGCTGAAAAGAAATATTTACCTACATATGGTCAACAGATTTCTGCTGTTATTTTAGCTGCTTCGAAAGGAGAAAACTTTAATTCTTTAACAGAGCAGTTACCTAAAACATTACTATCTGTAAACAATAAATCGATATTTGATTCTCAAGTTGAATTATTAAATGAAGCAGGAATTAAGGATTTAATAGCTGTTCGTGGATTTGGAAAGGAACAATTTAAGCAATCGAATATTACGTTTGTAGACAACGATCAATTTAGTGAAACTAAAGAACTGTATTCATTAAATCTAGCGTTAGATAAGGTAAAAGATAGCGTAATCATATCGTATGGAGATATATTATTTAAACCATTTATTTTAAATGAACTATTAACTTCTACAGAAGATATAACGATTATTGTAGATTCGGATACGGAGTATGTTGCGGAAGAATATAAAGACTATATTACAGCAACTGAGAAATACAATAAGAAGAAATTTAATCAAGAAGTGTATTTAAATAATATTTCAAGTAACATTGACCCAACTGAAATTGATGGTGAATTCATTGGCTTATGTAAATTTACAACTGTGGGTATTATGCAATTGAAAACCGCAATTAAAGAGCTTAGTCAATCGAAACCGTTGGAAACATTACGTTTTAGTGAAGCTCTTTCTTACTTAGCACAAAATCATCAAATCGCAATTAAGTATATTCGTGGCTCATGGATTGATGTAGATAGTATTATTGAACTTCAAAAAGCAGGTGATATTTAAATGATTTCAATGGATTTGTTTGGCGATAAATTAGAACAGCTAGGTTTTAATTTTTATAGCGGTGTTCCATGCTCATATTTAAAACCTATGATTAATTTTGCTATCAATAAAAATCAGTTTATAATGGCCGCAAATGAAGGTGACGCCGTAGCAATTGCAGCAGGTGCCTCTTTAGGTGGTACAAAGAGCGTTTTTCTATGTCAAAACTCAGGTCTTACAAATGCAGTTTCACCATTAACGTCATTAAATTATACGTTTGAAATTCCTGTATTAGGCTTTGTAAGTTTAAGAGGTGAACCGGGATTATCAGATGAACCCCAACATGAATTAATGGGGACTATTACTGAAAAGCTACTAGAGGTTATGGAAGTTCAATATGCCTATTTATCGGCAGTTGAAGATGAAGCAATTCTCCAATTAGAGGAAGCGAATAAAGCAATTGAAATCGGGAAATCATTTTTCTTTATTGTTAAGAAGGATACATTTTCCTCAGTAAAATTAATGAAGCAGCAAACATCAAACCCTAAAAATGTTCAGTTAAATAGCAGTACTTCAAATATTCAAGATGTAAAGAGAATTGAAGCTTTAAAAGTATTGCAAAATGAAAGTGATGAAAAGACAGTATTATTAGCTACTACTGGGGTGACAGGTAGAGAATTATTTGAACTGGAAGACAAAAATAATCAATTATATATGGTTGGTTCAATGGGCTGTATTAGTTCAATTGGTTTAGGCCTAGCTCTAGTAAAGCCTAATATAAAGGTAATTGTTATTGATGGAGATGGGTCATTATTGATGCGAATGGGCTCTTTAACAACGAATGCTTATTATAGTCCGTCAAATTTATATCATTTATTGCTAGATAATGGTTTGCATGAATCGACTGGGGGACAAAAAACTGTTTCGTCTCATGTGAATTTTTTACAAATTGCACAAGGGGCAAATTATGAAATTGTAGAGCAATTAAATGATTTAAACGATTTGAAGGTATCTTTAGAGAAATGGAATGAAAATTCAAAGTTAACATTTGGTTATTTAAAAACTACAAAAGGTATTAAGGAAAATCTTGGTAGACCAACGATGACACCTAAACAAGTAAAGAATAGATTTATGAGTTTTGTGAAGGAGTGCTCAATTTGAAAACAATAGTCATTGTAGCAGCAGGTCTATCAAGTCGTCTATACCCATTAACAGAAACATGCCCTAAATGCTTATTATCATTAAATGAGGAAAGTATATTACAACGCAATCTAAGGATTTTGGAAAATAATGGTTTTGAAAGAATCATCATTATTACAGGCTATTTGAAAGAAATGATTGAAAATACTGTTGGCTCAAGAGCAGTAACGGTTTTCAATCCTTTTTATAAATATTGTAATAACATGGGTTCTCTATACTTTGCGAAAAATTTTGTTCAACAGGAACCATTTGTGTATTTGCATGGTGATGTTGTATTTAGTGAAACTTTGTTGCAACAATTCCTTAACAGCATTGATAAACAGCATTTTATCGATTTGGCTGTTGATTTTAAAGAGGCTGATGAAGAAGCGATGAAGGTACAGATAGATAATGAATCTTATTTAATTCGCTCTAGTAAAGAAATTGCTTATGAAGATAGTAAAGGTGAATGGATTGGTTTAGCAGCTATTCACCGTCCTATGGAACTATTTGAAAAAATTGAAAAGTTGTTAGTTGCAGAAAAGATGAATGTTTATGATACGTATGCTTTCACGGAATTCGCTCAAAGTGGTAAAAAAATCAAATGTTTACCAATTCATAGTGAACCGTGGGTAGAGATTGATTTTATTGAGGACTATGAAAAAGCAAAGGAATTATTTATATGAGAAAAGAATTTTATAATCCAGTCAAAATTGAATTTGGTCAAAATTCATTAGATTTTTTACCTAGATATATAAAAGAGAGAAAAACTCTTTTAATTACATCCAAGGGGTTTATTAGTCGAGGGATTGTTGAAAAGGTTATGAAAAATAATCCTACGATTGTGCAGACTATTTCAACTATTCAACCTAATCCAACGATTAATCAAATAATTGAAACGAGAAATCAACTAGATTATAAAAGCTTTGAATTGATTGTTGCATTAGGCGGGGGTAGCGTCATTGATGCGGCAAAAGCAATAGCTCCAGGTGATGAGACAAATAATTTATTAGATTTTTTAACTGATGGAATTCCTAGCAACATGGGAATAAAACCAATTATAGCAATCCCAACCACGGCGGGTACTGGGTCGGAAGTAACAATGTGGGGCACAATTTGGGATGATATAAATAAAAAGAAATATTCCATTATGGATGAACGATTATATTGTGATGCAGCAATATTAGATCCGATACTTCATTTGACAGTTCCGTATGAAGTAACGATTCAAACAGGCCTAGATGCACTTTCTCATAGTTTAGAAAGTATTTGGAATAAAAATAATAATTCTATTTCTACATTATATGCAAAACGTGCAATTAGTGAGATTTTAGAAGTTTTGCCTCTAGTAGCAAAGGATTTAAAAAATATTCAATATCGTGAAAGAATGTTGTCGGCTTCATATTATGCTGGAATTGCTTTTTCAAATACACAAACAGCTATTGCTCATGCAATGTCATATTATTTGACATTAGAAAAAGGAATTCCTCATGGTATTGCTGCGAGTATTACATTACCTTATATTATAAAAGCTTTTAGAGAATTGAATGGAACTATTGATATAAATGAAAATGAATTAGATTCAGTAGAATCCTTATTCAATAAATTGGGAGTATCGGTTAATTTAAAGGATTATGGAATTAATGGTAAGGATTTGGATAATATCCGAGGAGGGTTAATATCTACTCCGAGGGCGTCGAATAGTCTTATAAACCAAGATTTATTATTTAAAGAATTAGCATTTACATTAATGTAAAGCCCAGTGGTGATATGTTAACTATTAAAAACATAGAAACTGGAAACTCTTAAGCTACTAAGCAACTAAAAAACTGTTTTTAAGCATACTTAAATAAATCTTACATTTTTCGTACAAAAAAATAGACGTTTATAGGACTTGATCCTGTTTGTTTGATTTAGGGTGACAACATCTTTTAAGGTTAAGGTTTTACTCCTATTTTAACCCAAGCAACCCTCTTACAATAAGGGGCACTTATATTTGGTTACGCAGTGAAGGATCCTAAACGATTTGGTATCGTAGAATTTGAGCAATCATTTCAATGTTATTTCTTTAGAAGAAAAAATAGAGAATCCAAAATTAAAATATGCAATAACCGGATTATATTTTTATGATATTCAGTTATTGAAATAGTTAAAAACTTATCCCATCTGAACGAGGGGAATTAGAGATTAAGATATTAATAAGTTGTATTTAAATAAAAAAATTGAAGATTGAAATGCTAGGTCGAGGATTTACATGGTTAGATACAGGTACTTTTAGTAGCTTACTTGAAGGCAATTTGTTGAAACAATCGAAAATAGGCAAGGGGTAAAAATAGCTTGTCTGGAGGATATATCTTACAATAAAGGATGGATTACGAAAGAGCAAGTGTATAAAATGGCTCAAATGTATAAAAATAGTTATGGAAAATATTTATTAGAACTTATCTAATTTAGAATTGAGTGATACAATGTATAAATTTATGGTGTTCAAAGGGAGAAGTCAATATAATGTACTTTCATTAGGAAGCGAAGGGATTGTATGTGGTGCTCAAGAGTTAGGTCATTCCGCTTTAACAATAGATTTGAATTTAATAGATTCTCAACAATATTTATCAATAGTTGAGAATTTTAAACCTGATTTTACAATAGGATTAAATCCAACTTGTTATTATTATGAAGATAAACTTTTACACTATAATAAAACCAAAATTCCGCATTTAATATTACTTGGAGATAGCCCACATTATCATATTTATGATAGGTCTTTAGGCAATCCAAACGATGCTTTAGTACATTCTATAGTATTTGAAAAACCTTATATACAAGATTTTTCAGATTATGGTGTACAAAATGTATCATTTAAAAAATTAATTTCTGCTGCACCAAGTTATAAAATTAATTTTGAAAATAAAATATATCCACTTGTGTTTTTCGGAACTTATATAGAAGAACAAAAGATATTGTTCGAGATAGAGAACCTATCAGTAGATAAACAAATTAAAAAATCATTAGTAGAGTTGATATCTGAAATACATTACTTTATAGAAACAAATTTAACAATATTACCAAATCGGCTTGCAACGTATATAAGAGAGTATATAAAAGTCAGTTTGTCCATTAATAATAAAGAGATAGAAGATAAACTTGTAAGATTGTACTTTCCTTTTGTAGATAAATATTATAATAGTTTAATTCGAAAAATGGTATTAACTTCTTTCGCAGAGGTAGGGTTACCAATGATTGTGTTCGGTAGCAATGATACTGAAAAGCTATTAGCAAAATATCCGAATGTTAAAGTTAAACAACCAGTACATTATATAGAACATTTTAGTATTATAGCCCATAGCAAAATCAATTTAAATATTACGCCGACCAAATTTTCAATGCATGAACGAATACCAAATACATTAATGAACTCTACTTTGCTGTGCACAAATCTTATGCCGAACTTATTTGAAAACTATCCAGAAATATTGGATTCTTCTATAATATACAATTTAGATAATTTGCAAGAAACTGCAAAACTATTAAAAGAAATTATGGATAATAAAGAAATGTATAACGAAATTGTTTTTAGAGGACTAGATTTGGCTAAAAGAGAATTTACTTTTGAAAAAGAGATGGACTTTATTATTAAAGCATTTGAAGGTAAATATAAATAATTAGTAATTAATTTACCAAATTATATAATTAGAAGGTTGAGAAGATGGAAGTGTTTTATCTAACAAAAGAAACTTTAAATGGTTATTAGTGGGAGCTAAGGTTCCTATATATATGGAAGAATCATATTCAGAAGAGATGTTAAAAAATCAAATCCAACATATTAAATATGAAAAGGATTTAATAGCATTAAATGAAATCTGTGATATATCTATTAACCCAATCGTATTGGTGGAGGGTATCCAGTTGCAAGTTGTATTTCAGATGGAGTACCCGTATTAATGTGTAATTATGAATCAGATGGATTAATTTTTGTTGGTAAAGATAATACATGTGGTGAAGCGTATGATGATTTAATATAACATCTTCTAATTTGCTATAAAAATAGGGAATTTAAGTACGATTTATTAAGTAGACAGCAAAAGCAGTTAGAAAAAGTAGGTTCAAAAAATGAAACACATCTACTAATTAAATTTTTTGAAAAAACGATAAAAAGGTTTGAGCGAGAAAAAAGCTTGCGAAATAGGCTAGTATAATAAGATTCATAGATGAATTATAATATAATAATTAAATCATTTTAGGGAAATTTTGAAATCTTACTAATTAAAAGGTTCTTCACCAAAAGTCGTGGGTGACAAAATCAGCGACCTGTTTCTAAACGTAAACGAAGAAATAAACGGTCTTCATTTCGGTAGCCAAAACCTCGTCTTTTGATGAGTTTAATTTTATTATTCGTGCCTTCCATCATGCCATTTGATAGCGGTGAAATAATGGTATCTAGCAATGCTTTTTCACGGGTTATCAATGTTTTTGCGATTTTAGAAATGGCACTACAAAGATGAAATTAATATCGTTTAAACCATTCTGTTAATCGTCGTTTTGCTTGTGCCATCGTTGTCGCTTTCAGTACATAACGCATATGATTCAATGCTTGATAAATGTATTTTGTAGGCAAATCTTCCTGGTGCCACTGTGCAACAAATCCACGTTCTTCATCAGTTAATTGTTCAGGTTTTCGTGCCCACAACGGTCAATGAATGGCGATTTATGATGCTTTTTGGCTTCTCCTAAATACCTTCGTCTTCGCTGCTGAGCATCGGTGAAAAATTGTACGAGATGAAAGCGCTCCAGCGCATGATTTGCAGTTGGATAAACGACTTGTATCGCATTCACCATCGCTGGGGCGAAATCACTGACCACCGTACGAATTGGACCTGTTACTTTCTGTAAAACAGTGGTAATGGCGCCTTGATCTCGATCTGGTCGCATAATTGTGTCCTTTGCGTAAGGCGAACTCATCTACACAGATAGTTGTGGCGATTTCTTCCGTTAATTCATTAGCTGCCAGCAAGTAATACCAACGCTCAACAGTCATGTAGGGCAGTTCATATTCACGCGCTACATCAGCAATGGAACGACCGTGGCAACGCCTTACAAGTTCTTTACGAAACATAGCTGAAGACGCTTGAACAATTCCTAAACCGAAGTCATAGGTAAATGTGAGGTCGCAGGCAATACAACGATGATGTGGAATCGCCATCTCAATCCAAATAAATCCGAGATGCCAAGCATAGCCATGACGAAAACGACGTAACGTTTGTGTACGGCGAATCGTTTTCCCTTGGCAAATTGAACATGGCACTGAATAAGCACCTACAGTAACAGGAAATACATTTGGTTCTTCGTCAGATGGAAAAGAAACTTCGAAAAAAGATGGTAACGGTAATAGCATTTTGATAAACTTGGAGTACAAAGCGAAAACTCCTCTCGTGGTTTGTCTAGGCAACAATTACGATACGTGAGTTTTCGCTTTTCTTCTATAAAGGAATGTAAAATTATTGAATTAATAGAAAATCAACCACGAGTTTTGGTGAAGAACCAATTAAAAGTAATCAATGTAATAATGTAATGTTATGATAAGAGAGGTTTAACGATATGAAAGGAATAGTATTAGCAGGAGGGAACGGGACACGTCTATATCCATTGACGAAGACTCTTTCAAAACAATTGCTTCCGATTTACGATAAGCCGATGATTTATTATCCTTTATCTGTATTGATGTTAGCAGGAATTAAAGAAATATTAATAATTTCTACTCCTCATCATCTACCGCTATACAAAGATTTATTAGGAAATGGAGCCAAATGGGGTGTAAAGTTTGAATATGTTGAACAATCAGAGCCGAAAGGATTAGTTGAAGCTTTTATATTGGGAGAGAAATTTATTGGCTCAGATTCGGTTTGTTTAGTACTTGGAGATAATATTTTTTATGGTCAAGGTTTTTCGCCAATGCTGCAACAGTCGGCTAAATTAAAAGAAGGTGCAATCGTATTTGGATATCAAGTTAATGATCCGGAACGTTTCGGAGTAGTGGAATTTGATAAAGCATCTAACGTAATTTCACTTGAGGAAAAACCTGCTAGACCTAAGTCGAACTTTGCAGTTACAGGATTGTATTTCTATGATAATGATGTTATTTCTATCGCAAAAAATATTGAGCCTTCTGCAAGAGGAGAACTAGAAATAACAGATGTTAATAAAGTGTATTTACAGAGAAAAAAATTAAAAGTAAAGATTTTAGGTAGAGGTTTTTCTTGGTTAGATACTGGTACATTTGAGAGTTTATTAGAGGCTGGACAATTTGTTGAAACTATACAAAAAAGACAAGGTTTTAAAATTGCATGTTTAGAAGAAATTGCAATAAGAAACAGATGGATTAAAATTGAAGATTTGCATAACGAATCTACAGAGTTTATTAATTATTTGAAGAGTGTTACAGAAAGAAATTAATTTTAAATATCTTTTTTTAAAAAATGAAATTTGGAAGGTTTCAATTTATGAAAGATCTAATTATAATAGGTGCAGGTGGTTTTGGTAGAGAAGTTCTCAGTTATGCACTTGATGTTCAAAGATCCAGAATGTGTGACTGGCGTGTTAAAGGTTTTATAAATGATATTGAAGATGCCTTAGATAATTTTGATATAGATTTTCAAATTTTAGGGCCAATTAAAGGGCATAAAATACTACCAAATACAGTTTATATTTGTGCAATTGGAGATTCTGTTTCTCGATTAAAAGTAGGGAGAGAGTTTTTAGAAAAGGGTGCAGAGTTTATTAATTTAATAAGTCCTGACATCTATTTACGTGAAAGATTCAAAATGGGAGTAGGGAATATTTTATGTCCTGGAGCTGGCTTTGGTCCTGATGTAACTTTAGGGAATTTCACACTTGTTAATGCTGGTGTAGCAATAGGTCATGATAGTATAATAGAGGATGGGGTTACTATAGGCTCTGCATCTCAAATTGCAGGACGTTGTGAGATTAACGAAGGTGTATACATAGGGATTGGGGCAATAATTATTCCAAAGAGAAAAATTGGAGAATATGCTAATATAAGTGCGGGTGCAGTTGTTTTCACAAATGTTAAAGCTGATACAACTGTAATTGGTAACCCTGCAAAAATACTTAAATAATTTACAGGAGTGAAATTTATGACGGATCAAGAAAAATTAGCTTTATTAGAAGATATGTTAGAGGTAGAAGAAGGTTCTCTATCTTCTGATTTAAAATTAGAGGATATTGAAGAGTGGGATAGTGTAGCAATTATTTCATTCATGGCTTTAGTTGATGAAGAATTCGACAAAGCTTTAAAGGCTTCAGATATTAAAGAATTCAAAACAATAGCAGATACATTAGCAGTGATGGAAGCATAAATATAAAATGTACTTATTATCCCAGTCGATGGTAAGTACATTTTTATATGGCTATAGAATAAATAAAGGGAGAGAATAGAGTGGCAAATACTATTTTTGAAAATATAAAAATTAGTGCTATTGCATGTGCAGTACCTAAAAATATAAAAAAAATAACGGAGTTTAATGATGCAGTTGGTGAAGCAGAAGTAAAAAAATTCACAAAAACTACCGGGGTAGAACAATACCATTATGTAAATAGAAATCAGACAACATCAGATTTGTGCTATGTTGCGGCAGAAAAAATTATTGAGGAAAAGAATATTAGTAGGGAAAGTATTGATGGTATTATTTTTCTTACTCAAACTCCAGATTATATTATGCCTGCTACTTCGCATGTTTTACATAAACGTCTAAAACTATCACAGGATTGTATCGCTTTTGATGTGAATTTAGGATGCTCTGGCTATGTTTACGGATTACATATTGCTGCATCATTACTGCAAAAAGGATCGATAAAAAGAATATTGTTTTTAGCAGGTGAAGTTACTACAAATAATAATCCTGAAGCTGATGTAAAGAGTGACATGTTATTTGGTGATGCTGGAACGGCTACTTTAATTGAAGTAGGAGAAGGGAAATTAGCCACTTTATTAAAATCAGATGGTGAAGGCTATCCAGTAATTATTACTCCAGGTGCTTCAGGAAGAAATCCAATAAAAAATCCTAGTGATTATTATAAGGAATCTGCTGGAGAATTAGATGGTGCATCAGTATTTGAATTTACAATTACTGAAGTACCAAAGGTGTTTAATGAATTCTTTGAGATGAATAATGAAAATATAGAAAGCTATGACTATTTCGTTTTACATCAAGCTAATCGCTTTATGTTAAAACATATAGCAAAGAAAATTAAACTACCACTAGAAAAAATGCCGCTATCAATTGATCGTTATGGTAATACTAGCAGTGCAACAATACCATTAACAATTGTAGATCTATGTGATAATCAGCAAGTACCTCAAACAATACGATTAGCAACATCAGGGTTTGGTATTGGGTTATCATGGGGCGTAGCAACATTTGACATTGAAAGAGCGGATGTTTTACCGATGATTATTACAGAGGATTATTATGAGGAGGCATATCGTGGAAAAGACAATATTTAATCCGTTAGATTTTTCGAATAAAAAAATAATGATTACTGGTGCATCCTCTGGTATTGGTAGAGCAACTGCAATTTATCTTTCAAAATTAGGGGCTCAATTAGTATTGATAGGAAGAAATGAAGAACGTTTAAAAGAAACGTTAAGTAATCTAGAGAATAATAAACAGCACATTTTAATACAGGAAGATATAGCTGAAGCTCAAAGTATGGCTGATATATTTGAGGTTGCAGTTAAAGATGGAATAAAATTAAATGGTTTAGTTCATTCTGCGGGGATTGCTCAAGTTATTCCTTTAAATATGCTAACTGCTGAAAGAATATATAAAGAAATGAACATTAATTACATAGTATATATAGAACTAATTCGGTTATATGCCAAAAAGAAATATAGTGACAATGGAAGCATTGTAGGTATATCTTCTATTGCAAGTACTCAACCTGAACAATGCCAAACTAATTATTCAGCGTCTAAGGCAGCAGTTGATGTCTCTAGCCAAGCATTAGCAATTGAATTAGCAAAAAAAAATATAAGAATAAATACAGTATTACCAGGTGTCATTGCAACAGAAATGGTCTTAAATGCAAACGAAAGTGGAGTAGATTTAAATTCAATAAAAGAGCGCCAATTATTAGGAGAAGGTACACCTGAAGATGTTGCTGCAACCGTTACTTTTTTATTGAGTGATATGTCTAGATTTATTACCGGTAGAAAGATATTTGTTGATGGGGGAAGGTTTATTTAGAAACTAAAAAAGAGGTTGAGGTAATTATGCAAAATAATGTATTAATGTATTTAGAAGAGACAGTAAAAAAATTTCCTCACGAGAAAGCAATAGTTGATAAAAGCAGTTCAATTACTTTTAGTGAGTTAAAAAGAAAAGCATCTCATTTGATGATGGAAATTAAGAATAAAATATCTGCTAAAAATAAACCGATTATTGTTTATTTACCTAAAAGTATAGATAGTATAATCAGTTTCATTGGTATTTTGTATAGTGGTAACTTTTATAGTCCAATTGATACAAAACAGCCTATCAATCGTGTAAGCAGTATACTAGAAACTTTAGATTCAGTGTTATGTATTACTGATAGTAATAATATAGATAGTTTAATAAATTGTGGGATAAATAATTCGAGAATAATCAATTTAGATGAAATTGATTTTGAACAGGTTAAAGAATTTAATTATGAAACTTATTTAAAAATTATAGATACTGATCCTGTATATACAATGTTTACTTCTGGATCTACAGGTAAGCCAAAAGGAGTAACTATTACTAATAGAAATATAATTAACTATATTGAATGGGCAGTTTCTACGTTTAATACTAATCATACAACAATTATTGGAAGTCAGTATCCATTGCATTTTGATGTTTCTACTCTAGATTTATATTCTTGTTTAAAGACGGGTGCTACTTTGGTTTTCTTACCAGAAGAGTATTTTGCTTTTCCAATCAGATTATTAGAATTTATTAATCTACATAGAATAAATCGTTTAAATATGGTGCCATCAGCATATATTAATATTTCAAATGTTGATATATTAGAAAAAGTTTCACTAGATTTTATTAATACTATTATGTTTTGTGGAGAAGTGATGCCTGTAAAACATTTGAATAACTGGAAGAGGAACTTGCCGAATTTAAAGTTGGCTGTTAACTTATATGGACCAACTGAGGCAACTGTTAATTGTACGTATTATATAGTTGATAAAGAATATAAAAATCATGAAAAATTGCCTATAGGTTATCCTGTTTCAAATACTGAATTATATATTATAGATGAAAATAATCAATTGGTAACAGCACCAAATCAAATTGGAGAGTTGTATATTAGAGGACATTCCTTGGCACTGGGATATTGGAATGATTTAGAAAGAACAAATGAAGTTTTTATTCAAAATCCATTAGTTAAAGAATATGAAGAGAAAGTTTATAAAACTGGGGATTTAGTTTGTTATAATGAAGAGCATCTTTTAATGTATATCGGCAGAGTGGATTCCCAAATAAAACATCAAGGATATCGAATTGAATTAGGAGAAATTGAGGTAGCTGCTAATTCAATTGATAACATTGAGCATTGTTGTGTACTGTATGATTCTAATAAGAAGAAAATAATTTTATGTTATTCGGGAATAGAAAATGACAAAATAATTTTTAGTGAACTGAAAAATATCTTACCTAAATATATGATTCCCAATAAAATAATTTATTTAAACCAAATGCCGCTGAATACAAATGATAAGATAGATCGTGTATTGTTAAAAACAAAATATTTGAGTTAAATGAAATCTGTTAAATTAATATTTGTAATGGGAGATAATTAATGGGTTCAAAATATAAAAAAATAGTGTTAATTGGCTCAGGAAGTTTATTAATTAAATGTATAAAAGAACTAAAAGATTTTGATATACCAGTAACCGTTCTTAACTCAGATTCTTCAAACCTTTCTAAATTTGCAACTTTTAATTTTAACAATATAAAAATTATTGATTTAAATATAGAAGAAATATTTAAATATTTGAAGAATAAAGAAGAAAAAACAATAGTATTTTCAGTAGTTTTTAATCATATTATTCCAAAAGAAGTTGTTGAACAAACTAATCTTACAATTATAAACTATCACAATTCTTTATTACCTAATCATCGTGGAAGAAATGCAGAAGCGTGGTCTATTTTTCAACAGGACCAGTATACAGGAATTACATGGCATCTAGTAGATTCAGATATTGATACAGGAGATATAATAATTCAAAAGGAATTACAAATAGAAGAGAATATTACTTCAATAAAGTTACTTAAGAAACAAAGTGAATTAGCGTTTGAAGCTTTTCAAGAAATTTTACCGAAGGTGATAGAAGATAGTTTTATTTTGAAAAAAAATATTAAGTTAGAAGATACTTTACATCTATCTAATGAAATACCTAATAATGGGGTTTTGAATTTAGAGTGGAATATTGAAGAAATGAAAGCTTTTTTAAATTCTATGAATTATGGTGTATTAAATACTTTAGGAAAGCCTAAAGTAAAGCTTAATGGTGAGGTATATGAATGGGAGAAAGTTCGCTATTATGACACGGTAGAAAATGATCATTTTTACTATGATTATGGAAATATTTCTCTATCTATAATAAAAAATCAAAAAAAAATTAAATTAATAGGTTTACAAAAGTTATTATAAAAAGAGGTGTTACTTTGGAAACTATTCTAAAAATATTAAATGAGATAAAACCTGAGGTAGACTTTAATAATGAAGAAAATTTAATAGAGCAAGGGATTTTTGATTCTTTTGATATTATCGAAATCGTCTCCGAATTAGAAGAAGCTTTTGATATTAAAATTGATGCTCTGGATATTATTCCAGAAAACTTTTTGAATTTCGGAGCTATTGGTGATTTAGCTAAAAAAAGTGGTGCTAATATATGAAGGCTATTTTTTATAATAAGAAAGTATCTGGTATACTGGGAATAATACCTGAAAAAATTTCCTGCTTTGATGATGAAATTCAAAATTATAATTTTCCTGAAAAACAAACAAAACGATTGAAAAAAATTATGGGATTTGAAAAACATCGTTTAGTTAAAGAACAAACCTCTAGTTCAGACTTATGTTTAGTAGGAATCAATCATTTAATTAGTAAAAACCAGGTGAAAATAGAGGAAGTAGGGGCATTAATTGTAGTTACTTCAACTCCGGACTATCTTATGCCTCAAGTTAGTAGTATTATACATGGAGAAATTGGATTTCCTGAGGATGTAGTCTGTATGGATATAAATCAAGGGTGTACAGGCTTTGTTACTGGATTAATGCAAAGTTTTATGCTACTAGAATATATTCCAAAAAAGAAAATCTTATTATTCAATGTCGATGTATTAAGTAAAAAAGTATCTAAACATGATCGAAATAGTTACCCATTGATCGGTGATGCAGCTACTATTACAGTTATAGAAAATGCACCTTCAGCTAGTATCTATTATAATTTTTATAATGATGGTAAAGGTCGTGATGCTTTAATTATTCCGGCAGGAGGATCAAGATTAAAAAGTTCAGAAGCAACAGCAAAGCTTGAAGATTTAGAGAAAGATGGGAATTTACGTAGTTTAGATAATTTAAAAATGAATGGCTCAGAAGTTTTTTCTTTTGTACAAACAAAAGTTCCACCACTGATTGAAGAGATTTTGGAATATTCAAATCAAACTAAAGAAGATATTGATTGGTTTTTATTCCATCAACCTAATAAATTTATGCTAAAAAAACTGGCAGAAAAAATAGAGGTACCATATGAAAAAATGCCAATGAATTTGGTCGAAAATTATGGAAATTCTAGTGGGGCAACGATACCAATGACAATTATTCATAACTTTTCAAACAGTCTATTAAAAAATAAATTTAATTGCTGTTTAGCAGGATTTGGGTCAGGATTAAGTTGGGGAGCTATAACGATGGAGTTAGGAGAGTTAGATTTTTGTGAATTGCTTGACTCGAATTGCTAATACAAAGCTTTACACATTCCCTTTTCTTCCTATTTCCTCGAATATGTATATTCTTATTTCTGATGATGAGGCATTAATAATAGATCCTTGTAAAAATATGATGGCTTTACAGCTTATAAAAGAAAATGGAGTAAAAAAAGTTTTAATTTTTTTAACACATGAACATTATGATCATATTTCAGGAATTAATTGGTTAAAAGAAAATGTTGATTGTAAGGTATTTGCTCAAAAATTATGTGCTAATAATATTAAGGATATAAAAAAGAATTTGTCTAATCATTTCGGCGTACTAATGCAAATAGTATATGAAGTTGAAAGTGAAGTAACTTTTAGTCCTTATATATGTGAAGCAGATGTTGAATATGAAAATTATTATGAATTAGAATGGAAAGGTCATATTATTGAAATTATACATACACCAGGACATTCTGAGGGAAGTGTATGTATTTTCATAGATGAAGATAATGTTTTTGTAGGAGATAGTTTAATTAAGAAGAAGGTAATTACAAAATTGCCAGGCGGAAGTAAAAAAAGTTATAACGAAATAACATTACCATTTTTAAAGTCGTTACCTAATAATACAATGGTATTTCCAGGACATGGTGAACCTGATATATTAAAAAATTTTTTAAAATTGGTGTAATAAAGGTATTATATCAGTACAGGCATAACAAATGGGGATGGAGCAAACTTTTTAGAACATAAAGCTGTAAAAATACGAGACAGTTATTAAAGGAATGCCAAGCTATAGTGTGCAAAATATTTTTTATTTTTAAGCACATACCATTCTAATGGTGTGCACTTCTTAAAAATAAATAATTGTAAGATTAAAAAGTACTCTGTGGTAATTCCTTTTATTGTTAAATATAATATCGCGTTTTTTAGTTTTTTTATAACGGAGCTTTATTTGAAATGAGAGGATTAAAAAAATGATTTTTGTTACTCAACCTTTTTTACCACCTAAAGAAGAGTATGAAAAGTATATAACAAGTATTTGGGAATCAAAATGGCTTACAAATCAAGGTCCACTTGTACAACAATTAGAAAATGCGTTACAACAGTATTTGAATGTGCCAGAATTAAAATATGTAACAAATGGAACTATGTCATTGCAGTTGGCAATAAAGGCATTCAATTTAAAGGGTGAGATAATTACAACTCCTTTTTCATTTGTTGCAACAACAACAGCAATTACTTGGGAACAATGCACACCAATATATGTCGATATTTGCCCTAAAACTTTTTGTATTGATGCTAATAAAATTGAACAAGCAATTACTAATAAAACAACAGCAATTTTAGCAACTCATGTATATGGCATTCCTTGTAATGTGGAAAAAATTGAAGAAATAGCTAGAAAAAATAATTTAATAGTAATTTATGATGCTGCACATGCCTTTGGAGTTAGATATAAAAGGAAATCGTTGGTGAGTTATGGAGATTTATCAACATTGAGCTTTCACGCAACTAAGCTATATCATACAATTGAAGGTGGAGCTATTATAAATAATAGAGATTTTGAGCTTACTCAAAAAATAGATTCTTTAAGAAATTTTGGTTTTCAACAAGGAATACCTGTTTCGGAAGGAATAAATGCTAAAAACTCTGAATTTCATGCGGCTATGGGATTGTGTAATTTGTCCTACGTTGAAAAGATTATTTATGAGAGAAAGAGATTGACTCTAATTTATGACGACATATTATTAGAATTCGTAGAAAGACCTTACATTCCAAAGGATTGTGATTATAATTATGCTTATTATCCTATTATTTTAAAGGATGAACAAGAGTTATTAAAAGTAGAGCAAGCCTTATACAAGCAAAAAATATGTACAAGAAGATATTTTTACCCTAGTTTGAATACACTATCGTATATTAATAGTAATATGAAATGTGATATTTCCGAAAACATAGCTTCACGAATACTTTGTTTACCTTTGTATGTAGGATTAACTGAAGAACAAGTTAGGGAAATTGCAAAAATAATTAAAAATGTATGCAACTACGAGAAGTAATAATTTTGTAATAAAGGAAAAAGAAAAGAGGGAGCTAGAAATGAATATTTTAGTAACTGGTGGAGCTGGCTTTATTGGTTCAAATTTTATTCATTACATGATTAACAAATATCCTAGTTATAAGATTGTTAATTTAGACTTGCTCACGTATGCGGGAAACTTAGCTAATTTAAAAGAGGTAGAAAAGCACTCTAATTACACATTTATCCATGGGGATATTTGTAATCGTTCACTCGTAGAGGAATTATTTAATAAATATCAATTTGATGGTGTTATTCATTTTGCTGCAGAATCGCATGTAGATAATTCTATCAAAAATCCGAAAGCATTTGTTGATACAAATATTAATGGAACATTTATTTTACTTGATATTGCTCGTCAGACGTGGATGGATGCCCCATTTAAGGTGAAAGACTCATTTAAATATGCTCGGTTCCATCATATTTCAACAGATGAGGTGTATGGAACATTAGGGAAAGAGGGCTTTTTTACAGAACAAACTCCTTATGCACCTAATAGCCCGTATTCAGCAAGTAAGGCTTCTTCTGATATGTTAGTGCGAAGTTATTTTCATACATATGGAATGAATGTTGTTACTACAAACTGTTCGAATAATTATGGACCTTTACAGCACCAAGAAAAACTGATTCCAACAATTATTCGCAAGATAATTTCTGGCGAAAATATACCCATTTATGGTAATGGGGAAAATATCCGGGACTGGTTGTACGTAGAAGATCATTGTAGAGCAATTGATTTAGTCTTTCATAAAGGAGCAGTAGCTGAAACTTATTTGATTGGCGGCAATAATGAACGCACAAATATTGAGATTACAAATACTATTTGTGAAATACTTGATGAAAAATGTAATTATTTATTAGTAAAATATAACCTATCTACTTTTAAGCAATTGATTACATATGTGGAAGATCGGGCGGGACATGATTTTAGATATGCAATTGACCCGAGTAAAATTCAGCATGAATTAGGTTGGAAACTGCAATGTTCATTTGAAGAAGCGATGGAACACACAGTAGACAGTTATTTAAAAAAATAATAATTTTTAATGCGGGACGAGCTAATGATTAAGGGTCTCGCATTTTTAAGTTGTTCATCAATTGTTAAGAGATAGTGGTTTGTTTATTGGATGGGATTTTTTGTCCGGAATATTCTTTTTAAGGGAATTGAGTCAAATTTTTAAAATAGTTTTACTTTAAAGCATAATAGATAAAATTAAAATTATTGGAGGTTCGAGTATGGAAGAACAATATCATATTAGATTCGAGCACTCGAAAAATGGAGAAGTAAACTTAATTGTTAACAATGAATACTATTATAGCCGATATAATCCTAAGAAAGATGTGGACAAATTTATTTCCAATAAAATTGATAAGGATTGTCATCGATATATAATACTTGGGGTAGGATTAGGCTACCATATTGATAAATTACTGGAACAAGATAATAAAGAAATAATAGTGATTGAAACTGAGCTAGAGATATTTGAGTATGTAAAAAAATATGGGTATTTGGAAAAGTATTCATCAAATTCGCGTGTTAAATTTGCTACATCTTTTAAAGAAATAAAGTTTACAATTAATGATCGTTTAATTATTATTGCGGCTTGGAAAAGACATTTGTACAACCAAAAATTAAAGTTACTAGTAGAACAATTAGAATTCGAGTTTTCGAAAGGTTCCAATGAAGATGAAATGCTTAGTAATTTTAATATTAATTTAAAATCTACATGGTCTCCAATCAATAGGCTTCAAAATTTTTTAAATGGAAAAATGGCCATTTTAGTTTCAGCGGGACCAAATCTAGATGAACAAATTGATTTTTTAAAAAGAGCAAAAAATAGAGCATATATTTTATCAGTTAGTGCAGCGTATAAAACATTAAAAAAAAACAACATTATACCTGATGGAATTGTTGCTATTGATCAAAGAGTTGAATTTACTAGGCAACTAGATGGAAGCGCTGTTGAAATTCCATTGTTTTTATTGTCTACGGTTCACCCTAGTTTTACTAGCAATAATGCGAGAAAATTTTTATTGTTTCAAAAAGGGCTATCATTTGTTGAGGAATATACAAATATTAATGATTATCCGCTTATCGAATCTCATGGATCAGTTGCTACAGCAGGTTTAAGCTTATTACAGTATTTCAATGCTCTACAAATTATTTTTGTAGGTCAAGACTTAGCTGTGTATAAGAATAGAACGCATGCGGCAGATTCGTCATCAAATTATATTTTACCAACAGCTTCACATTATCAAACCTTAAGTAATAATGGTGAGCTAGTTCAAACCCAATTGCAGTGGCTTGTTTTTAAAAGACATATTGAAAAGATGATTCAACAAGTACCACATATAAAATATACTAATACATCTTATTTTGGCGCGGAAATTAATGGAGCCGAGTTTTGTGAATCAAATAAAATAACTTTTAAAGATATAATCTATAATTTTAACCTAGAATCCTAAAGTTAAAGTTTGAGGTTGCTTTTGTTTAATAACTTCTTGCCCATCATCAAAATGTTGCTTTACATATATATTTTAATAGAGTCACCATAATTTGAAGGAAAGGATTGAGGACGAAAAGTAATCATGAAAATATTATCACTTCATTCTTCAGTATGAAAGAATGAATTACTAACATATAGAGAACAAGTCGGGAAAAATCATAATGTGGTTGAAGAACACGATGCAACCGGCTGGATTGATTTCCCCTTACAAAATCATGAAAAATTACTAGATTCCATTAACTATGTCGCTAGTGAAATTAAAGTATGTGCAGATACTTGTCGTTATTGGTGTGGGTGGCTCTTTTTTAGGCGCCCGCACAATCTAAGAAGTGCTGAGGGACCCTATTTCGGTTTAGTTAAAGGCGGTATTTAGGTTGTTTATGTTGGACTTAAAATGAGCGGTGCTTATTATGAAAGAATTGCTTGCTTATTTAGATGGAAAGCTAGTATATGTCAATGTAATTTCGAAATTTGGCGGGACGATGGGCCCAGCACTTGCCTTTTGAGTGATGCGTTTGTATATGGAAGAGGGTTACGACAGTAAAGCGGTGGAGCGTATTATCGTTACTACAGATGTGGAAAAAGGTATTTTGAAAGATACAGACTTGTGTGATGAGTGAGGTGAACCCTTTCGATGCTTAATACCTGTACGAGAAGGGTTACGTGTATGTGTCTTTAGTGAAGTGGAGATTGTAGAGGAACAGTCTGCGTAGGAAGGTACTTTTCCGACTGCACCTTAGCCAAATCCTGAAGAGGCAGCAGCATTTACACTGGCGATGAAGCTAGGTGAAAAGGTTGGAGCAGATTTATTACTAGCAACTGATTCAGATACGATCGTTTAGGTGTGTAGGTCAAGCTACATTAGCAGATGTCACAACAGACAACTGAGGAGCTGCATTGCCAAAGGAAAATGTATGAAGTTTATTTTAGAGGGTTGCTCATGGATCGTTGTTCGTCCTTCAGGTACAGAGCCGAAATAAGCTTTATTTTGGAGTGGTCGATAAGACGAAAGATGCTGCACAGCATAAACTTGAACAGATGAAACGCTCTGTGTTGGTAATCCTGAAATAGTAGCAGAAACAATAATTTTGTAATTGATAAATGAGCACAATAATGAAGTCTAATTTTAACAATGTTTCATAAAAAACTGAAATTTTCTTTTTTTCGTCCGATTATACTAATAAGGAAATCTGTATTAGATTCAAGGAGGATGAAAAAATGCGTATTTCAGGAAATATAGATACAAGTGCAGTTACTTTCAATAAACCTATTTCTTCAGAAAAAGTAGTAAAGCAAGGAAGCGACACTACGATTCAAGATATTGCACCTACTACAGGCAATTTTGACGAAACAAAAGAAAAAGTGCAAGAAGTTGTTGTAAAAATGAATAAAATGCTTGAAGTTCATAATAACTCTTCTAAATTCGTATATCATGAAGGGTTAGAACGATATTATGTAACAGTAGTAGATCGTGAAACAGAAGAAGTAATGAAAGAGATTCCACCAAAAAAACTTCTTGATGCTTTTTATGAAATGCAAAAAATGCTTGGTATGATTGTAGATAAAAAAATATAAACGTAAATGGAGGAATTATTATGGTAATGCGAATTGGCGGACTAGCGTCTGGTATGGATATTGATGAGATAGTAAAAAAACTAATGTCTGCGGAAAGAGCACCGCTAAATAAGTTATTCCAGCAAAAGCAGAAGTACGAGTGGCAACGTGATGCATATCGAAGTGTAAATACAAAGTTGAAAACATTTGATACTTATGTTGCAGATAATTTTGTATTAAAAAACCTAATTTCTAAAACGGCTAGTAGCTCAAATTCTGACCTAGTATCAGCTACTGCAACAGGAAAAGCATCGGGATCACTTTCTATCGAAGGGGTTTCACAATTAGCATCTGCAGCTCGTGGTGTAGGTGATCAACAGATAAATGCAAACGGGTCTAGTAAAGTGAGTGACTTATTCAATGACGGTAGTACGATGCCTACAAAAATTGAATTAATGGCAATCGATTCAAGTGGAAAATTAGCTAGTAAAGCAACACCAATTGAAATAGATGCTGATACTACTATTAATCAATTAGTAAGTAAAATTAATTCTAGTAATGCTGGAGTTACTGCTATCTTTGAACAAGGTAAATTATCAATAACTGCTAAAAACACGGGATCAAATAAAGATGGCGGTGGTGAAATTCAAGTTACTGCTGGAGGAGAAGTTTTCGGTAAACTAGGGTTTTCAGCATTAGAAGGAGAAACAGCAGGAGTCCTAGCTTCGAATGGTAAAAATGCAATATTCCAAATGAACGGAATTGCGACTGAACGCTCATCAAATAGCTTTAGCATTAATGGATATAGTGTAACATTAAAAAATACATTTAATGCAGAGAATACAACTGCAGAAAGATATAATGCTGCATATTTAGAGTGGAAAAATACGAATAATGCTGCTTTTGATCAAAAAATTGATGATGCGCTTGCTGCATTTGAAACTGCTAAAAATTCATATGCTATAGCAGTAGACGCCACTAAAGATGCAAAAAATGGATTGTTTGGATCTATTGAAATTTCTACGAGTGATAAGTATGAATTTAATAAACTCAATAACCCTAAACTAGTTCGTAGTTTAGAAACAGAAGATTTCAATAAAATTAATAATAATACATTTAACACTAAAAAAGAGTATCAAGATTGGTTAAATAATCTACCTGAAAACGATACATTAAAAACAAAATTAAAAGATGCTAATGTTACGTTTGAACAGTATAAAGCAATGCAAAAATTAGGTGAAGAAAAGTTAAATAGTTTATCTACGCAAGCAATTTATGATTCAGTAGGTTTTAATGGGTTATCAACTGAAGAAAAAGATTTATTAAAGAATAATTTTAATTTCCCTTTAACAGAAGAAAATTTTAATGATCAAGTGAAAGCTTGGAAGGAATCCTTAGATCCAACTGAAAAAGCTTTAGGAGAAAAATTGTCGAAATTTAGTTCGACACAAAAGTCAAATCTACTACAGATTTCATCAAATGAATTTGATAAGATGATGACTTTAGCTAATGCAACCGCTGATGAAAAAGCTAAATTAACAGAAAAAAATAAAACCGAAAATGCACATAAATTATTAGTAGATCGTCAAAATAATGCATTAGCAGATTTCAAAGATGCCCATAAACAACAATTTGGGACAGAAGTTGATTTTAATGGTACTATTCCAGACAAAGTTACTACTCCACCTAGTACAGTTAGCCCAGTAACAATGACATCTACAACAAATGTTGATGATATGATGACGAAGATTAAAGAGTTTGTTAATACCTATAATGGTTTTATTATGGATTTAAATAACCAATTAAAACAACCTAAATATCGTGATTATACTCCTTTAACAAGTGAACAAAGAGAAAATATGTCTGAGAGCGATATTAAGCTTTGGGAAGAAAAGGCAATGAGTGGCTTACTTCGAAATGATACTATTATTCGAAATGGCTTATCAGATATGCGATCATTGGTTTACCAATCTAATCCAGGACTCCAAGATTCAAAATATAATTCTCTACTTAGTATTGGTATTACAACGACTAAAAATTATGGCGATGGCGGTACATTGGAAATCGATGAAAAAAAATTACGCGCCGCGTTAGAAGCAGATCCAGAAGCAGTGGAAAAACTCTTTAAAAATAGCGAAGGTAAAGAGAATGATATAGTTGATGGTAAAACTGTAGATACACGAGGCTATTTTGACAAACTTCGATTTGGATCAATGAAATCATTACAGGTTAATATTGAGAAAAAGGCTGGCCGCTCTACAATGACGGACGCTCAATATACAATAGGTAAAAATTTAATCGATACAGAAAGTCGTATTGATACATGGAAGAGTAAACTAAAAAGTATCGAATCTCGTTACTGGAAACAATTCACAGCCATGGAACAAGCAATTAATAGAGCAAATCAGCAATCTGGCATGTTCCAAGGTGGAGGTTTCTAACATAAGGTAGGAGAATTTTAATGCAGCAAACAAACCAACTTTTACAAGTATCAGCAAATTTATTCAAGCATTTAGGTGACATTCCAAAAGGTGAAGAGCGAGACGAATACATTGAGACAATTAACAGCCTGCTGGACAAACGTGGCACGATTATTCAAGATTTAATTCAGGAAGGCTTCCATTTTGATGAACAAAACCGCGTTCATCGGACGTTGCTTGAATTAGACAATGGGATTAAAGAGCGTTTGGCTGCTGTGATGGACGCTGTAAAACAAGATATGGCAAACCTACAGAAAACGAAAAAAAGTGAACAGCAATACTTCAATCCATATTCGAGTATTCGTGTGATGGATGGGATGTATTATGACAAAAAGAATTAACATTTACCTATTAGCTTTTCTTGGGAAAATGGTTTAAACTAGTAATTAAGTAACCTTTAAAAGGAGTTGTCCTTTATTGGCAGCAAATTTAACAGCGCAAAATGCATACAAACAAAATAGTGTGACCACTGCTTCCCCTGGTGAGCTGACATTAATGCTTTACAATGGATGCTTGAAATTTTTAGGTAAGGCTAAGCTTGCAATTAAAGAAAAGAATATTCAAGAAAAAAATAACAATCTTCAAAGAGCACAGGCCATTATTGCGGAGCTAATGTCTACATTAAATATGGACATTGACATTTCAAAGCAAATGCTCCCTCTTTACGAATATATAAATCATCGCTTAGTCGAAGCAAATATTCAAAACGATGTGGCGATTATTGAAGAGGTTGAAGGTTTGGTGACGGAATTCCGTGACACGTGGAAGGAAGTTATCCGCATTAATCGACAGCAGCAATTTGGTCAGGGAAACAACGGACAAATTTAGACAAACGAAGAGACCATCTATTGATGATGGTCTCTTTTCTTTATGCGAAAATCGCACAACAAAAATACACTAAGGGAAAGCCGATAAATAGGTGTCAATCCTCCTCCTCCTCTGAATTTACGCTTTGTTTTGGAACTCTTGAGGTACGAGCCTATGGTGAAATCATTTGGAGTCGAACTTTTGGTAAAGGCAAGCAATATGGTGTGAATTTCAATCATCAGGAAGCTGTTGAGGATTGATTATTGAAGAGTTGAAGTTGCGACGAAGACCCTAAGAGAAAGCATTAACAACTTGTTCTCCAATCCCATATGAATCATTAAAGTATAATGATTTAAGGATATCGAACTATCTATTACTGAACATTATACTAACCTCATTATGTAGTACGAAACTCCAAATAGGCTGTTACTTTCATTGTAAAAAAGGATAGAGACTCTCAAAAAATTGAGAGAACTCTTCCTTTTATCTTGGTCGTTTAACACCACCACGTCTTTTCATTTCAAAGCCATATAAATAATTTCTGGAACATTAATTCTTCCGTCTAGGCGAATTTCAATACCACCTAGCTTAAGGTGAACAGCTACATGGCTGTGATCCATTATTAGAGATTTATATCTAAGCTTTGACAATATATTTGATTAACCAAGGGTAGAAATATATAAGAAAAAAATGCTAGACTTATCGAAGAAAAATGTGGTGAATGTAATGATTAAGCATGAGATGAACAATTTTAAGTATAGATGATTAGTCAAGGTGAACCACTTATTATTAAGCGTTTATACAAGCGCGAGCTGTACCTATTTTGAATTTCTTACGAGGAGATAACGCATGTCAAAAAAACAGATCAACCCAAAATTAATTTCTGCATTAACAGGAAAAGAACTGGACTCCATTTCTCCGTCACCGGTAAACAAAGATTTAGGTGGGAAATATGTAAAAATGATTATAGATCGGAAATCAAAGATTACACCGATTTTTGGAAAAAATGAGATAATGATGAAATGTAAACGTTGCGGTCAAAAAGGAAAATATGATGTTGGTTTTATTTCTATTGATATTCCTGAAAAAAAGGAAGATATAGACAATACGATACGCCAAATGACCGGCTATTTTAGGTGTACTCATTGTAATGCTGGGGGAGAATGGGAAGATTCTAACGAAGTACTCATGCTATCTATCATGACTTTAATGGATCCTGATGAGTTTAGTGATCTTTGTCAAATAGGAAAAATGCAGCTCTACGACGGCACATCTCATCAATATGCTACAGATGGAGAGGAACATTTGTTACAAAAAATTGCGAAAGATCCGAATGATGGATTTATTTGGAATCGCTTAGGGAACCTTTATCAAAAAGGAGGGCGACCTGAATTAGCAATGGCTGCTTTTGAAAAATCAATCGAGATTGATCCTAAACAAATGGAGTCTCACTATTCGATTGGTACCCTTCTCTCTGAAGTTAATGACAATCAACAAGCTATGCATCATTTTCATCAGATGATGTTAACTGCTGAAGAATATAAGCAGATGGATGCCGAAAATTTAAGAGAGTTACTGTCATTTGGTCTCCATTCAGCGTTTGATATTTTTATTCATTCTAATGGGAAAATTCCATTATTCCCAACTACGGATGTTTTACTCTCATTTGGAAAAGAGTTAGACGGAGAGATTTATACATTGGATTTCGAAATTTATCCTGATGACTTAACTTCATTTTATCCAATTGCAGAGTCATTTATGGGAAAACGAGTAAATGAAATTCCAAAAAAGAAACGAATAAAAACAGCAGCGTCACTTTTTAAGGGAAAATCAAAGTAAAAATGTCATGCACCTTTTCCACATCCTTCTATAAATAATGGCTCAATTTTTAATGTTCATCCACTAGCAAACCTAGATGATATCACTGATATATACAAAATCTTATGATGGTAATCTAATATTTAGGATTTTTGTGGGGGACTCTTTTTCACTTAAAAAGAGAAAAAAGAATCTATTTCTTTAAGGTTCATCTATGGGGATAAACACTTGGTGAATTATCACTTGCTAAAAAAGGATTAGGATGAAGCGTTAATATACAGGAAGAACCTGCGTTTTGGCATGGCATGGATGAAATAGAACAAAAACGACAAGATTATAATGACTTTACAAATTTCGACAAGACAAGGAAATCATCTATAATAAGGTGAGCTTAAGAAGCCGGGATATTGTTGCATACACGTTCGTGCTGACCGTACGTTTCGCAGTAAAATGTGTGCGATCGTATTCTTCACGTTCATGCGGTATGCTAGGCATGAATAGCCACAGTATTCTTACTCATTTAGATCTTTGCTCGGATTATACGTAGTCGTAAAATTGGGTCTAAAAACATTACAATATGTTACTAATTCCCTCTAGATGTAAAACATGCATCGTGTCATAATCAAGCTAACTATATGTTTTGAATAATATTGGGGTGGGAATATGATATTTAAGCGTCAAGAAGGTTTTCGCTTTAAATTCGAAGAACCGGTTACAATGACTTTTGCTATATACGAGGATGGTAGGGTCAATCAAGAGCAAACAGCTATGGCTGAGTTGCTTGATATTAGTCCGCGCGGTTTAAAGATGTTTACTGAGGTGGATTTGGGCGTTAATCCTCCTCCTTTAGATCTCCGCTTTGTGCTTGATACAAGAGAGGTGCGGGCTTATGGAGAAATCATTTGGAGTCGCCCTTTTGGGACAGGTAAGCAATATGGTGTGTTTTTCAATAATCAAGGGGCAGTTGAGGATTTGATTGTCGAAGAATTAAAATTGCGTCGAAAAAAAGAAGCGGCTGAGGCAAAAATTAAAAATAATTCGTAAATTTTTTGTGAAAAAAAGAATTAATTTAGAGGTATTCCATACACTTGTGTAGAATTAATATAGTATAGCAGTTATAAAGGAGGAGTTTACATGTTAAACTTTAACATTCGTGGTGAAAATATTGAGGTAACTCCAGCTATTCGAGAGTATGTAGAGAACAAAATCGACAAAGTTGAACGTTATTTTAACGAAGATGTTAACGCCAACGCTAACGTAAATTTAAAGGTTTATAATGACAAACAAACTAAAGTGGAAGTTACTATTCCAATGAAAAATTTAACTCTTCGTGCAGAAGAGCGTCATAATGATATGTATGCTGCGGTTGATTTAATCGTTGATAAATTAGAACGACAAATTCGTAAGCATAAAACAAAGGTAAACCGTAAATTCCGTGAGCGCGAGGGTGCAGGCCTTTATTTTGCTACTACACAAGCAGCTGTAGATGCAGTACCAGAGGAAGAAGAATACTCAATTGTTCGTACAAAGCAATTTGATTTAAAACCGATGGATCAAGAAGAAGCTGTACTACAAATGAATATGCTAGGTCATGATTTCTACGTCTTTACAGATGCAGAATCAAATGGCACAAATATTGTCTATAAACGCAAGGACGGTAAATACGGCTTAATCGAAACAACTTAACCTCACAAGATAGGAGCTCTCGCTATAGCGGGAGCTTTTTATTTTAGTCTACAATCCCTATTCGAATATGGATAACAGCTTTACTAACTAGGGAGACTGTTTGCATGAAACTGTTACACAATGGTAAAATGAAATTTGAGACTATATAGGAAGTGAAAAAATTCATGGCAAACCTATTAAATAAATTATTTGATTTCAATAAACGTGATTTGAAAAAATTAGAAAAAATCGCTGACCAGGTAGAGAGCTTTGCTTCTCAAATGGAACAGCTTTCAGATGATCAATTACAAGCAAAAACGGAAGAATTTAAAAAACGCTTTGCCGATGGAGAGAAGTTAGAGTCGATTCGTGCGGAGGCTTTTGCGGTTTGTCGCGAAGCGTCGAAGCGTGTATTAGAGATGTACCCATTCCGCGTTCAAATTATGGGTGCTGCTGCACTTGATGAAGGGAATATTGCGGAAATGAAAACTGGTGAAGGGAAAACATTAACAGCTACAATGGCTGTTTATTTGAATGCCCTTACCAGTAAAGGTGTACACGTTGTCACTGTCAATGAATATTTAGCAAGCCGTGATGCTGCCGAAATGGGGGAGCTCTATAACTTCTTAGGCTTAACGGTTGGTTTAAACTTAAACAGCCTATCAAAAGAAGAGAAACGTGCGGCCTATGAAGCGGATATAACATATAGCACTAACAATGAGCTGGGCTTTGATTATTTACGTGATAATATGGTGCTCTATAAAGAGGAACGTGTACAACGTCCACTTCATTATGCGGTTATCGATGAGGTAGACTCGATTTTAATCGATGAAGCGCGTACACCATTGATTATTTCGGGGCAAGCGGGGAAATCAGCACAGCTTTATAAACAGTCGAATGCATTTGTTCGTATGTTAAATGCTGAAACGGATTACACATATGAGGAATCGACAAAAGGTGTAACGTTAACAGATGCTGGTGTTGAAAAAGCAGAGAAGGCATTTGGCATTGACAATTTATTTGATTTAACACATGTTCGTTTAAACCATGCCATTAATCAATCGTTAAAGGCACACGTAAGTATGCATAATGATGTGGATTATGTTGTCCAGGATGGCGAAATTATCATTGTTGATGGCTTTACAGGCCGTTTAATGAAAGGACGTCGCTATTCTGATGGACTACACCAAGCGATTGAGGCGAAGGAAGGCGTAGAGATTCAAAATGAGTCGATGACAATGGCGACAATCACCTTCCAAAACTACTTCCGTATGTACCAAAAGCTTTCAGGGATGACAGGTACAGCGAAAACAGAGGAAGAGGAATTCCGTAATATTTACAATATGAATGTTATAGCTATTCCAACGAATAAACCGATTGCTCGTGATGACCGTCCAGACTTAATTTTTGCTTCCATGGAAGGGAAATATAAAGCGGTGGCTGCAGATATTGCAGAACGCCATCAAGCTGGACAACCTGTTTTAGTTGGTACAGTTGCGATTGAAACATCTGAAATTATTTCGAAATTATTGGATAAACATAAAATTCCTCATAATGTTTTAAATGCGAAAAACCATGAACGTGAAGCAGAAATCATTGCGAATGCTGGTACGAAGGGTGCAGTGACAATTGCCACGAATATGGCAGGTCGTGGTACGGATATTAAACCAGGAGAAGGCGTGTTGGAGCTTGGCGGCTTAGCCGTTATTGGTACAGAGCGTCATGAATCTCGTCGTATTGATAATCAGCTTCGTGGTCGTTCTGGGCGTCAGGGGAATCCAGGGGTTACACAATTTTATCTGTCATTAGAAGATGAACTGATGCGTCGTTTCGGCTCTGATAATATGAAATCCATGATGATGCGACTTGGGATGGATGATTCACAGCCGTTGCAATCCAAGGTTGTGTCGAAGGCAGTCGAATCTGCTCAAAAACGTGTAGAAGGCAATAACTTTGATGCCCGTAAACGTTTATTACAGTATGATGATGTTTTACGTCAACAGCGTGAGATTATTTATAAAGAGCGTTATGATGTACTCGAAACAGAAAATATGCGTGAGCTTGTTGAGTCTATGATTCAAGAGACAATTGACAATGTAGTTGGTATGTTTACCCAAGGTGAGCAAAAGGATTGGAACTTAAAAGCCATTGAGGATTTTGTTGCTGCAAACTTACTCGATGAAGGTGTTCTAAAGGCAGAAGATTTCCAAGGTAAAACTGCAGAGGATATTAATCAAATGATTTCAGATGCAGTACATGTACGTTATGATGAAAAAGAGACAGATCTTACACCAGAGCGCATGCGTGAATTTGAAAAGGTTATTTTATTACGTTCAATTGATACGAAATGGATTGATCATATTGATGCAATGGATCAGTTACGTCAAGGTATCCATCTTCGTGCATATGGTCAAAATGATCCGCTTCGTGAGTATCAGCAAGAGGGCTTTGCTATGTTTGAGGATATGGTAGCTTCGATCCGAGAAGATGTAGCAAAATATGCGATGAAGGCAGAAATCCACAATAATTTAGAGCGTGAAGAAGTTGCTAAAGGTCAAGCTGTTAATCCGAAAGAGGAAGGCGGTTCAGCTCCTAAAAAGCAACCAGTTCGTAAGGCAGAAAATATTGGACGTAATGATTTATGCCCATGCGGAAGCGGTAAGAAATTTAAAAACTGCCATGGTGCAGCTCAATAATCACTTAAAAAAAGATCATTTTAGCCACGTGTTAAAATGATCTTTTTCTATATTTAAAAATAGATAATGAAGGAAAATAAGTAGAAAAAAGTCAGAATTCATAGACAATTGAAATATATGGGTATACAATAGCTGTAAATCAATAGGGATTTAGTTCAACAAAAAAATACTTTTTATCTCCTTATTCTATTTTTTATAAGTAAAATTAACTGTTCGGATTATTAAATGAGTGTATTAAGTTCTAGTGGTATTAACAGAGGAAGTTTCCCTCGTCACGATTTGTTTGAACAAGCTTTCTTTGAAGTAAAGGGGGTGGTGTTGTGTGGATACAAAAATCCTCGAGTAAACAGTCTGGAGGACCTCCTCGAGGATGTACATTGGGGTATACCAATATATATTTAGTATATTCCTTTTTACTGCTGAATATAAACATAAATTTCATAAGGGGGAATATCGATGCATAAAGAGAACATTATGAGAAGTGAAACGATGCTGTATATGCCTGTGTATGATGCCTTTGGAAACTTGTGTACACGTGTAATAGAAAGGGATAATCAATTTATATCGAAATTACCACCAACAAAATTGATGGACTTTAATTTACGTTATTTTGGCTCTAGTTTAAGAGGAGCTTTTGATGGCTCCAAAATGATTCTTGGCAAGCTCAATAAGAATCCAATCATTGTTCATGAGCAAAGTAATAATGTCTGGTTTCCAAGTAGGTCATATCGGCGACCAGAATGTATGTGGTTTGCTGTTCATCATATTGAGGATTATCAAGCATTAGATAAAAAGAACACAAAAGTGTTTTTTATGGATGGTAATGTTTTTGATGTAGACATTAGTGTGAATGTATTTGAATACCGAATTCAAAGAGCCTTTTTATTAAAATATAAACTGGAGAATCGTACTAAGCACTTACAGGTTCAATATGATCCAGTAAAAGCCTTTCAACGTATGACAACCTTCAGTCCTTTGTGTGAGAATGAAGTTCAATTTGAATAGCATCATACCCTGATTCTAAAAAAGTATGTTTTCCGACGTAAAAACGTTATAATAATAAGATACGGGGCTAGAGCAATGGCACTTTTGATTACATTTTCAAAGATAGCCTCATTAATTATGTTCGGAGGATTTAACAATGATTGAATTAGCAGATGTACGTAACGCGTTAGACATTTCAGCCAAAAAACTGGCGGATTTCAGGGGGTCTCTTTGACTTAGAAAACAAAGAGGCACGTATTCAGGAATTAGATGAAATGATGCTTGAGCCAGGATTTTGGGATGACCAACAAGCTGCGCAAGTTGTCATTAATGAAGGAAATGGCTTAAAAGCAATTGTCAATGAATATAAAGATTTAGTAGAAACACATGAAAATTTAGATATGACGCTAGAGCTTTTACGTGAAGAGCCAGATGAAGATTTGCAAGAGGAGCTAGGCAAAGAGCTAGTAGAATTCCAGCAAAAAATAGGTGATTTTGAGCTACAGCTGTTGTTGAGTGGCCCTTATGATCAAAATAATGCGATTTTGGAGCTTCATCCAGGGGCAGGAGGAACAGAGTCTCAGGACTGGGGATCTATGCTTCTTCGCATGTACACACGTTGGGCAGAAAAACGTGGCTTTAAAGTTGAAACAGTGGATTATTTACCAGGTGATGAGGCAGGTATTAAATCAGTAACATTGTCCATTAAAGGGCATAATGCATATGGATATTTACAGGCTGAAAAAGGAGTCCATCGTCTGGTGCGAATCTCTCCATTCGATTCTTCAGGTCGTCGCCATACATCTTTTGTGTCTTGCGATGTTATGCCTGAATTCGATGACAATATTGAAATCGATATTCGTACAGAGGATTTAAAGATTGATACGTATCGTGCAACAGGTGCAGGTGGTCAACATATTAATACAACAGACTCAGCTGTCCGTATTACTCACATCCCGACTGGTACAATTGTACAATGTCAGGCTGAGCGCTCACAAATTAAAAACCGTGAAAAAGCGATGACAATGTTAAAAGGAAAATTATATCAATTAGAGCTAGATAAACAACAGGAACAGCTAAATGAAATTCGTGGTGAGCAGAAAGAAATCGGCTGGGGCTCACAAATTCGCTCATATGTATTCCATCCATATTCAATGGTGAAGGATCATCGTACAAATGAAGAAACAGGCAATGTTGGAGCAGTGATGGATGGCGATTTAGATCCATTCATTAATGCATACTTACGTTCGAAAATTGGCTAATCAATTCCCTTCAAGGGCACAGAAACTTTGTGCACCTGAAGGGAATTTTTTTATCTTCATTCATCAAATATTTTTGTATTGAAAGCATAGCGGTAGCGGGGGATACAGAAGACTCCTACCTCTATGTGAATGCAGTTTTGGTTTCTTTTCAAGTGGTGTCCAAACACCTACTGAAATTAAATCAGAAAGGCGGATGATATGGGGCATCATGACTAATGCTCTTTCGTTCATTCATGTAATGCTTATAGAGCATGGATGCATTGACAAATTGTTTACTGATAGAAGCATATTGAATAGGTAATTCTATTTGTTTATCGTTTTTAAGCGTGATAATACAGCCTAATTTACTCGGTATAATATTCGAAATGGCGTGAAGTCCAATCCAAATATTATGGATGGAGTTCGGAGAATAAGTTGGTAAAAAGATACATGGGAAACCATAATCAAAGGCTACTACGATTGGTAGTTTATGTTGATTGCCAAAAAAGCGTTTAGCGGAATATTTTGCAGCCTCATAGGTTGTCCCAAGCGAGATACAGGATTTTCGTAGAATGTGCATAGGTTTACGAGTAACGATAAGCTCATTATGTTTATCAATAACCCTTGTGAAGATTTTTGCCCCATGGTGGATAGGTTCCAGTAAATAGGTGTTGAAAGAGATTAAATATCCATTGACATAATTTGTTTGCATAAATGGTGTTCCTCCTTTTCTCTTAATAGCTGTAGTGTAGAGGATAAACTCAAATATTGATAATATAGATAAAATGTAAAACCTATTGATAAATGAAGAAAACATGTAGAGAATTTGCTTCAAATGAACAGAGATTAATGACTAATCCAAGTTATTTTCAGTTCTTATGCATTGCATTTTAAATTCAATTTTCATATAATTTAGAAAAGGATCGAGGTGAGATCGTTGGATAAATATTATTCGTATACAGATTTTCTAAAAGCCGTGGGTCAGTCAAAGAAAGTTGATGAGGCAGAGAAATTATTGAACGAGATTTATTTGGATTTATTTTTAAATCATATCCAGCGTATGCATCGTGAAGAGCAGCTCATGGTTCTGATAGATAGAGCACTCGATGAAAAAGATGAAAAGGCATTTCATCTATACGCACATGAACTAACAGTATTACGCCAAGCAGCAAGTGAATAATATGACGAGCCCGCCCTCCTGAAAATTGGAGGGCGGGATTTTTTTGCGTATAAGTTAGTAAAAGAATTAACTCGTTATTGTATGAGGGGAATCTGTTTAGCTGAAAGGGCTTGAAAACTTGATGAAGCGGCTATTATAAGAGTATAAAGGTATTCCATAATTTACTTGAAGGATTCATAACAATATTGTTATTTTATCGAAAGAGAAAAGAATTTACAAACATTCGTTCGTTAAATGTTCGAAATTTTAGTGCTGCTATGCTAAAATAAATGTACAAATTGGAAGGAAAGGACGGGGGCGTGTGTGCAAGTATTTGATTTACAAGCGCCATATCAGCCTAATGGGGATCAACCACAGGCAATCGCAGAATTAGTGGAGGGTGTACGTGCGGGGAAACGTCATCAAACATTACTTGGTGCAACAGGAACAGGAAAAACGTTTACTATCTCTAACGTTATTCAGCAGATTAAAAAACCGACACTGATTATGGCACACAATAAAACACTGGCAGGTCAATTGTATAGTGAATTTAAAGAATTCTTCCCGAATAATGCTGTAGAATACTTTGTCAGCTATTATGATTATTATCAGCCAGAGGCCTATGTTCCACAAACTGATACTTATATTGAAAAAGATTCAAGTATCAATGATGAAATCGATAAATTACGTCACTCTGCCACATCTGCATTATTTGAGCGTGATGATGTTATTATTATTGCTTCTGTATCCTGTATTTATGGTTTAGGTTCTCCAGAGGAATATCGTGAAATGGTGGTATCGATTCGGACAGGCATGGAAATTGAACGCAATCAGCTACTACGCAAGCTAGTAGATGTTCAATATGAACGCAATGATGTTAGCTTTACTCGCGGAACGTTCCGAGTACGTGGAGATGTGGTGGAAATATTCCCAGCATCCCGTGATGAGCATTGTATTCGTGTGGAGTTTTTCGGTGATGAAATCGACCGTATTCGTGAAGTGGATGCGTTAACAGGGGAGATTTTATCAGATCGAGATCATGTCGCTATTTTCCCAGCATCCCACTTCGTTACACGAGAAGAAAAAATGCGGAAAGCCATTGAAAATATTGAAAAAGAGTTAGAAGAACGTCTAGCGCTTTTACGTGCCGAGGATAAATTATTAGAGGCTCAGCGTTTAGAGCAACGCACTCGCTATGATTTAGAAATGATGCGTGAAATGGGCTTTTGCTCAGGAATCGAAAATTATTCACGTCACCTAACATTACGTGAGTCAGGGGCGACTCCTTATACCCTGCTCGATTATTTTCCAGATGATTTTTTACTGGTTGTTGACGAAAGTCACGTTACACTGCCACAAGTTCGGGGAATGTACAATGGTGACCAGGCACGTAAAGGTGTGTTAGTCGAGCATGGCTTCCGTTTGCCGTCAGCGCTTGATAATCGCCCATTACGTTTTGAGGAATATGAAAAACGAGTTCATCAAGCTATTTATGTATCGGCAACACCTGGTCCCTATGAGCTTGAACATTCTCCAGAAATGGTGGAACAAATTATACGTCCAACTGGGCTGCTAGATCCGCTAATTGATGTGCGATCAATTGAAGGACAAATTGACGATTTGATTGATGAAATTCAAGACCGCATTTCGCATGATGAACGAGTACTTGTAACAACCTTAACGAAAAAAATGTCAGAGGATTTAACAGCCTATTTGAAGGAAATGGGTTTAAAGGTGGAATATCTGCATTCAGAAATTAAGACGCTCGAGCGTATTGAAATTATTCGTGAGCTTCGTAAAGGGACTTATGATGTGTTAATTGGTATTAACCTTTTAAGAGAGGGGCTAGATATTCCGGAGGTGTCACTAGTAGCAATTTTAGATGCTGACAAGGAAGGATTTTTACGCTCAGAACGTTCATTAATTCAAACGATTGGACGTGCTGCACGAAATGCCAATGGTCATGTTATTATGTACGCTGACAATATAACAGACTCTATGAAAAAGGCGATTGAGGAAACGAAGCGTCGTCGAACATTACAGATGGCGTATAACGAAGAACATGGTATTACACCGAAAACGATTGTAAAGAAAATACCTGATGTGATACGTGCGACACAAGTTGCCGAAGAAGAGGAATCCTATGTAACAAAGGCAACAAAAGGTAAAAAGCTGACAAAGGTGGAGAAGGAGCAATTATTAGCTTCACTAGAAGTAGAAATGAAGGAAGCAGCAAAAGCCCTGGATTTCGAGCGTGCTGCAGAGCTTCGCGATACAATATTTGAATTGAAGGCAGAAGGGTGAATGACTTGTGAAAAATACTGAAATCGTCGTGCAAGGCGCACGAGCACATAATTTAAAAAATATTAATGTCACAATTCCACGAGATCAATTAGTTGTATTAACAGGTTTATCAGGCTCAGGGAAATCATCATTAGCATTTGATACGATTTATGCTGAAGGGCAACGTCGTTATGTAGAGTCACTTTCTGCCTATGCCCGTCAATTTCTTGGTCAAATGGACAAACCTGATGTTGATGCGATAGAGGGATTATCTCCTGCTATTTCAATTGATCAAAAAACAACGAGCCGTAACCCCCGTTCAACAGTTGGAACGGTAACCGAAATTTATGATTATTTGCGTTTACTTTATGCTCGTATTGGCAAGCCGATTTGTCCAAATCATGGCATTGAAATTACTTCCCAAACGATTGAGCAAATGGTCGATCGCTTAATAACGTATCCAGAACGAACAAAGATGCAGCTTCTTGCGCCAATGGTATCTGGACGTAAAGGGACGCATGTAAAGCTATTGGAAGATTTAAAAAAGCAAGGCTTTGTTCGTGTCCGTATTGATGGCGAACTACGGGATTTAGATGATGCCATCGAACTTGATAAAAACAAGAAGCACTCTATTGAAGTCGTAGTTGATCGTGTTGTGATGAAGGAAGGTATTGCTGCACGTCTTAGTGATTCCTTAGAAACAGCGTTACGTTTAGCTGATGGACGGGTTCTTGTGGATGTTATGGAGCATGAGGAGCTATTATTTAGTGAGCATCATGCCTGCCCATTATGTGGATTTTCTATTGGGGAGCTAGAGCCACGCATGTTTTCATTTAATAGTCCTTTTGGTGCCTGTCCAAGCTGTGATGGGCTAGGTTCAACACAAGAGGTCGATTTAGATTTAGTAGTACCAGATTGGGGTCGTACATTATTAGAACATGCTATTGCACCATGGGAACCTACAAGCTCACAGTATTATCCGCAACTGCTAAAGGCAGTATGTGATCACTATGATATTCCGATGGATGTCCCTGTAAAGGATATTCCAAAAGAAAAAATGGATAAAATTTTATATGGTTCTGGTAAAGATAAGATTCATTTTCATTATGAGAATGAGTTTGGTAATGTCCGAGATCAAATGATTGAATTCGAGGGCGTTGTACGGAATGTTGAACGCCGTTTTAAGGAGACAACCTCTGATTATGTCCGTGAGCAAATGGAGAAATATATGGCTCAGCAGGCTTGTCCTTCTTGTAAAGGCTATCGCTTAAAGCCAGAAACATTAGCTGTGAAAATTGCGGATCAGCATATTGGAGAAGTGACACAGTATTCCATTCAGGAGGCAGATACATTTTTCAAAGAGCTGGATTTATCAGAAAAGGATATGAAAATTGCTCGCCTTGTTTTACGTGAAATTGAAGAACGTCTCGGCTTCCTTGTAAACGTAGGGTTAGATTATTTAACATTAAGTCGAGCAGCAGGAACACTTTCAGGAGGAGAAGCGCAACGCATTCGTCTTGCAACACAAATCGGCTCTCGTTTAACAGGCGTACTCTATATTTTAGATGAACCGTCCATCGGCTTGCATCAAAGAGATAATGATCGTCTTATCAGTACATTACAAAATATGCGTGATATTGGTAATACACTGATAGTTGTTGAGCATGATGAAGACACAATGCTAGCAGCGGATTATCTTATTGATGTTGGACCTGGTGCGGGAGTTCATGGAGGTCAAATTGTGGCAGCAGGTACGCCACAGGAGGTCATGGATAATGAGAAATCTTTGACTGGGCAATACTTAAGCGGTAAAAAGTTCATTCCATTACCAATTGAGCGACGTAAGCCAAATGGTCGTAAACTATCCATTAAAGGTGCCAAGGAAAATAATCTACGCAATGTAAAAGTTGATGTACCTCTTGGCCTGTTCGTATCAGTGACAGGGGTTTCTGGCTCTGGGAAATCAACGCTGATAAACGAAATTTTATATAAATCATTGGCCCAAAAGCTAAATCGATCAAAGGTTAAGCCAGGTGAGCATAAAGAAGTGACAGGGATGGAGGAGCTTGAAAAGGTTATTGATATTGACCAATCTCCAATTGGTCGTACACCTCGTTCCAACCCTGCTACTTATACAGGTGTCTTTGATGATATTCGTGATGTTTTTGCTACAACCAATGAGGCAAAGGTACGTGGCTATAAAAAAGGGCGTTTTAGCTTTAATGTTAAAGGTGGCCGCTGTGAGGCATGTCGTGGTGACGGAATTATAAAAATAGAAATGCATTTCCTGCCAGATGTTTACGTACCTTGTGAAGTCTGTCATGGTAAACGTTACAATCGTGAAACATTAGAAGTGAAGTATAAAGATAAGAGCATTGCAGATATTTTAGATATGACGATTGAAAATGCAGTGGTGTTCTTTGAAAATATTCCAAAAATCCAACGTAAGCTACAAACGATTGTCGATGTTGGATTAGGTTATATGAAATTAGGACAGCCTGCTACAACCCTATCTGGTGGTGAGGCACAGCGTGTGAAATTAGCCTCTGAATTACATCGACGTTCTACAGGGAAATCATTCTACATTTTAGATGAACCCACAACAGGCTTACATGCAGATGATATTGCACGATTGCTTGTTGTTTTGCAGCGCCTAGTAGAAAATGGTGACTCGGTATTAGTGATCGAACATAATTTAGATGTAATTAAAACAGCTGATTACATTATCGATTTAGGGCCAGAGGGTGGTGACAAGGGTGGCACAATTGTGGCAACAGGAACACCAGAAGAGGTCGCAGAGGTAAGCGGGTCTTATACTGGCAAATACTTAAAACCAATATTAGAGCGCGATCGTATGCGTATGGAAGCTGCTTTAGCAAAGGCTTCCCAATAAAGTAAAATACAAAAATCGTAACGTTCCTTTCTAAGTGATTGTTGCGATTTTTTTTACAAAGGATGCTCCAAAAAGTTCTTAGAAGCTTTAGCCCCAATTTTTTCATTTCTATGGTGAAACTTTTCACAAAATGAATCGTATAAATAATATAACGAACTGAGGGAGGCTATTTTATTTATGCAAAATGAACGTCAACGAATTTTAGAACTTGTGGAAAAAGGAACAATTTCAGCGCAAGAGGCGATTACATTATTAGAAGCATTGGAGCAACCTAGCAAGTCTACTCAAAATGTTATGAATGATGTGTCAAAAGAGGGGCAGCAATCCTCAACAGAAAAAGAGACACTCTTCAATGAACAAACTAAAGAACAGCAAAAAAAAGATACTGATTTTATGAAACATTTCCAGGATGAGATGCAGGATTTCCGTAAAGATTTAACACAGATTGGCTCAATCTTTATGGATATGATGAATACAGCCGTGAAAAAAGTAAAGGAATTTGATGTATCTTCTCCGTTTGGTGATAAAGTAGAATTTACCCATACGGAAGAAGTGACAGCTGAACATGTGGACAGTGTAATTGTTGAATTACCGAATGGCAATTTTTCTTTAGAATCTACTGAAGGTGATAGCTTCCAAGTCATTTGTAAGGTGAAGGCACCACTTATTAATGATAGTGAAGAAGAAACACGTAACCATTTCCTAGAACAATTTGTAGTAAAAGAAGATGAAGGTTCTTTAAGAATTTTAAGTCAATTAAAGCTTGTTCAAGTAAATGTTAAAGTTCTTGTACCGAAGGAGCAGTTGGAAAAATTATCAGTCCGTTTAATGAACGGTAGTGTATCTTTACAAGATATAGGCTTCGACCATTTAAAAGTGAAAACATTGAATGGTGCTATCAAGGGCTCTAAGTTTAATTTTGAAAAAGCTAAAGTAGACTCTTCAAATGGATCGATTGAATTGACGAATGTTCGTGGTAAAGATTTAGAGGCTGAAACATTAAACGGTCGTGTCTATTTAGATGGGGCATTGGATGAAATAGAAGCAAAATCGGTTAATGGACATGTCGTTGTGACAACTTGCTCTACAAACTCATCAAAAATTAAAGCACAAACAGTTGCTGGTGCAGTTGAATTGTATGTACCACGTACCATTTCATTAAGCGGAAAAATTGTCACTAATTTTGGAAAAGTAGATGTAGGTATTCAAGATGCATCAAAGATTGAATCACAAGATCAATTCTTATCCAAAGTTGTACGTTTTGATAAAGAAGTAGAAAATGCGAATCGTCTGTTTATTGAAGGCGAATCAAAAACAGGTGCAGTTTTAGTTCGCTATACAACAACTGACGAGCAGCATATTTAAGCTTAAAAAGCATTCAAGCTATGCACAAACATAGTCTTGAATGCTTTTTTTGTCTCATTTTCTGGTAATCAAAGTCGATTTTCTGTTTTCTTTGATGTCGAGTTTTATAATAATTATGGGATGACAATGGTAATGAAAGAACGAAATAGTAGGAACTGGCACGGAATGAAATGAAACTGTAATAAAAAAACAGAAATAGAGTGCTATAATAGTAAGAGAATACTTCTTACATAGGTAAGAGATTTAGGTGGTTTAAATATGATAGAAATGAAGAATGTGACAAAGAAATACCCAAATGGCGTTGTTGCGACAAATGGGATTTCCGTTAACATAAAGCAAGGAGAATTTGTGTATGTTGTTGGCCCAAGTGGTGCGGGTAAATCAACATTTATTAAATTAATGTATCGTGAAGAAAAAGCAACTTCAGGTGAAATCACGGTGAATGGGATAGATTTAGCAAATTTGAAAAATAAGAAGGTACCCTTTTTACGTCGACAGCTTGGTGTAGTTTTCCAGGACTTCAAGCTTTTACCTCGATTAAATGTCTATGAGAACGTTGCGTTTGCTTTAGAGGTAATTGAAGAGGAGCCAGTGGAAATTCGACGTCGAGTGATGGAAGTGTTAGAGCTTGTCGGGCTAAAACATAAGGCGAGAATGTTTCCAAATGAACTATCAGGGGGCGAGCAGCAACGTGTTTCGATTGCACGTTCAATCGTCAATGTTCCAAAGGTTGTGATTGCCGATGAGCCAACTGGGAATCTTGACCCTGAAACATCATGGGAGATTATGAATTTATTTGAGGAAATTAATGCACGTGGCACAACGATTGTAATGGCAACCCATAACCGTGAAATCGTGAATACGATTCGACGTCGTGTGATAGCGATTGAGGGCGGCATGATTGTCCGTGACGAGCACGGAGGTGAATACGGCTATGAAATTTAATACGGTGAAACGTCACTTCCGAGAAAGTTTCAAATCCCTTGGCCGTAATAGCTGGATGACCATTGCCTCAGTAAGTGCCGTAACAGTTACATTAATTTTAGTAGGCGTTTTTGCGCTTATTATGATGAATTTAAATAAGGTTGCTTCTGATTTAGAGAATGATGTTGAAATTAAAGTATTGATTGATGAAACAGCAGATGAGGCTTCAGAAAAAGCGCTAATTGAAAAAATTAAAAAATTGCCGGATATTGCCGAAATGACCTATTCCACGAAGGAAGAAGAGCTAACCAAATTAGTAAAGGATTTTGGGGACGATTTTAAACTATTTGAACAAAGTAATCCATTACGAAATGTTATTTACGTAAAAGCTTCAAATCCTCAGCAAACAGCTACTGTTGCAAAGAAAATTGATAAATTTGAGTATACATATGATGTTATGTATGGAGAGGGTAAGGTAGAAAAGCTTTTCAACTTCTTAAATATTAGCCGTAATGTTGGTATAGTGTTGATTTTAGGATTATTATTTACAGCTATTTTCTTAATTTCAAATACGATTCGTATTACGATTATAGCCCGTCGAGATGAAATAGAAATTATGAAGCTTGTTGGAGCAACGAATTCATTTGTTCGTATCCCATTTTTATTGGAAGGAATGTGGCTCGGGGTATTAGGCTCTATTATTCCGATTGCGGTTGTCGCAACCCTTTATCACAATGTATATAAAATTATAGCGCCTCGATTAAAAGGCGAGCTAGTGCAAGTACTTGATTTTTCACCTCTTGTGTACCAAGTAAGCGGTCTACTACTACTAATTGGTGTACTAATCGGTATTTGGGGAAGTTTCATGTCAGTGCGTAAGTTTTTAAAAATTTAGCTAGAGGATTGACAGCACTAACAACATCAATCTACATTACAAAAAAATAGTCGAAGGGGAGTTCAGTCGGTGAAAAGTAAGGCGAAAAACTCAATGAAAACACTTGCAGTAGTATCTGCACTATTTCTTTTTATCCAAACTCCATCAGCGTATGCAACTAGTTTATCGGATTTAAAAGATGAAAAAAAACAAGTGGAAACAAAGAAAAATCAATTAAATTCATCCATTAAAAATAAAACAAATGCAATCACTGCAAATGAAGACAAGCAACAAAAGCTGTTAGATCAAATTCAAACGTTGAACGCTGAAATCGACAAAACCAATAGTAATATCAAAAATGTACTTGCAGAAGTGCGCTCTACTAATGAAGAAATAAAAGCATTAGAGGATTCAATAGCAGAGCTTCTACGTAAAATTGAAGAGCGGGATTTATTGTTGCAGGATCGTGCTCGTGCAATCCAAGCGGGCGGCTCTGTTAGCTATTTAGACGTATTATTAGGATCTAATAGCTTCGTAGATTTTATCGATCGATTCTCTGCTGTGAATGCTTTATTAGATGCGGATCGTCAAATTATCCGTGATCAAAAAGAGGACAAGCAAACTTTGGAGGAACAAAAGAAGGCTTTAGAAAATAAACGTCAAAAGCTTGAAGAAAAACAAGCTGAACTTGAACGTTTAAAGGCATCCTTAGATGGACAGAAAGCAGAGAAAAATAAATTAGTAGATCAATTAGAAAAAGAGCAGGAAAAGCTCAAATCTGAAAAAGTATTACTAGAAAAAGAATATTCCGAAGCCCTTGAAATTAGTGAGGAATTACAACAAAAAATTATTGATGAACAAAATCGATTAGCGGAAATTGCTCGTCAGCAGGAAGCAAAACGCAAGGCAGCAGCTGCTGCAGCAGCAAATGCAGGCAATCATGGGAGTGGTGGTTCATCAACTGTCAATGCACCACAATCAGATGGTACATGGATTACACCTACAAATGGTCGTTTAACCTCACCGTATGGCTGGCGTAATATTGGCGCGGGTCCAGAATTCCACTATGGTGTGGATCTTGCCAATAAGACAGGAACACCCATATGGGCAGCAGCTGATGGTGTTGTATCCTACGCGGCACCACTTAGCACATATGGCAATGTAGTCATTATTACACACTCTATCGATGGCCAAATCTATACGACAGTATATGCACACTTAAATTCCTTCAATGTAAGTGTAGGTGCAGAGGTCTCTCAAGGTCAGCAAATTGCAACAATGGGTAGTACTGGTCGCGTAACAGGACCACATTTACACTTTGAGGTGCATATTGGCGCTTGGCGTGGACAAGCAGTTGGTAGTGTCAATCCGTTGAAGTATATTCCGCTGTAAAATAGTGAAGCTATACATTAGCATAGTCTAATGTATGGCTTTTTTGATGTTTAAACAAAGTAGATGAACTGCTTGTATTATACAAATCAATTCTTTAATGTTACAATTTATAATACCTATAAGGGTATATAGAAATGATGAAGTATACATTTTTAAATTACTTTCTGAAGAATTTCTTAAAACAGTGTGAAATGGCGTTTCACACAAAGAATATATGCTATGCTGAAAATATCTTTTTGTGGAGGATTTTGGGTGATTAATACGGAATGGTACTCTATTCGGACATTAACATTGCCGGCAACTGCTGTTGCTCTTCTAATGGCATTTGTCATTGTATGGCTAGTTTTACGAATGCAATTCCCTAAAAAATGGTCTGGGGTATATGCCGATGCCATTTTGACCTTTATACTTGTTTGGAAATTTAGTGTCATTGTAACTGATGCTAAAACTATTATGGCTCAACCTTTTGCATTGCTTTATTTCAATGGTGGTACAGTAGGTGTCTTATTAGCTGCTATAGCAGTATCACTGCAGCTTCTTTGGAAGAAACAAAAATTACAGTTTGATGTAATAGGAGCAAGTGCCTACAGCTGGGCAATTATTTTAACTCAATCGATTTATCAATGGCTAGTTGTAATACTGAATGATAATCCGACTAATAGTGAAATTATAACTTTAGCTGTACTAAGTGTACTAACAATCCTCATATTATGGAAAGTATCTGCTCTCAATTATGCATTATTTATCTATACAAGTGGATTAATTATTGTAGCTAACTTTCAGCCGCTTGGGTTATGGCAACCAGCTGTAGGGATCAGCGTTATATTACTTATAATGGGTTTACGGTTGCAGCTTTTTGTAAAAAAATTTGAAACGAAAGACGGCTGTTAAAAGAGCAAAAATCATTGGAGGGAAATAATGAAGAAGAAAAATATAGGGCTACTAGTTGTCATATTGTTAGTAGTTGCGATGGTTGGTACATATGTTAGACAGCAAATTGATAAGGAGCGAGAAATTGAAACAGCTTCACTAGGAAAGGAGATGGAGGAGCGGACTATTGGCTTGAAAAATGGAGACACACCACCAGACTTTACACTTACCAGCCTAGATGGAGAAAAGGTAACATTGAGTAGTCTTCGTGGAAAAAAGGTTGTTTTAAATTTTTGGGCGACTTGGTGTCCGCCATGTAAAGCAGAAATGCCGCATATGCAAAGTTATTACGAACAATATGCCAAAGACGATAATGTAGAAATTGTAGCTGTCAATTTAACCTCGGGTGAACGAGATCTGACGGCAGATGGTAAAATTGATACAGTAATGACCTTTAGAGATAGCTTCGAATTAACCTTTCCTATTGTTCTCGACCCGGAGAATTCAGTTGGTTCTGAGTACAAAATATTGACAATACCTACAACATACTTTATTGATTCTAATGGCTATATTCAACGAGCTATAAGAGGCCCGATGGATGCTGATATGTTAAAAACTTATGCGGATGCGTTAGACTAAACACACGAATAAATCTGCTCGTTTCTATTTAGAGGCGTAGCAGTTTTTTTTGATTCAGCAGAACTTTAGTGAGCGAAAGGGCAGCGACAACATCAAATGTTTTTAGGTACAGAAAACTGCCATCTACGTAAAGTCCACAGTAAATATTATAGGTTTTGCAGAGGAGATTCAAAAACTATTAGCCTAGGGCGTAATTGATGAAAACTATTGAATTAGACGCATCTGGCATTTAATAAATTATTTTGAAGCGCAATCTTGTATGTTTGAAAAAAAAAAGTCATACAGTAAAAGAGACGGAGGAGGGAAGAGTTGCGCAAAATAATGGCTGGTGTCGGAGTACTAGCTAGTAGCTTATTGCTAGGTAGTGGAATTTATTTTGACTGGTTTAATTTAGGTGGGGGGAATAAAAAGGAGCCAGTCGTCACAGAGGTTGAATCAATCAATGAAGCTATGAACTTGATTGAGGAGAAATCTGTATATAATACGAAAAAGGAATCATTGGTGGAGGGGGCACTGCGAGGTATGGCAGATGCGATTAAGGACCCTTATAGTACCTACTATTCAAAGGAGGAGGCAGAGCAGCATCGACAAATGTTAGCTGAAGAAAGAGTGGGCATTGGTATTGAGCTAGCTGAAAATAACGGCAAATTTATTGTTGTATCTCCTGTTCGTTCATCCCCAGCGGAGAAGGCAGGCATGCGCTCTCTCGACGAAATTGTACAAGTAGATGGAGTTCGAGTAGATGGGAAAAAGATGAGTGAGTTAATGCAATTAATTCAAGGGAAAAAGGGCACGAAAGTTACCATTGTCGTTTATCGTCCCAGTGAGGATAAGCATATAAAAATGACAATGGAGCGAGCTGCAATATCGAATAAAACGGTATCAAGTGAAGTAATCAAGGTAGAAAATACGTCAATCGGCTATGTGGAAATCTCTATCTTCGGTGAAAAAACGGCAAATGAATGGGTCACTGAAACGAGTAAATTACTAAGAAAAGATATTGAGGGGCTTGTTATTGATGTACGAGATAATCCAGGAGGGTATTTACATAGCGTCGCAGCGCTACTGAGCACGGTATTAGAAAATGGCAAAGTATTTGCGTATATGCAAAATGCTGAAGGTGCTATGGAACCATTAAAAACAGAAGCAAAAAGCTTTGACGAGAAATATTTACAAGCGATGTATAAAATTCCGATTGTAATTTTACAAAATGAAGGCAGTGCATCGGCTAGCGAGGTACTTGGTGGTGCCTTAAAAGGATGGGGGCGTGCATCCATCGTTGGTGTTAAGAGCTTCGGTAAAGGAACTGTACAGGAATCTTGGGCTTTATCAAATGGTGGAGAACTAAAACTATCCACAAATAAATGGCTGACACCTAAACGTGAATGGATTCATGGGCAAGGAATAGAAGCAAATTTAGTGATTGAACAAAACGAATTATTCGCCTTCCAAATGCATCCATTGTCAGGCAAGTTTAAAGTCGGGGATATGAGTGAGGAAATCTCATATACACAGAATGCTTTAAAAAAGCTAGGTTATAAAATTGATCGCCTAGATGGTTATCTGGATGAAAAGACAGAGGAAGCAGTTATGCAGTACCGAGATGAGAAAAAATTAAAGCAGGCAGAAGATAATATTTATCTAGATTCAACATTCTTTAATAGCTTAAATGATACTTTAAAGCAGTATAAAATGGATCGCCAAAATGATTTACAGTTCCAAATGGCGACAAGCTTTTTATTGCACAATATAGAACAGTAGATAATAGAAATTTGATTTGTAAAAAAGACATCCGCTGAATATCATTATGTAATGACAATATCTTTAGTTTGTACTACGCAAGTGAGTAGTCGTTTGATACAATAAATTCATAGTATTAAAGACAGAAATGGCGGGTGTTCGTATGGTTAGTGATATTTTAATTGAAGTTGTAACAGCGATTGGCCGCTTTTTACTCAATCCATTACTTTATATTGCAATTATTTTTGCAATTTTTTTAGGGTATCGTCGCGTAAAGCAGGAACGTAAATTTTTTAATAGACGCATTGTTTGGGGATGGACAGAATTAGTTGGGCAATGGAAGCATGGTTGGCTTTACGCCCTTATTATTTCACTATTAAGTGTTGGTGCCGGTTTAACAGTACCTAAAGCTTTTTTATTATGGCTGATAGCTATTTCGATTTTGGCACTAATCCTATTTTTTATAAACGCACTTTCTCCTATTTATACGATGGGACTTGCTGCTTTCGCCATATGGGGAATGTTTCATTACCATTGGACTTTTTCATGGTGGAAAATATCAGTGGAAGGTGTAAATTTATTAGAAGGTTCTATCGTAACTATTACCATTTTAACAGGCCTATGTGTGATTGCTGAGGGTATATTAATTCGTCGAACAGCCATTAAGGTAACAACGCCTTGTGTGGAAAAAACGAAGCGTGGGATGCAGGCTATTGTATATCGTTCAAGAAATGTTTGGATATTACCAATTTTCTTTGTAATGCCTGGAGAAGTTATTCCATCAGCATTACCCTATTGGCCACAATTCACATTAGGTGATAATCAATTTGCACTTGTCCTATTTCCGATAGTCATAGGATTTTCAAAGCTTGCGAGAAAAGAGTTACCGGCCTTGAAGTTGCCTAAAATAGGGAGATCAGTGCTTATACTAGGACAGCTTATCGTAATCGGTGGGTTAGCAGCATACTTGGAGCCATTTATCGGTTTTATAACCTTAGCAGTAGGTATAGTAATCCGTGTCATTATTTCCATCTATTATGCAATGCAAGATAAAACTGATATTTATGCAGTTTCACAAAGTACAAAAGGGGCCATTATCGCAGCAGTATTACCAGATTCGCCTGCTGAAAAAATGGGTCTACTTGTAGGAGAGTGTATTCGTAAAGTAAATGGACGCCCTATTTTTACTGAAGCTGAATTATATGAAGCTTTACAATTAAACGCAGCACATTGTCGTCTAGAGGTTTTAGATCGTAATAATGAAATACGCCTAACACAGCATGTAATCTATAGCAATGATCATTACCGAATCGGATTATTGCTAGCTGAGCAGAGGGATATCTAATGGATGTTTTCGGGAAAATGGTGTTAGCATTATTTGTACCTGCATTACTAGTATTATTGTTTACTAGGATTACGTTTAATCGTTATGTTGCTTTGATTCTAGCGATTGCCCTTATTGCGGCATCTGTCTATGCAGGGTATACTTCTCCACCTATTATCTTTGTGATTGATGCATTTTCGTTAACTGTAGGTTTTTGGTTAGCCAGTAAAATGAAGCATAAAAAAGATTTCAATCCTTAGTCCAATAAAGGTCAGTCCAAAGTGATATACCGCTTCGGACTGACCTTTTTACATGAAATATCGTACGGCTGCCATAATAATGACGCCTGCTACAACAGTAATAGATAAGCTTTTTGTAAGAAGTGCAATGATTAAAGTTGGGACAAATGTAAGAAATACTGGCCAATTCAATGTAACAACTTTCCCACTGTCAGTATCCAATAAGTTTTCAATAACAAGAGCACTCAAAATACAAACAGGAATAAAGCTTAGCCATTTTAGGACAATTTCTGGAAGTTTAACATTGCGAACAAAAATAAAAGGAATAACACGTGGTAACCAAGTTACTAGTGCACAGCCAATGATTAGCCATACCATATAAGCAGTTGTTGTCATTTATCTGTCACCACCCCAATTGTCGCTACAATAACTGTTGCAAGAAGAACAGCTACGTGTGAAGGTACAAGATAAGATAGACCGTACATGATAACAATCATATAGCCAATTAGCATAAGGTAATGCATAATTTTATTTTTCCCAACACTGCTAAGCTGAAGGACAAGCAATGCAACAAACATCGCTATTAAGGCAAAATCTAAACCCCATTTCTCTGGATTTGCCACCCATTGGCCTAAAAATGCGCCAGCAACACAGGAGAGAATCCAGAACAAATAGGCGGTGACATTTAACCCATCCATCCATTTTCCATACAATTTGCCTGTCTGCATTTGCTTTGTTACGGCTACACCAAAAGTTTCATCTGTTAGCAATGTACCAAATCCAACATTTCTGAGCATGGAATAGCGTGTAAAATGTGGAGCTATTGTTAAACTCATTAATAAATGGCGTAAATTTACGACAAAAATGGTTACAATGATAGCAGAAGCAGGGCTATTTGTTAAAAGGAGTGCGCAAAAGATGAATTGGGCCGACCCTGCATAAATCAATATAGTTAAAAGTGCAATTTCGAGTACTGATAAGCCAGATGCGGAACCTACAACACCGAAAGCAAGTCCTATACTAATATAACCGAGTAATGTCGGGATACAATCTTTTATGCCTTGTATAAAGCTGTCATTTGGTGAGTGAGTTGCTTCATTTCGAAGCTCTGTTGTACTTGTCATAAATAGGTCATCCCTTCTGAAAAATTTCCATGTATACTAATGATGGAATAGTTTGATAGTTCTTGATGTTTATTAAAGTATACATATGTCTGATAAAATAAACAATAGAAAATGGTGAATACTAGTGGAACAAATGAGCCGAAATTTAGCATTTCAATTAAAGAAGATTCGACAACAGCGTCATTTAAGCTTAGACGATGTTTCCAAAGCTACAGGTGTAAGTAAGGCACAACTTGCACAGATTGAAAAGGGAGAAGCCAATCCAACTGTATCAACCATTTGGAAAATTGCTGCGGGGATGCGCATTTCCTTTTCCTCTTTATTACAGCCACCAACAGCTCATTTCATGAAATATAGCAGTGATGATGCACCGCATGTAGATGAAGATGAGGGACGCTATCGGGTTTATTCGATTATTCCTTATAATCCGGAGCGTGGCTGGGAGTTTTACAAGATCGAAATGGAGCCAGGTGCATTAAGTAGGAGTGAAGCACATACAGAAGGGGTAGAAGAAACTGTAATTGTTATACAAGGACAAGCTATTATTTCTGCTGGCGATATGCATGAATTAATTAAGGAAGGGGATACATTGGTATTCTCAGGTCATCAGCCCCATGAATATAAAAATACTTCAGAAACGTTAACGATTTTACATTTAATTTTGCAGTATAAATAGAGGTGTCGATTTTGAATGAATGGTTTACTGTAGAAAATATTGAACATGTAGCAGCACAGTATCGGACGCTGGGCCCAGTCATTGGATTGCTATTACCTTTTATAGAAGCATTCTTACCGTTTTTACCTTTAGTTGTCTTCGTTGTGGCCAATGCTAGCGCGTTTGGTTTATGGTTTGGTTTCTTATTATCGTGGTTAGGCTCTGTAGCTGGGTCATATGCTGTATTTTTACTTGTACGACATTTTGGCAAGCACCCGAAGCTACAATTTGTAACAGGGAGTAGTAAGGTCAAGAAGCTAATTAAATGGGTTGATATGAATGGAATTAGCCCACTGTTTGTGTTACTTTGTTTTCCTTTTACACCGTCTGTAATTGTCAACATAGTAGCTGGACTCTCCCATATTCATAAAAAATATTATTTAGTGGTGCTATTGGCAGGTAAGTTCGTTATGATCTTAGGAATGAGCGTGCTTGGTTATGATTTAAAATCGTTACTAACAAGCCCTGTAAGACTAATTATTGCAGCAATTGCCATTGTCTTACTTTGGTGGATCGGCAAGCTTATAGAGAAGCGATTAAATGCACGTGTGGAGAGAGATCTAAAGCAGGTGCGAAAAATGACGAAACATCATTAAGTAAGGAAGTTGAATATACACATCTAACCCCTTGTATCATGTAAAATGAGAGAAGGGGTTTTTATCTTATTCCTAGGAAAGGCAGCTAGTGTTCAGAGAAAAAGTGCTCCGATTCTAGTGGGGGGCGCTCGGGTTGAAGTGGAAAGTGCTCCGTTTCAAGTGGGAAGTGCTCGGGTCGTGTAGGAAAGTGCTCCGCTCCTAGTGAAAAAGGCTCAGGTTGAAGAGGAAAGTGCTCCGCTCCAAGTTGGAAGCGCTCGGGTTGAAGAGAAAATTGCTCCGCTCCAAGTTGGAATCGCTCGGGTTGAAGTGAAAGCTGCTCCGCCCCAATTGGAAACAGCTCGGGTTGTGTAGAAAAGTGCTCCGATCCCAGTGAAAAAGGCTCAGGATGAAGAGGAAACTGCTCCGCTCTAAGTAAGAAGTGCTCAGGTTGAAGAGAAAACCGCTCTGCTCCCAGTGAAAAGCGCTCGGGTTAAAGAGGAAAGTGCTCCGCTTCAAGTGGGAATCGCTCGGGTTGAAGAGAAAACCGCTCTGCTCCCAGTGGGAATCGCTCGGGTTGAAGAGAAAATCGCTCCGCTTCAAGTTGGAAGCGCTCAGGTAGAATAGAAAAGTGACTAGGTTTAATTGACATAAAACATTCAAAATACAGGTTTATCAATAAATAGATATAGGAGGGGAACCTTATATGACATTGCGCATTGTTTCAGGGCGATCAGGAACTGGTAAATCAACATTTATTCATCAAGAGATTGTTGAGCAATTAAAATCAGAGCCATTGGGGCATCCGATTTTTGTGATTGTTCCTGACCAAATGTCTTATTCGACGGAGTATGAGCTAACGAATAAGTATGGCTTACAGGGGTTAATCCGTGCACAGGTCATGACATTTAAACGATTAGCATGGCTTGTATTACAGGAAACTGGCGGTATTGCACGAAAAGAAGTTAATGGATATGGCTATCGAATGCTTATTCGTAAACTGTTAGAGGAACAAAAAGATGAGTTTTCATTATTTCGTCAAGCTGCTGGAAAAAGAGGTTTTACAGAGGAAATAGAGACATTATTACGTGAGTTTAGTCGTTATAGTGTCAATAGCTCGGTGCTAGCAGAAGTAACTGCATCCTTAAAAGCCGTGGATGCTCCGCATACATTACAAGCTAAAACTAATGACTTACAGGTAGTTTTACAAGCTTTAGAGGATCGGCTTGGTACGACTTATGTCGATAGTGAGGGCTATTATCCAATCTTAACCGAGCATTTGAAAGATTCTGAGACGATGAAGCAAGCTACTATTTATATAGATGGATTTACAGCTTTTACTGTGCGAGAGTTGGAGCTAGTCAAGGAGCTATTAAAGGTGACGAAACAAGTTACAGTTGTTCTGCCCTTTGATCATATTGATGAAGCTTATGATGAGCAGTCTTTATTTCATGAAGCTGCATTAACCAATAAACGATTACACGATATTGCAAATGAAGAGGGTATTGAAGTTGATGCACCATTACATTTTTACTATACGTATCGTTTTCAATCTAAAGATTTACAGCATGTCGAAGAAGAATTTTCGAAATTGGTACCCCAATCAATAGAAACTTCTGGTGATGTTAAGGTGCTTGAAGCATCCAATCGACGTGCTGAGATACATGCCATTGCCCGGGAAATAACAAAGCTGACAAAGGAGGATGGCTATCGTTATCAAGATATTGTGCTTCTTTATAGACAAGCAGAAGTTTATGATCCACTTATTTCTACAATTTTTCAGCAATATGAAATTCCTACTTTTACAAATTCTAAAAAAACCATGCTTCATCATCCATTAATAGAGCTTAGTCGTTCTGTTTTGGAAGTGGTTACTTCTAATTGGAAGTACGAACCGATTTTCCGTAGTGTCAAAACGGATTTATTTTTCCCATTACACGCTGAGCTAAATGTTTGGCGTGAGCGTGCAGATCGTTTAGAGAATTATTGCTTAGCACAGGGTATTTATGGTGAGCGGTGGTTTGAGGAATCTCGATGGTTTTTCAAAAAATATCGTGGTCTTGAATTCCATTCTAAGGTACAAACAGATGAGGAACGTGCTATGCAGGCGGAAATAGAGGCTATTCGAGATGAAATTCGACAACCACTAAAATTGTTACAAGACAGGCTAGAAGTAGCGACAACAGGTAGAGATGTAGCGACTGCATTATTTCAAATAATTGAGGATTTAAAGGTCTATGATAAGCTGCAGACTTTGAAAGATCGTGAACTGGATCGAGGTGATGCCTTAGCAGCTAGCGAACATGACCAAGCATGGAAAGAATGGATCGCTGTGCTTGATCAATTTGTGTATATGTTTGGGGAACAACAAATGACTGTCGAGGAAGCAGCAAAAATTCTAGATGAGGGCTTTGATACATTAGAATTTTCTCGCATTCCACCTACCTTAGATGAAGTAATGGTAGCGACGGTTGATTTAGCTCGTTTATCAAATATCAAAGTTGCTTTCGTTTTAGGCATCAATGATGGAATCTACCCAACACGTATGGAGTATGAGGGATTATTATCAGATGTTGAACGTGAATGGTTTAACCAAATTGGGTATGAGCTTGCACCGACATCTAAAAATCGTTTACTCCAAGAAAATTTCTTAGTATATCGAGCTTTAACGACACCTTCTGATAAATTGTTCTTGTCCTATCCTACAGCGGATGAAGAAGGGAAGGCGTTATTATCTTCACTTTATATAAAAAAAATAATCGGCAATGGAAATACACCAGGTCTTTTAAGTGGGGTAGCTGTTGAGCGGGTTGTTATGGATCCAATTGAATTACTAGAAGATAATCCACTACCATATTTACGTCATCCACGCACAGCTTTAGCCCATCTTATGATGCAACTACGACAAGCTGAGCATAGCCGTGAGCTTGCGCCAGAATGGCTGGCATTAGAAAAATTTTATGAGCAGGATCCATATTGGGCACTGATTTTTGAACGGGTTCTCCAACCTATTACGCATAAAAATGAAGCACAACCACTTGAAACATATATTACACAGGAGTTATACGGTCAAAAACTAACATCCAGTGTTTCTCGAATTGAAAAATATTTCAGATGTCCATTTTCGCATTTTACAACCTATGGGCTTCGGTTAGAGGAACGTGCAGAATATAGATTAGAAACCTTTGCAATGGGTGATTTATTCCATGAAGCACTGAAATGGATTACAGAAGAGACACATCGACAACAGCTGTCGTGGGTACGTTTAACGAAACAGCAAATTAAACAATTGGCACGCCAAGCAGTGGAGCAAATTGTGCCAGTCTTTTCTCATCAAATCCTACTATCCAGTGCGCGTTATCGTTATATTCAACGTAAGCTTATCCGTATTGTTGAACGAACAATGACGGCATTGACACAGCATGCAAATGTTTCCCACTTTAAGCCAATTGCTATTGAGGCATCATTTGGACCAGGTCAACATGAACAGCTTCCTCCTCTTGAAATCGATTTAGCTGGTGGGAAGAAAATGTTTATGCGTGGCCGTATTGATCGAGTGGATAGCGCGTCTATCGATGATCGCTCATATTTACGCATCGTCGATTATAAATCTTCAGCTCGTGATTTAGATTTAAATGAAGTTTACTATGGACTATCTTTACAGGTCCTTACTTATTTAGATGTAGCGATGGAAAACAGCTCTTATTGGCTACCAGGCGAAACAGAGCCAGCAGGGGTACTGTATGTACATGTTCATAACCCAATGTTAAAGCTTGACAAGGATTTAAGTGATAGTGAAATAGAAGAGGATCGTTTAAAGCAATATAAAATGAAGGGACTGCTATCAGAGAATGCAGAGGCCATTTTATCAATGGACGAGCAGTTGGAAGAATTGAGTGGGCATTCGAAAATCATTCCTGTATATATGAAAAAAGATGGAACACCATCCGAATCTCAGTCACGGATAGTTCCTGTTAACGATATGAAAAATTTGCAGCATTTTGTGCGTCGAAAGCATCAAGAGGCTGGCAATGGTATTCTATCTGGAGATACTTCTATCAGTCCGTATAAATTAAAATCAAAAACAGCCTGTGATTATTGTCAGTTTTCTGCTGTTTGTCAATTTGATCCTTCTGATGGCAAGCAAAGCTATCGACAATTAATGCAAGCGAAGCCAAATGAAATTGTTGAAAAAATACGAAAGGAGATGAAGTAACTTGGTACAAGCAATACCTGAAAAACCAATGAATGTTACATGGACTGATGACCAATGGAAGGCTATCTATGCAAGTGGACAGGATACACTTGTGTCTGCAGCGGCAGGTTCTGGGAAAACAGCTGTACTGATTAATCGTATGATTGAAAAGGTCATTGCAATAGAGAATCCGATTAACGTAGATGAGCTGTTAGTTGTGACCTTTACCAATGCCTCTGCAGCAGAGATGCGTCATCGAATGGCTGAGGCGCTTGAAAAGGCAATTGCAGAAAACCCTACTTCCAATCATTTAAGACGCCAGCTTAGTCTAGTTAATAAAGCACAAATTTCAACATTACATTCGTTCTGCCTAGCCATTGTAAAACAGTATGCCTATTTATTAGACATTGATCCAGGCTTTCGTATTGCAAATGAGGCAGAGGTTGCCTTGTTGAGAGATGATATTTTAGCAGATGTACTTGAAGCCGCATATGATTCTGAGGATGAGGAGCAAGTTCAAGCAATCTTTCGTTTAGTCGATAGTTTTACATCGGATCGTGATGATCAAGCTATTGAAACGTTAATTAGCAAGCTCTATGATACATCTTGCGTTCATGCAGTACCGAAAAAATGGTTGAACAGTCTTCCTAAAACATATGAGTTAGCGGAGGATGTGACGATTGATGATTTAGAGTTGTCGAAATATGTGAAATTAACCGTAAAGCATAGTCTTGAAGAAGCATTTGTATTAATTTCTGAAATGCGAGTAATAACGTTACAGCCAACAGGACCAGCACCCTATGCTGAAACGGCAGAAATTGATTTTGCAATGATTCAGGAAGGCATTCGTATTAGCCAAAAGGGGACATGGCAGGAGCTCTTTGATTACTTTGCCACTGTCAAATGGTCAACGTTAAAGCGAGTGTCAAAGGATGCTTTAGTGGATGGGGAATTACAGGAGCTTGCAAAGAAAAAGAGAGAGGCTGCTAAAAAAATTGTTAACAAAATAAAAGAAACCTATTTTGTTAGAACGCCTGCTCGCCTGCTAGAGGAAATTCGTTTAATGGCCCCAACGATTGGCACATTAGTGGGACTGACAAATGTGTTTAGTGAACAGTTTCGTCTAGCAAAATTAGAACGGGGAATTATTGATTTCTCAGATTTAGAGCATTTTGCCCTCCAAATTTTATCAGAGGAAGTAAATGGAGATATACAGCCATCACCTGTTGCTATGGATTTAAAAAAGCGCTTTAAAGAAGTACTTGTGGATGAGTATCAAGATAGTGCGACACGTTGCTAATTGAAAAGATTAGCCACTAGCATATTTGCTAGGAGAACTAAGAA